>JAWLBL010000011.1:0-165715 GCA_041687695.1 Myxococcota bacterium | reverse complement strand
CCCCCCCGGCCGCCCCCCGGGCGCCGCCGCCCGCCCCCCCCCACGACCTGGGTCCCCGCCGTCCCGGGACGACGACCTGGGTCCCCGCCGTCCCGGGACGACTAATTGCGCGCCTGTTTAATTGTCGTTCCTGCACCGCCCTCTGCCCTGGGCGGCAGCGCCCCGACCAGCGCGCCCGAACCCCCGCACCGCCCCTGCCCCCCGCACCCCGCGACCTCTTCGAGCGTGCGGGACGCGCAGCGGCCCGGACGGCCCCCGTCCGGGCCGGTATCAGCCCCCCCGCCGCCGCGGTGGCCGGGATCACGGGTTTTGTCGTCCGCGAGGAATTGGCCCGCCCGTCAGGGCGGGCCAAGGGGGACAAAGCCCTTGAGGCCGGCCGAAGCGGAGGCTACCGGGACCTGGCCCCCACCCCCGTCCTCGCACCCTGCCCCCCACCCTCGTCCTCGCACCCCGCCCCCACGCCCACGCTCCCCCCCCCGGCATGGATCCGCACCCCACCCTGTTGCACCGAGGGAGACCCGAAGATTGCTGGCGCGAGGCCGCGCGCTCCATGCTGGTCCCGCGGACGCGCACCGCGGACGACCTCCCCCGCGCGGCCCCCCCGCAGGCCCCCGAGCGCCCCCTGACCTCTGCGCGCCTCCCTCTCGCCCGCCCCGCGGTCGCGAGCGGCGCTCCGGTCCCGTCGCACCCCCCATCGCCCGTCACCGCCTGGCCCCCCGGCGCGGCGACGCCCCCGACTTACCGGCTTCCCCGGGACGACCCGCCATGGCCTTCAGCCCTCGTCTCATCCCGCACGAGATGGACCTCCCCGTGCTGCCCCTGCGGGACACGGTGCTGTTCCCGCACTCGGTCCTGCCGCTGACCATCGGCCGCGTCAGCTCCGTCAAGCTCCTCGAGAGCCTCGAGGACGACCACAACCTCGTCGTCGCCGTCGCCCAACGCACCGCCACCGACGACGAGCCGACCCTCGAGGACCTCTACCACACCGGCACCGCCGCCCTCGTCCTCAAGGTCGCCAAGCTCCCGCGCGAGCAGGACACCCACGTCGTCCTCGTCGAGGGCCGCCAGCGCGTCCGCATCCTGTGGGACGTCCAGCGCGAGCCCTTCATGACCGCCCGGGTCGTCCCCCTCGACGAGCTGGCCCCGGACCAGGAGGACGCCGAGTTCCTGGCCCTCAAGCGCAACATCCAGGAGATCTTCCAGGAGATCGTCGAGTCCTCGAACACCCTGTCCGGCGAGCTGGTCCCGGTGGTCCGCTCCGTCGAGGAGGGCTCGCGCCTCGCCGACTTCGTCTGCTCGACCCTGCCCACCCTCGACCTCGAGGCGCGCCAGGAGCTGCTCGAGACCCTGGACGTCCGCGCCCGCATGCGCCGCCTCACCGAGGAGCTGGTCAAGCAGCGCGAGAACCAGCGCGTCCAGAACAAGATCCAGACCGACGTCGAGGAGAAGCTCGCCAACTCGCAGCGCGAGATGTTCCTGCGCGAGCAGCTGCGCGCCATCAAGAAGGAGCTGGGCGAGGGCGAGGAGGGCCTCGGCGACACCGAGGAGCTCAAGCGCCAGGTCGAAGAGGCCCAGATGCCCGAGGAGGTCGCCAAGATCGCCGCCCGCGAGGTGAGCCGCCTCGACCAGATCCCCCCCGCCGCCGCCGAGTACACGGTCGCGCGATCGTACCTGGACTGGCTCATCGCCCTGCCCTGGGCCAAGCACAGCGAGACCCCGGTCGACGTGCGAAAGGCCGAGCACATCCTCGACGAGGACCACTATGGCCTCAAGCGCGTCAAGGAGCGCATCCTCGAGTACCTGGCCGTCTACCAGCTCAAGCAGAACCTCAAGGGCCCCATCCTCTGCTTCGTGGGCCCGCCGGGCGTCGGCAAGACCTCCCTCGGCCGCTCCATCGCGCGCGCCCTGGGCCGCAAGTTCGTCCGCATCTCGCTGGGCGGCATGCACGACGAGGCCGAGATCCGCGGCCACCGCCGCACCTACGTCGGCGCGCTGCCGGGTCAGATCATCCAGGGCATGCGCCGCGCCGAGACCAACAACCCGGTCTTCATGCTCGACGAGATAGACAAGCTCGGCCGCGACTTCCGCGGCGACCCGGCCTCGGCGCTGCTCGAGGTGCTCGACCCCGAGCAGAACAACACCTTCCGTGACCACTACCTCGACGTCCCCTTCGACCTCTCCAAGACCCTCTTCATCACCACCGCCAACCAGCTCGAGCCCATCCCCGAGCCGCTGCTCGACCGCATGGAGGTCCTCGAGCTGTCGGGCTACACCGAGGAGGAGAAGGTCGAGATCGCCAAGCGCTACCTGGTCCCGCGCCAGCTCGAGGCGCACGGCCTGGTCGGCGACGGCATCCGCTTCACCGGCGACGGCCTGCGCGAGGTCATCGCCTCGTACACCCACGAGGCGGGCGTCAGAAACCTCGAGCGCGAGATCGGCAGCCTGTGCCGCAAGCACGCCAAGCGCGTCGCCACCGGCGAGGGCGACCGGATGACGGTCGACCCCGAGACCGTGCGCGCCCTGCTGGGCCTGCCCCGCTACCACTTCGAGACCGAGGTCGAGGAGCGCACCCGCCGCCCCGGCGTCGCGGTCGGCCTCGCCTGGACCCCGCGCGGGGGCGACATCCTGTTCGTCGAGGCCGCCCGCATGCCCCGCGACAAGGGCGAGTTCACCATCACCGGCTCGGTCAAGGAGGTCATGCAGGAGTCCATGAAGGCCGCCCTGACCTGGGTGCGCGCCAACGGCTCCCGCTACGGCCTCGACGCCTCGCGCTTCAAGGAGTGCGACATCCACATCCACGTCCCCTCGGGCGCCGTCCCCAAGGACGGGCCGTCGGCGGGCGTGGTGCTGGTCGCGGCGCTCATCAGCCTGTTCACCGAGCGCCCCGTCAAGTCGCACCTCGCCATGACCGGCGAGATCACCCTGTCGGGCCTGGTCCTGCCCGTCGGCGGCATCCGCGAGAAGGTCCTGGCCGCCCGCCGCTCGGGCATCACCCACCTGGTCCTGCCCGAGAAGAACGAGGCCAACCTGGTCGAGGACGTCCCCGCCCACCTGCTCGAAGGCATCACCGTCCACTTCGTCAAGACCATCGACGAGGCCCTGCGGCTCGCCTTCGGCTGACCTCCCCCTCCCCCCGCTCCCCCCGCCCCGCCCCCCTGCGAGGGCCCGGCCGCCGTCCCTCCCTCCCGCGGCGACCGGGCCCTCGTCCGTTTGGCGGTCTGCGGCTGCGACGGCCTGACCTACTCGACCTGGTGCGAGGCGGTGGGCGTGGGCGCCGGCGTCGCCGCCGTCGGCCCCTGCGAGTGCGCGCCGCCCACCTGCGACGGCGTGGGCGTCGACCTCGACGGCGACTGGTGCGCCGACACCTGCGGCCTGGGCGCCTGCGGGCCCGACGACGCCTGCGGCCCCGCCCAGCGCTGCGTCCGCCCGATGGGTGCCTGCGGGGCGGGCCCCGGCCAGTGCGTCGGCCTGCCCGACCTGTGCACCCACCCCACCGGCCACATGTGCGGCTGCGACGGCCAGTCCTACGGCAACGTCTGCGCCGCCTGGGCCAGCCAGGCGGACGTCGCCTACTTCGGCCCCTGCGAGTGACCCGACGCCCCGGCTGGCGCCGCGGGACGGCCTCGAACCGTCCCCGGCCGCCGGCCGAGGCGCCCCGGTCCTCGTCGACGGGCCCCGAGGCGGCTCGCGAGCGGCTCCCGGGCCCACTGAACCGTCCAGGGACCCGCTCGCGAGTCGCTCGCGCGCCGGTCGAACCGTCCGAGGACCCGCTCGCGAGCGACTCCGAGACGCTTCGAACCGTATCGAGGCCGCTTCGAAGCGACCCTCGGACGGTTCGAAAGGCATCGCTCCGGCTCGCGAGCGGCCCTCGAGCCCACCGAAGGGCAGCCCGGTCGCTTCGAAGTGGCCGCTCGGACGCTTCGGTGCGGACGAGAGCCGCTCGCGAGCGACTCGCGGACGCTTCGAAGCGTCTCGGAGTCGCTTCGAAGCGACCCGTGTACGCTTCGAAGCGTCTCGACGTGGCTTCGAAGCGACCCTCGGACGGTTCGACGCGGCCTGGGCCCGCTCGCGAGCGACTCGCGGAGGCGGCCGGCCCGATCGCGCCCCGCGATGCGGCGCGGTCGGCGCGCCTCTGCTACCTTGCGGGCCCGCGAGACGCCACCGCCGAAGGAGCCCGCCCGTGCCCACCGCCCGCATCGACGACGCCGAGGTCCACTACGAGGTCAGCGGCCAGGACGGCCCGCCGGTGCTGCTGATCATGGGGCTGGCGGTCCCGGGGAGCCTGTGGCGCCCGCAGGTCGAGGCGCTGTCGCCCGCCCACCGGGTCGCCACCTTCGACAACCGCGGCGCCGGGCGCACCCGGGCCCGGCCGGGGCTGTACACGATGGGGCGGCTGGCCGCCGACGCGCTGGCCCTGATGGACCACCTGGGCTGGCCCGAGGCGCACGTCGCGGGCGTGTCCATGGGCGGGATGATCGCCCAGCACGTCGCCCTGGCGGCGCCGCGGCGGGTGCGCAGCCTGACCCTCATCGCGACCCACGCCGGCGGGCTGCGCTCGCTGCTGCCGCACCACCGCGGGCTGGCCCTGTTCGCGCAGGCCCAGCTGGTCGGCCGCAAGCGCCGCCTGAAGGTGCTCAGCGAGCTCTTGTACCCGCCCGAGCACCTGGCGAACGTCGACCGGGGCGAGTTCATGCGCCGCTTCGCCGCCGATCTGGGGCCGCCGCCCCGCCTGAGCGGCCGCCTGTCGCAGCTGGCCGCCATCGCGCGCCACCGCACCTCGCCGCGCCTGCGCAGCCTGGCCGACGTGCCGACGCTGGTGGTGCAGCCGGGGCGCGACATCCTGATCCGCCCCAGCGAGTGCGCGCGCCTGCACGCCGCCATCCCCAACGCCCGCCTCGCCGCGCTCCACGACGCCGGCCACGGCGTCACCGGGCAGTGCGCCGAAGAGGTCAGCGCCCTGCTGGCCGACCACATCGCCCAGGCCGAGGCGCGACGCGCTCAGTCGCAGGGGGCCAGCGCGGCGGCGCCCGGCAGCACCGGCGGCGCCTGACCCGCCGACGGCGCGGCGGCGAGGCCGGCCAGGAAGCAGCGGTACTGGTGCTTGGGCGGCTCGGTCTGGAAGACCGCCTCGTGGCCGTCCTCGACGGCGTCGGCCGGGTGCTGCACCACGACGGCCGTGCGGCCGCCCGGGCGGTTGCCGGCGGCAGGCAGGGCGATGGCCTGGGCGCCCGACAGCGGCAACAGATCGGCCAGCGGCGTCAGGTGGGCCAGCGCGGGGTGGGCGGCGTCCAGCGCCGGGCCGGCCAGATCGAGGCCCAGCGACACGCTGGTGGCGTTGGCGATGGGCGGCAGGATGTAGCTGTCGACGATGCCCTGCAGCATCAGCACGTGGGCCTGGACGGCCGCGGCGTAGACCGGCGGATCGGCCGGCTCGCCGGCCCACTGCAGCAGCGACAGCACCGGGTCGTGCTCGGTCAGGCTGCGGCCCTCGGCGCCGTAGCCCAGCAGCAGCTCGGCGAGCGGCTTGACGTCCAGCGGCTTTCGCTTGTGCAGCACGTTCTCGAGGTAGCTGCCGCCGGCGCCGCTGAGCAGGACCGCCCGGAAGCGCGGCTCGACCGCCGCGGCCAGCGGGGCGATGGTGGCCCCCATCGAGTGGCCCATCAGCGCGACTCTAGTGACGTCGAAGCGGACCGGGGCCCCGCCGGCGTCGGCGCCCGGGCACCCCGAGCCGTCGAAGGTCAGCTCGTCCAGCAGATGGGCGACCAGCGCGGCCTCGAGCGCGGACTGCCGCACGTTGTCGCGCAGCGCGTCGGGGTTCAAGAAGTTGAACATCAGGAACTGCTCGTCCTGGCCCGAGACGTTGCGCGGGCCGCCGTGGGGGCCGTCCCAGCTGACGCCCGCCCAGCCGACGTCGGCGAAGTAGCGCGCGGGGCCGGTCCCCGGCGCGACGGCCGGGCCGCCCGGCTCGGCGCGGACGCCGCGGTCGACCAGCGGGCGGTCGCCGCCGCCGCCGGTGCGGACGAAGACCACGACCGGGTAGCCGTCGGGCGGCATGGGGCGGCGCGGCACGGTCACCACCAGGCGCGAGGGGGCGGCGCCCTGGACCTGCGGGGCGCCGTCGGGGCCCGCCGCCCAGCCTCCGCCGGCCTCTAGATAGGGTGACTCGCCGGCCTGGTAGACCGGGACCTGCAGGGTGGTCTGGTAGACGCAGAAGTCTGAGAAGACCTCTTGCGCCACGGGCGGCAGCGTCGGGGCGGGCGGGCCGGCCTCGAGGGCGTGCTGGACGTAGGCGCCGAGCGCGGCCGCCGGGTCGCCGGTGCGGAAGACGGCCAGGCCGGCCAGGGCGTCGTCGGGCAGGGCCAGCGCGTCCAGCGCCTGCCGGTAGGCGTCGAAGGCCGGGGCCGAAAGGCCGTCGGGGCGCACGCCGGCCAGCAGCTGCGCCATCGGCAGCGAGCGCCCCAGCGGCGCGCCGGTCGTGTCGCCCAGCGCGCGCAGCACCACGGCGGCGTACAGGGTGTCGGGCCGCATGGGCAGGCCCTGCAGGGGCACCAGCGACAACAGGTGGGGCGCGCCGAAGGGCCCGCCGTCGGCCTGGAAGGCGACGCGCACGGGGACGCGCTGGCCGCGGCGGGGCGAGGCGGGGTCGACGTCGACCAGGAAGACCGGGGCCTGGGCCGAGAGGCTGGCCTGCAGATCGGGCAGGCCGGCCTGGTCGACCGCGCCGTCGAGGGCGAAGAAGACGCCCGAGGTCAGGCCGAAGCCGTCGGCGTCGCGGGTCAGCAGGGTGCGCAGCTGCTCGACCAGCGCGACCTCGCCCGGGTTGGGGAAGGCGGCCAGCGTCACCCCGCCGTCGGGGCGGCGGCGGGCCTCGCTGGGGAAGGGGGCGGCGTAGAAGTCGTCGGCGAGGGCCGCGAAGTCCATGCGGACCTGAACGCCGGGCAGCGGCTCGGGGGCCTTGGTGACCTCGGGCGCGGCGTCGGGCGCGGCGTCGGGCGCGGTGTCGGGCTGGTCGACGTCTGGCGAGGCGGGCCCGGGCGGGTCGGCGCAGCCGGCGGAGGCCAGCGCGAGCGCCGCGCTGACCGCGAACGCCGCCGTGGCTACGAACGCCGCCGTGACGACACCCCGCCCTGCCATCGCCTCACCCCGTGTTGCGCATGCCGGCCGCGATGCCGTTGATGGTGACCATGAGCGGGTCGAACAGGCGCTCGTCGCCCGACTCGCGGACCTGCGAGAGCAGGTGCGCCTGGATGAGGTTGAGCGGGTCGACGTAGGGGTTGCGGACCGAGATGCTGCGGCGCAACACCGGGTTGTTCTCGAGCAGCTGCTCCTGGCCCAGCGCCTCGAGCACGGCGCGCTGGGTGGTCTGGAAGCGGGCGCGCAGCTCCTCGCCGAGGCTCGCGTGCTCGGGCGGGGCCAGCAGCTCCTCGTACTGGCGGGCGATGTCGGGCTCGGCCTTGGCGAGCACCATCTCGACCAGCTCGAGGGTGGTGCGGAAGAACGGCCAGGCGCGCGCCATGTGCAGCAGCGTCTCGCGGTCGGGGCCGGCCAGCGCCTGGGCCAGCGCCTCGCCGACGCCCAGCCAGGACGGGAGCATCAGGCGGGTCTGGGTCCAGGCGAAGACCCAGGGGATGGCGCGCAGCGTCTCGACGCCGCCGCCGGCCCGCCGGCGCGCGGGGCGGCTGCCGATCTTCAGGGCGCCCAGCTCCTGCTCGGGGGTGGTCGCGCGGAAGTAGGGGACGAAGCGAGGGTCGCCGCGGACCACGCCGCGGTAGGCGTCGACGGCGCTGGCGGCCATGCGGTCCATGACGGCGCGCCACTCGGGGGGCGGCGGCTCGGGCGGGGCCAGCGAGGACTCGAGGGTCGCCGTGACGAACAGCTCGAGGTTGCGCAGCGCGACGCCCATCAGGCCGTACTTGGCCTGGATGACCTCGCCCTGCTCGGTGATGCGCAGGGCGCCGCGCACGGTGCCGGGCGGCTGCGACAGGATGCCCGCGTGGGTCGGCCCGCCGCCGCGCCCGACGCTGCCGCCGCGGCCGTGGAACAGGGTCAGGTGGACGCCCGCCTCGGCGCAGGCGGCGGCCATCGCCTCCTGCGCCTGGTACAGCGCCCAGGCGGCGGTCAGCAGGCCGGCGTCCTTGGCCGAGTCCGAGTAGCCGATCATGATCTCGACGGCGCCGTGCACCCGCTGGCGGTACCAGGGGACGGCCAGCAGCTGGCGCACCGAGTCGCCGGCGCGCTGCAGATCGTCCAGGGTCTCGAACAGCGGCACGACCCGCAGCGGCCGCCGGACGCCGGCCTCGCGCTGCAGCAGCTCGACCGCCAGCACGTCCGAGGGCTGGCGCGCCATCGAGATGACGTAGGCGCCCAGCGACTCGGGCGGCTGCTCGGCGATGACGCGGAAGGTGTCGAGCACGTCGCGCACGGCGTCGCTGCACGGCAGATCGCGCGGGACGAGCGGGCGGCGCCCCTCGAGCTCGCGGACCAGGAAGGCCTGGCGCTCGTCCTCGGTCCACTCGGCGTAGGAGCCGAGGCCCAGGTGGCGCGTCACGGCGTCGAGCGCCTCGGTGTGGCGGTCGGACTCCTGCCGGACGTCCAGGCGCGTCAGGGTCAGCCCGAAGCAGGCCAGGCGCCGCAGCAGATCCAGCAGCCGCCCGTGGGCGATGGCCTCGGCGCGCGTGGCGTGCAGCGAGCGCCAGCACAGCATCAGCGGCTCGCGCAGCTCGTCGGGGTGCTCGTAGTGGGGCCCGTCGGGCGGCGGCTCGCCCTTCATCAGGGCGTCGGCGCGGTCGCGGGTGCGCTCGAGGCGCAGCTTCACCTCGCGCAGCAGCGCCCGGTAGGGCTCGGCCGCGTCGCCGACCGCCTCGCGCAGGGCCTCGTCGCAGTCGGCGAGCGACAGCTCGGCGCGCAGGGCGTCGACCTCGCGGGCGTAGAGATCGGCGGCCATCCAGCGGGCCAGCAGGCACACGCGCCGCGTGACGTCGGGCGTGACGTTGGGGTTGCCGTCGCGGTCGCCGCCCATCCAGGAGCCGAAGCGGATGGGCGCGGCGTCGAGCGGCAGCGGCTCGCCGGTCTTGTGCAGCAGGACCTCGTCGAGGGCGCGCATGGTGCGGGGCACGGCGTCCCACAGGGTCTGCTCGAAGACCAGCAGGCCGGCGCGCGCCTCCTCGACCGGGGTGGGTTTCTGGCGCCGCACCTCGTCGGTGCGCCACAGCCCGGTGATCTCGCGGTAGAGCGACTCGTGCAGCCCCTGGCGTTCGCGCGGCGTGAGATCGGGGTGGTCGAGCAGGCTCAGCAGATCGGCGATGTGGTTGTGCTTCTGCAGGAGCGTGCGGCGGTTGACCTCGGTCGGGTGGGCGGTCAGGACCAACTCGATGCGGAGATCGCGGACGGCGCGCGCCAGGGTGGCGGGCTCGACGCCGGCGCTCAGCAGGCGGGGGATGGCCTCCTCGAGCGAGCCGCGCTGCGGGCGGCCCGCGGGGTCGCGCTGGTAGTCGCGGCGGCGGCGGACGCGGTGGTGCTGCTCGGCGATGTTGGCGAGGGCGAGGAAGTGCGAGAAGGCGCGCGCCACGGGCAGCGAGTCCTCGGCGCCCAGGGCCCGCAGCGACTCGCCCAGGGCGCGCCCGGCGGCCGGATCGCCCGCGCGCGCCGCCTTGGACAGCCCGCGCACCTGCTCGACGGTCAGGTACAGGGCCTCGCCGCCCTGGCGCTTGAGCGTCTCGCCGAGCAGCGTCCCGAGCAGCCGGACGTCGTCGCGGAGCGGAGCGTGAGGGTCGGCCTGCGGCATCGGTCGGATCTCCTCGTCGGGTCGTCGGGGAGGCGCCATGGAACCACAGTTCGGCCCCCGACGCGACGGTCGGCCCCGGCGGGCCAGCCCTGTACGCCGTGCGTGGTGAAGCCAGGACGGAGCCAGCACACAGTTCGAGCACCGCCTTGGCCAACCGGCACCTCGGGGCCTCGCCAGAGACGGCGAGGCCCGAGGGTCTCACCTATCTCTTCGGGTGCATCAGCCGCCACGTCATCGCCTGCACCCGGTCGAGCAGCGCCAGCGCTTCATCCCCGCGCGCCTTCGGCACCGCGCCCGTCGCGACGAGCAGACGCATCGCGGCCGACGCCTCGCGACACGAACCGTAGGCGATCCTGTAGTGCTGGACCCGGTCACGCCCCGCCCGGCCAGCGCCCTCAGCCAGGTTCAAGGGAACGCTCGCAGCCGCCCGCACCGCCTGCTCGGCGACGCACCGCAACTGCGGACTCACGCCGTGCGCCGATGCCACGACCGCCGCCGCCGCCTCGACCGCCAGCGATTCAGCCTGGAGGGAGCTGCCGTTCCGAACCACACCTTCGCTCTGCATGGGAGCCATCCTTTCGTGTCAGTGGATGCGGCCCCACCCCGCAGTGGGTCCCGGCGGCGTCAAGGGTCGCCGCAGGCGACCGGCGCGCAGCGCCGGCTTGCCCTTTACGCCGACGGGACTCACTGCGACCCTCCCGCATCCTCTGACGCGATGGATGGCTCCCTCAGCGACGAGGCCCGTGCCCAGCCCACCTCGGCGCCCGACGGAGCGCGCAGCGAGCTGCGCGGGCCCTCGAGCACGAGCAAGCTCGTGCAGTCCGGACACAGCGTCCTTGGGATGGTCACGGACACGGAGACGGCCACGGTCTCGGTCTCGGTCTCGGCCACGGCCACGGCCACGGCCACGGCCACGATCTACGGCCTCGGCCACGATCTACGGCCTCGGCCACGATCTACGGCCTCGGCCACGATCTACGGCCACGGCCACGGTCTACGGCCACGGCCACGGCCACGGTCTACGGCCACGGCCACGGCCACGGACACGGCCACGGCCACGGTCTACGGCCACGGCCACGGCCACGGCCACGATCTACGGCCACGGCCTCGGCGACGGCCTCGGCCTCGGCCTCGGCCACAAACACGGCCACGGCCCCATCCATCAGGTCTGCCCGGCGGCTCCCCCACGGGCGGACCGCCTGCCCCGCCGGACCGGCCGGGCTTTCGTTGCGCCCACGCGGGCTTGACCCCGCCCGGGACCAGATGCTCAGGCCGCTCCGGGCCGCGTGCTACGTTCCCCGCTCAAACCCAAAGGCCCACGCCGCCCGCCGTGCCCCGCGACCCGAGGCCCCGGCCCGCCTTCGCCGCGCCTGGCGCGTGCCTGGCGCTCGCCGGCCCCGACGCCTCTCGCCGCCGGGCCCCACGCGCCGCCGCGTGCCGGCCCGACCCACCGGAGCTCCGATGACCGACGACGTGCGCCGGCTCCAGAAGGCCTCCCACCGCCTCATGCGCCCGCACCGCGCCCGGGCTGGCGGCGCCGCCGAGTCCTGCCTGGGGGCCACGCCGCTGCCCGACGGCCGCTGCCGCTTCCTCGTCTGGGCGCCCAACGCGCGCAAGGTCGAGGTCCGCCTGGTCACGGAACGCGACGGCGACCGCGACCGCCTGGTCGCCCTCGAGCCCACGGGCCGCGGCTACTTCGCCGGCGTCGTCGACGACGTCCTGCCCGGCGCCCTGTACCTGTACCGGCTGGACGAGGACGTCGACCGCCCCGACCCCGCCTCGCGCAAGCAGCCGCGCGGCGTGCACGGCCCCTCCGAGGTGGTCGATCCGCGCTTCGCGTGGTCCGACCACGGCTGGGTGGGCCCGCCGCTGCAGGACTACATCGTCTACGAGCTGCACGTCGGCACGTTCACGGGCGAGGGCACCTTCGAGGCGGCCATCCGGCACCTGCCCGAGCTGGTCGACCTGGGGGTCACCGCCATCGAGCTGATGCCCATCGCGCAGTTCCCGGGCGACCGCAACTGGGGCTACGACGGCACCCACCCCTTCGCCGCCCAGAGCAGCTACGGCGGCTTGCCAGGCCTGCAGCGCCTGGTCGACGCCTGCCACCGGGCCGGGCTCGCGGTGGTGCTGGACCTCGTCTACAACCACATCGGCCCCGAGGGGAACTACCTGTCGCAGTTCGGCCCCTACTTCACCGAGCGCTACCAGACGCCGTGGGGGCAGGCCGTCAACTTCGACGGCGAGCAGAGCGACGCGGTCCGGCGCTTCTTCATCGACAACGCCCTGTTCTGGGTGACCGAGGCGCACGTCGACGCGCTGCGCCTCGACGCGGTCCACGCCATCATGGACCAGTCGGCGCACTCGTTTCTGGAAGAGCTGACCAGCGCGGTGCACGCGCAGGCCGAGCGCCTCGGGCGCCGGGTGCAGGTCATCGCCGAGAGCAACCTGAACGACCCGCGCCTCGTGCGGCCGCGCGAGCTGGGCGGCGTCGGCATGGACGCGCAGTGGAACGACGACTTCCACCATGCGCTGCACGCGCTGCTGACCGGCGAGAGCGATGGCTACTACGCCGACTATGGCGCGCTGCAGCAGATGGCCAAGGCCTACCGCGAGGGCTTCGTCTACACGGGCGAGTACTCGAAGTTCCGCGAGCGGCGCCACGGCCGGTCGGCGCGGGATCTGGCGGCGCAGCGCTTCGTCGTCTTCGCGCAGAACCACGACCAGATCGGCAACCGCATGCGCGGCGACCGCCTGACGCAGCTGGTGTCGTTCGCGGCGCTGAAGGTGGCGGCCGGGGCGGTCCTGCTGTCGCCCTTCGTGCCGCTCATCTTCATGGGCGAGGAGTACGGCGAGACGGCGCCCTTCCCCTACTTCGTCAGCCACTCGGACCCGCACCTGGTCGAGGCCGTCCGCCAGGGCCGCCGGCGCGAGTTCGAGGCCTTCACCTGGAACGCGCAGGGCCCGCCCGACCCGCAGGACCCGCGCACCTTCGAGAGCGCGCGGCTCGACCACCGTCTGAGCGCCGAGGGGCGCCACCGGGCGCTGCTCGAGTACCACAAGGCGCTCATCCGGCTGCGCACGGACTGCGAGGCGCTGCGCCTGCCCTCGAACGACAACCTCGAGGTCATCGCCCTCGACGCGACGCGGACGCTGGTCCTGCGCCGCTGGTTCGGCGCCGACGCCGCCGTGACCGTGCTGCACTTCGGGCGCGAGCCGGCCACCGTGACGCTGCCGGTGCCGCCGGGCCGCTGGCACAAGCGCCTCGACGCGGCCGAGCCGCGCTGGCACGGGCCGGGCAGCGCCATCGGCGCCGAGGTGGTCTCGGACGGCGAGCTGCGGCTCGAGCTGCCCGCCGAGACCGTGGTCGTCTTCACCCGTCACGAGGAGCCCTGACCCGCATGGAGCGCTACATCTGCATCCACGGGCACTTCTACCAGCCCCCCCGCGAGAACCCGTGGCTCGAGACCATCGAGCTGCAGGACTCGGCCTTCCCGTACCACGACTGGAACGAGCGGGTGACGGCCGAGTGCTACGGCCCCAACGCGGCCTCGCGCATCCTGGACGGCGAGGGGCGAATCGCCAGGATCGTCAACAACTACGCGCGCATCAGCTTCAACTTCGGGCCGACGGTGCTGGCCTGGATGCAGGCGCGGGCGCCGCGGGTCTACGAGGCCATCCAGCAGGCCGACCGCGACAGCCGCGCGCTGTTCGGCGGCCACGGGTCGGCGATGGCGCAGGTCTACAACCACATGATCATGCCGCTCGCGAACCGGCGCGACCGCGTGACGCAGGTCCGGTGGGGCCTCGCCGACTTCCGGTCGCGCTTCGGGCGGGACCCCGAGGGGATGTGGCTGGCCGAGACGGCGGTCGACTACGAGACGTTGGACATCCTGGCCGAGCACGGCATCGAGTTCACGCTGCTTGCGCCGCGGCAGGCGGCGCGCATCCGGGATCTGGACGGCGGCGACTGGGTGGACGTCGGCGAGGCGGTCGACCCGACGCGGCCCTACCTGTGCCGGCTGCCCAGCGGTCGGTCCATCGCGCTGTTCTTCTACGACGGGCCCGTGTCGCAGGCGGTGGCCTTCGAGCGCCTGCTCGAGCGGGGCGAGCACCTGGCGAGCCGCCTGATGGGGGCGTTCTCGGACGAGCGCTCGTGGCCGCAGCTGGTCCACATCGCGACGGACGGCGAGACCTACGGCCACCACCACCGCCAGGGCGACATGGCGCTGGCCTACGCGCTGCAGCACATCGAGCAGACCGACTGGGTGACGCTGACCAACTACGGGCAGTACCTGGAGAAGCACCCGCCGACGACCGAGGTGCAGATCGTCGAGAACTCGTCGTGGAGCTGCATCCACGGCATCGAGCGCTGGCGCGCGTCGTGCGGGTGCAACTCGGGCGGCCACGGCGGGTGGAACCAGAACTGGCGGGCGCCGCTGCGGCAAGCGCTGGACTGGCTGCGCGACACGCTGGCGCCGCTGTACGAGCGCGAGGCGGGCAAGCTGGTCGCGCGCCCCTGGGCGGCCCGAGACGCCTACATCGACGTGGTGCTCGACCGGTCCGACGACAGCCTCGGGCGCTTCTTCGAGGCGCACGCCACGGGCCACCTCGAGCCGAACGAGCGCGTGCGGCTGCTCGAGCTGCTCGAGCTGCAGCGCCATGCGATGCTGATGTACACCAGCTGCGGCTGGTTCTTCGACGAGCTGAGCGGCATCGAGACCGTGCAGTCGATCCAGTACGCGGGCCGCGCCGTGCAGCTGGCGGCGCGCCTGCTCGACGAGGACCCGACCGAGGGCTTCCTCGAGCAGCTCCAGGCGGCCAAGAGCAACCTGCCGCACGCGCGCGACGGCCGCGCCATCTACGAGCGCTACGTGCGGCCGGCCATGGTCGACCTGCCCAAGGTGGGCGCGCACTACGCGGTCAGCAGCGTGTTCGACACCTACGACGACATCGCGCGGATCTACTGCTACTCCGTCGACCGAAAGGACTACCAGGTCCTCGACGCCGGCCGCTCCCGCATGGTGGTCGGGCGGGTCACGGTCACCAGCGAGATCACGCGCCAGACGGCCGATCTGACCTTCGGCGTGCTGCACTTCGCCGACCACAACATGAGCGGCGGCGTCCGCGAGTTCATCGGCGACACCGAGTACCGCCAGCTCGTGCGCGAGGCGACGGCCGCCTTCGACCGCGCGGACTTCGGCGAGATCCTGTGCATCATCCAGAAGCACTTCGGGGGCTCGTCCTACTCGCTCCGCTCGCTGTTCCGCGACGAGCAGCGGCGCATCGTCAAGCAGATCATGAGCGCGACCCTGGGCGCGCTCGAGAGCGAGTACCGGCGCATCTACGACAACCACGCGCCGCTGATGCGGTTCGTGGCGGCGCTCGGGATGCCGCTGCCCAAGGCGCTCGAGATGCCGGCCGAGTTCGTGCTCAACGCGGCCGTGGTCGAGGCGCTCGAGGCCGAGCCGCCCGATCTCGAGCGCGTCCAGGCGCTGCTCGACGAGCTGCAGAGCGAGAACGTCGAGGTCGATCGCCAGCGCGTCGAGTACGCCCTGCGCAAGCGGGTCGAGGGGCTGATGGGCCAGCTCACGATGGACTCGGCCGACCTCGGGCTGCTCGAGCGCGTCGAGGCGCTGGTCGCCTTCGCGCGAGGCGTCGGCTTCGAGGTCAACCTGCGCCACACCCAGGACCTGTTCTACGGCCTGCTGGAGAGCGAGCTGCCCGCGCGCGCCGAGCAGGCCGCCGAGGGCGAGGCGCGCGCCCGGCAGTGGATCGACCGCGTGCGCCACCTGGGCGAGCTGCTGTCGGTCGCCGTGCCCTGAACGCCGTCCCACCGGCGCCGGCGCCCGCCGCGCGCCCACGAGCTGGAGCCAACGTGGACATCCCCGTCGCGACCTACCGCCTTCAACTGGGCGGGCGCTTCAGGTTCGAGGCCGCCCGCGCGCTGACGCCCTACCTGAAGTCGCTGGGCGTCTCGCACCTGTACCTGTCGCCCGTCACGCGCGCCCGCGCCGGCAGCACGCACGGCTACGACTGCGCCGACTGCGCGCAGGTCTCGCCCGAGCTGGGCGGACGCGAGGGGCTCGAGGCCCTGGCGGCCACCGCGTCCGAGCACGGCCTGGGCCTGCTGCTGGACATCGTGCCCAACCACATGGCGACCGGCCCCGACAACCCCTACTGGATGGACGTCCTGGCGCACGGCCCGGCCTCGCGCTACGCGCGCATGTTCGACATCGACTGGAACCCGCCCGCGACCCCGCTCGAGGGCCAGGTCCTGCTGCCCATCCTGGGGGCGCCCTACGCGCAGGTGATCGAGCGCGGCGACATCGCGCTGGTCTTCGAAGAGGGGCGGTTCCACATCCGGGTCTACGACCGCGTGCTGCCGGTGGACATCGCGTCCTACCGGCGCATCCTGTCCTGGCGCATCGAGGTGCTCAGCGAGACCCTGGGAGCGGGCAGCAGCGCGTTCCAGAGCTACGCGCGCATCCTCGAGACCCTGTCGCACATCCCGCCGCGGCAGGGCTCGCAGGGCCGCGGCGCCTCCGAGCGGGCGCGCATCAAGGCCGACGTCGAGGCCGAGCTGTGGTTCGTCGCCGAGGCCCACGCCGAGGTCGGCTGGTTCGTCAGCGAGAACGTCAAGGCCTTCAACGGCGAGGGCGCCCGCGACGGGGCCGAGCGTTTCGCGCCGCTGGATCGGCTGCTGGGCGAGCAGGCCTATCGGCTGGCGTACTGGCGCACGGCGCGCGAGGACATCAACTACCGGCGCTTCTTCAGCATCGACGACCTGGTCGGGGTGCGGGTCGAGGACCCGCGCGTGTTCGAGGCGACGCACGAGCTCATCCAGGATCTGGTGAACAAGCGGGTCGTCCGCGGGCTGCGGGTCGACCACGTCGACGGGCTGTGCGATCCGCTGGGCTACCTGGCGCAGCTGCAGCACCGCATGGGCGAGGCGGCGGGCGGCCCGCTGTACGTCGTGGTCGAGAAGATCCTGCTCGAGGACGAGCTGCTGCCGAACGACTGGCCGGTGTGCGGCACGACCGGCTACGACTTCATGAACCACATGGGCGGGCTGTTCGTGGAGCCGCGCGGGCTCGAGGCGCTGGGGGCGCTGTACGAGCGGCACACGGGGCGGCGCGGCACCTTCGAGGACGTGGCCTACGAGAAGAAGAAGCAGGTCCTCAAGCAGCAGTTCCCCGGCGAGTTCCGTAACCTCTCGCACCAGCTGCGGCGCATCGCGTTCCAGGACCGCGAGGGGCGGGACCTGCCGCCGGGCGACCTGCGCAAGGCCCTGGCCGAGGTGACCGCGTGCATGCCGGTCTACCGGACCTACACGCGCGAGGACGAGACGCGCGAGGAGGACCGCGTCTGGCTCGAGCGGGCGCTCGCCGAGGCGCGCACGCGCAACCCGCGGATGCCGTCGAGCGTGTTCGACTTCCTGCGGCGCCTGCTGCAGCTGGACGTGCCGCGGGCGGCGACCGAGGCCCAGGCGGCCGAGTGGCGCACCTTCGTGCGGCGCTGGCAGCAGCTGACCGGGCCGGTGTCGGCCAAGGGTGTCGAGGACACGGCCCTGTACGTCTACAACCGGCTGGTGTCGCAGAACGAGGTCGGGGGGCACCCGTCCGAGGCGGTCGTGTCGGTGGGCGAGTTCCACGCCCGCATGCAGATGCGCCGGGCCCGGTGGCCGCACACGATGAACGCGACGTCGACCCACGACACCAAGCGCTCCGAGGACGTGCGGGCGCGCATCCACGTCCTGAGCGAGCTGCCCGAGGCGTGGGAGGTGCACCTGAGCCGCTGGAGCGAGTGGAACCGCGCCCACAAGGCGGTCGTCGACGGCCACCCGGTGCCGACCTACAACGAGGAGCTGCTGCTGTACCAGACCCTGGTGGGCGCGTGGCCGGTGGACGACCCGAGCGCCAGGCGGGCGCCCGAGGCGCTGGCCACGGTCCGCGAGCGCGTCGTCGACTACATGCAGAAGGCGGTGCGCGAGGCCAAGGTCTTCACGCGCTGGACCCGCCCCAACCGGGCCCACGAGGAGGCGCTGACCGCGTTCATCCGCGCCATCCTCGAGCCGGCCCCCGACAACCGGTTCCTGGCCGACTTCGAGCCGTTCCAGCGGCAGATCGCCGCCTGGGGCGCGCTGGGATCGCTGTCGCAGGTGCTGCTGAAGGCGACCGCGCCGGGTGTCCCGGACTTCTACCAGGGCTGCGAGCTGTGGGACCTGAGCCTGGTCGACCCCGACAACCGGCGCCCGGTCGACTTCGCGCGGCGCGAGGCGCTGCTGCGGGCGCTGGACGACCAGGGGGCGGGCGACCCGGCGCGCTTCGCGGGCGAGCTGCTGACGCGCTGGCCCGACGGGCGCATCAAGCTGTGGGTGACCTCGCGCCTGCTGCGCCACCGCGCCGCCTGTCGCGAGGTCTACAGCAAGGGCGACTACCAGCCGCTGACGGCCGACGGCCCGCGCCACGAGCACGTCTGCGCCTTCGCCCGGCAGCGCGGCGAGGCCTGGTCCGTGGCCGTGGCCACGCGCTTTCACGCGACGCTCGGGCCGGCCGACCAGCTGCCCGTCGGACCCGTCTGGCGCGACACCTTCGTGCCGCTGCCCAATAGCGCCCCGGCGGTCTTCACCGAGGTCCTCACCGGACGGCGGATCGAGGTGGCCACGCGCCATGGCGCGACCGGGCTCGACCTCGCCGACGTCCTGGCAGCGCTGCCCCTGGCCTTGCTGACGGCTTCGTGAGCCTGGAGCCGCTGACCGCCGCCTGAGCCGCCCGGCGGCTCGCCTTGCCTGGCCCCTGTGCAAGTTTACCCTTTGTCCATCGGCACTTGCACCACCCTGCCCAAGGGCGAGCCACGGGAGGCACTCCATGGCCCAACGAGACGAGCGGCACGGGCGCCGTCCGGACGACGTAGGCCCGCGCGACGAGCGCGACCTCGACGCCCGCGAGCACGACTTCGTCCGTCCTCCGGCCGAGGACGACGCGCGCGGACGTGATCTGGAGCCGCGGCACCCCCACGGCGACGACTACGGCCGCGAGCGCGCGATGACGCGCGAGGACCCCTACGAGGTCGACGTCATCACGGACGAGTCGCCCGGCTCGCAGCAGCAGATCCGGCGCGTCCGCGATCCCGAGACCGGCCGCTGGGTGACCAGCGAGCGCGTGCGGCGACGGCAGCGTGGCCCCAGCTACTGGATGAGCCGCGTGGGCGAGTTCATCGACTACGCGTTCTACCTCTTGTACGGCCTCATCATCCTCGAGATCGTCCTCGAGCTGTTCGGCGCCCGCGACCAGGCCCAGTTCAAGCAGTTCATGGACACGGTGACCGCGCCGTTCCTGGCGCCGTTCCGAGGCATCGTGGCGGACCCGCAGTTCGGCGCGTCCGAGATCATGCTGTCGTACGTCGTCGCCCTGCTGTTCTACGTGCTGCTGCAGATGGCCGTCCGCGGGCTGCTGCGGCTGTTCGCGCGGCGCAACGCGGGGCTGTGACGGCGCGGCGGGGACGTCAGCCGGCCAGCTCCGGGCGCGGCTGGAGCGTCGTGACGAAGCGACGGAGCAGGCTGCAGGCGTGGGGGCTCGGGCGACAGGCGGCCCGGGCCCGCGCCTCGGCCTCGGCCAGCGTCTCGTCGGGGCGCTTGTAGCCGTCGAGGTAGGTCAGGAACCGCTCGAGGTTGCTGGCCTCGTCCAGCTCGGGGTGGAACTGGGTGGTCGTGATGGGCAGCCCCGGCAGGCGCATCGCCTGGACGGCGCAGCGCTCGCTCTCGGCCAGCACCACGGCGCCCGGGGGCGGCGCCACGACGGCGTCCTTGTGACCCAGCTGGGCCTCGAACCGGCCCGGCAGCGTCCCGAACAGCGGATCGGCGCGTCCGGCGGCGGTCAGGCGGACCTCGAAGGTGCCGACCTCGGCCTGCGCCGGGACCGTCTCGACGCGTCCGCCCAGCGCCTGCGCCAGCGCCTGGTGCCCGAAGCAGGACGCCAGGGTCGGCACGCCGCGCCGGACGACCTCGAGCAGCAGCTCGAGCATCGGCGCGTGCCACTCGAACCCGCCCTGCGCGACCGAGTAGTCGCCGCTGCCGCCCACCATCACGGCGCCGGCCCCGTCGAGCGCCCGCGCGTCGAAGACCTCGGCGGCCATGTTGACGACGCGGAACGCCTCGCGCGGCAGCCCGGTCTGGCGCGAGAAGCACGCCTGCTCGTGCTCGCGCATGGGGTCCTCGGGGCGCCTCGCCTGCAGCAGTAGGATGGTAGCCATGGACGATGGGTAACACGGCCGCCGGGGCGGACTCTACCCGCTACTGTCCGCCGCGGTGGCCGGAGCCCGGGGACCGTGGCGGAGGCCGTGGCCGCGGCCGTCGCAGTGACCGGGGACCCGAGGCCGGGGACCCGGGCAGGGGCTGGAGCGCTGCGACTGGACTGCACGAGCTTGCTCGTGCTCGTGGGTCGCGCAGCTTGCTGCGCGCTGGTCGGGCGCGGAGGCGAAGTTGGCACGGGCCTCGTGCTGAGGAGCCCATCCGTCGGAGGCGGACCACGGGATCCGTCAGCGGACTCGGGGGAGGCCCGCTGCACGCCCGACCGATCAGGTCCGCGCGCCGGCACGCGGGAGTTGCCTCGGGGCGCGCGCTCGGCCAAGCTCCGCCGCGATGACGGCGAACCCGACCCTGAGGCACGCGCTCCTGGGCTCGGCGGCCGGGCTCGGCGCCGGCCTGGCCCACGGCGCCGTCGAGGGCCTCGTCCTGGCCACCCGGGACCTGGGCCCGCTCTTCGGCGGCCCCGACGCGCTGGTCACGGGCCTGGCCGCCGCCGGCGTGCTGTCGGCCCTCGGGGCCGCCCTCGGCGCGCTCGTCGCCCTGCTGCACCTCGCCGCGCGCCGCCTCCTGCCCGCTCGCGCCGCCCGCGCCGCCCTGGCCACCTCCGCGGCCCTGCCCGTCTGGCTGCTCAACGCCGACCTCATCGGCCGCCAGCCGCTCGTCGGCGTCGCCCTCCTCGCCGCCACCGTCGCCGTCGCCGCCGCCGCCGCCCTGCTCCCCCTCGCCGCGCGCCCCTGGACGCGCCCGGCCCTCGTCGCCGCCCTGCTCGTCGGCGCCGCCACCCTCTACGCCGGCAACGCCCTCGTCCTGCAGGGCCTGTACCGCCCCCAGCACGCCGCCCTCGCCTACGCCTCCCTCGCCCTCACCGCCTGGGCCCTCGCCCTCCTCCTCGCTCGCCGCGCCGCCCTCGCCCTCGGCCTGCTCCACGCCGCCGGCCTCGCCCTGTGGCTCCAGGCCTTCGTCCTGCTCCCCGGCGACCTCACCCAGGCCCAACGCGGCGCCCTCTTCGGCCGCACCGTCGCGGCCACCCACGCCCTCGACGCCCTCGGCCACCTGGCCGACCTCGACGGCGACGGCGCGCCCGCCCTGCTCGGCGGCGGCGACTGCGACGACCTCGACCCGGCCATCCACCCCGGGGCCGTCGACGTCCCCGACGACGGCGTCGACCAGGACTGCCTCGGCGGCGACGCCACGCAAGCCGCCATCGCCGCCCTGACCGACGCCCGCGCGCTGCCCCTGCCGCCCCACGCCCCCGGCGCCCCCCGCCCGCTCCTGCTCATCACGGTCGACACCCTGCGCGCCGATCGCGCCGCCGACATGCGGTCCTTCCAGCGCCTCGCCGCCCGCGGCCTCACCTTCGAGCGCGCCTGGGCCCCCTACCCGTCCACCATCCTGACCGTCTTCGGGATGCTGACCGGCCGCGCCCCCTCGGCCATCCAGACCGAGCGCGTCATCCGCTGGGACGTCCCGCGCGCCGACCCCAGCCCGACCTTGACCGAGGCGCTGCGCGACCGCGGCTGGCGCACCGCCGCCGTCGTCTTCCACCACCTCTTCCGCCCCGAGTGGGGCCTGACCCGCGGCTTCGACGACGTCTGGGTCGACCTGTCGCCCGGCGACCGCGTCGTGTGGGGCCGCTCCGCCGACGAGACCACCGACCGCGCCATCGCCTGGCTCGACCGCTTCGCCCGCGACGACGCCGACCGGCCGTGGTTCCTGTGGGTCCACTACTATGACCCCCACGAGCCCTACGTCGTCCACCCCGAGACGCCGCCCGCCGACCGCGACGACCTGGTCCAGCTCTACGACGGCGAGGTCCGCTTCACGGATCTCCACCTGTCGCGGCTGCTCGACCGCCTCGAGCGCGGCGGCGAGCTCGAGCGGGCGCTGGTCGTCCTGACGGCCGACCACGGCGAGTCCCTCGGCGAGCACGGCCGCCGCTTCCACGCCAGCGCCGTCACCGAGGAGCAGCTCCGCGTCCCGCTGGTCGTCGCGGCGCCGGGCGTGGCAGGCGGCCAGACACGCCGCACGCCCGTCAGCCTGCAGGATCTGGCGGCCACGCTCTCGGATCTGCTGGCGGTCCCCCCGCCCGCGGGCGATCAGGGCGCGACCTTCGCCGGCCTCTTCGCGGCGCCCGATCCCCCGTCGGCCGCCGACCGCCCGGTCTTCGCCGAGGTCAACGACGCCGGCCGTGTGCAGCGCGCCATCATCGCCTGGCCCTGGAAGCTGGTCCACCACGTCGGCGACCACCGCTTCGAACTCTACGACCTCGAGCGCGACCCTGGAGAGCGCGTCGACGCCTACGACCTCGCCCCGGACGTGGCGGCGCGCCTCCGCCAGCGGCTCGGCACGTGGGTCGCATACGTTCTCGCAGGATCCCCTGGGCCGAATGCTGGCATTCCGGAGCGGAAGCTGCTGAAATGAACCTGATGTAGCGGGGCCTCACGCCCCCGTGCCCAAATCGGAGGGTCGGGTGAACGAACCGGCGTGCCCAAAGTCCATCCTCGTCGTCGAGGACGACCACGAGATTCGCCGCAGCTTGAAGCAGATCCTCGAGTCCGAGGGGTACGAGGTCGTCGCCCGCGCCAACGGTCAAGAGGCCCTGGACTACCTCGCCGGCTGCGCGCAGCTCCCCTGCCTCATCCTGCTCGACCTGATGATGCCCGTGGTCAACGGCTGGGAGTTCCGCGAGATGCAGAAGCAGGACGAGCGCCTGCGCGACGTCCCCGTCGTCGCCATCAGCGCCACGGCCCAGATCATCAGCCGCTTCGACGCCGCCGACTTCCTGTACAAGCCAATCCAGCTCGACGTCCTGCTGATGCTGGTCCAGCGCTACTGCTGACCCGCCCTGCCGGCCGGCGCGCCCGGCCGGCCCCGAGCGCCTGACGACGGCCGCGCCCGTGTGTCATTTGGCACACCTTGCGCTTCCTGCGGCGCCCCCATGCGACGCGCGTTCGTCGGCGCCCGGTCGGTGTCACGCGCTCTCCGGCGGCGCCGTACCGCGCCACGCCGACCCCGCGCCGCGAGGTGGCTTTTGCAACGCGCCGGCTGCAGGGCTAGACTGCGCCCTGCCGCGGACAGACGCGAGGCAGGGAGTGACCGCTCGGCGCCGAGGCGTCGGATCGGGCCATCGTAGGGGGCGCCCATCGGCCGTGGCGCCCCGTCAACAGGGGGCGGCCGATGACGGACCCGGGGCACGACAGCGCAGGGCAGCTCGCGAGCCTCCTCATCGGGCGAACGCTCGGCGAGGGCAAGTACGAGCTGCTCGAGTGCCTGGGCGAGGGCGCGATGGGCGCCGTGTACAAGGCACGGCACACCGACCTGGGGCGCACGGTCGCCATCAAGGTGATGCACCCGCACGTGATGCGGCGGCCCAAGGCCGAGGCGCGCTTCCGCCGCGAGGCCCAGGCGGCCAGCCGGCTGCAGCACCCCAACAGCCTGCAGATCCTGGACTTCGGGACCGAGGGCGACGGCTTCTGCTACATCGTCATGGAGTTCCTGGACGGCCGCAGCCTGCACGAGGCGCTGACCGTGCAGCGCACCATCGAGCCGCCCCGCGCGGTCGACCTGATGGTGCAGGTCTTGGGGGCGCTGGCCGCCGCCCACGATCAGGGCATCGTGCACCGCGACATGAAGCCCGAGAACGTCATGCTGGTCCCCCGCATCGACGACGACGGGGCCGAGGCCGAGGTCGTCAAGGTCTGCGACTTCGGCATCGCCAAGATCCAGACCCCCGACAGCGACGAGCGCGAGCCGACGACGGGCCCGACCCTGACCGCCGAGGGCGAGGTGTGCGGGACGCCCGACTACATGTCGCCCGAGCAGGCGCAGGGGCGCGACCTCGACGCCCGGTCGGACCTCTACTCGTGCGGGGTCGTGCTGTACACGATGCTGACCGGCCGGACGCCCTTCCAGGCCAACTCGGCCATCGGCGTCCTGGTGGCGCACGTCAGCCAGGCGCCCGAGCCGCCGACGCGGCACAACCCGGACATCCCGGCCGAGCTCGAGCGGGTGGTCCTGTGGGCGATGGCCAAGGACCCGGCGGCGCGACCGGCGACGGCGCGAGACTTCAGGGCCGCGCTGCTGGCGGCCGTGCCGCAGGTCGGTCGCCGCCACGGGACGCCCACCGGCCTGCAGGCGGCGGCGCGGCCCGGCGGCGCGACTGGGACGGGGTCGGCGATGGCGCCCGCGGCGGGCACGCAGGAGGGGCTGGCCTCGCTGGCCGTCGAGCGCCGAAAGCGGCCCGTGGTGATGGCCGTGATGCTGGGGCTGGTGCTCGGGCTGGGGGTCATCGGCGCGCTGCTGCTGGCGCAGCCGCCCAGAGCCGAGGGAGAGGCCGAGAGCGTGGCCATGGCCGAACGGGCGCGGGGGAGCGAGGGCGCGGCCGCGGCGGAGGCCGTGGCGGAGGCCGTGGCGGAGAACGTGGCAGTGGCCGAGGTCGTGGCCGAGCCAGAGGCCGTGGCCGAGACAGAGGCCGTGGCCGTGGCCGAGCCCGAGGCCGAGGCCGAGGGCGAGGCGGAGCCGGTGGTCGTGGCCGAGCCCGTGGCCGAGACAGAGGCCGTGGCCGTGGCCGAGCCCGTGGCCGAGGCCGAGGGCGAGGCGGAGCCGGTGGCCGAGCCCGTGGCCGAGGCCGAGGGCGAGGCAGAGCCGGTGGCCAAGGCCGAGCCGAAGCCGGTGACCCGCGTGAAGGCGCCGAACGCGGCGCGCACGGCCATCGTGAAGGACGCCGAGCCCAAGGCCGAGCCGGCGCCGACGACCAAGGCCGCCGCGGTGAAGCCGGCGGCCGAGGCGCCCACGCCGCCGGCGGACTCGCCGCCCCAGCCCGCCCCCGCCCACGAGCCGACCACCCCGCAGACCGAGACCGAGCGGCCCAAGGCGCCGCCCGAACCCGAGCCGAAGGCGGCGCCCGAGCCCGAGGCGCCGCCCGCGCCGGCCCCGGCGCTCGCGGCCACGGCGACGTTGGCGAACCTGCAGGTCACGGGGTCGCTCTCGAACGGCGTGGTGCTCGACGTGGTCCAGCGCCAGCTCGCCGACTTCGAGGCCTGCTACGCCACCGCCGCCCGCGCGGCCGGGCGAGACGTCGCCTGCGTGGTCAAGGTCGGCCTGGTCATCGACGAGGACGGCCGCGCCCGGCACGTCAAGGCCTCGGGCGGCCGCCTGCCGGGGCTCGACGCGTGCGTGCGCGGGGTCGCCTCGCGCATCCGCAGCAGCCGGCGTCCCGACACGGGCACCGTGGACGGCAGCTTCTCCCTGCGCTTTGCGCCCAAGGCCCCCTGATGTCGAAGCCGAACTCGAAGCCGAGGTCGACGCCGACGTCGCCCTCACGCCTGGTCGCCGCGGCCGCCGCCGGCCTCGCGGTCGCCCTCGGCAGCTGCCTCGGGCCGCTGGTCGACGACGCGCCCGCCCTCGGCCGCCACGTGCTGCCCGCCGACGCGGTCGTCCCCTCGCTGTACGACGACCCGCTCGTCGCCAGCCGCGTCGACGCCCACGACGGCGTCGACCGGGTCGTGCGGCGGGTGACCGCGTTCGCGAGCGGCCAGCGCGTCCAGTACTGGTCGTTCGGCCCCGCGCCGGCCCTGGCCGTGCCCATCTACGCGCTGGCCCGGCGCGGCGAGGACGGGGTCCTGACGCCGCTGCCCGACCACCCGAGCGTCGTGGAGACCATCCCCGGCGACGGCGGCTACAGCCCGTTCTGGGCGGTGTACTACGTCCCGGTGACCGAGCAGTACGCCGGAGAGCGGCTGACCTCCCTGGCGGCCATCGACGAGGCCCGCATGATGGGGCTCGTCGAGGCCCCGGTCCGCCGGCCCCGCGTCTGGAACTGCCCCATCGTGCACCCCGACGTGCGGCTCGAGCTCGCACCAGACCACCTGGTCGCGCCCAGCCCGGTCTACTACCAGGGCCGGGTCGCCGCCCTGTTCAGCTTCGAGCGGCTCGAGGTCCCCATGGACCACGACGACGTGCCGGTCGCCGACGTGTACCTCTTGCGGCGTGAGGGCGGCGAGCCCCTGCTCGAGGGCGCGCGCGGCGTCGACATGACCGGCGACGGCGACACCGCCGACACGAACAACATCTTCGAGGTCGGCCTCGACGACGCGGGCTACACGCCGCTGTGGCGCGCGGTCGAGGTGGTCGTCCCGGCCGACTACAAGAGCATCGACAGCTACGGCGACGACGGCCAGGCCGACTTCACCAGCGTCACCGACCTCTTCACCGCCTCCGACGCGGGCCCCAGCCCCGTCGTGGGCCACGTCGTCGCCTGGAAGGCCACGGCCATGACCATCAACTGCCCCATCCAGCCGGCGCAGGGCCCCAACGCCGAGCCCTCCCCATGACGATCACGCGCCGCCTGCCCGCGCTGGCCCTCGCCCTCGCCGCCCTCGCGGCGGGGAGCTGCCTCGACGATCTGGCGCCCGACGTGGGCGCGCCACTGCAAGAGCGCTGCACCAACGAGGACACGGACCCGACCACGTCCGTCAGCTTCGAGCGCGATCTGTTGCAGGGCATCTTCCTGCGCGAGGCGGGCGGCTGCGTGAGCTGCCACTCGCCGTCGGCCGACAACCCCATCGGCCTGCAGGTCGGCGGCCTCGATCTCACCAGCTACCTCGGCCTGCGCAAGGGCGGCGCCTCCAGCGGCGCCGGCGTGGTCGTCCCCGGCCAGCCCTGCGGCAGCGTGCTGGTCCAGAAGGTCGGCCCCGGGCCGCCCTTCGGCTCGCGCATGCCGATGAACGGCCCGCCCTTCCTCACGCCCGACGAGCTCCGGCTCATCCACGACTGGATCGCCGAAGGCGCCCTCGACAACTGACCCGCCCGCGGCCGGCACGGTATCGACCCATGCAACCACGCCCTGCTCCCCGACCGACCCGCTGGATCGCCCCGACCCTGGGCGGGCTCGCCCTGACAACCGCACTGGTCGCCACCGTCCCCGCGGCGCGCGGCGTCGAGCGCACCTTCGCCGGCTCGGCCCAGGTCGACTACCTGCTGGTCCCCAGCGCCTACAGCCCGCGCGACTTCACGCTCGACGGCTTCACGACCGAGCTGTCGCTGCGCCTCGCCGCCGACTTCAGCGAGAGCGTCACCTTCAACGTCAAGACCTGCTTCGGCTGCCACGGCTTCGAGATCGGCGTCGCGGCCGCCGACATCCGCATCCACGAGGCCTTCAACCTGCGCGTCGGCCGCTTCTCGCCGGCCTTCGGCGACTTCCCGGCGCGCCACGACCCCGCCAACCACCGCACCAGCGACAAGCCCCTGCCCTACGACATGGGCCGCATGCTCCGCCTGCAAGAGTGGAACATGTCCGTCCTGCCCGCGCCCTACGTCGACAACGGCGTCGAGCTGTTCGGCCGGACGACCTTCGCCGACGACTTCGACCTCGACTGGAACGCCTACGTCATCGGCGGCCTCAAGGGCGGTAGCGACGCGCTGGACGTCGACTTCATCCAGTCCCGCTCGCTGTACTACGTCGACAACAACTCGCAGCCGTCGGTCGGCGGCCGCCTCGCCCTGTCCTGGCGGGCCACCGACGACCTCGATCTCAAGCTGGGCGTATCGGGCCTGGCCGGCACCTACGACCCGGACCGCCAGCTCGGCTACGCCATCCTGGGCGCCGACTTCGTGGCCAAGCTCGACCGGCTGACCCTGCGGGCCGAGTACCTCGTGCGGCGCACCGAGATGGCTCTGGGCGACGATCCCGCCTCGCGGTTCCTCTACGGCCCGGGCGAGGACGGCACCTACGCCGACTTCTTCCTCAAGGACGGCTTCTACGTCGAGAGCGACTTCCTGCTGAGCCGCCGCGTCGAGCTGGTCGCGCGCTGGGACGGGCTGCGGCGCCTGGGCAACGTGGTCGTGACCAGCCCGCTGCGCAAGGAGAGCGCGCTCATGCGCTACACGGCCGGCGTGAACTTCGTCTTCGACCGCTCACTGCGCGTGAAGGTCAGCGGCGAGCTGTACGACTTCAGCGACTTCGAGGACGAGATCGCCCTTCACCTGGGGTTCGTCGGGGCCTTCTGACCCGCCGTCCCGGCGGGGGCGTCGAGCAGGCCGGGCCGCGCGTACACGCGCAGCTGCGACACGCCCTGGTAGAGGACCTCGTGCACCGGGCCGGCCACGCCGAGGGCCTGGCGGATCTCGATGTCCAGCTCGTGGAAGGCCGACTGCGGCTCGCACAGGGCGAGATCGGCGCCGTGCGGGCCGCCGTGGTAGCGGATGTCGCCGCGCAGCAGGCCGTCGCGCTGGTACATGACGTAGGCCGTGTGGGTCGTGTTCTGGAAGAAGACGCGGCCGTGCTTGGGCGTGACAGCGTTGATGTAGTCCAGGGCCAGGCGAGACGAGTGGCCCCAGAAGGTGCGCTGCATCAGCGCGTCGGCGGCGCCCTGCGGACCGCCGGCGACGAGCGGGTTGAAGTAGGCGGTGCCGTGCGGGACCGTGGTCAGGGTCGCGTGGACCGGGTGGGCGAAGACGACGGTGACCGCGGCGGCGGCCAGGGCGCGGCGCACGACGGGGCGCTGGACGGCTCCCAGGGCCAGGCGGATGGCCTCGGTCAGCCCATAGCCGGCCAGCAGCATCAAGAACGGCATCGCCGTCATCCAGTGCTTGACCCCGCCGAAGATGGGGACGCTGGGCAAGGCGATGAGCATGATGGGGATGAGGCCGTTGAGCAGCGTGAAGGTGACGGCCTTTTCGCGCTCGGTCACGGGCGCGCGGCCACCGCGGGCGACGAGGCCGCGCAGCCAGGCGCCCCAGCGGCGGACGGGGGCGAGGAAGGCGAAACCGACCAGCCACAGGAACTGGAAGACCTCGGGGACGGTGATGATCGTCCAGACGAAGGGGAAGGCGACCGGGAAGGGCGGGACCTGCAGCGGCTCGCCGAACCACTGCTGCATGTAGTGCTCGTGCAGCAGGTGGAAGGCGAAGTAGTCGGCCACGGCGCGGTAGGGGTCGTACCAGAGCTTGGGCCAGAAGACGAAGAGCATGGTGAAGGCCACGACCGGCATCACCAGCAGCGACAGCGGCAGCGGCGGCAGAGTCAGCGACAGGCGCCAGCCCTGGCGGGTCAGGCGCAGGCGGTCGCGGCCCGTCCACAGCCAGAACAGGAGCAGCGGGAAGGGCAGGAAGAAGGCGTTGTGCTTGATGAGCAGGGCGATGCCCCACATCACGCCGGCGCCGAGCGCCCAGCGTCGGTCCGAGCGCGCCTTCCAGAAGGCGTACAGCGTCGCCAGCGTCCCGGCGACGATGGGCATGTCGAAGCAGATGAGGTGGGCGTGGAAGAAGTGGTGCGGCGTCCAAAGGAAGGCCAGCGCCGCGATGACCCCCGTCCACCAGTTGAACAGCGCGAGCCCCAGCAGGAAGGTCAGCATCACCGACAGGCCGCCCGACAGCGCGCCCGGCAGGCGCATCGCGTCGGACTCGCTGAAGACCGCCAGCGCCCGATCCTCGCGGGCCTGGCAGCCCGTCACCAGCCGCCCGCCCTCGGCCGGGTCCCCGGCGCCCACCTTGCAGGCCTCGGCCAGCGCGGCGGCGTCGCCCTCGGTCAGGGTCAGCGCCGCCCGCCGCTCGCCCCGCTCGGCCACCACCGCCCGGCCGATCACGCGCGCCCCGTCGGTCGGGTGCTGCCCCGGCCGCAGCGGCGCCAACAGCGCGACCTCGGCCCCGGCCTCGAACCCGTCGCTAAGGCCCAGCGGCTGCACGCTCAGCGACGGCTCGCCCCGCCGCTGGGACGCGCTCAGCCCCCGGTCCTTGCGGGCGAAGGTCCACCACGACCACCCGAAGGCCGTCTTCATCAGCGGCGGGTGCTCGAAGTTGCCGCTCCAGGTCGGCACGACCCCGTCGCGGCTCATGACCGCGCGCACCTCTTCCGGCGTCTCGGCCCGGCCCAGGCGCGTGAACCAGCCCTGATACGACTCGCCGTAGTGGAAGTAGAACGACTCGTCGCGCGTGAAGCCCATGTCGTTGGTCGCCATGAGCGCGGCCGTGGAGCCCACGAGGAGCCCGAGCGCCATCAAGGCCGTGGCCAGCGGGCCGGGGCGCCTCGGGCGGGTGGTCTCTGCGGTCGCGTCAGGGGACATCCAGCTCTCCTGCCGGGCCGGGCGCGGCGCCAGCGGCGCGTCTAGTACCACGGACCGCGGGGGGGCGCGAGAGAGCGGAAAGGGCCCTTGACCCGGACGCGCACGGGGCGACCCTTGGGGCCATGAAGCACCTGCGCACCCCGCTCCGCCCCGTCCTGGCCGCGCTGGCCGCGAGCCTGCTCTTCACCGTGGCCTGCGCCGCCAAGGCGAGCCAGCCCCAGGAGGTCACCGTCGCCATCGAGGGCATGACCTGCGAAGGCTGCGTCCAGGCGATCACCGAGACGCTCCAGGGCGCGCCCGGCGTCCTCGAGGCGCGCGTGACGCTCGAGCCGCCGCAGGCGGTGGTGCGCTTCGACCCCGATCGCACCGCGCCGGCGCTGCTGACGCAGGCCATCGACGCGCTGGGGTACCGCTCATACGTAGCGGCGCCGCCGGCAGCGCCATCTTCGCCGTGATCACCGCGGCGTCAGGTCGCCTTGGGGTACAGCCCCCCCAGCAGCGCCTGGACGGCCTCCCAGCTCACCCGCGCGATCGACCCCTCGCGCTGGCCCTCGCGCTGGCCCTCGCGCTGGCCCTCGCGCTGGCGCGCCTGCGCGCCGGAGCCGTCTCGGCCGCCTCGCCCGTGCGGGTGTCCGCCGCCGTAGGCCGGGCCGGCGCCCCCCCCGCCGCCGCCGCGCTGGATCGCGCGGGCCAGCTTGTCCTCGAGCTCGCCGATGTCGAACGGCTTGGCGACGAAGTCGGCGGCGCCGAGCAGCCGCGAGCGCACCCGCGCGTCGGCCGCCGCCGAGGCGACGATGACGGGCACCCGCAGGTGGCGCCGCGCCAGCGCGCGCATCACCTCGTCGCCGGACATGACGGGCATCATCAGATCGAGGACCACGGCGTCGAAGGGCTCGTCCTCGAGATGCGCCAGCGCGTCGGCGCCGTCCTCGGCGAGGACCACCTCGTAGGCGTCCTCGAGGAGCAGGCCCAGGCTGCTCAGGATGTCGGGATCGTCGTCGACGATGAGGACGCGTTTCATGCAGGGCCCCTCCGCGCATGAGCCTCGTCGGCCCCCCGGGCCGGGATCCACGGCGCGGGATCGGCCTCGATCGCGCGGGCTGGCTGGCTGGTGTTCACCGACTTCATGATTGGTTCGGGACGATATCAGCCGCCTGGAGGGGTTCCAATGAAATGGTTGTCGCCGCGCGGTGTTGAAGCCCGAACGGGCCAGCGCTGGCGCGGCGGGAGCGAGGGCAGGCGATGATCCGATTCACGCGCATCCAGGACACGACCCTGCCCACCGCAGGGCGACGCGTCGCCGAGGTCCAGGCGCTGTTCCGGCGCGTGTTCACGGCCGTCGCCGAATACGCCGACACGCTGCCCGAGCGCCTCGGGCGCCACGATCCCAAGCAGGACCTGTTCCTGCTGACGGCCGAGGACGAGCGCGGGCGCGTCATCGGCTTCGCGCTGACCCTCGTCTTCCGCGACCTGAAGTACGCGTTCCTCGACTACATCGCCTCGGACCCCGAGCAGCGCCACCGCGGCATCGGCGGGGCCCTGTACGAGGCGCTGCGCGAGGAGCTGGCCCGGCACGGCCTCAAGGGCCTGCTGATGGACGTCCCGCCCGACGACCCCGACAAGGTCTCGGACCCGGCCCGCCTCCCGGCCAACCGGGCCCGGCTGTCGTTCTACGAGCGCTACGGCGCCCTGCCGGTCGTCGGGACCGCCTACGACGACCCTCCGCCCTACGGCCAGGACTACGATCCACCGTTCCTGGTGTTCGATGGGCTCGGGCACCGCGCCCGCTTCGGGCGCACCGAGGCGCGCCGGGTGGTCGAGGCCATCCTGGTCCGCAAGTGCGGCTGGTCGCCGGACGATCCCTACGTCCGAGCGGTCGTCGGCTCGTTCAAGGACGATCCGGTCCGTCTGCGCCCGTTCCAGTACGAAACGCCCGAGTCGCATCGGACGACCCGGGCCGAGCACGGCAGGGTCCGCCCGTTGAAGATCGTCTCCAGCGACCAGCACGCCATCCACCACGTCCGCGAGCGCGGCTACATCGAGCGCCCCGCCCGCGTCGACCGCCTGCGCCGCGCCCTCGAGGGCCTGCCCGTCGAGGCCGTCGAGACGCGCGCCGCCGACGAGGCCGCCATCCGCGCCGTCCACCACGCCGACTTCGTCGACTATCTGAACGAGCTGACCACCGTCCTCGGCCCCGACGAGACGCTCTACCCCTACGTCTTCCCCATCCGCCGCCCCGACCGCCTGCCCCGCGACCCGCTCCGCCGCGCGGGCTACTACTGCATCGACACCTTCACCCCGCTGTCCCGCGCCGCCCTCACGGCCGCGCGCGCCGCCGTCGACTGCGCCGTCACGGGGGCCGATCTCCTGATCGAAGGCGAGCGCCTCGTCTACGCCCTGTGCCGCCCCCCCGGGCACCACGCCGAGCCCGACGTGTTCGGCGGCTTCTGCTACTTCAACAACGCCGCCATCGCCGCCCACCGCCTGTCGGCCCAGGGCCGCGTCGCCCTCGTCGACATCGACTTCCACCACGGCAACGGCTCGCAGCAGATCTTCTACGATCGCGACGACGTGTACTTCGCCTCGCTCCACGGCGATCCGACCTGGGCCTACCCGTACTTCTCCGGGTTCGCCGACGAGCGCGGCGAAGGCCGCGGCCAGGGCTACACGCGCAACGTCCCGCTGCCGGAGGGGCTCGACGACGACGGCTACCTGGCCCGGCTCGCCGACGTGCTCGACGAGGTGCGCCGCTTCGATCCGGCCTTCGTCGTGGTCTCGGTGGGCTACGACATCATGAAGGGCGATCCGACCGGCGGGTTCGTCCTCACCCGCGCCGGCCTGCAGCGCATCGGAGAGGCCTTCGGCCGCCTCGACCGGCCCACCCTGCTCATCCAGGAGGGCGGCTACACGCTGCGGAACCTGCGCCAGGGCGCCCGCGCCTTCTGTCGCGGCCTGCTCCGGGCCGCCTATCGGCAGGCCGCGTGATCCGAGCGACTCCCGTTCGTGGCACGGCGCGTGGGCGCCCGGACCGCTGCCCAAGCGGTAAACCGTGTTGGGACTTGCAAGCCTGCAGCGAACGGCTACTGTAACCGGCCACGCTACCACGCCACGCGCAGACGCAGCCTTTGCCATTGGAACCACTCGACTCCACCCTCCGACCGATCGCTCGCCGCGCCATCCGCGCGACGGTCCCCGCTCGCTCGCGAGGACCATGGAGCTGAAGCCCGGCCAGCGCGTCCTCGATCGCTACGTCGTCGAGGGCCTCATCGGCGAAGGCGGCATGGGGCGCGTGTATCGGGCGCGTCACGTCCGCCTCAACCACACGGTCGCGCTCAAGGTCCTCTTCAACGCCGCGTCCCCCGAGACGGCCGCCCGCTTCGAACTCGAGGCGCAGCTGATGGCCCGGGTGCGGCACCCGAACGTCGTCTCCATCCTGGACTACGGCATCGTCTCGGGCGGCCTGCCGTGTATCGCGATGGAGTACGTCGAGGGCGAGCCCCTCGACACGCGCCTCGCCCGACGTGGCGCCCTGCCCTGGAACGAGGCGCTCGAGATCATCATCCGCATCCTCTCGGGGCTCGAGGCCATCCACGCGGCCAGCATCCTCCACCGCGACCTCAAGCCAGGGAACGTGCTCGTCATCGACGGCGAGGTCGAGACCTGTAAGCTCCTCGACTTCGGCATCGCCAAGTCCATGGTGGACGACCAGCGCCTGACCCACGCCGGCGGCATCCTGGGCACGCCGGCCTACATGGCGCCCGAGCAGCTGCTGGCCGGCGACGTGGACGAGCGCACCGACGTCTGGGCGGCCGCCGCGATCTTCTGGGAGCTCCTCACCGGCCGCCTGCCCTTCGAGAGCCACACCCTCGCGGCCCTCATCGACCGCGCCTCGCGCGAGGCGCCGCCGCCCGTCGCCCCGCCGGACCAGCCCGCCATCCCGGCCGAGCTGCAGCAGCTCATCGTGCAGGCGCTGGCGCCGGCCGCCAGCGCCCGCCCACCCAACGCCCGGAGCTTCGCCCAGGCGCTGCGCTCGGCCCGCCTGTCGGCCTCCGGGCCACGCCGCAAGCCCGAGTCGAGCCGCGCGGCCGCGGGTGATCCCTCCGCGCAGCGCATGATGACCGCCTGGTCTCGGCGTGGCACCGGCAACGACCATCCGGCCGTCCAGCCGCCCGCAAACGCCCACGACGAGCCGCCGACGCGCCGCCCCCGGACGCCTCCGCCGCTCCGTGACGAGCCGCAGGCGCCCCGTCCCCGGACGCCCCTGCCGCGCCTGACGCCCACCCCGCGCGAGCCGTCGCCCCCCATGCCGCCCATCCGCGAGCCGGTCGCGACGCCCCGCAACGGCGCCCGCGTGCGCACCATGACCGTCCCGGGCGGGCTGCGTCGCAACTCCTCGCCCATCGGCCACGGCGACCAGGCGCCCGACGAGCCGGGGGGCCAGCGGCGGCCCAGCTCGCCGTCGATGCCGGCCTACCTGGATCCCGATCGCCGCCCCCGCGACCCGCGCGCGCCCGAGCCCGGCGCGCGACGCCGCGTCTCCAGCACCGAGGTCCCGGCCGTCTCGCCCCACCACGGCGACGACCGCGCCCCGGACATCGGCGCGCGACGCCGCGTCTCCAGCACCGAGGCCCCGGCCGTCTCGCCCAACGGCAGCGTCCGCCGTCCCAGCAGCTCGCCCGGCATGGCGCCGTTCGGAGACGCCCGTCGGGCGGTCATCGCCGCGCGGGTGCCCGGCCCCATGCTGGCGCGCCAGCAGACCCAGGACTGGCTTGGCCGCATCATCGGCAGCGACGGCGCGTCGCTGGTCGCCGACGGCGACCTCTGGGTCGCCGTGATCCGCGCCGGCGAGGGCACCGACCTCGGCGCCGTGGTTCAGTCGCTGACCACGGCCCTCACCGGCTTCTTCGGCATGACGGCCCGGCTGGCCTGGGAGCCGGTGGACGACGCCTTCGAGCTGCCCGGCAGCCTGACGGGGCGCGGGCGGCTGCCCACGCCCCTCGATCAGGTCATCGCGCGCGTCTCCGGCTGACGCGCACCCAGCCGATCAGCCCCAGCCCCAGCGCGACCGCCCAGGGCGCAGCCCCGCCGGCCCCCCCGCCCGCGCAGCCCTCGTCGACCACGCGCGGCTCGTCCTCGTCGGCGGCGTCGCGCGGAACGCACCGGCCCAGCGCGGCGTCCCACCGCTCGGTGAACCCGCACGCCGGCACGCTGGGCAGCTCGGGATCGGGATCGGGGTCCGGCGTGTGCGGGCTCTGACATGTGTGGGTCTGCGCGTCGCAGGTCTGGCCGCCGGGGCACGCGCCGCAGCTGCCGCCGCACCGATCGTCGCCGCAGGCGCGCCCCGTGCAGTCGGGAATACACCCCTGCAGCGTCGCGCAGACCCCGTCCACGCAGGTCAGCCCGGCGTCGCACACGCCGCAGCCCCCGCCGCACCCGTCACCGCCGCAGGCTTTGCCGTGGCAGCTCGGGATGCACGCCCCGACGCAGCTGCCGGCCGCGCACACCTGGCCCAGCGGGCACTGCCCGCAGCTGCCGCCGCACCCGTCGGTCCCGCAGGCGCGCCCCGTGCAGTCCGCGACGCAGGTCCCGGTGCACTGCCCGGCCTGGCAGCTCTGCCCCTCGCTGCAGCTGCCGCAGCTGCCGCCGCACCCGTCGTCGCCGCAGGCCTTGCCGGCGCACGCGGGGGTGCACTCGCCGGTGCACTGCCCGTTCCAGGCGCAGGTCTGGCCGTTGCCGCAGGTCCCGCAGGTGCCGCCGCACCCGTCGGCGCCGCACTGCTTGCCGTCGCAGAACGGGATGCACGACGGCACGCACTGGCCCTGCGGATCGCACAGCTCGAAGCCCTCGCACGCGCCGCAGCTGCCACCGCAGCCGTCGGGGCCGCACTGCCTGTTCGTACAGTCCGGCACGCACACGTCGCCGCACATGCCGTCCGCGCAGAACTTGCCGAACGGACACGCCCCGCACGACCACCCGCACGGGTTCAGACCACACTCGACCCCGTTGCACGCCAGCTGACACTTGAGGCACAGCGTCTCCTCGACGCAGTACTCGTCGAACGCGCAGGTCCCGCAGCTGCCGCCGCAGCCGTCGCCGCCGCACTCGCGTCCCTGACAGTCCGGCACGCAGTCGAACGAGCAGATGCCGTCGTCCGTGCAGCTCGCGCCCGGGTTGCACTGCCCGCAGGTGCCGCCGCAGCCGTCGGAGCCGCACTGCTTGCCGGCGCACTTGGGCGTGCAGCCGCCCGGGACGCACTGCCCGTCGCTGCACATCTGCCCGACCGGGCACACGCCGCACAGGCCGTTGCAGCCGTCCGGACCGCAGGCCTTGCCGCCGCACTCGGGCTGGCACGCGGGGCAGGCCTCGCCGGTCGAGGCCGCCGCCGGCAGGACGCAGCCCATGGCGCCCAGCGCCGCGCTCGCGCCGCACACGGTCGGCGGCTGGGCGCAGGTCGAGCCCTCGCAGCCGCCGCACTCGCCGACGGCGCGCGTCACGCAGGCGACGTCCCAGGCGACGCGGCAGCAGAACGGGTCGGCCGCGCACACGCACTCGGCGATGGCGGCGTCACAGCAGCCGGGGGCCGTGGCCGCCTCGCAGCAGCTGCGGGTCGCGACGTCGGCGCAGTCGACCTCGCACAGCGCGCCGTCCGGCGTGCAGTAGCGCACGCGCGACGGGTCGTGGCAGCACCCGTCGCCGTCGACGCTGCCGTCGACCGGGCACTGTCCGACGGCGCCGCCCGGGGGGCAGACCGCGGCGGCGGCCGGCGCCGACAGGCACAGCGCAGCCAGGAGGAACCCCAGTCCGGTCAGCGGCGCCGCGTTCCGCGGCATGGACCCGTGCATCGCTCGTAGCCCCTTTCGATCGACCTTGGCGGGGCGGAGCATACCGGACGCGGCGCGACGAGGCGATGGGCCTCGGCGTGTGTCGACCGAGACGGGAGCCTCAGAGGGCGAGGGGGGCGGGGGATGAGGCGGGAGAGGTGACGCCGTCGCCGGCGCCACCTCCACGGGTTGGGCGGAAAGATCCAGGTCTTAGGCGGGGACTTCCGTTGACCTCCGCGAGGGAGGGCGCCCAAGGGGGTGGGCGTTCGGGTATCAGTGGACCTGGGGGGAGTGCTGGAGCTGGTAGTCGGCGTGGCGCCGGATGGCCTGCTGGCGGGCGGCGGCGTCGTAGGCCGCCGGACAGGCGAAGGCGACGGGGCGCAGATCGCCCGTCGCGCGGTCGCGGGTGACGAAGGCGCCATCGACGAGACCGACCGTCCCCTCGCCGTCGAGGACGACGAGCGCGCTGGTCTGTCCCTTCGGCCAGTCCACCAGCCCCAGCACCTGCTTGAAGGTGAACTGGCCGGTGGCTACCTGCGGGGTGTCGTTGCGCTTCTTGTCGTGGGCGAGCTTGGCCTTCTTGGTCTGGCTCATCGTGGGGACTCCCTGATTGTGCGGCCGCCCCCCAACGGGCGCCCACGTGGTCTAGGGCGGGGCCCCTCCCCGCCGGCGCGCCGCCCGACGTCGCGTGGCAGCGAACCAGCTAAACCCCAGTGAGTTCGGGCTATTCCGACCGGGTCTCCCGCGCGCCGTGATCGGGACCGGTCCGCGCGACAACCGAAGGGCTGCTCACCCGCCATCTCCGAGAGGTCCAGGCATGCCCCTGCTCCGGCTCGCGTCTTCGACCGCGCTCCTCACCGCCGCCCTGGCGCTCACGCCGGCCCCCGCGTCGGCCAACGAGATGACCATCAGCCTGGGGCTCGGCGGACAGCTCTCCGCGGGCGGCGCGGGCGGGACCGGCAGCAGCGGGTTCCGCTACCGCTTCACCGACCGCTTCGGGGTGCAGGTCGCCGGGCAAGTCGGACACCTGACCGCCACGGGCGCCTCCGGCGAGGACGACCAGCTCTTCCTGGGCCTCGCGGTCGGGCCGATGCTCTCGACCGGGACGGCCCCGCACGGCTGGGAGGGCCTCGCCTTCCTGCACTTGACGCACGTGCACACGGCGTCCGTCGCCAGCTGGGAGCGCACGCCCGGCGCCAACCTGGCGGGCGACTCGTCGGGCGGGGTCCACCACCGCTCGGGCCTCGAGCTGGGCCTGGGGGTCATCGGGCCCGCCCTGGCGGATCACGGCGAGGGGACGCACGTCGTCTGGGAGGCCGACCTCATTGGCGCCGTCCTGCCCAGCTCCGAGCCGCTCGCCTGGACGATGGCGCTGCGCCTGAGCCTGGCCCTGCGACTGGGCGACGGCTGATCGCCCTGTGCGCCGGCCACGCCGCGCTCGGGCCGCGGGCGCGTTCGCGCGGCGGTCCGAGCGGGCGCGCGCGGCGGGCTACTCTTCCCGGATCTGCTGGGCGAGGTACTGGGCCTCGCCGAGCTGGGTGATCAGCTCGAGCTGGGTCTCGAGCCAGTCGACGTGCTCCTCCTCGGAGGCGAGGATGCCGTCGAGCAGCATGCGGCTGCCGTTGTCGCCCTCTTCGCGGCAGGCGGCGATGCCGTCGTTGAGCCGCTTGAGCGCCTCGTACTCGAGCGCGAGATCGAGCGTCAGCTGCTCCTTGACGGTCTCGCCGATGTTGATCTTGCCGAGCCGCTGAAGGTTCGGGATGCCGCCGAGATAGAGGATGCGATCCACGATCTCCTCGGCGTGCTTCATCTCGTCGATCGACTCGCGGTAGATCTTCTTGTACAGCCGCAGGTAGCCCCAGTTCTCGCACATCTTCGCGTGCATGAAGTACTGGTTGATGGCCGTCAGCTCTGCGGTGAGCACGTCGTTGAGCAGCGAGACGATCTTCTTGCTGGTCGAGGGCATGGCTAGCGTTCGCCTTTCGAGTTGGTAGGTGTCGGCGGCGATCCTACCGCGAAAAAGCGATTCGCCAAGCCAAGATCAGGCCGCGCGGCAGCCCTGGTCGCTGGACGGGCGCCGCGTCGCGCAGTCGCCGCCGCAGCCGGCGTCGCGGAGCATCTGCTTGAGCATGAGGCCGCAGCGCCCGCAGTCGCCGCCGGCCCCGCAGGCGCGGCCGAGGTCCTTGACGGTGCGCGAGCCGCCCTGGATGGCGGCGCGGATCTCACGGTCGGACACGCCCTCACACACGCAAACGATCATCGGATCACCCACTGCCCCAGTTCGCTCTCGGGGCTCGACGTGATGATAATGATTCTCAACCATGGCACAACAGGAAAGTCGTTTCCGGTGGCGTCCGTGACAAGGGTCGGCGGCGCCGGCGCGGTGCTCAGGGCAAAAAAAAAGCCGAGGCCGCCTCGATGGCGGCCCCGGCTCTTCTTCTATGCTTCGTGGTCGGCCAGCCCGCGGCGCTCGTCACGAGCGGGCGGGAGGTCCGTCGAGGATCAGACTACCAGCGATCGTCCCGGCGCCCACCGCGGCCACCGCGGTCGTCACGACGGCCGCCGCGATCGCCACCGCCGAAGCCGCCGCGATCACCGCCGCCGCCGCCGTAGCCGCCGCGGTCACCGCCGCCGTAACCACCGCCGCCGCCGCCGAAGCCGCCACGGCCGCCGCGATCACCGCCGCCGAAGCCGCCGCCGCCGGTGCGGGGGCGCTCCTGGGCCTCGTTCACGCGGACCGAGCGGCCGTCGATCGACGCCCCGTCCATCGCCTTGACCGCGGCCTGGCAGGCCGAGTCGTCCGCGAACGTCACGAACCCGAAGCCGCGGCTGCGGCCGGTCTCGCGATCCATCACCACCTTGCTGTCGGTCACCTCGCCGAACGGCTCGAACGCGGCGCGCAGCGACGCGTCGGTCGTCGCCCAGGCCAGCCCACCCACGAAGATCTTGGTACCCATTCTGCTCTGCTCTCTTTTGCTCTGCTGGTAGGCTCTCTGTCATCACCCGCTGGTACCAGCCGATGCGCACGACCGTTCTCGCCGCACCCCAGTAGGTCCGATGCCCCGCACCCGCTTTTCGGGTGGAGAGGCCGCAGAATAACCGCGGCGCAAGGCCGCGCAATGGGATTCGCGTCGATTCGGGTCGATTTCGCGACCGGATCATCGACAAGGGTCGACGGCCAGGATCGCGGCCAGATCGTCGCCCTCGAACCCGATCGGCGGGAACCACAGCAGATCCGCACGGCGCCTTGGGTAAGGCCCGCTGTCCCCGCGCAGCTCCGGCGCGTCGATGGCGCGGCGCGGCGCGGCGGCCGCGATGGCGAACGGCTGCCCGCTGAGCGCCAGGGCGCGCCGCGGGATGCCCAGCGCCCAGTCGACGTGCCCCTGCCCCGCCAGCACCACGATCACGCGCCCGGCGTGTTCGGACGAGGCCAGCAGCTCGGCCACGCCGCGCGCCATCGTCTCGTCCCAGACCAGCTGGCCCTCGTAGGCGCGATCGATCCGCTCGGCGTCGAGACCGTGGCCGCCGTGGTGGCCCCCGTGGGCGCGGGCGGCCGCCGCGTACAGGCACCCGAACCAGGCGCGGTGGACCGGATCGTGGGTGTCGAGCGGCGGCAGGGCGGCGAGCTCCTCGGGCGACAGCGCCTGCCGGCCCTGGCGGACCAGGCGGCTCGGCAGCCCGGGCGGCGCGTTCAGGGCCACGATCGGCAGCCCCTCGGCGCGCGCGAAGCGGAACAAGGGCGCGTAGGACTCGAAGGCGTGGCCCCACACGCGCGCCCAGCCTGCGCGCTCGAGGAAGCCGGCCTCGTCGACCTCGCCGCGCAGGTAGGCGTCGACGGCCGGCTGGGCCGACGCCGGCAGCCACTCGACGGCGACGGTGACGCGCGCGCCGGCGTCGTGCAGCGCCTGGACGACGTCGAGCTGCACGGCCTGGTGGGGCGCGCTGGCGTGGCGCTCGCCGACGTAGACGTGCCGAAAGCGCGACAGGAAGCGCGCGGCCTCTTCGCGGCTCAGCGCCTGCCCGTGCTGCAAGGTCACCGCCGCCGGCGGGGCGCCGGGGTCGGGGACGACCGGCCGAGGCCCGGTCGATGCGCAGCCGACGCCCAGCGACGCGAGCGTCAGCAGCGCGAGCAGCCGCACGCCGGCCTCAGCCTTCATGATCGGGCTGGTGGTCGGGCGTGGCCGCTTGGAAGGCCGGCAAGGCCATGGCCGCCGCCTCGACCCGCTGGATCGTCGGGAAGGGCGCCAGCTCCACGCCGAAGCGGCGCGCGTTGAACACCTGGGGCACCAGCACGACGTCGGCCAGCGTCACCGAGTCGCCGAAGGCGTGGCGGCCGGCGGTCCGCGCGAGCAGCGCCTCGAGCCCGCCAAAGCCCTGGGCGATCCAGTGCCGCCCCCAGGCCTGCGTCGCGTCCTTGTCGGCGCCGAACGCCGCGTGCAGGTGCTTGAGCACCTTGAGGTTCTGCAGCGGCTGGATCGAGCTGTTGACGCTCTCGACCAGCTGGCGGACCCGCGCCCGGTCGGCCGCCGACGACGGCAGCAGCGGCGGCGAGGGGTGCACCTCGTCCAGGTACTCGAGGATGGCGATCGACTGGGCCAGCACGGCCTCGGGGGGCCCCTCGGGGTCCGCGTCGCCGTGGACCACGAGGCACGGCAGCTCGCTCATCGGGTTGAGCGCGCGGTAGGCGTCGCTGAACTGCTCGCCCCCGTCACGGAGCAGGTGCACCGGCCGGTAGCGGTAGGGCAGGCCCTTGAGCGCGAGGCCGATGCGCACGCGCCACGACGCGCTCGAGCGGAAGTAGCTGTACAGGGTGTAGCTGGGCATCCCTCAGCCCTTCGTGCCGGGCCCGAACCCGGTCGCGCCCTCGACCACCGTCTGCTCGATGGCGCCGAAGATCGAGCGGCCGTCCTGCCTCATCTCGATGCGGACCCGGTCGCCGAAGGCCATGAACGGCGTCGTCATGGCGCCGGTCTCGATCTTCTCGATCATGCGCTTTTCGGCGAGGCAGCACGACCCGCGGGCCCGGTCGCGGTTGGAGACGGTGCCCGAGCCGAGCACGGTCCCGGCGCCGAGCGGGCGCGTGCGGCTGACGTGCGCGATGAGCTCGTGGAAGCCGAACTGCATCTCGTCGCCGGCGACCGGATCGCCGAAGCGCGCGTCGTTGTAGGTCACCTCGAGCGGCAGGTGCAGGCGGCCGTCTCGCCAGGCGTCGCCGAGCTCGTCCGGGGTGACGGCGAAGGGCGACAGCGCGCTGGGCGGCTTGGAGACGAAGAAGCCGAAGCCCTTGCCCAGCTCGTTCGGGATGAGGTTGCGCAGCGACACGTCGTTGACCAGCACCAGCAGACGCACGTGGGTCAGCGCCTCGGCGGCGGACGTGCCGTAGGGGACGTCGCCGGTGATGACGGCGACCTCGGCCTCGAAGTCGATGCCCCACTCGGTCGTGGCGTGGGCGATGGGCTCGGTGGGCGCCAGGAAGCGGTCGGACCCGCCCTGGTAGACCAGCGGGTCGGTCAGGAAGGAGGCGGGCATCTCGGCGCCGCGCGCCTTGCGGACCAGCTCGACGTGGTTCAGGAAGGCCGAGCCGTCGATCCAGGCGTAGGCGCGGGGCAGCGGCGCGAGCAGGCGCGAGACGTCGAGATCGAAGGCGCCAGCGGCGCGGCCGGCCTCGAGGGCGTCGGCGAGGGCGCGCAGGGGCGCCTCGGCGGCGTCCCAGCGGTCCAGCGCGTCCTGCAGGGTGCGGGCGATGCCGTCGGTGGGGGCGGCGCGGCGGCCGTCGCGGGTGACGACCAGGAGCCGGCCGTCGCGGGTGCCGTCGTCGAGCGTGGCGAGCTTCATGGGGCGCGTCCTTTCGTCCGTGGGATGGCTCGTCCGTGGGTGGGGTCGAGGCCCGTCGCATTAGTCGAAAGCCCCCGTGAGCACAAGGCGCCAGGCGCTCGCACGGCGCGCCCGGGGCTTGACGCCGCGCGGCCGCGCTGGCGAGATGGGTCCGATGCGCCCTCCCCGCTCCGCCCGCGCCCGCGTCGTCGCGCTCTCCACGCTGCTCACGGCGGCGGCCGGCCTGACGGTCTTCGGAATGGCGCAGGCCCAGACCTCGCCGCCCGACGAGCGCGGCGAGGTCTCGCGCACCCCGGACGGCCGCGCCATCCTGCACCGGCGCCTGCCGACGGCGGCCGGCGCCCGCGGGCAGGGGCCCATCTTCCTGTACGACCCGGTCCGCGGCGGCAGCCTGCCGCGCGAGCTGCTGCGAGACGGACAGTCCCTGCCCACGCCGCGCCGCGACACCACGCCCGCCGGGGGCGAGGCGGTCTACGCCGAAGCGGGCGTGCTGCCAGCCGACGGCCGCGGCCCCGACGACCCGGCGCCGTCCACCCCCGAGCCGACGCCCACGCCGCCCGACGCCGACCCCGACGCGCCCCCCGCGCCCCCCGCCTCCCCGGCGCGCGTCGACCCCCGGCGCCTGTCGACGGACGCGGTCAACCCCGACCGCGCGACCCAGATGGAGGGCCGGCTCGACTATCACGCGGTCTTCGATCCCTCGATCGTGCCCTTCAAGCGCAACCGCGCCTTCGACGGCGTCGGCGCCGACTACACGCTCCAGCTGCGCCCGTCGACGCTGACCGAGCTGCGCCCCGTCGGCAACCAGGTCGACGCCGGCCGAGAGGTCTTCTGGGGCTCGCTCCTGGTCGACGGCCGCGCCGGCGTCGACGTCCCGCTGCCCAGCGTCAGCCCCGACAGCCGCATCCTGTCCGCCGAGACCGTCCCCGACGTCGGCGTCCGCTTCTTCAAGGACGGGGCGGACAACTACTACGTCCGCGCCGCGACCGACGGCCGCTTCCGGCTGGTCTTCGTCATGGACGCGCCGACCCGCTACTTCGGCCGCGAGCTGCCGACCAACGCGACCCTTCGCGACGTGCCGCGCGACATGCAGCCCGCCGTGCCCGACGCGGTCGGCCGCGCCGCCCGCACCTTCGCCAGCACGCTCGGCGTCTCGGCCCGCACGCCCTACGACGTGCTGGTCGGCAAGCTCGTCGCCTACTTCCGCGCCTTCGAGCCGGGCGACCCGCCGGCCTCGACCGAGGACATCTACCTGGATCTGGCGACCGGCCGCAAAGGCGTGTGCCGCCACCGCACCTTCGCGCTGGTCGTGACGGCGCTGGGGCTCGGGCTGCCGGCGCGCTACGTCTACAACGAGGCCCACGTCTTCGCCGAGCTGTGGGTCCCGGGCGACGAGCCCGGCTGGCTGCGGGTCGATCTCGGCGGCGGCGCCGAGGAGCTGGTCGTCCACGCCGGGCAGGACAAGGTCCGCCACCGCCCACGCACCCGCGACCCCTTCGATCGGCCCGACGCCTACGCGCGCCAGATCGCCGGCGACCAGGCCGCCGGCGCCATGCGCACCCAGGGCATGCCCCCCGCCACCCGCCGCCGCCCGGGCACCCCGCCGGCCGAGCCCAGCGGCGACGACGGCCTGGCCTCGCGCCTGTCGCGCCTGCTCGACGCCCGAGTGCGGCGCGCGGTCCCCGACCAGCGGCGCCCCCCTACGCGCACGTCGCTCAGCGCCGACGCGTCGCTCTTGTACCGCGGCGACAAGGTCGAGCTGACCGGGCAGGTGGTCGACAACGTGGGCCGGCCCGTGACCCAGGGGCAGGTGCAGCTGCTGCTGGTCGACGACGAGGGGCGCGCGGTCGCCCTGCTCGGGGTCACCGCCCTGGGCGCCGATGGCCGCTACGCCGCCGAGCTGGCCCTGCCGGACGACCAGCGGCCCGGCCGCTACGACCTGGTCGCCGAGTTCACCGGCACCCCCGCCCACGGCCCCTCCGTCAGCGACTGATCCGCGCGAAAAAGCGCACCCACGGGTTGAACCCGCGTGCGCGCTCGCGCGTTTGGGCGGTACCGCAGCTGGACAGGGGGAAGGTCCAGTCGGTAGAAAACCCGCCGGATTCCGCGCCTTCCGGCGCGTTCGGGCTCACTCGTCACGGAGGTCATCAGGTGAACAGCCAGGTCGACAGCGCACCCGCGCGTTCTTGGCCGCTCAAGGCCGCGATCGCCCTGCTCCTGGCCGGCGTCGGTGTCGCCGCCTATCTCGTCTTCATCAAGCTCCGCCTCGGCTACGACGAGACCTTCGTCAGCGCCTGCAACTTCGGCGGCCGGCTCAACTGCGACGCCGTGCAGACGCACCCGGCCTCCGAGGTCTTCGGGCTACCGCTGGCGCTGTACGCCATCCCGACCTACCTGGTCATGGCCTTCCTGGCGCTGCGTGGCCTGACGTCTCGCACCGCCGTCGCGTGCCTCGCAGGCCTGGGCGCGCTGACCGTCGTCCACACCGTCTACCTGGCGGTCGTGTCCGGGACGCAGATCGGCGCCTTCTGCCTGTTCTGCATCTCGATGTACGTCGTCAACGCGGCGACCACCGGGCTCGCCTTCGCGGCGCACGGCGGCGGCGTAGGCGGCATCGTCCAGGACGCGCTCGGGGCGCTCAAGGCCTTCCGCGCGCCGGTGGCCTCGGCCGCGGCCGTGCTGGTCGTGACCGGCGCCGGCAGCTACCTGGTCTACGAGCAGGGCCGCACGAACATGCTCGAGCAGCGCCAGGCGCGCATCGCCGCCCAGTTCGAGCAGGTCGCGCCGGCCGAGACGCCGACCGCGATGGCCGAGGGCGCGCAGGCCGAGACGCCGACCGCGATGGCCGGCGCCGCGCAGGCCCAGGCCGCGCAGCCGACGGCCCCGGCCGCCAAGCCGACCCCCAAGCTGACCGAGAACGGCTGGGACTACTTCGAGGTCCCGGTCGATCCGCAGACGGACTACGTCACCGGCCCGGCCGACGCCAAGGTCACGGTGGTCACCGTCAAGGACTTCGAGTGCGGCTTCTGCCGCTTCCTCAGCTACCAGACCAAGCCGCTCGAGGCGAAGTACAAGGACAAGGTCCGCTTCGTCTTCAAGCACTACCCGATGAACGGCGACTGCAACTTCCGCATGCAGGGCGCGCGCATGCACGAGGGCGCCTGCCGCTCGGCCTACGCCGCGCACTGCGCCTGGGAGCAGGGCAAGTTCAAGGAGATGCACGACGCCCTGTACCAGAACCAGCCCCGGTTCTCGGACGCGGACGTGCGCGGCTACGCCGAGAAGATCGGCCTGGATCTGGCCAAGTTCGACGAGTGCGTCAAGAGCGACCGGCCCAAGCAGAAGATCGACGCCGACGTGCGCCTCGCGGGCCAGATGCGCATCAACGGCACGCCGCGGGTGTACGTGAACAACCGGCTGGTCACGGGCTCGGTGGCGACCGACGTGCTCGACTACTACATCCAGATGGCCGAGAAGTACCCGGTCGCCCCGCCGGCCGCCGAGGCCAGGGCCGCCACGGCCGAGACGCCGACCATGGTCCAGATGAAGAAGGCCTCCGGGCCGTTCTGGATCGACGCCTTCGAGGCCTCCATCGACGCCCAGGGCCGCGCGGTCAGCCTGCCCAACGTCAAGCCGGCCCTGGCCAGCTGGTTCGACGCCAAGGCCGCCTGCGAAAAAGCCGGCAAGCGCCTGTGCACCGAGGAGGAGTGGGTCTCGGCCTGCATCGGCGAGCCGGCGGCCGACGACAACAACAACGGCATCTTCTCGGACGGCACGGTGACCGGGCGCATGTACCCGTACGGCGCCTTCTACGAGAAGGGCGCCTGCCGCGAGTCCGAGGACAAGTACAAGGGCGCGGCCGGGCCGACCGGCGCCAACCCGGGCTGCCGCACGCCCGAGGGCGCCTACGATCTGGCGGGCAACCTGTACGAGTGGGTCGGCGCGACCGACAAGGACGCCACCATGATGGGCGGCGACTGGCGCAGCGAGACCAGCGCGACCTGCCGGCGCCGCACGACGACCTACGGCGCGGGCATCAAGAACGACACGACCGGCTTCCGCTGCTGCGCCGACACCCAGGTGCAGAGCGTCGCCAAGGCTGACGAGGTCCAGGACACCAGCATCGAGGAGATCGTCGGCAAGGGCGTCCCGCAGGATCTGGTGCTCGACACCCTGGAGGGCGGCAAGCTCGAGCCGGGCAGCTTCCAGGGCAAGGTGACCTACCTGACCTTCTTCGCCTCGTGGTGCGGCAACTGCCGAAAGCAGATGCCGGCCATCAAGGCGTGGCAGGACGAGTGGGCCGCCAAGGGCTTCCAGGTGGTCGCCATCAACGTCGACCGCGACGCGGCCCGGGGGCGGAGCTACATCACCGAGCTGGCGCCGAACTTCACGGTGGCCCTGGACCCGATGGCCCGCACGATGAGCGACTTCGACATCAACGCGATGCCGACCAGCTTCATCATCGGCAAGGACGGCGTCGTGAAGCAGCGGGTCATCGGCTACAAGGACGGCGAGATCGAGCAGACCCGGGCGACCATCCGGTCGCTGCTGGGGGGCTGACGGTCTTGCAGGACGGCGAGCTCGAGCGGGTCCAGCTGACCCGACGCTACCACCTGTGGCAGCGCCGGCGCGGGCACCGCTCGGCCACCGACGACGTGCTGTGCGCGTGGGCGGGGCTGCAGGCCTGCCCGGGCGCGCGGCGGGTGCTGGACCTGGGCTGCGGCCAGGGCTCGGTCACGCTGATGCTGGCCGGGGCCCTGCCCCAGGCGCGCCTGGTGGGCGTCGAGGCCCAGGAGGTCTCGTTCGCGCTGCTCCAGCGCAACCTGGCCGAGAACGAGGTGGGCGACCGGGCGCGCGGGGTGCTGGGAGACCTGCGGGATCCCCAGCTGCTGGCGGGTGAGGCCGGCTTCGACCTGGTGACGGGCAGCCCGCCGTTCATGCCGTTGGGCTCGGGGCCGCTGCCGGCCGACGCGCAGCGGGCCGCGGGGCGCTTCGAGATCCGGGGCGGCGTCGAAGGCTACGCCCAGGCCGCCGCGCGGTGGCTGGGACCCGACGGCGTGGCGTCGCTGCTGATGGACGGGGCGCAGGACGAGCGCTGCCGGCGGGCGATCGCCGAGGCGGGGCTGAGGCTGCGCCGGGTCATCCGGTTCGCGCCCAAGCAGGGGGCGGCGCCGCGCTATGTCGCCTATCAGGCGGGGCGCGCGGCCTCGGCCCAGGTCGAGGTGGTGGAGCTGGCCGTGCGTCGCGCCGACGGAGCCTGGACCGACGAGATGGCGGCCATCCGAGCGGCCCTGGACCTGCCGGGGGCCTGACGCGCCCCCCTTCGAGCCTTCGCGAGTGGGGAAAATTTGGCCACCAGGCCCGGTTTCCGCCTCACCACCCCCTGCTAAGGGCCCCACCATGGCCCCCTGACGCCCTCACCAGGGCCTCCGGCGACCTCACCAAGCGCTCCGGCGGCCCCACCCGCTCGGGTTCTCGGGTCACCACCCCTCGCTGAGGGCCTTGGGAGCGGGGTTGACGGCGTCGCCGGCCTCGAGACCGGGGTTCAGGCGGCGCGGCGGCGGGCGGCGACGCGGTACAGGACCAGGATGGCCAGGCCGGCGCCGATGGACACGAGGTCGCGGACCAGGTCCGACAGGCCGGTGTCCAGCTCGGCGAGACCGAACTGGAACAGCAGCGCGACGCCGACGCCCATCAGCGACTCGCCCGCGATGAGGCCCGAGCCGAACAGGACGCCGCGGGACAGGCGGGACTCGGCCTCGTCGTGGGTCTTGGTGCCGCGGGCCAGCGCGTGGGCCATCAGGCCGCCCAGCAGGATGGGGGTGGCGAGGCCGAAGGGCAGGTACATGCCGACGGCGATGGGCATCAGGTGGGCGCGGAAGGTGGCGCCGCGGCGGGCGAGGAAGCCGTCGAGGACCAGGATGGCGGCGCCCAGGGCCGCGCCGGCGTAGACCATGTCGCGGGGGAGCGTGCCCTCGCCGAAGAAGGCGCTGGCCAGGCTGGCGAAGAGCTGGGCCTGCGGGGCGGACAGCTCGCGCGAGCCGAGGGGCCAGGTCTCGTGGAGCAGGTTCAGGACGGGCGCCATGACGCCGGCGGCGATGGCGACGCCGGCGATCTGCATGACCTGCTGCCGCCAGGGGGTCGCGCCGACCAGCGAGCCGGTCTTGAGGTCGTTGCAGACGTCGCCCGACGTGCAGGCGACGCAGCAGACGACGGCGGCGACCCCCAGGGTGGCCAGGATGCCGTCCTCGCCGGTGAAGCCGAACAGCAGCAGCAGCCCGCCGGTCACCAGGACCGCGGTGATGGTCATGCCGCTGACGGGGCTGTTGGAGTTGCCGACGAGGCCGACGATGTAGCTGGCGACGGCGGTCAGGAAGAAGGCCAGGATCACCATGATGACGGTGGTCGCCAGGGTGATGGGCAGGTCGCCGGTGAGGTGGAAGTACAGGCCGCCGACGATGAGGATGGCCAGGGCGGCGAGGCCGGCGATGGCGGCGCCCGGCAGGTCGCGGTCGCGGTCGTCGGTGGTGGCGTGGGCGTCGGGGCGGCGGCGCAGCTCGCGGAGGGCGGCGAGCAGCGAGCGGCGCACCTTGACGATGGAGGCGAGGCCGGCGACGACCATGGCGCCGACGCCGATGTAGCGGATCTGGCCGGACCACAGGCTCCAGGCCTGGTCGAGGGCGGGCTCGGCGCTGGCGTCGGCGGCGGAGAGGATGGGCAGGGCGACCAGCCAGGCGAGCGCGCCGCCGATGAAGATGAGGGCGGCGACGTTGAGGCGGACGATGAAGCCGACGGCGACCAGGGCGGGCGAGATGTCGGCACCGTAGTACAGGACCGACCCGCCGGCCGTGACGGCGCCCTCGACGGTGGCGCGGACCAGGGTGACCACGCTGGTGAGGCCCTTGACGGCGGCGCCGAGCAGGGCGCCCCAGACGATGGTCCAGGCGTCGCCGGCGCCGCCCTCGCCGCGGTCGCCGGCCTCGAGGACGCGGGCGCAGGCGACGCCCTCGGGGAAGGCCAGCTCGTTGTCCGGGTCGTTGGACGGCAGCACGAAGACGCGGCGCATCGGGATCATGAAGAGGATGCCGAGCACGCCGCCGGACAGGGCGATGAGGGTGGTGGTCCACCAGGGGAACTCGGTCCACAGGCCAAGCAGGACCAGGGCCGGCAGGGTGAAGATGATGCCGGCGGCGAGCGACTCGCCGGCCGAGGCCGCGGTCTGGACCTGGTTGGCCTCGAGGAGGGTGCCGGTGCGCAGCAGGCCGCGCAGGATCAGCATGGCGACGACGGCGGCCGGGATGGAGGCCGAGACGGTCATGCCGGCCTTGAGGCCCAGGTAGACGTTGGCCGCGCCCATGACGGCCGACAGGAGGAGGCCGAGCAGGAAGACGCGGAGCGTCAGCTCGCGGGCGGCGGCGGGCGAACGGGCGGCGCCAGGGACCATGGCGGGCCTCCTCGGGCTGGGGTGCGCGAGGAGGCAGCTTCGGGGCAAGCGTGCGCCGCGGCAAGGTTATTGCCGCGGCCGCCTCAGCCCTGCGAGTAGTCCTTGTACTTGTAGAAGGCGGCGCGGACGCCGAAGAGGACGGCGGCGCCGGCCATCAGGCCCGCGAAGAGCCAGAAGAAGTCGACGAGCGGCAGCCCCTCGACCTTGACCAGCTCGGCGACGAGGAGGTTGCCCATGGCGACGAAGAGGAGCCAGAAGCCCATGATGGTGGACTTCATGCGCCGCGGGGCCTGGGTGTAGGCGAACTCGAGGCCGGTGACCGAGACCATCACCTCGGCGATGGTGATGACCAGGTAGGGCACGAACTGCCACAGGACGCCGACCTTGTCGCCGGAGGCGAGGCCGGCGTCGATGCGGGCCTGGATGAGGGCGACGGCGACGAAGGAGAGCGCGGCGACGAACATGCCCAGGGTCATGCGGCGCAGCGGCGTCATGTCGAGCCCCAGCTTGCTGAGCGCCGGGTACAGGACGACCGAGGTGAAGGGGATGAGGATCATGACCAGCAGCGGGTTGAGGGCCTGGAGCTGGGAGGGCAGCAGCTCGAAGGTGCCGACGATCGGCAGGCTGACGGTCAGGTCCATCATCTGGGCCTGGGTGATCCAGGTCGAGCCGTGCTGGTCGAACAGGGCCCAGAAGAACATGACCAGGAAGAAGACGCTGACGATCTTGAGGACGGCGAGCGGGCCCTCGGCGGCCTCGGCGCCGAAGCGGCGGGCGGCGGGGCCGAAGAACCAGTGGTCGGCGATGCCGGCGCCGGGGGCGGACGGGGGCGGGGTGCCGCCGCCGGCGACGATGGCGGCGCGCTTGGCCTCGTCGGCCTTGCGGCTGAGGAGCTGGCGGGTCGCGTAGAACATGATGGCGAGGAAGCCGTCGTCCTGCTCGATGCGCTGGCGCCAGGCGAACAGGCCGATGCCCAGGGCGCCGAGGCCGAGGAGGGTGCCGGCGACGACGTACCAGGGCTGGTCGCCGGCCAGGACGTAGGCGCCCGCGACGCCGAGGAAGAGCGAGGTGCCGCTGGCGAAGTCGAGCAGGCCCAGCTTGCCGCCGGGCTGCGCGGGGACGTGCACGAAGGAGTGCCGGCCCAGCCAGAAGAACAGGGTCGCCAGGCCCATGAGGATGCCGGGGATGCCGAAGGCCCAGGACACGCCCCAGTGCTCCTTGATGAACGGGATGAGCAGGCTCGCGAAGAAGGAGCCGAAGTTGATGATGAAGTAGAAGGCCTCGTAGACCTTCTTGACGAGGTGCCAGTTGGAGCGGCCGAACTGGTCGCCGACGTGGGCCGACACGCAGGGCTTGATGCCGCCCGAGCCGATGGCGATGAGGCCGAGGCCGAGGTAGATGCCCTCGAGCGTGTCCTCGAAGACCGCCAGGGCGAGGTGGCCCAGGCAGTAGATGATGGAGAGCCACAGGATGGTGCGGTACTTGCCGAGCAGGCGGTCGGCCAGGATGGCGCCGATCATCGGCACGGCGTACACGGCCGCGCCGAAGGTGTGGATGATGCTCGAGGCCTCCTTGCCGGCGACCGTCTCGTCGAGGCCGCCCACCGCCGCCTGCAGGATGAGCGCGGTCAGGTAGACCTGCAGGATCGACTTCATGCCGTAATAGCTGAAGCGCTCGCAGCCCTCGTTACCGATGATGTAGGGGATGCCGCTGGGCCACCCCTTCTGGTTCGGGTCGGGCGCGGTGCGGACCGTCTTGCCGGTCATGGGCTACTCCTGCGGGGAGGGGCGCGTGTGGGGCCCCGAGGGCGCGCGTCGGACGCGGGCGCTACGGGGCCGCCGGGAGCGGCGACCCTACGGGCAAGCCCCTGGAATGACAAGAAAAGCGTCTAGGCGAGGGCCAGCGAAGTCTGCCAGGCGTCGACCACGGCCGCGGCGCGCTGGGCGACCAGATCACGCAGCGGGGCAAAGCGCGGCATCGCGCGCAGCGGGGCGAGCAGCGGGCAGCGGTCGGTCCAGGCCAGGTCCAGCAGGCCCTCGCGGACGGCGGCCTCGAAGGCCAGGGCGCCGGCCTCGGTGTCGCCGACGTAGACCAGCAGCTCGGTGCGGATCTGCTGGAACAGGCGCCGCGCGCGCGAGTGCGGGTCGGCCGCCTCGATGAGGGCCGTGAACCGCTCGCGCGAGGCCGCCGAGAGCGCGCCGCTGGTGATGGCCTCGTTGAGCACGTGGCCGAACTGGTGGACGAGCGGGTCGACGTGGGCCGGCAGCTCGAGGGGCTCGAGGTCGCGCTGGCCGCGCCAGATGGACAGGCGGCGCTGGACGAGCCGCCACTCGCCGGCCTCGGGCCCGAGCTCCGGGATGAGCGCGGCGACCCGGTCCCAGTCGCCGCGCAGGGCGTGGGCGCGGATGAGGTCGCTGCGGGTCAGGCGGCGCCCCGGCTCGAGCCACTCGGTGCGCTCGAGGCGCGCGATGCCCTCGTCGAGCAGATCGACCTCGACGAAGATGCGCCCGAGCAGATCCTGGGCGTCGGCGAGGCTGGGCGCGTTGTGCACGGCGCGCACGAGGGCGCGGACGGCGCCGGCCGGGTCGCCGACGTTGAAGCGCACGTTGGCCAGGGCCACCCAGGGGTCGCCCAGCTCGGGGCCGCGCTCGACGGCGCGCTCGGCGGCCTGACGGGCGAGCTGCAGGCCGTGGGCGCCCTCGGCGCCGCCCAGGAAGGCGCCCCGCGCGCGGGCCAGGGCGTAGGCCGACAGGATGGCGGCGTCCTCGGGGGCGCGCGCGAGGGCCTGCTCGAGCAGGGCGATGGCCTCGGCGTAGTTGGTCAGCCAGTGGTTGCGCATCAGGGCGCGGGCGCGCAGGTAGATGTCGAAGGCCTCCGGGTCGGTGGGGGCCTTGCGGGCGGGCCCCTGGCGGTCGGCCGTCAGGGCGGCGGCGATGGCCTCGGCCGCCTCGTCGTTGACGTCGAGCATGTCGTGGACGCGGCTGTCGAAGCGCTTGGCCCACAGCTGGAAGCCGTCGGCGACGCTGACGAGGCGCGCGTTGACGCGGAGCTTGTCGCCGAGGCGGCGGACCGAGCCCTCGACGACCACCTGGACGTCGAGGCGGCGGCCGGCCTCGCGCGCGTCGAGGGCGGCCGCGAAGGCGGTGACGGCGCCGCGGGAGCGGACCTTGAGGCCGCTCACCATCGAGAGGCTGTCGATGAGGTCCTCGGTCAGGCCGTCGGCGATGTAGGCGTCGTCGGGGGCGCCGGCGTTGCGGAACGGCAGGACGGCGACCGACTTCTCGGCGGGGGGCGGGGCCGGCGCGGGGCGGTCGAGGCCCAGCGGGGAGAGGTAGGGCTGCGTCTCGCGGGCGCCCTGGACGGCCGAGGCGGCGGCGAGGGCGACGGCGACGGCGCCGGCGGTGAGGAAGCGCTCCTCGCGGTGGCGGGCCATGCAGCGCAGCACGACGGCGGCGACGGGCTCGGGGACCTCGGGGCGCGCGTCGCGGACGTTGGGCGGCGGCTGGGTGAGGCGGGCGGCGGCGACGGCGAAGATGGAGTCGCCCGGCCAGGCGGGGCGGCCGGTCAGGGCCTCGTAGAGCAGCGCGCCGAGGGCGTAGAGGTCGGCGCGGCCGTCGAGGTCCTTGGCGCCCTCGACCTGCTCGGGCGCCATGTAGGCCGGGGTGCCGATGGGGCGGCCCAGGGTGCGGGCGGCGCCGGCCTCGAGCGAGCGGGCGACCCCGAAGTCGGTGATGACCGGGCGGCCGTCGGGGGTGATGAGGACGTTCTCGGGCTTGAGATCCCGGTGGACGACGTCGGCGGCGTGGGCGGCGGCGAGGCCGTCGCACAGGCCGCGAGCGAGGCGCAGCACCTCGGCCACCGGCAGCGGGCCGCGCGCGGCGATGCGGGCGGCGAGCGACTCGCCCTCGACGAGCTCCATGGTCAGGAACTTGAGGCCCTCGTGCTCGCCGATGTCGAAGACGCGCGCGACGTTCTGGTGGGTGACGCGGCGGGCCAGCTTGACCTCTTGCCGAAAGCGCGCCAGCACGTCGGGGGCGGCCAGGATCTCGCGGTGGAGCACCTTGAGGGCCACGTCCTCGTCGAGCTCGAGGTCGCGGACGCGGTAGACGGTCCCCATCCCGCCCGAGCCCAGCAGGCCGGCCAGGCGGTAGCGTCCGGCCAGGGCCAGGGCCTCGCTGGTCCCGAGGCCCACCGGCGTCGTCACCGCGAAGGCGCGCGAGGCGTCGGGTCCGTGCAGGGCGGGCGTCGTGCTCGCGTGCGCCGCCGGCGCGCCGGCCGGCAGGATCTGGGTGGTGTCGTCGTGGGCCATCGCGCCTCGTCCCCCTCGAGCCGGGCGGCAGCATAGCAGGCCGCAGGCCCCCGTGTCAGGCCGTCACCTCCTCGACCGTGGACGCTCCCCAGGCGATGTGCTAGGTCGGCGTCCATTCCGGGAACCCCCATCCACCACTGGTTTCACAGCCCTCTGGGAGCCGCGAGATGACCAAGCCCCTCCGCGTCGCCGTGACCGGCGCAGCCGGCCAGATCGGTTACAGCCTCGTCGACCGCATCGCCGCCGGCGACATGCTCGGTCCCGACCAGCCCGTGATCCTTCAGCTGCTCGAGCTGCCCGTCGCCATGCAAGCCCTCGAGGGCGTCGCGATGGAGCTGACCGACTGCGCCTTCCCGACCCTGCACGGGCTCGAGATCGCCGACGACCCGAAGCGGGCCTTCAAGGACGCCGACATCGTCATGCTCGTCGGCTCCAAGCCGCGCGGCCCCGGCATGGACCGCGCCGACCTCATCCGCGACAACGGCCCCATCTTCACCGGCCAGGGCCAGGCCATCGACCAGGCCGCCGCCGAGGACGCCAAGGTCATCGTCGTCGGCAACCCCTGCAACACCAACTGCCTCATCGCCAAGGCCCAGGCCAAGCGCGTCCCCGCCCGCAACTTCACGGCGATGACCCGGCTCGATCAGAACCGCGCCGTGGGCCAGATCGCCAAGAAGCTGGGCGTGACCCCCGGCGACGTCCGCGACGTCTTCATCTGGGGCAACCACTCCGACACGATGGTCCCCGACGTCAGCGTCGGCACCGTCGGCGGCAAGTCGGCGGCCGACGCCCTCGACGCCGCCTGGCTCGCCGGCGAGTTCGACACGACCGTGCGCACCCGCGGCAAGGCCGTCATCAACGCCCGCGGCAAGTCCTCGGCCGCCTCGGCCGCCTCGGCCGCCATCGACCACATCCGCGACTGGTTCCTCGGCACCGACCAGATCGTCTCGATGGCCGTCCCCTCGGACGGCAGCTACGACATCCCCGAGGGCCTCATCTACAGCTTCCCGGTCCGCATCACCGGCCGCTGGCAGTACGAGATCGTCCGCGACCTGAACGTGTCGGACGCCACCCGGGCGCGCATGAAGCGCTCGCTGGACGAGCTCCTCGAGGAGCGCAGCGCCGTCGCCGATCTGCTATAAGGCGGGCCATGGTCCGCGCGGCGCGCGTCCACCCCGGGCGCGCGCCGGCGGCCCCCGGACCCGCGGAGGGTGGGATGACGCGCGCGCTGGTTGGACTCGCGGCTCTGGGAGCCGTGGCCTGGACGATGCCCGCCCTGGTCGCCTGCGGCGGCGTCAACGAGGTGGTCTGCGAGGGCCGCATCGAGGGCAACCGCTGCATCATCGACCCCATCGAGGACACCTCGACCGGCACGACGGACGCGGCCCCGCCGCAGGACACGTCGCAGCCGCCCAAGGACACCTCGCAGCCGCCCAAGGACACCTCGCAGCCGCCCAAGGACGTGGCCGTCGATACGGCGCCCGACCCCGAGTGGGTGTGCGAGCCCGCCTTCGAGGCCACCAAGCCCATCGGCGCGGCCTGCGGGCGTCACTGCGAGTGCGAGACGGGGTACTGCTACGACGAGGCCTACCTGGGTGACTTCCGCTTCTGCACCCGCGAATGCGATGGGGACTGCGGGAAGGGGGCCAACGGCCTCGATAATCAGTGCCTGAACCTAAATAATTCGGCGTTCGCAAGCTACAACCTCACCCTCACTTGGATTTGTCAGCGTGGGTGCGTGACCCTCGACGACTGCGCCGCCTACAGCGGTGTTTATGATTCCTGCGGGACGGGCACGAACGTGACTCAGTGGCTCAACCAGACGCTCGCAACCCAGAGCAGCTGCACGATCCTGTCCGAAGTGAAGTAGCCCACCGGTCAGCTTCCCGGGAGCCCTCGCGATGTCCAGCGACCTCTTCTCCAAGCGCGACCACGGCCACCCGCCGCTGGGGGCCGACACGGCCGACGCCGAGGCCAACGCCCCGTTCATCGACTACGGCAAGCCCCTGCCCGAGGGGTACCCCGGCCGTCGCGTGCGGCTGATGATCCGAGACCCCGAGCGCCTGTTCGTCTACTGGGAGCTGGACGGCTGGAGGCCGCACAAGTTCGCGGTGACGGCGCTGACGCCCCACGGCGACATCGTGCGCTGCGTCGAGGTCCCCGGCGACTGCTCCGACGCCTGGCTCGAGCTGCCGCCCGGGACCGAGGGGCGCCTGCTGCTCGAGGCGCTGACCGGCGACGGGCGCCACTTCGTCGCCGAGCTGGGCTTCACGATGCCGCGCAACCGGCCCAGCGACGCCACCGACGAGGCCTGGGGCTCGCTGGACCGCGAGGGACACCTGGCGCCGGCCCAGGGCATCGAGGGCACCGCCGCCTGGCCCCTCGACGGCGTCCCGCCGTGGCTCTACACGACCAGCGGCCGCTGAGCCCCCTCGCACGCTCCCGCGCTCGCGCCGCATTCGCCGCTTCCTTCGCCTACCGCCGTCGCCCACCTCGGAAGGGGGGTATTGAAGATGCCTAGCCTGCAAGCACCCGTCGGGTCGCTTTCGCTCGTGCTCCACGCGCACCTGCCCTACGTGCGCCACCCGGAGTACGAGTCCTTCCTCGAGGAGGACTGGCTCTACGAGGCCATCACCGAGACCTACGTCCCGCTCTTGCGGATGATGGACCGCCTCGAGGCCGATGGCGTCCCGTTCGCGCTGACGATGTCGATTACGCCCCCCCTGGCCGAGATGCTGGCCGACCCGCTGTTGCAGCAGCGCTACGGCAAGCGGCTGCAGGATCTGCTCGAGCTGGCGGCCAAGGAGGCCGACCGCCGGCGCGGCACGCCGTTCGCCGAGGCGGCCGACTTCTACGTGCGCGAGCTCGAGGAGGTGCGCGAGATCTGGGAGGGGCGCTACGGCCGCAACGTCCTGAAGGGCTTCAAGCGCCACCAGGACGAGGGGCGCCTGTGCATCGTGACCTGCGGGGCGACCCACGGCTACCTGCCGCTGATGGCGACCGACGAGGGGCGGCGGGCGCAGGTCCAGGTCGCGCGCGCCAACTACCGCAAGCACTTCGACCGCGACCCCGACGGCATCTGGCTGCCCGAGTGCGCCTACGCGCCGGGCCTGGACCGCGTGCTGGCCGAGGCGGGCATCCGCTTCTTCTTCACCGAGACCCACGGCCTGACCTTCGCCACGCCGCGCCCCAAGTTCGGCCACTACCGCCCGGTCTTCTGCGAGAGCGGCGTCGCCGCCTTCGGGCGCGACCCCGAGTGCTCCAAGCAGGTCTGGTCGGCCGACGAGGGCTACCCGGGCGACGCCGACTACCGCGAGTTCTACCGCGACGCCGGCTGGGAGGCCCCCGAGGAGGACGTGCGGCCCATCATCCACGACGGCGTCCGCCGCAACGTGGGCCTGAAGTACCACCGCATCACCGGCAAGGTGGATCTGCAGGACAAGCAGCCCTACTTCCCGTCGGCCGCGGCGAGCAAGGCCGCCGAGCACGCCGGCAACTTCCTGTTCAACCGGCAGGCGCAGCTGCGGCACCTCAATGGGCAGCTGGGGGTGCACCCGCACCTGGTGGCGCCCTATGACGCCGAGCTGTTCGGCCACTGGTGGTTCGAGGGGCCGACCTTCCTCGAGATGTTCTTCCGCAAGGCCGCCTTCGACCAGCAGGAGCTGCGCCTGACGACGCCGCGGCAGTGGCTGGCCGACAACCCGACGGCCCAGATCTGCACGCCCGCCGCCAGCTCCTGGGGCGACAAGGGCTTCTACGGCGTGTGGCTCAACGGCGACAACGCCTGGATCTACAAGCACCTGCACCGCGCCGAGGAGCGCATGGCCGAGCTGGCGATGCGCTACTCGAACCCGACGGACCTCGAGCGGCGGGCGCTGAACCAGGCGGCCCGCGAGCTGCTGCTCGCCCAGGCCAGCGACTGGGCCTTCATCATGACGATGAAGACGACGGTGCCCTACGCCATCAAGCGCACGCGCGACCACGTCCACAACTTCAACGGCCTGTACCTGCAGGTGACCGAGGGACGCATCGAAGAGGGCTGGCTGGGCGAGCTCGAGTGGAAGAACGCCGCCTTCCAGGAGATCGACTACTCGGTCTTCCGCTCGGACTACGTCACGGCGCGTGGCGCGGGCGCGGCCGTCTCGAGCCGGTTCGACTGACCCGGGCGCCGCGCGGCCGCGGCCCCGCTCAGCCCCAGACCTCGAGCCAGTCGCGGTCGTAGTGCCGCAGGATGTCGGCGGGCGAGCGCTCGTCCGCGTTCCACCAGGCCAGCGTCCGGTCGGCCAGGGTCTCGCCGGCGTCGACCAGGCGCTCGAGCGGGTCGAGGAAGGCGCCCTCGGGCTCGTGGCCGCGGAGCTTGGCCTGCCGCTCGAGCCCGAAGCGGGCGATGGCGATGAGCTCGCGCGCCAGCTCGCGCGTGGCGTAGCCCTGCGGGGTGTCGGCGGCGAGCGCGTGCTTGGCGGCCGCGCGGCGGTGGTCGACGCGCTGCCCGAAGGTCCACTTGCGGACCAGGTCCCAGGCCGCGTCCAGCGCCACGTCGTCGTACAGCACGCCCTTCCACAAGGCCGGCAGCGCCGGGAGCAGCCGCGGCGGCACGCAGTCGGCGCTGCGCACCTCGAGGTAGGTCTTCAGCCGCACCTCGGGGAACAGCGTCGACAGGTGCAGGCTCCAGTCCTCGAGCGTCGGCTCCTGGCCCTCGAGGCCGCCCTTCATGAAGTCGCAGAAGGTCATCCCGCCCGGCTCGACCAGCTCGCCGCCCCGCAGGATGAAGAACATCGGCACGCGCGCGGCCCACTCGGCGTAGCGCTCGTAGGTCGGCGCCTCGCCGTCGAACACCCACGGCAGCAGGCCGCACCGGTCGGGATCGGTCTCCTCCCAGACCATCGCCCGGAACGAGCGGAACCCGCTGGGCTTGCCGTCGCGCAGGGGCGAGTTGGCGAACATCGCGTTGACGATGGACGACAGCCCCATGCCGACACGCAGCTTGCGCCCCATGTCGCGCTCGCCGTCGTAGTCGAAGTTGGCCTGCACCGTGCTGGTCGCCTGCATCATCGTCAGGGCCAGCCGGCCGCGCGTCGGCAGGTAGCGCCGCATGAACGCGTAGCGGCGCTTGGGCATGAAGTCGAGGGCCTCGTTCGCGTGCACCGGCTGCGCGCCGGCCCACACCCAGCGCACCGGGACGTCCGAGCGCACCGCCTCGAGGTCGGCCTCGTAGGCCGTCATCTCGGCGACCACCTCGTGCACCGTCGGCAGCGGCGACCCGCTCAGCTCGACCTGCCCGCCCGGCTCGAGCGCGATGGAGGCCTTGCCCCGCCGCATCCCGACGACCACGTCGCGATCGCGCAGCGCCTCCCAGCCGCGCTCCTCGAGCGCCGCGAACAGCGTCTCGATGCCCGGCCGGCCCCGCCGCGATCGGTAGCGCAGCGGCTCGCCGCCGACGAACCCGAACTTCTCGTACTCGGCGCCGACCAGCCAGCCGTCACGCGCGCGCTCGCCCCTGGCGTGGGCCTCGGCGAGCTGCGCGAACGTGCGGACCGGAGTGAAGTCGCCTGACCCCTCGTGGCTGCTCATGCGTGAGCGGGCTCCGCCTACTTCTTCTTCTTCTTGCGGCCCTTGCGGCCGGAGCGCGGGGCGCCCTCCGCCGCCGGCTCGGGGGCCGCCTCGGCCGCCCCCTCGTCGCCGACCTCGTCGTCGGCGCCGAGCTCGAGCACCTCGCCGTCGAGCTCGTCGTCGTCGGGCAGGTCGTCGATGCTGAACATCGTCGTCGCCTCCTGGACGTCGGCGTCCCCGGCGACGGCCTCCTCCACCAGCTCGTCCGGCAGGTCGGCGATGTCGAACATCGCCGTCGCGTCGTCCGGCGTCGCCGCCACCGGCACCGGCGTCACCTCGGCGGCCGCCAGATCGAACGGGGGCGCCTCGTCCCCGTCCAGCGCCGACGCCGGCACGGGCGTCGCCTCGAAGGCCTCGTCGAAGCCGATCTCCTCGGCCTCGACCGCCGGCGGCGCCGCGAACGGCACCGGGGTCGCCTCCTGCGCCTCGAGCTCGGCGAAGCCGTAGTCGCTCGACGCGGCCTCGTCCGGCGCGGCGTAGGCGACGGCCTCCGCCTCGACGGCTCCCACCGGCTCCGCCTCGGCGGCCTCCACCGGCTCGGCCTCGAGACCCTCGAAGCCCTCGAAGGCCTGCACCTCGGGGACCGGGGCCGCCTGCAGCGCGTCCCAGTCCATCGGCGCCTCGCCGCCGTTCGTGTCGAAGAGCGCCGGCATGTCCAGCTCGCCCGTCTCGGCGACCTCCACGATCGGCGCCGCGTCGAAGCTGGCCGCGTCGAAGCTGGCCGCCTCGAAGGCCTCGCCCTCGAAGCTGGCCGCCTCGAAGGCCTCGCCCTCGAAGCTGGCCGCCTCGAAGGCCTCGCCCTCGAAGCTGGCCGCCTCGAAGGCCTCGCCCTCGAAGCCCTCGGCCGCAGCGCCCTCCGGCGCCTCGGCCGCCACGCCGACCTCGCCGTCGAGCGTGTCCTCGGGCTCGCCGACGTCCAGCGCCACGGCCGTGTCGGCCATCAGCGACTCGAAGTCGGCCACGTCCTCGAGCGCCTCGGCCGCGGCGTCCACGTCGGCCGCCTGGATCGCCAGCCGCTGCGCCAGCTCGCGGTGCCGCACCAGCGCCTCGGCGTAGTGATCGGCGAAGCGCGCCAGCACCGCCTCGGGGTCGGGCAGGCTGCCGTTGTCGGTCAGCAAGGAAATCTGCACGGGCTCGATGGTCGCCGTCATCGCTGTGTCCTCCTGCCTCGCGGTCTCAGACCACGACCGGCGGGTTGCGCTTGAGCCAGTCGCCCAGCTTGGCCTTCTCGCCGCCCGACAGGCTCGCTAGCTCGATGCCCATGCCCGGCGGCCCCTGCTTCTCGCTCGGCAGCCGCCGCCAAGAGACGACACCCATCGTCTCGAGCAGCGCCCCGTCGTCGAACTTAATCTTCACCTTCACCTCGCGCCCCTCCTTGAGCAGGTTGGGCGTCGAGAGGAACAGCCCCGGCAGGTCCTCGGGGCCGTCGTCGCGGTAGCGGAAGAAGGTGTGCTTCTCGCCGGGCCCGAGGACGGCCTCGAGCGTGATCCGGAACTGGTGCGCCGCGCCGATGGGCGCGCCGCGTCGCTTGAGCGCCGCCTGGTCCTCGGCCCGCGACGGGCTCGAGACCCGGGCGCCGCCGCCGCCGCCCTCGACCTGCCCCGCCGTGACCGTCATCGGGCCGCGCGAGACGACGAGAGACTCACGCTCGCGCTCGGTCTTGCGGGGCGCGTTCAGGTTCGGGGGGATGCGCTCGTCGGTCGCGGGCTGGCGGGCCTGGGCGACCTGCGGGCGCGGCATGGGGGCCGGTCGCGAGCCCGCTGGGTGCGGGTCCTCGTCGTCGCTGTCGTCCCCCTCGTCGGTCGACAGATCCGAGGCGCGCGTGATCAGCTCGCGCAGCGTCTCGGTGATGACCTTCTCGCGGGCGAGCAGCTTGTCCTGCAGGTTGCCGAAGCGCGCGTCGGCGCCCTCGAGCAGCTCGAGCCGCCCCGCGTACAGCGACTCGCGCTCCTCGATGAGCTCCATCCGCGCCGCCAGCAGCTCGCGCCGCCGCTCGACCAGGACACCCCGCTCGTCGAGCTTGCCCAGCGCCGCCGACGGCAGCTCCTGCCCGCCCTGCTGGCTCAGGCGCTGCTCGGCCAGGCGCTTGGCCTTGGGGCCGATCGCCTCGGCGCGCCCGATCAGGCTCTTCTCCTGGTCGGCCACGTAGCTCAGGAGCGGCACGAGGCTCTGGTTGCGCTTGAGGAAGGCCCGCTCCATCTGGGCGAGCCCCTCCTCCTGGGCGTGCAGCTGCGCCTCCATCTCGATGAGCGCCTGCTCCTGCTCGAAGAGCGCCTGCTCCTCGACCCGCAGCGCGTCGTCCCGATCCGTCATCGCTCGTACCCCAATGGACCCCGGCGCCCGCGCGCCGGGGGTCGACGCCGCCCCGATCCCTGGCTCAGGCCATCCCCGCGACCTGGCTCGCCCGCTCGCTCACCGACGGGTGGTTGCCGTACTTCTGCTTGAGCTCGCCGACCAGGACGAGCGCCTCGTCCTTCAGGCCGTTCTTGATGTAGAAGTCCAGCTCCCGCAGCTCCTCGCGCAGATCCTTGTCCAGCTCGGGGCCGGCGGTGTCCTCGCTGGGCTTGGCCCAGTCCAGCCCGTCCTGCACCTTCTTGAGCACGTCCGGCGGGATGAACAGGTTGTCGACCATCGTCTGCTCGCCGGTGCCCTCGCCGAAGCCGACGTCGTCGTCATCGTCGTCGTCGTCCCAGTCGAGGTCGTCGGCCGCCTTGGCGGGCACGACGGCCTTGGGCGGCGGGGCCTTGGCGACCGGCGGCGCGGCCGGACGCGGCGCAGGCCGGGGCGCCGGCGGCACCGGGGCGGCGGCCTTCTTCAGGCCGGACGCGGCCGCGATCATGTCGTCGAGCTCGCTGTCGTCGGCGACGGCGGCCGGCGGCGCCACCGGTCCGGTCGGCACCCTGGCATGCGAGGGGGCGCGCGGCGGCGCCGGCGGGGTCGTCGGCACCCTGGCATGCGAGGGGGCGCGCGGCGGGGCCGGCGGGGTCGTCGGCACCTTGGCGCCCGAGCGGGCGCGGACCTCGGCGTTGTCGAACTCGATGGTGTCGCCCGCGGCCTCGCCGGTCTCGCCCAGCGCCTCGCGCGCCGACTCGTCGGTCGGGTCCAGGTTCAGGATGCGCGAGTAGCACTCGTCGCGCTCGGCCTCGAGGCCGCTCTTGCCGTACACCCGCGCCAGCTCGCGCAGGACGGTCACCGCCTTGTGCAGCTGGCCGAGCTGCTCGAAGGAGCGCGCGACCATCTCGAGCGTCTCGACGTCCTGGCTCGACTGCTTGTAGGCGATCTTCAGCTTGGGCAGCGCGCGCTGCGGCTGCTCGGCGTCGAGGTAGCTCGTGGCCAGCTTCTTGGCCATCGCCGCGTCGTCGGGCTGGTGGTACAGCAGCCGCTCGGCGATGCGCTCGAAGCTGCGGCTGTCGCCGGCCTTGTCGAGGGCGTCGGCGACCTTGCGCAGCTCGCGCACGGCCTCGAGGTTCTTGCCCAGCTTGCTGTAGGCCTCGGCGAGGCGGATGCGGTCGGGCAGGTTGTCGGGGTCCAGATCCAGCATCTGGCGGATGATGCCGAGCTTGGCCGCCTGATCGCCGCGGGTCTCGAGGACCTTGAGCGCCTCGCCGAGCTGCGCGGCCGCCTCGTTGAGCAGCCCCAGCTTCTGGTAGTTGCCCGCGAGGGCGGTGTAGAGCTCGGGCCGATCGGGCACGATGCCGATGACCTGCTTGTAGACCGCGACCGCCTTCTGCATGAAGCCCTGCTTCTCGTAGAAGCCGGCGCACTCCATGAAGGTCTGGACCGCGCGGTCGAGCTCCTTTTGCTTGAAGTACAGATCCGCGAGCTTGAGCCGCGCGCGGATGTCCTCGGGGTCCTCCTTGACGATCTTCTCGTACTCGCCGATCGCCTTCTTGTAGAGGCCCTTGCTGATGTACTTCTGAGCGGTCTGCTGAAGCTTTTCCTTGTTGCCCTTCGTCACGGCGCCTTCACCCATTCAGCGAGTCCGTCCCGGCCCCTCGGGCCGAGTGGGCCTAACCTACCAGCCCTCGCGGGCCTGCGCTACCGATGGCGGCGAGATCACGCAGAAAAGAACGAAATCGCGCGCGCCCCGGACCCGACCCCGGCCTCACCGCGGGCTCGCCCCGGCGCCGGCGCGCGTCGCCAGCCCGACCAGCCCACGCAGGCCCAGCAGGTAGCTGTCGGCCCCGAAGCCCATGACCCGGGCCAGGGCCACGTCCGCGATGGTGCTGTGGTGGCGGAACGGCTCGCGCGCGTGGGTGTTGGTCAGGTGGACCTCGACCGTGGGCAGGCCCACGGCGAGCAGCGCGTCCCGGATGGCGATCGAGGTGTGCGTGTAGGCGGCCGGGTTGATCAGGATGGCGTCCGAGCCGTCGTCGAGCGTCGCCTGGATGGCCTCGACCAGCCCGCCCTCGTCGTTGTGCTGCGAGGCGCGCACCACCGCCCCCAGCTCCGCCGCGAGATCGGCCAGCCGCCGGTCGATGTCGGCGAGCGTCACAGCGCCGTACAGCCCCGGCTCGCGCCGCCCCAGCAGGTTCAGGTTCGGGCCGTGCAGCACCCGAACACGCAGCGGCGTCGCCCCGCCCTGCCCCGTCCCGTCGCTCACGCCCTCACCCCTCGCGCCGCCGCTCGCGCACGCGCGTCAGCAGCATCCGCAGCCGCTCGAGGCGCCGCCGGTGCACGTCGGCGGCCCCGGCGTCGGCCTGCTTGGACCGGATCTCGGCCAGGCGCCGCGCCAGCTGCCTGTCGTCGGGCCGCTGGCGCAGGAGATCTTCGTAGATGCCGATCGCGCGATCGAGGTGACCCTGGCGGACGTAGATCTCCGCCAGGGTCGCCGTCTGGATGCCGCGCGGCGAGGCCAACGATCGCGTCCTCAGGGGACCGGGGCCGGGATGGCCGCGACGTCCGAGGTGCAGATCAGCGTGCCGGGGAGGTCGCCGCCGCGGCCGAAGCAGCGGTTGAGCTTGCAGGTGTTGCCGCCGCCGCCCGACTCGGGGCCCCAGAAGGCGCCGCAGAAGGCGTTGCTGACGTTCTCGTCGACGCCCGGAGTGCAGGGGGTGCCGATCTGCTCGGCCGTCAGCGGCTGATCCAGGCTCGGGTGCGTGAAGGGGCGGGTGGCGATGGCCTCGGGGAAGGCGAAGGAGACGCCGCAGCCGTTGCACAGGGTGATGGGGAAGGACCAGATGCCGGAGCGGATCTCGGACCCGTCGACGCGGGTGCCGACCAGCTCGACGTCGACCACGACCTGGATCTGACCGCCGTCGGCGAGGCCCGGCAGGCCGCGCAGGAGGATGCCGTGGTTGGCCGGGATGAGGTCGATCTGCACGGCGTTGAAGCTCTGCGGCGGGATGGTGCCGGTGATGTTGACCGTGGTGGGCAGGCTCGCGTCGAGCGGGATGCCCAGCCCCTCGAGGGTCCCGGCCGCGTCGTGGGCTGCGAAGGCCTCGAGGACCGCCGCCTGCGAGATGCGGTAGGTCAGCTCGGCGTGGGTCAGCAGGATCGTGCCCGCCTCGAGGCGCGCGTCGGTCGGCTCGAACCCGGTCAGGTTCTGCAGGGTCGGGAAGTTGTTCTGCACCGACAGGAACGCCCGGTAGCGCGAGCCGACCGCGAGGTCGAGCCGGCCGGCGAGCCAGAACTGCTGCTGGCCGCCGCCGCCGGTGGGGATGGCGCAGCCCTGCTCGGTCTTCTCGGGCACCTGGTTGCCCCGGATGATGAGCGCGGGCGGGTTGGAGCCCAGGTCACAGGCGGCGGCGCCGGTCATCAGCAGCCCGGCGAGCGCCGTCGTACGAAGCAGAATCGAGGTGCGCATGCGTTGACCCTTCAAGCTACCGCTCCCGGGCCGCGCCGCCGTCGAAGACGGGCGCGAGAGCGTTTTCAATGTGGCGCCAGTGGAGTTCCCGAATCAAGACGGAGCCGATGCGCGGGAGCAACACGAAGCCCACCGATTTTCCGTGGGCCTTCTTGTCGGTGTGCGCCGCGTCGACGAGATCGCGCAGCCCCGGCAGGCCGGGGGCGCGCGGATCGTGGGGCAGCCCGAGGTCGGCGAGCAGGCCGCGGACGACGGCCGCGGTGCCGCGGGGGGCGTCGGCGAAGGCCTCGGAGAGGTGAGCCGCCAGCACCATGCCCAGGGCGACCGCCTCGCCGTGGGTGAGCGTGCCGTAACCCAGCAGCTTCTCGTAGGCGTGGCCAAAGGTGTGGCCGAAGTTGAGGACGGCGCGGCGGCCGCCCTCGCGCTCGTCGCTGGCGACCACGTCGGCCTTGATGCGACAGCAGGCCTCGACCAGGTGGGCGACGGCGTCGGGCTCGAGGGCGCGCAGACGCGGCGCGTGCTCGCTGCACCAGGTCGCCAGCCGCGCGTCGGCGATGAGGCCGTGCTTGAGCGCCTCGGCGAGCCCGCCGCGCACCTCGCGCTCGGGCAGGGTGCGCAGGACGCGCTGGCTGGCGACGACCGCGCGCGGCTGCCAGAAGGCGCCGATGAGGTTCTTGCCCGTGGCGTGGTTGACGCCGGTCTTGCCGCCGACCGAGCTGTCGACCTGGGCGAGCAGGCTGGTGGGGATCTGGACGAAGTCGACGCCGCGGTGCAGCACCGCCGCCGCGAAGCCCGTGACGTCGCCGACCACGCCGCCGCCGAGGGCGATCAGCAGATCGCGGCGGCTGGCCTGGTGGGCGAACGCGAAGTCGAGCACGCGGCCGAGGGACTCGAGGGACTTGGTCGCCTCGCCGGCGGGCAGGGTCAGGACGGGCGCGCGGAAGCCGGCGGCGGTCAGGGCGTCCGTCACCTCGGCGGCGTACAGCGGACCGACGTTGGCGTCGGTGACGACGACCGCGACGCCCGGCCGGGGGCGCAGGTGGCGCGCGACGTCCGCGACCAGGGCGCCCGGCAGGTCGTCGATCAGATGGATGGGGTAGGTGCGATCGCCCAGCGCCACGTCGAGGCGGCGGCCCGGCGAGTGCCCGGCGGCGGCGAGGGCCTCCTCGACCGCGTCGGCGACCTGCTCGGGGGTCTTGCCGTCGACGCTCACGCGGGCGGTGGCGCGCTGGTAGTGGGCGCGGCGGGTCCGCAGCTGCAGCTCGAGGACCTGCGCGGCGGCCTCGGGGTCGCGGCCGGCGAGCAGGGGGCGGCCGCCCTGCGCGGTGGCGCGCTCGGCCAGGACCCGGGGCGAGCCGTCGAGCCAGACCGCCGGGCCCGCCGCCAGGATGGCGTCCATCGCGCCGGGCGCGGTCGGGGCGCCGCCGCCGGTCGACAGGAGGCGGCGCCGGCCCTGCAGGGCGTCGGTCAGCGCGGCGGCCTCGGCCTGCCGGAAGCCGTGCTCGCCGCGCGCCCCGAAGAGCTGCGCGACGGTCGCGTTCTCGCGCGCCTCGACGTAGGCGTCGAGATCCATCGCCTGCCACCCCCACCGGGCCGCGAGGACGCGGGCCACGGTCGACTTGCCGGCGCCCATGAGGCCGATGAGGGTGACGAAGCGCATACGGCGGACGACCTCGGGGCTCTCCTCAGAGCCCGCCCGCGCCGCCCTGCACGACGCTGGCGCGCCGGTTGGCGATGCGCGGGGTGATGAAGATCAGCAGCTCGGTGCGGTTGTCGGTCTCGCGGGTGTTCTTGAAGAACCAGCCGAGGATGGGGATCTTCGAGAAGAACGGCACGCGCGCCTCCGACCGCCCCGTGTTGCGGGTGAAAATACCACCGATCACCGTAGTCTCACCGTCCCGGACCAGCAGCGAGGTGTGGGCCTCCTTCTTCTGGATGGCCGGCGCGCCGGTGGCCGAGACCTGGCCGAAGTCGGGCTCGTTCTTGGTGATGTCCAGATCGAGCCGGATGTTGCCGTCCGGCGACGAGTTGGTCAGCACCTCGAGCTTGAGGTCGGCGTTGAAGAACTGCGTGTTCACGCCGTTGGCGCTGACGACCGAGATCGGCACCGAGATGCCCTGCTGGATGATGGCCTTCTGGCCGTCCAGGGTCAGGATCTTTGGGGCGCTGACGATCTTGACGGAGCCCGTGTCCTCGGCGGCGGACAGGCGCAGGTTCAGGTTGGCCGCGCCGCCCAGGCTGCCCAGGGTCAGGCCGATGGCGCCACCGGCCCCGGCGCCCGCGGCGGCCGGCAGGTTCACCGCGAAGTTCGGGTTGGCCGCCAGGATGCCGCCGGTCGGGGCGGCCGGGTCGTCGGCGCCGCCCGAGACGCCGACGATCGACGGGAAGGCGAGACCGGTCGGGTTGCCGAAGGCGGGCGCCATGATGAAGTTGCCGCCCCACTGCACGCCGAACTCCTGCGAGAAGCTGGTCGAGGCCTCGACGATGCGCGCCTCGATGAGCACCTGCGGCAGCTGCACGTCGAGGCGCCGCACGATGTCCTCGGCGGCCTGCACGTGCTCCTCGATGTCCTTGACGATGAGGGTCGAGGTCGCCTGATCCACCGAGACCGTGCCGCTCTTGCTCAGCACCGTCGCGATGTGCTCCTTGAGCTTGGGCAGGTCGGCGTAGTTGACCGTGATGAAGCGGACCACCATGGGCTTGAGGCCACTGATGACCGTCTTCTTCTTCAGCTCCGCCTCGAACTCGGCCTGGATGTCCGCCGCCGGGGCGACGCGGATGACGCCCGCCTCACGCACGTAGTCGTAGCCCTGGGTCTTGAGGATCATGTCCAGGGCCAGATCCCAGGGCACGTTCTCGAGGTGGAAGGTCACCTTCCCGCGCACCTTCTCGCTGGCGACGATGTTCACGCCGCCCTCCTTGGCGAGGAAGGTCAGGACGTGCTGGATGTCGGCGTCCTTGATGGTCAGGTTGATCTTCTTGCCCGTGTACTGGCGCTGGGCCGCGCGGCGGCGCCGGTTCTGGATCTGACGCGCGGCCGCGCCGGTGTCGCCCGGGACCGCCCCGCCCTGGGCCGCCACGGCGCCCGGGTAGGTGTGCACGCCCGGCGGCGTGCGCCGGCCCGGGACCTGCTTGGGCGCGGCCGGAGCCTGCGCCACCGCCGGTCGCGCCACCTCGGCGCGCGGCGTGAAGGCCCACACCAGGGCGTCGCCGTCGACGCGCACGTCGTCGATGGCGTCCTCACGCAGGTCCACCACGATGCGGACCACGCTCGGGTCGTCCACCGCGCGGAAGCTGGACACCAGCTTGACCGGCCCCTTCAGCTCGGTCGTGTCCAGGCTGCGCTCGAGCGCCGCCGGGATGGTCGCCGACTTCAGCCGCAGCTCCAGCCGCCGCCCGCCGTGGCGCACGATCTCGTGCTTGGTCGCTCCGGTCAGCGCCACCCGCACCTCGCCGGCCGCGCCCGCCTCCTTGAAGCTGATGTCGCGCACCACCGGCCGCGCCGCCAGCTCGGCCAGCTCCGCCCGTGCCTTCGCCGCGTCCGCGTGCGCCTGCTCGGCCGCCTCGGCCCGCCGCTCGGCCGCCTGCGCCTTCGCCTCGGCCGCATCGGCCCGCTGCTGCGCCTGCATGACCTGCGCGTCCGCCGCCGCGATGCGCCGCGTCGCCTCGGCCGCCCGCCGCTCGGCCTCCTCGGCCCGCTGCTTGGCCGCCTTGGCCTCCCGCACCGCCGCCGCGTCCGTCTTGCCGGCCGCCTCCGCCAGCTCCTGCGCCCGCCGCTCGGCCGCCGCCAGCTTCTGCTCGGCCTCCGCCGCCCGCCGCGCCGCCTCGGCCGCCTCGCGCTGCGCCGCCTGCCGCGCCCGCTGCTCGCCGGCCGCCGCCTCACGCGCCCGCGCCTCGGCCTCGCTCGCCTTGCGCTCGGCCTCGTTGGCCCGCGCCACCGCCGCCGCCGCCGCCGCGTCCCCGCGCGCCTCGGCCTTCGCCGCCTCACGCCGCGCCGCCTCGGCCTTCTTGACCGCCTCGGCCGCCTGCCGCTCGGCGTCCGCCACCTTCTTCAGCGCCTGCCCGGCCTGCCGCGCCGCCTCCGCGTTGCGCGCCTCCTCGGCCTTGCGCATCGCCTCGGCCTGCACCCGCGCCTCGATCGCCGCCTGCCGCGCCTTCTCGAGCCCGGCGACCTCCTGCTTCAGGGTCGCGACCCGCGCCTCCTCGCCCGCCCGCTCCTTTCGGAGCCGCTCGAGGCTCGCCTGCTCGCTCTCGAGCTGGTCCTTGAGCAGCGCGATGCGCGCCTGCTCGACCTCGGTCTGCTCCTGCGCCGCCGCCACCGACTTGCGCTGCGCCTCGAGCTTGCGCTCGAGCTCCGCCAGCTGCTGCTGCGCCCGGTCGCTCGCGCCCGTGATCTGCGCCCGCCGCCTGGCCTCGACCGAGTCCTTGGCCGCCAGCGCCTCCTGCAGCGCCTTGACCCGCGTCCGCTCCATCGCCAGCGCCTCCTCGGCCGCCTGGCGCCGCTCGGCCTCCCGCGCGAGCTTGTCGTCGTTGGCCTTCTTCAGCCGCGCCTCGGCCTGCGCCTGCGCCAGCTGCGCCTCCTCCAGCGCCTTCTGGTGCTTGGTCAGCGTGGTGTTCGCTCGGGTCAGCGCCTCCTCGCGCTTTTGCAGCTCGACGCTCAGCTCGCGGATCCGGGCCGACTCGCCGCGCGCTTTGGCCTCGCTCACCCGCTGGGCCGCCGCCTCGCGCTCGCGCGCCGCCTTGACCGCCGCCACCGCCGCCTCGCGCTCGGCCTCGGCCCGCTTCTGGGCCGCCCCGATCGCCGCCAGGCGCGCCTTCTCCTGCTCGAGCGCCCGCTCGGTGGCCGCCTTCAGCTTCTCGGCCGCCTTGCGCTCCTCGACCAGCGCCGCCTTGCGCGCCGTGTCGGCCTCGATGGCCCGCGCCAGCGCGTCCGCCTTCTCCTGCTCGAGCGAGCGCTTCTTCTTGAGCGCCTCGAGCTCCTTCATCATCCGATCGGCCTCGATGCGCGCGATGTCGCTCAGCCGCTCGGCCTCGGCCCGCGCCGACTGCACCTGCTGGGTCAGGCTCTCCTCCTGCCCGCGCGCCGCTACGGCCTGGCGCTGCAGCCGCTCCTCCTCGAGCCGCGCCGCCTTGAGCTGCGCCAGCAGCTGCCGCTCGCGCTCGAGGGCCTTCTCGATCCGCTGCGCCTCGGCCTCGGCCGCCTTGAGCCGCAGATCCGGCCGCGTGCGCCCCGCCCCGTCCACGATCACCAGCAGGGTCGCCCCCTCGGTGCGGATGTCGTAGCTGGCGTCCTGATCGAAGCCGATGACCAGCCGCCCGATGGTCGCGTCGCCGGCCGTCTGCTGCTGCGCCGTGATCCGCGCCACGACCCCGTTGCGCACGTCCGTCGCCGCCGCGATCGCCGACACGTCGCCGTCGACGATGTCGATGAACAGCCGCATCGGATCGCTCAGCTTGAACACGGTGAAGGTCGGGCGGCTCGCCGCCTCGACGCGGATCACCGTTCGGTCGGACTGCTCGTCCACCTCGACGGCGCGGATCGCGTTGGCCACGTCGGGCTCGGCGGCGCGGACCTCTTGCGGGGCTGCCACGACCAGGCCCCACGCGGTGGTCAGCGCGGTCACCGCCGCGATCGGCTGAGACCAGAGGGGGTGGATGTCGCGGGTCATCGGTCGACTCCTGGGTAGATTCGTACGAGTCGTAATCGCTGGCCTGATGCCCCCCTGCGGCCACGACTCCGGGCGGATTATTCGGAGGGGTTTCCGGGGCGGTCAAAAAAGTCGATCTCGGGTGGGCGCTCGGAGGTTTCCGGCCCCCCCTCCTCCACCGGCGAACGACACGCGTGTGCCTCTCAGGTGGAGAGGGGCGTCTCGGAACGAGACGACGACCCGTTTTCGGCCCCCTCCTCCACCAACGAACGACACGCGTGTGCCTCTCAGGTGGAAAAGGGCGTCACGGAACGAGACGACGACCCGTTTTCGGCCCCCTCCTCCACCAACGAACGACACGCGTGTGCCTCTCAGGTGGAAGAGGGCGTCACGGAACGAGACGATGACCCGCTCTCCGGCCCCCTCTTCCACCGCGGAACGACCCGCGTGTCGTCTCCGGGTGGAGCTGGGCACCGCGATCCGGCGCGCGAGGCGTCTTCAGGCCGCCCATCCCGCCCCCCAGCCGCACGCGCGCCGTCCGAGTGTGCCTCGGCCCGCCGACCGGCGGCCGGTGTCGCAACTGGCCGAGTGCGCGAGCTTGCCCAGCGGGGTCCGCGCCCCGACACCGGCGGCTTGCCGTCGGAACTTCGTCGCGGTCCCGGCGCAGCGAGCTGCGCCGATTCCGGGCTCCGGCAAGCCGGAGCACTCCACGGTCCTGCCTTCGCCGACGTCGATGCGACATGTCAGGCGGGCGGGGCGCCGATCTCGCGAGATCCGAGGCACTCTTGGACGCAAAAACGCCGGAGCCCCGTTCGGGACCCCGGCGTTCGGATCGGCAGGCCGCGCTCTCGGCCTACTCTGGCGTCACCGGCCGGAAGCCCGGCGAGGCCGGAGCCACGCCCGCGCCGGCGGGGCGCTCGCCGCCCAGGATGGCGCTCGGGACGACGAAGCCGCCCGCGGGCACGGACTCCTCGGCGATCTCGGGCTGCGAGGCGAGATCGATGTAGGGCGGCTTGATGGTCATCTTGATGGGCTTGTCGCTGTCGGGCTCGCGCACGACGACCATGTACTGCGTCACCGACTCGACGATGCCGCCGCGGTTGCCGATGCGCGTGTCCTGCTGGAGGATGAACGCCTGCCCCTTGGGGTCGACGACGACCGCCTTGGGGATGGCCGTGCCGCTCATGACCAGCAGCAGCTTGTAGTCCTTGAGCGGATACTGCTGCAGCGGCCCGCGCTCCTCCTCGGCCACCTCGACGATCTCGGTGGGCCGCTCCTCGGTCTCGGGCTCCTCGAGCTTGGGCCGCGGGACGATGGCGAGGACCTGCGTCTCGAAGACGTTCTTCGGCGTCGCGGAGCGCTGCGTCAGATACTGCGAGAAGTACGGCTGGATGGACTGCTTCCAGCCGGGCTTGGGCAGCGGCAGCGAGATCACCTCGGCCATGTCGCCCTGGGCGGTCTGGGCGGCCTTGCCCTTGCCCATCTTCGCCAGCTGGGCGTCGCGCTCGGCGCGCAGCTCGTCGGCGGTCTTGCCCCGGCTGTTGGGCTCGTCGCCGCCGCCGCAGGCCGCGGTCCCGAGGGACACGGCCAGCCCGAACGCGACGACACGGACGATCTTGGGGATGCGCTGGTGGGTCATGATGGGCTCCTACCGCCGCCGCTTCGCTTTCTTCTTGTTGCGCGCCAGCAGCTCCTCGGGGCTCAGCGGCCGCCCGGTGTAGCTGTAGGCGTTGACGACGAAGCTCGCCTCGATGCGCGAGCGCTTCACCGCCTCGTCATAGGCGTCGAGCATGGCCAGCAGCGCCGCCACCGCCGCGTAGTTCTCGCGGGCGCGGGCCGTCGGATCCGCGTTCGACGCGGTCAGCGGCTGGCTGACCTTGGCCGAGTCCCGGAGCTTGGTCTTGTCGATGAAGTCCTTCATCGGCAGCGCCTTGAGCTTCAGATCCTTGACGGTCATCATGCGCATGCCGGGCTGCGCCAGGGCCGTGAAGAAGCTGATGAGGACCGGGTAGGTCGTCTCGACCGTCATCTCGACCGGGATGCGCGCCAGGTAGTCGTCGACCTCGCGCGAGCCCGGCTTGAACTTGTTGATCTTCAGCCCGCGGTCGTTCGCCTCGCGCTGCAGGGCGCTGATGAGCGAGGGGATGCGGCCCTCGGTCGGCAGCAGCTCTTTGTTGGCCTCGAGCTGGGCGCGCAGATCCGCCTCCTCCTTCTCGAGCGCCTCGAGCAGCGCCGTGTCGCCGTACTGCTTCTCGAGCTTCTCGGCCTCGTCCTGAGCCTTCTTGGCCTTGGAGGTCTGGGCGGTGATGCCCTGCTCGATCTCCTCGACCAGGCTGAAGTAGGTGCCCGCCCCGAGGGCGGCGAGGGCCACCAGGATGACCGCGATCCTGACGTGGATCGGCTGGGCGTTGAACTTGTCCATCAGCCCTTGCCTCCCTTCTTCTTGTCGTCCTGGGCGCCGTCCTTGCCGTCCTTGGCGCCGTCACCCTTGGGGCCGGCGGCCGGCTTGGGCTGCGCCGCCAGGTGCGCCTCGACCAGGGCGTCGAGGCACTCGGGCATGTCGCCGCGCGCCATCTTCACGGTGGCGTCCTGGCTCGGGTTGAACTGCGCGGAGATCTCGAACTTGATGAGCTCGATGTCGGGGAAGTCCTCGTTCTTGACGCGCACGAGGAGCTTGACGTCGATGCAGTACAGGTACGGCCCGGTGTCGAGGCGGCGCGAGAACTCGGCGACGTCCTCGTGGCTGCGCGCGTAGCCCTCGAGGGTGACGTCGCTGTCCTTCTGCTCGATCTGGCCCAGCCACAGGTTGTCCGGGTTCCAGTTCGGCAGCCAGCCGGCCGCCTCCTGCTCGTTGATCTCGCTGCGCGTGTAGAGGTTGTCGTCCTTCTTCGTCAGGACGTAGCTGATGAACTGCAGCATCTCCGAGGGGCCGGTCTTGTCGGCCTTGAGGCGCTCGAAGATGAGGTTCTGCTTGCTCAGCTCGAGCTTGGCCTGCTCACGCTCCTCGAGCATGCGCTTGGCCTTCTGCAGCTTCTGCTGGCGCTGCTCGGCCATCTGGGCCTGGCTGGTCGCCTTCGACAGCTGCTCCTCGAGGTCGCCCTTCCACATCATCAGGGCCGCGACCTCGACGACGGCCAGCAGCATGGCGAAGACCAGCAGCGCGTTGGCCCCGCCCTTGCCCGCGCCCTTGGCGCTGCGCCGCCCCTTGTCCTGGGGCAACAGGTTGATGCGTATCACTGCTTGTCCCCCATCTTGCGCAGCCCGAGCCCGACCGCGACCGCCGCGACGGGCGCCATCCGGTGCAGCAGATCCACGTCGAACTTCTTCGGGTCGATGATGATGTTCTTGAAGGGGTTGACCACCTCGACCGGCACCTCGAGGCTGCGCTCGAGCGTGCGGACGAGCGGCGGGATCTGCGCCGAGCCGCCCGACAGGTAGATCTTCGAGACGTCGGCGTTGACCGTGGTCGCGGCGAAGAAGTCGAGCGAGCGCTGCACCTCGAGGACCAGCGACTGCGAGACGCGCTCGCTCAGGCGCTGCACCTCGCGGGCGATGGTGTTGTTGGTGATGTTGCCCTCACCCGCCGTCTTGTAGTGCTCGGCCTCTTCGTACGAGACGTTGAGGTGCTTTTGGATCTCGCTCGTGAGCAGCCCGCCGCCCATCGAGATGTCGCGGGTGAACGTCGTGATGCCGTTGTTGACGACGTTGATGTTGATGACCGAGGCGCCGACGTTGACGAGGGCGATGGTCTCGTTGGGCGGGAAGCCGTAGTTGAGCTCGAAGCTGTTCTGGATGGTGAAGGTGTCGACGTCGGCGACGACGGGCTTGAGGCCCGCCTCGGCGATGACGGACATGTAGTCCTGGATGACGTCCTTCTTGGCGGCGACCAGCAGCACGTCCATCTGCCCCTGCCCGGCGCGGGGGTTGAGGATCTGCACGTCCACGTTCACATCCTTGATGTCGAACGGGATGTACTGCTCGGCCTCCCACTGGATGGACTCGTCGAGCTCGTCCGGGGTCATCTCCGGCAGGCTGATCTTCTTGATGATGACCGCGTTGCCGCTGATCGAGAAGGCGACCTCCCGATTGCGCAGCTTCGAGGCGCTCACCAGCTCTTTGACCTTCTCGACGATGGCCGTGAAGTTCATGAGCGCGCCGTCGACGACCGTCTCGGGCGGCAGCATCGCCATGTCGAAGGCGTTGAGATACACGCCCTTTCGGTCGGACGAGAGCTGGATGATTTTGATGGAGCTGGATCCGATGTCCAGTCCGATCGCGTGTTTAGAGGCCATGGGCGACTGAGCTCCTCCAGCGGTTCGCCCCTAGGAGACGGGGCCCGAGCGCAGCCGTAACACGCCAGGAACTCAGAACGTTCAGGCCGGGCTCGGTTTCGGCCGGCGCCCCCGGGCCCCTTGGCCCGCCGCCGGGCTCGCGGCATGATGCGCGGGACCCGCACCCCGGGCCCGGCCCCCGCGCGCCGCGCCCCCGTCCCGCCCCGAGGTACGATGCCGCTCAAGGTCCTCATCATCGACGACGAGAAGCCCTTCGCGGACATGCTCGTCACGCTGCTGACGCGCGCGGGCTACCAGGGCTCGGCGATGAACGACGCCGCCGAGGCCGTCGAGCGGCTGTCCACCGAGCGGTTCGACCTGGTCCTGTGCGACATCAAGATGCCGCGCATGAACGGCCTCGAGTTCCTCGACGCCCTGAGCGCGCGCGGCCTGTCGGGTACGACCTGCGTCATCATGATGAGCGCCTTCGGCACCCTCGACGTGGCCATCGAGGCCATGAAGCGCGGCGCCTACGACTACATCTCCAAGCCCTTCAAGTCCGACGAGATCGTCCTGACCCTGAAGAAGGCCGAGGAGCGCCAGCAGCTGCGCGCCCAGGTGCAGGAGCTCGAGGACAAGGTCTCGCGCCTGGCCGCCTTCGAGTCCGGCGACCGCCCGCTCATCGGCGAGTCCGAGGCGATGCGGCGCTTGAAGGACGTCCTGTCCAAGGTCGCCGCCTACGACACCACCGTGCTGGTCACCGGCGAGTCCGGCACCGGCAAGGAGCTGGTCGCCCGCGCCATCTACCGCACCGGCCCGCGCAAAAAGGGCGCCTTCGTCGCCATCAACTGCGGCGCCATCCCCGAGACGCTGCTCGAGAGCGAGCTGTTCGGCCACGTCCGCGGCGCCTTCACCGACGCCCGCGCCGACAAGCCGGGCCTGTTCGTCGAGGCCGACGGCGGGACCCTCTTCCTCGACGAGGTCGGCGAGCTGCCGCCGTCGCTGCAGGTGTCGCTGCTGCGCGTCATCCAGGAGGGCGAGGTCCGCCCGGTCGGCGCCTCGCGCTCGCGCCAGGTCGACGTGCGGCTCATCGCCGCGACGCACCGGAACCTGCGCGACGCGGTGGCCCAGGGCGAGTTCCGAGAGGACCTCTTCTATCGCCTGAACGTGCTGCCCATCCACGTGCCGCCGCTGCGCGAGCGCATCGAGGATCTCCCGCAGCTGGTCGAGTTCATCCTGAAGCGCGTGGCCAAGCGCATGAACCTGCGCCCGCCGGCCTTGTCGGCCGAGGCGATGAAGACGCTGATGGCCTACCCGTGGCCGGGCAACGTGCGCGAGCTCGAGAACGTCCTCGAGCGCGCCCTGGTCCTGACCGACGGCCCGCAGATCCCGTCCGACGCCCTGCCGCTGCAGCTCGCCTCGGACAAGTCGCCCGTGCAGGTCACGCTCGCCTCGGGCGACCTCTCCATCAAGAAGGCGACGGCCTACATCGAGCGCGAGCTCATCAAGCGGGCCCTGACCGAGACCAGCGGCAACCGCACCCACGCGGCGCAGCTGCTCGAGATCTCGCACCGCGCGCTGCTCTACAAGCTCAAGGACTACGGCCTCAAGGACTACTGAGCCGGCGCCGCCGAGCTGGCTCGACCGACCCCGAAGCGGCCTACGCTGGCGTCCTCGTTGGTGTATTCCAGCTGTGCACAGGTTTGGGCCCGCGACCTTCACAGCGTCGCGATGGGCGGTAGCCTCGAGGTGCTCTCCGGCGGGTTCCACCACCCGCCTCGAAGTCTGCAAGCATCCCACTTCCCTCCAGACAACCAGAGGTACCCATGAACGTGATGACCTCCACGGTCCGCGCGGTCGTGTGCGCGGCGCTCCTCGCCTTCGGCCTGAGCGGCTGCGACTCGACGCTGACCCCCGACTCGACCAACACCCACAAGGCCGCCCTCGCCGCCGAGAGCGACTACGCCGTCGTCGACGGCAACGACTGCTACTACCCGCCGACCGTCGACTGCGCCTGCCCGCCGGACGCCTGCTGGGAAAACCACGGCGAGTACGTCAGCTGCGTCGCCCACGCCGTGAACGATCTGCGCAAGGCGGGCTACATCTCGGGCCGCGAGGGCGGCGCCATCGTCGCTGCGGCCGGCCAGTCGGACATCGGCAAGGACGGCGCCTACTGCGACGACGGCTACGACGACGGCTACGACGACGGCGGCGGGGACTACGTCTACTGAGCCCGCCGGTACGACTCACGGCGGCTCGCCTGCCCGCCCGGGGCAGCGGGTCGCCGACCGGACGCGCGAGGGACGGCGCCGCGGCTGGCGCAAGCGAGCTGGAGGAGCCAAAACGGCACTGGCTCTTCACGCTCCGTGACGACGCCTTAGTCTGAGGGGGACTCCCTTCGCTGGGACCCACCGTCCCGCAGGGTGCTCCCCCCTCCCCCCTCCACGAGGTTCCCATGAACACCCTGGCCACGTTGGCCCGGGCGGTCGTGTTGGCGTCCTTCCTCGCCCTGTCGCTGGGCGGATGCGACTCCACCATGGCCCCCGATCCGGCCACCTCGACCCATCAGGCGGCGCTGAGCGCCGACAAGGACGACTACACCGTCAACGACGGCTACTACCCTCCGCGTCCGCCGAAGATCGACAAGCTCTGTCCCCCCAAGGCCTGCTGGAAGAACCACGGTGAGTACGTCAGCTGCGTGGCCCACGCGGTGAACGACCTGCGCAAGGCCGGCGTGCTGACCGTCGAGCAGGCCAAGGGCATCGTCGCCGCGGCCGGCCAGTCGGACATCGGCAAGGACAAGAGCGCCTGCAAACCCTACGGGGGCGGAGGCTACTGACCCATTCCTTTGACGCATCGACGCGCGGCCCGGTCCCCGAGCGAGGGGATCGGGCCGCGCGCCGTTCAGGGGGTGAGCGTCACCGTGCGCAGGTAGCTGGCGCGGGTCGTGCCGCCGTCGTCGTGTGCCGAGACCGGCTGGGCGAGGACGGGCGCGCCGGGTCGAGCCCGGCGCCCCGACGCCTTGATCGGGCTCAGAAGATCCAGCCGAGGGAGAGCTCGCCGTCGAAGGCGAAGGGCAGGAACTCGAGGACCGTGTCGACCATCTTCACGGCCTGCTGGGCGGACTCGTTCGTGCTGTCGGTCGACACGCTCCAGTCGCCGTAGCCGGCGCCGATGCGCGCCGTGATGTTCAGGCCGAAGTCGAAGGCCCAGCGGCGGCCGATGTTGGCCAGCACGCGGAACTGCGAGACGTCGACGTCGAACGTCTCGGAGATGTCGTTCACCGTGACCGTGGCCTCGCCCGAGCCGACCGAGTAGCCGACGTTGACGCCGAGGAATCCGGAGTCCTGCTCGCCCGACCAGTGCCAGCGGTATCCCAGGTCGAGTCCGAAGGCCGTGGACGAGGAGTCCGAGTCGCTCGCATAGCCGAAGGACGGCTCGACCAGGAGGCCGTGGGTCCCTCCGAACAGGCGCTCGTAGTTGAGCGTGTAGTTGTTGCTGATGACGCCCAGCGGGTTGAGGTTGACCGAGTGCTCTCGGGCGTCCTTGACGACCGTCTCGACGGCGGGCGCGGCCTCCTCCTGGGCGAAGGCCATCGGCGACAGGCCGAGCGACAGGGCGAGGGTCGAGACGGCGATAGGCTTGATGATCACGAAATGCTCCGTAGGTTTCGGGCCATGAAGTGCGGGACACGAAGCCCCGATCGCCGTGCATCCCACGGGAAGGCAACTCTGGAAAGGGGCTCGGCGGCGGTGATGTAACCCACTGCGTCCATGGCGATGTGAAGCCACGTCGACGCGCTCGAGGTCGCATCATTCAGGTGAATGGCCCCGCCGCATGCGCCCCGCACGTCGGCCCCGCCGCGTCACCGAGGCATCGGCCGTCCCCGTTCAGGGGGTGAGCGTCACCGTGCGCAGGTAGCTGGCGCGGGTCATCTCGCGGCTGATGGCGTCGGCGATGGCCTCGACGTCGGCGAACTGCTCCCAGCCGACCCGGATGACCGGGATGATGCGGCTGATCTCGACGACGAACTGCTCGTACTCGTCGCGCAGGCGCGTCAGGTACTCGAGGGTGATGCCCGTCTCGCACGAGCGCGAGCGCTGCTGGATGCGGTCGAGGCAGGTCTCGGGCGCGACGTCGAGGTAGACGATGGCGCTCGGGCGGCACATGAAGTTCGACAGGTTGCGGAACAGGCCCACGTAGGTCTCGTAGTCGCGCGGGTGCATCAGATCCATGTCCGTCAGCACCTTGGCGAAGATGGAGTCCTCGTAGATGGTGCGGTCCTGCACCGCGCCGCGGCCGCGCCAGATGATCTCCTGGTGCTGCTGGAAGCGTCGGTTGAGCAGGTAGACCTGCATCGCGAAGCTGTAGCGGGCCGTCTCGGCGTAGAAGTCCTCGAGATAGGCGTTGTCGGCGACCGGCTCGTAGTGGACGTCGAGGCCCAGGTGCTCGCCCAGCGAGCGGGCCAGGGTGCTCTTGCCGACGCCGATGAGGCCGGCGATGCCGATGAAGCTGCTGCCGAGCTGCGCGCGCGCGAGGGTCATCCCAGGGATCTCCGCGGGTTGGGGGTCCGGGCCGGATGGTGCACGGCCCCGGCGGGCGAGGCAATGGGGGCGTGCGCGGCGGGGGCCGGGGGCCGGAGCGGAGGCCACGGCCACGGCGCGTGAACGACCCAGCGACCACGCTCGGGGCCCAGGTGTCGTTCCGCCGCCGCAGGCGGCTGTGGACCGCGCAGGCCATGCCTGCGCGGTCCGATCTCCGCGGCTCCTCTGCAACCGCGCGCTCGCTGACGCCGGCACGGCCGGCGCGAACGACCCAGCGACCACGCTCGGGGCCGAGGTGTCGTTCCGCCGCCGCAGGCGGCTGTGGACCGCGCAGGCCATGCCTGCGCGGTGCGTCTCCGCGACTCCCCTGCACCCGCGCGGTCCATGGCGCCGGCCATGCCGGCGCGAACGCCCCAGCGACCACGCGCGGGGCTGAGGTGTCGTTCCGCCGCCGCAGGCGGCTGTGGACCGCGCAGGCCATGCCTGCGCTGTGCGTCTCCGCGACTCCCCTGCACCCGCGCGCTCACTGAAGTACCTTCCGCAGCTGTGGCGGGGTCGGTCGGCGCGGTCCATAGCGCCGGCATGGCCGGCGCGGTCCATAGCGCCGGCATGGCCGGCGCGGTCCATAGCGCCGGCATGGCCGGCGCGAACGCCCCAGCGACCACGCGCGGGGCTGAGGTGTCGTTCCGCCGCCGCAGGCGGCTGTGGACCGCGCAGGCCATGCCTGCGCTGTGCGATCTCCGCAACTCCCCCGCACCCGCGCATGGCCGGCGCGAGGCCGCCAGCGGCGGCGGACGACAAAGTCCCGGTCCGGGCAGCTAGCTGCCCGGGAAGGCATGGGACTGTCGCCTCGCGGGCGCAGCGAGCTGCGCCATGCCGGAGCACGAGCGAGCTCGTGCAGTCCGGTGGCCCGAACTACCGCTCGATCTGCCTGATCCGCGGCAGGGGACGGGTTGCGCATCTCAGCGGGCCGGGTCATCATGCCAGGCTCGACAACCACCCCTGCCCCACCGCGGCGCGACGAAACGCGACAAGGAGCGATGTCATGGGCTTCAGCTTCAAGTCCGAGCCGGGCGAGAGCCCCTGGCCCGAGCCCAAGGAAGTGCTGACCGACGAGGAGGTCGCCTCGTGGAAGAGCTGGCTCATCGGCGCGGCCACCCTCACGGCCCTCTTCGTGGGGATCGGCCTCTGGTTCGCCTACCAGATCTACCCGTTCAGCCTGAAGTTCCTGCTCTGGACGTTGGCGGTGGCGGTCGTGGCGCTGCCCACGGCGATCAGCGTCGTCTTCGGCACCCTCGAGGACACCTTCTTCGACGCCTTCGGCAACCTCTTCGCGCCCGTCCTCCCCCTGTGGGTCGCTCACAAGGCCAGCCGCATCGGGCCGCACAAGGCCTACGCACGGCACTCGCCCACCTGGGTCGGCATCTGCTGCGGGCTGTGGGTGGACGTCCTCGGCTTCGCCTGGCTGACCTGACATAGGTGTCGCCCATGTTCAGTTTCAACCTGCACCAGCCCCAGCGCGAGGAACGACGCCCGCTCACGCCCGAGGAGGCGGACGCCTGGATGACCCGGTTCAAACGGCACGCCATCGGCTGGACCGTCGCCCTGGGCGGCGCGGTGGGCGTGCTGTACGCGAGCGAGCCGAGCTCCGCCGCCGCCACCGCGGCGTTGGTCCTGCTGGGGCTGCTCTTCGTCGGGGTGCCGATGCTGGGGGCGATCGTGACCGAAACCCAGGCGAGCTTCGAGTTCGCCTTCGGCAACCTCTTCGCGCCGCTGCTCATGGTCGCCATCGCCATCCACGCCCGGGTCAGCGGACGCGAGCGCGCGTCGAGCGAGCACAAGCCCGACGTCGTTGGGATGAGGGTCGGGCTCTCGGTCGCGGTGCTGGCGTCGATCGTCTTGCTCTGAGCCCGGTCAGGCCGCCGCCTCGGCGGCGCCGGCGGCGGGCAGGGTGACGGTGAAGCTGGCGCCGTGGCCGCGCTCGCTCTCGGCCGAGATCTGGCCGCCGTAGGTCTGCGCGATGTTGTGGCAGATGCTCAGGCCCAGGCCCGTGCCGGCGCCGGGCGGCTTGGTCGTGAAGAACGGGTCGAAGATGCGGACCAGATCCGCCTTGTCGATGCCCGTGCCCTGGTCGCGCACGGTGACGACGACCTGCGGGCCACGCGCGGCGACGTGCAGGGTGACCCGGCCGCCGTCGGGGCTGGCGTCGGCGGCGTTGAAGAGCAGGTTCAGCAGGACCTGCTCGAGGCGCCCGGCCGGGCAGGCGGTGGGGACGGGCTGGTCGGGCAGGTCCAGGACCAGGTCGACCGACCTCATGCGCTTTTGCGGGCGGACCAGGTTGGCGGTGGCCTGGGCGACCGCGACGGCGTCGCAGGTGTCGTCGCCGGCGTCGACGGGGCGCGCGAAGTCCAACAGATCCCGGATGATGGTCGAGATGCGCTCGACCGAGCCCTGCATGATGGCCAGGAACTCGGCCTGCTGCTCGGGGGGCAGGTCGCCGGCGCGCAGGATCTCGAGGTAGCCGGTGAGGACCGCGATGGGGTTGCCGATCTCGTGGGCGACGCCGGCCGCCAGGGTGCCCACGGTGGCCAGCTTCTCGCTGACGACCAGCTGGTGCTGGGCGGCCTCGAGCTCGCGGTTGGCCAGCTTCAGCTCGCTGAGCTGCAGCTGGATGCGCTGGCGGTCGGCCTCGAGCTGGCCAGTCATGCGGTCGAACGACCCGAAGAGGGCCTCGAGCTCGCCCGTGGTCGACTCGGCCCGCCCGGCCTCGACGAACTCGCCGCCGCCGACCCGGTCCAGCGACCGGACCAGCCGCTGCAGGGGCCGGACCACCAGGCGACCCAGCAGAACGTAGCCCGGGATGACGGCGAGGCCCAGGATGACCAGGGTGATGAGCAGCAGCATCCCCTCGAGCGCCTCGATGCGCTGCACGGCCGGGCCGAGGGGCGAGAGCAGGACCACCCACTGCCGCGGCGCAGCGTCGGCGACGGTGGCCAGCTCGGGCGCGGTGGCGATGGGGGCCAGCACGGCGAGCACGGGCTGGCCGTCCAGATCCGTCAGCGTGGCCCAGGCGACGCCGTCGCCGGCGTAGGGCTGCAGATCCACCGGGCTGAGGCGGAAGCGGGCGCGCAGGTCGGGCGGGGCGAGGCGCGGGGTGAGGTCGCGGCCGACCACGAAGGCGGCGTCGGGCTCGATGAGGGGCCGGACCGCGTCGAGGGCCGCCGGCATGGCCGCGGGGTCGACCTCGGCCAGGCGCGCGGCGGTCAGGCTGGTGGCCTGGCGGACGCGGGCGATGCGGCCCTCGAGCACGGCCGAGCGCAGCAGATCGGTGGTGACGACGTAGGTGACCGTCAGCCCGAGGGCGAGGACCAGCGCGAGGGCGACCAGGACGTGCGCCCGCAGCCCCCAGCGCACCTCAGAGCCCCGTGTCGCCGGCCAGCCAGGCGAGCAGGTGGCGGATCTCGTCGCGGAAGAGCAGGTACTCGAGGGCGGCGAGCGACAGGAAGGGCCCGAAGGGGATGGCCAGCTGGCCGAAGGACTTGCCGCCCGGGTCGGGGCCGTCGCCGGCGCCCCCCGAGACCGCCATCGTCCCGTCGGCGCCGGGCTCGTTCGGGAGGTCCGGCAGCTCCTCGACGGCGAAGGAGCGGCGGAAGACCAGGGCGATGAGCAGGCCCTGCATCGAGCCGGCGAACAGGACGAAGGGCAGCGCCTGCCAGCCGAGCCAGGCGCCGATGAGGCCGAGCAGCTTCCAGTCGCCGCCGCCCATGCCCTGGCGGCCGGTGGCCCAGCCGTAGATCAGGATGACCGCGACGATGACGCCGGCGCCGGCGGCGGCGCCGATGATGCTGTCCTGCCACGTCAGGCCGATGGTGTGGCCGGCGACGTAGGTGGCGGCGACGCCCAGCGGGATGCCGGGCAGGCTGATGGCGTCGGGGATGAGGAACCAGTCCAGATCGATGAAGGTCACGGCCACCAGCGCGGCGGCGAAGACCAGGTACAGGGAGAAGGGGCCCAGGACGTCGACCAGGAAGTCGCGGCCGGCCAGCGCGTCGGGGGTGAGCAGGCCGCCGGCCAGATCGTGGAACAGGGCGAGCGCGACCAGGCCCATGGCCAGCTCGACCAGCGGGTAGCGCGCCGAGACGGGGGCGCGGCAGGCGGCGCACTTGCCGCCGATGAGCAGCCAGCCGAAGACCGGGACGTTGTGCCGCAGCTTGATGGGGGTCTCGCAGCTGGGGCAGCGGCTGGCCGGGCGGACCAGCGACAGGCCGTGCGGCAGCCGGTAGATGACGACGTTCAGGAAGCTGCCGATGGCCGCCCCGAGCAGGGCGACCAGGGCGGCGAAGGCGACGCCGATGCCCGTGGCGCTAGCGGCGTCCATCGGTCAGGGCACCTGGAACGAGCCGATGCGGACCCGGTTCTGGCCGTCGTGGCGGGCCTTGTCGCGCTCCCAGTCCTTGACCTCGAGGCGCGAGCCGCCGGACGGCTGGTAGAAGCCCATCCAGATCTCCTGCGGGCCCGACGGGGTGCCGATGGGGACCTCGGTCTCGAACACGTCGAGGACGATGTCGCCCTTCATCCAGTGGTCGGTCCGGTAGCAGCCGGTGCAGACCTTGCCCTCGTCGCCGTCGGGCGTCAGATCGAGCGGCCAGTGGTCGCCGTGGATGCGGTTCGAGGTGCCCGGCCGGTCGATGTGCATGAAGATCTTGTAGGAGGTCGGGATGTCCTCGAGCGCCTCGAAGTAGGTGGTCAGCTTGAACTTCTTGCCGCGGCCGACCACGGCGGGCTCGATCTTGTAGCCGACGACCCGGATCTTGTCGCCCCAGTTGGCCCAGACCCGGTGGAGGTCGGGGTCCTTCAGGGCGTCGAACTGGGCGCGGGTCAGCGTGTGCTGGGCGAAGCGGTTCTGTTGCTCTTCGCCCTCGCGCAGGGTGCTGGTGGCCAGCAGGACGCGGTAGCTGCGGCCGTCCAGGATGGGCATGTGGGCGCCGCCCGAGATCTTGCGGTAGGCGTGGTTGAGGGCCGAGAACTGCTCGGCCGGGACCAGGGCGTAGTAGCGCAGGTCCTTGGGCCCGGTGCCGCTGAGCCCGTCGCCCGAGCGGCCCGGCAGGGTCAGCGTCTTGGTGCCTTCCGAGGTCTCGAGGTTCGCGGTGACGTCCTTGGCGGCGAACAGCGCCGTCAGGGCGGTGTTGCGGTCGCGGATCTCGGGGATGGCCGCCGTGTAGAAGTTCGAGTCCTTGCGCCCGGCGGTGCCGAAGGCGCCGTGCTTGAAGATGCGGTCGCCCAGCTCGCGCGGCCCGAGGCCCTCGGCCTCGCGGTAGGTGTCCATGATGTGCTTCTGGCTGACGTTGTAGGCCAGATCCGCGTACAGGCCCGTGACGGTGCCGACCGTGAACAGGACGCCGGCGAAGGTCAGGCCGGCGACGACGACGCGGCCGCGGCCGACGTGCGACAGCGCGTCGACGAGCGTGGAGACCAGCGAGGGCAGGAACCGGTTGAAGACCAGGGCGAGAATGCCGACGTACAGGGCGAAGCTGGCGCGGGAGCCGACCAGCAGATAGCGCGTGAAGCTCTCGCTCGCCTCGGGGTACAGGACGAAGCGCAGCTGCTCCCAGCGGTCGAGCAGCGGGAAGGTCAGCCCCACGAGCGCGACCGCGACCAGGGCGCCGCCGAGCAGAGCCAGGTTGTAGCCGCTGCGCCACAAGCGGGGCAGCAGGGCCATGGCGTAGGCCAGCGCGCCGGCGAGGGTGAGGCCGACGGTGTACCAGTTGCGGAGATCGGCGTCGCGGCCGAGGCGGGTGCCCAGCCACAGGCCCACGGCGCCGAGCGCGGTCGCCACGACCGGGACGACGCCGACGCCCGAGCGCCAGACGGCGTAGGCGGCGCCGGCGGTCGCGAGGGCGACGAGCAGCAGCGAGGGGTCGCCGAAGACCTCGCCCCAGTAGCCTTCGGGCCACGAGACGCTGAAGAGCGTGGCGAGGCCGAGCGCGAACCAGGCGCCGCCGCCGGCCATGAGCAGCCGGGCGTCGCCGGGCATGGGCAGCCTGGCGGCGAGGCGCTCGACGGCCGCGATGGGGCGGGCCAGCGGCCGGCCGAAGATGCGGCGGACGACGATGACGCCCAGGACGCCGGCGATGGTGAGCCAGGACACCAGCACGACGGGATCGGCCGAGGCGAGGAAGCTCGAGGCGAAGCCGCGCTGGACCGGGTCGAGCTCGCCCGCGGTCGGCAGGCGCATGCCCTCGTGGAACTTGGCCAGCACGCGGATGAACCACACCAGGGTCATCAGCGACAGCGAGGCGCCGAGGGCGATGGCGAAGGGGAGCGGGCGCGCGAAGAGCGAGGCGGCCTTTCGGATGAAGGCGAAGACGCCGCCGAAGTGGGTGGCCGCGATGAGGGCGGCGGCCAGCAGCGCGTAGGCGAACAGCGAGCTGACCTTGACGCTCTCGGGGAAGCGCAGGCCGCCCGCGTCGGTGGTGAACGGCGGGTCGAAGGCCAGGAAGGCCGACAGGGGCCGCGGGCTGTCCCGCAGCTCGCGGAACAGGATGTAGAACATGATGAGGAAGAGCAGCGCCACGAGGTTGCTGCGCAGGCCGCGGGTGGCGATCTGCTTGAGCACGAGGCCCACGGCCAGGGCGCCCGCGGGGGCGGCCGGCCAGACGAGGTGGTTGAAGCTCTTGAGCATGGCCATGGTGGCCACGACGGGGATGCCGAACCACAGGATGACCAGCAGGGACTTCTTGTCCTGCTCGTCGGCGGCCTGCCACAGCAGGCCCGCCATGGCGATGATGTACAGCGGCGACCAGGGGAAGGCGCCGAAGCCGATCTGGTGGATGACGTAGTCGAAGTTGCGCAGGTACTCGCTGGGGCCCTGGCTGAACAGCTCGTGGGTGAAGCGGAACTGGCCGGCGAAGCCGTAGGGGTCGCTGGACAGGACCCACAGCGAGGCCAGCGCCAGCGAGCCGACGGCGGCCACGGCCGGGAGCCACTCGCGGCGGTCGCGGGTGCCGACGACGAGGGCGGCGCCGCCGGCCATCAGGGCGTAGATCATCAGGGCGAACAGGCCCTTGGAGAGGAAGCCGACGACGAGGCCCGTCGCGAGGTGCGTCCAGACGGTGCGGGGCGAGGCGCCGCGGGCCTGGTAGAGGAGGCCGGCTGCGAAGAGGGTGAGGCCGAGGATGGCGCCGGCCTCGCCGGCGGCCGAGCGGGCCTGGGCGTAGAACAGGGGCGTCGTCAGCAGGACCAGGCCGGACAGGACGCCGACGCCGGGGCCGAAGGCGTCGCGGCCGACGCGCATCAGGACGAACAGGGCGAGCAGCGCGAACAGGACGCCGGCGAGGCGGGTCGTCGCCTCGGAGGCGCCGAAGAGCTGGTAGATGACGGCGGTGGCCCAGGTCTCGAGCGGGGCGACCGTGTGGGTGACGCCGTCGGCCTTGAAGCGGACCGTCCAGCCGTCGAGGGCGGCGGCGGCCGACAGGGCGGCGGCCAGCTCGGCGTCGCTGGGGTTGGTCATCAGCTGCAGGCGCTCGCCGTCACCCAGGGACTGGGCCCAGGCGTCCGAGGGCTCGGGCGCGTTCGGCGGCGGGGTCTGGCCCAGCGCCTTGAAGGCGCGCTGCTGCGCCAGCTTGGCGCGGGCCTGGTTCAGCTGCTGGCCGAGGGCGGCGGTGTCCATGCCGGCCGGGGCGACCAGCAGGACGGGGGCGCGGCCGAGGTGGCTCAGGGCCTGATCGACGTGGCCGGCGAGGCGCGTCCAGGTCGCGTCGTTCCAGGGCTCGGGGGCGACCAGCGCCAGATCGAGCACGACCGCGGCGACCACCTCGGTGCGGGCCAGCTCGAGCGCCTCGTTGACCGTGCGGCCGCCGGCGGCCACCCCGCGCGCGCCCGCGGCCGGCGGGTCGGCCAGGCGCAGGGTGACGTCGGCCTGCTCGGCCGCGGCGCCGAGGCGCTTGGCGAGATCGGTCTCACCCTCGCCCGGCGCGACGGCCGCGGCGACCTGGGGCCGCTCGACCAGGGTGCGGGCGAGGTCGGCCCGGTCCATCTCCCACGGCTCCCACAGGCCCGTGGCCCCGAGCTTGAACAGGAGCAGGGCCGCGCCGAGGGCGAGCGTCGCGGGCGCCCCCCAGCGGTGGGCGAGCTCGCCCAGACGCTGCGACCAGGGGGACCGGGGAGGCTGGGTGTCAGGTGCGGTCATGGCGCTCTCAAGCGCGCGCGGACGTTCGGGATTCCTGGCTGGGTGCCGGGGCGCGCGCCGGTCGGGTCCCGCGCCCGCCAGACCCGCGGGCGCTTGAACCGGCAGGTTTTAGGCCCTGGGCGGGGTGACCGCAAGTACCGAGAACGCTCGGATCGTGCAGGGCGGCCCGCTCGTGGCGCTTGCCCCTGTCCCGCGCGTGTCTATGCTGCCGCCCATGTCGAACCCAGACCTCCGCCTCGTCCCGCGTACGCCCCCGACGCCGCTCCACGACCTCGCGTCCCTGACCGGCCGCAGCACGTTGCCGCCGGCGCTGTGGCGCGCGAACGGCATGAAGCGGCTCGACTGGGTCCTCGGCCTGCCGGACCCGGCGGGCTACGTGGAGTCCCTCGCCACCGAGGAGCTCTTCCTGCTGATGCGCGACATCGGCGAGCACGACGCCTATCCGCTGCTCGAGTACGCGACGCCCGAGCAGATCCAGGGCATCCACGATCTGGCGCTGTGGACCCGCAACGAGGTCCAGCTCGATCGCTGGATCAAGTGGTTGGACCTGGCCCAGGCCGTCGACCTCGACACGGCCATCAAGTACGTGCAGTCGACCGAGCCCGAGCTCATCGAGCTGCTGTTCTGCAAGGACATCCAGGTCCACGCCGCCGACCTCGACCCGGACACGGTCCCCGACGAGCTGGCGCTGTTCCAGACCCCCGACGGCACCTTCTGGGTGACCGTCCCGCACGAGCACGAGCTGGCCGAGCGGCTGCCCGGCCTCATGAAGCTCTTGTGGGCCGCCGACATGGACCGGATGCGCGACATCTTCCAGGCGAGCCGCTTCGAGCTGGCCTCGCAGCTCGAGGAGACGCTCATCCGCTTCCGCGGCGGGCGCCTCGAGGACATGGGCTTCCCCAGCCCCGACGAGGCCGCCGAGCTGTACGAGCGCGTCGAGCCCCGGGGCACGCGCGAGGCCCTGCTTCAGATGGTGGCCGAGCGCCAGATCGTCCCGCCGCCGACCCAGGGCGCCGTCGCCCAGGACCTGGCGCTGTCGGGCGTGCGCCCGCCGGATCTGCTGGGCGCCGCCTTGCGCCAGCTGTCGAGCGACGAGCGCGCCCAGTTCGCGCAGGGCTTCACGTATCTCGTGAACAAGGTCTTCATGGCCCGCTCGGGCGACCTGGGCCAGACCGACGACCTGCCGGTCGCAGCCGGCGAGGCGGCCGCGCTGGTGAACCTGGGGCTGGCCTACGCGGCGCGCGAGGACGTCGACCAGGCGAGCGACCTGGTGCGCTTCACGTGGCCGGAGCAGCTCTTCCGTCTGGGCTACGGCCTGACCGCCGAGCTCGGCCTGAAGGCGCGCAAGCTGCGCCGCCGCGCCGGCGCCTCGCTGGATCTGCACGTCTTCGGCACGCCGACCGAGGAGACGCTCGAGGGCGCCGCCCTGCCCCGCCCCGTCTTCTTCGAGGGCCTCGACGAGCGGGCCCGCGTCGGGTGGCGGCCGTTCGCCACGCTGGCCGACGTCTCACACGTCGAGGCCGTCATCCACGAGGCCGACGCCGTCCTGACCTTCTTCGAGACTCGCCTGGGCTTTTCGCCCGAGGCGCTCATGGGCGCCGCGCTGGGCGAGCTGACCACCGACGAGCGCCGGCAGGTGCGCCTCGAGACGCTGCTGCGGACGGGCATCGCGCAGGCGCTGCTGACCGAGGCGTTCAGCTTCGCCCCGCTGTCGCGCGAGGACGTCGCCGCCTTCGTGAAGCTGGCCTTCGCCGAGGACGGCACGTTGACGCCGCTGGTCCGCGGCGCGCTGGACCGCCTGGCCGGGGACCTGGACCCGGCGCTGGTCGCCTGGATGGAGGCCGCCATGGCGGACCTCGTCAGCGCCTTCGGCCGCGTGGCCGCCCACGACCTGGACCCGAACTACGTCGCCGAGCTGCTGCTGGTCCGGCGCTGACCTCGGACGCCCACGGGCCCGCTTCGGCGGGCTCGGTGCGGGGCTTCGAAACGAAGAGGGCGGCGCTCCCGAGGGAGGCCGCCCTTTTTCGTGTTCCGCTCGGGCGAGATCATGGGCCACGCTTCGAAACGAGAAGGGCGGCGCTCCCGAGGGAGGCCGCCCTTTTTCGTGTTCCGCTCGGGCGAGATCAGATCTTGCCGGAGAGGACGAACGCGATGACCAGCGAGTAGATGACCAGCGACTCGATGAGGGCGAGGCCGAGGATCATCGGGGTGAAGAGCTTGTCGGCGGCGCCCGGGTTACGGGCGATGCCCTCGAGGGCGGCCGCGGCCGCGCGGCCCTGAGCGAGCGCGCCGCCGAACGCCGCGATGGCGAGGCCGAGGCCCGCCGCGATGGCGATCCAGCCCTTCATCGTGAACTCGTTGTCCGCCGCACCGGCCACGTCCTGCGCGAACGCCATCGGGGCCATGAGGCAGAGGGTCAACACCGTCAGGAACGCGGTGGCAAACACCTTCTTCATCTCAACTCACTCCTTGGAAGATGGGTCCGGGACCCGGTCGTGGGACAACTCAGCGCGGCGACGGCCGCAGAAAGACACAGCTCAGGCGGTGTGCTGCACCGGCGGGTGGACGTCACCCGGGGTATGCAGCTCCTTATGGTGAAGTGCGTGGTCCTCGTGGTCGTGGTGCTCGTGCACCTCTACGGCCATGGAGATGTAGACGATGGTCAGCAGCGTGAAGACGAGCGTCTGGACGACGCAGACCAGCACACCCAGGACCATCACCGGCAGGGGGACGAAGAGCAGGTTGAACCCGAGGAAGATGCCCAGCACCATGTGGTCGCCGAACATGTTGCCCATCAGGCGCAGCGCGAGGCTGAGCGGCCGGGCGAAGTGGCTGATGAGCTCGATGGGCAGCATCAGCGGAGCGAGGGCCGGCATCGGCCCGAGGAAGTGCTTGAAGTAGGCGCCGAACCCGTGGGTCTTGATGCCCCAGTAGTTGTAGGCGACGAAGGCGGTCAGGCCGAGGGCCAGCGTGGTGTTGAGCGAGTCGGTCGGCGGCAGGAACCCGGGGACGAGGCCCAGCAGGTTCGAGAACAGGATGAAGATGGCGAAGGCCGTCACCAGCGGGAGCGCCGCGAGCGCCTTGTCGCGCGGCATCATGCGCTCCATCATCCCGAGCAGGACCCCGACGGCCACGTCGAAGAAGGCGAAGGCGCCCCACTTCTTGGCGGGGACGAGGTAGTCCTCCTCGCGCTGCAGGCGCTTGCTGGCCGCGAGGGCGAGCAGCAGCATGAGGACGAAGACCACGAGCGCCATGAAGATGTGGCTGACGTGGACGTGCGGGTTCTTCTCGAGCCAGCTCGGCCCCATCATGTGGGAGAGGTTCTCGAAGGCGGCCGGCGGCAGGATCGACAGGAAGATCGACCAGTGCTCGCCTTCGGCGGGCGCCTCGGTCGCGACCGGGTCGCCGGTCTCGTACTGCAGATGCTGCTCGGTCGACTCGACGCCTCGCTCGACGCGCTCGGGGACGTCCCCGCCCGGCTGGGCGAGCGCCTCGGGCGCGCCGAAGGCGGCCAGACCGACCATCGCGAGCAGGGTCGCGGCGGTGAGGGCGGTTCTCATAGGCTCCCGCTGGTGCTGCGGGCGGCGGCCGGCTTGAGCGCGACGCCCAGGGTGGTGAGCAGGACGGCCGGCAGGAAGGTCGCCAGCCCGATGATGAAGCCGAGGGGGGTCACGTCGAGGCGGCTCAGGATGAGCCAGACGATGGCCATCAGGGCGGCCATCTTCACGAAGAAGACGGCGCCGTAGAAGCCGAGGCGCTTCTGCCCGGCGCGGACGAGGCCCGTGCCGACCCAGACGATGACGCGGAAGTTGGCGATGTTGACCAGGGCACCCAGCAGGGTGCCGAGCCACATCGCGCCGAAGCCGGCGCCCAGGTGGACGGCGACCACGGCCATGAGGGCGAGGCCCACGTTGAGCTTCTCGGCCGTGCGCAATAGGCGCGTGACCAGCGCCCCGGTGTTCGGGCTGGCGGCGGTCACGACGGCCACCGCGCTTCCGACCACCGCGCGTCCGAACGGTCGTCTCGCATCTGGGCGCGCTCGCGGCGGCGGGCGTCGGCCTGGACCTGCCGGTGCACGCGGATGAGCCCCTTGAAGCCCGCCGCGACGCCGCACAGGAGGAAGAACACCATGCCCCACGGCGCGGACCCGAGCTCGCCGTCCACCCACGAGCCCACGAGCCAGCCCAGCACGATGGCGATGGCCATCTCCAGGCCGACCGAGGCGGCGTCGAACTTGAGCTTGAGGGGCTTCACGCGTTGCAAATCAGGGGCTTGGGAGACGATTCGGGACGCCCTCGGCGGCCGCCTTGGGCGGCGCGTGACTAGCACGCGGCCCCCCCACCGTCAACACGTTTGTCCGGGGCCCCGAAAGGCCCTCCGAGCGGCCAAACGCGCGGTCCAGACGAGGTCCGTCAGGGGGCGAGGAGCCGCGGCTGACCGGGGTGGATCCGCGAGACGACCTCGTAGTTGATCGTGCCCATCCAGCCCGCCAGCCGGTCCGCCGAGACGTGCTCGTCCCCGTCGCGCCCGAGCAGGGTCGCCACCGACCCGACGCGCGCCGTCGGGATGTGGGTGACGTCCACCATCATCATGTTCATGCACACGCGGCCGCGCACCGGCGCCCTCACGCCGTCGACGATGACGTGCGCCAGGTTCGACAGGCGCCGGTCGTAGCCCTCGTGGTAGCCGACCGGCACGATGGCGATGCGCATGGGGTAGGTGGCGCGGAAGGTGCGCCCGTAGCCGACGTAGCCGCCGACCGGAACGCCCTTGACCTGCGCGATGCGCGCGCGCCACGACAGGGCCGGCTCGAGATCGGGGATGAAGCCGCGCTCGCCCGCGGCGTGCAGCGTCAGCGCGGTGGCGTAGGTCTCGGCCGACGGCCACAGCCCGTAGCCGGCGATGCCGACCCGGACCAGGGTCCCGTGGGTCTCGGGCCACAGGATGGTCGCCGCCGAGTTGGCCGAGTGCACCATCGGCACGCGCAGGCCGGCCGCCTCGAAGGCCTGCCGCGCCTCGAGGAAGGTCCGCAGCTGCCCGTGCGCGAACTGGTGGTCGGTCGTGTCCTCGATGTCCGCGTAGTGCGTCGTCAGCCCCTCGAGCACGACGCCGTCGAGGCCGGCGGCCAGCTGCCCGAGCTGCACGGCCTCGCCGATGGGCAGGCCCTGGCGGTGGTTGCCCGTCTCGATCTTGAGGTGGATGGGCACCGGCCGCCCGCGGGCCCGGCCGGCGTCCGCCAGCGCGCGCACGGTCTCGGCGTCGTAGCAGACCACGCGCGCGTCGGCCTGGGCCGCCGCCGGCGCCTGCGCGGCCGAGACGTTGCCGCAGACGTACACCGGCGCGTCCACCCCCGCCTGCCGGAGCGCGACGGCCTCGTGCACGAAGTTCACGATCAACCAGTCGGCGCCGGCCTCGACGAAGGCGCGGGCGCAGGCGACGAGCCCGTGCCCGTAGGCGTCGGCCTTGACCACGACCCCCAGCCGCCCGTCGGCCCCGACCCGCTGCCGGAACAGCCTGACGTTGTGCCGGAGGGCGCTGTGCGAGACCTCGCACCAGGACGCGACGTGCTGCTCGGGGCTCAACATGAGCGCACGCTAGCGCCGGCGTCGGGCACCGTAAAGAGGCTGGCTGAACGGTCCCGACCGACTACTTCAGGGCCACCAGGACCTTGCCCAGCACGCGGGACAGCAGGCCCACCTGCGCGGTCGTCAGCTTGACCGAGCCCACGGCCGTCTTGCCCTTGACGATCATCTTCGCCTGCTCGGCGAGCGCGGTGACGCCCAGCAGCCGCAGCGCGTTGGAGCCCAGGATCTTTCGCTCGATCTTGCCGTTGACGCCGTCGGCCAGCTTCTGGGCCGCCGCCTCGTCCTTGGTGTGCGCGACCAGCCCGACGGTCATGTCGCCGGAGCCCACCACCTGGAAGGTCAGCTTGTCGGCCTGCGCGATGTCGTCAGAGCCCTTGGCCTCGAGCTGCTTCTTGGTCCGCGAGGGCACGAAGACCACGCCCCAGACCGGGGGCGCGCCCTTGGAGGCCTGCTTGGCCAGCGTCTTGTAGTCGCCACGGGTCGACATCGCCTTGCCCTTGCCGGCGGCCAGCTCGGCCACCTTGGTGGCCACGCTCTTGTCGACCAGCGCCAGCCGCCCGCCCCCGACGTCGACGGCGCGCATGCCCTTGCCGATGGAGAACCAGCGCCGCCCCTCGACCTCGCCCGTCTCGAAGCCCGCCCCGAGCGCCCCCTTGTAGTGGGCCTCGACGGCCGCCAGCTCGAACTTGCCGGCGAGGATGGCCCCCTCGGCGTCGTTGGCCATGCGGAAGGTGACCGTCCGCAGCACGGCCTTGCCGGGCGCCAGCGGGGACGTCGGGTCGGCCGAGAGCCCCGCCGCCCAGCCCTGGTCCTCGAGCAGCTTGACGATGTCGCCGTAGTGGGGGTGCGCCGAGAGCTTGGCGTGATCGACCGCGACGACGAGCGCGGCTTGCGCCGGGACGGCCGAGATCAGATCATCGTGACCAGCGGCGCGCGCGGAGGCGCCGGCGGTGAGGACGACGGTGAGCGCCACGGTCAGAAGCGGCATCGCGAGCTTGGGGATCAAAGGATTCTCCGGGGTTCGGGGTGGCCGTCCGACTGGTCCCAACCTTGTCCTATTCAAGTCGCCCCCTACGATGCCCGCTCGAGCCCGCGGAGCGACCGCGATGGAGACCCCATGCCCTTTCGTTCTTTGCTGATCAAGTCCTCGGTCCTCGTTCCCCTCGCGGTCATGGTCGCGCTAGGCCTGACGGCCAGCGCCGCGGCCCAGTCACCGCCCGCGCCCGAGCGCGGCTGGCTGGGTGTCGGCGTCCGGGATCTGGCCGCGCCGACCGCGGTCGGCCTCCCCGAAGGCGCCGCCCACGTCGAGGTCAACGACGTCTACCCGGGCAGCGGGGCCGCGATCGCGGGCCTCGAGCTGGGCGAGATCATCCTCGCCATCGACGACGTCCCGGTCACGACGCCCAAGGAGCTCATCGCGCAGCTCGAGACGCGCACCCGCGGCGCCGTGGTGAAGCTGACCCTGTGGCGTCAGCGGGCGCGCCAGGACGTCACGGTCACCCTCGGCGCCCGCCCCGACATCAACCAGATCACCAAGGACCGGCTCATCGACCAGCCGCTGCCGGCCGACCTGACCTTCGTCGACCTCGAGACCGGCGAGAAGGTCACCCTGGGCAGCCTGCGCGGCAAGCCCGTCCTGCTCGAGTACTGGGCCACCTACTGCGGGCCCTGCAAGAAGATCGTCCCCTGGCTGACCGAGCTCAAGCGCCGCCACCGCGCCGACGGGCTGACCATCCTCAGCGTCACCGCCGAGGAGCGCGAGGACGTCGACGCCTTCCTCGACGTCCGCAAGGACTTCGACGACTCCGACATCGTGCTCGACCCGTCGTTCATCATGCGCGACCGACTGGGCTTGCGCTCCCTGCCGACCATCGTCTACGTCGACCGTGAGGGCGTCGCCCGGTCGGTCACGATCGGCGCCGTCCCCTTCGAAGAGATGCGCCAGCACGTGACCGCGCTGCTGGCTCGGCCGGCCGCCAAGCCGCGCAAGGCCGACGCGCCCCCCGCCAAGGCGCGCCCCATCGCGACGACGACGCCCTAGGCGACGACGCCACAGACGCCACCGAAGAGGTTCCGGCGTGAAGTTTCGGCTCGACCCCACCCTGTACGCCGCCGCGACGCCCGAGCGCGAGCGCGAGTGGCGCATGGCCCTGATGGACCTCAACGGCGACTGCGACGGGCAGCCGCCGACGCTGACGGTGTTCCGTCACGAGGCCGGGGTCGAGATCGCCATCCACCCCGAGGAAGTCTGCGAGCCGCTGCGCCTGGCGGTGCGCCACGAGGCGCTGCGGCCACACTTCCGCGAGTACCGCCACGTCATCGAGCAGCTGGTCCGCTACGGCGACAACGCCTATGGCATGCGGCAGCTCGAGACGCTCGACTACGCCAAGAAGCTCGTCCACGACGAGGCCGGCGAGATGCTCCAGCGGGCGCTGTCGGGCTTCGTGCAGCTCGAGCACCGGCTGGCGCGGCGCCTGTTCACGCTCATCTTCCTGGTCGCGAGCGAGCTGCCCGAGGAGCTGGTCACCCGACACCGCCACCGTTAGTTGGCGGGGCCGAGGCCTCGGCCCGCGGCCGATCGGACGACGACGCGCCTTCTGGCCGGGTCTCGACGCGCTCGATCTGCACGCGCGTGCCCGCCGGGACGTCCAGGGTGCGGATCGGGAACGGGATGACGATGCCCTCGGCCTGGAACCGGGGGTGCAGGGCGCGGATGAAGGCGTCGCGCAGGCCGAAGTGATCGTCCCACGAGCGGGCCCGCAGCCAGACGCGGAAGTTGATGCTCGAGTCGCCGAACTCGCCGTAGACGACCCGCGGCTCGAACTGCGCCACGGCCTTGGGGCTGGTCGTGATCACGTCCTTGGCGACCTCGCGGGCGACGCGGGCCACGTGGTCGAGATCGCTCGCGTAGTGGACGCCGACGTCGACCGTGAAGCTGACCTCGCTCTGCGGCAGGCTGCGGTTGAACAGGGTGGACTGGGAGAGCTTGGAGTTGGGGACGATGACGTGGATGTCGTCGCGCGTGCGCAGGCGCGTCGTGCGCCAGCCGATGGACAGGACCCAGCCGCCCTGGCCGGACTCGATGTCGACGAAGTCGCCCACGCGGATGGCCTGGTCGGCGGCGAGCAGCAGGCCCGCGAAGAAGTCCTCGAGGGTGTTCTTGAGGGCGAGGCCGATGGCCAGCGAGCCCAGGCCCAGCGAGGCGAGGATGGGCGTGATGTCGATGCCCATCGTCGAGATGATCATCAGCAGGCCGAGCACCCAGATGAGCAGGCGGGCGCCCGAGCGGAGCACGCCGCCGCTGGTCGCGAGGACCTTCGAGTGCATCGCGCGGCGGGTCATCCAGGCCTGGACGAACCCGTCGGCGAAGATGATGAGGACCAGGACGGCGACGGCCTTGCTGCCCAGCTCGACGTAGCTCGTCGCGCCGGCAGGGAGCGGCACGAGATCGGCCCAGACGGCGACGCCGACCAGGGCGACCAGCCACGACAGCGGGCGCGCGAGGGCGGTGGTGAAGGCGTCGTCGAGTTGGTTGGTGGTGCGTTGTGTGCGCTGCTCGAGCCAGGCGATGGCGCGGCGGGTCGCGGCGTGCATCCCGACCAGCCAGACGGCCAGCGCGACGGTGGGCCACAGCCACGGCTGGACGTCGCGGACCAGGAAGCGCGTGACGGCGTCGGACGTCGGGACGACGATGCCCCACAGCACGACGCCCACGGCGACGGCCGCGCCGACCAGCACCTGGCGCGCCCGTCGGACGAACCGCTCGCTCAGGGTGGAGCTACCCGTCGAGCGGCGCTCGAGCCACCGCAGCAGCCGGCGCACGCCAACGAGGCTGACGGCGATCCAGGCGGCGAGCAGGGCCGTGGGCCAGAGCCAGGGCCAGGTGGCGGACCAGAGTTCGGAGGCGCTCACGCCGCAGACCTAAGCACGGCTCCGCCGCGGGTGCCAATAACGCCCCCTGCCACGGGCCGGCGCGACAGCGCGTCAAGGCTGACAGCCCGCGCCGCGGGCGCTAGGATGCGCCGCCTCACGGCCCAAGGAGCCCTGCGTTGTCGCAACCCAACCTGCCGCGTCGTCACGAAGGCCCGTTCAAACGCGCTCTCATCATCGAGAACCCGGACCCGCTGCTCGACGCCGAGCTGCGCGAGATGGGCATCGAGCCCCACCGCGTGGCCGACGCGCCCAGCGAGGACGAGCTGGTCCGCCTGCTCAGCGAGGGCCAGCACGATCTCGTCTTCAAGCGCAGCAAGGTGCTCATCACCGAGCGGGTGGTGCAGGCCAGCGAGCGCCTCGCCGCCGTGATGCTGTGCTGCATCGGCGACGACTCGGTCGACAAGGAGGCCTGCGCGCGCCAGGGCGTGCTCGTCATGAACGACCCCATCTCGAACGGGCGCTCGGTGGCCGAGATGGTCATGGGGCTGCTGGTCGTGATGTCGCGGCGCCTGTTCGACTCGGTCTCCGAGATGAGCCACTCGGTCTGGAAGAAGGACAACAAGGCGCGCTACGAGGTCGCGGGCAAGCGCCTGGGCCTTTTGGGGATGGGCAACATCGGCCGGCAGGTGGCGCAGCTCGGGCAGGCGCTCGGCATGGAGATCTACTTCCACGACACGGCCGACGTGCCGCGCGAGGTGGGCCGCGCGATGGGCTACCGCGCGTGCAAGAGCATCGACGAGCTCTTCCGCATGTCCGACTTCGTCAGCGTGCACGTCTCGGCCGAGGATCTCCACGGGCAGGTCAACCGGAACCTGGTGACCTACGAGCACTTCCGCGCCTTCGCGGACAAGCCCGAGCTGAGCCCGCGCCTGTTCATCAACCTGGCGCGCGGCGTGGTGGTCGACCCCGAGGTGCTGCGGCGGGCGGTGTCCGAGGGGCTGGTGTCCTATGCCATGACCGACGTCTTCCCCGAGGAGCCGGGCGAGGCGGCGACCAGCAAGTGGGTCAACCCCTACGAGGGCGAGCCGCGCGTGTTCGCGACCCCGCACATCGGCGCCGCCACCCAGGAGGCGCAGCCCCGCATCGCGCGCTACATGGCCAAGACGACGCGGCTGTTCAGCGAGTTCGGGATGTTCCGCAACTGCGTGTTCAACCCGCGGGCCGAGATCAACTTCGATCCCGAGGACGCCGGCAGCATCCTGGCGGTCGTGCACGTCGACAAGCGCGGGACCAAGAAGGCGGTCGACGACGCCATCTACAACGCGGGCCTCAGCAACCTGCGCTCGGCGCACATCGACTTCCCCAAGTACGGCATCGCCTACGACCTGTCGGCGCTGGACGCGAGGCTGACGGCCGAGCAGTGCGAGGGCCTGGTCGCCGAGGCGCGCGGGCTGACCAAGGACCCGACGGCGATCCGCTGGATCCGTTCGATTCCGCTGAGATAGCGCGGCGAGGGCCGCGTCGGCGCCCACCTTGCGCCGGGTCGGCGGCCGGGAGAGGATACGCGGCGCCGGGCGGGTCCGAGGGGGCGCGCGACTGGCGTGGGACGACGTGCGGGTGGCTTCGGGCGGTGGCATGGACGCGAGCAGCTTGAACCAGGAGATCCTCTGCGAGGGGGTCTCGGCCATGGGCGAGTGGTTGAGCGCGAACGGTGACGCCCCGGTGGAGGGCGCGCGCGCGCGCTGGGAGGCGTTCGAGGCGCGGCTGCGCGCGAGCGAGATCCCGCTGGCGCAGCTGGCGAAGCGCTTCCGGCTGGACGGGTTCGAGCTCAAGTGCCTGATGCTCGCCACGGCGTGCCACACCGAGCCGAAGATGTCGCAGATCCTGGCGCGGCTCGGGCGCGAGATGTTCTCGCGCAGCGTCACGGTCCGCGTGGTCGTCGACCAGTTCTGCCGGACCGCGGCCGAGCGGATGAACGCGCGCAAGGCGTTCTTGCCGTCGTCGCGGCTGGTGAAGAACCAGCTCATCAGCCTGTCGCGGACCGAGCTGGGAGCGCCGGACGCCTTGCTGGCGCGCTATCTCGAGATTACGCCCCCCACCCTGCGCTTCGTGCTGGGCGAGGACGAGCTGGGCGAGACCGTCAGCAAGCTGGCGCGGCTCGAGCGGCCCGGCGTGTCGCTGCTGAACGTCATCCTGCCGGCCGAGCAGCTGCGGCAGGTGCGCGAGCTGGTCGAGCAGCACACCCGGTATCGCGAGGTCATCAGCGACTGGGGGTTCGACCAGGTGCTGCCCTACGGGCGCGGGCTGACGTTCCTGTTCTCCGGGCCGAGCGGCACGGGCAAGACCCTGCTGGCGCAGGCGCTGGCGGCGCACCTCAAGCGGCCGCTGCTCTTCCTTTCGGCCGCCGACCTGCCCGAAAAGGACAACGTCGACGGGACCTTGCGCGACGTCTTCAACGAGGCGTCCATGCGCGACGCGGTCGTGCTCATCGACGAGTGCGAGGCCCTGGTGGCCAAGCACGACAAGCGCAAGGCGGCGGCGTTCAAGGCCATCGAGGACTTCCAGGGCATCTGCGTCCTGACGACCAACCACCCGGATCTGCTCGACGACGCGCTCGAGCGGCGCATCATCTACCACCTGCCGTTCGAGCTGCCCGACGCGGCGCTGCGCCGGCAGATCTGGGAGGTGCACCTGCCGCCCGAGGTGCCGCTGTCGACCGACATCGATCTGGACGTGCTGGCCAACATCTACGACTTCCCGGGCGGCACCATCAAGAACGCCATCCTGGTGGCGGTCAACCGAGCGCTGGCGCGCAACCCCAAGAAGCCCCAACTCACGATGGCGCTGCTCGACGAGGGCTGCCGCTCGCAGCTGCGCTACGCGCTCGAGGACCTGACGGTCCGCACGACGACGCACATGCGGCTGCGCGACATCGTGCTGCCCGACGACGCGCAGAAGAAGGTCGGCGAGATCATCGCCGCCATCCGCAACCAGGCGACGGTCCTCAACAAGTGGGGCTTCGGCAAAAAACTCGTGACCGGCAAGGGCATCACCTGCCTGTTCGACGGCCCGCCGGGTACCGGCAAGACCTTCTGCGCCGAGATCATCGCCGGCGAGTTCGACCGCCCGCTGTACCGCGTGAACCTGCCCGAGGTCGTCTCGAAGTGGGTGGGCGAGACGGAAAAGCACATCAAGCAGATCTTTCAGCAGGCGCGCATCAGCCACGCGATGCTGCTGTTCGACGAGGCCGACTCGCTCTTCGCCGCCCGCTCGGCCGAGACGAAGAGCGCGACCGACCGCTACGCCAACATGGAAGTGAACCTGCTGCTGCAGGAGATCGAGCGCTTCCCCGGCATCGTCATCCTGACCACAAACTTCTATGGCTCCCTCGACCGCGCCCTCATCCGCCGCATCCAGTTCCGCGTCACCTTCGAGGAGCCCGACGTCGACCAGCGCCGCCTCATCTGGGAGACCCTGTGCCCGCCCGAGGCGCCCCTCGCGGGCGACGTCGACTTCGGCGCCATCGCCAAGCGCTTCGAGATGACGGGCGGCATGATCAAGAACGCCCTGCTGCGCGCGGCCTACTGGGCCTGCGAGGACGGCGACGAGATCACCCAGGCCATCCTCCTCGACGCCTGCCGCGACGAGTACAAGGCCGCCGGCAAGGTCACCCGCGACCCCAACTACAAGCCGCCCGTCACCAACACCATGGCCGGCACCGAGGTCCACTTCGAGGAGGGCGAGGACCGCTCGAACGCCCGGCCTGGGGTGGGCTGAGGCTCGGCCCTCAACGCGGCCACGGCCTCCGCCACGGACCACGGCCACGGATCCGGCCACGGCCTCGGCCACGGATCCGGCCACGGATCCGGCCACGGCCACGGCGACGGACCCGGCCACGGACCCGGCCACGGCCACGGCCACGACCACGGCCACGGCCACGGCGACGGACCCGGCCACGGCCACGGACCCGGCCTCGGCCACGGATCCGGCCACGGCCTCGAACACCGCCCTACCCCTTCGCGTCCCGGTCGCCTTGTGTTCCGGCCCGATCTCGGGTGACCATCCGGCCCGGAAAACGATCTGGAACGAAGCTTGCCTCGTTCCCTCCCGCGCCGGCTCCCAGAGGCCGGCGCGAGCGTCGCCAGACCCCAGCGGGCCGGCGGCGCCAGGGTCGTGATCGGGGGATCAGCCCGACGCGACGCGGCCCGGCGAACCCAGCGCCGGGCCGAGGACAACTGGAGACTGGAGTCTCAGGTGGGGTCGGCCGTCCCCACTTGGGTCGCCGGTCGTCCCGCGGAGAGCCCGCACCGAGCGCGAGGTTGCCATGAAGACCGAGCTCAGAGATCGCCTGGACCTGCTCCACGCCGAACGCGAGCGCCAGCTCGCCCTCGAGACGGAGCGCGAGCAGCGCCGCGAGCTCCTGATGGCGCAGCTCGCGGAGATGGTCCACGACTTCGCGCACGCGCCCGAGCAGATCGGCTTCTGGGTGGCCGATCTCGAGGCCCACGGGCTGGTGACCGGGGCGGACAAGGAGGCGATCTACCGCGCGGTCGTGGAGGTCGCCGGCCAGGAGTTCGCCGACGAGGCGTTCGCGCCGTCGCTGCGCGGCCCGTCGGCGGCCGAGATCGCCGCCGAGCTGACCGCCGACTTCTACCGCATGGTGGCCGAGCGCGAGTCGGCCGAGCGCGCCTCCAACGTCATCGATCTGGACGCCCGCCGCGCCGAGCGCACGGCGCAGCTGCTCGAGCGACTGGCCGCTGCGCTGGGCTTGGACGTGGGCGCCGTCCGCGTCCGCGCCGACGCCGAGGCCGCCCGCCGCACCGAGGCGCGTGGCGCCCACGGCCTGATGGACGACGGCACGGTCTACCTGCACCCGACCGCCTACGACCCCGACACGCGCGAGGGCCGCGCCCTGCTGGGCCACGAGGTCGTCCACCTGGCGCAGCGCCAGGAGGCCCAGGTCAGCCCCGGCGCCGCCGCGCCGTCGAAGGCCGGCGCCGAGCTCGAGGCCGCGCGCCTGGGCGCCGACTTCGCCGCGGGCCACGGCATCTCGCGCCCGACGCAGGTCCTGCCGGCGATGAACATCGCCGCCGACACGGACGCCGCCACCGCGCAGGAGCAGGCGCCGGCGGAGGGGACCGAGCCGGGGGCGGCGCGGCCGACCAAGCTGGATCTGACGCTGGCCGGGCGCCGGATCGAGCTGCGGCTGCCGAGCGACGCCGAAGAGACCAACGGACGCATCACGGTCCGCGAGCTGAACCTGACGTTGCTGACGGGCGTGACCATCACCGAGGCCGAGGTCACGTTCGACGAGCAGTGGGCGCTGCAGACCGGCACGCTCAAGGGGGCGGTGGCCATCGGCGAGCACATCCGGATGGACGACGTCCAGCTCGAGGTGAACGCCGACGCCGAGATCACGACGACCATCACCGGCGCGCAGCTGCAGCTGGGCTCGGCGCTGAGCGGGACCATCGACCTGACCCTGGGCAGCGAGGGTGTCACCGGCACGGCGACGCTGACGCACGATCAGGTCACGCTGATGCCGGGCCTGACGCTGACCAGCGGGTCGCTGACGGTCGCGCTGGCGCAAGACGGCGCGATCAGCGCGTCGGGCGAGCTGGTGGGCGCGGTCGAGCACCTGGGGACGGTCACCTTCTCGGCGCGGTTCGCGGACGGGGCGTTCGGCGGGACGGTGACGGTCGCCATGGCCGAGCCGGTCACCCTGTTCGAGGGCGTGACCCTGTCGTCGGGGACGTTGACGGGCGAGTACAGCGCCGAGGACGGTTTCACGACGACCGGCAGCCTGACCGTGACCGTGCGCGACTGGGCGTCGGCCACCATCGACGCCAGCTACACGCACCGGACGGGCACGTGGAGCGCGCGCGGGACCCTGAACCAGATCGCGCCGCTGACCTACGAGGACGTGACGCTGACCGAGGGGCAGCTGACGCTGGCCATCGAAAACGGCGAGCTGACCGAGGTCGGGGCCAGCGCGCGGCTCACCCACCCGCTGGTCGAGGGGACCGTCAGCGGGACCTACGACGTGCAGCAGCAGCTGCTGAGCGCCCGCGGCGAGGCCACCCTGCGGCAGGAGCTGCCGCTGGGCGACAGCGGCGCCGTCTTGAAGGAGGCGCGCGGCGAGGCGGTCCTCGAGGCGAACGTCCTGACGCAGGTCGCCCTGACCCACGCGCGGGCCGAGGTGCCCTACGAGGGCCAGCCGACCTTCGACGTGACGGTCACCGACTGCGTCTGGCGGGTGCCCGAGAACCTCATCAGCGGCACGGGCAACGTCACGACGACCCGTCAGCTGACCTTCGGCGACGCGGCCGGGCTGCACATGGTGGTGGCCGAGGGCGCGTCGGCCGAGGCGCAGCTGACCGACAACCGCGTGTCGGCCATCAACAGCGGCCTGGCCTTCACCGTGGCCGAGCCGGCGGGCGAGGTGGGCACCGGCACGGTCGGGTTCAACTTCGACGGCGAGACGGGACAGGTCTCGGGCGAGGGCTCGTTCACGCTGACGGCCGAGTACGGCTACCCCGACCGGGCGGCCGGGCCGGTGTTCGTCAAGGAAGGCGCGACCATCACGGTCACCATCGCCGAGAGCGCGCTGCAGACGGCGACGCTGACCAACTGCGAGTTCACGGTCATCAACCCGGCGTCGGCCCAGGGCGAAGGCGCGGACGTCACCATGGGCCGGGTCGAGGGGACGCTCGGCGGGACGCTGGACTTCCAGACCGGGATGCTGGACGCGACCGGGACGGCGCAGGTCGCGGCCGAGTGGCCCATCACGGCCGAGTGGGGGACCGTCGTCTTCAAGGAAGGCGGCAGCATCGAGGCGACCATCACGCAGAGCCGCCTGACGTCGCTGAACGGGACCATCCCGTACCACGCCGACATCGACGGCGAGATCCCGGTCAAGCTGCAGGGCGAGCTGAACGGCCAGTACTCGGGCGAGACGGGCGCTTTCGGCGGGTCGCTGTCGGGCACCCTGCGAGAGGCCGTGACCATCCCCGTCAACGGCGGCGCCGACCAGCTGATCCTGCTCGAGGACAGCTCTGTCCGCGGCGACATGGCGGGCAGCCAGCTGACCACGCTGACGACGACCGTCCACGCCGAGTACCACCGCGCCGGCGCGCTGTTCCTCGAGGGCAGCATCGAGGGCGGCACCTACGACGTGCAGAACCGGTCGGTGAGCTTCGAGGGCGAGCTGACCCTCAAGCAGGCCATCGAGCGGCAGACCGAGGACGGCCGCTGGAAGTTCGTCGTCCAGCCGGACACGACCATCGGCTGCACGGTCAGCGACAACGCGCTGACGCGCATCGGCGGCAACCTCCGCTTCCAGATCCACGACGTGGATGGGCCGCTGCTCGAGGGCGATCTCACCGACGCCAACCTGGATCTGACGACCTGGGACTTCTCGGGCAGCTTCAACGTCGTGACGGCGCGCGACTTCGACCACCCGCGCGCGACGCAGACCCAGGACGGCGAGCCGCAGGATCCGGCGCTGCAGCTCAAGGTCCTGCAGGGCTCGGGCGTCCACGGGACGCTGACCAACAACGCCTTCAGCGAGGTCGGCGCCGACCTGAACATGGTCGTGAACCTGCACGGACAGGAGCAGGCGCGGGGCGTGCTGAACGGCACCTGGGACATGACCCAGGACCGCTTCTCGGGCGAGGGGACCTTCACGCTGACCCAGGATCTCGTCTTCGGCGGCGAGGCCAACACGGCCGAGGGCGGCGGCACGCGCATCGAGGCGTGGCACCTGGTCTTCGCCGCGGGGTCGGGCATCACCGTGCGGGTGACCGACAACAACCTCGACACGGCCAACGTGAACGTGCAGGGCAAGCTGCTGCACCAGTACGAGGAGGTCGCCAACGGGTCGGTCAACGGCGACTACCGCTTGGGCGACGCCGAGGGCTTCAGCGGCACCGTGCAGATGACCTGCATCGCGCCGGTCGCCTGGGACGAGTCGGGGCGCTTCGCGACCTTCATCGACCAGGGCACGACCTTCACCGGCGTGATGGAGCAGAGCCGGGTCACCTCGGCCAACGGGACCTTCATCCTGCTGTTCAAGGAGCAGGAGACCGACAAGATCAAGGTCACCGTCACCTGCGACTACACGCCCGAGGCCGGGGTCAACGGCACCGGCGTGGTCGAGGTGGTCGACGACGTCCTGATCTCGGACGTGGGGACCGGGTACAAGCTCTTCCTGGCGGCGACGTCCGGGGGCGAGGCGGTCATCGCGGCCAACGCCCTGCAGCGGGTGGGCGGCACCATCAAGCTGCGGATGGACAAGGACGAGGAGACCTTCGCGACGGGCGACTTCACGGCGACCTACGAGGTCTCCGAGGGCGAGAGCGCGCGCGTCGACGCCACGGGCCAGGTCGATCTGCTCGGCCGCCTGGACGTGACGCCCGAGGGCAGCCCCGAGTACCGCTTCATCGTGCTGCCCGGCACGCAGGTGGGCATCTCGGTCCTGCAGAGCGACCTCGAGTGGATCGACGGCAACGTGAACCTGTCGGTCGAGGACGCCAGCGGCGAGTTCCTGTCGGCCAACGCGAACGGCCGCTACACGCACGCGCAGCGGGACTTCACGGGGACCGGGACGGTCACCGTCACGCGCGAAAAAGAGCTGGTCGCCTGGAACGGCTACAGCCTGAAGGTGGTCGAGGGGGCGGGCGCCGAGATCGACGTGCGCCAGTCGGCGCTGCACTCGCTGGGCGCCACCATCCCGATGCGCATCGACGACGCGCAGGGGGGCCTGGTCGCGGTCGAGCTGCAGGGCACCTACACCCACGCGGACCAGCGCTTCAACGGCCAGGGGACGGCCAGCCTGCTGCGCCGCGTGCCGGTGGCCGAGAACGTCGCGCCGCTGAACTGGAGCTACTACGTCGAGCCGTCGACGGGCATCACGGCGGTCGTCACCGACAACGACCTGCGTGAGCTGCGCGGCAACCTCATCGCCAGCGTCCACGACGCCGAGGGGCAGTTCGTGGAGGCCCGCGGAGAGGTCGTCTACGCCCGCGAGGGCGAGGCCGCCAACCTGACGATCACGGGATCGGCCGAGTTCACGCGCGACAAGCAGATGGCGACGGCCGGCGAGTACGCCTTCACCATCACGCAGGGCTCGAACTCGCTGTTCCACGTCACGAACAACCAGCTCGACCGGGTCGGCGGGACCATCGACCTCCGCGTCGACAAGGGCGGCGCGCCGTTCGCCACGGCCGAGCTCGTCGGGTCGTACACCCCGGCCGAGGGCTTCACGGGCGAGGGCGAGGCCGAGCTGCTCGTGGCCATCGAGGTCGGCACCTTCGCGGGCTACACGCTCTGGGTCGACCCCAGCACGTCGGCGCGCGTCGGCGTGGTCGGCAGCGAGATCCAGAGCTTCGGCGGGACCCTCAACGCGCGCCTGGTCGACGAAGAGGGCGACTTCCTCAAGATCGAGGCCGAGGCCAGCTACGACTACCCGGGCCAGCTCTTCAGCGGCACGGGCAGCGCCGAGATCTTGAACGACCGCCGGCTGACCGCCCTCGGGCAGGACTACACGGCGTTCATCTGCCGCGGCACCGGCGCGCAGGGCGAGATCCGCGCCAACGAGCTGCAGTGGATCGCCGGGCAGATCAACCTGCGCCTCGATCAGGGCGCCGAGCCGCTGGCGACCGGCACCGTCGAGGGCCGCTGGGAGGCGACCAACAACATCTTCAGCGGCGAGGGCGACTTCAGCCTGGTCCGCGACTACGTCCTGACCGCGAGCGGCGTCGACGCGGCCAACGGGCGCTTCGAGTCCTACAGCCTGGTCTTCTGCCAGGGGGCGAGCCTGCGGGTCTCGGTGGCCGAGAACGCGTTCGATTACGCGCAGATCGACATCGGCGCCAAGCTCCTGCACAACGCCGACGAGGTCGCCAACGGGTCGGTCAACGGCCGCTACAAGGTCGGCGACGCCGAGGGCTTCTCGGGCAACGTGACGTTCAACGTCATCCGCGAGATCGCCTGGGAGGAGTCGGGCCGGTTCCACACCTTCATCGGCGAGGGGACGAACTTCTCGGGCTCGGCGGCGCAGAGCCGCATCACCGAGGTCAACGGCACCTTCATCCTCATCGCCAAGGAGGCGACGGAGCCGAAGGTCCGCGTCACGCTGCAGACCAGCTACGTCGCGGGCGGCGGCCTGAACGCGTCCGGTCAGATCGAGGTCGTCGGCGACATCCTGATCTCCGAGGCCGGCGAGGGCTACAGCATCTGGCTGGCGACCGGGTCGGGCGGCACCGCGCGGGTCGAGGAGAGCCAGCTGGTCCACCTCGGCGGCACGCTGAAGCTGCGGGTCGACAAGGACGCGCAGGCGTTCGCGACGGGCGACTTCTCGGCCGAGTACAACGTCGCGGACGGTCAGAACGCCATCATCGACGCCGAGGGCACGGTGACGCTGCTGGGCGCCATCGACATGTCCCCCGAGGGGGTCGGCGACCGCAACTGGCACTTCTGGCTGACAGGCGGCACGGGCGTGTCGCTCAAGATCACGCAGAGCGCGCTGGACTGGGTCGAGGGCACGGTCAACGTGCGCGTCGACGAGGGCACGAGCCCGGCCATCGAGTGCACGGTCAACGGGCGCTACACGGCGGGCCCGACGCCGGATCTCGACGTGACGGGCGAGGCGCGGGCCGTGCGGCCCATCGACCTCGGCGTGCGCTACGAGGGCTACCAGCTGTGGCTGAACGAGGGCGCCGGGGCCCAGATCAGCGTCCAGGACATGCAGCTGCACTCGCTGAGCGCGAACATCCCGCTGCTCATCAAGACGCCCGAGGCCCTCGACCTCATCGACATCCAGCTGCAGGGCACCTACACCCACGCCGACCAGATGTTCTCGGGCTCGGGCTCGGCGACGCTGCTGCGGCAGTTCCTGGTGGCCGACAACGTCGGGGCGCAGGGCTACTCGTTCTACCTCGAGCCGGGCACGGGCCTGACGGCCACCGTCGAGCAGAACGTGCTGACCCAGGCGACGGGCACCCTCAACGTCGGCATCCACGACGCGCAGGGCGAGTTCCTGCGGGCCAGCGGCGACGCGACCTACTCGAACCAGGAGGGCGGGCAGATCACGCGCGCCAGCGCCACGCTGCAGGTCACGCGCGAAAAGCAGATGCTGACCACCGCGGCCGGCTACGTCGCCTGGCTCGAGGTGACCAGCGGCGCCCACATCGAGGTCACGAACAACAACGTCGACGAGCTCAGCGGCACGTTGAACGTCCGGGTCGACAACGCCCAGGGGCCGTTCGCGCGCGTCGCGCTCGAGGGCCGCTACACCGAGGCCGAAGGCTTCAACGGCTCCGGCACGGCCTCGCTGCTGCAGGAGTACCAGGTCGCCACGGTCGGCGAGTACACGCTCAAGGCCCTGCCGGGCACGGGCGCGAACATCACCCTCGTCAGCAGCGACATCACGACCATCGGCGGGACGGTCAACGCGCGCATCGACGACGCGACCGGCCCCTTCGTGCAGATCGAGGCCACGGCCACCTACGACTTCCCGGGCGCCAACTTCACGGGCAACGGCTCGGCCGAGGTGCTGCGTGACAAGCAGCTGGCCAGCCTGGGCGGCCAGAACCTGTTCCTTTGCCGCGGCACGGGCGCGACCGCGTCGGTGCTGAACAACAGCCTCCAGACGGTCGGCGGGCAGATCAACCTGCGGCTCGAGGACGAGCAGGGGGCGTACCTGACCGTGCGCCTGGGCGGCTCTTTCGACGCGGCCGGCGGGACCGGGTTCACCGGGTCGGGCGAGGCGCGCATCACGCGCGACAAGCGCCTGGCGCAGATCGGCAGCTACGAGTTCTGGCTGGCGGTCGGCGCCGGCGCCACGGCGCACATCGAGAACAACGCGCTGACCCGCGTCGACGGGTCGGTGCCCTTCAAGATCATGGACGGCGAGGCCGAGCCGCTGCTGACGGGCTCCGCCAACGGCACCTACGACGCCGAGACCAAGAAGTTCGACGGCAACGGCAACATCCGCCTCGGCCGCGACATCGAGTACACGCTGGGCTCGAACACGGTCCTCAAGTTGAAGCGCGGCTCGGGCGGCAACGGCGAGGTGGTCCAGAGCGAGCTGCGCCGCCTCGGCGGCACGCTCAACTGCGAGCTGTGGACCGACGGCCGCCCGCTGATCTCGCTGAACGCGGACGGCATGTACAACGCCGTCACCAACACGCTCGAGTACGTCGACGGCTCGGCGACCATGATGCGGCCGTTCGAGCTGCTGGGCGGCAACGTCCGGGTCGAGCGCCTGTCGGGCCGCGCGCGCGTCGAGAACAACCGCCTGGTCTCGGCCGGCGGGTCGGGCGCCATCGTCATCCCGCCGCTCAACAACATGCGCGGCACGTTCAACCTGAACTGGCGCAACGACGGGACGCGCGACATCTACTCGGGCAGCGGCACGCTGGACTTCACGCTGCTCAACGACCCGCGCACCGGGCGCCGGATCGGCGGCCGGGTCTCGGCGACCTACAACGAGGACAACACCTTCCGCATCGCGGGCACGGTCGACTACGCGATCAACCGCATGATCAGCGGCACCCTGGGCGTCGAGGTCGATCAGACCCTGGACCCGGTGCTCAGCGGCTCGCTCTCGGTCTCGCAGGTCCCGCTGGTCCAGGCGCGGGATCTGTTCAGCACCAAGTTCGATCTGCTGCCCAAGCAGTCGATCGTCCTGTTCCCGGGCGTCAACCTCGACCTCGGCATCGCCGCGGGCATGGGCCTCGGGATGGAGGCGCTGACGTTCTCGACCACCATCGGCGTGTCGAACTTCCGGCCGCTGCGCGGCAACATCCCGGACTTCGAGGCGCTGCTGCAGCTCAACTGGGGGCTGAACGCGCAGGCCGCGGTCATGGCGTACGCGGGCCTGTCGGTCGGCGTGCCGGGGCTGAACGCCGGCGTCGGCATCGAAGGTGAGGTCCGGCTGAACGCGCCGGTGCGGGTGCAGCCCTACGGCGTCCTGCGCGGCCGCGCCGGCAAGTACTCCGGCGAGCTGGGCGTCGGCGTGACGCTGGCCCCGACGCTGGATCTGTACGCGCGGCCGTACCTGCAGGCCACGCTCGGCCGCGAGTTCCGCCACAACCTGACGGAGTGGCACAAGCCGCTGGGCGAGCTGTTCCGCTTCGAGTGGGGCAAGACCTACAAGTTCGGCGACGACCCGGCCTCGGCCGAGCCGCGCGCGGCCGCTCAGCGCCCGGCCTTCCCGCCGGCGACGCGCAACGCCGAGGCCCGCACGAGCGAGTCGTCGGCGCGCAACATCGTGCCCGAGGCCTCGAGCGCGGCGAACAACGTGCAGGACGGACCGCAGCTCGAGAGCGGCCAGCAGATGTCGCAGCAGGCCCAGCAGGGTGGCAACCGCGAGAACCCGCTGGGGCAGCTGCAGCAGCACATCGACCGCATCAAGATCATCGCCGAGGGCGTGGGCGCGGCCTTCCGCCTCATCCGGCTGCTGACCGACATCGTCCGGGTCGGCCTGACCTACGGCCCGGCGGGCGTCCTCATCTACATCATCTGGAAGGTGATCTGCGGCGACATCAGCTTCGACGGCATCAAGCGCGACATCCAGGCGTTCCTGCGGGCCGCGGCGACGATCCTCGAGCTCATCGAGCCGTACATGCCGGACTGGTGGAGCAGCATCAAGGGCTTCTTCAGCGGCCCGCGCCCGGGTCTGCTCAGCGCCTTCTTCGGCGCCGACGACCAGATGCGCGCGGCCGTGCGGCGCGGTGACCACCGCCACGCCGTCCCCGAGATGCGCGGCAAGATGATCGACGAGATGATCAAGGGCTGGTGCGGCGAGGCCGACCAGGAGTGCATCATCACCGTACTGGAGCACTCGGCGCGCGCCGGTGACATCGGACGGGTCGTCACCCACGCGGGCGGGCCCAACCGCATCCTGCGCGCCGTCGACGGCCGCGAGGACGACCGGGCGCGCCAGCTGTTCCGGAACAACGGCATCAGCTGGTAGGGCCTGACGACGAGCCGCGCGGCGCGGCCCTCCCTGTGAGGGCTCGCGCCGCCCTCCCCTACGCACACCATCCGGGACCGAGCGCCCGCGGGATGCAAGCCCGCGCCGCTTCGGTTAGTGTCCCGGCACCTTTCGAGCGGGAGCAGACCATGGCGAAGGACGATCAGAAGACCCCGACCACCCGGTCGGCGGGCGACGCGAAGAAGACCACGAAGGCGGCGGCCGGCTCGAAGGCGAAGGCGGCTGGCGGTGGGGCCAAGTCGGGCGACGCGCCGGCCAAGGGCACCCCCAAGGCAGCGGCGAAGCCCAAGGCCGAGGCAAAGCCCAAGGCGGAGGCGAAGCCCAAGGCCGCGGCGAAGGCCGAAGCGGGTGCGAAGCCCAAGGCCGAGGCGAAGCCCAAGGCCGAGGCGAAGGCCGAAGCGGGTGCGAAGCCCAAGGCCGAGGCGAAGGCCGAAGCGGGTGCGAAGCCCAAGGCCGAGGCGAAGCCCAAACCGGGACCCGAGGCCGAGGCCGAGGCTCAGGCGCACTCGCCGGAGGACATCGCGGCGGCCATCCGGGCCTCGGCGTCCAAGGTGCTCAACGAGAAGCTCGGGGTCGAGCTGGGGCCCGACGGGCAGGTGGACCTGAAGTCGGTGCAGATCGACCGCATCCAGTCCGGCGCCAAGGATCTGGTGACCAACCTGTTCTCGGCCGTGGCCTCGCGCTTCCCCGAGGGGCTCAAGGTGCCGACGACGGCCGCCGGTGAGGCGGGCGGCGACGACTCGGACAACGTGGTCGACCTGGGCGCGGTGCGTCAGAAGAAGGAGCAGGCGCGGGCCAAGGTGGGCGAGCTCGAGTCGCGGCTGAAGACGAACCTGAAGGGCGCCGTGAACGAGTACCTGCTGCGCAACGTGGTCGAGCCGGGTCAGAAGGGCCAGGCGACGGTGCAGCTCGACAACGAGTTCATCAAGGAGCACGGCCCCAAGCTGCTTGCGTCGATGTTCGGCGCGCTGGCGAGCGCCTTCATCCCCAAGGAGGTCGACGTCCCGACCGCGGCCTCCGGTGAGGCCGAGGCGCGGAGCGAGGGCGAGACGCCGGCGGAGGGCGCGGCCGCGGCTGGAGGCGAGGCCAAGGCCGAGGGCGCCGAGCCCGGCGCGCAGCCGGCCGGCGAGGAGCCGGTGAAGGTGATGTTGAACATCGACCTGCCGGGCCTGTTCCGCAGCCTGGTCAAGCCCAAGGACACCCCCTGAGCGGGGCGCCGGGTTCGGCCGACCGCTTCGAGGCGCTGTGCGCGCGGGCCATCGAGGCGGCGCTGGCGGCGGGGGCCCGCTATGCCGAGGTGCGGCTGGTCGAGCGGCGCCGCGAGAGCCTGGAGCTGCGCGACGCGCGGCTCGAGCTGGCGGCGACGACGGACGACGTGGGCCTGGGCGTGCGGGCGCTGGTCGGAGACGGCTGGGGTTACGGCGCGACGAACCTGCTCGATCCGGACGGGGTGACGCGTGCGGCGCGAGCCGCCGTCGAGGCTGCGCGCGCTACCGCCCGGTCGGCGCGGCAGCGGGTCGAGCTACCGGCGCCGGTCATGGGGCGCTACGAGACGCCGCTGACCGAGGATCCGTTCGAGGTGGCCCTCGCCGAGAAGGTCGCGCTCATGGGCGACGCGCACGCCCGCATCCTGGCGACCGCCGGGGTCAAGGCGGCCAAGGGGAGCCTCGTCGCGCAGCGGACGGGGACGCTGTTCCGGGCGTCCAACGGCAGCGCCGTCGACCAGCGCGTGACCTTGAGCGGCGCGGGGCTCGCGGCGCTGGCGGTGGGCGACGACGGCGACGTGCAGGTGCGCTCGGCGCCCAAGAGCCACGAGGGCAACGTCCTGCAGGGCGGCTTCGAGCAGGTGCGCGCGATGGATCTGCCGGGTGAGGCGGGGCGGCTGGCCGCCGAGGCGGTGGCGCTGACGCGCGCCGAGCCGACGCCCGCGGGCGCGACGACGGTGGTGCTCGACGGGGCGCAGCTGTCGCTGCAGATCCACGAGTCGGTCGGCCACCCGACCGAGCTGGACCGGGTGCTGGGCGAGGAGATCAGCCTGGCGGGGGCCAGCTTCCTGTTGCCCGAGGCGATGGACCGGCTCACGTACGGCTCCGAGCACGTCTCGCTGACCGCCGACGCGACCTCGCCCCTGGGTCCGGGGACGTTCGGTTTCGACGACGAAGGCACGCCGGCGACGCGCACGCCGCTGGTCGATCGCGGGCGCTTCGTGGGGTTCCTGTCGGGACGCGACTCGGCGGCCGCGGTGGACCGCCCGTCGGCGGGCTGCTTGCGCGCCGAGAGCTGGTGGAGCCAGCCGGTCGTCCGGATGATCAACGTCAACCTCGAGCCTGGGACCGGCTCGCTGGACGAGCTGCTGGGCGGCGTCGACGACGGCCTGATGCTGAGCGTCAACAAGAGCTGGTCCATCGACGACCTACGCTTGAACTTCCAGTTCAGCTGCGAGGCCGCCTACGAGGTCAAGGGCGGCCGGCTGACGGGCAAGCTGTACAAGAACCCGGTCTACGCGGACGTGACGCCGCGCTTCTGGAAGGCGTGCTCGGGCGTCGCGGGCCCCGAGGCCTGGCGGATGTGGGGCTGGATGTACTGCGGCAAGGGTGACCCCATGCAGATCATGTCGGTGGGCCACGGGTGCGCGCCGGCGCGGTTCGAGGGCGTGCCGGTCCGGAGCTCGCGATGACGACGGAGTTCGCGCGCCATCGGGTCGAGGAGCGCCTCGACGAGGCCCTCGCGGCCGCCCGTGGCCAGGCCGACGGGGTCGAGCTGCTGTTCCGCGGGCGCGAGGCCAACCTGATGCGGCTGGCCGAGGCGCGCGTCGTGCAGGCCTCGGACGTCGTGCAGGGGCAGGTGACGGTGCGCGCCGTCGTGGACGGGGCCGCGGCGGTCTGGACGACGAGCGATCTGTCGGCCGAGGGCCTCGCAGGGGCGGTCGCGCAGGCCATCCGGAACGCCCGCGTCACCCCGCAGGGCCGTGAGCCCATCACCCTCCCCTCGGCCGCCGCCGTCCCGGCCGCGCCCGCGTGGTCCATGGACCCGGTGACGGCCACGCTGGACACGGCCACCAAGACGCGCTGGCTCGAGCCGGCGCTGCGCGCTGCCGAGGCCGACGACCTGGCGTTGGCCGGCCGGTTCCATTCGGGGCGCTTCAGCCTGGCCGTGCGATCGACCGAGGGCGTCGCCACCTGGCACCAGGGCAGCTACGCCGATCTGGCCCTCAGCGCGCTCGAGCGCCCGGTCGGCCACCGGGCCAGCGCCTGGCGCGCCCACTTCGACGCCCGCGTCGACGCCGAGCGCGTGGCCGCGCTCGAGGCCGAGGTGCGCGCCGAGTGCCGCCGCGGGCGCGACCCGGTCGCGGTCCGGCCGGGCGCCTGGGACGTGGTGCTGTCGCCGGCCGCCGTCGCCGAGCTCCTCGAGTGGTTGGGCGAGATCGGCTTCTCGTCGCGGGCCGTCGAGGACGGCAGCAGCTTCCTCACGGGCAACGTCGGGAGCGCCGTGACCGGGGCCGCCGTCTCGCTCCACGACGACGGCGCCATGCCCCACGCCATCGGCCTCCCGCTGCCCTTCGACGCCGAGGGCCAGCCCAAGCAGCGCGTGGTCCTGGTCGAGGACGGCGTCGCGCGCGGCTCGGTCCACGACTCGCGCTCGGCGCGACGCGCCGGCTGCGCCGCCACCGGGCACGCCCACGCGGACGCGCTGTTCCCGGCGCCGGGGTCCAAGGCCTGCCACCTGCACATGGCGGGCGGCGACTCCGACCTCGAGGGGCTGCTCGGCCAGGTCGACCGCGGCCTGTTCATCACGCGGCTGCACTACGTCAACGGCCTCATCGAGCCGCGGCGCGCCGTCATGACCGGGCTGACCCGCGACGGCGCCTTCCTGGTCGAGGGCGGCCGCCTCGGGCGGGCCATCGAGCCGATGCGCTTCACCGACTCGATCCTCGAGGCCTTCGCGCGCATCCCCGGCCGCGCGGGCCTGAGCCGCGCGGTCGAGAGCCACGCGGGCGGCTTCGGCACCGAGTCGTGCCACGTCGCCCCCTGGGTCCTCGTGCGCGGGCTCCAGTTCACCAGCGGCCGCTGAGTCGAAGGGGACGAGGCGCTGACGCAACCGGGCTCGCCGGGGGGCGGACCAGGCGCCCCCCGAGCGCAGCCCCGGATGGCGCGCGCCTCAGCCCGCCTTCACCTGGATCTGCCGCGGCTGGAGCGCGGCCCGCTTGGGCAGGTGCAGGTGCAGGACGCCCTCCTTCAGCTCGGCGTCGACGCCGTCGGGCTCGACGACCGGGGGGATGCGGAAGGCGCGGCGATAGGTGAAGTTCCACGCGCCGCTCGGGTCGTCGTCGAGGACCTTGCGGCGCGCCTCGAGGGTCAGCTGCTCGCGGTCGAGCTGCAGGGACAGATCCTCGCGGGCGACGCCCGGCAGGTCGACGCGGAGCAGGAGCTCGCGCTCGCTCTCGAAGATGTCGACCGCGGGGGCGACCACGCGGCCCGTCTCCATGCGCTCGGCGTGCGCGGCGCCGGCGGCCTCGATCAGCGGCTTGTCGGTCGTGCTCATGTCGTGTCCTCCTCTTCGCGACAGGGGTGGCCGGGGGCGGCGCCGCTCAGGCGCCCTGGACCTTGATGCTGCGGGGCCGCGACTCGGGCGTCTTGGGGATCTCGAGCGTCAGGATGCCGTGGCGCAGGCGCGCCACCGTGCGCTCGGGGTCCACCTTGGTCGGCAGCGCCAGGGTCCTCGAGAACCTCACGGGCCGGCGCTCGCGCCGATGGGCGACGAAGCCCTCGGGGACGTCGACGGCGCGCTCGCCGCGGACCGTCAGGACCTCCTCGTTGAGGGTGATGTGGACGTCGTCCTCGGCGAAGCCCGGCAGCTCGGCCCGCAGCACGAGGCGCCCGCCCTCGTCGTCGAGCGTCATGCGCGGCCCGCCGCCGATCTCGGGGTCGAGGCCCTCGGCCCGGCCGCCGCCCTCGGCGCGCCGACGGACGTAGTCCATCAGCCCCATCATGCGGTCGAGCTCGCTCCAAACGTCGTCGTGCCTCCAGAGCATACACGTCCTCCTTGCGGGTCCACGGCCCGCGTCGTTGGTCGCACGCACCCGTCCGGGCCGCCTGCGCGGCCGCCCGCCGGGTCGTCCGCCCCCCTGACTCCACCGGTGAGGGGCGGGAACATGTGTCGGCGACGGGACCTCTAGGAACCCGCGGCGGGGCGGTCAAGCCCCCCTCGCGCGCGCCTGCGACGGCTGGCGCTCCGTGAGGCCGGACGCCAGGTCGGACGCCTGGGCGGCTGGTCGTCGGTTCCCTGGTCCATACGGTTGACCGTGGCGTGGGCGCGGCGCGTGCTGGCGCCGGGGCGTCGCCACATCCGGAGCGTCCGGGGGACCGCCGACGAGGAGGGACACATGAGCACGACGGGGCTCGAGGTCTTCGACAGCACCATCCAGAAGACACACATCTGGCTCAAGGAGATCATGGGCGAGCTGGGCTGCGACCGGCGCGCGGCCTACCTCGCGCTCCGCGCGGGCCTCATCTCGCTGCGCGATCGCCTGACGCCCGCCGAGGCCGCGGAGCTCGGCGCGCAGCTGCCGATGATGGTGCGCGGCATCTACTACGAGGGCTGGCACCCGACGGGCAAGCCCGTGAAGGTGCGCACGCGCGAGGAGTTCCTGGACATGGTGCGCGAGAAGTTCAACGCGCACCACGAGATCGACCCGGAGCGCATCGTGCGGGCCGTCTTCAAGGTCTTGAACCGCCACATCACGCGCGGCGAGGTCGAGGACGTGCGCGACAGCCTGCCTCAGCGCATCCAGGTGATGTGGCCGGAGCCTCCGCAGGCGTAGAGAGCGGCCGGGGAACGGACCAGCAGCTGGAGCAGACCATGCAATACCGTGAGCTCATCGACGAGGTGAAGGCGGCCGGGCAGCTGCGCCGCGACGAGGAGGCCGAGCGCGCGCTGCGTGCGACGCTCATCACCCTGGGCGAGTGCGGCGCGCCGGTCGACCGGCTGGCGCAGACGTTGCCGCCCGAGGTGTCGGGCTACCTGCAAGGCGGGTGGGCAGGGGGCGCGCCGTCGGGCGGACCGAGGCCCGTCGCGCCGCGCCGTCAGCAGACGCAGGGGCGCACGCCGGGGCGCGAACACGGCGAGCGACGCCGCGAGATGAACGAGGCCGAGCGGCGGCTCGCGAGCCAGGGCTCGCACCGCCTCGACACGGAGGATCAAGGCGCGCAGGGCGGCGCCGGCACGGCTCGGACCGATCCGGAGCGCTGGACGTCGCACGATCGCGGCGAGCGCGTCGCGTCGCAGCGCGGCCCCGCCGGGGGCGGCCCGCTGCCCTCCGAGTCGGGGTTCCGGGGCGACGGACGGCGCGAGGAGCAGATCCGCAATCGGGACCATTACCAGCGCGCGATCATGGAGGAGGAGCCCGGTCCCATGGGCAGCCAGCCGTCGCATGCCCCCACCCGCGCGGTCGTGTCGACCGACGACTTCCTCGGCCGCGTCGCGGAGCGCGAGGGCGGCGTGTCGCAGCGGACGGCCGAGATCCACGTGCGCGCGGTGCTCACGGCCCTGGACACCGCCATCGACCGGGCGCTGCTGCGCGAAGTGTGCGCCGGCCTCCCCGGGCTCGACCCGCTCTGGTCCGGCCCCACGCCGCAGGCCTGAGGCGCGGCGGTCAGCCGCTGGGATCGACGACGAGCCGGTAGCCCACGCCCCGCACGCTGAGCAGGTGACGGGGCTGGGTGGGCTCGGGCTCGATGAGCTTGCGCAGCCGGCTGACGAAGACGTCCACGGTGCGCGTCTTGAGAGTCCGCGGCACGCCCCAGACGTCCGCGAGGAGATCCTCACGCGTGACGACCTCGCCCAGGCGCTCGGTGAAGTAGGCGAGCAGCTCGAACTCGAGCGCCGTCAGCTCGACGGGGGCGCCGGAGGCGGTGGCGCGGTAGCTGGGGAAGTGGACCTCGAGCTGGCCGACCCGCAGCCACGGCGACGGGCCCTCGCCCGCGCGCTCGACGGCCTCGCTGGACCAGCGGACGCGCCGCAGGAGGGCCTCGACGCGGGCCTCGAGCTCGGGCACGTCGAACGGCTTGGCGACATAGTCGTCGGCGCCCTCGCGCAGGCCGCGGATCCGGGCGTCGAGTTGGCCGCGCGCGGTGAGGATGAGGATGGGCAGCGTCCAGCCGGCCTGGCGCAGCTCGCGGCACAGCGTCAGCCCGTCGCCGTCGGGCAGCCCCAGGTCGAGGACGATGAGGTCGGGCGGCGGGGTGGCCTCGTCGGCCAACTCGGCGCGGGCGGCGGCCAGAGTGGTGGCCAGGACCGTCTCGTAGCCGGACAGGCCGAGGTTGGTCTCGAGGGTCAGCCCCAGGGTGACGTCGTCCTCGACGACGAGCAGACGCGCGCGCGGCGGGGTCATGGGCGCTCCTCGGGGCGCGCGCCGGCCAGCGGCAGCCACAGCTCGGCCGTGGCGCCGCGGCCGAGGCCCTCGCTGGACAGGTGGACGTCGCCGCCGTGGCCGCGGGCGATGGCGCGGGCGAGGGCGAGGCCCAGGCCGGTGCCGGGGCGGCCGGTGTCGGAGCCGCGGGCGAAGCGGCGGAACAGGCTCTCGGAGTGGCCCGTCGAGAAGCCGAGGCCGGCATCGGTGACGCGGACCAGGGCGAAGCCCTGCACCGGCTCGACGCCAACGCGGATGTCGGGGGCGCCCTCGCTGTACTTGAGGGCGTTGTCGAGCAGGTTGTCGATGAGCAGGCGCAGCGCGGTGCGATCGCCGTGCACGAGACAGGCGTCCGACGCGGTGAAGTGGACGGAGCCGCCCTGCAGCTCGGCGATGGGCGCGAGGTCGGCGACGGCGACCTGCACGAGGTCGGTCATGGCGATGAGCGCGTTCTCGAAGGCCACGCCCTCGACCTCGAGGCGGCCGCTCTCGAGGATGTTGTCGACGAGGCGGCCGAGGCGGCCGGTCTCGTGGACGATGCGCTCGAGGAGGGCGTCGCGGCGGTCCGGGGGCAGCTCGGGGCGCTGCAGGGTCTGGGCGGCGGCGCGGATGCCGGCGAGCGGCGTGCGGAGGTTGTGGCTGGCGGCGGCCAGGAAGACGGCCTCGGCGTTGCGCAGGCGCGTCTGGCCGCGCAGCTGCACGACCAGGGTCGTGAGGACGACCAGCACGGCGGCGAAGGCGATGGAGCCGAGGGTCAACAGGGTGATGCTGGGGCCGCCGGGGCGATAGACCCAGAGCAGGACCCAGCCCACGAGCAGGGCGACCAACACGGCGCCGAGCACGACGGCGGTGACGACGCCGCCCCAGCCGGCCCAGAAGCCGCGCTTGCGCACCGTCACGCCCTGCAGCAGCCGGCTGTCCGGCGCCGCGAGGCGGCGGCGCAGGCGCGACATGGCGCGGCTCGGGGGGGCGGACCGGGGAGGCGTCGAGGTCATGCTGGGAGGATGCTGAGGGGCGCCCCGCCTCTGTGTCAAACGTTGGTAAAAGGCCCAGCCAGAGCGGTCGTCGCGGCCTCGGGGAGGTTATGGTTGGGTCGCATCCCATGCCCCGAGGAGCCCAGCTTTGCTCAGCCCGACCGACATCCGAGACCTGCGCCGCGCGCTCACCGAGGCCGGCGCCTTCGAGCGCCACGAGGCGCGCACCTGGGTCGAGCTCGCCCTGCTGCTCGCCGTGTTCGCCGGGTTGGTGGCCCTGCACCTGACCCTGCCCCTGTGGGCGTCCCTGCTGCTGCTCCCCGTGACGGCCCTGACCGTCACCGTCGCCGCCATGCTCGGCCACGAGGGCGGCCACCGCAGCCTGTCGCGCAGCCGCTGGCGCAACGAGCTGCTGCTGCATATCGCCTTCCCGCTCGTCGGCGGCCTCAGCGCGCTGTACTGGAAGGACAAGCACAACGTGAAGCACCACGGCCAGCCGAACGTGGTGGACCACGACGAGGACCTCGAGCTGTGGCCCATGGCCTCGAGCCGCGTCGCGCACGAGCGCTCGGGCCCCGTGCGGCGCTGGTTCCAGCGCCACCTGCAGGGCTACCTCTTCTGGCCGCTGACGAGCTTCCTCGCCTTCTCGATGACGGCCTCGAGCTTCGGCTACCTCATCCGCCGCGGCCGCACGCGCCGGGGCCGCGACGGCGCCTTCTGGGCCGATGTGGGCTGCATGATCGCCCACCACGTGGCCTGGCTGCTCGTCCCGGCGCTGATCGTCGGCTTCTGGCCCGCCGTCGGCTTCTACGTCGCGGTCTGGGCCCTGGTGGGCGTCTACCTGTCCGCCATCTTCACGCCGGCGCACCTCGGCCTGCCGCTATACGCCTCGCACCCCGACACCTGGACGCTGCAGATCGAGACCACGCGCAACTTCGCCGTCCCCCGCTGGGCGTCGTGGCTGTTCGTCGGCCTCGACCACCAGCTCGAGCATCACCTGTTCCCGCGCATCCCGCACGGCCGCATGCACGTGGCCGAGCCCATCGTGCGCGACTTCTGCGAGGCCCGGGGCCTGCCTTATCGCCAGATCGGCTTCTTCGCGGGGCTCGCGGACGTCACCCGCTTCATGGCGCGCGCCTGGGACGAGCAGCCGGTCGGCGCCGAGCCCGAGCGCGCCGAGCGCCCGCGCCTGGACGCGAGCGGCGATGGCGCGGCGAGCGATCCGGACGCGGCCGGCGCCCTCAGCCCTTCCGCCGTCGCCGCATCGCTAGGGCGATCGCCAGAGCCAGCGTGAGGAACATCGCCAGGCCGTAGACCAGCCAGCGCTTGTCCTGCGCCTCGCGGGCCGCTGCATCGCTGGGGGCCGGCGGCAGCTGCGCAGGCTCGGGCGCGACCTGCGCGCTCAGCGGCGGGTCCGCCTTGAGCCCGGGACGGGCAGCGCCGCTGGCCAGGGCGCGCGCGTCCGCCAGCGAGACCGGGCCGACGACGGCCTCGGGGCGCTCGGCGGCGGCGACGTAGGCGCTCCAGGCCTGACGCGCGTGCGCGGCGTCTCCCTCGGCCATGGCGACCTCGGCCTCGGCCACCAGCGTGGCGGTCGCGAACGGCGTCCGCGCCCAGGCCAGGGCCAGCGCGGTCTTCGCCTCGGGCAGCTGGCCGGCGCGCGCGTGGGCGATCGCCTCGAGCGCCGCCAGCAGCGGCTGATCACCGACCGCCGCCCGCGCTTGCCGCGCGGCGTCCAGGGCGCAGGCCGGCTCCTCGAGCGCCAGGCAGGCTACGAGGCCCTGCAGCTGCAGCGGCCCCTGCGCGACGTGGCGGCGCATCGAGCCCTTCCAGCGGTCGGCGGTGATGGGGTCGAGGGCGCCGCCGCCGACCAGCGCCGTCACGGCGGCCAGGGCGTCGGCGTCGGTCGGCTGCTCGCGCAGGCCCACGCGCGCGTAGGTGATGGCCTGGCCCGGGTCGCCATCGGCCATCGCGACCGGCACCATCGCCGAGCGGGCCAGGGCGGCGTCAGGGCGGGCGGCCAGCGCTTCCCCGCCGGCCAGGCGGGCCGCGGCGAGGTCGCCCGCCTGGCGCGCCAGCCGGACGCGGACCGCATGCGCGGCGTCGCAGCGCGGCTCGGCCCGCACGACGAGGTCGGCCACGGCGCGGCCATGGTCGACGGCGCCGGCCAGGCCCAGGTCCGCGGCGACACGCCAGGCGTCGCACGGCACGCGCCCGGCCTTGACGATCGGGCCGACCAGGCGGCGCGCCTCTTCGGGTTTGCCCGCGAGGGCCAGGGCGCTGCCCAGGGCGAGCCGGAGCCGATCGAGCGCCTCGCCCTCCTCGGAGAGGCTGGCCTGCCCGCGGGCGGCGGTCTGGACGGCCGGCTCGGTCAGGGCGCCGCGCAGCTCGGGCGCGATGGGCACCCGATGGCTCAGGCGCGCGAGGCGCAGCAAGCTGGGCAGGTCGCCGGGGGGCGTGGCGCGGAGCTGCTCGAGCGCCTGGGTCGCGGCTGCGTGCTGCCCGAGGGCCGCGAGTCGCTCGGCCCGCTCGAGGAGCTCGGCGAGGCGCTGGCGCTCGGCGTCGCCGGCCGGGCCCTGCTCGGGGGACTGCTTGAGCCATCCCCAGGCGGACTCGCGCTGCTGGAGCATGCGGGACAGGGCCTCGACCGCGGCATCACGCTGGGCGTCCGCGACCGTGGCCGACCGCACGACGAGCGCCAGCCGGTCGCCGCGCCAGGCCGCGTCGGGGCCCGCCTGGGCGGGCGGGAGCGCCTCGACCGTCAGGCGGCCGCCGGCGCCGGCGTAGTGCGCCGTGACGCGATCGCCGAGCTCGACCTTGTCGAGCCGCAGGCCGCCGGGCAGGCCGCCGTCGCCGGGGTCCATCAGGCGCCGGGCCCGATCGCGCCACGCCTCGGGCACCCAGACGGTGGCGCCGGACGGCTGGGCGAAGACCTCAGACGATGCGCAAGTGCAGAGGAGGACGAAGAGAATCGCTCGCGGCGTGCGTAGTGGGCTCATCGCGGCAGAGCCTAGCAGCGTCGGTCCGTCGCGTCGACGCAAGGGGTAGGTCGCGCGCGGGATCGCACCAGGCGGTCAGGAACGGCTCGGACTCGGCGAGCACGCGCTGCCAGGCGGGGCGGTCGAGCACCTCGGCGAGCCAGCGGGACACGCGCGGCCAGGCGGCGAAGGACCAGCCGGCCATCTGGAGGTCGTACAGGCCCACGGAGGGGGCGAGGTCGCCCAGGGTGAAGGCGGGGCCGGCGCAGAACCGGTGCATGGACAGGCGCTCGTCGAGCCAGGCCAGGCCGCGGCGGACCAGCTCGGCGTTGGCCTGGACGGCCTCGCGATCGCGCGTGGCGGCGGGGCGCGACTGCTCGTCGAGCAGAACGGCCGCGGGGTCGATGAGGTACTGGTCGCCGAGGCGGTCGGCGAGGCGCGCGGCGCGGGCGGCGTCGGGCTGGACGTTGAGGAGCCGAGGGGGGACGGGGAAGCGCTCCTCGAGCAGCTCGATGAGGATGGTCGACTCCTGCAGGCGATCGCCGCGCTCGGTGACGACGAAGGGGACGCGGCCGAGCGGGTTGACCTCGCGGACGAAGGCCTCGCGGGCGTCCGGATCGACCAGGTTGACGATCTCGGCCTCGAAGGGGACGGCCTTCTCGTACAGGGCGAGCAGGACCTTGCGGCAGTAGGGCGAGAGGGGATGATAGAAGACACGCATGCGGGCTCCTCGGAGGGCACCGGGAGGCGTACGGGGGAGACGCGCGTGACGAGACGCGTGGCACAGGCGGGGCGAGCCGGCGGGAAGCCACCGCGGGCAGGGCGGCGGATGTCTTCGAAGCTCGTGCGACGAGCCTAACCCAGCGGCGCGGGAACCTGTGAGCGACAGGTGGGTTGAGCCGGTCGGAGGAGGTCGGGGGGGCGTCCTCGCGTCTGGACCCTGGCGGAACATCGGGGCTACAGTGCGCCGCGTGGAGCGTCACCCCCGGCTGAGCGAGCTCATGGGCCACGCGCGCGTCGTCGACGCGCTCGTGCAGGCCCACGCGTCCGGCACCGTCCACCACGCCTACCTGTTCGCCGGCCCCGACGGCGTGGGAAAGCGCGGCGTGGCCCGCGCCTTCGCCGCCCTGGTCAACTGCACCGGCGAGGCCCCGACCGACGCCCAGGGCCGCCGCGTGGACGCCTGCGGCGCGTGCCGACACTGCGACCGCATCCTGCGCGTGCCCGAGTCGCACCCCGACGTGCTGACGCTGACGCTGCAGGGCAGCCGCCAGATCAAGATCGAGCAGGTCCGCGAGATCATTCGCCTCGTGCCCTTCCCGCCGCTCGAGGCCGCCTACCGCGTCGTCGTCGTCGACCCGGCCGACGCGATGAACGAGGCGGCCGCCAACGCGCTGCTCAAGACGCTCGAGGAGCCGTCGAGCCGCACCCGCTTCGTGCTGGTCACGAGCCGGCCCGACGCCCTGCTGACGACCATCCGCTCGCGCTGCCAGCGCATGCTGTTCGGCCGGCTCCCCGTCGACGGCATCGCGCGCGCGCTCGCCGAGCGCCACGGCGTCGCCGCCGACGAGGCCGCGGCCCTGGCCGCCCTGGGCGACGGCAGCCTGGGCGCAGCGCTCGCCCTGCGCGACGATCCCGTCATGGCCGGCCGCGACGCGCTGGTCCGTCGCTTCGCCGCCATCCCGCCCGGCGACGTGCTCGACGCCTTCGCCCTCGCGAGCGAGCTGGCCGATCAAAAGGGCTCCTACGGGACCATCCTCGACATCCTGCGGCGCCTGTACCGCGACGTGCTGCTCCTTCGGACCGGCGGCGCCGCGCGCGTCGGCCTCGCCCTGCCCCACCTCCAGGACGTCACCGAGGCGCTCGCCCACCGCCAGGGCACCAGCGCCGTCCTCCACCGCCTCGAACTCATCGCACAGACCGAGCGCGGCCTGCTGGTCCGCAACCTCAACCCGCGCCTCGCCTTCGAGCGGCTCCTCGTCGCGCTGACCGCGCCGCCCGGCGAGGAGGGCACCGCCCCGGGAGCCCCCCTTTGATCATCGACAGCCACTGCCACATCGACACCAGCCGCTTCGACGACGATCGCGCCCAGGTGCTCGAGCGCGCCCGGGCGGCCGGCGTCGCGCGCATGGTCGTCATCGGCAGCGGGTCCGACCTCGACAACTGCCGCTCGGCCCTGGCGATGGCCGACGCCGAGCCGGACGTCTGGGCCACCGTGGGCATCCACCCGCACGACGCCCGCCACTGCGACGAGGCGGTCTACGCGGCCATCGAGGCCTGGGGGCGCCAGGATCGCGTCGTGGCCATCGGCGAGACGGGCCTCGACTACTACTACGATCACAGCACGCCCGACGCGCAGCGCGAGGCGTTCCGCCGGTTCATCCGCCTGGCGCGCGCGGTCGGAAAGCCCCTGGTCCTGCACATCCGCGACGCCCACGCCGAGGCGCTGGCCATCGCCCGCGAAGAGGGCGCGGACGCGGTCGGCGGCGTCGTCCACTGCTTCACCGGGACCGCGGCCGAGGCGCGCCAGTGGCTCGAGCTGGGCTTCCACCTGGGCATCACGGGCATCGTGACCTTCAAGAACGCCGGCGAGCTGCCCGAGGTCGTGCGGGAGGCGCCGATCGATCGGCTGATGGTCGAGACCGACAGCCCCTATCTCGCCCCCATCCCCTTCCGCGGGCGCCGCAACGAGCCGGCCTTCGTGGTGCACGTCGTCGACCGCATCGCCGCCCTGCGCGGGGTCACCTCCGCCGAGGTCGCGGCGGCCACGACGGCCAACACCGCGCGCCTGTTCGGGCTCCCGGTCTGACCTCGCGCCGGCCCGCCGCCCGCCGCCTTGGCGCTCCTCCTGTCGTTTCGCCCCCTTGCGTAATCTCGTCGCGACAAATTTGACAGAAGCGTGACGAGACCCGTCAGGAGCCCTTGACCCCGAGCGCGCGGTCGTCTACAAGGCGCACCCCCGGCCGAGGCCAGCGTCCCAGGTTTTCCACATGGGCCGCGCGACGGCTCGCCGAAACGGCCTTTCGACCCTCGCCTCCCCCGCACCCCGCGCGGCGGGGCCGCGATCGAACCTTGGCCGGACAGGCTGTGGAAAACCTGTGCACAAGGTCGGCCCAGGCGCCGGTCGACCGCATGCCTCCTTGGTGTCGCGCCGATGAATCCGGGGCTCGCGCCGCCGGCCCCGACAGGGCGGCGACGGCGATCGCCGGATCGCGCTTGGGACGAACCCACCGGGGCCTGGCGTTGCGGGGCGGCTCGGACGTTGGCTATGCTCCGCGTCCGACGCTTCCCCCCTGCCCGAAGAGGTCCCCATGTCCGAGGCCGTCCGCAGCCGCAGCTACCCGCAGTTTGGCGAAGAGCACAAGCTGCTCCGCAAGACCGTCCGCGACTGGTGCCTGAGCGAGCTCCGGCCCAACGCCGAGGCGTGGGAGGCGGCGCGCCTGTTCCCGCGCGAGGTCTTCGACCAGGCCGCCGAGCTGGGCCTGCTGGGCATCCGCGTCCCGGAGGCCTTCGGCGGCCAGGGGCTCGACTGGTGGTACACGGCCGCCTACGCCGAGGAGATGGTGCACTGCGGCATGGCCGGGCTCACCATGGCGCTGCTGGTCCAGAGCGACATGGCCACGCCGGTCATCGGTGAGATCGGCAACGACTACCACAAGGAGAACTTCTGGGCGCCGGCCGTCCGCGGCCAGGCCATCGCCGCCCTCGGCGTCTCCGAGCCCGACGCCGGCTCGGACGTCGCCAACATCCGCACGACCGCCCGCAAGGATGGCGACGACTACGTCATCAACGGCGCCAAGACCTTCATCACCAACGGCACCCGGGCCGACTTCATCACGCTCGCCGTCCGCACCGGCCCCGAAGGCTACGGCGGCATCAGCCTGGTCCTGTTCCCGACCGACACCAAGGGCTTCAAGGTCGCCAAGAAGCTCGAGAAGATCGGCAACCACTGCTCGGACACGGCCGAGCTGTTCTTCGAGGACTGCCGCATCCCGCGCAAGAACCTGCTGGGCGCCGAGAACGCCGGGTTCTACTACATCATGCAGAACTTCCAGGGCGAGCGGCTCGTCGGCGCGCTGTCGGCCGTGTCGGGCGCGCAGCGCATCCTCGACATGACGGTCGAGTACTGCAAGGACCGCAAGGCCTTCAACCGCCCGCTGACGGGCTTTCAGACCGTGCGCCACCTCATCGTGCAGCTCGAGGCCGAGCTCGAGGCGGCGCGCCAGCTCTGCTACCGCGCGGTCGATCTCGTCAACCGCAAGCAGAACGCGACGCGCGAGATCACGATGGCCAAGCTCATCGGCGGCGAGCTGGCCTGCCGGGTCGCCGACCGCTGCCTGCAGCTGCACGGCGGCTGGGGCTACATGGCCGAGTACGAGATCAGCCGCGCCTGGCGCGACACGCGCCTCATCACCATCGGCGGCGGCACCAGCGAGATCATGCGCGAGATCCTGACGAAGCTGCACGGCCTGTAGGCCCGGCCTGGCTCACCGCGGCGGGGTCCCCTCGGGGGCCCCGTTCGCGTTTCGAAGGGAAGCCTCCGCCGGGCAGCCGGGTTGAAGCCCACGGATGGGCCCGCCTCGGGCCTGTCGCCCGCCCCTATTCCCCCGCCCCGGACCGTGCGCCCCGCGCGGGCGGAGCCCCCGCCGACCCACCCGACGTCAGGGTCGACCCGGGCGCTCCCCGCGCCGCCGCCGCCGAGAGGAACCCGACATGAAGCGCCTCCTCGTCGCCCTCGCGGCCGGGGCGACGTTCGCCACCGGCCTCGCCCTGATGCAGCAGCGCGAGCCGGCCGACGCCGCGCCGCCCGCGAGCCCCGAGCCCCCGAGCCCCGCTTCGGCCACGCCCCCCGGCATTCAGCTGGCCGAGGGCGCGCCCGACCCGCTCGCCGAGCGCGCGACCGACACGCCGGCCGTCGACCTCGCCCCGGCCGACGAGCCGCCCGGCGAGCTGTCCACGCTCGAGCCCTTCGGGTCGCCCGGCACGCCCGCCGCGCTCTCCCCGCAGGCCGACCCGGCTCCCGCCGCCGCGGCCCCGCGCCAGCTGCCGACCATCGAGGTCGTCACCCCGCCGCCCGTCCCCCCGGCCCTCGCCGCGCCCGCCGCCCCCGCGCTGCCCACGCCGTCTCCCGAGGCCGTCCAGGCCGGCACTCCAGGCCCAGGCGTCGCCGCCGCGACCGCTGCCGCCGCGGCGCCCGGCGCGCCCGTCACCGTCGTCCAGGTCTTCGTGCAGCCCGCCGGCTCCGGCGCCGCCACGCAGCCGGTCTACGAGGCGGCCGTCACCTCGGGCGGCGCCCTCCGCACCGCCCCCAGCGCCCCCGCCACCACCCTGCCGGGCGCCACCGCCGGCACGACCGCCCGCTACGGCGCCGCCCCCCCGCCCATCGGCGCCGTCCCCGACCCGCAGTCCGAGGCCGTGCGCCGCGGCGCCGGGCTCATCACCCAGGGCGACTACGTCGCGCGGCCGCCGCTCGCCCAGCCGTTCGGCCCGGGCGTCGTCACCCAGGCCTTCGGCGCCGGCACGGTCGCGCAGCCCTTCGCCCCGGCCGCCGCCGCCCAGTGGGCCGCCGGCCTGGCGCCCTGGATGCTCGACCCCAACGCCGCCGCGATCCCCTTCGAGAGCCCCGAGGAGGGCGTCCAGGTCCCGCCGGGCCCGCTCACCGCGGCCGGGCCCCTGTTCCCGCACGGCACGCCGGCCGGCCCCCTGACCGCCGGCGGCTCCCTGTACGCCCCCCGCCCCGCGGCGGCCCGCGACGAGGTCCCGACCGTCTGGCCGGGCATCCCGGTGCTGCCCACGACCCCGCCCGCCGCGGCCCCGCCCGTCCCACCGGCCGCCCCCGCCCAGGACGCCTGGGCCCTGGGGGACTGCGGCTGGCTCGACGCCGAGGGCGTCCCCAGCCGCTTCGCGCGCGTGTCGGTCACCGGCGGCGGCGACCTGCCGCTCGACGGCGCCTGCTTCGAGATCGTCGGCTCGGTCCGCAGCGCCGACCACTGGTCGCTGCAGCTCGCCGGCCCCGTCACCTACGATCTCGCCGACCGCGACCGCAGCCCACCCTTCATCTTCCAGGTCGACCTGCCCCTGGCGGATCTCCGCGGCGGCGCCTCGCTCGACGTCGTCGCCGACCCCAGCTCACCCGACGGCTTCCTGCCTGCCCGCGGTCAGGCCAAGGTCTTCCTCGACGACAACCGCGACGAGGCCGATCTGGCGCGCCTGGGAGCCGAGGCCAACTACGCCGCCGTGGGCGGCGACGTCCGGGTGCACCGCTTCGAGCGCCGCGCGCCGGCCCGCGCCCAGGCCGACGAGGTGACGCTGGTCGCCTCGCTCGACCTCCGCATGCGGCGGCTCGACCGCACGCTGCTGCCGCCCGTGCCGATGGGGCCGGTCGTCACCGTGCGCGGGCAGCTGCGCGTCTACGAGACGCCGCCCCTCGCCGGCGAGACCCCGGCGGTCCTGGGGCCGCTCGACGACAGCGAGGCCGCGCCGCTCGAGAAGTGACGGACGGCGGGGGCTCGACCGCTCCGAGCCCCCGCCCCGCGCCGTCGCTACTTGGCCAGGGCCTTGGCCTCGGCGTGGGTCGGGTCGATGAGCAGGGCCGAGCTGGCCTCGAAGCGCGCCTGCTCGGTCAGGCCCAGCCGCGCGAGGGCCTTGGCGTAGGCGACGTGGTGCTCGACCGAAAAGGGCGCGATGTGGTTGCCCAGCTCGCCCCACCTGAGGATCTCCTCGCGCGTCGCGCCGTGCGCCTCGGCGCCGGCCAGCAGCTCGGCGACCAGCTGGGCGTTCATCTGGTCGAGCGCCAGGACGCGCTTGCGCCAGACGAAGGCGTCGGCCGGGCGCTGCGTCTGGTCGAGGGCGCGGATGAGCTCGTAGTGCAGCGAGGCGTCCTGCGGGTGGAACTGCACGGCCTTTTCGAGGTGCGGCACCGTGCCCGCGACGTCGCCCGCCTCGCGCGCCAGCTCGGCAAGGTACTTGCGCACGTCGGCCCCGTCGTGGCCCAGCTCGACCAGCCGCTCGAGGTCCCGCTTGGCGTCGTCGCGCCGCGCGGTCCGCAGCCGCACGATGGCCCGCAGCATCAGCGCGTCCGGGCGCGCCGGCTCGATGGCCAGGGCCGCCTCGGCGTAGCGCGTCGCCCCCGGGATGTCGCCGGTCGCCAGCGACGCCACGGCGGCCGCGGCCTGCGCCGCCGCGTTCGTGGGCTCCTTCAGCGCCTGCTGCAGGTACTTCGCCGGGTCGCTCGCGTACTGCTCGACGTCCAGGTGGTAGCTCTTGCGCAGCGGCGACAGGCGCTGGTCGAGCCAGGCGAAGAAGCGCCGGTCGAAGTCGGCGAGGTCCTTGACGCCCAGCACCTCGCGGAACACCTGCGGCGTGGCCTTGCGCTGGCCCCAGGCGACCAGCATCCCCCGCATCTTGGGGAAGCCGAACTCCTGCGCGATGAACTCGGCCATCACGAAGGCGTGGTAGTAGGCGACCAGGATGTCGTCGAAGCTGCGCGCCTGCGTGAACGACAGGTTGAACTCGGCGACGCCCCGCAGCCGCTGCTTGTCGAAGTAGGTCAGCAGCTCGCGATCCATCTCGCGGCGCCACTCGGGGCGGCCCTCGGTCGACTCGTAGACGGCCATGCCCTCGGTGAACCAGCGCGGGACGCGGCTGTTGGACAGCTGGATGTGGAACACGTGGCTCAGCTCGTGCCACAGGACCTCGGCCCAGTTGAAGTTGCCGTCCGAGGGCGAGCGGCTCGTGATGACGTGGCCGAAGCAGATGCCGTGGGCGCCCAGGTTCGGCAGGCCGATGGAGCGCACGGCGAAGAGCTGCGGGTCCGGGAAGATCTCGATGTGCAGCGGCGCCTCGGGCTCGAAGCCGTACTTCTTCGACAGGGCCCCGTAGGCCTCCTTCAGCAGCGCCGGGACGTAGCGCTCGAGGACCGGGCGCTCGGGCTTGTGGACGCGCACGCGCATCTTGCCGGCGTCCATCCACTCGAACTGCTTGATGACCCGGTCGTAGAAGAACTCGAGCAGGTTGTAGGTCCGCACGTCGTACGGGTCGCCGTCGTAGGCCTTGTCCAGGAACTCCTTGGCCTTGGCGTCGTCGCCCACGCGGCTGTAGCCGATGCCCAGGGCCGCGTAGGCCGGCCAGTGCTCGCGGTCCAGGCTCAGCGCCTTGTCGGCCAGCGCCAGCGACTCCTTGTAGCGGTGCATGCGCGTCGCGTGGTCGGCGACGACCGTGTAGAAGCGCGCGAACTTCGGGTTGACCGCGAGCGCCCGCCGCTCCGTCTTCCGGTAGGCGGCCTCGTCGTCGGCGATGTAGTGGGCGGCGCCCAGCAGCGCGATGGCCTCCGGGTCGTCGGGCGCGACCTTGAGGCTGTGCGCCTGCAGGCGCGCGATGGCCTCCTCGGGGCGCTCGTTGTCGAGGGCGATGCGGGCCAGCAGGTTGTGCGCCGGCACATGGGTCGGCGACTCGCGCACCAGGGCCTCGGCGGTCTCGGCCGCCTTCGCGTACTCGCGGTCGCTCTCGACGTCGAGGCGCGCCAGCCCCAGCCGCGCCTCGGGGTCGTTGGCCCGCCGCGCGAGGACCTCCTTGAACAGGGCGTCCGAGTCCTTGAAGTTGTACTTGTCGATGAAGAGGTCGGCCCACCTCAGGCGCGCCGTGTGCAGCGAGGCGTCGTCGGCGAGCGCCTCGGCGAACGTGGACGAGGCGTCCTTGTGGTAGCCGGTCAGGTGCAGGCCGACGGCGAGCCACATCTTGTCGGCGGCCGTCGCGATGCGCCCGTCGTTGTAGTCGTTGGCCATCGGGTCCAGCACCGCGAACGCGCGCGCCTTGTCGCCGGTCGCCTTCAGGGCGCGCCCCAGCACGACCCGCGCCTCGTACGCGCCGGGGTGCTTGGCGACCAGCGGGGTGAGCCGCTCGACGACCGCCTTGAAGCGGCTGCGTTGCAGATCCAGCCGCGCCAGCAGCGTCTGGCGCTCGACCTCGACCGCCGGGGCGCCCGCCTTCGACAGCAGCTGCTCGGCCTGCCCGAGCTTCCAGTGGTGCAGCGCGTCGCGCGCCTGGCTCAGCGGCCCCTTGGGCGCCGCCACCGCCGCCGGCGCCGCGGCGACGGCCAGGGCCAGCGCGCAGGCGGCCAGCAGGGCGCGGGTCAGAGCCCGCCGGCGATCCGCCACATGTCGTCCTCGCGGACGAAGGTCATGCGGTTGAAGTCGTTCTTCTGGGCGAAGCCCTCGTTGCCCTGCTCGACGAACTGGAAGTTGTAGAAGTACTCGTAGTCGGCCCACGCGCGGTCTCCGTCCACCTGGATGTCGCGCATGAGGATACGGTACTGAACCGCCTTGACGTTATCCTTCAGCATCGGAAGGACCTCGGTCACGAGCCGCTCGTAGCCGTAGTCGTCGGTCTGACGGTCGGTCGTGCCGGCGTTCTCGTAGTACCTCCGGCTGATGAGCGGCAGCAGGCTCTCGAGATCGCGCGTCTCGATCGCGCGGCGGTACGTCATCACCAGGTCGTAGATGGCCCGGTTGTTCTCGGTCGCCGGGATGGTCGTGTCGGCGATGGTGTCCCGGGTGCAGGCCGGGGCGAGCCCGAGCGGGGTGAGGAGGGCGGCGACGACGAGGGCGCGGGCGAGTCGCTTCACGGCGGTGTGCTCCGGGGAGGGGCGAGGGCGGCTTGGGCAGGCTTGGTAGCGGACCGCGGCAGGCTTTGTCAAAGCCAAGACGGGTGCCGTAACGGCCACCTCCTGTCCACTATTTCAGCCGGCGGCGCCCGCCGCCCGCGCCGGGGCAGACTCGACGGCTCCCGGTGTGCTACACAGCGCCCATGCGCGCCCGATCCGCCCGCCTCGAGCTCTCCGTCGCCTGGGCCCTCGCCCTGGCCCTCGCCCCTTTGCTGGGCGGCTGCGTGGACACGACGCTGCCCGACCTGTCGCAGCAGCTGGGCAACGGGCGCACCGACGGCCCCTTGTGCACCATCGACGAGATCGAAGGCCTCGCCCCCGAGACCCTGAAGATCACGCTCATCGACGTCGGCCAGGGGGACGCCGTCTGGATCCAGACCCCCTGGGTCAATAACGAGGAGGTCGAGAGCCTCGACATCCTCATCGACGCCGGCCCCTCGGGCACGATCCCGGGCACCTCGCCCGGCGGCGAGGTCGTCGTCGACTACTTGCTCTCGCACGGCCTCGCCCCCGGCGAGTCGATCGACACGGTCATCGTCACCCACGCGCACGAGGACCACTACGGCGGCCTCGGCGCCGTCGCCGAGACCTTCGAGATCCTCAACTACGTCGACCCGGGCTTCACCGCCGGCTCCTCCGCCTTCCTGGCCGCCCGCCAGGCCGCCCTCAGCGACGTCCAGCGCCTCGGCGGCGTCGCCGCCACCCCGGCCGTGCCCGAGCTGGCCCCCGCCTGGTTCCAACGCGTCGACCTGTTCGGCCCCATCGTCGACGAGGCGCGCCTCATCTGGTCGTCCGCCACGCCCCCGTCCGGCAAGGTCGACGACCCCAGCGGCACCGACGTCAACAACACCTCGGTGGCCTTCGCGATCCGCTACGGCGGCCAGCAGATCCTGCTGATGGGCGACCTCGAGCAAGAGGTCGAGCAGCAGCTCGTCACCGCCGCCAACCAGGGCCAGCTCAACCTCGCCGCGTCGGTCCTCAAGGTCGGCCATCACGGCTCGGACACCGCCTCGACCCAGGCCTTCCTCGACCGCGTCTTCCCCACCAAGGGCGCCGACAACGCCTGGGCGGTCATCTCCAGCGGCCGCCGCAGCTTCTCGGGCGCCCAGCTCCCCACCGAGGCCGCCCTCGCCCGCCTCCAGGCGCGCCTCGCGCGCTACCACCTGCTGTCGACCGAGAACCGCGACGAGGACAAGGCCGCCGGGACCGAGCACGGCGACGACCACATCATCGTCACCATCGACGCCAACGGCGTCACCCGCGCCTGCTACGCCCCCTGAGCCCACCCGTCTCCTCAGCGATGACGCGGCTCTTCGAGCGCGGGCTCCGGCGTTCTTCACTTTGTTGACCGACTTGGTCTACATTCTCTCTCCGAGCAGCGACTCAGCCCTTGGAGAGAGCTGGCATGTACCGTTACACCCCGATGGACGCGCGCTTCGTGCGCGAGCGCGTCGCCGAGTTCCGCGATCAGGTGCGTCGGCGCCTCGCGGGCGAGCTGAGCGAGGACGAGTTCCGCCCGCTGCGCCTGATGAACGGCCTGTACCTGCAGCGGCACGCCTACATGCTGCGCATCGCCATCCCCTACGGGCAGCTCTCGAGCGCCCAGATGCGCAAGCTCGGCTACATCGCCCAGCGCTACGACCGCGGCTTCGGCCACTTCACGACCCGCCAGAACATCCAGTTCCACTGGATGGCGCTCGAGGAGGTCCCCGACGTCCTCATGCACCTGGCCGAGGTCGAGATGAACGCCATCCAGACCAGCGGCAACTGCGTCCGCAACATCACCAGCGACCCCTTCTCGGGCGTCGCGCCGGACGAGCTCGTCGACGTCCGCCCCTACTGCGAGATCCTGCGCCAGTACTTCGCGCTCCACCCCGAGTTCATGTACCTGCCGCGCAAGTTCAAGTTCGCCCTGACCGGCGCGCGCGAGGACCGGGCCGCGACCTGCATGCACGACGTGGGCATCAAGGCCGTGCTCCGCGACGGGCAGCTGGGCTTCGAGGTCTCCGCCGGCGGCGGCCTCGGCCGCACCCCGCGCCTGGGCCAGGTCGTGCGCGACTTCGTCCCGCCCGAGGACCTCGTCAGCGTGTCCGAGGCCATCCTGCGCGTCTACAACCTGTACGGCCGGCGCGACAACAAGTTCAAGGCCCGCATCAAGATCCTCGTCGGCGAGCTGGGCATCGAGCGCTTCCGCGCCGAGGTCGACCGTGAGCACGCCGCCATCGCCCACGACAAGCTCGACCTCGCCCGCGTCGCCGAGCTGCAGCGCTACTTCGAGTACGACGGCTACGTGGCCGACCCGGACGACGGCTCGGCCGCCCGCCGCCGCGCCGTCGACCCCGACTTCGACCGCTGGATGACCCACAACGTCCAGGCGCACCGCGTGCCCGGCTATCACGCGGTCGTCCTGTCGCTCAAGCCGCCGGGCCGCCCGCCGGGCGACCTCATCACCGAGCAGTTCTACGCCGTGGCCGACCTGATGGACCGCTTCAACGGCGGCCGCTGCGTGACCACCTACGAGCAGAACCTGGTCCTGCAGGACGTCCGCGGCGCCGATCTGTCCGAGCTGTACGACGCGCTGCGCGCCCTGCGCCTGGCCTCGCCGAACATCGGCACCATCCAGGACCTCATCAGCTGCCCCGGCCTCGACTACTGCTCGCTCGCCAACTCCAGCTCCATCCCGGTCGCGCAGGAGATCACCGAGCGCTTCGCCGACCTCGACCACGCCTACGAGCTGGGCTTCATCCACCTCAAGATGTCGGGCTGCATCAACGCCTGCGGCCACCACCACATGGGCCACATCGGCATCCTGGGGATCGACAAGCGCGGCGAGGAGTTCTACCAGCTCAGCCTCGGCGGCAGCGCCGGAGGCCCCGGCGAGGGACACCCCGCCATCGCGGAGATCATCGGCCCCGCCGTCGCGCGCGACCAGGTGGTCGACAGCGTCGAGCGGCTCCTCGACTGCTACGTCGAGCAGCGCCAGGGCACCGAGAGCTTCATCCAGACCGTCCGCCGCGTCGGCCTGACGCCGTTCAAGGCCGCCGTCTACGCCGAGAGGGAGGCCGCCCGTGCCGCGTGAGATGATCAAGGACCGCCAGGTCACCGCCGCCCCCTGGGAGCTGGTGACCACCTTGCCCGAAGGCGCCCGACCCACGGCGGGGCAGATCGTCCCGCTGGCCGACTGGCTGCGCCTCGACGCCGCCGGCGCGGACCTCGACGGCGTGGGCGTCATCGTCGCCGGCGACGAGGACCTCGCGCCCGTGCGCGCCCTGCTGGCGCGGCTGCCGGTGGTCGCCCTGCCCTTCCCCCGGTTCGCCGACGGCCGCTGCTACTCCCACGCGCGCCGCCTGCGCGCCCACTGGGGCTTCGAAGGCGACATCCTGGCCTTCGGCGACGTGCTGCGAGACCAGCTGCTCTACATGAGCCGCAGCGGCTTCAACGCCTTCTACCTGCGCGAGGATCAGGATCTCCGCGCCTCGCTCGCGGCCTTCTCGCTGTACACCGAGTTCTACCAGTACCACTGACGGCTTCGAGACGGGTCGGGGGCCCCGGCGCGGTCACCGGGCCCCCGGCACCACCGCCGGGCCGCCGTCAGTAGCCCTTCTTCATGTGCAGGCGGTCGCCGCGGATGAGCTCCTTGATGGCGCGCGTCACGATGACGAGGCTCGTCTCCTCGAAGGCCTCGACGACCATCACCTCGCCGGTGAACTCCCACGGGAACTTGTCCAGGTCGACCTCGTCCGGCGGCTCGTCGTACCACAGGCCGTCGCCGCGGCGCTCGACGACGAAGCGGTTGCCGCGCTCGACGCCGTCGATGCGGCCCTTGTCGATGTAGCCGTAGTCGAACTGCCCGCTGAAGGTGACGGGCTGGTGGTGGTCGACCAGCGTCCCGACCAGCTCGACCTCGTTGGTGCGCGGCGCGACGTCCCACGAGTGCGGGAAGAGGCTGGTGATGAGGTCGTCGCGGTAGATCTCCTCGTAGGACTTGAGGATGAGCGCCTTGACGTAGTGCTGGTCGGCGTCGAGGACCCGCGCGATGCCCAGGTGGCGGATCTTGTAGCCGACGATCCGGTCCGCATCGAGCGGGTGCGTGATCGGCCCCTCGTTGCGGTAGATGGTGAAGCGCTCGCCGCGCTTGACCTCCACGTCCTGCGCGAACTCGATGTAGACCTCGTCGTACTCGCCCAGGGTGCGGTGGCTCTCGCGCGCGTAGGCGATGCGGCCCGACTCCTTGAAGGCGCGGTCGGGCAGGTAGCCGACGTAGCGCGAGAAGATCTCCAGATCGACCTTGTCCTCGCTGTAGCGCGACTCGCTCCACACGATGGTGCTGGTCGTGCCGCGGGTGCGCGGGACCTGCATCTGCAGGAGATCGCCCGGATAGATCCAGTGCGGGTTGGTGACCTGCGGGTTGTAGGACCACAGGGTCGGCCAGAACCAGGGCTCGCCGAAGAAGACCTCGGACAGATCCCACAGGGTGTCGCCCTCCTGGACGAGGTAGAGCCCCTGCCGGCCGATGGTCGGGTTCTTCGTGACGATGTCGGGCGTCGTGATGTCGTAGGCCTGCGCCGAGGGCGCCAGCGTCAGGGCCGCGAGGCCTAGCGCGGTCAGACGCAGGCCGCGGCGCGGGGCGCGGGGGGCGCCCTGGGGATGGGGGGTGGGCCGATGGGCAGGCATCAGGGTCCTCCGTCGCTGAGCTGGAGGCGCCGCTCACGGGCGACCTCCGCGACCGGCTGCGAGGGGAAGAGGGCTTCGACGTCGGTGAGGATCTTCACCGCATACGACGCATCGCCGAGGCGCGCGTAACAGAGCGCCGACTTGAGCATGGCGTCCGGCAGCTTGTTGCCGCCGGGGTAGCGCAGGATGAGATCCTGGAACCAGGCGAGGGCCTGCAGCCACTCGCCGCGGCCGTAGGCGGTCTCGCCCAGCCAGTACAGGGCGTTGTCGGCCAGATCGTGCTCGTAGTAGTGCTCGAGCAGCAGCTCGAACTTCTTGCGCGCGGCCAGGTGGTCGCCCTTCTGGAAGGCGCCGTAGCCCTGCTCGTAGAGCTTCTTCGCGCGCTTGTCCTTGGCGCCCTTGAAGGCCACCTGCCGGATGACCCGCTGCGGCCCGGGGGCCGAGCGCGGCTTGGCGATGGGACGCGGCGCCACGGGCGCCGGCGGCGCGACGACGGGCATGGGGGGCGGGGTCAGGCGCGGCATGGGCGCCGGCGCGGCCGGGGTCGGGGCGGGCTCCGGCTCGGGCTCGGGCAGCGCCGCGGGCGGCTCCGGCGCCGGCACCGGCGCCAGATCGGTCGGCGTCGGCGGACGCGCCGGCCGCGGCGGCGCGTAGTCGTCCTTGCGGACGCGGATGATCGGCTCGTCCGGATCGCCCACGGCGCCGGGCGGCGGGCCCGGATCGCGCGCCTCGGGCTGCACGACGATGGCGTCGTCGCGGTTGAGCGGCAGGTCGTCGGGCAGCTCGCCCTCGCGGATCACCACCTCGCGCAGGCGCGGCTTGGGCAGCGGGCGGATGCCCGGCTGCGGTGCGCCGGGCGCGGACGAGACGCCGTCGACGCGCGGCACGCCCATGGCGCGGTCGACCCGCTCGGCCGGCGAGGCGTGCGGGTCGTCGGCCACCTCCCAGACGCGATCCGGGGGCGCCTCGGGGGTCGGGGTGTCGATGGGCGGGCTGAAGGTGCCGGCCTTGTAGACGACGCGCCCTTCTCGGTCGACCAGGTTGCCGTGCTCGTCCATCCGGTCGAACTCGAGCGGCCCGCTCGGCTCCTTGGCGACCGGAGGCGCCTCGCGCCCCTTCTTGCCGATGCGGATGGTCGGCTCGCGCCCCTCCTTGAAGGGGTCGGCCTTGATGCGCTGCAGCTTGACGACCGGCAGCGGCGGCGGCGCGCTGGGGTCCGGGGCGGCCGGGATGCGCGGGGGACCCGCCGGGTTGCCGGCCGGCGCGGGCACCCGAGGCGCCGCCGCGACGGCCGGACGCTTCTGCAGCTCGGCGATCTCGCGCCGGAGCGCTTCGAGCTCGCGCTCGACCTCATCGCCCCGGGCGCTGCACCCAGCGGCCACACACGCCGCCAGGGCCATCGTTCGAGCCCACCGCATTCCCAGCCTCCCGCCCCCGCTCGTGGGGCCTGTATCGCGGGGCGATGCTAGGAGCGGGTCGGGAGGCGGTCAAAAAACCTCTGCGTCAGCGCGGCGCCGAGCGCCAGCGGACGCCCTAGCAGCGGCGACAGACGCGCCAGGACCGGGTCGAGGGCGCGCGGCGCGAGGCGGCCCAGCACGGCCCCGGCGGCGACGGGCGGGTCGCCGGACGGCCGCGCGTCGCCCTTGAGCCACAGGCGGTCCCCGGCCACGCGCAGGACGCGATGCAACACCAGGCGCCCGCCGAAGTCGGCCAGGACGACGTCGCCGCGGCGAGGCGGCCGCGCGCCCAGCGGCTCGACGGTCACCAAGGCGCCGGGGCGCAGGCAGGGCCACATGCTCAGGCCGTGGGCGCGCGCGCGCAGGGGGCGGCCGGCCGCCAGGTGCTCGCGGGCCATGTCCGCCCGCATGGCGTCCAGGCCGGCGGCGTTCAGCGGGATCACGGCGCCTGGCCGGCCTCGCGCTCGGCGGCGCGGGCCTCGGCGGCCGACAGGACGCGGAAGCGCCGCGGCGGCTCGGGGCCGTCCAGCCCCGGCGGACGCGGCGGCTCGGGGTCGCCCGCCAGCCGGGCGCGCGCCTTGGCCCGGGCCCAGGTCGACTCGCAGATCGAGCGGACCGGTCGGGTCGGGTCGCCCGAGTCCGTGAAGGCCTGCCCGGGGCAGTAGTCGCACTGCTCGCGCAGCGCGCAGCCGGCGCAGACGTCGCGGTCGCGGCGCCGCTGGCTGCGGATGCGCGCCAGGGCGGGAGAGCGCGCGACGATGTCGGCCAGGCGCGTGTCGGTCAGGCGGCCCAGCGGCTGCGGCCAGATGACGCAGGGTCGCACCTCGGCCTGGGGGCTGACGTACAGGGTCACGCGCCCCGCGCCACAGGACGAGGCGTCCTCCCAGCGCGCGCCGGGCGGGGTCTTGCCGCAGCCGGCCTCGAGGGTGGCCATGAAGGCCTCCAGATCGCTCTGCTCCTGCGCGGTCAGGGCGGCGTCGGCGGGGAAGGCCTCGCCGCCGTGGGTCGCGAAGATGTGCCCGGTGAGCGCGACCGGGACGCCAATGTCGCCGCAGGCCCGGACCACGTCCGGGTAGGCGTGGCGGTTGGCGGCCATGACGGGGCAGCTGACCTTGACGTTCACGCCGCGCTCGGCGAGGCGGCGGATGGCCGCCCAGGTGCGGTCGTGGCTGCCGGGGCGGCGCGTGATGGCGTCGTGGACGGCCGGGTCGGTCGCGTAGTAGCTGACGCTGATGGTAGACACGCCCAGCGCGGCCAGCCGATCGGCGGCGGCGTCGTCGATGCGGCCGGCGTGGGTCTTGAGGTGCACGAGCAGACCGCGCGACCGGGCGTGGGCGATGAGGTCCAGCGCGTCCTTGCGGAGCAGCAGCTCGCCGCCGCTCAGCGTGACGTCGAGGACCTGCAGCTCGGCCAGCTGGTCCAGCACGTCCTTCCAGAAGGCGGTGTCGTGCAGGCGCTGGACCTTGTCGTCCAGGTAGCAGTGCAAGCAGTCGAGATCGCACTGGTACAGAAGATCGATGTGGACGTGCGAGATGAGCCCGGCGGCCAGGTAGGCGGCGCGGACGCGCTCGAGCATGCCGGTCATCGCGCCCCCTCTCCGGCCGACGCCAGCAGCGCGGCGACGTCGTGCTCGAGCGAGGTCTCGAGCCGTCCGAACGGCACGGTCTGAGCGCAGCGCTGGACCAGCTCGGTCAGGTCGTCGACCAGCGGCCCCGAGCGGACGAACCAGATGATCCGCGCCATCAGCGACGCGAACGCGCTCGCCTCGTCCAGCGCGCTCCACCGCCCCTGCGCGGCGTGGGGGGCCAGCACCGCGACCCGCTCGAGCGGCGCCCGCAGGCCCGTCCGCGGCAGGCCCTCGTGGCCGCGGAACGGCGTCCCGCCGGCGTAGAAGGCGCCCTGCCCCGCGTCCCACTCGATGAGGACCGTGTCGTCGGCCAGCGCCGTCCAGCCGGGCAGCCGGCGCGTCATCGTGGTCTTGCCGGCCCCGCTCGGGCCCGCGAACAGCACCGCGCCCCCGCCGGGCCGGACCAGCGCCGCCCCGTGCACCAGGAAGCCCCCCAGCGGCACCAGCGCCGCGGCGGCCGCCAGGCGCGTCAGGGTCGTGGCCATGGCCGCGACCCGGTCCTCGCCCGCCATGTCGCGCGGGAGCCGCCCGACGACCCGCGCGCGCCGTGGGTCCGACAGGTCCAGCCGCGCGTCCCAGCGGCCGCAGCGGCCGTGGTATCGGCCGCTGGCGTCGCCGTCGAGCGCGAGCGTCGCGGGGCCCACCTCGCCCGGGCCATCGTAGCGCTCGAGGACCAGCGTGGCCTCGGCCACCGTGGCCCGCGGGACGTCGACGTAGGCCTCACGCAAGGCGGCGAACGCGCGGCGGGCGCCCGGGCCGTCGAGGGTCGAGGTGACGCGCAGCGGGCCGACGCGGAGCGCCTCGACCCCCTCAGGGGCCGATGGCGGCTCCGCGGTGGCGGCGCTCATTCGCAATAGGGCGGCGCGCACATCTCCAGCTCGGAGGGGGTGCACGTCGTGCCGCTCGACAGGAGCACCCGCTCGAAGACGCGGCCGCTGTCCAGACGCGGCGGCTCCCAGGGCTTGCGCCCGTCCCGCCCCGCGGCCGGAGCCTCGGCGCCGCTGTCGTCACGCAGTTTCGTTTCGTTCACGTCCGTACGCCTTCCACTGAGACCGGCCGGCGCGCGACGCGCCGGCTCCGACGGCTGTATCTGTTACCGCAAACCTAGCGGACGATCACCAGCACGCCATTGTGCGTGCCGAGCACCGCGTCCGCCACGCCGTCGCCGCTGAGGTCGGCGCCGCCGTCCGCCCACGAGGTCAGGGCCCCGGTGGCGCTGCCCCAGGGGTTGGTCAATAGGCCGTCGACCACCGGGAACATTCCCGGATCGACGACCCCGGGCGTGGTCGCGTGGTTGATGCGCAGCGTGGCCGGCTCGGCCTTGTCGGGCACGAACAGGTCCGCGAGCGGCATCCCCTCCCACGTCCAGCCGTCCCAGTCGAAGATCGCCACGGCCTTGTGGTTCGAGGCCAGGCCCGTCTCGACGATGAAGCCGTTGGCGCCCTTCCAGACGCTGCCGTCCTTGGCGCCGCTGATGGCCACGCGGTGGCGCTTGCCCAGCCCGTTCGGGACCAGCTCGCCGTCGAACACGCTCAGCGCCTGGCCGTCGCCGCCCTGCGCCGTCGCGCGCGAGTAGTGCAGCGCGACGATGTCGGGCGTGCCGTCGCCGGTCACGTCGTGCTTGCCGTTGAAGGCCGACGGGAAGTTGTTGCGGTAGCCGGCCGCCTCCTGGCGCAGCTTGACGATGTTGGCGTCCTCGGCGGTCGCCGCGCTGCCGGAACGCGCCGTGACGTTGACCGTCGAGGTGCCCGTGATGGGCCGCCCGGCGATGACGAACAGCTCGTGCTCGTTGCCGCTGACGTTGACCAGGTGGTTGGTCAGCAGCTCGGTCGCCGCCACGCCGCCGCCCGGGGTCGCGAGGAGGTCGCCGGCCCAGTCGCAGCGGGTGCCGAAGTTCGAGGCGCCGTCGGAGACCTGGAAGGTCAGGGCCGGGACGTCCAGCGCGTCGAGATCGATGACTCGCGGGCTGTCGGGCGACCAGCTGGCCGAGCCCGGGATGACCGTCAGGCGGTCCGCCACCGGCTCGCCCACGGAGAAGGAGCCGATCGGGTGACCGGCGGCGCTGACCGCGCCCGTGAAGTTGCCGGCGCCGCAGGCCGAGACGTAGCCGCCGACCGTGGGGAGGTTGGCGCCGCGGATGATGATGGGCGGGGCGGACAGGTCGGGGCCCTGGTCCTGCACGCCCAGCCAGATGGCGACGAAGCCCTGGTAGACCAGCGTCCCGGCGTTGGGATCGTCGGGGACGCGGCCGGTCGCGAAGAAGTCGGCCAGGCCGTCGCCGTTGACGTCGCCCGCCGGTCCGACCGCCGTGCCGAGCTGGACGGCGCCAGGCAGCACATTCGCGGCGCCGACCAGGCAGTCGTGGTGCGGGCCGGTCAGGCTGGTCAGGTTCGAGGCCGAGTCGATGAAGACCTCTTCCGGCATGTCGGCGGCGCCGTAGATGACGCAGATGGCGTCCGACGGGCCGCTGCCGACCAGCATGTCCGCGAAGCCGTCGCCGTCGACGTCGCCCACCAGCCCGCCGAAGGCGGTGATGAACTTGCGGCGCGTGTCGACGCCCCCGACGACCGTGTCGCGGAAGGTGTCGCTGAACACGATGCGCGAAAACCCGTAGGTCAGCAGGTTGGTCGACTGGACCGACGCGGCGGTCACCGGCGACCAGTTCCCCACCTCGTCCCTGGCGCGGATGCCGAAGTACCAGGTCGGCTGCGACTGGCTGGAGGCGAACTTGCACGGGTCGGTCAGCGGCCGCGGGTCCGGCCCGGTGATCGTGTAGATCTGCTGCGCGCCGGCCGCCTCGGGGTCGGGCATGGGCGCCGCGTGGGCGATGTCGCCGACGGCGCAGGCGCTGTCGAAGTCGGTCTCGGTGATGGGGGACCGGCTGTAGCGGATCTCGTAGGCCTCGGGCGTCCCGGTCGTGCCGTCGTCGCCGACGGCCGTCCACTTGACGGTCACGCCGGGCAGGCGCGGGTTGAAGCCCTCGAGGGTCAGGGCGACCGCGGCCGGCGGCTGCACGTCGACGGCGGCGGCGTAGCCGACGGTGACCGTGTTGCCGGCCGCGTCCTCGACCGTGATGGCGACCAGGTTCGTCTCCTGATCGAGCAGCGTCAGGGTCCGCAGGGTCAGCTCGAGCACGCCGTCCGCGGGCGTGTCGGTCTGGACGTTCGGCGTCAGCGTCGCGGGCCCGCCCGAGGTCGTGCGCACGACCTGCACCAGGCCACCGCCGGCCGCGTTGGCGTCGGTGATGCGGACGACCGCGCGGCCCTGGAAGCCCGGGACGACCGCGTTGGCGTCGTGGCCGGCGTTGTACAGGACGATGTCGTCCTCGGAGGCCGGCGGCGCGGGGGTCGTGAACCCGTCGACGTCCTTGGCGACCAGCGTCACCTCCGGCGGCGTCAGGTCGACCGTGACGCTCTCGAGCGAGCTCTCGCCCACCTCGACCGTCCCGAGCAGCGCCTTGGCCTGCAGCGCCAGCTGCTGCCCGTCGGCCACCGGCACCACGAAGGTCGCGTCCGTCCCCGCCACGACCGTCTGGCTGCCCAGCAGCGTGGCGCCGTCGTACAGCTCGATGGTCGTGTTGGACCCGCAGGCCCCGGTGGGCTGCGCGACGATCGCGGCGTCGCAGGCGGTGCCCTCGAGGCAGTGGGAGGCGTTGAGCCAGCCGCTCGCCGGCAGGTTCGTCAGGCTGACGAAGCAGTTGGCGATGAGGACCGAGAAGGTCACCTCGTCGGTCGCCGTGTTTCCGGCCTGGTCGGTCGTCGTGAGCACGAGGCGTCGGTGGCTGACCGTGTCGACGATGTTCAGCGTCAGCTGGCGCGTGAGGTCGGTCACGCCCGTCGCCGTGCCGCTCGCGCGGGTCGACAGCGCGCCGCAGCCCGTGAAGGTCGCGTCGGGGCACACGGCGATCTCGAGCTTCCAGTCGACCGGCCCGGCCGCCTCGCCCGCGCTGAAGTCCACCTGCACCTGGAAGCCCGACTGGCCGGGGTCCGAGTCGTCGGTCAGCTGCACGCCGGCCTCGGGCGAGGCGATGGCGGCGGCAGGCGGGGTCAGGTCGACCAGCACCGTCGCCGGGCTGGTGGCCACCGTCGCCGAGTTGCCCGCCGGGTCGGTCACCTTGGCCGTGAAGGTGTGGCTGCCCTCGGTCAGCGCGCCGGCGAAGGTGGCGCCGCCGCCGACCACCGGCTGCGCGCCGACCTCGACGCCGCCGTCGAACAGGGTGGCTTGCACCGAGGCGGTCTGCTCGTAGGCCTGCAGTCCGACGTCCAGCACGACGTCGAGGACCGCGCCGAGGCCATACGTGCCGGTGCCAGGCACCGGGTTGTCGAAGGCCAGGACCGGCGCGACGATGTCGACGGTCGGCGCGTACACCGGCCCGGTCGGCGGGGCGGCGCTGGCGTTGCCGACCGCGTCTCGGGCGATGACGTAGATCTCGTTGCCGCCGCTGACCAGGGTCAGCGTGGTCTCGACCGCGCCGCCGACGGCCTCGACCGTCTTGACCTTGGTGTTCTGGACGTAGAAGTCGACCGGTCCGTCCTCGGTGACCTGGGCCGCGACGCGGTAGGTGCGCGCGGGCTGCGACGGCTCCTGCTCGGCCGCGTTCAGCACGCCGGTCGGCGCCTCGGTGTCGCTGGGGCTCGACAGCGACGTGACCTGCGGCGGGGTCAGGTCGACGAGGACGCGACGCAGCCGCTGGCGCGTGTCCTGCGCGGTCAGGCTGGCCAGCCAGGGCTCGCCCGGCGCGGGGCGCAGCTCGGCGATGAGGGTCTGCTGGCCGGCGGGCAGGAGCGAGGTCGGCGTGAAGAACTGGCTGGAGCCGGTCGCGGTCGCGCGGGCGATCTCGAAGTAGCCGCCGGTGGCGCAGGCCGGCTTGCTGCCGGCGAGCGACGGGTGGTCGCTGCAGATGCGCAGGTTGTTCGTGTTGTTGTCGGTCACGAAGCCCGAGGTGCTGATGGTGACCGTGCCGGTCTGCGACGCGTAGCTCTGGCTCCAGCGGTGCCAGCATGCGCCGTCGCTGCACAGGGCGGTCGAGGCGCAGGCGCCGCAGCCGTCGCCCGGCCAGGTCGGGGCCAGCAGGACGACCGTCGGGGCGCTGGCCTGCACCGAGACGGGCTTGTCCTTGGTGGCCGTGTTGCCGGCCGCGTCGCTGACCGAGGCCTTGAGCAGCACGGCGCCGTCCGGGTAGGTCACGACGCCGAAGTCGGCGGTGTACAGGGTCGCGCCCGAGACGGTGGTCGTCACGGTGTGGGTGACCACGGTGCCGGTCGCCTGGCCGGCCTTGCGGACGTCGACCGAGACCACCTGGCCCGCCTCGACGCCCTGCAGCTGCAGCACGAGCGGGGCCTGCATGCCCTCGTCGGTCGACAGGTCGTTGTAGTACAGCAGGAAGTCGCCGGCCGGCTGGGTGAAGCCCGTGATGGTCGGCGCCGCCCGATCCACGGTGACGACCACCGGCGCGCTGGTCGCCTGCTGGCCGGCCAGGTCCGTCACCTGCGCCGTGAGGGTGCAGTCGCCGCCGTGGGTCAGCGTCACGCCCGTGAAGGTCGCGGCCTCGGCGGCCACCACGCCGGTCAGCTCGGTCGAGCCGGCGCCGCAGGCGACCGTCAGGGTCACCGCGCTGCCGTCCTCGGCCGACGTGGTCGCCACGGTCACGTTGGCCGTGCAGTCGAGCGAGGTCCCGAGGCACAGGGAGGACTGCAGGTTGATGACCGTCCCGTCGGCCGGGGCGGTCACGGCGACGGTCGGGGCGTCGGTCTTGCGCGTCACCTGCCGCACGGCGCTGGCGCCCGGGTCACCGCCGGACCAGGTCGCGAGCGCCTGGAGGGTGTTGACGCCGGGGGCGAGCGGCACCTCGGCGAAGGTGTAGGTCCCGTCGCCGTTGTCGGCGGCGGTCAGCCCGGCGTCGGCGCCGCCCACGTGCAGCGTCACCACCGCGCCGACCTGCGGCGTGCCCTTCTCGGGGTCGCTGACCTTGACCGTGACGGCGACGGCCTCGGCGGTCGTGACGTGCTTGGCCTCGGGAGCCAGGATCTGCACGACCGGGGCCTGCAGCGCCAGGTTCAGCTTGAGCGTCAGCGGGTTGGCCGCGTTGCCGAAGGCGTCGGCGCCCGTCGCGGTGACCGTGTTGCCCGCGCCCGGGACCAGCGTCACGCCCGTCCAGGTCGCGGTGAAGTCCTCGGCCGACGGCGCCTCGCAGCCCAGCGCCTCGCCGTTGACGGTCAGGCAGACCTGCGCGCCCGTGGGCTGGGTCTCGTTGTTCATCTGGACGACGATGGTCGTCTGGTAGCCGGGCGTCGCCGGATCCTCGTCGGCCAGCGTCGGGTCGGCGATCGGGTCGAGGAACGTCGTGCCCGGCTGGAGCACGACGAGCAGCGGCTTGACCGTGTCGATGGTGACGGTGGCCTGCGGCGCCGGGCCGACGTCGGAGACCAGGTTGCCCCAGGTGTCCTTGGCGTCGACCTGCAGCAGCCAGGTGCCGTCGGTGACCGGGACACCCTGGGCGGCCAGGTCGAGCTGGAAGTCGAAGACGCCGCCGGTGACCGTCCCGGCCGAGACGGCGAGGACCACCTGCTGGGTCGTCGGGTGCAAGAGCCTCACGATGAGCGGCTGCCCGTCCAGCCCCTTGGCGGTGCCCGCCAGGCGGACCACCTTCGAGGCGAGCATGGCGCCTTCGACCGGCTCGGTGAGCGCCAGCGTGGGCGCGGGCAGGGCCACGACGAAGGCCACCGGGGCCGACGTGACGGGGTTGGGACCGCCATAGCTGGCGCGGCACACCACGTCGTTGGAGAACGTGTCCAGCGGCAGCGCGACCGGCACCGGGAACAGCCCGTCCTCGGGCGCGGGGTCGGGCACGGTGGCCTGGGCCGCCGGGAACCAGGTGTTCTCACCGGCGCTGGCGGGGCGGCACTCGACGGCGATGACGGCGCCCGGGGTCGCGTCGTCGGCCTTGACGACCACGGCGGTCTCGAACGTGTCCGCGGTCGCCGGGTCGCCGTCGTCCTTGGCCAGCAGCACGGCGCCCTCGGCGGGAGCGGCGATGGCCAGGGCGACCTTGTCGACGTAGACCGGGATCTCGAGCGTGGCCACCCCCTCGTTGCCGCAGGCGTCCGTCGCGCGGGCCACCAGCGTGGTCGGGCCGCTCTGGGTGAACGAGACGCTGGGCAGCCCGAAGCCGCCGTCGACCAGCTCGGCCTCGCCCGCGGCCTCGCCGCCGACCTCGATCATCACCGTGGTGCCCTCGGCGGCGCCCTCGACCGTGCCCTGCACCGGGTACTGGATGCCGTTGGTCGGGTCCTCGTCCTGATCGACCGCCAGGGTCAACGCCGCGACCACCGCCGGATCGGGGGTCGTCAGGGTGACGACCGGCGCGGCGTTGTCGAAGGCGTAGACCGCGCCCAGGACGCTGCCCGCGAGGCTGTCGTGCTCGGGGTGCAGGACGCGCGCGTCGACGATGACGCTCCCCTCGTAGACCTCGCCCTCGGGCGCCACCGTGACGTCGAACACGGCCACGCCCTCGTCGTCCAGGTCGATCGGCCCCAGGGTCTGGGGCTCCCCGTCGCCCTTGGTGAACGTCAGCTCGGCGCGGTCGCAGGTGCCCTTGGCGTGCGTCACGGTCAGGCGCAGCTGGTGTCCGGGCGTCTCGGGGTCCGCGTCCTCGTTGATGCAGCCGTCCTGGGCGGCCGGCGCCAGCGCCAGATCGCAGGCCTCGGTCAGCACGGTGACCTGCTTGGTGGCGGTCGCGCTCTGGCCGCCCAGCGTCGTCACCTGCACCTTGACCTCGTAGCCGGCGTCCGAGGCCTTGAGCGAGACCTGATCGAAGGTCGCCACGCCGGCCCCGTCGCCCGTGACCGTGACCGTCTCGGCGCCCTGGTTGGCCCCGTCGATCACCAGGGTGACCTGCCGGCCGTTGCTGACGCCGGTGGTGGCCACGGCCACCTGGATCTGCAGGTTCTCCGTCTGCTCGAACCCGGCCAGCTCGTCCTCGGGCAGCAGCGTGACGGCCTCGTCGCCCTGCCCGCGCGCGCCCTGGGCGCCCACGAACCAGAAGTCGATGGTCGGGGCCGGCGGCGTCACGTCGCCGTCGGTGTCGCCCGCGCCGTCGGGCCCGGCGTCGACCTCGTCGTCGACGTCCCCGCGGCCGTCTTCGTCGACGTCGCCCTTGTCGATGTCACCGATGTCGGCGTCGCTGTCCGTCTTGGCGGGATCGTCGCCGCAGGCCGCCAGGAAGGCACAGGCGAGGAGGACGCGGAGGAGGCGATTCATCAGAGCTGACCCCAGGACTCGGGCGACGCGCGGAGGGAGGCGCCGCGATTGGGACCGGACGCGACCGAGGCCGGGTCCGGGCTGCGTGTTCTCAGGACCGCGCGGGACGTCTCGGGACGTGACCGCGCGCGATCGGGCGGAGCTTATGCAAGCGCCCGGAATGGAGTCAACGAGACGCGCCGCCGCGAAGCCCCGTCGATCCGCGGCGTTGTGACCCGGTTACAGGCGCTCGGTCAAGCCCCGGCGGGGGCGCACAGGCCCTCCGCGATCAGCCGCTCGAGGAAGGGGAGCACGGTCTCGAGCGCCTGATCCGGCTCGACGCTGAACTCGGCCGACAGGCGCTGCGACAGGGCGCCGGCCGACAGCCCGGCCGATCCGGCGGCGACCAGGTGGTCCCAGATGGCCACCGCGCTCTCGTTGTTGAAACCGTGCATCGAGCTGTCGGGGAGCAGGACGAAGACCTGCCCGCCGACCCGGCGGACGACGAGGCCGTCCAAGGCCCGGACGGGGGTTTCGGGGTCGAGCGGCGGCATCGTCGGTGGCTCCTGTCGCCGGGTCTCGCCGGGCCTGGGCCCGGTGGGGCGCCGCGGTGGGACCGGTTGATTCCTCGGAAGGACTCATTCTAAGGTGGCGCCAAACGATGGGGAAGCGCCGCGTGGACGGCGCCCCGGGTCGTCTGCGCATCGAGGGGAGCGCGTCGCCATGAGCAAGATCTCGTTCACGTCCAGGTGGATCGGTACCGGACTCGCCGTCCTGGCCTTCGTGGGGGCCGGTTGCGGCCCCGATGCTCCGACGCAGAAGGAGCCCGAGCTGCCAAAGTTCGACGTTCCCGAGGTGGACACCAAGGACGACGACGCGCCCGACGACCTCGGCGACGTCGAGGACGACGGGACCGTCGACGTCGGCCCCGAGCTGCCGCCGGACGGCAGCGGCGGCGACGCGGACACCACGTCCGAGGTCGTCACGCCGACGTGTGAGACCAACGACGACTGCGGCGACTTCACCGTCGGCGCGTGCGAGCAGGCCGTCTGCGACGACGGCGAGTGCGTGGCCGAGCCGATCGAGAGCTGTTGCTCGGTCGCGGCGGACTGCGAGGGCAAGGTCCCGGTGACCAACCCCTGCCAGTCGGCCGGCTGCGTGGACGGCCAGTGCGCGCTGGTGGCGGTCGACGGGTGCTGCTTCGAGGACGACGACTGCCAGGACATCGTCTCGCACTGCTGCCAGAAGGGCACGTGCAACCAGCAGACCAACACCTGCGAGTTCAGCGACGTCGAGGGCTGCTGCGAGTCCAGCGCCGACTGCAGCGACGGCAACCCGACGACGACCGACCTGTGCCTCGAGACGTGCACCGCGGGCGGCTGCGCCTCGATGCCGCCCGTGTGCTCGGTCAACAAGACCTTCACCCAGAAGCTCTTCGACGACGGGACGTTCCAGGGCATGACGGTGAACCAGCCCGTCGCGCCCGGGGCGCTGTGGCACGTGACCCAGACGGCGCGCGTCAGCCCCGCCTACAGCGTGCACTTCGGTCACCCGACCTGCCTCACCTACTACAACGGCCCCGTCACCAACGACTGCGAGCTGGCGACGCCGCTCGCCAACCAGGGCACCGCCCTCGACACCCGCATCGAGATCCCCGCCATCCAGCTCGACGCGAACGTGGGTGTCTTCCTCAGCTTCTGGGTGCGCATGAGCGCCGAGCCCGCCTTCCCCGGCGACGGAACGATCCCGCAGATGGATCTGGACTTCCTGCAGGTCCGCGTCAACGACGGCTCGGGCGCCAAGGAGGTCTGGCGCAGCACGCAGGCGTTTGGCGTCGCGAACACGACCAACGGCCAGTTCGTGCACCAGGCGGTGAACCTGGCGGCCTACGCCGGCAAGACCGTGACCGTCGGCTTCCGCTTCGTCGCCGACAAGGACGGCAACTTCGGCCCGTCGCAGGTCGACGCCTGGGAGGGCGTCTTCGTCGACAACGTCCGCGTGCGCGTGACCTGCAGCGAGGCGTTCTGCGAGGCCGCGGGCGCCCCCTGCCCGACCGACGGCAACGGGTGCACGAGCGACGTCTGCACGATGTACGGCAACGGTGGCGGCGGCGTGTGCGCCTACAGCTACGCCACGCCGGGCGAGAGCTGCCAGAGCTGCGCTCAGACGGCCGACTGCGGCAACGACGGCTGCTTCGACTACAGCTGCAACGCGCAGCAGTGCAGCGTGGCGCTCAAGGCCGACTGCTGCGCCCCGTCGACCACGTTCCCGACCATCACCCAGCCGCCAGCGGTCGACGTCGAGGGCTTCGAGGACGGCACGCTGACGGACTGGGCCATCGAGGACGCCAAGGACGACAACGTCACCTGGCAGGTCGACGACGGCTTCGCGTTCCAGGGCACCTCGTCGCTGTACTTCGGTGACCCGGCCACCGGGACCTTCGAGGCGATCGGCCCCGACGGGCCGCAGGTCGCCGAGGCCACCATCTGGACGCCGGTCTTCCCGGTCGAGCAAGAGGTCTTCCGCAAGACGGGCGCCGTGTTCTGGCTGTGGATGTCGACCGAGTACGACGGCGCCGGCCAGCCGATGCCGGGCGAGCAGTTCGACGTGCTGAGGGTGTGGGTCAAGCCGACGGACGCCAAGACGGCGACCGAGGTGTGGACCTCGCTGACCATCGGCAACACGACCGGTGACGGCTGGACGCAGGTCGGCGTCGACCTGTCGGCCTTCCAGGGCAAGCAGGTCCGGCTGGGCTTCGAGTTCGACAGCGGCTCCGAGGTCGCCAACGACGGCGGCGGCGTGCGCATCGACGAGCTGCAGGTGGTCTCGGTCTGCGGCGACGACCCCTGCCTCGGACAGGCGGACTGCGACGACGGCGACGCGTGCACGACGGACGTGTGCGAGCTGGGCGAGTGCACGCACATCAAGGAGGACCCGCTCTGCTGCGCGGTCGCGGCCGACTGCAACGACAGCAACACCTGCACGTTGGACAGCTGCATCCAGGGCACGTGCCAGTACGAGTTCAACCCGGCGACCATCAACAACTGCTGCTCCGAGGCGGGCTGGCCGGGCGCGTGGTCGACCAGCTTCGAGACCATGGCCCACGGGTTCACCGTCGCCCTGGACACCGATCCGGTGACCTGGCACGTGACCGACGACGAGGCCTCGGCGGGCAAGCAGAGCCTGAACTTCTCGAACCCGGCGACCGGCACCTTCGCGCACCCCGACCCCACCAAGGCCGTCAAGGGCCAGGCGGTCAGCCCGCCCATCCTGGTGCCGCCCTACGGCAAGGGGCGCTCGTTCGCCGAGTTCAAGCTGCGGCTGTCGACCTTCTGGGACGACACCGAGGAGCCCTTCATCACCGGCCCGTTCGTCATCGACGAGCTGCGCGTGAAGGTGATGGTGGACGGCGTCATCCAGGCCGAGCCGGTGTGGGTGAGCCACTTCCTCGAGAACTCGACCAAGGGCCAGTGGGTCAAGACCCGCGCCGACCTGACGGCCTTCAAGGGCCAGGAGGTCCAGCTGGTGTTCGAGTTCGACAGCGGTGACGCGTCGGACAACGACTTCGGCGGGCCGTTCATCGACGAGGTCGCCTTCAAGACGACGTGCCTGGCCGAGTCGCAGATCAAGTGCATGTACGGCGGGGACTGCACGCCCATCAACGCGTGCCACACCGCCTCCTGCAGCGACACCTTCACCTGCGTCCAGACCAAGAAGGACACGCCCGAGTGCTGCACGCCGGCCTACCAGACCGACAAGGCGCTGACCTTCGAGGGGCCGGCCCCGTCGACTTGGACCTTCGACACCTGCACCCCCGGCGGCGGCCTGGCCGACGCGGCGTCGGTCTGGAAGTTCGCGACGAGCGCCCAGGCGGCGGCCATGGGCACCAAGCAGGGCCAGCAGATCCTGTACTTCGGCAACGGCACCGACTACGGCGGCTCGGCCAACAAGGCCTCGTGCGGCATCGCGACCAGCGCGCCGATCACGCTCGACCCGGGCGTGCCGTGGAACATGCGGTTCTGGCTGTACCTGGACGTCGAGAAGGACCCGTCCTGCACGCCGGGCGTCGCGCCCTTCGCCGACAAGTTCGAGATCACCGTGGTGGACGACGAGACCGGCCTCGCCGGCAGCCCGATCTTCACCAAGAGCAAGCTCGCCTGTAACGAGTACAGCAGCTGGCGCCAGATCTCGCTGGATCTCAGCGCCTACGCCGGCAAGACCATCCGGCTGCGCTACTCGTTCTCGAGCTGGGACGACATCGAGAACTCGGGCAAGGGCATCGGCGTCGACCACGTCGAGTTCGAGCGCGGGTGCCCGGAGCCGTTCTGATCTCTGGCCGAGCTCTCCTGCTCGGGTGGGTCGTCGCCGCGACGCTGGTCGCGTGCGGCGACGCCCCCGAGGGCCCTCGCGACGCCAAGGCCGGCGAGGGTGACGCGGACGTCGAGGTCGTCGACGCCAAAGGGGCCGAGGACGCCGACGCGGCGGCCGATGACGCGGTCGCCGCGGACGGGGACCACGCCGATGCGGCGCCGGACGAGGGCGACGCCACCTCGGACGAAGGTGGCGACCTCTCGGGCGACGACGCGCGGGACGCGGACGCCGCGGACCTCGAAGACGCCACCCCAGCGGACGTGGGGCCCGAGGACGTCGTCACGCCGCCCGGCGACGTGGACGCCTGTCCGCCGGAGCACCCGTGCACGGTCCCGTTCATGGCCTTCTGCGACGAGGGCCGGTGCAGCGCGCAGGGCGTGTGCGTCGTGCAGGCCAAGCCCGGCTGCTGCCTGCAGGACGCCGACTGCGCCGGACAGGCTCCCGGCGGGACGTGCCAGGCGGTGCGCTGCGTCTCGAACCAGTGCACCTCGGTGCCGCGCCCCGGGTGCTGCCTCGCCGACGAGGACTGCGCCGACGACGTCGCCTGCTCGACCGACACCTGCTCGGACGCGGGCCGCTGCGTCCACTGCCCGGCCGACTGCGCCTGCCCGGCGCAGCCCTACCCCCTCGCCCTGGGCTTCGACGCGGGCGGCACCCTGGGGCAGCTGGGCCTGTTCCAGGTCGACTACAAGGCGGGCGACGGCGTGGCCTGGCAGATCGACACCCACCGCGCCGCGCGCGGGGCCGGGGCGCTGTACCTGGGCAACCCGGCCTGCCGCACCTACTACAACGGCAAGCTGGGACCCGACTGCCAGCCGACGCCGGGCGCGACCGACAGCAGCCAGGTGCGCATCGATCTGTACGGCCCGGTCCTGTCGCTCCCCGTGACCTCGGCCGGCCACGTCGGGCTGGTCTGGGTCTGGGCCGACGTAGAGCCGCCCTCCCCCGCCGTCCCCACCGCCGACGCGCTGCAGATCTTCGCCCAGGATCTCCTGACCGGCTTCGAGTGGCCGCTGGCCGCCACGACCGCCTTCGGCAAGAGCACCTGGGGCGCGTGGCGCCTGTTGGCCTTCGATCTGTCGCCGTGGCGCGGCGCCACCATGCGCCTGCGCTTCGCGTTCGACACCCTCGACGGGCAGGACAACCACCGCGAGGGCGTCTACCTGGACGAGCTGACCGTGGTCGACCGCTGCCAGGGCGGGTGCTGCCAGGTCGACGCGGACTGCGTCGGCACGCCGCTGCCCGACGCCTGCTCCGAGGCGCGCTGCGTGACCCTGGACGACGGCGCAGGGCGCGTCTGCGCCGCGGTCCCCAAGACCCCCGGCGTGGCCTGCTCCCCGTGCGTCTCGGACGACGACTGCGCGGACGCGAACCCGTGCACGACCGACGCCTGCGCCCCCGACGGGAGGTGCCTGCACCAGGCCTTCTGCTGTTTCGAGGTCGATCTCCTCGCGGACGGCTTCGAGTCGGGGCTCGAGGCGTGGTTCCTCGAGGGGGGCGAGGGCGCCGCCGGCTGGCAGAGCCTCGGCGGCGACGCCTGGGAGGGCCAGCTGGTCGCGGCCTTCGTCAACCCGCAGACGGGCACCTATGGCCCCGGCGCCAGCGCGGGCGCCGTCCGCAGCGCCGTCGTCGCCCTGCCGCCCGCACCGACCGACGAGGGCCAGCTCGAGCTGGCCTTCCGGCTCCGGCTCGACACCGAGTGGGACGGCCTGCTGTACGACAACCCGCTGGGCGTCGACCGCCTCGCCGTCGACGTCATCTCGGGCGGACTGAGCGACGAGGTGTGGTCGTCCGACGAGCTCATGGGCACCACCGCCGGCCAGTGGACGCTCGTGACGGTCCCCCTCGAGGCCTGGGCCGGGCAGGCGGTCCAGGTGCGCTTCCGCTTCGACACGGTCGACGACGCCGCCAACGACTTCGCCGGCCCGCGCCTCGACGACGTGCGGATCCGCCGCGGCTGCCCCTGACCGCCAGGCGGGCTACAGGACCTCGACGATGTCGACCGCCATCTCGAAGCGGTCGAAGGGCGGCATCAGGTACACGCCCTGCGCCAGGGACTTCACCTCGAGCAGCAGCTCGCGGGCGATCTGCACGCCCTCCTTGGGGCCGTCCTTGCCGGCCTTGAACATGCGCTCGCGGATGGCCTCGGGGATGGTGATGTCCGGGACCTCGTTGTGCATGAACTCGGCGTGCTTGGTGTTGCGCAGCGGCAGGATGCCGACCAGCACCGGGATGGTCGGCTTGCACGCCTCGTAGAAGCGGGCGAGCGGCTCGGCCTCGTAGATGGGCTGGGTCATGGCGTACTGCGCGCCCGCGTCGACCTTCTGGCGGAAGCGGTCGAACTCGCGCTCGAGGTCGGGCGCGGTCGGGTTCACGGCGACGCCCAGGTGGAAGTTGGTGCGGTAGCCCAGCTTCTTGCCGGCCAGATCGACGCCGTCGTTCAGGCGCGTCAGCAGCGCCGTCAGCCCGATGGCGTCGACGTCGAAGACGCCCGTGGCGTGCGGGTAGTCGCCGATGGTCGGCGGGTCGCCCGTCACGCACAGGATGTTGCGGATGCCCAGGGCGTAGCCGCCCATGGCCTCGGACTGGAGCCCCAGCAGGTTCCGGTCGCGGCAGGACATGTGCAGGATGATCTCGATGTCGACGTGCGCGCGGATGAGGTTCGCCAGCGACAGGGCGCTCATGCGGGCGCGCGCCAGCGGCGAGTCGGCGATGTTGATGGCGTCGCAGCCGGCCTGGCGGCACAGGGCGGCGCCCTGGATGAGCTTGGAGGCGTCGATGCCCTTGGGCGGGTCGATCTCGACCGAGACCACGAACTCGCCCGCGGCCAGCTTGTCCTGCACCCCGCTGCGGATGAGGCTGGTGGGCTCGGCGTCGTCGCCGTCGTCCTCGCCCACCTCGACGGACGGGCCCTGCCCACGCGAGCCAGGCGCGCGGCCGGCCACGGACTCGACCAGCGCCTCGATGTGGTCGGGGCGCGTGCCGCAGCACCCGCCGATGAAGGCGACGCCCAGATCGGCGAACTCGCGCGCGTAGCGGGCCATGTACTCGGGCGACGACAGGTAGATGTAGCGGCCGTTGTGGTACTTGGGCTGGCCCGCGTTCGGCTGCACCGCGTAGACCAGCCCCGGCGCGCGGCGCACCATGCGATCCATCACCTCGAGCAGCGGCGCCGGCCCGACCGAGCAGTTGGCGCCCACGGCGGCGGCGCCCAGATCGCTCAGCGCCCGCGCGACCCCCTCGGGCTTGTAGCCGTAGATGGTCTTGCCCTCGTCGGTGAAGCTCATCGTGGCGATGACGGCGACGTCCGGCGCCTCGGCGGCGGCCGCGCGCATGGCGGCCTCCATCTCCTGCAGATCCATGAAGGTCTCGAGGATCAGCAGATCCACGCCGGCCTCGGCCAGGACGGCGATCTGCTCTCGGAACAGATCCTCGGCCCCCTTCTTCGTCACCTTGCCGATGGGCGCCATGATGGCGCCGGTCGGCCCGACCGACCCGGCGACCAGCACCCCGGGCCGCGTCGAGGCCGCCACCTGCGCCAGGCGCACCGCCGCCCGGTTGATGTCGACCACGCGCTCGCTCAGTCCGTGCTCGGCCAGCCGCATCCGGTTGGCGCCGAAGCTGTTGGTCTGCAGGACCTGCGCGCCGGCGGCGATGTAGCCCAGGTGGATGCGGGTGATGATCTCGGGCCGCGAAAGGCACAGCTCGTCGAAGGCGTGGTCGTAGGTGATGCCCGCCTCGTAGATCTCGGTCCCCATGCCGCCATCGCCGACCACGACCTCCTCGCGGAGGCGGGCGATGAGACTGTCGCGATTCATGTCGTCCTTCCCCTACTCGCCGGCCGCGAAGCGTGCGGCGACGGCGCGGTGTAGCCCGCACGCGATGGACAGCGCCGCCTCGTCGACGACGAAGCGCGGGCTGTGGTGCGGCTCGGTGGCGCCCACGGCCGGGTTGCCGCAGCCCACGAGCGCGTAGCAGCCCGGCACCTCGCGCAGGATGTAGCCGAAGTCCTCGCCGGCCATGGTCCGGTAGTCGGTCAGCACGCGGTCGAGCCCGGACACGCCGGCGGCGGCTTCGGCCACCAGCGCCGCCATCCCCGGGTCGTTCATGGTCGGGATGCAGTGGGCCAGCCAGTCGACGTCGATGCGCGTGTCGGTCGCCGCCGCGACGCCCGCCGCGATGGCGCGCACGTGCCGCTCGACGTCCGCGGCCGCCTCGGGCGCGAAGGTCCGCACCGTGCCGCGGATGACCACCTCGTCCGGGATGACGTTGAAGGCCGCGCCCCCCTGGATCGCCCCCAGGGTCAGCACGACCGGCACCAGCGGCCCGACCCGCCGGCTGGCGACCGTCTGCAGCGCCAGGACCAGCTGCGCCGCCGCGACCACCGGATCCGCCGTCTCGTGCGGCATCGCCCCGTGGCCGCCCCGTCCGCGCACCCGCAGCGTCAGCTCGACGACGCCGGCCATGATGCCGCCGGCCGTCAGCGCCACCGTCCCGGTCGGCAGCTCGGTCCAGACGTGCACGCCGAAGGCCGCGTCGACGCCCTCGAGGGCGCCGTCCTCGATGCACCGCAGGGCCCCGCCGATGCCCTCCTCGGCCGGCTGGAACAGCAGCCGCACCCGCAGCCCCGCCGGCGGCGCCTGCGCGATGAGCCGCCCCGCCACGACCAGCGCCGCCATGTGGCAGTCGTGGCCGCAGGCGTGCATGCGCCCCGGGTGCGTCGACGCGAAGTCGAGCCCGGTCTCCTCGGCCACCGGCAGCCCGTCCATGTCCGCGCGCAGCAGCAGCGTCCGCGGCGCGTCGGCCGGCCCGAGGTCGGCGACGAAGCCCGTGCCACCCACCGGCCGCACCGGCACGTACCGTCCGACCTCGTCGCGCAGCAGGCGGCTGGTCGCGTGCTCTTCGAAGCCCAGCTCGGGGATGCGGTGGAGGGCGCGCCTCAGGGCGACGAGCTGCTCGCGGGTCTGGACCGCCGGGTCGCTCATGGCGCGGAGCCTATGCGAGCCCCCGGCCCGCGGCAACCAAAGATGCTCGCCACGCGTGCGCCAGGGCCTACTCGGCCGACGTCAGCTCGGGAGCGTCCTCGGCGGTCGCGTCCTCGACCGCCCCTTCCGCGGCCGCCGCCGCGCGCTTGGCCTCGGCCGCGTCGGGATCGTAGCTCCACATCGGGCCGGTGTGGTCGGCGCGGAGCTCCTTGGAGAACCGCCGGTTCCACGGCTCGCGGTACAGGCGCCGCATCACGCCGTGCTGCTCGCTGAACACGTCGACGGTCATCTCGTCCAGCAGCTGCGGCGGCTCGTGCCGCACGTCCTTGGCCGAGTCCAGCCCGTCCAGCGCCGCCCCGATGGGCAGCGGCCGCCGGTCGAGCGGCAGCGGCTCGTCCGGGTCGACCTCTTTTTCGACCCGCCCCAGGTTGCGCAAGATGAACTGCGGCTCCCGGTGCTGCATCGCCTCCTCGATCTCGCTCGGGTAGGCGTCCTTGGGCATCGGCCGCGGGCGCCGGACGAGGCCCTGCCAGTCCATCATCGCCTCGAGCGCCTCGTAGTTCACGATGCGGTCGGCGCCGCTGTCGAGCGGCTCGATGGGCTGGATGCGGCTGCGGTCGAACCACGTCCGCACGCGCGCGCGCTGCGACCTGAAGATGCGGTCGACGAAGGCGAGCCGCCCGGTGAACGGGTCGAGCGCCGCCTCCGCCTCGGTCACGCCGACCGGCTCGTCACTCGCCGCCAACCTTCACCGTCGTCTCGGCCGCCTCCTCCTGGTAGTACTCGCTGGTGAACTCGCGGTGAGTCACCTCGCCCAGCTCGTCCTCGAGGAAGCGGGTGAAGTCGAGGCAGTCCTTGCCGGCGACCCCCTCGACCTTGATCTGCACCTCACCATCGGGGCCGATGGTGATGACGATGTCGCGCTTGGTTGCCATCGGGGCGCTCCTGCTCGGGTCCGGGGCCTACGACCAGGTCCGGACGCGGACCTGGATGGTCTCGTCCTGCTTGGCTTCCTCGCTCTCGATGGTGAAGCCGCGCTTCTTAATCTCTTCCATGACCTTGTGGTAGCTGTACCGCTGGGTGAGCTTCTTGATGAACTCCTCCTCGGTCACGCCGCGCGTCGTCTCGACGCCCCACCAGTCGGCCACGAACTCGTACGTGCCATCGGCCGTCAGCTTCACGCCGACGTCGTAGGTCTTCGAGGCGTGCACCGAGACGACCGCGTCGGTCGTCTGGCCCTGGTAGCCCTTGACCGTCACGGCCTGATGTTCCTCGGCCTGCGTGAAGTTGTAGCCGAGGTCCTTCAGCGCGCGCGTCAGGCACACCAGATCCCGGATCTTGGTCTTCACCGACGTGAAATGCGACACGGTCCGCTCCCTACGTCATGCGCGAGGACGTCCTCGCTGCGGTCTTCGGCCCACACAGTGTGCGGGCGCCCCGGTCAGATCTCCAGCTTGCGTCCGACGCCCTGCTCCTTGAGCGTGGCGTCGTCCAGGCTCGCCCGGCGGGCGCGCGACTTGGACCACTCGCGCATCCCGTCGATGCGCTCCTTCATCGTGTAGCTGAGCGGGATGATCTCTTCGATGCTCTTCAAGACCCGCTCGGTCGTCAGATCCGCCTTGCCGTCCTCGTAGGCGTCGTACAGCGCGCTGATGATGGCCTGCTCGATCTCGGCGCCGTTGAAGCCCTGGCTGGCGCCCACCAGCGCGTCGAAGTCGAAGGCCTCGGCGTCGCGGCGCTTCTTGCTCAGGTGGATCTTGAAGATCTCGAGGCGCTCGATGGGCGTGGGCAGGTCGACGAAGAAGATCTCGTCGAAGCGGCCCTTTCGCAGCAGCTCGGGCGGGAGCGCCGAGACGTCGTTGGCCGTCGCGATGACGAAGACCGGCGACGTCTTCTCCTGCAGCCAGGTGATGAAGGTGCCGAAGACGCGCGCCGTCGTGCCGCCGTCGGTCTGGCCCGAGCTCTTGGTGCCCGAGAAGCCCTTCTCGAGCTCGTCCAGCCACAGGATGGCGGGGGCCACGGCCTCGGCCGTCTTGATGGCCTTGCGCATGTTCTCTTCGGACGAGCCGACCAGCGAGCCCATGACCTTGCCGACGTCGAGGCGCAGCAGCGGCATGTGCCACATGGCGCCGATGGCCTTGGCGGTCAGCGACTTGCCGCAGCCCGGGATGCCGATGAGCAGGATGCCCTTGGGCGCCGGCAGGCCGAAGTCGCGCGCGTCGCGCCGGAAGGCCGCCTTGCGCTTGTGCAGCCAGCTCTTGAGCACCTCCATGCCGCCCACGTCCGAGAAGCGCGAGTCGGTCTGGTAGAACTCGAGGATGCCGGACTTGCGGATGATGCCCTTCTTCTCGGCGAGGATGGTGTCGATGTCGAAGTCGCGCGTCTTGACGAGCGACTTGGCGAACACGCTCTCGGCCTCCTCGGCCGTCAGCCCCAGCGCCGCCTCGATGACCGAGTCGCGCAGGTTCGGATCCTTGCGCAGCGGCAGATCCACCGAGTCGGGCACGCTCTGCGCGACCTTCCAGACGATCTCCTCGAGCTCGTCGCGGCCCGGGAGATCGTAGTCGACCACCGCCAGCTCCTTTTCGATCTCGACCGGCGCCGCGTACAGCGGGCTGAGCAGGACGATGTGCTGGTTGTAGTCGCTCTCCTTGAAGTCCCGGTGCAGATCGCGCAGGCGCCGCACGATCGACGGGTCCTTCAGGTACGGGTGGTAGTCCCGCATGATGCAGATGACGTCGTCCTCGTAGTTCGCGATGAAGTCGAGGGCGCGCAGCGGGTCCTTGATGTCCTGGAAGCTCGAGCCGCCATCGAGCGAGGTGAAGCCCTCGGTGATGGACCAGGCGATGACCTTGCGCTGCCGCTCGGCCCCGATGGCCTTGATCGAGCTCTCGACGCGCTCCTCCTCGGAGGAGACCACGTAGATGAGCGCGTATCGGGCGCGGATGAGGTACTCGAGCTCCTGACGGGACTTGTTCATCAGCGATGCGGGCATGGGGACCTTTCCCTGGGTCGCGGGGCGCGTGCGGCGGGCGCGCGGAGGAAGAAGTGACTAGTCCTTGTCGAGCAGTTCCTGCAGGCTCTTGAGCTCGCCCCGCAGCTCGGTCGCGTCGGCCAGGACGACGACCAGCAGCTCGCGGATGCTCTGGACGGCGCCCTTGACGTCGCCGCCGCCCTTGGCCGCGTCCGTCGCCTCGTCGACGTAGGTCCGCAGCAGGTTCATGTTCGTCTTCCACGACGAGTAGGTGTCCATCACCTCGTCGAGGTGCTCGGTCGCGCGGGCCTTGAGCACCGCCTCGCCCTTGACCTCGCCGGTCGGCTCCGGCGCGGCCTTGACCACCGTCGCCTCGGGCGCGGGCGCGGGGGCCGCCGCCGCCGCCTTGCGGGCTTGCTCGAGCTGCTCGAGCGCGTCGTCGAGCTTGTCCTGCAGCGCCTTGTTCTTGCGCTCGAGGAAGTTGAGCTGGGCGTCGAGCTTGGCCTTCGCCTCGGGCCCGTACTCGTCCATGCGCTTGCTGCTGCGCTCGGCCTCGGCGCGCGCCTCCTCGAGGTCCGACTGCAGCCGCTCCATCTCGCGCACCTTGCGCTTGAAGTCCGGGTGCGAGGTGATGTCGCGCTGCTCGGTGAGCCGCGCCTCGGCGTCGGCCAGCTGCTTGGCGACCTCCTCGACCTTGCGCTCGGTCGCCCGCACCTTCTCCCGCAGCTCGTCGGCCTCGCGGTTCTTCTCGAAGTACTTCTCGAGCACGTCGCGGCGCGCCTGCTCGAGGTCCTTCATGCCGGTGCCCATCTTGAGATCGTAGATCTCGCGGCTCTGGTCCTCGATCTCGAGCTTCAGCTCGCTGACGTGGTTCTCCTTCTCCGAGATGACCTCGCGCAGCAGCTGGATCTCGCGCTCGAGCCGCCGCTGCTCGGAGTTGTCGTGGTTGAACGAGTCCTGCAGCGACTCGATCTCCTCGCGGGCCGCGCGCAGATCGTACTCCATCAGATCGAGCTCGCGCTGCAGCTCGTCGATGCGCCGATCCTTCTGGACGACCTTGGCCTTGAGCTCGCTCAGCTGGCCCGAGTTCTCCTGGCCCTTGGACTCGAAGGCCGCCAGCTGGCTCTCGAGGTCGGAGACCTGCCGCTGCAGCTCCTCGATGGAGTCGTCGCGCTCCTCGAGATCCTCTCGCGCGCGCTGGACCAGGTCCTGGCTGTGGTCGAGCTGCTCGCGCACGCGGTTGTACCGCTCGTGCCAGCCGTCGAGCTCCTCGTCGTGGCGCTGCTCGCGCACCTCGAGCTCGCGGCAGCGGCGCTCGAGCTCGTCGACGCGGGCGCGCGTGTCCTTGAGCTGCGCCTGCAGCGAGGTCACCTCGTTGCGAGCGGCCCGCAGCTCGGCCGGATCGGCGTGGCGCCCGAGCGGCGGCGACGACGAGGCCAGGGGCGCCGCGACCGGGGCCGCGACCGCGGCCGGCGCGCTGGACCGCGAGGAGGCCACCGCCGGCTCGCGCGGCCGCTCGTAGGGGGCCTGCTGGGGCGAGATCTCGCGCGCGTTCAGGTTGGGCGCGCTGTCGCGGGCCGCCTGGGGCGTGATCTCGCGGGCGTTCTGGCGCTCGTCGCGCGCGTGCGGCGCCGCGTCGGGGGTGATCGTCGCCGCCGACGGCGCGTCCGCGGCGGCGCCATCGCGCTCTCGCCGGCGGCGCTCGCGCTCCTCGCGGAGCCGGGCCTCGCGCTCGGCCCGCTCGCGGCGCCGCGCCTCGGCCCGATCCTCGCCCCCGCCGCCGGCGGCGATCGGCGGCGCGTCGACCCGTGACGGCTCGGGCTCCGGCGCCCGGGCGTCGGCCCCGCCCTGGACCTTGACCGCGAAGTCCCCGAACCGGACCACGTCCCCGGCCTTGAGGGCCGAGAACATGACCTTGTCGCCGTTGATGAACGTCGAGTTGGAGCTGCCGAGGTCCTTGACCACCCAGGCGCCGCCCTCCTCGAGGATCTGCGCGTGGTTGCGGCTGACCGACGGGTTCTTGGTCTGCAGGGTCGAGCCAGGGTTGCGCCCGATCGTGATCACGGTCCCCGACGTCATGGGGACCACCAACCTCTCACCCGCGTCGTTCCGAAAGACGAGCTGCAGCACTTTCGACCATCCACCCTTCGCCAAGAGGGAGCGCGAGCATACGATGGACGCGCGGCGGATGTCCACGGCCGCCGAGGCCGTTGTGGGGCCGTTGTTCGGCCGGGAAGCGGCTTGCGGTTCGCGGGGATGGCGCGTCCCGGGGCCGGACCGCGGCCGGCGTCCGACCTGGGCTTGCCAACGAGGGGCGCGCTCGGTAAGCCTGACGCACGGGCCGGCCGGACGCGCCGACCGGGTCGACGCCGGGTTGGGCGGACGCGCCGAGGAGCGAGGGAGAGGGCATGACGGACAACGTGCTGCGATCGGTGGCTGAGCTGCGCGAGCAGGTCCGCGAGGGGCGCCTGATGGGCCACCTCGTCCAGGAGGTCGACTTCTCGAAGGCCGGGCTGACCGAGCTGCAGCTCAACGACGTGACCTTCAAGCGCGTGGGGCTGCAGGGCGCGGACGCCCGCGGCCTCGACTGCGCACGCGTCAAGGTGACCGAGAGCAGCGGCCGCGGGGTCCAGTTCTCCGAAGGCCTGTTCCGCGGGTGTTCGTTCTTCGGCTCCGAGCTCATCGAGGCGCGCTTCGACGGCTCGCTGATGAACGGCACCAGCTTCTACTCGAGCCGCCTCGGCAACGCCGACTTCTCCGGCAGCCGCATCCAGTCGGGCGTCTTCAACGGCTGCGAGCTGTTCGGCGTGCGCTTTTCGCGCTCGCTGGTCATCAACACGCGCTTCGAGGCCCAGGACCGCGGCAACGTCACCCTCGATCGCGCCGACTTCTCGAACGCCGTCCTCATCGACTGCGACATGCTCGGCGCCAACCTCTTCGGCGCCAACTTCGACGGCGCGGTCCTGGTCAAGGTGGACCTGCGCCACGCCAACCTGGCCCAGGCCAGCTTCAACGGCGCCAAGCTCATCGACGTGCGCGTCGATCTGCACGCCCTCGAGCCCGCCGAGCGCCGCGCCATCGAGGCCGCGCGCATCGAGGACCCCTGGCAGCAGCACGGCTTCCTCGTCGAGACCCTCGAGAAGCACGACTCCCACGAGCTGCGCCTGATGCTCGAGTACGTCCTGCGGACCTACGTCATCGAGGGGGCCCAACCCAGCACCTCGGCCGACACCATGGCCGGCCTCGTCGCCGGCCTCAAGGCGCGCCACGACTTCCCCGAGCTCGACGCCCTGCGCGTGCGTGGCACCGTCGTCCAGGTCCGCCACGGCCACGAGTGGTACGACCTCGGCGCCCCCATCGTCGGCAGCGTCGGCTCCGGCAGCCGCCTCACCCCCGCCGACGACGACGAGCCCGCCCCGGCCCCGCGCGCGCCGGCGAGCCCCGCGGCGGCGCCGGCGAGGAGCCCGGCCGGCGCCCCGGTCGCTTCCGCCCCGCGCCCCGCACCGCTGGCCGATGAGCCCGCCCCCGTGCGTGAGGAGCCCAAGTCCCTCAAGCGGTCGAAGCGGTTCCGCAAGCTGGATATGGACTGAGCCAAGGGTTGGGGAGAGGCACCAGGCGACAATGTTGCCTGCAGGTGTGGTCGCGGCGCGGTAGCCTACGCTACGGCCGGCATCAAGGGTTTTCTCCCCCTTGGCCGACCTGGCGGTCGGCCAATTCCTCGCGGACGAGAAAGCCCTTGACCCCGGCCTACGCTGCGGCTTGGGGGCCAATATGCGGCCCGGACGGGGGCCGTCCGGGCCGCTACGCGTCCCGTCCCACCAGGAGGTGCCAGGGTGCGGCAGCGGGCGCCGGCCTGGGCGCCGTCTCACCTGGTCAGCAATTAAACGATCAAACAGTTAGTCGTCCCGGGACGACACGCAGGACCGGGCTTCCGTCCCGGGACAACGCGCAGGACCGGGCTTCCGTCCCGGGACGACGACCCGAGCTTCCGCCACGGGACGATTAACTGATGCAGCATTGAATTCTCCGTCCCGGGACGACGGCCGACGCTGGCGCTTCCGCCCCGGGACGACGGCCGACGCTGGCGCTTCCGTCCCGGGACGACTAACTGATACAGCATTCAATTCTCCGTCCCGGGACGACGGCCGACGCTGGCGCTTCCGCCCCGGGACGACGACCCCAGCTTCCGTCCCGGGACGACGACCCCAGCTTCCGTCCCGGGACGACGACCCCTGCTTCCGTCCCGGGACGACGACCCCAGCTTCCGTCCCGGGACGACGA
>JAWLBL010000010.1:34675-256864 GCA_041687695.1 Myxococcota bacterium | reverse complement strand
CGCCCCGGGACGACGACCGCGGCAACCCGCCCCGGGACGACGACCGCGGCAACCCGCCCCGGGACGACGACCGCGGCAACCCGCCCCGGGACGACGACCCGGACTCCCGCCCCGGGACGACGACCGCGGCAACCCGCCCCGGGACGACGACCGCGGCAACCCGCCCCGGGACGACGACCGCGGCAACCCGCCCCGGGACGACGACCCGGACTCCCGCCCCGGGACGACGACCCGCTCCCGCCCCGGGACGACGACCTGGGCTTTCCGCCCCGGGACGACGACCGCGGCAACCCGCCCCGGGACGACGACCTGGGCAACCCGCCCCGGGACGACTAATCACACAAGTATTTAATTCCAACCCACCCCCAGACCACGCGATCGAGCGCGACCAGCCACTCGGATCTCCGACCAGCCGCCTCCCCCAGCACCCGCCGACCAGTGCCCGCGCCGGGACGCGAAGCGGCCCGGACGCCCCCGTCCGGGCCGGTATCAGCCTCCCAGCCGAAGCGGAGGCCGGGGTCAAGGGCTTTGTCGTCCGCGAGGAATGGGCCGGCCGCCAGGTCGGCCACGGGGGACAAAGCCCTTGAGGCCGGCCGAAGCGGAGGCTACTGCACCCCGCGCTCCCCCCGCGCTCCCCCCGCGCTCCCCCCGCGCTCCCCCCGCGCTCCCCCCGCGCTCACCCCGCCCACACACCCCCGATCCTACGCCACGCCTCACGCCGCCGACGTCCCCTCCCGCCCATAGCGATCCTCGAGACGGACCACGTCGTCGAGCTCGGGGGTCGACACCTCGATGAGGTCGACCGGCTCCTGGGCCTCGAAGCGGTGGACCAGGCCCGGGACGATGTCGTAGGCCTGGCCGGCCTCGAGGACGACCACGCGGACGGCTTCCTTGGGGCCGCTGGCCAGGTGCAGATGGAGGCGGCCCGACAGGACGTAGATGCTCTCGGCCTTGCGCTCGTGGTACTGCAGGCTCAGGGCGTGGCCGGCGTCGATGTGGATGAGCTTGCCCGCGTAGCGGGCGGTCTCGGCCCAGATGATCTCGTGGCCCCAGGGCTTGTCGACTCGACGCATCGGCGCGCCTCCTCGTGGTTGGTAATGCGTTTGCTGGATGGCCTGGCTCGCTCTATCCTGAGCCCGGCTGAATACGACCGTCACCGCCGCTTCCGGGGGTCGCTGGCGATGAAATTTTCCAAGAGGCTTCGCCAGATCGAGGCGCGCGCCGACTCGCTGCGCAACCACTTCGATCGGGGCCTGAGGGCGTACGACAACGGGGACCTCGTCGGCGTGCAGCGTCACCGCGCCGCCGTGGGCATGCTGCCCGAAGGCGGCGGGAAAAGTCTAGAATTCATGGCCTTACGCTGGCGCGAGCTGTGGCTCGAGGGCCGGCGCGAGGAGGCCCTCGAGGTCGTCCGCGAGGCGTCCGAGCTGTATCCGGACGACGCGGACACGTCGCTCGAGCTCGGCGACGTGCTCAACGATCTCGGGCGGCCGCTCGAGGCGCTCGAGATCCTGCGCGCCGGCGCCACCCGCCACCGCCACGACGCCGACCTGTGGTACGAGGTCGGCCTGGCGGCCGAGGCCCTGCAGAACTGGGACCTGCGCGCCGAGGCCTTCAAGAACGTCTGGCAGCTCGAGCACGACCGCGAGCCGCCCCACCGCCTGTGGCTGTCGGAGGAGCGCTTCATCGAGGTCGCCGAGCAGACCCTCGAGCGCATCTCGCCCCTGCACCGGCGCTCGCTCGGCAACGTCGTCATCATCGTCGACGACTACCCCGAGGAGTGGATCTTCGAGACCGAGGTCTCGGATCCGCGCATCATGGGCCTGTTCGACGGCCCCGACCGCGCCATGGAGTCCGGCCTCGACTACGTCGCCCACGGCCCCTCGCGCATCTACCTGTACCGCTGGAACATCGAGCGGGTCTGCGGCAGCGAGGACGAGGTCGAGGAGCAGGTCGAGATCACCGTCCTGCACGAGGTCGGCCACTACCTGGGCCTCGACGAAGAGGCGCTGGACTTCCGCGGCCTGGGCTGACGCGCCGCCCGCCTCACTGGGCGGGCGTCGCCACCACCAGCCGGTCGATCAGCCAACCTCGCGCCTCGTCCTGCCCGGCGACCACCGAGTCGAACGCCAGCTCGAGGTGCCACGGCCCCGGCTCCGTCACCTCCAGCGCGACGGTGCGCTCGCCCCAGCTCCCCATCGACGCGTCCGTCTTGGGCAGCTCGGCCGCCACCGCGACCTTGCCCTCGCCGTCGACCAGCCGCACCCAGCGGCGGTCCACGTCCGCCCCCTCGCGCAGCTCGAACCACTCGCGGAAGCTCACCTCGACCACGGCCGACGCCCCGGGCACCGGGACCTGGAAGCCAGGCGAGCGCGCGTGCCCGGTCGTCGGGTCCCAGGGCGCCGCGAAGCCGCCGGCCGCCGCCAGGTTCAGGCTGCAGCCGTCGTCCCACGCGCCGGGCGGGTCGGGCAGGGCGTCGATCGCGAAGCCGACCTGCCCGGACTGCAGCGCGAAGCTCCAGCCCTCGTCGGCGCCGCACGCGAACACCGTGGACCACAGCACCAGCGCGCCGTCGCAGGGCGCCCACGTCTCGGCCTGACACCCCGCGACGCTCTTGACCGCGGCGCACGAGGCCACGAGGCAGGCGTCGTCCGGATGGACGCAGACCACGGCCGTGTGCACGCACTTGCCCGTGTCGGGGTCGCAGGCGTCCGCCGTGCACGCGTCCCCGTCGTCGCAGGCCTTGGGCCCCCCGCCGACGCACTCGCCCGAGAGGCACTTCCCAGCGTCCATGCAAGCCGAAGCCTCGCCGCAGACGCTGCCGTCCGGCGCCAGCTTGGCCACGACGCAGGCCCCGGACTCGGGGTCGCACTTGCGGCTGTCGCACGGCCCCGGCAGGCAACTGACCGGCTGGCCGCCGACGCACTGGCCGTCCTGGCAGGTCCCGCCGGTCAGGCACGGGTTGGCCGGCGCGCAGCTGGTCCCGTACGCCATCGGCGTGTTCACGCAGCCGCCCTGCAGCGGGTCGCACGCGTCGAGGGTGCACGGGTTGCCGTCGCTGCAGGGCACCGGCACCGTCTGGCACTCTCCGGCCTTGCAGACCCCGGCCTTGGTGCACGGGTCTCCGTCGTCGCACACGCTGCCGCTGGCGGCGTTCTTCACCACGCAGCCCTCGTCGGGCGCGCACGTCGCCTCCTGGCAGGGCCCCGCGGCCTCGCAGACGACGGGCTCCTGTCCGACGCACACCCCCTGCGCGCACACCCCGGCCGTCGTGCATGCGTTGCCGTCGTCGCACGCCTGACCGTCCGCCACCGCCGCCCACACGCAGCCGCCCGCCTCGGGGTCGCACTGGTCGACCGTGCAGGGCTGCGCGTCGTCGCACACCACCGCGACCCCGCCGCCGCAGGCCCCGTCCGGGTCGCACACCTCGCCCGTCGTGCACGGATCCCCGTCGTCGCAGGCCGCCGTGGGCGTCGGGACGTGCACACATCCCAGATCGGGATCGCACCCGTCGGTCGTGCACGGGTTGCCGTCGTCACAGTCGGCCGGCGGCGTCTGACACGTCCCCAGCTTGCAGGCGCCCGGCCCGACGCACGGCGCGCCGTCGGCCTCACCCTGGCACGCGCTGCCGTCCGGTAGGGCCACCGTCGCGCACAGGCCGGTCGCAGGGTCGCAGGCCTCGGTCGTACAGGGGCCCGTACCCGCGGGGCACGTGACCGCCTGCGCGGGGTCCGGCGCGCAGGCCCCGTCCAGGCACACCAGCGGCCCCTGGCACAGGTCGTACTCGACCGGCTGCAGGGGCTTGCAGTCCTCGTCCGTGGCGCACTCGCAGGCGCCGCCCTGGCCGCGGCAGGTCCCACCGTCGCAGGCGTCGCCCAGGGTGCACGGGTTCTTGTCGCTGCACGCGCTGCCGTCGGGCAGCAGGGCCGTCGCGCACTGGCCCGTGCTCGGGTTGCAGGTGTGCTTGCGGCAGGCCCCGGCCTTGCCGCACGTCACGACGGTCGTCAGGTCGACCCGGCAGCGGCCCTCGACGCAGCGCAGCACCCCGTTGCACAGGTTGCCGTCCTCGTGGGGCGCGCAGTCGGCGTCGTAGGCGCACACGCACTCGGGGCGGACGTCGCCCGCGCAGACGCCGTCGGCGCTGCACGCGTCGCCCTGCGTGCAGGGATCGCCGTCGTCACACGCGCTCTGGGCGGGCAGGGGCGTGTGGCGGCACCCCGTCTGCGGGTCGCAGCTGTCCGCGGTGCACGCGTTGCCGTCCTCGCACCCGCGCGTGAAGCCGCCCTGGCACACCCCGGCGGCGCACTCGGTCTCGAGCGTGCACAGATCCGCGTCGTCGCACGGCGTGTGATCGGCGACCGGGACCACCCGGCAGCTGCCCGCTTCGCACACGCCGCGGACGCACGGACCGATGGCCTGCGCGCTGCACTCGGCGTTGGACTGACACGTCGCCGCCGCGTCGCCCACCGCGTCGGCGCCTGCACCTACGTCCGCCATCCCGGTGTCGCTCACGGCGTCCGCGGCGGGCACACCAGCCCCGGCCGCGTCGTCGTCACCGCAGGCCGCCACCGTCGCGGCGATGAAGAACACCGCCGCGCACACCTCGAATGCGAGCCCCCTGCGCCTCATCGGCAAGCGTGACCCCTGAGAACCTGGCCGTCTGGTGCCCGCGATCCGACTGGCCGGCCGCGCGCGCTTGGGCCCGACGGCGCCGCGACGAGGCGGCGCGCTGTCGAGCCGAAGCAGTCTGGGCGACCCGGCCGCTCGAATCAACACTGGACCACGCCAGGCGGCCCGTCGGGACCACCGAGGGTGGGGCTGGCGCCTAGGGCGTGGGGACCAGCACGGTCGAGTACCCGGAGGTGCGCTCGAAGCCCTTCTGGAACTCGCCGGCGGCCTTGGCGTCGGCGAACTGCCCCACCTCGACGCGGTACAGGCTGGTCTCTCCGCTGGCCACCACCCGCACGCGCGCGTCGTGGCCGCCGGCCCCCAGCTGCCGCGCGACGACCTGGGCGGGCCCCTCGGAGCCGAAGGCCGCGACCTGCAGCGCGTAGCCGCCGACCACCTGCGCCCCGGCGTCGAGCGCCGCCTGCTCCTTGGCGGGGTTGCGCGCGATCACGGTCAGCGCCTCCGGACCGGCGCCGGCGGGCGCGGCGGGCGCCTCGACGGGGACGGGCCCCAGGCTGCGCGTGACGCCCACGGCGCGGGCCGTCGCGATCTGGCGGTGGGCCTCCATGCGCGCGGCGTCGGTGGGGTTGTCGGGATCGAGGCGGCTCGAGGCGCGCGCCAGCTCGGCCTCGATGTTCCCGGTGCCCGGCGCGATGCGCGCCAGGAGCTTGCTGCGGCGTCGGTGCTCGCGGACGCCGTCGAGATCGGCGTCGGTGGCCTCGAGGCCGGCCAGCTCCTCGAGCGTCCCGGGGACGGCGTCGGCCATCTGCTTGCCGACGACGACGCCGCCGGCGAAGGTGCCGGTCGAGACCAGGATGAACCCGAGGATGGCGTAGGCCACCTGGCGGTTGTCCAGGCGGATGACCACCTTCTCCTTGATGCGATCCAGGTCACGCATGGGTCGGGCCTCGGGTGCTGCGTCGTCTCGAAAGGGAAGGAACCTCGGAGCTGCGACCGCCCGTCAGAAAGTCGGGGAGGAAAGGGCGGTGCGGCCGCAGCTCCTCGGAGGAGGTCAGCGCTCGGCGCGCTGGATGTTGGCGCGGAAGGCGTCCAACTCGATGACGGATCGTGCCGCCGGGCCGCGGTCGGAGGTCCGGACGACGACGAGCTCGGTGACCTCGGGGACCTGAGCGTTCGCCGCGAGGTCCAACCCGGTGACGTCCGTGGGGCGGCCGGCGCGATAGCCGCGGCCCCAACGCCGGACGGCGAGCAGGCGCTGCGTGTGGTACCAGGAGGTGGCGACGCGGGTCATGGCGATACCTGGAAAGCTCAATGGTTACGAACGCTTGTGGCGTCTCGGAGGTGGGCAGAGCCTAGGACCGCTCCCGGAGGCGGTCAAAAAAGTTCCCTCACTGTCGCCCGCGCGCCTCGCGTATCTTGTCCGCCCCCCGTTCCCACAACCCTTCCAGGAGCCATCCCCATGACGCACCGCACCGTCGCGACCGACCGCGCCCCAGCCGCCATCGGCCCGTACTCGCAGGCCGTCCAGGCCGGCCCCATGACCTTCTTCTCGGGCCAGGTCGCCCTCGATCCGGCGTCCGGTCAGGTCGTCGGCCCCGACGACGTCGCGGCGCAGACGCGGCAGGTCATGGCGAACCTGTTGGCCGTCGTGGAGGCGGCCGGCCACGCGGTGACCGACATCGTCCGGACCACGATCTTCCTCAAGCGCATGGACGACTTCGCGACCGTCAACGCGATCTACGCCGAGGCGCTGCAGGGCCATCGGCCGGCGCGCGCGACCGTCGAGGTGTCGCGCCTGCCCAAGGACGTGCTGGTCGAGATCGACGCGATCGCCGTCAAGCCGGGCGCCTGAGGGCGTTCGGCGCGGCGCGGCCGGCCGGCCGGGTCAGGCCGCGACGTCGGCGTCCAGGGCCTGCCGCAGGGTGGCCATGAACTCGCCCGCGATGGCGGGGGCCTCGACCGGCAGGCCCTCGGCCATCGCGCGGATGAGGGCCGAGCCCACGATCACGGCGTCGGCATACTGCGACAGGCGCCGCGCGTCCTCGGGCGTGCGGACGCCGAAGCCGACCGCGACCGGCAGCCCGGTCAGGCGGCGCACCTCGTCGATGCGCTCGCCCAGCGCGTCCAGATCGGTCCCGCCGCCGGTCACCGCGCCGCCGGTCACGCCGGTCATCGAGACGTAGTAGGCGAAGCCCGAGGCGTTGGCGCCGATCTCGGCGATGCGCGCCTCGTCGCTGGTCGGCGTGAACAGCGCGATGAAGTCCAGCGCGTTGGCCCGGGTGTGCGTCGTCAGCTCGGGCGCCTCCTCGGGCGGCAGATCGACGACCAGCAGCCCGTCGGCCCCGGCCTCGGCGGCCTCGCGGCAGACCCGCTCGAGCCCGCGCTGGTACAGCGGGTTCAGGTAGCCGAACAGGATGAGCGGCACGTCGGGGTGCCGCGCCCGAAAGCCCCGCACCATCTCCAGCACGTGTGCAAAGCGCGTCCCGGCGTGCAGCGCCCGGCCCATCGCCTCCTGGATCGCCGGCCCGTCGGCCATCGGGTCCGAGAACGGCACCCCCAGCTCGATGAGGTCGCACCCCGCGGCCACCAGCGCGTCCAGGACGTGCTCGGTCGCCTGCGGGTTGGGATCCCCCGCGGTGACGTACGGGATGAGCCCCGTTCGGCCTTGTCGCTTCAGTCTCTCGAAGGTGGTCCGGATCCGGTCTGGCTTGCGTCCGCTCATGGCCGCCGAAGGTAATCGCTCGCGCCGCGGCTGTCAGCACCGCTCGCGCCGGCCCCTTCCGACGGCTGGCCCGACCTCGCCTCCGGGCCGTTGACCGTGCGGCGGTGGCGTGATACCTGCCCTTGCCGAACCCACGAGGCCAACTCGCAACCGACCCGCATCAGGAGCGCGCCATGACGCCGCAGGACATCTTCGCCGGCATCGAGAACGACATCAAGGCGAACCCCGACCGAGCCAAGAGCCAGCTCGACGGCACGTTCCGCTTCGACGTCACCGGCAGCAACGGGGGCACCTGGATCATCGACGGCAAGCAGGCCGACGTCCGCCAGGGCGCCGAGGACGCCGACGTGACCATCACCGTCACGGGCGAGGATCTGGTCGCCATCAAGCAGGGCCAGCTCGACGCCATGCAGGCCTTCATGCTGGGCAAGATCCAGGTCGAGGGCGACATGGGCCTGGCCATGAAGCTGCAGCAGATCCTCTGAGAGCGCGCCGCCCTCCGGGGCGATGTCTCCCACGCGCGGCGAGCCTCGGCTCGCCGCTGTCGTTTTCGAAGACCGCACGGACACGGGGAGCTTCGCGATGACCCAGCGACTGCCGCTCGAGGGCCTGAAGGTGGTCGACTTCAGCCGCCTGCTGCCCGGGCCCTACGCCTCGCTGGTGCTGGCGGACCTGGGCGCCGAGGTGTGGAAGGTCGAGGACGTCCGCGGCGGTGACTACCTGCGCTGGATGCCGCCGCTGACCGGCAAGACCTCGTACGCGTTCAACGCGCTCAACGGCGGCAAGCGCTCGGTCGCCCTCGACCTGAAGAAGCCCGAGGGGGTCGAGGTCGCCAAGCGGCTGCTGGCCGACGCGGACGTGCTGATCGAGTCGTTCCGGCCTGGGGTGATGGACCGCCTGGGGCTGGGCTACGAGGCGCTGCGACAGGCCAACCCGCGCCTGGTCTACTGCGCGATCTCGGGCTACGGGCAGGACGGGCCGCTGCGCGAGCGGGCGGGGCACGACCTGAACTACCAGGCCATGGCGGGCGTGCTGGGCCTGGCCGGGCCGCGAGACGGCGCGCCGGCCGTGCCGCCCATCCAGCTGGGGGACATCGCGGGCGGCGCGCTGTGGGGCCTGACCGGGGTGCTCGCGGCGCTCTTCGCCCGCCAGACGACGGGCGAGGGCGCCTGCGTCGACGTGTCGATGACCGACGGGGCGATGGCGTTTCTGCACATGGCGCTGGCGCCGCATCTGGGCGCCGGTGCGGCCCCGCCGGCGCGGGGCGGGGACACGCTGACCGGCGGACAGGCCTGCTACGGCATCTACGAGACCGCGGACGGGCGCTTCCTCAGCGTGGCGCCGCTCGAGCCCAAGTTCTGGCAGGCCTTCTGCCAGGCCATCGGCCGCCCCGATCTGCAGGCGCGTCAGTTCGGCTCGGCCGAGCAGATCGAGGCCACGCGCGCCGAGGTGGCGGCCGTCCTGAAGGGCCGCACGCGCGCCGAGTGGGAGGCCGTGTTCGCCCAGACCGACGCCTGCTGCGAGCCGGTGCTCGAGCCGGACGAGCTGGCGAGCCACCCGCTGCACACGGCCCGCGGCAACGTCATCGAGGACGCGGCGGGCACGCGCCGGCTGCGGACGCCGCTGCGGCCCGTCGACGCCCCGGCGCCCACGCCGGCCCCCGCCCTGGGCGCCGACACGCGCGCCCTGCTGGCCGCGCTGGGTTACGACGAGGGGACCATCGCCGATCTGGCCCTGCGCGGCGTCATCGGCGGCTGACCCCAAGCCCGCGGCGCGCGTGGCCTCGCCGCCCGGGGCTGTGGTATACAGGCGCGCCTTCTTGGGGAAGCTGCACCATGTTCATTCGGGTCCTCGGCCGCGCCGTCAAGATCACGCTCCTGCTCTGGGGCATGCTGTTCCTCTGGCTCGCCGACCGGCTGGGGCTGCGCTGGGTGTGGCACCGCCTGCGCGGGCGGCCCTACCAGCGGCTACGCAACGAGGCGCTGGTCCGCGAGGCCTTCGAGGTCATGGGGCCGACCTTCATCAAGCTGGGGCAGGTCATCGCCTCGAGCCCGGGCCTGTTCCCCAAGCGCTACTCGGACGAGTTCTCCAAGTGCCTCGACCGGGTGCCCCCGTTCGAGCTGGCCACGCTCGAGGCCACCGTCGCCGAGGACCTGGGCCAGCCGGTCGACGCGGTCTTCGCCTCGTTCGATGAAAAGCCCCTGGGCTCGGCCTCGATCGCGCAGGTCCACGCCGCGACGCTCAAGGACGGCGCGCGGGTCGTGGTGAAGGTCCAGCGCCCCGGCATCCAGGACACGGTCGACGCCGACCTGTGGTGGATGCGCCGCGGCGCCTGGGTCGTCGAGCGCCTGTTCAAGGGCGCCCGCCTGGCCAACGTCTCGGGCGTCATCACCGACTTCGACCGGACCATCCACGAGGAGCTGGACTTCCGCAAGGAGGCGGCGAACCTCAACGAGTTCAACGCCATCATGGCGCGCCACAAGGTCACCGACGTGCGGGCCCCGCAGCCGGTGGACGAGCTGGTCACCCAGCGCGTGCTGGTGATGGAGCGCTTCGACGGCTACAAGGCCGACGACGTCGACGGCATCGTGGCCGCGGGCATCGACGCCGAGCAGTACCTGCGCAAGGGCCTGCGGGCGTGGCTGCTGACCATGATGTTGCACGGCTTCTTCCACGGCGACGCGCACGCCGGAAACCTGATGATGCTGCCGCCCACCGACGCGTGCCCGAGCCCGGCCGTGGGCTTTTTGGACTTCGGCATCATCGGGCGCTTCGACAGCAAGCAGCGCCACCAGGTGATGCGTTACGTGCTGGCCTTCGCCGCGCAGGACTACGAGGCGCTGGCCCAGATCATGACCGAGATCGGGGCCGTGGACGATCGCCTGGACCGCGAGGCCTTCGTCGCCGACCTGCGGCGGGTCTACAGCCCGCTCATCGAGAAGGCGATGGCCGAGATCAAGTACGAGGACGTCCTGCCGCAGATTACGCAGGTCGCCTATCGCTACGGCGTCACGCTGCCCAGCGAGTTCCTGCTCATCTTGAAGCAGCTGCTGTTCTTCGACCGCTACGCCAAGCTGGCCGCGCCGTCGCTGAACGTCTTCAGCGACTACTACCTGGTCGACTTCCTGTTCACGCCGGCGGCCATGCAGGCGGGGCTGGACTTCAACGTGCTGATGCCGCTGATGCGCCAGATCCAGGAGCGCTTCCAGGGCTCGCAGCGCGCCACGGCCTGAGCCCAGGGACCGGTCAGAAGCTAAGGACGTCGTCGATTCGGGCGGCGTCCGTCAGCAGCATCAGCACGCGGTCGAGGCCCACGGCGATGCCCGCCGACGGCGGCAGGCCCTGCTCGAGCGCGCCCAGGAAGTCCTCGTCGATGGGGTACTCGGGCCGCCCCAGCGCGCGCCGCTCGGCGTTGTCGGCCTCGCAGCGACGGCGCTGCTCGGCGGCGTCGGTCAGCTCGCCGAAGGCGTTGCCCAGCTCGAGCCCGGCGACGAACAGCTCGAAGCGCTCGGCCACCGAGGGGTCGTGGGGCGCCGGGCGGGCCAGCGAGGCCATCGCGATGGGCCACTCGGTCAGGAGCTCGGGCCGCGTCTGGCCCAGGGTCGGCTCGACCTTGTCGACGTGGACCGCCAGCTGGTCCTCGGGCGACAGCGCGTCCGGGTCGGCGACGCCCCCGCGCTCGCGCAGGGCCTGCTTGAAGGAGATGCGCGGCCAGGGCGGGGTCAGGTCGATGGTCCGGCCGCGGAAGGTGAGGGTGTCACCGCCCGCGAGGTGCCGCAGCCAGGCCTCGCAGTCCGCCATGATGGCCTCGTAGCCGGCCCACGGCCGATACCACTCGAGCATCGTGAACTCGGGCCGGTGCAGGTGGCCGCGCTCGCCGTCGCGGAAGACCTTGCCGATCTGATAGATGGGCGGCGCGCCGGCGGCGAGCAGCCGCTTCATGTGGTACTCGGGCGACGTGACCAGGTAGCGCTGCGTCGGCGGCGCGCCGGGCGCCTCGGTCAGCAGCGCGGGGACGGCCGCGAGGTGCGTCTCGGTGCCCGCCGAGGGGACCACCAGCGGGGTGTCGACCTCGAGGAAGCCGGCCCCGGCGAACCACTCGCGTGTGCGCTGCAACAAGCGCGCGCGCTGCGCCAGGCGCACCCACCCCGCGCCGCCGTCGCGCATCAGCCGCAGGGCGTCGGAGCCAGGCTCCGGGAACTCGCCGGTCGGGTGGGCGAAGACCCGGCGCACGACCCCGGTGTCCCGCTCGACCTCGACGAGGTCTCCGGGCCGACAGGACGCCGCGTCGCCGCAGTGGACGTCGACGGACAGGGTCTCGACCCGGGTGTCCACCTGGACCGTCAGCCGGGGCGCGCGGACGTCGAGGACCCTCCCGCGCGCCACCCGGCCGGCCTGGGCTCCCGGGTCGAAGGCCACCGAACCCGCCTACTTGACGCGGCCCTGGTACTCGCCGGTGCGCGTGTCGATGCGGATGACCTCACCCTGGTTGATGAACATCGGCACCTGCACGGTCGCGCCGCCCAGGACGGTCGCCGCCTTGGTGGCGTTGTTGGCCGTGTCGCCTTTGACCGCGGGCTCGCAGTAGGTGATCTCGGCCTCGACGAAGTTGGGGATCTCGGCGGTGACGACCTTGCCCTCGTAGAAGAGCAGATCGACCTGCATCTGGTCGACGAGCCACTTGGCCTGGTCGCCGAGGGCGCTGCGCGGGACCGGGAACTGCTCGTAGTTGTCCTGGTCCATGAAGTAGATGTCGTCGCCCTCCTCGTACATCATCGTCGCGGTGCGCTGCTCGAGATCGACCGGCTCGAGGGTCTCACCGGTGCGCAGGTTGCGCTCGATGACCTGGCCCGTGATGAGGTTCTTGAGCTTGGTGCGCGTGAACGCGGTGCCCTTGCCGGGCTTGACGAACAGGAACTCGACGACGGTCCAGGGGGCCCCGTCCATCTTGATCTTCAGGTTCTTCTTGATGTCCGAGGTCTGATACATCGTGGTCTCCGAGAGTGGCCCGAAGCAGGGTTCGGGCGCGGTCGAGTGGCGGCCCGCGAAGCGGCGCCAGCATGTGAACGGCGCGCGTCTGTAGCACGCCGCATCGCGCTCGTCATCATTGGAGTAGCAGCGAATGCCCCCCGAGGCGCCGATATTCCTGGACAGACTCGCGGATTTGTGGCGGCGCGAGCGGCGCGCGAGCCGGGCGCGCTTCGTCGCGGAGCGGCGTGACACCACGCTGGCCGAGCGGGTCACGCGCGGCATCGCGCTGCGGGATCTGTCGATCGACGAGACCGACGCGGCGCCCGGCGGGCGGACGCTGCTGTGGCTGGCGACGGCCGCGCCGGGCGGGCTCGAGGGGCTGAGGGTAGGGGCGGGCGACCCCGTCCGGCTGTGGTTCGACGACCCGGACGGGCCCGAGGCGGTGCTGGGCGTGTGCGCGCGCCGGCGTGGCGACCGGTTGGGCGTCGTGGTCGACGGCGACGTGCCGGAGCGGTTCGAGGAGGGCGAGTTCAAGCTGGACCGCGACGACCCCGAGGCGACCTTCGAGCGGGGGCAGCGGGCGCTGGCGGCCTTCAGGGCGGCGCCCGAGCGGTCGGACATGGGGCGGCTGCGGGAGGTGCTGTTCGGGGCGGACGCGCCGGCCTTCGACACCGAGGCCGAGCTGGCGCCGCTGGACGCGACGCTGAACGCGCCGCAGCGGGCGGCGGTGCGGCGGGCGCTGGCGGCGCGGGACGTGGCGCTGGTGCACGGGCCGCCGGGGACGGGCAAGACGACCACCCTGGTCGAGGTCATCCGGCAGGCGGTCGCGCGCGGCGACCGGGTCCTGGCGACCGCGGCCAGCAACACGGCGGTCGACAACCTGGCCGAGCGCCTGGTCGACGCGGGGCTCGACGTGGTCCGGCTGGGGCACCCGGCGCGCGTGTCGCCCGCGATGGAGGCGCGCAGCCTGGACGCGCTGCTGCACGGCTCCGACGCGGCGGCGCTGTCGCGGCGGTGGATGGCCGACGCCAACGCGATCCGCCGGCGCGTCGCGGCGCGGTCGGCCCGGGGCGGGCTGGACCGGCGCGAGCGGCGCGAGGCGTTGAACGAGGCCAGGCAGCTGCAGCGGGACGCCCGGCGGCACCTGGCCGGCGCGCAAGAGGCGATCCTGCACCGGGCGCGGGTCATCTGCGCCACGGCGGCGGGCGCCGACGCGGTGGTGTTGGGCGAGCTGCGCTTCGACCTGGTGGTGGTCGACGAGGCGACCCAGGCCCCGGACCCGATCCTGCTGGTGCCCCTGCAGCGCGCCCCGCGCGCGATCCTGGCCGGCGACCCGCACCAGCTGCCGCCGACGGTGGTGGACCTGGAGGCGGCCCGCGCCGGCCTGGCCGAGACGGTCTTCGAGCGGCTGGCGCGGCAGGGGCGGGGGGACGCCCTGCGGATGCTGACCGTGCAGCACCGGATGCACGCCGACATCATGGCCTTCCCCAGCGCTAGCAAGTACGGCGGGGCCCTGGTCGCGGCGCCCCAGGTGGCGGCGCACACGCTGTCGGATCTGCCGGGCGTGGCCGACGATCCGCTGCGTCCGTCGCCTTTGATCTTCGTCGACGCGGCCGGCAAGGGCTGGGAGGAGCGGCGGACCGCGGATGATCCGTCGGCCAGCAACCCCGGCCAGGCCGAGCGCACGGCGGCCGAGGTCCGGCGCCTGCTGGGCCGCGGGCTGTCGCCCGAGCTGGCCGCGGTCATCACGCCCTACGACGCGCAGGTCCGGCTGCTGCGCGAGCTGCTGGCGCCCGAGGTCGTGCGCGGCCTCGAGATCGGCAGCGTCGACGGGTTCCAGGGGCGCGAGAAGGAGGCGATCGTCCTGGATCTGGTGCGCAGCAACCCGGACGGCGCGCTGGGGTTCTTGTCGGACACGCGGCGCATGCACGTCGCGCTGACCCGCGCCCGCAGGCAGCTGCTGGTCGTCGGGGACAGCGCGACCCTCGGCGCGGACAGCTACTACGCCGCCTTCTTCGAGACGGTCGAGGCCCGCGGCGCCTGGATCAGCGCCTGGACGGACGAGGCGCCCCCCTTCGACGAGGGCTGACCGCTCACGAACCGTGGCATGTGGCCGCACCGTTGTATGGACGAGAGGGCGTCCGAGCCCGTAAATGAAGGCCTCGTCCCCAACCGATCGGCGCCCGTCCCGCCCGCGCCGGCCCCCACCCACGAAAGCAGCCTCCGCATGCCGCAGGAAGATTGGCTCGACCCGGCCCTCATCGCGCTCGACGTGCCCGCGACCCGCATCAAGGACGTGTTGCGCGCCGCCGCCCGCGTGGCCTCGGCGCGCACGGGCGTCAGCGAGAGCACCATCGAGGACGCCCTCCACACGCGCGCGCGCCAGGGCGGGATCGCGGTCGGCCACGGCGTGGCCGTGCCCCACGGCGCCATCGAGGGCCTCGATCACCCGGTCGTCGGGCTGATCCGGACCCGCACCCCCATCGACGTCAGCGCCCCGGACGGCGCCCCGGCCGACCTCTTCTTCTACTTGCTGGCCCCGCGCTCGGCCGCCAAGGACCACCTGCTGGCCCTCGCCCGCATCGCCCGCCTGTGCCACAGCAACGTCCTGCTCGAGGGCCTGCGGCAGGCCGAGCATCCCGGCGACATCCACCTCATCGTCGAGGCCGCCGAGGCCCGCCAGGCGCAGCGACCCGCCGCCGCCGCCGAGCGCGCCGCCCCGGCCGCCGCGCGCACCGACTGGATCACCATCGAGATCGCGGGCGAGCAGGCCGTCGACAACCTCCTGGTCGAGCTGGTCGAGGCGGGGCTGGGCGACGGCGTCGTCGTCGACGGGCAGAGCCTGCGGGACGCGATGACCAAGGAGCTGCCGCTCTTCGCAGGGTTCCGGGACCTCTTCGGGGATCCGGGGGGGCGCCGCATCATCTTCCTGGCCGTGCCCGCCACCCGCACCGACGAGGTCATCTCGCTCGTGCGAGAGGTCTGCGCCGACGTGGGCGCCCTCTCGGCGCGCGTGACCGCCCTGCCCATCAAGCAGGCCTGGGAGTACGAGCCGCCCAAGCCCATCGAAGCCGGGGGGCACTGATGTCGACGGCCGGCCTGGTCGCGATCCTGCTCATCGCCGCCGGAATCGCCAGCTCCAAGCGCCTCGGCCGCTTCCGCGCCGCGCTGGGCCTGACGCACCTCGCCGCGACGGGGCACGTCTTCCTGGTGCTCGGCTACCTCATCGGGCTCACCCTGGGCGACGCCGAGCTGGCCGCCATCACCCCGGGGCTCATGCCCATCATGGCCTTCGTCACGGGCTGGATCGGCTTCTCGGTCGGCATGGCCTTCCGCGTCGACGTCCTCAAGCTGGTGCCGCTACGCGCCTATCGCGCGGCGCTGGCGCCGGGGATCGCGGCGGGGTCGGTCGTCGGCGGCGCGGCCTTCGGCCTGATGGCCTGGCTCGACGTCCCGCTGCTCCAAGGCGGGGCGGCCTCGCTCATCCTCGCCGGCGCGGCCGCCACCAGCGCGCCCACCCTCGCGGCCGCCGTCCGCGCCCGCCGCGGCGGCCAGGTCGAACCCACGCGCGGCACGCTGCGCATGATCGAGTTCACGGCCAGCCTCGACAACCTGCTGACCGTGGTCGCCGCCATCCTGGCGTTCTCGCTGCTCAACCACACGCCCGAGACGCTGGCCTTCCTGGGTTGGGCCGGGATGTCGCTCGGCGCCGGGGTCGTCGTGGCCGTCGTGACCTGGCTCTTCCTCGGCGGCAACGCCAGCGACAACGAGCGCCTCCTGCTCGGGCTGGCGATGCTGGCCTTCGCCGCGGGCCTGGGCGGCTGGCTCGAGGTCTCACCCGCGGCGGTCGGCGCCATCGCCGGCTTCGTGCTGGTCAACCTGCCCGGCGAGCGCATGGAGCTGCTCGGGCGCACCATCCGCCGCATCGAGCGCCCCGCCGTGGTCATCCTGATGGCCGTCGTCGGCGTCTACAGCGCGGGTGTCGGTGGCTGGCTGCTGGTCGGCGCCGTGGTGCTGATGACGGTCGTGCGCGCCGCGTGTAAGTTCGGCACCGGACAGCTCGTCGCCGGGCCCATCCACGGGATGCCGGGGCTGCGCGCCCAGCGCGACTGGGGCCTCGGGCTCATCCCGCAGGGCACGCTCGGCCTGGTGGTCGCCCTCAGCCTGGTGCACGTCTGGCCGGATCCGACCGCGCAGGTGGTGCTGGCCGGGGTCGCCATCGCCAGCGTCATCAACGAGATCGCCGCGCCGCGCATGCTCCTGCGCGCCCTGCCGGGCGTCACCGTCTGACGCCGCCTGCGGGGGCGTCGTCGGCGGGGAACAGGCTCCACACGCGCTCGTACCGCTTGCCGTCTGGCCCGGCCAGCGCCAGAAACGATCTCAGGTCGTCGGGGTTGATCCAGGCGTCGTGGCCGGGGTGCCACTCGAAGTGGAAGATGTCCGGCGTCCGGAAGTCGCCGCCCCAGACCAGCCCCAGCGCGCGCCCCAGCGCGCCCAGCCGATCCCACTGGGCCCGGTCCTCGTCCCAGTGGGCCTTGGCGTCGCTCATGCCCTTGCGCCGCGTCAGGTTGAGATCGAAGGCCAGCCCGAAGTTGTGCCAGCTGGCCCACCCGCCGCGCGCCCCGCGCTTGCGCGGCGTGAACTTGCGGTAGCCCGAGATGAAGACCACCTCGATGCCCTCGGCCTGAGCCTGCGCGTAGAGGGTCAGCGCCAAGCGGACCACCTCGGGGTGGGAGCCCACGAGCAGCCGTCCGCCGCGCGCTTCGCCCACCGATGTCGGCACGGCCGTCGGCGCCTCGACGTTGGGCGGCTGCGGCTTTGGCTCGGCCTGCGGCTTCGGCGGCCCCTCGGCCAACCCGCTGGGCGGCTCCACGGGCGCGCGCGCCGGCCGCGCCGACGCCTCGCCCGCGCGGCTCAACCCGTACCTGGGCGCCCTGAACCCCTCGGTCGCCTGCCGCCGCCGCGTCTCGCCCGTAGTGGCGCACGCGGTCAGCAGCAGCGCCAGGGTCAGCCCTGGCCAGAGCGCCGGGCGACCTCCCGTCAGAGGTCGCCCCAGTTCAGCGTGTACGGCTCGCAGGTCAGGGCGCTGCCGCTGCCCGCCTTCACCTCGACGACGGCCGTGCCGGAGTCGTCGGTGCAGAAGGTCCCGCAGTCGCAGTTCGGGTTGATGCGCACGACCTCGGCCACGCTGCCGGCGTTGGTGCTGCAGCACGTGTTCGAGCCGACCTTGGTGCCGACGTCGCAGTCCAGCTTGGTCGTGCCCTTGTTGCAGGTGTAGGTGACGCACAGGTTGTAGTTGGCGCCCGACGGCATCGACGTCAGCTCGACGCGCGGCCAGATGCTGCACCCGAGGTCGTCCGAGACCGTGAACTTGTAGTAGTCGACGTCGCCGCTCGGGTAGATGGTCGCCGTGAAGCTGCCCTTGGGCCAGTCGTCGCAGTCGCTGGCGCTGCCCAGGCTCTTGGCCGCGCCGCTGGTGTTGTTCGCCTCGAAGCTGTCCAGGATGGGGCTACCCGCGCAGACGCCGCTCTGGCAGGTGTCGCCGCTGGTGCAGGTGTTGGCGTCCGAGCAGGTGACGCCGTTGTTGTCCGACCACTGCGTGTTGAAGACCGAGCTGCTGCAGCGTTGGCAGACGTTGCTGGGGTTGCTGGTGCCGTTGGTGTAGCAGACGCCGCCGATGAGGCAGTGGTTGGCCTTGATGGGGAAGGAGCAGCCGCCGTTGCCGTCGCAGACGTCGTCGGTGCAGGTCAGGCTGTCGTTGCACGGCTTGGAGGTGCCGACGCAGACGCCCGAGACGCACTTGTCGTTGTAGGTGCACAGGTTGCCGTCGTCGCACGAGGCGCCCGAGCCGGCCGTCCAGGCCGAGGTCGACACGGCCGGGTTGCAGGTCTGGCAGGGCTCGCCCGGCTTGGTCGCGCCCGCCGCGTAGCAGACGCCGCCGATGACGCACGCGTTCTGGGGGGTGTGGACGCAGCCTCCCAGGCCGTCGCAGGTGTCGACGGTGCAGGCCAGCCCGTCGTTGCAGTCCAGGCCCACGCCCTTGCACTGCCCGGTGCTGTCGCACTGGTCGCCGGTCGTGCAGGACTGCCCGTCGTTGCAGGCGCTGCCCAGCGCCTTGAGCGACCACGCAGTCGGGCTGACCGCCGCGTTGCAGTACTGGCACGTGTTGGCCGGAGCCGTGGCGTCCTGCGCGTAGCAGGCGCCGTCGATGGCGCACATGCCCGGCTTGGGCGTGTGGGTGCAGCCGCCGCCGCCGTCACAGGCGTCGTCGGTGCACGTCAGGCCGTCGTTGCACACGTAGGGCGTCCCCTGGCACAGGCCGGCCGTGCACTTGTCTCCGCTGGTGCACGGCAGCCCGTCGTCGCACGCGCTGCCCGGCGCGACGGGGCTCCAGACCGATCCGCTCACCTCGGGGCGGCAGGCCAGGCAGGGCTCGCCCGGCTTGGGCGTCCCCTTGGGCACGCACTCGCCGTCGATGATGCACGTCTCGGCGGCCTGCACGTGGCTGCACGTGCCGTCGCCCTTGCACGCGTCGATGGTGCACGCGTTGCCGTCGTCGCAGCCGTAGGCCGTCCCGGCGCAGGTGTTGTCGTTACAGACGTCGCCGTGCGTACACGGGTTGCCGTCGTCGCAGCCCGCCCCCGCGTTCGACAGCCACGCCTTGGGGCTGAGCGCCGCGTTGCACACCAGGCACCCGCCGGCCGTCTGGCTGGCCCCATCGTCGAAGCACTTGCCGTCGATGAGGCACGACCCGGCGACCAGCGTCTGCAGGCAGCCGCCCGTCCCGTCGCACACGTCGTTGGTGCACGCGAGGCCGTCGTTGCACACGTACGGCGTGCCCGTGCACGCCCCCGCCAGGCACTGATCCTGCCAGGTGCAGGCGTTGCCGTCGTTGCAGGCCAGCCCATCCACGTCCGACCAGGCGTTGGTGCTCTTGGCCGGCAGGCACTGCTCGCACGGGTCGGCCGGGTTCACCGTCCCCTCGGTCACGCACTCGCCGGCGATGAGGCACCACCCGGCCGTCAGCGTGTTCTTGCAGATGGCGTCGCCCGTGCAGGTGTCGGTCGTGCAGGCCAGCCCGTCGTCGCAGGTCGCCTCGTCCGTCTGCCCGTCGCAGTCGTCGTCCTTGCCGTTGCACACCTCGGCCACCGCCGGCTGTCCGACGCAGATCTCGGCGCCGCTGGCGTCGCACGCCGTCGTCCCCGGGCAGGTTCCGTGCTCGCCCACCAGGTTGCACACCTCGGCGGCCACGTCGTCGACGGTCCCGTCGCAGTCGTCGTCGTTGCCGTTGCAGGTCTCGGCCGCCGGGATGGCCCCCTCGCAGGACGTGAGCCCGCTCGGGCCGCAGGTGCGCGTCCCGGCGCACGAGCCGTGGGCGTTCGCGATGGCGCACGTCGTCGTCAGGTTCATCGCCGCCCAGCTCGGCCGGCACGCGCACTCGCCGCTGGTCGGCACGCACTGCTTGCTCTCGCCGCCGCCGGGCAGGGTCACGGGCGCGCACGCGTAGCCGGACGGGCAGGGCATCCCGCCCTCGCAGGACGAGCCGCAGAAGCTGCCGTCCGCCGGGTTCGGCGCCGGCAGGCACAGCCCACCGCCGTCGGCCGGGCTCTGGCAGTCGGCGTCCGCCTGGCACGGCCGGCACAGGCGGACGTGGCGCGGCACGCAGATGCTGATCGGGTCGGGGCCGAACGCCGTCGTGTTGACGCAGTCGAAGCCGTCGGGGCACGAGGCCGAGCAGGTCTTCGTGCACAGCTTGCCGTCCGGCCCGTCGATGCACAGCTCGTCGAGGCACCCGGCGTTCGAGAAGCACGGGCAGCCGAACTCGCCCCCGCACTCGCCCGTGTCGCCGCCCGCGTCGGTGCCGGCCCCCTCGTCACCGGCGACGTCCGGCGCGGTGTCCGGCAGGGCGTCCGGCGTCGCGTCGGGCGGCGTCGCGTCCTTGCCCGCGTCGATGCCCCCAAAGGTCGAGTCCGACTCGATGTCGCCGCCGCCGGGCGTCACCAGGCTGCCGTCACCGCAACCCGCCGCCCCCAGCGCCACACCCACGAGCCACGCCACCGCGATCCGTCTCGTCGCCGCGAAAGTCATCCGCGTTTCCCTCCCAATCCAGCGGCGGGCATCATAACCGGCCTGGCGGCTCGAAGGCAGCCCCGTCCGACCGATTCTCGCCGCTTCCGCGCCCGGCGGGGCTCGCGCGCGCCCTCCCGCGTCCGGCCGAGATCTGCTATGAGCATTCGACACGCGAGGTACCGCCATGCCGCCCCCCGACGTCTCAAGCCCGAGCCGACGCGCCGCCACCCTCCAGTCCGGCCGCCGCGCCGCCTTCGCGCTCGCCGTGGCGGCGCTCCTCGTGGCGTCCGCGCCCGCCCACGCCTTCGACGCCGCCGAAGCCGCCGCCGCCCTGGCCGCCCACGGCCACGGCCCCGAGCACGAAGCGGCCCACGCCCTGCCGGTCCAGGTCGTCTCCGTCACGCGCGAAGGCCGACACCTGCGCACCGTCGTCCGCTGGACCGGACCGTTCGATCCGGTCGACGCCGAGCACGTCACCCACGTCCTCGCCAACCTGCTCCCGGACGACGTGGACCACCTCCAGGTGCTCGCCCGCCAGCCCGACGGTCGCGATCTGCGCGTCGACGACCTCATCGCCGCCGTCACGCCGGCCCGGCCGCCGGCCGCGCCGCCCGAGCAGCTCCAGGCCGCCAGCTGGGCCGACGACGCGCTGCCGGGCGCCCTGGACGGCCGCGTGGTCGTGCTGTCGCCGGGGCACGGGTGGTTCACGAGCTACGGCTACTGGTCGACGCAGCGCGGCTGGACCTTCGGCCTCAAGGAGGACTTCATCACCCAGTGGTTCATCAGCCAGTGGCTGGCGCCGATGCTCGAGCGCGCCGGCGCCACGGTCTGGGTCGCCCGCGAGCGCGACTTCCAGACGGCCGAGATCCGGCTGGACGACTCGGGGCAGGGCGGGGCGCAGTACACCGAGACCGGCGCCTGGGCGGCCGGCGCGAACGAGGGCGGCTGGGCCGGGACCTACCGGACCGCGCAGACGACGGCGCTGGGCGCGCCGACCGCCACCGCCACCTGGACCCACGCGGTGCCGGCCTCCGGCTGGTACGGGGTCTACGCCCGCTGGGTCGCGGGCAGCAACCGCGTCCCCGACGCCCACTTCGAGATCCAGTACGCCGGGGGCGAGTCGCACCTGCGGGTCGACCAGCAGCTCAACTCGCGCCGCTGGGTGTGGCTCGGCCGCTTCTACTTCGAGGCCGGCCAGCCGGTCGTCGTGAAGCTGCACAACGACAGCGCCCACGCGGGTTACGTCATCGCCGACGCCCTCCGGGTCGGCGGCGGCGTCGGCGATCAACCCAACGGCGGGCAGCCGGCCAGCGGCTACCCGCGCTGGGAGGAGTCGGCCTCGGTCTGGGTCCCCTTCGTCGGCGACGGCGCCAAGGCCAGCCTCGCCGGCCAGAACGACGTCGTCATCCGGCCCAAGTACGCCGACTGGCAGGGCGGCGACGTCTACATCAGCCTGCACTCGAACGCCGCGGGCAACCCGAACGTTGGGACCGGGACCGACACCTTCATCCACGACACGGCGCCATCTCCCGGCTCCGCCGCCCTCAGGTCGCTCGCCCACGACGAGGTCATCGCCGCCATCAAGACCCACTGGGACGCGGGCTGGAAGGATCGCGGCAAGAAGACCGCCAACTTCGGCGAGGTGCGCGAGCTGAAGACCATGCCGGGCTTCCTCATCGAGACGGCCTTCCACGACACCGAGCTCCCCGACAACAAGGCCCTGGGCGACGCCGACTTCCGGGCCCTCATCGCCCGTGGGCTCTACAAGGGCGTCCTGCGCTACCTCGAGGGCCCCGACGCCGCGGCCACCCCGCTGCCGCCGGACCACCTGTGGGTCGAAAACGACGGCCAGGGCAACCTGCGGGTCGGCTGGCAGCCGGTCGACGACGTGCTCGACCCGACGGCGACGCCCACCGGCTTCCGCGTCTGGACCAGCCCCAACGGCCGCGGCTTCTCGCTGCACGCGACCGTCGACGACCCCGAGGCGACCCAGACGGTCCTCGAGGGCCTGCCCGAGAGCGCCGTCGTCTACGTGCAGGTCACGGCCTTCAACGACGGCGGCGAGAGCCTGCCGACCGAGGTCCTCGCCGCGCGTGTGGCGCCCAAGGGCACCCAGGTGCGGGTGCTGCTGGTCAACGGCTTCGACCGGCTCGACAAGGCCATCCAGCCGACCCGGAACACCCGCGACTTCGTGCGCCAGCACGCCCAGGCCCTGGCCGCGGTCGGCGAGCACTTCGACGGCGCCTCGAACGAGGCCGCCTCGGCGGAGCTGGTCGACGCCGAGGGCTATGATCTCGTCGACTGGCTGCTGGGCGAGGAGTCCACGGCCGACGAGACCTTCGACGCGACTGAGCAGGCGCTGCTCGACGCGCTGGCCGCGGCCGGGGTGAGCGTCATCGCGAGCGGGGCCGAGATCGCCTGGGACCTGGACAAGATGGGGGCCGCGGGCGAGCCGGCGTGGCTGGCCGAGCGCTTCGGGGCGACGCTGGTCGCCGACGCGGCCTCGACCACCGACGTGTCGGGCAAGGCGGGCACGCTGGCGGCCGACCTGGCCTTCAGCTTCCACGTCGCGGGGGGCGCGGCCTACGAGGTCCAGTACGCGGACGTGCTGGGGGCGACGGGCGCCGGCCAGGTGATCCTCGAGTACCAGGGCGGGGGCGCGGCGGGCGTGCTGCGCCCGAACGGGACCGGCGGCTTCATCCTGCTGGGCCTGCCGTTCGAGGTCGTCGCCGGGGCCGGCGCGAGGGCCGACCTGATGACCGCGTTGGTGCACGGGCTGATTGGCCCCACACCCGATCCGGTCCCGGTCGAGCCGGATCCCGAGCCCGAGCCGGGTCCCGAGCCGGGTCCCGAGCCGGGTCCCGAGCCGGGTCCCGAGCCCGGTCCCGAGCCGACGCCCGACGCCGGCCCGGACGAAGTCGACGCTGGCGCGACCCCCGACGCGGGCGCCGACGACCTGGCGCCTTCAGCCGATGTGCGCGGGCCGCGCGTCGTCGGCCAGTCCACCTTCGGCAGCAGCTCGCTGCGCCAGGTGGACGAGGGCTGCGCCGGCGCCGGACGCTCCGCGGGCGGGCTGCTCGTGGCGCTGGGCTGGCTGGCGTGGGTCGCCACGCGGCGCCGCGACGGGGCGGGGCGCGCCTGACCGCGGGCGAACGGCCCGAGGAGCCAGCGTCGGCGCGCTCGCCGCTTTGTTACAGTCGATTCGCTGGGTTGCGGTCCCGGGTCCGGTTGACGTGCCCAACGCGCGGGGGCATAAGGGAGGGGTCCTGAAGGTGGGCCGTGTGTCTCGGGAGCCCGCCCGTTGTCGTGTCGGAGACCGGCCCATGACCAAGTCGCAGTTGATCGAAACCATCGTCGCGAGCGGCCGATTTCCGCGCAAGACGGTGGAGGTCGCGGTCAACGCCATCTTCGACGCGATGATCGACGCCCTGAAGACGGGCGATCGCATCGAGATCCGTGGGTTCGGCAACTTCACCGTGCGCGAGTACCGCGCGTACACGGGGCGCAACCCGAAGACCGGCGCGCTGGTCGACGTCGACTCCAAGCGCATGCCGTTCTTCAAGGTCGGCAAAGACCTGCGCGAGCGCATCAACGAGCTCGACGGCGACGCCATCTTCGATCTCGACGAGGACGACGACGACCTCGAGCACGACGCGGTCTGAGCCGCGCCGCGGCGCTCTGTCGTCGAGCGAGGCGCCGCGGCGCCTCGTCCTCAGGCCTGCTCGCTGGTCCGCGCGCGTCCGATGCGCTCGAGGCCGATGACCAGCACGGCGCCGACCATCACGAGGGCGATGGTGATGCCGACGCGGGCGTCGAGCTCGGTCGGCAGCGTGTTGATGACCTCACCGTCCGCCGTGGTCGCGCTGAAGGGCCAGATCTTGCGCAGCGAGCCGACCATCAGGCCGATGAGCACGGCCATCGTCACGTCGGGCGCGCGCTGAAGGAGCCACCGCAGAAAGCGCGAGAAGGTCAGGATGCCGACGGCGAGGGCCGCGAGGAAGACGGCGACCAGGACCATGGCGTCGGGATCCCGCTGATACAGGGCGGCGCGCAGGTTGAACGTCATGAAGTGGTACAGGCCGAACATCAGCAGGACGAAGGAGCCCGAGAGCCCCGGCAGGACCATGGCCGAGATGGCGATGACGCCTGCGATGAAGATGTACCACAGCGCGGGATCGACGCCGCCGGCCATGGGGCCGGCCTGCGCGACGGTGGCCCCGGGCAGGTTGTGGACGCGCGCGATCTGGCCGGCCTCGACGTTGCCGACCTTGCCCGCGATCTGAGCGGTCACCGGGACCTCGATCTCCTGGGTTCCGGCCGGGACGGCGAAGTCGGTGGTCGGGACGAAGGTCACCTCGCGCTTGATGTCCCGGCCGCCGTCGTGGCGTGCCGTCGAGAACAGGACGCCCTCGCGCGGCAGGGTCGTCGGCCCGGGGGTGGGCTCGGCGAAGGTGACGGTCACGGTGCCGGTGGCGTTGCCCGACTGGTCGATGGGCAGCCCGACGAAGACGTAGGTGCCGACACAAGCCAGGACGAACGCCAGCAGGTGCACCGGGCCGCGGTGGCGCATGACCCGATAGGGGATGACGATCGAGGCGATGATGAGGCCGAAGAAGAAGCCCTTCATCTGCGCCGGGTAGAGATCCAGCAGCGTGGGGATGAAGCGGGCGCCGACGGCGAAGGCGAGGCCGATGCCGAGCACCAGGAAGCCCAGGAACAGGACGTGGCCGGCATAGGTGCCGACCTCGTCGTCGCCCTGCGCGCCGGGGCGCTCGAGGCCGGCGACGAAGCGACGCCAGAACTCGCGGGTGAGCACGGCGCGCACCATGCCCGGGCCCACGGCGCTGACGGCCGCGATGAACTTCTCGTAGATGCCCAGGATGAGGGCGAGGGTGCCCCCAGAGACGCCGGGGATGACGTCGGCGACGCCCATGCAGACGCCGCGCGCGGTGTGCTTGAACCAGGACAGCAAAGGGTCTCTCCGTGGCCGCGTGGCCGGTCACCCGACGCTGCTCGGGTGACGCGGGCGGGACCGTAGCAGGGCGACCGCGCGCCGGCAATCCACGCGTACGGCGTCGCACCCACGCCCGCCGGTCCCGCCCCGGCGCGGCCGCTGGATGCGCGGGCGGCCCTTGTGCGGCGCCGCCCGCGTGCCTAGGGTGACCGTCGCGTCGCCCCCGCCGGTGCAGGACACCGGGCGGCCGCGCGCGCGAGGGAGGCGAGATCTTGGGTTGGCTGCTGTTTCTGCTCTTCACGGCCGTCCCGCTGGCCGAGCTCCTGCTCATCATCGAGGTCGGGCAGGTCATCGGCTTCTGGGCCACCGTCGGCGTGTGCCTGCTGACCGGCTTCGCCGGCGCTCAGCTCGCCCGCGCCCAGGGCCTGTCCGTGCTGCAGCGCATCCAGCGCACGACGGCCGAGGGCCGCATGCCCACCCGCGAGCTGCTCGACGGCGCCATGATCCTGGTCGCAGGGGTGCTGCTCGTCACCCCCGGCTACCTCACCGACGCCGTGGGCCTGTTGCTGCTCCTGCCGCCGATCCGCGCCCTGCTCCGTGGCGGGCTGGGCCGCCTGGTCGCCCGCCGCGTCCGCGTCCACACGTTTGGCCCCGGCGCCGCAGGCCCCTTCGGCGCCGGCCCGCGCGGCCCGTTCGACGCGCACGGCCCCTTCGGGTCCGGCCCCTTCGGACCCGCTCCCGGCCCGTCGCCGCGCTCCGGCGAGCCCGCGGACGACGGCGCCGTCTTCATCCCGCCCGAGCGCGCGCCCCGTCCTCCGCGCCCCAAGGCGCCCAAGGTCATCACCGTCGAGGACTGAGGCCGGGTGCCCGCCGCCCGGAACCGCCGCACCGCCGCCGCCCGGCCCAGCCGAGCGGCGCCGCCAGCCGCTCAGTTCAGGTAGCGCCGCTCCGGGGCCTTGCCCTCCTTGCCGCCCGGGATGACCCGCAGGCCGACCTTCTTCAGCCGCCGCTGCTTGACGTGCCGCAGCCACCACAGGCGCCCGCGGTCGACCAGCAGCTGGGGCCGCCAGTTGCCCGTGATGAGCAGCCACGCGCCCAGGATGCCGCCCATGTGGGTGTGCCAGGCGTGGTCGCCGCGGCCGACGAAGAAGGTGAGCGTGTCGATGGCGACGACGCCCCACAGCAGCCACTTGGCCTTGAGCGGCAGCACGAAGAACAGAAGGATGCGCGCGTTCGGCATCGAGAAGGCGAAGGCCGCCAGGATGGCCATGGTCGCGCCCGAGGCGCCGACGACCGAGCCGCCGAAGGTGGCCGGGGCGACGAGGCCCAGGATGACGCTCACGACGCCGGCGACCACGCCGCTGGCAATGTAGAAGCGCAAGAAGTCCCGCCCGCCCCAACGCCGCTCGAGCGATGGGCCCAGGAAGAACAGGGCCAGCATGTTGCCGATGATGTGCATGGCCGCTTGCAGGTCGTGCAGCCACATGTACGTGAACACTTGCCAGAAGTGCAGCTCGTACACGGCGGTGGTCGGCGTCAGGGCCAGGTGACGGCCGTGCATCACGGCGGCCGCCTCCGACCCTGCGAAGTTCACCATGATGCTGAAGGCCAACCAGATGCCGAAGTGGATGAACAGCAGCCGCTTGACCATCGGGGTGGGCCGCCAGTCGAAGTGGACCTGCGGTCTTGTCGACGTCGGATAGCGCATGGCGGTCTCTTGGTGCACCGGGCTCGACGGCCGCGGCGCGGTCAGTCGAGCACCTTGAGGTGATACGGCGCGCGCGGGTCGGCGCGGCCTTGTTCGGAGGCGCTGACCCGGACAGTGTAGGTACCGGCGCCGAACGCGTAAGTGAAGGTCGCCTCGGTCGCGCCGGGCACGACCTTCGGCACGTCGTTGGGCGCGCCCACGAGGACACCGTCCGGATCGTAGACGTGGAGCGCGAGGGCGAGGTCCGGCGGCGCCTCGATGGCCAGGGTCACGGGGACCCGGTCCTGGCCGGTGGCGCGGCTCTCGACCTTCCAGCAGTCTCTGTCGCCCGCCGGAAAAAGCCAACCTTTGTGCCCGCTAGCGGGCCCGAGCGCCTTGACGCCCAGATCGAGCCGGTCGCCGTTGGGCTCGGCCTCCTCGCGCTCGGGGTCGCCCAGCGACACCTCGAGCCGGTAGGGCCGGTGCGCGTCGAAGCTGCCGCGCCGCCCGCGCACCACGAGGTCCCACTCGCCCGCCTCGAGGCCCAGCCCGCGGACCAGCTCGGCGGCGCCAGCGCGGCCCTCGTCGACCTGCCAGCGTGGCCCGTCGCCGCCCACCGGCAGGACGAGCAGCTCGAGGTCGGCCTCGAGGGGCGGTGACAGGGACGCGTGGAGCGTCGCCGGGCGTGCCAGCGCGAGCCGAAAGTGGTCGACGTCGTCGCTGGCGTCGACGAAGCCGAGGATCGCGGCTTCGGGCGCCTCGCCCTCGCCGCCGCCCAACGTGAGCGGCGTCGCCAGGAGGGCCGAGTCGTTCGGCTCACGCTCGAGCGCGCCCTCGGCCGGCGCCTCGAGCTCGGCCCGCAGGGTGTAGGCCAGGGCCGGCGCCGCCCCGGACCGGGCCTGCGCCGCGACCAGCAGCGCCCGAGCGCCGTCGGGCACCATGACGGCACGCAGGCGCACGCCGTGGCCCGCCTCGGCCCGTCCGTCGAGCACCGGAGGCGCGTCGTCGCCCCACGAGAGCGTCAACTCGGGCGCGACACCCGCGACGCCGGTCAGGCTGACGAGCAGCTGCTTGCCGGCGGCGTCCTCGGGGAGCTCGAGCCGCCACAGGTCCAGGTCGCGGGCGTGCCCGAACGTGCCCTGCGCCGCGCGCCCCCACGGGACCGTCCCGGCGGTGGCCGCGGCGTCGTTGGGCTCGGCCTCGACGCCCGGCTCCCAGGGCGAGACCAGGACCCGCAGCCCGTAGGGGCGGGCGCTGCCCGTGCGCGGCTGGCCCTTGTACCAGGCCTCGCGGACGCGGAAGTAGGCGCGGCCGGGCACCATGCGCAGCGCGGGGAGCAGCTCGGGCCCGGGGCGCTTTTCGTGGACGTCGGCGCGCGCGAGCACGCGGGGGCTGGCGCCCGTGCCGTCCATCCACTCGAGCACGACGTCCAGGTCGCTGGCGCCGGTCAGCTCGGCCCGGACGATGGCCGAACCGGGCGAGGCGACGGGGGCGCGGGCGCCGGGGATCTCGACGACGTACCAGTCCTGATCGCCGAAGAGCGGCTCGTCGGGATCGGGCGGGTCGAGGAAGCCTACGGCCTGCTGGCCCGGAGCCAACGGGATGGCCGCCTCGGGGCCGTCGTTCGGCTCGCGGTCACGCTGACCGGGCGCCGGCGTCGGGTCCGCCACCGGGGCGCCGGCGACCAACCCGCTGCTGGCGGGCCGCGGCGGAGGCGTCGCCGTCGCGCCGGGAGGCGCCGGCAGCCCGGCAGGAGACGAGGGGCGAAGGCGCGGGGGGCGCTCGGGAGGGCGATCGGGCCGATCGGTCCCGCAGGCGGGCAGGGCGAGCAGCGCCGCGAGGGAGGCCCCGACGACGACGCTGGCCTTGCGGGTGACGAGCGAGGCGAGCGCCAGCCCGAGTGACGGACCGACCCCGCCGCCTCGTCGTCGCCTCATCGGCTCACTTGCCGCCGTCGAGCTTCTTGATGATCTCCTCGGTGATGTCGAGGCCCGGCTTGCGGAAGACCACGCCGAACTGGCTGCGGGACATCACGAGGTCGAAGTCGTTGGCCTGCGCGTAGTCCTCGATGACCTTGGCGAGATCCTTGTAGAGCGGCTCCATCATCTTGCGCTCTTTGTCGGCGATCTCCTGCTGGTGCTTGACCGCCAGCTCCTGGTACTCGACCACGGCGTTCTGATAGTCGACGGCCAGCTTGCGCTTGCGGTCGGCGGAGTCCATCTCGCTGGACTTCTGGAGCGCCTCTTTCTTGACCAGGGCGTCCTTGCCCTTGGCCTCGAGGTCCTTGCGCGCCTTGTCCACCTGGCTCTTGAGCTTCTTGGTGATGTTCTGGCCCTTCTTGGACTTCAGGACGACGTACTCGAGGTCGATGACGCCGATCTTCATCTCCGCGGCGGACGCGGCCGACGGGACGAGCAGGGCGAGCACGGCCAGCACGAGGGTCATGGACAGGGCTTTGCGCACTGGAGGTCTCCTGGCAGGGGGAAGGGGGACGGGGGAATAGCGCCGCGTCGCCGGCCTGTCAACCAGGCCGCCGGGGCAGGCATTCCAGGGGCGAGGGCGAGCGCCCACGGCCGGAGGCACCGGACGGGGAGCGTCAGAAGCTGTTGCCGATGGTGAACTCGAACACCAGCGGGTCCTCGTCCGAACGGGGCTTGAGCGGGATGCCCCACTCGAAGCGGAGGGGACCCACGGGTGAGTGCCAGCGGAAGCCGAAGCCGATGGCGGTACGCAGCTGGAACGGGTCGAGGGTCTCCTCGATGCCCCAGGCGTTGCCGGCGTCGAAGAAGAGCACGCCGCGGATGCCGACCTCGGGGAAGATGGGCACCTCGAGCTCGGCGTTGAAGATGAGCTGCTTGTCGCCGCCGATGGTGATGCCACTGAGCCCGCCTTCGGGGGTGGAGGACGTGAAGAGGCGTTGGCCGATGCTGTTTCGCTGGAAGCCGCGGATGGTGTAGATGCCGCCGACGAAGAAGCGCTCGAACAGCGGGATGCTCTGGTCGTCGCCGCTGACGACGTAGCCGACGGTGGTATTCACCTTGAAGACCGAGTCGTAGGGCAGCGGGAAGTACCAGCGGGTGCGGCCGATGAAGCGGCTGAACTGGTTCTCGGAGCCCAGGAAGTCGTCGGCGTGCTCGAAGGAGACGGTCGAGAACTGGCCGTCGCTGGGGAACAGGCGGTTGTTGCGCGTGTCGTACGACAGCGTGAGGCGGCCCGAGCTGGTCAGGCCCGACTGCCGCAGGGAGGCGATGGGGATCTCGGCGCGGCGCAGGTTCGCGTCCACGTTCTCGAGCGTGTAGGTCAGGCTGAGCGACAGCGCGTCGGTGAAGCGGTAGCCCCAGGAGAGGTTGCCGCCGGTGCGCAGACGCGAGAAGTCGACGAACTCTTCCTGGAAGTTGAAGAGGTCGAAGGCGAAGGTCCAGCGTGAGTCCAGGAAGTAGGGCTCGAAGAAGCTGATGCTGTAGAGCTGCCGGATGCCCGACAGGGTCAGCTGGGCCGAGAGCGTCTGGCCGCGTCCGAGGAAGTTGTCCTTGGCGATCTGGGCGGTGAGGATGAACGACTCGAGGCTCGAGAAGCCCGCGCCGACCTGGAAGGTGCCCGTCTGCTTCTCGCGGACGAAGACCTGCACGTCCATCTTGTCGGGCTCGTCGGTGGGCTTGGGGTCGATCTCGACCGTCTCGAAGAAGCCCAGCACGCCCACGCGCTGGCGGGACTGGCGCAGGGCCGAGGCGCTGTACAGCTCGCCCTCGGCGATGCGCAGCTCGCGGCGGATCACCTCGTCCTGCGTGTTGCGGTTGCCGTGGATGATGATGCGCCGGAAGTAGACCGGCTCGCCCACCTGGATCTTGTAGGTCAGCGCGATGGTGCGCGCGTCGGGGTCCAGGTTGTGCTCGGTCGTCACCGTGGTGTTGGCGAAGCCCTTGTCGCGGAAGGCGTCGCCGACCCGCTGGATGTCGGCCTGCATCTCGGTGTAGCTGAAGGTCTCGCCCGGGCGCAGCTCGAGCAGCCGCATCAGGCGCTCTTTCGGCACGAGCCACTGCCCCTCTTCGACCAGGCGCATGTCCACGGCGCTCACCGTGTACTTGGGTCCCTCCTGGACGCGGATGGTGATGCTCATCGCGTCGCGCGCGGGCGACAGGGTCACGACCGGGTCGGCGATGCTGACCTGAACGTAGCCGCGGGTCAGGTACAGGAGCTGGATGCGCTGGATGTCCTGCGCGAAGAACTCGCGCTTGAAGGCGCCGCTCTGGGTCAGAAACGAGAAGAAGCCGCCCTCGCGGGTGGCCATCACGCCCTTGATCTCTTCGGTCGACAGGTCCTGGTTGCCGACGATGTTGACCTCGCGCACCTCGACCTTGCGGCCCTCGTCGACGATGAGCGTCACGATGACGCCGTTGTTCGGCGCTGGCGTGAGCGTGTACGAGCTCTCGACCAGGAAGTGGCCCTCCTCGACGAAGAGCTCCTCGATCTTGTCGAGGTTGAAGCGGACGCCCGCCTCGTCGAGGATCGAGAAGCGGCGCAGGTCGACGACCTTCTGGATGGCCTCGAGGTCGAGGGCGTCGCCGGTGATGCGGTAGCGGATGTCGACGATGGTGGGGCGCTCGTCGACCCGGAAGACCAGGACGACGCCCCCGTCGGGGTGCGGGCGCACGGCGGCCTGCACGTCGTCGAAGAAGTTCATCCGGTAGACGCGCTTCAAGTCCTCGCTGAGGCGGGCGCGGTTCAGCGGGCGTCCGATCTGCGTGTAGACCTTGCTGCGCACGCTGGCGCGGTCGACGCGCTGCAGGCCCTGGATCTCGATGCCGCGGACGATGGGCGAGACGGCCGGGTCCACCACCTCGTCGGCGTCGTCGATGTCGTCGACGTCGTCGTCTGGGACGGGCGGCTCGGCCGGCTCGAGCGTCTCGTCGGGGGGCAGCTGGGCCGCCGCGTCGCCAGCGGTCAGCGGGCCGGCGGCCAGCAGGGCGACCGCGAGGCCGAGGAGCACCCGGGCCAACTTGGACGGATGGCCGGGCAGCGACGCAGCGAGACGTGTACGCAGCCGGTTCAAGGGATGGCCTGGCCTTTTCTGGGGAGGAACTCTTCGGGCGCCTCGTCGCTCGACAGCTCGCGGATGGCGCCGTTTTGCAGGAGCAGGTGGCGCTTCATCAGCCAGGCGAGGCGGACGTTGTGGGTCACGACGACGAAGGCCGTGCCGGTGCGTGCGTTCAGGTCGACGAGCAGGCGGTGTATCTCTTCGGACGTGGCGGTGTCCAGGTTTCCGGTCGGCTCGTCCGCGAAGACGATGGCGGGCTCCATGATGAGGGCCCGCGCGATGGCGACGCGCTGCTGCTCGCCGCCGGACAGCTCGCCCGGCTTGTGGTCGACCCGCGCCTTCAGGCCCACCTCGGCCAGCAGCGGCTTGGCGCGCGCCATCGCCGCCTTGCGCGAGCGGCCCGAGATGAGCGCCGGGAGCATGACGTTCTCGAGGGCGCTGAACTCGGCCAGCAGGTGGTGGAACTGGAACACGAAGCCGATGTGGGCGTTGCGGAAGGCCGCGAGCTCGCGCTCGGACAGGGCGAAGACGTCGCGGCCCAGGTAGCGGACCTCGCCCTCGGTGGGTTGGTCCAGCGTGCCGAGGATCTGCAGCAGGGTCGACTTCCCGACCCCGGACTGCCCGACGATCGACACGAGGTCGCCGCGCCGGATGGCGAAGTCCAGGTTCGACAGGACCTCGAGCTGCCGCGGGCCCTGCGACTCGGTCCCCGGCATGGCGTAGACCTTTCGGAGGCCTCGGCACTCGAGCAAGACGTCGGCGCTGCGGTCGACGGCGGGCTCACCCATGGCGCAATCCTTCGACGGGGCGCATCCGACTCGCTGCGAACGAGGGGTAGACGGTGGCGAGGAGGCAGATCGCGAAGGCGGCCAAAGCCACCGTGGTCACCTCCAGCGGATCGAGTTCGACCGGGATGTTCGGGATGTAATACTCCTTCGGGAGCGGAATGCCGACCTTCTGGATGATGAGGCAGGTGCCCACGCCCAGCGTCACGCCCGAGACCGTGCCGATGACGCCGATGACGCCGCCGATGACCAGGAAGGTCGTGACGATGGCGCGGTTGGAGGCGCCGAGGGCCTTCAAGACGGCAATCTCCTTGGCCTTTTCGACGATGATCATCACGAGCGAGCTGACGATGAGCAGGCTCGCGACCAGGATGATGAAGCCCAGGACGATGAACATGGCGATGCGCTCGAGCTGCAGCGCGGAGAACAGGCTGCGGTTGCGCTCCTGCCACTCGGTGGCGCGCAGGTCGGGGAAGTCGCGGCCGAGCAGGGCGCGGACGCTGGCGAGCACTTCTGCGGTGCGGTCGGCCTGGGCCAGGCGGACCTCGAGGCGGTTCATGTCGGGGCCGAGGTTGAAGAAGCGCTGGGCCTCGTCGAGGGTCATGTAGGCGAGCTTCTGGTCGTACTCGTACATGCCGGTCGTGAAGATCCCGGCGACGCGAAACGACTTGAGCTTGGGGCGCAGGCCGGTGGGGCCGACGTCGCCGTCGGGCGAGATGACCTGGATCTCGGAGCCGACGTCGACGTGCAGGCTGCTGGCGAGCTCGCTGCCGAGCAGGATGCCGGGCATCACCTCGACGATGCGTTCGCGGACGTCGGGGCGGCGCGACGGGCCGAACGGGTCGAGATCGAAGCCGCCGGGGCCGATGGGGTAGCGATAGCGGTCGCTGACCAGGGCCTCGGGGCGGATGAGCCACTCGACGCTGCCGGGGCCGACGAAGCCCTCGAGCTGCGCGCTGTCGCGCAGGGCGTCGTCGCCGAGCCCCTTGACGACGACGTTCACGGCGATGTTGGTCGACGAGGACATCATGACCTCGCCCTCGGCGAAGGCGTGGGCTTCGGCGACGTTGGCGCGCGCGCGGACGGCGTCCTCGAGGAGCAGGGCCTCGCCCAGGATGCCGGAGGCGGCCTTGGGCTCGATGACGATGTGGGCGTTGGTGCGGAGGATCTTGGAGCGGAGATCGCTGGCGAAGCCGTGCATGACGCTGAGCACGACGATGAGCGCCCACACGCCGACGGACACGCCGATGATGCTGATGAAGGTCGGCAGGGTGACGGCGGTGCGGGCGCGCGTGTGATCGGCGGTCTGCCACGGGCGGCGGTAGGCGAGGGCGCTGGGGAGGCTGTAGAGCGCGACGAGGCCGCCGACGACGAAGAGCGAGATCTGCAGGGTGCGCGCGAAGGCGGGGCTCAGCTCGGCGGAGATGGCGTTCCAGACGAGGAGGTCGCCCACGAGCAGGCCGGCGCCGACGAGGCCGAGCCCGAGCAGCAGCGTGACCACGCGGCGAGGCCGCAGGGCCGTCCGCAGGCTGCGCCATTGGTGGCGCAGCCAGGTGCCGAAGGTGCGCCTGACGCGGTGGCTGCGCAGCAGGTTCCACCCGACGAAGAGCGGGAAGCGGTTCTGGATGAAGCCGGCGCCGTAGACGCCCAGCAGCATGAGGTAGACGAAGGCGAAGAGGGCCGAGACCAGGACGACGAGGACCACGATCGCCAGCAGGACCGCGGCCGAACCGGTGTAGTAGCGCGTGTCCGCGTCGGCGTGCGACAGCACGCCCGTGGCGGCCGTGATGATGGCCGCGAGCAGGACGACGAAGAGGACGAAGCGGTTCAACGGCGGTCCGTGGCCTGGCGGAAGGGCCCTATTCGGGGCGCATGTGCGGGAAGAAGATGACCTCTCGGATGGTCTGCTGGTTGGTCATCAGCATGACGAGGCGGTCGATCCCGATGCCCTCGCCGGCGGCGGGGGGCATGCCGTATTCGAGGGCGCGGACGTAGTCGAGGTCCATGAACATGGCCTCCTCGTCGCCCTTGTCGCGCGCCGAGACCTGCGCCTCGAAGCGTTGGCGCTGGTCGATGGGGTCGTTCAGCTCGGAGAAGGCGTTGGCGATCTCGGAGCCCGCGATGAACAGCTCGAAGCGGTCGGTGAACGCGGGGTCGCTCTCGCGGGGGCGGGCCAGCGGCGACATCTCGATGGGGAAGTCGGTGATGAAGGTCGGCTGGATGAGCTGGTGCTCGACGAGCTGCTCGAAGGCGTGCATCAGGACGTGGCCGTAGGACAGCGTCCAGTCGCCCTCGACGCCGCGCGCCTCGAGGGCGGCCACCAGCGCGTCCTTGTCGCCGGTCTGGTCGGCCGGGATGTCGGCGACCGCGGTCAACGCCTCTCGCACGGTGAAGCGCCGCCAGGGGCGCGCGTAGTCGACCAGGTGCTCACCGAACGGGCGAACGGCCCCCTCCTTGCCCTCATTCCGGTTCAAGCGCTCGGCCAGCGTCGCGAGCATCTCCTCGGTGAGGTCGACCAGGTCCGCGAAGGTCGCGTAGGCCTGGTAGAACTCGATCATCGTGAACTCGGGGTTGTGCTTGGGGCTCAACCCCTCGTTGCGGAAGTTGCGGCCGATCTCGAAGACGCGCTCGAGCCCGCCCACGAGCAAGCGCTTCAAGTACAGCTCGGGCGCGATGCGCAGGTACAGCGGCATCGACAGGGCGTTGTGCCAGGTCTCGAAGGGCTTGGCGGTGGCGCCGCCCGGGATGGGCTGCATCAGCGGGGTCTCGACCTCGACGTAGTCGCGCTGGGTCAGGAACTCGCGGATGTGCTGCACGATGAGGGCGCGCTGCCGAAAGACGTGGCGCACCTCGGGGTTCATGGTCAGGTCGACGTAGCGCTGGCGATAGCGGGTCTCGACGTCGGCGAGGCCGTGGAACTTGTCGGGCAGCGGGCGGAGTGACTTGGTCAGCAGGCGCGCCGAGCGGGCGAGGAGCGTCGTCTCGCCGGTGCGCGTCTTGAAGAGCGGCCCCTCGAAGCCGGCGATGTCGCCGATGTCGAGGCCCTTGACGAGGTCGAAGGTCTCGTCGCCGACGCGGTCCTTGCGGACGTAGACCTGCACCGTCTGCGCGCTCTCGGGGTGCAGGCCGACCGAGCGGTCCTTGATGCGCAGGAACAGGGCCTTGCCCATGACGTTCTTGAACATCACGCGGCCGGCGAGGGCGAGGCCGGGCGCGTCGTCGGCGACCTCGTTCATGTCCGGGGGCGGGGAGGCCTCGCCGGCGGCGAGCGCCTCGGCGCAGGTGGTGGACGGCTGAAAGTCGTTCGCGTACGGGTTGACGCCCGTGTCTCGCAGGGCCTCGAGCTTGCGCAGGCGGTCCTGCATCACGCGGTTGATCTCTTCCACGACGGGCTCCCAGACGGGGACGACAGGGGCGCGGCCGAGCGCGTGGGGCGCGGGCGCGCCGGCGGTGGGCCGGGCGGGCCAGGTTGAGCGTGCTGCGCTGCAGCCAAGACCGGGGCTGGGAACCTATGCTAGCGTCGCGCGCGAGGTCAAGGACGCGCCTCGGAGGCTGTAGTGAACGAGCTGATTCGCCGGCTCCGGCCGATCTCGGGCATCTCCGGCCCCGGGAGACGCTGCGGCGAACCCACCGGTTCACCTCGGTCTCCCGGAACCGGATCTGCTCCGACCTCGGCTCGGATCCGACAAACCCCATCATTCACTACAGCCTCCTCGTGGGGCGCCGGAGGCTGAGCGCGCATGTTGGCCAAGCGCATCATCGTGTGTCTGGACGTCAAGGACGGCCGCGTCGTCAAGGGCGTGAACTTCGTGGGGCTGCGCGACGCGGGCGACCCGGTCGAGGCCGCCGCGCGCTACGACGCCGAGGGGGCCGACGAGATCTGCTTCCTCGACATCACGGCCAGTTCGGACAAACGCAAGACGCTGCTCGACGTCGTCGCGCGGACCGCGGACCAGACGTTCCTGCCGCTGACGGTGGGCGGCGGCGTGCGCGAGGTGGCGGACGTGAGGGCGCTGCTGAACGCCGGGGCCGACAAGGTCTCCATCAACACGGCGGCCGTGCAGGACCCCGAGCTGATCGACCGCGCGGCGCGGGCGGTCGGGTCGCAGGCCATCGTGGTGGCGATCGACGCGCGGCGACGGGCGGACGGGCCCGGGTACGAGGTGACCATCCACGGCGGGCGGACGCCGACGGGGCGCGACGTGGTGGACTGGGCGCGCGAGGTGGAGCGGCGCGGGGCGGGCGAGATCCTGCTGACCAGCATGGACCGCGACGGGACGGGGCAGGGCTACGACCTCGCGCTGACGCGTGCCGTCGCGGACGCGGTCGGGATCCCGGTCGTCGCCTCGGGCGGGGTCGGGACCCTCGAGCACCTGCACGAAGGGCTGACGGAGGGAGGGGCCGACGCGGTGCTGGCGGCCAGCATCTTCCACTTTCGGCAGCATTCGCTGGACGAGGCGCGGGCCTTTCTGCGGGCGCGCCGGGTCGTGGTGCGGCCGCCGGTGGGGGCGGACGGGTCGGACGGAACGGACGAAGCGGACGAGGGGACGAGTTGATGGCGCCGGAGATGAAGTGGGGCCCGGACGGGCTGGTGGCCGCGGTGGCGCAGGACGAGGCGACCGGGCGCGTGCTGATGCTGGCGTGGATGAACGCCGAGGCGCTGGAGCGGACGCTGGAGACCGGCTACGCGCACTACTACAGTCGGTCGCGCCAGAGCCTTTGGAAAAAGGGCGAGACCAGCGGGCACCTGCAGCGCGTGCTGGACGTGCGCTTGGACTGCGACCGTGACGCGGTGCTGCTGCGCATCGCGCAGGAGGGCGGGGTCGCCTGTCACACCGGGCGCGAGAGCTGCTTCTTCCAGGACGTCGAGGGCGCGGACCGCGAGCCGCTGGTGGACCCCGAGACGGTGCTGGGGCGGCTGGGGGCGACCATCGAGGCGCGGCGCGGGGCGGACCCGTCGGAGAGCTGGACGGCGCGCCTGCTGCACCGGGGCGTCGGCAAGATCGGCGAGAAGGTGCGCGAGGAGGCCGGCGAGCTGGTGGACGCGCTGGAGGGCGAGGGCGACGCGCAGGTCGTCCACGAGGCGGCGGATCTGGTCTACCACGTCATGGTCGGGCTGACGGCGCGAGGCCTGAGCTGGCGCGACGTGGCGGCCGAGCTGGCGGGCCGGTTCGGCCTGAGCGGGATCACCGAGAAAGAGAGCCGGCCGCCGAAGGGGTGAGCTTCGGCGGCCGGCTCGGTGGGCGCGTAGACCTGGACGCGAGGCTAGGCTTGGCCGGTCGCGGCGGCGAAGCGCCGGACGATGGCCTCGATCTCGTCGTCGTGCAGGGTGCGGTTGGTGCGCTTGGCCGACCGGAACACCTCGGCCACGAGCTCGGGGGCCGGGTGGTAGCCGTGCGAGATGAGCCAGGCCACGACGTTGGACTCGCCGGACATGTGGCCGACCTCGATCACCTGCTTCTTGCCAACCATCGCCGCGGGCACGCCCGAGTAGATGCGGTCGGCGAGCCAGGTGTCGCCCTTGCCCTGGGCCTTGACGATGGCCGCCGCGTGGACGCCGGTGGCCGTGCGGAAGGCGTCCTCGCCGATGACCGGGTAGTTGCGCGAGATGGGCGTCTTGGTCGCCTCGGAGACGGCGCGGCCGTAGGCCATCAGGGCCGACAGGTCGTTGTCGATGGCGCCGAGCAGCCGCAGGTTGACCAGGATCTGGTCCATCGCGGTGTTGCCGACGCGCTCGCCGATACCCAAGGCGGTGCCGTGGACGCGGTCGCAGCCGTACTCGATGGCGAAGAGCGTGTTGACCAGGGCCAGGCCCCGATCGTTGTGCCCGTGCCAGTCGAGGCCGACGTCGACGCCCGTCTGGTCGACGAGGTCGCGCGTCCAGGCGATGAGGGCCTTGAGGCCGTCCGGGCTGGCGTGGCCGACCGTGTCGCACAGGATGAGGCGGGTCGCGCCGTGGTCGATGGCCGTCTTGAACAGGCGCTCGAGCGTGCTCGGGTGCGACCGGATGGTGTCCTCGGTCACGAAGGCCACCGGGAGCCCCGCCTTGGCGGCCATGTCGCAGGCGTCGGCGGTCAGCTTCTCGAGGCGCGCGAGATCCCAGTCCTCGGCGTAGGCGCGGATGGGGCTCGAGCCCAGGAAGGTCAGGACCTCGATGGGCACGCCGGTGTGCTGGCTGATCTCGATGATCGGCCGGATGTCCTTGACGTGGGTGCGGGCGGCGCAGCTGGCCTTGATGGACAGCTTCTCGTCGCGGATGGTCTCGCACAGGGCGATGACGTCGGTGATCGCCCGCTGGCCGGCGCCGGGCAGGCCGATGTCGGCCGTGTGGATGCCCAGCTGGTCCATCAGGCGTAGGATGGCGATCTTGTCGTCGGTCGACGGGTCGACCGCGCTGGGCGACTGGATGCCGTCGCGCAGGGTCTCGTCGAGCAGCTGGATCGGCCGGTCCGACAGCGGGCGCGAGAACCCGACGCGGTTCCAGTCGTAGATGATCTCGGCCTCTTCGAGGCGCGGCTTGTCCTGCACCGGGTCCTTGGTGGCGACCATGGCTCAGACCGCCTCGAGCACGAGGGCGATGCCCTGGCCGCCGCCGATGCAGGCCGATCCGACGCCCAGGCGGGCGCCGCGGCGGCGCAGCTCGTAGGTCAGGTGCGCCGTGATGCGCGCGCCCGACGCGGCGAGCGGGTGGCCGACCGCGATGGCGCCGCCGTTGACGTTCGTCTTGTCGCGGTCGAGCCCGAGGGCGCGCTCGACGGCGATGTACTGGGGCGCGAAGGCCTCGTTGACCTCGACCAGATCCATGTCGGCCAGTGACAGGTCGGCCATCTTCAGCGCGTTCTTGATGGCGCCGACCGGGCCGATGCCCATGATGGTCGGGTCGCAGCCGGTGACCCCCCACGAGACCAGGCGCGCCAGCGGCGTCCAGCCCTTGGCGGCGGCGTTGTCCGCCGTCGTGACCAGCAGGGCGGCCGCGCCGTCGTTGATGCCCGAGGCGTTGCCGGCCGTGATGATGCCGTCCTTGCCGAAGGCCGGGCGGAGCTTGGCCAGGATCTCGACCGTCGTCTCGGGGCGGTTGTGCTCGTCCTTGTCGACGACGACGTCGCCCTTGCGGCCCTGGATCGTGACGGACGTCAGCTCGTCGGCGAGGCGTCCCTCGGCCTGGGCGGCCGCGAAGCGCTGCTGGCTGAGGGCGGCGAGGACGTCAGAGTCCTGGCGCGAGACCTCGTACTGGGCCGCCAGCTTCTCGCCCGTGCTGCTCATCGGCATCCCGGCGAAGGTGTCGGTCAGCGACTCCGTGAGGTAGTCGGTCATCGGGGCCTGACCCAGCCGCAGGCCCCAACGAGCCCCGCGGATGACGTGCGGGGCCTGGCTCATCGACTCGGCGCCGCCGCACAGCACCGTCTCGGCCTGCTCGGTCAGGATCTCCTGGGCCGCGTTGACGACCGCCTGGAAGCCCGAGCCGCACAGGCGGTTGACCGTGAGGCCGCCGACGTGCTGCGGGACGCCGCTCTTGAGGCCGATGTGGCGGGCCAGGTAGATGGCGTCGCCCGAGGTCTGCACGACGTTGCCGAAGACGACCGCGTCGACGTCCTCGGGGCGGGCGCCCGCCTGCTCGAGCGCCGCCTTCGAGGCGATGACGCCCAGGTCGGTCGCGGACAGATCCTTGAGGCTCCCGCCGTAGGTCCCGAAGGGGGTCCGCTTGGCGGCGACGATGACGATGTCCTTGGCGAGTCGCTTCATGTCCGTTCCTCGGCGGGAGGGGGGAGGGTCGATGGCCCGCGTGTCATACCACGCGAGGCGGTGAGGCCCAAGCTGGGGCAAGCTGTGCGCGGCGCGGGGGAGGGGACGGCCACGCCGCGCGGGATCAGAGCCGACGCAGGACCGCGTCCGCGGCGGCGACCGTGCCCAGGCGGCCGCCGACGTCCGGCGTCGTCTCGCCAGCGGCGATGGCGCCCTCGACGGCGCGCTCGATGCGCGTCGCCTCGTCGGCGAGGCCCAGGAAGCGGGCCATCATGGCGGCCGTGAGGATGGCGGCGAAGGGGTTGGCGCGGCCCTGCCCGGCGATGTCGGGGGCGGAGCCGTGCACCGGCTCGAAGAGCGAGACCTGGCCCGGGTGGATGTTGGCGCTGGGCGCCATGCCCAACCCGCCGACCGTCCCGGCGCCGAGGTCGCTCAAGATGTCGCCCAGGAAGTTCGAGGCGAGCACGACGTCGAAGCGCGTCGGGTCGCGGACCAGCTCCATGGCCGCGACGTCGGCGTACAGCTGCGTGGCCTCGACGTCCGGGAACTCGGTCGCGACCTGCTTGAACACCCGGTTCCACAGCCCGTGGGCGTGGGGGATGGCGTTGTGCTTGACCGCGTGGCAGATGCGCCGCTTGCCGTGCTCGCGGCAGAACTCGAAGGCCTTGCGGGTGATGCGCTCGACGCCCTTGTACGTGGCGATCATCTCGCTGACCGCCACCTCGTCCGGGGTCCCGGGGCGGAGGCACCCGCCGACGCCCAGGTACAGGCCCTCGGTGTTCTCGCGGAAGATGACGTAGTCGATGTCGCCGACGCGGCGGCCCTTGAGGGTCGACAGGTCGTCGTGCAGCAGCTTGACGGGGCGCAGGTTGATGTACAGATCCAGCTGCATGCGCGCGCCGAGCAGGATGTCGCGCCCGTGCCGCATGTCGGGGATGCGCGGGTCGCCCAGCGCGCCCAGGAAGATGGCGTCGTACTCGCGCCGCCACCGGTCGAACTCGCCGTCGGGGATGGTGACGCCCGTCTCGAGCGTGTAGTCCGCCGAGTACGGCAGGTGCTCGAAGCGGAACGCGTCCGGCCCGGCCGCGGCCTCGAGGACCCGGATGCCTTCGCGGACCACCTCGGGTCCGATGCCGTCGCCACCGATCACCGCGATACGCTTCAAGGAGTCCTCCGGGTTCCGAGACGCCGGGGTCATAACGCGAACGCCCGCCGCCCGTCGAGGCCATTTCCCCCGCCCCGCGCGGGCGCCACGGCCAGCGGACGCTTGCTCCGACTTCGGTTCCGGCTATCCTCCCGCCGCATGAGCGCCCCCGTCTCCTCCGCCTCCCCAGCCCCCGTCGTCGTCGGCGACTCCCTGTCACCCGAGGCCGTCTGGTCGGTCGCCGTCGGCGACGCCCCGGTCGCCCTGGGCGAGCGCGGCCGCGCCGCCATCGCCAAGGCCCGCGCCGTGGTCGACTCGTTCCTGGTCGCCGGCGCCGGCGCGACCTACGGCATCAACACGGGCTTCGGCGCCCTCGCCGAGGTCCGCATCCCCGCCGCCGAGCTCTCCCAGCTGCAGCGCAACCTCATCCTGTCGCACGCCGTGGGGGTCGGCCAGCCCCTCGACCGCGCCGCGACGCGCGCCATGATGCTGCTCCGCGCCCACGTCCTGGCCCTCGGCTACTCGGGGGTGCGCGAGCAGGTCGTCGAGCGCCTCGTCACCCTGCTCAACCGCCGCGTCCACCCGCTCATCCCGTGCAAGGGCTCGGTCGGCGCCTCGGGCGACCTCGCGCCGCTCGCGCACCTCGCGCTCGTCCTCATCGGAGAGGGCGAGGCCGAGCTGGACGGCGAGATCCTGTCCGGCGGCGACGCGCTCGCCCGCGTCGGCCTCGAGCCGCTGACCCTGGCCGCCAAGGAGGGCCTCGCCCTCATCAACGGCACCCAGGGCATGCTGGCCGTCGGCACGCTGGCCCTCATCCGCGCCGAGCGCCTCGCCGCCACGGCCGACGTCACCGGCGCCATGACCCTCGAGGCGCTGATGGGCTCGGTCCGTCCGTTCGACGCCGCCGTCGTCGAGGCGCGCCCCCACCCCGGGGCCCTCGCCTCGGCCGCCCACCTGCGCGCGCTGCTGGCCGACAGCGAGATCAACCGCAGCCACGTCGACTGCCACGAGGTCCAGGACGCCTACTCGCTGCGCTGCATGCCCCAGGTCCACGGGGCGACGCGCGACATGCTCGGCTACGTGCGCCGCGTGCTCAGCATCGAGCTCGACTCGGCCACCGACAACCCGCTGGTCCTGCCGGACGGACGCCTTCAGTCCGGCGGCAACTTCCACGGCCAGCCCGTCGCCGCGGCCCTCGACGCCGCGACCCTGGCCGTCACCGATCTGGCCTCCATCGCCGAGCGCCGCCTCGCGCAGCTGGTCGACCCGCACCTCAACCGCCGCCTGCCGGCCTTCCTGACGCCCAAGTCGGGCCTGAACTCGGGCTTCATGATGGCCCAGGTGACCGCCGCCAGCCTGGTCAGCGAGGCCAAGGCCCTGTCGATGCCCAACAGCGTCGACACGATCCCCACCTCGGCCGACCGCGAGGATCACGTCTCGATGGGCATGACCTCGGCCCGCTCGTTCGCGACCGTGGTCGACCACCTCGAGCACGTCCTGGCCATCGAGGCCTTCGCCGCCTCGCAGGGCATCCACCTGCGCGGGATGGCGCCGGGCGTCGGCGTCGCGCGCGCGATCACCGCGCTGCGCGAGCGCGTCCCGCCGCTGGTCGACGATCGCCCGATGTACAAGGACTTCACCGCCGCCCGCGCCCTCGTCGCCGACGGGACGCTGCTGGCCGCGGCCGACGCGGCGGGCTGACCGGCGCTACTGCCCGCAGTAGTTCAGCACGGTCGGCTGCCCCTCGCGTGGGCAGGCCGCCGTGTCGGCCACCACGCACACGGCGCCCGACGGACTCGAGTCCAGCCCGCCCGCGCAGTCGGCGTCGTCGACGCACTCGACCTCGCACGTCGCCTCGGGGGCGCCGCACGAGCGCAGGACGCACGTCTCGCCCGGCTCGCACTCCTCGGTGCTCTCGCAGGGCAGCCCCGATCCCGGCCCCGAGCCGCAGGCGGCCAGGGCGAGCAGGGCGAGGAGTCCGGCCAGCGCCCCGCGACGCGCGCGCAGCAGGCCTTCGAACGAGAAAAGGTGGCGACCCGACGTGGTGTTCATCGGGCGCCACCTTAGCGAATCGCGAGGGCACGGCCAAACTCCGGGCCGCGCGTGGCGGCCCGAAGTCCCTCGAATCGCTTACTTCGTGTCGAACTCGGCGTCGATGACGTCGTCGTCACCGCCGCCGGGCTTGCCGGCGCCGGGCTGCTCGTCGGCGGGGCCGCCCTCGGCGGTGCCGGCCGTCGAGGCGTACGCCTTCTCGGCCAGCTTGTGCGCCCGCTGCTCGAGCTCGGTCTTGGCCGCCTCGAGCTCGTCCTTGCCGCCGTTCGCCTGCAGGACCGCGCGGGCCTTGTCGACCGCCTCGCGGATCTGGCCGCGGTCGGCGTCGTCGAGCTTGTCGCCGAACTCCTTGAGGTGCTTCTCGACCTGGTAGGCGAGGCCGTCCAGGTTGTTGCGCAGCTCGGCGATCTGGCGCTTGTCCTCGTCCTCGCGGCTGGCGGCCTCGGCCTCCTTGAGGAGCCGGTCGACGTCGGCGTCGCTCAGGCCGCTCGAGGCCGTGATCTTCACCGACTGCTCCTTGTTGGTGGCCTTGTCCTTCGCCGAGACGTGGACGATGCCGTTGGCGTCGATGTCGAAGGTGACCTCGATCTGCGGCACGCCGCGCGGCGCCGCCGGGATGCCGTCGAGGTCGAACCGCCCCAGCGTCCGGTTGTCGCCGGCCATCTTGCGCTCGCCCTGGAGCACGTGGACCGTCACCGCCCGCTGGTTGTCGTCCGCGGTCGAGAAGATCTGGCTCTTGCGCGCCGGGATGGTCGTGTTGCGCGGGATGAGGGTCGTCATGATGCCGCCCTGGGTCTCGATGCCCAGCGACAGCGGCGTCACGTCGAGCAGCAGGACGTCGGTGACCTCGCCGGCCAGCACGCCGCCCTGGACCGCGGCGCCCAGCGCCACCACCTCGTCCGGGTTCACGGAGTGGTTCGACTCCTTGCCGAAGAACTCCTGGACCATCTGCTGGATCTTGGGGATGCGCGTCGAGCCGCCGACCAGGATGACCTCGTCGATGTCGCTCTGCTTGAGCCCCGCGTCCTTGAGCGCCCGGCGGCAGGGCTCCATCGTGCGCTGGAACACGCCCTCGGCCAGCGCCTCGAGCTTGGACCGGCTGAGCTTGACCATCAGGTGCTTCGGGCCGGTCGCGTCCGCCGTGATGAACGGCAGGTTGATCTCGGTCTCGACCGCGCTCGACAGCTCGACCTTGGCCTTCTCGGCCGCCTCGAACAGGCGCTGCAGCGCCATCTTGTCGCCCGACAGGTCGACGCCCTGGTCGCGCTGGAACTCCTGGATGAGCCACTCGACGACGGTGCGATCGACGTCGTCGCCACCCAGATGGCTGTCGCCGGCCGTGGCCTTCACCTCGACCAGGCCGTCGCCGACCTCGAGGATCGAGATGTCGAAGGTGCCGCCGCCGAAGTCGTACACGGCGACCGTCTCAGCCTTCTTCTTGTCGAGGCCGTAGGCGAGCGCCGCCGCCGTCGGCTCGTTGATGATGCGCTTGACCTCGAGCCCGGCGATCTTGCCGGCGTCTCGCGTGGCCTGGCGCTGGCTGTCATTGAAGTAGGCGGGCACGGTGATGACCGCTTCCTTCACGGGCTCGCCCAGATACTTCTCGGCGGCCTGCTTCAGCTTGAGCAGCACCTTGGCCGAGATCTCCGGCGGCGAGTACTTGTTGTCGTTGACCTCGATGTGCGCGTCGCCGTTGCTGGCCTTGATGACCTTGTACGGCAGGCGCTTGGCCTCGCCCTCGAGCTCCTCGAAGCGGTGGCCGATGAGGCGCTTGACGCTGAAGAGCGTCCGGGTCGGGTTCACGACGGCCTGCCGGCGGGCGATCTGCCCGACCAGCGTCTGGCCTTTGTCGTCGAAGGCGACGACGGACGGCGTGGTCCGCGCGCCCTCCTGGTTGGCGATGACCTTGGGCTCACCGCCCTCCATCACCGCGACCACGGAGTTGGTCGTGCCCAGGTCGATCCCGATGATCTTTCCCATCGTAGTCCCCCAACATGCAGGTGGTGCCAAATGGACGCCGAAGCGCCCGGTAGTGAAGCCTGGTTGCGCGACCCCGCAGACATTGGGAGCCGCAGACGCCGAGCCCCCCGACCAACGCTCGTGAGCAGCGTCGGGTCGCTCGCGGGCGGGAACTTAAGTCCGCGTCGAGGGCAGTCAAGCCGACCGGGAACATTTTGCGGCAGACCTTGTTGGGCCACCGCAAACGGCGCCCCATGCCCTCGGAATCGCTAGACTTTCTTCACCGCTGCGGCAACGGGAGCGCCTCGAGGACCCACGTCGAGGTCTCGCCGGCCATCAGCGTCCGCTGCTCGAAGTGCGTGTCGACGCCGGCCGGACCGACCGCGCGCAGCTGCGTCGGACCCGACGACAGGTCGTCCAGGATGAGGCTGGAGCCCGGCTCGAGGACGCCGACCCGTCGCGCGCCGACCCACAGCGTCGTCTGGAAGCCGGCGCGGTTGACGACCACGAGGCGGCCCAGCGCGGGCAGCACGGGCAGGTGCACGGCCTGGCCTGCCAGGACCTCCAGCGTCAGCGCCGTCACCGCGTCGCTGGACTGCCGCACGAGGCGCACGGCCTGGCGTCCGGTGGGCAGGGGCACCGAGGTCACGGGCGCGCCGGCCGCGATGACGGCCAGCTGCTCGCCGCCGGCCCAGACCGCCACGTCCTCTCCCGACTGGTTGTCGACCCGCAGCGACCCCAGACGCGGCAGGATGGTCAGCACCTCGTGCGCCTCCTGGGCCATCTGCACGGCGTACGGGTAACGCGTGCCGCTGAGCTCGCCGACCGCCAGCACCTGTCGCGCGCCGGGCGCCAGCCCCAGAAAGCGCATCGCGGTGCCCGGGACGATCGTGTTGTGCGGCGCCCCGTCGAGGTGGATCTGCAGCGCCTCGGCCGTGCGGTTCTCGATGATGAGGGTCGACAGGACCGGCGCCAGCTCCCAGTGGGCCTGTCCCTCGGCGGGGATGTCCAGCCGCGCCTCGATGACACGCCCGGTGACCAGCCCCTGGGCCTGCACGACACGCCGTCCGGCCGCCACCGGCGCGAAGGTCTCGCTCTGGCCGGCCGAGACGATGCCGATGGCGACACCCTCGAGCGAGACGACCGCGCTCTCGGCCAGCGCGCTGGTCACCATCAGCGCGCCGCGCGGCGCCTGGACCTCCCACAGGACGACCCCGCTCGACGCCACGTCCGCGGCCACCCCGTCCGGCGGCGCCAGATCGAAGAGGCGCGTGTAGACGGCGTTGGTCGCGCGCCCCAGCAGCTGCAGGACCTGCTCGCCGCTGTCGACGGCGAAGGTCACGCGCTCGCCGGGGCCGATCTCGTCACGCTGCTGCGCCAGGACGCCGCCCGGCACCAGCGCTTCGCCCGTCAGGTTCACGACGGTGACGAACGCGCGCGTGTCGCGAACGGCGACCTGCGTGACCTGCTCGGCCGCGATGCGCGCGCGCGCCCGATGAACGACGCGCGTTCGCTGCCCGACGGCCTCGACCAGCCACTCGCCGACCTCGACGCCGCTGAAGACCTTGCTGCTGCGGGGCGCCACCTCGCCCAGCCGGCGCGCCTCGACGTACACGGTCACCACCTCGTCGCGATCGTTCGTCACGACGAGGTCCCCCGTCGGCGCCCGCACCACCCAGGTCGCCGCGCCCGTCTCGCCCAGCGGCAGCGCGGCCTGGAACACGACCGCGCCGTCCAGGCTGACCGCCGAGGCCCGCACCGTCCGGCCGGGCAGGTCGGGCACGGTCAGGCTGGCCCCTGGCGCCACCCGACCGCGCACTAGATCGTCGACGTAGACCGCGAGCGGACGGTCCGTCCGGTTCTCGACGCGCAACGTCAGCTGCTCGGGCCGCACGACCCACCGATAGACCTGGCCGCCGCGCAGCAGCACGTCGGCGAAGTGGGCCTGCCCGGTCGCGAGGGCGCGCGCCTCGAGCATCAGCTCGCCCGGCGGGAGCTGATCGATGCGGACCAGCCGCCCCGGGGCCACGGTGACGCGCCGCTCGGCGCCCAGCTCGAGGGTCAGCTCGTCGGGGGTCAGGTTCTCGACCTCGACGGCCGCGAGGCCGCTGCCCACGACCCACGTCTCGGGGAAGTCGGCGCGCAGCTCGCGGGTCTGGCGATACACCCGGCGCGTGACCAGCGTCTCGGCGACCAGCTCCTGCGGCCCGGTCGCCAGTCCAGTCAGGTCGACGCGAGCGCCCGGCTCGACGCGGGCCAACGCTCGGGCGCCCAGGCGAACGGCGATGGCCTCCTCGAGCTGGTTCACGACGGTCAGCGCGGCCGCGGGGGCGACGAGCTCCCACGTCTGCTCGGTGTCCGCTCCGGCGGCCAGATCCCGACGCAGGACGAGCCCGCCGTCGGTGCTGCGGGCCGTCAGCGCCCAGGGCCCGGCAGGCAGGTCGACGAAGCGGCGCGTGTCGCCGCCCAGCACGCTGCCCAGCCGGCGTCCGCCCAGGAACACCGCCATGTCCTGCTCGGGACCCAGCAGGCTGCGCACCGTCAAGACGGCCAAGCCGGCGGGCGCGGGCAAGGGCTCGCCCAGCGTCGGGACCAGCTCCCAGCGCTGCGTCCCGTCGGCGACCAGCTCGACGTCCAGCACGCGCGGCCCGCCGGGCAGCTCGATGCCCTCCAGCGGGCGCGCCTCGAGCCGCGCCGGTCCGGGGACCAGGTAGCGCACGACCCGCAGCTCGCCGGGCGCCAGCACGCCCTCGACGCGGCCCCGCACGGCCAGCTCGAGGTCGACCGGCGTGCGGTTGACGACCTCGAGCGCGGCCAGGGTGCGGACGTCGGGCCGGTTGGGCGTCGTCGCGCAGGCAACCAGGGTCAAAACGAGCGCCCCCAGCACCAGCCCGAAGGCGGCGCGGGGGGCGCGAGGCAAAGCGAAGGGGAGCTCCGGCAAAGCGACCGGCCTCGTTGGGGTCGGGGTCAGAGGCGCTGGAAGGGCGCGGCCTCGTACTCGATGGCGATCTGCTCGTTGTTCGTCGGGGCCTTCTTGAACTGCAGGGCAGGGCGGGCGAAGCCGTTGACCTTGCACTCCTCGCCACCGTCGACGATGTCGTATCCGTAGTACTCCTCGCCACCCTCGACCATCACGATGGTCTTCATCGTGTCATCGATGCGGTCGGTGGTTCGGGTCACGAGCAGCTTGCTCGAGTCCTTGACCGGGTGCGGCAGGCAGATCTTGTTGACGACGCTGACGACCTGGTTGGCGATGTCCTCGAGGGCCTGGCCGATGCCTGCGTCGTTGCAGATGTTGGTGAAGACGCCGTTGGGTCCGAAGCCCTCGGTCAGGGCGAGGTAGCGCGAGCCCCAGTCGCTCTTGCCGACGTCCGAGTTACAGATGGAGCTCTGCTTGTGGCAGGTGCGCTTGTCGCCCTTCGACGCCACGTAGGCGGCGCGCTCGGCCATCTTCTGGGCCAGCTTCTCGGGGATGATCTTCTTGTTGGCGTCACGCTCCTCGATGGTCGAGTCGCCCGCGATGGCCGCCACGATCACCTTGGAGGGGTCCTTCTTGAGGCCCTTGTACTTGTTGATGAAGTAGCTCACGGGATGCAGCTTGCCGCCCGCGTCCACCGTCGCGCCTTCCTTGAGCAGATCGGGGTTGTCGAGGGTGACGGCCTGCCCGTTGGCCTCGAGGTAGGCCTTGGCCGACGCCACGCCGCAGGTGTCGTAGAAGTCCTCATGCACCGAGCGGTTCTCCGGCACGGAGCAGTCGTCCTCGTCGGTCACGAAGATGATGACCAGATAGGCATCGTCCCGAAGGAACTCGCGCGCCTGATCGGGGTTGGGCCCGTTGGGGTCGATCGCCCACAGCGCGGTGTTCAGGCCCTGCTCGTACTTGAAGCACTTGTCCTGGATGACGCCGACGGTCGCGACGCACGAGAAGTGCTTCAGCTCCTCCTCGGTGCGCAGGATGGACGGGAGGTCGGTCGGGCACTGCTTGGTCTGCGGTGGCAGCATGCAGCCCCAGTCCTTCTTCGTGCCGGACGGGCGATGGCAGTACCAGTCGTTCAGCTCTCCCTTCGAGAACTGGTCGCGGCACTCCTGGTCGGCCGCGGCGAGCGCCGCCTCGTAGGCCGCGATCTCGTCGGCGGGGGCCCCCTCGGAGGGCTTGGCCGGGACGTCGGCGCCGCAGCGATAGGTGCAGGCGGAGTTGAGAGAGCCGTTCGGGTTCTCGACGCAGACCGCCATGCCCTGCGCCCCGCCGTCACAGGTCCACGTGGTCTCTTCCCCCGTGTTGCAGTCGACGTCCTGAAGGCAGGGATGCGGGTCCTTCGCGAAGCAGCTCGGCGGGAAGCCGTCGGCCGGCGTGCGGTTGAAGACGCCGCGCGCCGAGCTCTTGGTCACGTTAGGGTCGCACTGCGCGTCCGCGGTCGTGACCGCCACGTGGGCGTCGACGTCGAACGCTCGGTTCAGCTCGGTCGTGAAGGTCTGGAAGCTCTTGGTGAGGGCGACCTGCTCCTCGCACATCGAGGTCGAGTTGTCGACGACCCACAGGAAGTCGATCTTGACCGGCTTGGGGTCCCCCTCGGTGATGTTCACCTTCATGGTGAAGCTCTTCTCGAGGCTGGCCACCGGCACCTCGTTGCACGCGGCGAGCGGACCCGCGGCGAGCAGGGCGGCGGCGCCGGCGAAGGCGACGTTACGAATCGACATGGTCGTCTCCCCGAAGAAAGGCTCGCGCACCGTGCGACAGCGAGAGGCGAGCGGACGGAGGCATCATAGGACGAAGGGGCGGGCCGCCACAATAACAGGTGCGTGCAACGCGGGGCCGCCTCGCTGCGGCGCGGAGCGGCCCGCGGGTCACTACAGACGCAGCAGGGCGGCGGCGGCGGCCACGCGGACCCGCTCGTCGGTGTCGTTGGTCGCCTCGAAGAGCATCGCCTGCGCGTCCTTGGCGCCCATGCGGCCCAGGGCCTCCATCGCGGCGACCTTGACCAGCGGCTCCTTGTCGGCCGCAAGCGTCTTGAGCAGCTCGGCCGAGCCCTTGCCCTGGAGGGCGACCACCTGGCGCAGCGCGGCGATGCGGAGATCGGTCCGGTTGCCGGTCAGCGCGACCGACGACAGCAGCTCGGCGCGGGCGCCGGCCTCGAGGTGGGCCGAGGCGGCCAGGGCCGCGGCGCGGATGACGTCGCGATCGGAGGCGAGGGCGGCCTCGAGGTGCGGGCGGAACTCGCGGGCGTGGGCGGCGGCGAGGGCCTCGACGTCCTCGGGGGCGAGCCAGCCGAGCGCGCTCCGGTAGTGCTCGAGGTTGCCGGCCGCGTCGATGGTCAGCAGGGCCGCGAGCGCCACGCGGCGCAGCTCCGGGGCCTGGTCGCGCAGCGCGATCTCGAGGTCCTGCACGGCCGAGACGTGCCGGATGCCGCCCATGGCCTTGACCGCGGCCGCGCGCACGGCCAGCTCGGGGTCCGTGATCTGGAAGCGCAGCACGCTCACGCACTCGGGGTCGGCGATGGCGCCCAGCGCCTCGATGAAGGCGACCTTGACGTCGGTGTCCGCCTCGCGGAACAGCGCGTCGCGCAGGTGCGGGATGCTCTGCCCGTCGCCGAGGTCGCCGATGGAGCGGGCGGCGCCGATGCGCATGATCTTGGCGCCGTCCCCGAGCAGCGGGTGCAGGGTCGGCAGCGCCTCGCGTCCCTTGACCTTGCCCAGGATCGTCACGGCCGCGGCGCGGCGCTCGAGATCCGTGCCGGCGATGCGGCTCTCGAGGTGGGCGGCGAGGCGCGGGTGGCCCGCGGCGGCGTAGATGGCGTAGGCCGCCCGCAGCAGCTCGAGGTCGACGTTGTCTTCCTGGGTGAAGGGCTTGATGAGGTCGAAGAGGTCGGTCGAGGCGATCCCCTTCAGGGCCTTCATCGCGGCCAGCTTCCAGTCGGCGGCCTCGCCCCCGACGGCCTTGATCAGGATGGCCTTGCCGCTGGCGTCGCCGCGCTCGGCCAGGGCGACCGCGACGCGGAAGGCCACGCCGGCGTCCTTGCTCTTGAGCAGCGGCTTGACGAACTCGAGGTCCTTGACCTTGGGCGAGGCCAGCACGTAGTCGAGGACGCGCTTCTGGACGGCGACGTCCTCCTTGAGCAGGACGTCCTTGTAAAGGGGCAGCGCGTCGGGCAGCGGCAGCTTGTCGAGCTGGGCCAGGAAGGCGTCGCGGGCCGGACCCTTGAGCTTGAGCCCCATGCGGAAGCCCTCGACCATCCACTCGCCGCCCTTTACGGCCAGCGCGCGGGCGTAGCGCTCGGGGCGCGGGAACTTGGCGTCGCCCAGGGTCTTGGCCATCAAGGCCATGGCGGCCTTGGTGCCGAGCGGCTCGAGCAGGGGCAGCACCTGTCCGCCGGCGTCCAGGGCCTCGGTGCGCATCGCGGCCGCGATGGCCTGGTCCCACTGCTTCTCCTTGAGCGCCAGCAGGGCCTCGATGGCAGCGCGCCGGACCTGCCACTGCTGGTCCTTCAGGGCCTCCTGCACGAAGGGCAGGGCGGTCTTCTTGGGCGCGTGGCCGAGGCCCGCGACGGCCATGGCGCGCGTGGCGAAGTCGGCCGACGCGGTGCCCTTCTCGAGCGTGAGGACGGCCCGCTCCTCGATCTCCTTGGCCGGCTTGGCCGAGGCCGCGGTCGGGGCGGTCAGGGTGAGGGCCAGGCTGAGGCCGGCGAACACGGCGGGGGACAGGCGCATCGGGGTTCCTCCTCTCGGCGCGGCGCGCGAGGCGGCGACGGAATCCGCCAGCGCGCGTGCGAGGCGCGAACGAAACCGCAGGCGGAGGGCGAGGTCAAGGGCCGGGAGGGCGCGCCCGGGGCTTGCCCCGCCCGGCGCCGGGTGCTAGGTGCGCCGCATGGAGCTATACTTGGTAAGGCACGGGCTGACCGACTGGAACCGGACGCACCGTTACCAGGGGCACACCGACGTGCCGCTGGCCGCCGAGGGCCTGCGCCAGGCCGAGGCGCTGGCCGCGCGCCTGCGGGCGACCACGTTCGACGCCGCCTGGTCCAGCGATCTGTCGCGCGCCCGGGTCACCGCCGAGACCGTCGTCCACGGGCGCGGGCTCGCGGTGAACACCGACCCGGGGCTGCGCGAGCTGTCGCTCGGCTGCCTGGAAGGGCTGCACCGCCACGAGGCCGAGGCCGACCACGCCGAGCTGCTGGCCGACTGGGCCCGCGCGCCCAGCGCCTGCCGCTTCCCGGGCGGCGAGACACTCCACGAGGTGCAGGACCGCCTCTGGGCGCGTCTGACCGCGCTCGCCGAGGCCCACGCCGGCCAGCGGGTCCTGGTCGTCAGCCACGGCTACGCCATCATCACCGCCCTGTGCCGCGCGCTGTCCGTCCCGCTCGACGCCTTCCGCGGCCTCTGGCTCGACCCGACCGGCCTGTCCGAGCTGCGCTTCGGCCCGCGCGGCGTCAGCGTGCGACGCATCAACGACACGGCCCACCTCGAAGGGCTCTGACCGTGCGGCGTCACCCGGCGCGCGCGTGAGGGCTTCCGCTGGCCGCCCCGCCGTGTTTAACATCCCCTCAGCACCGACACCTCAACCATACGCGCCCGTGAGCCGGCTGGCTCCGCTCGCGTGGGGGTCCCGACGACCCCGACCTACCGAACTGCGGCCTCGAGGAGTACCCCGATGGCGAATGAGCCCGGCCAGGACAAGCTCGACGACCTCGTCTTCGTGGGAGAGCTGAACAGCCTGGGCGACGCCCACCTGGTCAGCGCGGCCCTCAACGAGGCCGGCATCGCCTACCGCGTCGTCGAGAACGTCTCGCACGCCTTCGATCTGGCCATCCCGCACGGCTGGGGGAACCTGTACGCCGACCCGACCCGGGTCGACGACGTGCAGGCCATCGTGGCCCAGGTCCGCGAGGACGAGGCCCTCATCGACGCGCAGCCCGACACCTTCGTCGACGAGGAGCCCGAGTTCGGGGACGACGAGGAGCCCGGCTTCGAGGGGGCGGGCGACGACCGGACGTCGCCGGGCGAGTAGTCGGCCCGACGTTCAGCGCGCGGAGACCGTCGGCCCCTCGCCGAGCCGGCGGTCGAACGCCACCAGGCCGTCGACGATGGCGCGCGCGATGCGCTCCTGGTAGGCCGGCTCGAGCAGGGCCAGGCCCTCGTCGCGGTGCGTCAGAAAGCCCGCCTCGACGACGATGGCCGGCATCTCGGCCTCGACCAGGACCCCGAAGCGCGCCTGGTGCACGCCGCGCAGGCGCGCGCCGGTCGCCTTGTGCATCGCGGTCGCGACCGCCTCTCCCAGCGCCTCGGACCTCGCGCGCTCCTGGTGCAGCGCGGCGTCGCGCAGGATGGCCTCGACCTCGCTCGCGCGGACGGCGTCGACGACCTCCTCGGGGTCGTCACCGGCCTCCTCGAGGGCGACCAGCCGCAGCGCGGCCTCGGTGGGCTCGGCGTCGTCGGCGCTCAGGAACCAGGTCTCGACGCCGTGACCGCGTCCCAGCGGGTCGGCGTTGGCGTGGAGCGACAGGAAGACGTCCGCGCCCCAGGCGTTGGCCAGGCGCGTGCGCTCGCGCAGGCCCAGGGGGCGGTCCTCGCGGCGGGTCATCAGGACGGCGGCCGACGTCTCCTCGAGCAGGATGCGCTCGACGCGCTGGGCGATCTGCAGGACCACGACCTTCTCGAAGGTGCCGTCGACGCCGAGGCAGCCGCGGTTGTCGCCGCCGTGGCCAGGGTCGAGGACGACGGTGCGGAGGTGGCGCAGGGCCGAGATCTCGGCCGACGGCGCGGGCTGGCCCGAGGGCGGCGAGGCCCAGGCCGGGGAGGGCAGGGCGAGCCCCGCGAGGAACAAGGGGGCGAGCAGGCGTGTCTTGAAGGGCTGGCGCGCGGTCATGGGGGCCATGGTCGCCCGGGCGGCCGGCGCGTCCAGAAAACCGTCCGTCGCCGTCGGGGCGAGCGGAGCGCGGCGCCCGCGTGGGCCATGCCCGGCATCGTTGACCCCCGCGGAGGCGGGTGCTAAGGACCGGGCCGCCATCGAGGTCAGGATCCCGCAAGGAGGCACGATCATGCGTGAAGCGGTCATCGTCAGCGCGGCGCGGACGCCCATCGGGGCCTTCGGCGGCGGGCTCGCGTCGGTGTCGACGCCGCGGCTGGGGGCGGTCGCCATCAAGGCGGCGCTCGAGCGCGCGGGGGTCGACGGGGCCCAGGTCGACGAGGTGCTGATGGGGTGCGTGCTGCAGGCCGGCCTAGGGCAGGCGCCGGCGAGGCAGGCGTCCATCTACGCGGGGCTGCCCAGCAGCGTCGGGGCGACCACGGTGCACAAGGTGTGCGGGTCGGGCCTGAAGACGATCATCCTGGCGAGCCAGATCATCCGGGCGGGCGACGCGGACATCGTGGTGGCCGGCGGCATGGAGAACATGTCGCAGGTGCCGTACCTGCTGCCGAAGGCGCGCGACGGGTATCGCCTGGGCCACGGGCAGCTGGTCGACGGGCTGATCCACGACGGCCTGTGGGACGTGTACAACGACTACCACATGGGGTCGGCGGCCGAGCTGTGCGCGCGCGAGTGCCTGATCTCGCGCGAGGAGCAGGACGCCTACGCGACCGAGAGCTACCGGCGCGCGAACGCGTCCATCGCCGACGGCCTGTTCGACGCCGAGATCGCGCCGGTGACGGTGACCGGGCCGCGGGGCGAGACGACGACCGTGACCCGCGACGAGGAGCCGGCGCGCGGCAAGCCCGAGAAGTTCGCGAAGCTGAGGCCGGCCTTCGAGAAGGAGGGCACGGTCACGGCGGCGAACGCGTCGAGCATCAACGACGGGGCGTCGGCCATGGTCGTGATGAGCCGCGAGCGGGCGGACGCGCTGGGGCTGAAGCCGCTGGCGCGCATCGTGTCGACCGGAGCGCACGCGCAGGCGCCCGAGTGGTTCACGACGGCGCCGGCCAACGCGATGCAGCGCGCGGTCGACAAGGCCGGCATCACGCTGGACCAGGTGGACAGCTTCGAGATCAACGAGGCGTTCTCGGTGGTGAGCCTGGCCGTGGCCAAGCGGCTCGGGCTGCCCATGGAGAAGGTGAACCCGCGCGGCGGGGCCGTGGCGCTGGGGCACCCCATCGGGGCGTCGGGCAACCGCATCGTCGTCACGCTGCTGCACACGCTCCAGCAGACCGGCGGCCGCTACGGCTGCGCCGGCATCTGCCTCGGCGGCGGCGAGGCGGTCGCCCTCGTCGTCGAGCGCGTCTGACCCAGGTCGGACGCTCCGCGCCGCCCGCACCCGCCGGCGGCGCACGTCTCAGTCGGAGGACCCGATGAGGATTCGCACCGTGGGCATCGTCGGCGCCGGCCAGATGGGCGCCGGCATCGCCCAGGTCGCCGCGGCCGCGCGGCTCGACGTCGTGCTGCAGGACATCTCCGAGGCGCAGCTGAGCCGGGCGCTCAGCGGCATCACGAAGAGCTGCGACAAGTTCGTCGAGAAGGACAAGATGAGCCCCGACGACCGCGACGCGGTCTTGGAGCGCATCACGACGACGACCGAGCTGGGCGCGCTCGCGGACTGCGAGATCGTCATCGAGGCGGTGAGCGAGCGCGAGGAGGTGAAGGTCGAGGTCCTGCGGGCCATCGACGCCATCGCCAACCCGCAGGCCATCCTGGCGAGCAACACGTCCAGCATCAGCATCACCAAGCTGGCGGCGGCGACGGGGCGCGCCGACCGCTTCATCGGCATGCACTTCATGAACCCGGTGCCGCTGATGAAGCTGGTCGAGGTCATCCGCGGCCTCGAGACCAGCGACGCGACCTTCGAGCTGACGCGCATCCTGGCCGAGCGGCTGGGCAAGTCGGTGGTCGTCGGCAAGGACTTCCCCGGCTTCATCGTCAACCGCATCCTCATCCCGATGCTCAACGAGGCCGTCTACGCTTTGTACGAAGGCGTCGCCAGCGCCGAGGACATCGACACGGCGATGAAGCTGGGCACCAACCAGCCGATGGGCCCGCTGACGCTGGCGGACTTCATCGGCCTCGACACGGTGCTCGCCATCTGCGAGGTCCTGCACCAGGGCCTCGGGGACCCGAAGTATCGGCCGTGCCCGCTGCTGAGGCAGTATGTGGCCGCCGGACGCCTCGGGAAGAAGTCCGGGCGCGGCTTCTTCAACTACCAGGCCGGCAAGTAGCCATGCACTACGACAACATCACCTACGAGCGCGAGGACTTCATCGTCACCCTGACGGTGAACCGCCCCAAGGCCCTGAACGCGCTCAACCGCAAGACGCTGACCGAGCTGTCGCGGGCCTTCTTCGAGTTCCGCCACGACCAGGACGCGCGCGTGCTCATCATCACGGGCGCGGGTGACAAGGCGTTCGTGGCGGGCGCGGACATCGCCGAGATGGCGGCGATGAGCCAGGAGGAGGCCGAGGAGTTCGCGCGCCTCGGGCAGAACCTGACGGCCGCCATCGAGGCGGTGCCCAAGGCGGTCATCGCGGCGGTCAACGGGTACGCGCTGGGCGGCGGGTGCGAGCTGGCGATGGCCTGCGACTTCATCCTGGCCAGCGACAACGCGCGCTTCGGGCAGCCCGAGGTGAAGCTGGGGCTCATCCCGGGCTTCGGCGGGACGCAGCGCCTGGCGCGCATCGTGGGGCGCGCGGTGGCCAAGCAGCTCATCTTCACGGGCGACCTGGTCGACGCGCCGCGGGCGCTGCAGCTGGGGCTGGCCAACGCCATCTACCCGCAGGGCGAGCTGCTGGCCGGGGCGCGGGCCATCGCGCAGAGCATCGCCGAGAAGGGGCCGCTGGCGGTCGGCGCGGCCAAGCGGGCGCTCAACCGGGGCTACGACCTGACCCTCGAGGTCGGGATGGAGTTCGAGGCGATGCTCTTCGGGTCGATGTTCAAGACCGAGGACATGCGCGAGGGCACGGGCGCCTTTCTGAGCAAGCGCCAGCCGACGTTCACGGGCAAGTAGGGCCACGGGCAAGTAGAGCAAGGGCCAGCAGGCCGAGGCGAGAGCATGAATTTCGAGCTCACCGAAGAGCAGCGGATGCTTCAGCAGATGGTGCGCGAGTTCGCCGACGAGCGCGTCGCGCCCGGGGCCGAGCACCGCGACCGTCACCACGAGTACCCGGCGGAGCTCGTGCGCGAGATGGCGCAGATGGGGCTGCTGGGCGTCGCCATCCCGGACGAGTACGGCGGGGCCGGCATGGACGCGGTCTCGTACGCGCTGGCGATGGAGGAGATCTCGCGGGCCTGCGCGTCGACCGGCGTCATCATGAGCGTGAACAACTCGCTCGTGTGCGACCCCATCTACAAGTTCGGGACCGAGGCCCAAAAGCGCGAGTTCCTGGTGCCGCTCGCCAAGGGCGACAAGCTGGGCTGCTATGGCCTGAGCGAGCCCGGGACCGGGTCGGACGCGGCCGCGCAGACCACGATGGCCGTGCGCGACGGCGACGACTGGGTCATCAACGGCACCAAGAACTTCATCACCAACGGGCCGCAGGCCGACGTGTGCGTCCTCATCGCGATGTGGGACCGGTCCAAGGGGGCGCGGGGCATCGTGGCCTTCGTGGTCGACCTCCACCAGCCGGGAGCGCGCGTCGGCAAGATCGAGGACAAGCTGGGCATCACGGCCTCGGGCACCAGCTCGCTCGTCTTCGAGGACTTCCGCGTGCCGGACGCCAACCGGCTGGGTCAGCCGGGCGAGGGCTTCAAGGTGGCGATGGCGACGCTCGACGGCGGCCGCATCGGCATCGCGGCGCAGGCCATCGGCATCGCGCGGGCGGCCTTCGAGGCGGCGGTGAAGTACTCGACCGAGCGCATCGCCTTCGGCGGGCCCATCTCGAACCTGCAGGCCATCCAGAACAAGATCGCGGACATGGCGGCCGAGATCGACGCGGCGCGGCTGCTGACGCTGCGGGCGGCCACCTTGAAGGACCAGAAGGTGCGCCACTCCAAGGAGTCGGCGATGGCCAAGCTGTACGCGTCCGAGATGGCGCAGCGGGTCACGCACCAGGCGCTGCAGGTCTTCGGCGGCTACGGCTACATCAAGGAGTACCCGGCCGAGCGGCACTACCGCGACCAGCGCATCACCGAGATCTACGAGGGCACCAGCGAGATCCAGCGCCTGGTCATCGCGCGGTCGGTGCTCACGGAAGCGGCGGCGCGGGGCTGACGATGCAGCTGACCCCCAACGAGGCGCAGCGGCGCATCCAGGAGCTGGCGCGCGAGGTGGCGCGGACCGAGCTGGCCCCCAAGGCGGCCGAGCTGGACGCGACCGGCCGCTTCCCGACCGAGTCCTTCCAGGCGCTGGCCAAGCGCGGGCTGCTGGGCCTCAGCTCGCCGGCCGAGCTGGGCGGCCTGGACGCCGGCCCGGTGGCCCTGGCGCTGGCGCTGACCGAGGTGGCCTACGCGTGTCCGTCGACCGCGGTCGGCATGAGCGTCACCAACATGGTCGGCGAGACGCTCAGCCGCTTCGGGCCGGCCGCGCTGGCGCGCAAGTACGTCCCGCGGCTGACCAGCGGCGAGGCCGTGGCGGGCGCCTTCTGCCTGTCCGAGCCCGGCAGCGGGTCCGACGCCGCGGCGCTGTCGGCGACGGCGCGGCGCGACGGCGACCACTACGTGCTGAGCGGCACGAAGATGTGGATCACGTCCGGGGCGTACGCGGGCGTGCTCATCGTCATGGCGCGGACCAGCGGCCCCGAGACGGGTCACCGGGGCATCAGCGCGTTCGTGGTCGAGCCGACCTTCCCCGGGTTCGCGGTCGGCAAGGCCGAGAAGAAGACCGGGCTGAAGGGGTCGAACACGGTGCCGGTGGTGCTCGAGGACTGCCGCGTCCCGGCCGACAACCTCATCGGCGCCGAGGGGATGGGCTTCCGCATCGCCATGACGGCGCTGGACGGCGGGCGCATCACCATCGGGGCGATGGCGTGTGGCATCGCGCGGTCGGCGCTGGACGTGGCGGCGCGATACGCGGCGACCGAGCAGGGCGGGGCGCTGGGCGAGCTGGCCAGCGTGCAGCACCGGCTGGCCGACATGGCGACGGCGCTGGAGGCGGCCGAGCTGATGGTGCACCGCGCGGCCTGGATGAAGCAGCAGGCGGCCGAGACCGGGCGCCGCTTCACGCGCGAGGCGGCGATGGCCAAGCTGTACGCCACCGAGGCGTGCAAGCGCGTCACGGGGGCGGCGGTCGAGGTCTGCGGGCTGGACGGCGTCACGCGGGCGCTGGCCGCCGAGCGGGCGATGCGCGACGCGCGCGTCACCACCATCTTCGAGGGCACGAGCGAGATTCAGCGGCTGGTCATCGCGCGCGAGGTGCTCGCGCGGCTGGGTCAGTAGGGGAGCGAGTCATGACGGAACGGCGATATCGGGTCCTCATCGGCAAGCCGGGCCTGGACGGGCACGACCGCGGCGCCAAGGTCGTCGCGCGGGCGCTGCGCGACGCCGGCATCGAGGTCATCTACACCGGGCTGCACCAGACGCCCGAGATGATCGCCAGCGCCGCGATCCAGGAGGACGTCGACCTGGTCGGGCTGTCCATCCTGTCGGGCGCGCACAACCACCTGGTCCCCGATGTGCTTCGGCTCTTGAGCGAGCAGGGCGCGGGCGACATCGCGGTCTTCGTCGGCGGCATCATCCCCGAGGACGACATCGTGACGCTCAAGGAGGCCGGCGTCTCCGAGGTGTTCACGCCCGGGACGGCGATGGCCGACATCGTGACGGCCGTGCGGCGCATCCTCGACGAGCGCGTGGCGGGCGACCTGCTGGCGGCCTCGGGGCGGGACGCGTCGTGAGGTTCGAGCCGAACGACGAGCAGCGCCAGGTGCAGGCGGTCGTGCGCGACCTCGCCCGGAGCCGCGTCCTGCCGCGCGCGGGGGCGTGGGACGAGGCGGGCGCCTTCCCGGCGGCGACGTGGGACGAGCTGGCCCAGCTCGGGCTGACCGGGGTCGACGTTCCCGAAGGGCAGGGCGGGGCGGGCCTGGACGTGGTCACGGCCACGCTGGCGCTCGAGGAGCTGGCCGCCGCGTCGGGGTCACTCGCCTGGTCGCTGGCCAACCACCTGGTGGCGGGCTTCGCCTTGCGATCAGCGACCGAGGGGTCGGCCGAGGCGCGCGCGCTCGCCGGGGGCGAGGTGCGCGGCGCCACGCTGGCCTCGCCGGCGCTGACGGGCGGGCTGGCGACCGAGGCCCCGCAGCGCTTCAGCGGGGATGTCCGGCATGTGGGGCAGGTCCAGGGGGCCCAGCGCTTCGTGCTGCCGGTCGACGGAGACGGGCTGGCCGTCTTCGAGGCCGCGAGCCTCGAGGGCCGCGCCGACGCGCACCCGCTGGGGCTGCGCTCCGCCGGTCTGGGGACCCTCTCGGCTCGCAGCGCCGCCTGCGTCGAGCGGTTCGACCACTGGTCGACCGGGGCGCGGGCCGCGACGCGTGACTATGCCCGCCTGCTGAACTCGGCCGTCCTCGTGGGCCTCGGGCGCATGGCGCTCGACGAGGCCAGCCGCTACGCGCTCGAGCGAAAGGCCTTCGGGCAACCCATCGGTGAGCTGCAGTCCATCCAGCACAAGCTGGCCGACGCGGCGACCCTGCTCGACGCGGCGCGCCTGTCGACGTGGCGCGCCGCTGCCAAGCTGGACGGCGGGCGCACGGCGACGCGCGAGGTGGGCGTGGCCCGCCTGATGGCGGCGCGCGCGGCGCTGCTGGCGACCGACGAGGGGCTGCAGATCTTCGGCGGCTACGGCTACACCGAGGACTTCCCCGTCGAGCGCGCCTGGCGCGACGCCAAGGTGGTCAGCGTGGACGAGGGCGCGACGGACGCGCAGCGCGCCGATCTCGCGCGCGAGACCTACCGCCTCATCGCCTGAGCCTGCGGGGCGCCTCGTCGTTGGGCGGGGCGCCGGCGGGCCGCCTACTCGAGGCTCGCGCGAAGCGCCAGCGCGCGCGGGTGGTCCGGCGCGTCGCGCAACACGCCCGCGACGGCCACCCGGGCCTCTTCGACGCGCCCGAGGTGCGCCAGCGCCACGGCGCGGTCCAGCCACTGGTCGGCCGAGGGCGCCGAGACGGCCTCGAGCGCCGCGAGCGCCCCGGTCCAGTCGCCGGCCCGCGACGCGAGCGTGGCGGTGAGCCGCGCCCTCCAGCCGGCCCAGGGCGAGGCCTCGTCCAGACGCAGCCGACCCAGGGCGGCCGCGGCCTCGGCGTCGCGCCCGAGCGCGACCAGCGCATGCGTCCGCAGCAGAGACGGGTAGGGGTCGGCGTCGTCGGCCGGCTTCACGGCGTCGACGAGTGACAACATCTGATCGTAGCGCCCGAGGCGCGCCAACAAGGCGGCGCGCAGCAGCTGATCGTCGGGCGCGTCGAGCGCGGCGCCGGTCGCCAAGGCCGCCTCCGGCGCCCCCTGGCCGGCGTGCACCAGGAACAGCGCCCGGCGCGCGGCGGCCAGCACCGGATCGTCGGGCGCCTCGGCCCCCGACAGGGCGGCCTCGAGCGGGGTGGCGACCTCGGCGGCGGGGCGTTCGGCGCCGAGCCGGGCCAGCGCCACGATGACGCGCGCCCGGCGCTGCCTCGCCAGGCGCTCGGGATCCTGCTCGGGCAGCCCGCCCGCGAGCGCGGCGAACTTCGTCGCCTCGGCCTCCGCCCGCGCGAAGTCGCCGAGCCGGACCAGGACCAGGGCGCGGTTGAGCGCGGCCTGGGGCGAGGCCGGGTGCCGCTGGAGCTCCTCCTCGAGCAGGGCGACCGCGCGGGTCAGCTCGTCGCGCCCGAGGGCGATGAGCGCCAGGTTGTTGTACGCGCCGGGGACGCTGGGCGACAGGCGCAGCGCCTGCCGGTAGCGCTCGGCGGCCGGCAGCGCGCGGCCCTGCTGCTGCAGGACGATGCCTTCGCGCATCACCAGATCGGCGGGCCGCGCAGCCGCGCAGGCCACGACCACGCCCGAAGCGGGAGTGGCGAGCAGGACGAGAGCCAGGAGCGGGTGGGGCAGGCGCACGCGGGGCGTTTACCACGGCGCCGGCCCCCCCTACAATGCGCGGCATGCCCGAGACCCTCTTCGTCGGCCTGTCCGAGCTGCTCACCATGGACGCGTCGCTGGCTCGCTCGGGGGCGACGGCGGTCCAGGACGCGGGCGAACGCGCGCTGGGGTTGCTGCGGGACGCGGCTGTGCTCGCCGGCGACGACGGCCGGGTCGCCTGGGTCGGCGCCGCCTCGGACGCGCCGCGGCGCCCCGGACAGCGGGTCGTCGATCTCCAGGGCGCGGTCGTTCTGCCCGGACTGGTCGATGCGCACACGCACCTGGTCTACGCTGGCGACCGCACCCAGGACTTCGCGGCGCGCTGCGCCGGCGAGAGCTACGAGGCCGTCGCTGCGCGGGGCGGCGGCATCCGGCTGACGGTCCGCGCGACGAGGGCCGCCTCGCGCGACGAGCTGGTCGAGCTGGCGCGGCCCCGCTTGCTCGACCTCGTCGCCCACGGCGTGACGACGGTCGAGATCAAGTCGGGTTACGGGCTGACGGTCGCCGACGAGCTCAAGTGCCTCGAGGTGGCGCGCCGCCTGGCCGACGAGGGGCTCGCGCGGATCGTGCCGACGGTCCTCGGCGCCCACATCGTGCCGGACGAGTTCAAGGGCGACCGCGGGGCCTACGTGCGCCTGGTCACCGACGAGCTGCTGCCCGAGGCGGCGCGCCTGAGACTCGCGCGGCACGTCGACGTGTTCTGCGAGACCGGCGCATTCTCGCTCGACGAGACGCTGCGCATCCTCGATCGCGGCCGCGAGCTCGGCCTCGGGCTCAAGGTGCACGCCGAGCAGCTGACGCGCACGGGGGCCGCAGCCGCCGCGGCGCGTTTGGGCGCCGTGAGCGCCGACCACCTCGAGCGCGCCGAGGACGAGGACATCGCCGCCATGGCCGAGCACGGCACAGTGGCGGTCCTGCTGCCGGGCGCGGCCGTGTTCCTGGGCGCCCGGGACCGCGCGCCGGCCCGACGCCTGCTGGACGCGGGGGTGCCGGTCGCGCTGTCGACCGACTGCAACCCGGGCACGTGTCCGTCGCGGCACCTGCCGCTGATGGCCACGCTGGGCTGCGTGTACCTGGGGCTCGCGCCGCACGAGGCCTTGCTGGGCATCACGCGCCACGCCGCCCGCGCCCTCGGCCTGACCGACGGCACTGGCACGTTGGCCCCTGGCGCGCCCTGCGACCTGGCCGTCTGCGAGGCGCCCGGGTGGCGCCACATCCCTTACCTGATGGGCCACAACCCCGTCCGTGAGACCTGGGTCGCCGCGCGCCAGGTCCACGCGCGCGCCACGACCCGCGCAGGTCTTTGAATTGACATGAATCGCGACCTTCCTACCATCGTCTCGCACGCCGGCCGGACGCGCCCCCCCCCACGGTGACCGCAGGGACGCGACGGCCGCGCCACCGTCCATCGCCCATGCCAGGAGGCCTTCGATGAGAGCCCAGCTGTTTACCGCCGCCGCGCTCGCGCTCGCGCTGCTCTTCCCTACGTCCGTCCTGGCCGCAGCGTCCGCCGAGGCCGAGGAGACGCCCGTCGGCGAGCTCCACGTCACGACCGACGCCGAGTACGTGAAGGTCGAGGTCAACGGCCAGGAGTGGACCTCCACCGAGTTCGAGGCGAACGGCAAGCGCGTCCTCATCAAGGGCCTGCAGCTCGACACCGACAACGCCGTGACCCTGACGCCGCGGACCGACGCGCTCGCGCCGGTCGATCTGACCGTGGCGCCCAAGGAGTTCAAGCGCGTCCGCAAGGGCAAGGTCTTCTTCCTCATCGCCAAGAAGGCCGTGAAGTTTCCCAAGGCCACCGACAAGCGCCCCGAGCCCGAGCCCGAGCGCAAGCCCGAGCCGGAGACCAAGCCCGAGCGCGACGACAAGCCCGCCCCGGACGAGCTCTAGTCGTTTGATGCGGCGGAGCTGGGCTGGCGCGGCGCTGACGCTGCTGCTGTCGCAGGCGGCGGGTTGCGCGACCGCGCCGCCCGCCCCGACGCCCGCGCCCGCTCCGGTCACGCAGCCACCCTTCGATCCCGAGGCCGCCCGTTCGGCGGCCTTCGAGCCGCTGACCAGCGCCGAGGTGGCATCCATCCTGGCCACGCAGCCGGCGGGCCCGGCCGACGTGCCGCTGAGGCGCGCGCTCATGACCACGCCCCGCGTGGCGTTCCGCCTGGTCGCGCCGCGCTCCGAGCACCCGGCGCTCGACGTCGTGCTCGCCCGCGCCCGCGAGCTCGTCGCGATGGGCGAGCCCGCGGCGCAGGTCGACCCGGCGCCGCTCGAGCGCGCGCTGGCGACGCTGCCGCCGCTACGCGAGGCCCTGGCCGAGGTGACCTCGCCCGAGGGCGTCGCTCGGGCGCGTCAGGCCCTGCGCGCCGAGGCCGCCAAGGTCGAGGTGTTGGGCTGGCGCCTGACCTACGAGGTGGCCCTGACCCTGGCCGGCGGGGCCGCTTCGGACGCGGCCCTCCAACAGCTGCCCGACGCGCTGCGGGCCGCGCCCGAGGTCGCGCTGACGCGCTACGAGCCTCAGGAGCCGGACTATCGCGCCATCGTGGCGGGCTGGCGACGCTATCGCACGCTCGCCGAGCGATCGCCCGACGCGCCGCCCATCGGAGACGGCCCGCGCTGGCGTCGCCTGGCGCCGCGCAGCCAAGGGCCCGAGGTGGCGGCGCTGCGGACCCGGTTGGGCGTCGAGGGCTTCGGCGCGCCGCCTTTGGACCGCGCCGACCGGTTCGACGAGCCGCTGCGACTCGCGCTCGTCGAGTTCCAGCGGTTCCACGGACTCGACCCCACCGGCCGCCTGAGCCCCGCGACGTTGGCGGCGCTGCGGACGTCGCTCGCCGAGCGCGCCGAGCAGCTGGCCTCCGTGGCCAGCTACCTGCGACGTCGCCCGGCCCGCGCCCTGGCGACCCGCCTCGAGGTGAACATCCCCGCCTACGAGCTGCGCGTCGTCCGCGACGGCGCCGTCGTGGCCCGCCACAAGGTCGTCGTGGGCTCGACCCGCCTGGACACCGATCTGAAGGGGCGGCGAGGGCGCATCAACCAGACCCCGACCCTGATCAGCGCCATCCACGAGCTGGTCCTGAACCCGTCGTGGCGGGTCCCTCGGCGGATCAAGGAGCTGGAGCTGGACGTCCAGGCCCAGTCCCGCCCCGACCTGTACGACGACTACGAGCTGTACGTCGACCGGCAGGGCGTCGAGTGGGCGGTGCAGCGCCCCGGGCCCGGCAACGCGCTCGGGCGGGTGAAGTTCGTCTTCCCCGGCGGCGACGGCGTCTTCCTGCACGACACGCCGCAGAAGAAGGCCTTCGGCAAGCCCTACCGCGCGCTCAGCCACGGCTGCGTGCGCGTCGAGCGCGCCCTGGATCTCGCCCGGCACCTGCTCGAGGCGGACGCGCACCCGCTGGCGTGGGACCAGGCGGTGGCCATCGTGGCGCGGCGCGCCGAGACGGCGGTCACCCTGCGGCAGCCGGTGCCGGTCGTCATCGAGTACATGACGGCGGGCGCCACCGAGGACGGTCGACTGCGGCTGTACCACGACGTCTACGGGCAGGGGCCCGTGGTGCCAGCGGTGGCCGTAGCGCCCTGAGCCAGGCCTTCGCGTCCGGTCGGCCATCGTGGTCGAACCCGGCCCGAAACGACGCGAGCGCCGCACCCGAAGCCGGGCCGGCGCTCGCGAGTCGCGACCGGGGTCGGACCGGACGGCCTACTTGCGGCCGGCGGCCTTCTTCGACGCCTTCAGCGGGTTGACCTTCTTGGTCTCCGCCTTCTCGATCTTGATGTGGGTCGCCATGTTGCAGTTGCCGAGGGCCCACTTGGCGGCCGGCGCGGCGAACTTCTTGCAGTAGCGCCCACTGGGCCAGTCGTGGATGTGGTCACAGCCCTCACACTGGGCCGCCACGGTCGCGCAGGTGTCGGACGGCGCGCCGAATCCGCAACCGCCGCGGGACATGAACGAGCACTCGTAGCCGGGCTTGACGGTCGTACACTGCATAGTCTCTTCCAGCTCCTTGTCCCGGACCTGCGATTCATGAGCAGTCGGGCTGATTTCAGCGGCCGGAGGGTAGGGGGGCCCGCCTCCGGTGTCAACCTACAAGCGCTCGGGTGCGCGCTCGTGCCATGGCATGGTATCGCGCGGCTTCGCCATCGCCCGGCCGGGCCATCGACGTCGCCTCGCGAGCCCCCTCAACCGTTCAAAAGCTGACGGAAGTCCCGCAGCTTGTCCTTGATGGTGTCGGACGCGTCCCGAAGCTGCTCGAGCGTGTCCTTGAGCCCATCGTAGGTGATGTCGCGCTGGTCGGGGTCGTCGAAGCCCGCCTGGATCTCGTCGAAGTAGTCCTGGCAGAGCATGACGTTGTTGCGCCAACCCGACGCGACGTCGTTGACGTCCTCGTACAGCCGCCGCACCGCGGTGGTGAACTCGGCCGAGTCCCCCGCCACGGACGCCGCCGCGAGCTGCTCGCGCAGCAGGGCGTTGTCCGTCTCGAGGCGCGCCAGATCGGCCCGCAGCCGGTCGACCTCGGCGCTCGAAGGGGCCTCGGCCGCGGCCGCCTCGGCGGCGTCCAGCGACTCGCGCAGCCGCGCGGTCTTGCCTTCGAGCCGGCTCAGGTCGTCGCGCAGCCGCTCGACCTCGGCCCGCTCGCCCGCCAGCAGCCCCTCGAGCTCGGTGACCCGCGCCGCGTCCGCGCCGCCCCCCGCCGCGGCGGCGGCCGCCTTCTGCTCGAGCTCCTCGATCAGCGTGACGTAGCCCGCGATCTTCTTCACGTAGCCCTTGTTGGAGCCGAGCACCATCTCGTACTCCTCCTGCAGGGCCTTGTGCTTGGCCTCGGCGTCCTGGGCCGCCGCGCGCGCCTCGTCCGCCTGCGCCCGCAGCGCGTCCGCGTCGCCCGCCCCAGCGCTGGCTTGCGCCTGCGCTTCGTCCAGCGCCGCCCGGGCCTGCGCCAGCTCGGCGCCGGCCGCGTCGACCGCCGCCTTCGCCTCGGCCAGCTCGCGCGTGAGCCGCTCGACCTCACCCCGCGCCTCGTCCGCCGACGCGGCCCCTGCGGCCCGCGCCGCCTCGATCTCTCCCTCGAGCCGCTTGGCCTCGGCCCGCAGCCGCTCGATCTCGACCTGCATCTGCTCGCTCGCCGAGCCCTGGGCGCTCCGCGCGGCGTCCAGCTCCTGCGTCAGCCGCTCGATCTCGGTCGTCGCCGCCTTGCGCGCCTGCTTGTGCGACGCCTTGGCGTCCTCGAGCGCCTGGCGCGTCCGCTCGGCCTCCTCGCGCGCCGCCGTCAATAGCGCCTCGAGCGCCGCCGCCGCCTGCCCGTGCCGCGACTGCCCGTCGGCGACCTGCGCCTCGAGCTCCTCGACCCGCTTGCCCGCCTCGCGCGCCTTCTTCTCGGCGTTGGCGTGCGCCCGCGTCGCGGACTCCAGCTCCTCAGCCACCAGCTCGCGTGCCAGCTCGGCCTCCTCGGCCCGCATCCGCAGCGCCTCCTTCTCGGCGTGCGCGCCCTGGGCGTCGGTGCTCAGCCCCGCCAGCGACTCGCGCGCCGAGCTCAGCTCGCTCTCGAGCGCCGCGACCCGCTGGCTCGCCTCGCGCAACGCCTCGGCAGCCTCGGCCTGCGCCTTGTCGGCCGCCGCCAGGCGCCCCTTCAGCTCGCCCTCGCGCCCGTCGGCCTCGGCGCGCTCCTTCTGGAGCCGGCTCGCCCGCTCCTCGGCCTCCTTCAGCGCCGTCGTCAGCTCGGCCACGCGCGCGCCGGCCTGGCTGGCGTCCGACATCGCCCGACCGACCGCCTCGTCCACCGACGATCGCGCCTGCTGGGCCTCGACCTCGGCGCGAGCCAGCGCATCCTCGAGCTCCTGGACCCGCTGGTGCAGCCGCTCGGCCTCGCCGGCCGTGATCGTCCCGACGAGCAGATCCTTGAGCTCCACCACCTCGCGCTCTGCGGTGTCGCGGTCCTCCTCGGCGCGCGCCAGCCGCTCGCGCAGATCGGCCGCCTTGCCCAGCTCGTCCTCGAGCTTGGCCGCCTTGCCGACCGCCTCGCGCCGAGCCGCGTCCGCCTCCTCCAGGCGCCGCTTCAGCTCGGCCATCTCGCCGGGCTGCGGCGCCGCGGCCAGCGTGTCCGTCAGGCTCTGGACCTCGGCCTCGAGCGCGGCGACGCGCGCCGACTGGTCGCCCGCCTCGCTGAGGGCGGCGTCCTGGCTGGCCGCGCGCTCCTCGAGCGTCCGCAGCGAGGCCTCGACCTCCTGTCGCAGCCGCTCGGCCTCGTCGCGCTGGCGCTCGAGCTCGGCGCGCGCCTCGTCGGCCGCGCTCAGGGCGCGCCGCACCTCGTCGAGCTCGTCCTGCAGGAAGCCCATGTCCTCCTGCAGACGCTCCAGCTCCTCGGGCGTCGGGCCCACCGCCGGCGTCGCGCCGGTCGACTCGACGCGAAGCTCCTCGGCCTCGCGCCGCGCCTGCGCCAGCTCGTCCTCGAGCTGGGCGACGCGGCCGACCTCGCCCTCGAGCTGCTCGAGCCGCTCGCGCAGGGCCGCGGCCTCGTCCGCCTGGGCTCGCGCGGCGTCCAGCTCGGCCTGAGCCGCCTCGAGCCGCGCCCGGTCGCCGCCCTGGGCGCGCAGCAGCTCGGCCATCTCGGCGCGGGCCGCCTCCAGCTCCTCTTCGAAGCGGACGCGCTCCTGGTGCTCGCGCTCCTCGCTGGCCGCCGCCTCGTCCACGACCGCGTTGAGCGAGTCGATCTGGACGCGCAGCAGCTCGAGCTCCTCGGCCTGCTTGGCGACCTGGGCCTCGAGCTCCTGGACGCGCGTGTCGTCGGGCACGCCGACGCGCGCCACCGCCACCGGCGCCCCGACGGGCTGCGGCGCGACCGACGAGTAGTCGGCCGTGGGCTGGCGAATCCGCCCGTGGTGGACCGGCTCGCCGACGGCCGGCGCGGCCGGGGAGGGCGCAACCGGGGAGGGCGGGGCGTCGTCGAAGGCGACCTCACCCAGGCCGCCTCCCGCGGACAGGGGGGCCGCGGCGTAGTCCGGCTCGGCCTGGACCGGACCCGCCCACGCGGGGCGATCGAGGTCGACGGGCGCTCGCGCGACGGTCGCCTCGATGACCGGCTCGGGCTCGGGCTCGGGCTCGGGGATCTGAACCGGCGCCGGGACGGGCTCCTCGAGGACGAACTCGACGCGGAAGTTCCCGCAGAAGAAGACGTCGCCGGGCGTGAGGGCGTGCTCGGTGATGCGGGCCCGGTTGAAGAAGGTGCCGTTCGAACTGTTGAGGTCGTAGAGCTTGAAGCCGGAGCCGGTGAAGACGACCTGGCTGTGACGCCGAGAGACCGTGTTGTTCTTGGTCTGGATGGCGCACTCGTCCGCGCGCCCGATCTTCACGATCGGGTTCTGCGCGTCGATGCGCACCTCGGAGTCGACACCGTCATCCGACCGAAACTTCAGGATCGCCATGCTTCCAAGACCTTTGCCCAGGTACGAGAGCGGCGCTCAGGGTAGCGCTTGCCGTACGCGCCGGCAAGTGGCCTCGGCCGGCCTCAAGGCGATGGAATGTCAAAGGGTTGCGCGAGAGGGCGTCCCGCGCGGCCCCGCCCGGCGCCCCTCGGACAAAAGTTTACATAATCTATATTATCAGACGTTGTCGGCACCGGGCGGCGAGGGCGCCCCAGCCCCGACCGCCCCCCGAGCCCCTCGCTCGCCCAGCCGCCCTCAGACGCAACAGCACGCCTCCCAACCCGCCATCCACGACCCGCCTGGCCTCTGAGACGATTTGGCCGATCGTCCCCAAGCGCCGGCCACGGTCACGGGGGGTCACGGGGGGTCACGGTCCACGGCCACGGTCCACGGCCACGGTCCACGGCCACGGTCCACGGCCACGGTCCACGGCCCACGGCTCACGGCCACGGTCCACGGTCCACGGTCCACGGTCCACGGTCCACGGCCACGGTCCACGGTCCACGGTCCACGGTCCACGGTCCACGGTCCACGGTCCACGGTCCACGGTCCACGGTCCACGGTCCACGGTCCACGGTCCACGGCCACGGCCACGGTCCACGGCCACGGTCCACGGCCACGGTCCACGGCCACGGTCCACGGCCACGGTCCACGGCCACGGTCCACGGCCACGGTCCACGGCCACGGTCCACGGCCACGGCCTCGGCCTCGGTCCCGGCCACGGTCCACGGCCACGGCCTCGGTCCCGGCCATGGCCCCAGTCCCGGCCACGCCCTCGGCCACGGCCACGTCCTCCGACCCACCAATCCTCACTTCATCGCGCACGCCGTGTTGACTCCCGCCGCGTCGGGCTTCAAATGTCGCCCACCATGATCACCGTCACTCCGTCCTGTCTGCGGCTGCTCGGCTGGCCGCGCGTGCTCGAGACCGTCGCCGACGCCTGCGCCACCGAGCCGGGCCGCGAGGCCGCCGCCGAGCTGTCCTTCCTCGCCGACCACGGCGCCGTCGTCGACGAGCTCGCCCGCGTCGGCGAGGCCATGAACCTGCGCCGCGCCGACGCCTCGCTGCCGCTCGACGGCGTCGAGGACATCCGGCGCATCGTGGCACGCTGTCAGCGCGGCAGCGTCGAAGGCGCCGACGAGCTCATCGCCGTGGCCCGCACCGCCCGCGCCATCGTCACCGTGCGGCGCCACCTCAAGCACCACGCCCCCGAGGCCCCGCAGCTCGCGGGCTCGTTGGCCCGCCTCGAAGACGTGGGCCTGCTGGCGAGCGAGCTCGAGCAGACCTTCGACGAGTCTGGCCGCATCCGCGACGACGCCAGCCCCGAGCTGGCCGAGGCCCGCCGCCGCGCCCACGGCCTCCACCAGGCCATCAAGGAGCGCCTCGACTGCTACCTCCAGCGCGCCGAGCTGACCGACGTCCTGCAGGACACGTTCTACACACAGCGCGAGGACCGCTACGTCGTCCCGGTGATCGCCTCGTTCCAGTCGCAAGTCCCTGGAATCATTCACGGGACCTCGAACTCGGGCCAGACGGTCTTCATCGAGCCCGAGCCGTTCATCCACGCCAACAACGAGATCAAGGTCGCCGAGGCCGCCGTCGAGCGCGAGGTCTACCGTGTCCTGCAGGCCCGGTCGCAGTGGGTCGCCGGCGAGGCCGACGCCCTGGTGATGGGCCTCGAGGCGCTCATCGATCTGGATCTCGTCCAGGCCCGCGCCATGATGGCCCTTCGCCTCGAGGCCAACGTGCCGCGGGTCGCCGCCACCGGCCGCATGGAGCTCAAGCGGGCCCGCAACCCGCTCCTGGTGCTCAACAAGGTGGCCGTCGTCCCCAACGACGTCGCCCTCGAGCCCGAGCACGCCTTCGTCGTCATCACGGGCCCGAACACGGGCGGCAAGACGGTCACGCTCAACACCATCGGCCTGATGACGCTGATGACCTGGGCGGGCCTGCCGATCCCGGCCGACCCGGACAGCCAGGTGGTCCTGTTCGACTCGCTGCACACCATCATCGGCGACGCGCAGGACATCGACCGCAACCTGTCGACCTTCTCCGGCCAGCTGATGGCCCTGCAGGAGGTGCTCGACGAGGCGCACGCCGGCGCCCTGGTGCTCATCGACGAGATCATCGTCGGCACCGAGCCCTCGCAGGGCGCGGCGCTGGCCATCGCGGTGCTCGAGGCCATGGCCCGGCGCGGCGCGCGCGGCTTCGTGACCACCCACTACGAGCGGCTCAAGACCCTGGCCTTCGAGGACGCGCGCTTCGGCAACGCGTCGGTCGGCATCGATCCGATGACGATGCAGCCGACCTACGAGCTGCGCATGGGCGAGCCGGGCTCGTCGAACCCGTTCGAGATCGCGGCGCGGCTGGGCCTCGGGGACGACATCCTGACGCGCGCCCGGCAGATCGCCGGCGGCGACGAGGGCGTCGCCCGCGCCCTGCAGTCGCTGCAGGAGGCGCGGCGCGAGGCCGAGGAGGCCTGGCGGGACGCCGAGCGCGCCCAGCGCGACGCCGAGACCGAGGCCCGGGGCTACGAGATGCTCAAGGCCGACCTGCGCCGCCGGGCCGACGAGGAGGTCGCGCGGGCCCGCCAGGACGCCCTCGCCGAGGCCAGAAAGGCGCTGGAGACCGTGCGCGACAAGGTCCGCGAGCTGCGTCAGCTCGAGGACGCGCGGGCCCTCGAGCGCAAGCGCGCCGAGCTGCAGGCGGTCGCGAGCGAGCTCGAGACGCAGCTGCGCAACGAGCCCCCGCCCGTCGACCCGAACAGCCGCGCCGGCAAGAAGGCGCAGCAGGCCGCCAAGGGCCCGCGCGACGGCGGCGACCTGCCGGCCTCGGCGATCGAACGCGGCGCCGCGGTCTGGGTGCGCACGCTCGGGCAGCCGGGCGAGGTCGTCGAGATGCGCGACGACAAGGTCATCGTCGCCATCGGCCCGCTCAAGACCACCGTGACGCTCCAGCAGCTCGGCCGGGTGGCCGGAGGCGCCTCGCCCTCCCCGTCCCGCCCCGCGCCGGCGCCCTCCCCCGCCCCGCGCCAGGCCGCGCCGACCGCCGAGGCCGAGCGCCTGGGCGAAGACGCCGAGGACGTGCCGCCGCCGCAGACGCCCGACATCACGGCGGACATCCGCGGCATGCGCCGCGACGAGGTCACCGACGTGGTCACGCCGCTGCTCGACCGCGCCTTTCGCGACAACCGCGAGGCCGTCTGGATCATCCACGGCCACGGCACCGGCGCCCTGCGCGACGAGGTGCGCGACCTGGTGCGTCGCTCCAGCTACGTCACGCGTTGGCGCCCCGGGCGACGGCACGAAGGCGGCGACGGCGTGACCATCGCCTGGCTGCAGCGCGACTGGGACTGACCCCGACGCCAGCGCCGGCGCCGCCGGTCGCCGCGCTCAGAGCGGCCGGATGTGCAGCGCCTTGGGGAAGGCCGGGCAGGCGCTGACGCACTGCCCGCAGCCGGTGCACACGTCGGGATCCACCACCGGCACGCCCATCGGCCCCGGGGTGATGGCCTCGTCCGGGAACGGACAGGCGGTCACGCACGACTCGCACGGCTGCCCCAGGCGGTTGAGGCACAGGGTCTGGAGCGGCTCGGCGACACCGACGCGGATGCGGGCCGGCTCGACGGGCAACAAGGCGCCCGTGGGGCACGCGGCGGCGCAGGGGACGTCGGTGCACAGAAAGCAGGGCTTCTGATCCAGCAGCAGCACCGGGGTCTGCTCGACCGCGGCGCCGAGGTGCGGCCCCGCGCGGAACAGGCTGCCCTCGGGGCAGGCGTCGACGCACTTGGCGCAGCGCGTGCACTTCGCCAGGAACTCGGCCTCGGCCAGCGCGCCGGGAGGGCGCGCCACCAGGCGGGCGCCGCTGGGGGCCACGCGGGGACGCGCCCTGCCCGTCGGAGGCGGCGGCGTCGGCAGGGACGGAGCCGGCGACGCCGGTGGCGCGTTCGCCTGGCCCAGCTCTCGCGCCGCCTCGAAGACGTTGTCGCGCAGGGTCTGCAGCCCCAGCCGGAAGAACCCGCGTCGATCGCTGCGCGCGGGCTCGCGCTCACCGCCTCCCTTGGTCTTCATCGGACCAGGAGGCCGTTGCGCATCATGGGATGGTCCCCGGACGGGGTCATCGGCACTCCTGTTGGCGGCTCTCGGTCTTGGCGCAGCAAAGCAGGCTGCCGCACTCGAGCAGATCCCAGCGGCACTTGGTCATCCAGCTGGCGCTGACGCCGCACGCCGGGACGCTGCCCCCGTACAGCCAGCCCTGCCCGCCCCCGCAGGTGCTGCCACACGAGCCGACGTCGGTGTAGCGCTGCTCGGTGCTCTGGTCGCAGTTGTAGTCGAAGCTGCCGTCGCCGCGGTGCGTGTTGCGCCAGGTGTTCGACCCCGGATAGGCCAGCGCGCTGCCGTCGTAGCAGTCCAGCTCGTTGGGGGCCGTGTAGGGCGCCTTGACCTCGCAGCTGCATTGGAAGTCGCTGGTGCCGTAGCCGTCGCCGTCCTCGTCCTTGAACCGCGTCGTGCAACCGACCGCGCCGCTCTCGTCGGTCAGCGAGTCGCAGTCGTTGTCGAGGCCGTCGCAGATCTCGGTCGCGCCCGGCTTGACCGCGGCGTTGTTGTCGTTGCAGTCGCCCTGCTGGGTCGCGAAGTGCGTCGCGCTGGGCGCGCACAGGCAGCTGCCGGCGACGCCCTTGGGCCCGTACCCGTCGCCGTCCTTGTCCTGGAAGTACAGGATGCAGCCGCTCAAGTCCGTGCCCTCGTCGGTCTGCCCATCGCAGTCGTTGTCGACGCCGTCGCAGACCTCCTGCGCGGCCGGGTGCGCGTTGGGGTCGCCGTCGCGGCAGTCGCCCGTCTTGGTCGCCGTGTAGGGCGCCTTGGCCGCGCACAGGCACGCCGTGGTCGCCGTGCCCCACCCGTCCGCGTCGCCGTCCTGGTAGAAGACCGAGCAGCCGCCGGCGCCGGGTTCGTCGGTCTGGCCGTCGCAGTCGTCGTCCTTGCCGTTGCAGACCTCGGTGGCGAAGTGCGAGATGGACGCGTTCTTCGGCGCGCAGTCGGTGACGTCGGGATCGCCGTCGTTGTCGTCGTCCGGATCGCAGGCGTCGCCCAGGCCGTCGCCGTCGTAGTCGGCCTGGTCGGGGTTGACGACGTTCGGGCAGTTGTCCGCCTGGTCGCCCGACCCGTCGCCGTCGGCGTCGCCGTCGCACGCGTCACCCAGCCCGTCCTGGTCCTGGTCGGACTGGCTGGGGTTGGGGACCTTGGGGCAGTTGTCGAGCCCGTCCGGGATCCCGTCGTTGTCGTCGTCCGGGTCGCAGGCGTCACCCAGCCCGTCGCCGTCCGTGTCCGTCTGCTCGAGGTTCGGTGTGACCGGGCAGTTGTCCACCGCGTCCGCGACGAGATCGTTGTCGTCGTCGGTGTCGCAGGCGTCGCCCAGCATGTCGTTGTCCGAGTTGATCTGGTCGGGGTTCGACACGTTCGGGCAGTTGTCGGTGCCGTTCGGCACGCCGTCGCCGTCGCGGTCGGGGTCGCACGCGTCGCCGACGCCGTCGCCGTCGAGATCCGCCTGGTTGGCGTTCTTGACCGTCGGGCAGTTGTCGACGGTGTCGTCGACGCCGTCGCCGTCGTCGTCCGGATCGCACGGGTCGCCCAGGCCGTCGCCGTCCAGGTCGGTCTGCGTGGCGTTCGGGTGGAAGGGGCAGTTGTCGCTGGCGTTGGAGACCTTGTCGCCGTCGATGTCCAGGTCGCAGGCGTCGCCCTTGCCGTCCTTGTCCTGGTCGGCCTGGTCGGCGTTGGCATGCACGGGGCAGTTGTCGGCGGCGTCGAGGATCCCGTCGTCGTCGTCGTCGGTGTCGCAAGCGTCGCCCTGCCCGTCCCCGTCCGTGTCCTTCTGGTTCGGGTTGGCCACGGCCGGGCAGTTGTCGGCATCGTCCACGACCCCGTCGCCGTCCTGGTCGTCGTTCTTCTCGCAGGCGTCGCCCTTGCCGTTGCCGTTCACGTCGGCCTGGTTCGGGTTGTACACCGTCGGGCAGTTGTCGCTTCCGTTGGCGACGCCGTCGCCGTCCATGTCGCCGTCGCAGACGTCGCCCTGCCCGTCTTCGTCCAGGTCCGCCTGGTCGGGGTTCGCGAAGGGCACGCAGTTGTCGACCACGTCCAGGACCCCGTCACCGTCGACGTCCTCGTCGCAGGCGTCGCCCTGGCCGTCGCCGTCGAAGTCGGCCTGCGACGCGTTGGCCACCGTCGGGCAGTTGTCCGGGCCGTCCGGGATGCCGTCGCCGTCGTCGTCGCCGTCGCAGGCGTCGCCCTGCCCGTCGCCGTCCGTGTCCGTCTGGTCGGCGTTCGGCTGGAGCGGGCAGTTGTCGTCGCCGTCGGCCACCCCGTCATTGTCGTCGTCGTCGTCGCAAGCGTTGCCGGCGCCGTCCGAGTCGCTGTCCAGCTGATCGACGTTGGCGACCAGCGGGCAGTTGTCCGCGCCGTCCATCCAGCCGTCGTTGTCGTCGTCCGGGTCGCACGCGTCGCCCAGCGCGTCCGTGTCGGTGTTCACCTGGGTCGCGTTCGGCACGGTCGGGCAGTTGTCGACCGCGTCCGCGACCCCGTCGCCGTCGTCGTCCGGGTCGCAGGCGTCGCCCTGGCCGTCGCCGTCCAGATCGGCCTGCGTCGGGTTCGGGACCTTGGGGCAGTTGTCGAGGCCGTTGGCCACGCCGTCGGCGTCCATGTCGTCGTCGCACGCGTCGCCCAGCCCGTCCCCGTCCGTGTCCGTCTGCGCCGGGTCGTAGACCAGCGGGCACTTGTCGGCCTTGTCGGGCACGCCGTCGTTGTCGTCGTCCGGGTCGCAGGCGTCACCGAGGCCGTCGCCGTCGTTGTCGACCTGCTCGGCGTTGGGGGTCAGCGGGCAGTTGTCGTCGACGTCCGGCACCCCGTCGCCGTCGTCGTCGGGGTCGCAGGCGTCACCCACCCCGTCCCCGTCGGAGTCCTTCTGCAGCGGGTTGAACAGCACCGGGCAGTTGTCGATGCCGTCGGCGGTCCCGTCGCCGTCGTTGTCGACGTCGCAGGCGTCGCCCTGCCCGTCCTTGTCGGTGTCGAGCTGGTCGGCGTTGCTCACCGTCGGGCAGTTGTCGGCGGCGTTCGGGACGCCGTCGCCGTCGCGATCGGCGTCGCACGCGTCGCCCTGCCCGTCCTTGTCCTGGTCCGCCTGCCCCGGGTTGGCCAGCCACGGGCAGTTGTCGCTCTCGTCCGGGACGCCGTCGTTGTCGTCGTCCGGGTCGCAGACGTCGCCGTAGGCGTCGTTGTCGTGGTTCTTCTGGTCGGCGTTCTTGACCCACGGGCAGTTGTCGAAGTCGTCCTCGACCCCGTCGTCGTCGTCGTCCGGGTCGCAGGCGTCGCCCGCCCCGTCCCCGTCGTGGTCGGCCTGCGACGCGTTGGCCACCGTCGGGCAGTTGTCGGCCGCGTTGTCGACGCCGTCGCCGTCCACGTCCGGATCGCAGGCGTCGCCCACGCCGTCGCCGTCCAGGTCCTGCTGGAACGCGTTGGGCACCGCCGGGCAGTTGTCGCTGACGTCCTTGATGCCGTCGTTGTCGTTGTCGTCGTCGCAGGCGTCGCCGAGCCCGTCCTGGTCCACGTCGGACTGGGTCGAGTTCTTCACGGTCGGGCAGTTGTCGCCCGTGTTCGGCAGGTTGTCGCCGTCGATGTCCGGGTCGCAGGCGTCCCCCAGGCCGTCGCCGTCGAGGTCGCCCTGGTCGGGGTTGGCCACCATCGGGCAGTTGTCCAGCGCGTCGGCCCAGCCGTCGCCGTCGTCGTCGCCGTCGCAGGCGTCGCCCAACCCGTCGCCGTCCAGGTCGTCCTGCTCGGGGTTGGCCTTCTTCGGACAGTTGTCGACCACGTCCGGGATGCCGTCGCCGTCGTCGTCCTCGTCGCAGGCGTCGCCGAGCTCGTCGTCGTCCGAGTTCAGCTGGTCCGGGTTGACGACGTCGACGCAGTTGTCGACGTCGTCCTTGACACCGTCGCCGTCGATGTCGTCGCTGCAGGCGTCGCCCGGCCCCATCCCGTCGGTGTTCTTCTGGTCCGGGTTGTAGACCTTGGGGCAGTTGTCCATGGCGTCCGGGACGCCGTCGTCGTCGTCGTCCTCGTCGCAGGCGTCACCCAGCCCGTCGCCGTCGGTGTCGATCTGCAGCGCGTTCTTGATCGTCGGGCAGTTGTCGCCCCCGTTGGCGACCCCGTCCCCGTCGAGATCGTCGTCGCAGACGTCGCCCACCCCGTCGCCGTCGAGGTCGGCCTGCTGGGGGTTGGGGTCGAACGGGCAGTTGTCGGCGCCGTCCGGGACCCCGTCGTTGTCGTCGTCCGGGTCGCACGCGTCACCCAGCCCGTCGCCGTCGGCGTCGACCTGGTCCGGGTTGACCACCTTGGGGCAGTTGTCCTCGCCGTCCAGCAGGCCGTCGTCGTCGTCGTCGTCGTCCAGGCAGTCGGGCAGCGCGTCGCCGTCGCTGTTCGGGAAGCCCTCGTCGGTCAGCCCGTCGCAGTCGTTGTCGACGAGATCGCAGATCTCCTCGACCAGCGGGCTGATGGTCGCGTCGAACGGCGCGCAGTCCGCGACGTCCGGCGACCCGTCGTCGTCGTCGTCCGGGTCGCAGGCGTCCCCAAGGCCGTCCTCGTCGAAGTCGGCCTGGTCGGTGTTCGGGACGAGCGGGCAGTTGTCCACCTCGTCCAGGATGCCGTCGCCGTCGTCGTCGTCGTCCACGCAATCGGCGACGAGATCCCCGTCGGTGTCGGCCCAGTCCTCGTCGGTCAGCCCGTCGCAGTCCTCGTCCAGGCCGTTGCACAGGTCCTTGGCCGGCTCGGGGGCGTCGCAGACCTCCTCGTCGCCCAGACACGACAGCACGCCGGGGCACGAGCCCCACTGGTTGGTGCGCTCGCAGCTCTGGCCCGACGGCAGGCCGTCGGTCACGCCGTCGCAGTCGTTGTCCTTGCCGTCGCACACCTCGACCGTCGGCACCTGCGCGTCGCACGCGGTCAGCCCGTCGGCGTCACAGCGGCGCTGGCCCGTGCACGTCCCGAGGTCGCCCGAGCGCGAGCACACCGTCGCGGCGCCCAGCGTCCGCGCGAGCGGCGAGCACCCGCACTCGCCCTCGACCGGCAGACACTGGCGCGTCTCGGCGCCGTCGACGTCCACCACGTCCTTGCAGGCATAGCCTTCGTCACAGTCGCCGTCGCTCTCGCACGCGGTCGCGCAGAACCGGCCCGCCTCGGGGCCCCAGTCGACGCACGCGTGGCCCGTGCCCGCCGCGTTCTCCTGGCACTCCTCGTTGTCGTTGCACGGCCGGCACAGGTTCACGCCGATCTGCCGGCAGATGAAGACCGGGTCCGCGCCCACGGCCAGCTGCTTGCACGCCCAGCCGTCCGGGCACGCCTCGTCGCAGGTCTGCGTGCACACGCTGCCTTCGGCGGTCGGCACGCAGTAGCCCGACCCGCAGGTCGCGTTCTCCTTGCACGGGCAGCCCAGCTCGGCCGGCGCCTCGCAGGGCTCCTTGGGGACGTCGGGGCCGCGGTCGGTCACCTCGGGCACGTCCGGGACGTCCGGCACGTCCGGCGCGTCGCTCGCCTTGCCGATGTCGGCGTCGTTGAACGAGCCCGCGACGCCGCCCTCCCCGCAGCCGGCCGCCAGCGCGGCGACGAGCCCGACGACTACCCCCCAACTCGGCCTGCCCCGCATTCGCCCGCCCCTCGCTCGCCCGTAAGGCCCGCCCGCGGGCAGGATGCGCGCGCGGGCTGGCTCTCGGAGGTCCCTGTTGTAGCCGCGCCGGGCGCGTCGGTTCAACCCCGCGCGCGGGCGGGCTCCCGACGGCGGCGGCTCAGCCCTTCTTGCGACCGCCGCCCTTGCGGGCCGGCGCGCCACCCGACGAACGCCCCCCGCCCCCACGCGAGGCGGACTTGCTCGGGCGCGCCTCGCCGCGATCACCCGCTCGGCTGGCGGCGCGACCGGCGGCCCGGGGCTCGGGCGCCGGCATGCGCTTGGGCCGCTCGACCTGCCGCGTCTGGGCCTGGCGGCTGGCCGCCTGCCGCTTCTCGGCGTCCACTTCGTCGCGCTCGACGCCCGCGGCCTCGCCGGTCTCGGGGTACAGGGCCTTGATGTCCTTGCGGAAGCTGGCGAAGCGCCCGTCGACGATCGACTGCCGCAGGTTCGTCATCAGCTCCTGGAAGAACGTCAGGTTGTGGATGGTGCACAGGGTCGCGCCCAGCACCTCGCCCACGCTGAAGAGGTGGTGCAGGTAGGCGCGCGAGAAGTGCCGGCAGGTGTAGCAGGGGCAGGTCGTGTCGATGGGGTACGCGTCGCGCCGGTAGCGGTTGTGCGTGATGCGGATGCGGCCCTGGAAGGTGTACAGCGTGCCGCTGCGCGCGTGGCGGGTCGGGATGACGCAGTCGAACATGTCGACGCCCAGCGCGACGCCGTCGACGAGGTCCTGCGGCCGGCCCACGCCCATCAGGTAGCGCGGCAGGTGCGCCGGCATGTGCGGCGTCGTCTCGGCGAGGACCCGGTTCATCAGCTCGGGCCCCTCGCCGACCGACAGGCCGCCGATGGCGTAGCCGTCGAAGCCGAGCGAGGTGATCTGCGACACCGAGCGCTGGCGCAGATCGGGGAACATGCCGCCCTGCACGATGCCGAACAGCGACTGGTCGGGGCGGTCGTGGGCCTTGACGCAGCGCTCGGCCCACCGGGCCGTCATGTCGACCGAGGTCTCGGTGCGGGCGCGCGACGCGTCGGGCGGCAGGCACTCGTCGAAGGCCATCGCGATGTCCGAGCCCAGCTTCTGCTGGATGGCCATCGACACCTCGGGCGACAGCACCGTCGGCTTGCCGTCGACCTCGTACGAGAAGGCGACGCCCTCCTCGGTGATCTCTTTCTTGTCGAGCGAGAAGACCTGGAAGCCGCCCGAGTCGGTCAGGATGGGCAGATCCACGCCCATGAAGCGGTGGAGCCCGCCGAGCTTGGCGACGATCTCCTCTCCCGGCCGCTGGTGCAGGTGGTAGGTGTTCGCGAGGATGATCTGCGTCTTGATCTCGGACAGGAACAGCGGCGGCATGGCGCGGATGGCGGCCTGGGTGCCGACCGGCATGAAGACCGGGGTGCGGATGGTGCCGCGGCCCAGCTTCAGGACGGCGGCGCGGGCGCCGCTGGATCGGTCGACGCTCTCGACGGTGAACTCGACGGGGCAGGTCATCTCGGGGCTCCTGAAAGGGAGGCGGGCGACTCGTTCGTCTCGCGCCCGCCGCGCAGCCCATTACCCGCCGCCGCGCCGGAAGTCGAGCAAAGCCGTAGCCGCGGATCCGCTCGCGGCCGCGCCGCTGCCTCTGCTACGCTCCGCGGCCATGCGACACACCCTCTGGATCGCGGCGCTCGGCGCCCTGCCCCTCATGTCCCTCCTCGCGTGCGACGGCCCCGGCGCGGGCACCGCCAGCGGCCCCTGGCCGGTCGACGCCGGCGACGTCGGCAAGGGTGACCCCGACGGACTCTCCGGCCATGACGGCGCCGTCGGCGACGCCAGCGACCAGGACACCTCGGTCCAAGCCGACACCACGACGCCGCCGCCCGACTCCGCCGGTCCGCCAGACGCGGTGACGCCGCCGCTCGAAGGGCCGGTGGACCCGGCGTGCCTCGACGGCCAGTACACCGAGACGCTGCCCGCCGCGTCCGCCAGCCTCGACGACGTCGTCGCCGGCTACGGCCAGGCGAACTACATGGCCTTCATCGAGGACGCGCTGACCACGCGCTACCCGCTCGGCTGGCACCTCGTGCAGGGCGGGCTGCAGAACCAGGCCTGGGGCCACTGCGTCGACCTCTTCCTCGGTCAGAAGGCCACCGCCGACCAGGTCATCGGCCAGCTGTCCACCATCGTCCACGAGTGCGGCCACTTCTTCGACATCGCCCAGGGCGGCTTCGACGGCGCGGCGTACATCATCACCGACGCGGTGAAGTACACCTGCAGCGGCGGCAGCTCGCAGGCGGGCGGCCTCATGTTCGCGCGCAGCCGGCTCCTCGACGACGCCTACGCCGACCTCCACCCGCCCTGCCCGCCCGGCGGGTTCAGCGGCTGCGACGGCTACGCCAACGTGTATCTGGACGGCGACCCCGACGACGGCACCTTCGACAGCGGCGACCAGGGCTTCGACATGCTGCTCGAGGAGACGGTGCAGTACGTGAACTCGCTGGCCACGGGCTACGCGTTCCACGACCGCCTGGCGAACACCGTCAGCGAGCGCGACGGCATCCTGACCTTCCTGTGGTACCTCGAGCGCTACCTGCGCATGGCGCGCCTCGAGGTCCCGGCGGCCTACCAGCAGCTGGTCGGGTCGGCCTGCTGGCGCGACGTCGTCCTGACCGTGTGGGGGCGCGCGTGGCTGTTCCTGGCGGCCACCGAGGACCTGCCCAAGCTGGGCATCCAGGACGACAAGCTGATGACGCTGGTCCTGGACCCCGAGCTGCTGGGCGAGATCCAGCGCGTCCGGGACGCCGCCGGCTGCGACTGAGCCGGCGGCGGCCGCGCGCCGCTCAGCGGATCTCGATCTCGACCGGCATGCGGGCCAGATCCCCGCCCCGCTGCATCGGCGCCAAGGCCTGCACCAGGCGCCGCACCACCGCCAGCGCGGCGTCCTCTCCGCTGGCGACGGCCGCCGCCGGGGTCTCGAGCAGCACCTCGCTGGCGAACATCCGCGTCAGGTCGCCCAGCCCACGCGGGGTCTCGGGGTAGGACAGCGAGAAGGCGTCGTCCTCGTCCTGACCGGCCTTGCGGCGCACCTCGGCGATGGCGTCCCACAGCGAGCCGGCGCGGTCGACCAGCTTCAGGTCGATGGCCAGCGAGCCGGGGTAGACGCGGCCCTTGGCGCGCTCGAGGGCCTCCTCGACCGGCAGGTTCCGGCCCTGCGCCACCAGGGTCACGAAGCGCATGTAATAGGTGCGCAGGCGCTCGCGGGCGCGCTCGCGCTCCTCGGGGGTGAAGGGCCGGTGGTCGCCCATGAAGTCGGCGTGCGGCCGCTCCTTGTAGGTGAAGGTGTCGATGCCCAGCAGCGCGTAGAGCCCGCTGAGGTCGACCTTGCCCGAGAAGATGCCGATGCTGCCGGTGATGGTGGTCGGCGGCGCGACGATGGTGGGCGCGCCGACGGCGGCGTAGTAGCCGCCGCTGGCGGCGATGTTGCCGAAGCTGACGACGACCGGCTTGCGGCGGGCGACGCGCTGCACGGCCCGGTGCATCTTGTCGCTGGCGATGACGGCGCCTCCGGGGCTGTCGACCCGCAGGACGACCCCCAACACGTCGTCGTCGCTGGCCGCGCTCTGCAGCACCTGCACGATGGACTCGTCGCCGGTGGTCTCCTCGCCGAACAGCGGGGTCGCCGGCAGCGTCTTGCCGTCGACGATGTTGCCGACGATGGGGATGATCGCCACCCGGTCCGGGCTGGACCAGCGGCGCCAGCCCGAGCGCGGCGGCTTCCACGAGCGCACCAGATGGGCGCCGGGCCCCAGGATCTCGCGCAGGCGGTCGTCGATCTCGTCCTGGTGGACCAGCGCGTCGACCAGGCGCAGCTGGACCGCCATGTCCATCGTCTGCGGGCCGTCGTCCAGGATGGCCGTGAGCTGGTCGCGCGGCAGGCTGCGGCCGGTCGACACGGCGTCGTACCAGGCGTCGCGGAAGGCCTCCATCAGCACGCGCTGCTGCAGCTGCGCCGGGTCGGACGGGCCCCGCCGCGTCAGGCGCTCGGGGGCCGACTTGAACTCGTCCCACTTGACGAACTCGGGGTTGACGCCGAGGCGCCCGAGCAGCTCGGCGAAGTACTGCTGGGTCACCGCGAGCCCGGTCAGCCACAGGCCGCCCGCCGGGTGCAGCCAGATGCGGTCGCCGACCGAGGCCAGGTACATCGCTCGCATGTCGCCGGTGTTCAGATAGAAGAAGACCTTCTTGCCGCGCTCCTTGAGGCGCGTCAGGGCCTGCCGCAGCTCCCAGGACTGCCCCCAGCCGGGGGCCCCCTCGAGGCGGATGACCACGCCGGCGACGTCGTCGTCGCGGCCCATGGCGTCGAGGGCCATCAGCCAGTGGCCGAAGGGCGTGGGCCCCTGGGCGAAGAGCGTGGGCTTGGGGCGCTCGGCGATGGTGCCGCGGACGGTCAGCAGCACGACCTGGCTCGAGCGGCGCAGCAGGGTCGGGGTCTGGTCGACGCCGGCGCGCAAGAGGAACGCGAGGGCGGCGCCGGACGGGTCGGCGTCGTCCGACGGGGTGAAGGCGTCGACGCTGCTCTCGAGGACGACCCCGGACTGGTAGAGCCCGAGCCAGGCGCCCCACTCGACGCGCTCGGGGCCGAGGAGGTCGGCCTCGGAGTAGCGCCCGTAGGCGCCCAGGCCGAGCCCGGGGAGCACCATGGCGCGCAGGGAGGCGGCGCCGCTGAGCGGGCCGTCGTCGCCGAGGTCGGCGGCCGCCTCGAGGGCCAGGGTGAGGCGCTCGGTCCCGGGCCGCAGGCCGACGCTGAGGCGGGCGACGGGGTCCAGGGTGGCCAGGCCCAGGCGGGGCTTGTCGACGCGGTCGAGGGCGCCGGCGACGGACAGGGCGCGGGCCGGGCGCCAGGTGGCGGACAGGGACCAGGCCGCGTAGTCGTCGAGGGCGGCGGCCGTGTCGTGCGACAGGCTGTGGCGCTGGACGCCGAGGGAGAACGCGTCGCCCAGGCGCATCGCGAGCCCGACGTCGAAGCGGTGGCTGACGCCCGAGGTGCCGAAGCCGTCGCCCAGGCGCGAGAGCCCCAGGCCCAGGGCGAACGGGCCCAGGCGCCCGCCGACCAGGCCGGTGACCGACGACGGGGGCGCGTCGTCGTCGAGGCGGGCGTGGACACCCAGGCCGAGCTCGAGGCCGGACACGAAGCCCAGGCCGGCGGCGTGGTAGAGGGTCGCGTCGACGCCCTCGGCCTCGGCGGCCACCGACCACGGGACCACCAGCGGCCGGGGGCTGGGGTCTGGAGGCCCCGCCCAGGTGGGGTCGGAGGTCGCCGGGGCGAGCAGCAGGGTCGAGAGCAGTGCGGCCCCTAGGGCGCGGGGGCGGACACGGATCCTCATGGGTGGCTCGTTTCGCCGGATGGGCGCGGGCGGGGGAGCTGGCTGGGGTCGGCAGGCCCCCCATTATGGGGACCCGGCGGCGCACTACCAAGGATTGTGCTCATGGCACGGGGTGTGCTAACCGCCCCCGCACGCACCGCCCGATGGAGACACGAGATGCCGCGCCCTTCCCTGCTGCCCGCCCTGCCCTTCCTCGCGCTCGCGGCCCTGCCGCTCTTCGCCTGCGACGACGCCGCCACCGCGCCGCAGGACGACGAGATCGCCACCGTCGTCCCGGCCGGCAAGGCCGACGACTTCTATAGCCGCAGCGCGCAGGAGTACTACGTCGAGGGTCGCACCACGATTACGCTCGACGCGTCGTGGGCCGACAAGACCGAGGCGCAGCAGCTGGCCGAGGTGCAGCGGCTCATCCCGTACAAGCAGGTCGTCATCGGGTGGTTCCTCAACACCTACCTGGTCGACAAGGACGGGGACGACGCCTACGGCGGGTTCAAGGCGCTGACCAAGAACGGGTCCTACGAGGACATGGATCTACGCGCGGTCGAGGGCCAGCCCCTGACCTGGTCGTTCACGCTGCGGCAAGAGGTCGGCGGCCAGATGGACCTCATCGCCGCGCTGCCGGGCGCGCGGTCCGTGGGGCCCGACGCCTACGAGTTCGACCTGTGGATCGGCAAGATCTCGAACACCGAGATGCAGAAGCTCGAGACCGACCGCGAGTGGTACCGGTCGAGCCCGTGGGGGTCGTTCGACCCCAGCAAGGTCTCGGACGACAAGAAGACCATCCAGGTCCTGACCATCCGCCCCGAGCCGCGCAGCGACGACGCGTGGATCGACACCAACCGGCTGTACGCGGACGGCAAGGTGACCATGGGCATCCACTTCGGGTGGGACTACCACAACGCCTACCACGAGAAGCACTCCAAGGCCGTCTACGACTTCCTGGTCGCCAAGGGCTTCAAGTCGCCGGTGGGCTCCTGGGCGGATCTGCGGCACGACGCCGGGCCGCTGGTCGGATCCTTCACCTACGGCGGCAAGCCGGTGCAGGCCGAGGTCTCGCTCTTCTGGGGCCGCTCGGGCGACCCGGACACCAACCCCGACACCACCAAGGGCGGCCTGCAGCTCGAGGCCGACATGTTCGACAGCCTCGCCAACCGCGAGGTCGTGATCTTCAGCGGTCACTCGGGTCCCTTCTACGGCTTCGCGCTGGCCAACTGGCGCACGACGTCGGCGGGTGACGTCGACGACTCCGAGCTGATGGAGGCCGAGCTGAACGTGGGCACCTACCAGCTCATCGTGGCCGAGGGCTGCGACACCTACGCCATCGGGCACGCCTTCTACCTCAACCCCAGCAAGCCGGGCCTCGAGGACCTCGACGTCATCACGACGACCAGCTTCTCGAACGCGGCCACGGCCGGCACGGTCATCGACACGCTGACGGCGCTGATGGGCGGCCGCTGGGACAAGAAGGCGGCGCCGAAGACCTACGGCGAGCTGCTGAACGAGCTGGACGCGAACTCGACCTGGTTCACGACGATGTACGGCGTCCACGGCATCGACGACAACCCGACCGTGCACCCCTTCGCCGACCCGGCCAAGACCTGCACGACCTGCAAGACCAACGCGAACTGCGGCGAGGGCATGCGCTGCACGGTCATGGGCGACGGCAGCCGCGCGTGCACGCCGCAGTGCACGGCCAGCCGCGACTGCGGCGCCGGCTTCGCCTGCCGCCACACGCAGGCCAGCGGGACCCTGTCGGGCAAGGTCTGCGTCCCCGAGAGCCTGTCCTGCGTCAAGGAGATCGAGGCGCCGAAGCTGGTCATCAACGAGCTGCTGGCGGACCCGGCCAACGGGGCGGCGGGCGACGTCAACGGCGACGGCCACCGCGACGCCTCGCAGGACGAGTTCGTCGAGATCGTCAACGTCGGCGGGGCCGAGGTGGACCTCAGCCGCTGGACGATCAGCGACGCGGTCGGTGTCCGGCACCAGCTCCCCAGCGGCACGGTGCTCGCGCCGGGTGGCGCGCTGGTGGTCTTCGGCGGCGGGACGCCGAACCTGCAGGTCGGCACGACCCTCGTGCAGACCGCGACGACCGGGATGCTGGGGCTCAACAACGGCGGCGACCGGGTGCGGCTGGCCGACGTGGACGGCAACCCGGTCGCCGAGGTGGCCTACGGCGCCGAGGGCGGCCAGGACAAGGCCCTGGCCCGGGCCGTCGACGGCGACGAGGCCGCCGCGTTCGTGTTGGGCGCGCCGACGCCGGGCACCAAGGCGGACGGCTCGCAGTTCTGAGGGGTCTCGTCCCAACTATTGAGAAGGTGGGTGGCGGCCCCTATCCTCGCCGCCAGCCCACATCATCCCCTGGCCCATCCCCCTGGCTGTCCCGTTGGAGCACCGCATGGCCGGCAAGTCGCAGCACGTCGTCGACGTCACCGAGGCCACCTTTCAGAAGGACATCATCGAGTACAGCCTGAAGGCGCCGGTGCTGGTCGACTTCTGGGCCTCGTGGTGCGGCCCCTGCAAGACGCTGGGGCCCATCCTCGAGGGCCTGGCCGACGAGATGAAGGGCGCCTTCCGCCTGGCCAAGGTCGACGTCGACAAGAACCCGCGGCTGGCGCAGGCGTTCCAGGCGCAGTCGATCCCGACCGTGGTCGCCGTCTTCCAGGGCGCCTACGTCGACAGCTTCGTCGGCGCGCTGCCCAAGGCCGAGGTCAAGCGCTTCGTCGAGAGCGTCCTGCAGGCCGCGGGCGTCGAGGCCCCCGAGGCCGAGGAGGCGGGCCCCCCGGCCGACCCGGAGCAGGCCGAACGCTTCTGGCGCGATCGCGTCGCCAAGGACGCCGCGGACGGCAAGGCGCTGCTCGAGCTCGGGCGCCTGCTCATGACCAGCGGGCGTGTGGACGAGGCCGAGGCCGTCCTCGGCAAGATCGACCCGAAGATGCCCGAGTACAACGCCGGGCGCGCGGCGCTGGCGCTCAAGGAGCTCAGCGGAGAGGTCGCGGCCGCGGGCGGCGAGGCCGCCGTTCGGGATCGGCTCGGACGCGACCCCGGCGACGCCGAGGCCGCCTATCTGGTAGCGCTGGCGGAAGGAGCCCGCGGCCAGTTCGCCTCGGGGCTCGGGACGCTCGTGACCCTGGTGGGCTCGGCGCCGGCCGAGCTGCGCGACCGGGCGAAGAAGGCCGCCTCGATGCTCTTCGAGGCCGCCGGTCGCGGCGACGAGGCGATCGAGCAGCTGCGGCGCAAGCTGGCGCGGCTGCTGTTCTGACCGCCCCCAGGCCCCGACGCGAGTCGGGGCGATGGGCGCTTCGGGCCTCGGGATAGCGAGATTTTTCGCCACCGGGCTGGGTTTCGGGGTCACCACCCCTGGCTAACGGGGTCACCACCCGTGGCTAACGGGGTCACCACCCCATGTAACGGGGTCACCATGGGGTCCGGCGGGGCCACCAGCCGATCCGGCGGCCCCACCAGGCGGAATTTCCCCCATTCGAGCGTTCCTGAGGCCCCCGACGGATCGGGGCGCGACGCTGGCGACCGGGGTCGCCAGCGCGGTCACATGCGCTCGACCGTCGGGATGTTCAGGCACGACAGGCCGATGGCCAGCGTCTGGGCGGTCGCGGCGCACAGGGTCAGGCGCGAGCGGCGCAGGGCGTCCGTCTCGGCGCGCAGCACCGGGCAGGCCGCGTAGAACGGGTTGGTCTTGCGGGCGAGGCCGAACAGGTACTCGCACAGCATGTGGGGGCGCGACAGGCGCCCGACCCGGTCGAGGACGTCGCCGAAGCGGAGCAGCTCCTTGGCGAGCTCCTTCTCCTGGTCCATGACCAGGGTGAGCGGCTCGCCCGACGGGACGAAGGCCTCGCCGAAGCGGGCCTCGTTCTCGCGCAGGATGGCCCGGGTGCGGACGAGCGTGTACAGCAGGTAGGGCCCGGTGTTGCCGTCGAAGGCCAGCAGCTTGTCCCACTCGAACTTGTAGTCGGTGGCCAGGTTCTGCGACAGGTCGGCGTACTTGACGGCGCCGATGCCGACGGCGGAGGCGATCTCGCGCTGCTCGGCGTCGCTCGCGTTGGGCCACTTCTCGCGCACGATGGGCAGCACGCGCTCCTCGGCCTCGTCGAGCAGGGCCTCGAGGGTGATGGTGCCGCCCTCGCGCGTCTTGAAGGGCCGTCCGTCGGCGCCCAGCATCATGCCGAAGCCGACGTGCTCGAGGTCGACGGCGTCCATGCCCAGCATGCGGGCGGTCGTGAAGAGCTGCTTGAAATGCAGCGACTGGCGCACGTCGACGACGTAGATGATGCGGTCCGGCTGATAGGCCTCACGCCGGTGCTGCAGGGTCGCGATGTCGGTCGTCGAGTACAGGAAGGCCCCGTCCGACTTCTGGACCAGGAAGGGCTGCTCGGCCATCCCGGTCTCCTCGGGGAAGAAGACGGCCATGGCGCCCTGGCTCTGCCGCGCGAGGCCCTTGGCCTTCAGCTCCTCGACCACGCCCGGCAGCGCGTCGTTGTAGAAGCTCTCGCCGTGCCAGGTGTCGAAGGCGACGCCCAGGCGGTGGTAGATGCGCTCGGCCTCGGCGCGCGAGATGGCGACGAAGCGGTGCCACAGGGCGAGGTTGTCGGCGTCGCCCTGCTGCAGACGCGCCAGCTCGGCGCGGGTGGCCTCGGCGATGGCCGGGTCGCCCTTGGCCTGCTCGCTGCCGAGCTTGTACAGGCGCTCGAGCTCGCCGATGGGGTCGGCCTCGAGGTTCGCGGGATCGGCGTGGTGCTTCCAGGCCCAGATCAGGATGCCGAACTGGGTGCCCCAGTCGCCGATGTGGTTGTCGCCGACGACCCGGTGGCCCAGAAAGCGCAGGGTGCGCGCCAGGGCGTCGCCGATGATGGTCGAGCGCAGGTGCCCGACGTGCATGCGCTTGGCGACGTTGGGGCTCGAGAAGTCGATGACGACGCTCTGGGGCTGCTCGGCCGGGCCCAGCCCCATGCGCGCCGTGTCGGTGGTGCGGCGCGCGACCTCGGCCGCGACCCACGCGGGGTCGAGGCGAAGGTTGATGAAGCCAGGGCCGGCGATCTCGGGGGCCAGGCACATCCCGCCCGTGTCGAGCGCGCCCAGCACCTGGTTCGCCAGCTCGCGCGGGTTCTTCTTGAGCGACTTGGCCAGGGGGAGCACGCCGTTGATCTGATAGTCGCCGAAGCGCGGGTCACTGGTCTCGCGCACGTCGGGGTCGGCGTCGACCCCAAGCGCCTGTTGCATGGCCTGGCGCGCAGCGGCGGTCAGCCGCTGGACGATGCGGTCGTGGCGTTCGGACATCGTGAACCTCCAACAAGGCGCGCGAAGGTACACGATCGTCCCCGCGGCTGCACGGACTTAGGCGGTCCCGAGGCCTCGGCCCCGGACCGCCCAAGTCCGTGCAGCCGGCCGCGTCAGCGCTTGATGATGGTCAGCTCGACGCGGTTGTTCGCCTCGCGTCCGGCCGCCGTCTTGTTGTCGGCGACGGGGCTGGCCGGGCCGACGCCGTTGGCCTCGAGGCGGCGGAAGTTCACGCCCTCGGTGACCAGGAACTGCAGCACCGCCTGGGCCCGCGTCTCGGCCAGCGCGGTGAGCTTGTCGGCCTTGCCCCGGTCGTCGGTGTAGACGTCGATGCGGACCCGCCAGCTGGGGTTGGCGTCCAGCAGCCGCGCGAGGTTGCGCAGGCCGTCGTAGGTCGCGGGCGGCAGCTCGGCCTTGCCCGAGGCGAAGCGGATCGGCGTCTCGAGGACGATGCGGTCACCCTGGACCGACACGCCCGGGAAGTCGGGGCAGCCGTCCTGGTCCTCGAAGCCGTTGACCGTCTCCGGCTCGTTCGGGCACTTGTCGTCGACGTCGGCGAGGCCGTCGCCGTCGTTGTCGGGATCGGGGCAGCCGTCGTCGTCCTCGAAGCCGTCGAAGTCCTCGGGCTCGTTGGGGCACTTGTCCTGCGCGTCCGGGATGCGGTCCTCGTCGTTGTCGAGGTCGGGGCAGCCGTCCTCGTCCTCGAAGCCGTCCACGTCCTCGGGATCGTTCGGGCACTTGTCGTCGATGTCGAGGACGCCGTCCCCGTCGTTGTCGGGGTCGGGGCAGCCGTCGTCGTCCTCGAAGCCGTCGAAGTCCTCGGGCAGCAGCGGGCAGCTGTCCTCGTCGTCGGGCACGCCGTCGCCGTCACCGTCGGGGGCGTCCTCGAAGGTGGGCGCCCAGCTGAGGCCCGCGAAGAAGCGGAAGCGGCTGGTGCCGTAGCCCTGGAAGAGCGGCGTGCCGCCGCCGCCGCCCGCCGTGACCGCCAGGGTCTCGGCCGCCTTCCAGCGGACGCCGCCCATCGCCTCGAGCTGCGTCGCGTTCTCGTCGCCAAACGGCGCCGTCAGCGGCGTGCGGGCATACGCCTCGCCGATGAGGGCGAGCGCGCGGGAGATCTGGTAGGAGCCGCCTAGACCGGCGGTCAGCTCGTTGCCGACCGTCAGCAGCTCGACGCCGTCGGCGTCCGCCGCGACGAACGAAGGCGCCGCCGCGTCGCCGGTCGCGAGGCCGATGGTCGCCTCGTCACGGAAGTAGGCCCCGACGTTCAGGGCGACCGTCAGCCCTCCCGAGCGCCAGTCGGCCACCAGCCGCGGGGCGAACCCCAGGCCGTTGGCGGCCAGCTTGGCCTCGTCGCCGGTGGGCAGGGTGGCGTCCAGCTGGAAGGCCAGCCGCACGGGCCGGCCCGTGAGCAGGCCGCTGCGCAGGCTGAGGCGCGCCTCGCCCAGGGCGAAGCCGCCCGTGTCGCCGACGGTCGACAGGCCGGCGTCCGGCGCCTTGCCGGAGCCGACCAGGACGAACGGCAGCGCCAGACCGACGTCCAGCCAGCGCGACAAGGCATAGGACACCAGCAGCTCGCTCATCAGGCGCGAGTCGACCGTGTCCTCGTTGACGACGCGGCCGAAGCCGTCGACGCCCTGGAAGCCGAGCGGGTCCTTGGTGAAGTGGAAGATGGTCCCCGCGGTCAGCTGCCCGGGCGTGCCCGTGCCGGCCGTCAGGACGCTGAGCAGGTCGCCGCCGTAGGGCGAGGGTTGGAACGCCTGCACGTTGACCGACTGGGCGCGCGCGGGGCCGGCCATCACCGCGCTCAGCGCCAGGGCGCTGGCCGCCAGGGCGGCCGCCCATCGGCCGGAGCCTACCAGGTCCTTCATCAGAGCCCTCCGGCGACCGGGCAGGCCCAGTCGAGCACGAGGTCGTCGACGACGGCGCCCATCGCGCCGCTGGTGGAGGTGGAGACCGTGTCCATCACGAGCTGGACCTCGACGACCGAGCCGGCGAAGGCCGTGAGGTCGACCGTGACCAGCGTGAAGCCGCCCGACGGCGCGCAGGCCGTGTAGACCGTCGCGCCGTTGACGGCGACCGTGAAGACCTCGGCCACGCACGTCGGATCCTCGACGTCGAGCGCCATCGCGAACCGCAGCTCGGCGATGGTGACGCCCAGCGGCACGAAGACCTGTGGCAGGGTGGCGATGGCCATCCAGGGCGCCGTGTCGGAGAGCGTGCCGGTGGCGGGGTTGCCCGCGTAGAGCGCGAGCGGCCCCGTGTTCGTCGTGATTCCGGAGGCCTGCCAGCCGGCCGCCTCACCCGTCGTCGAGAGGGTCCAGTCGGCCAGATCCCCGTCGTCGAAGCCCGACGCGAAGGTGGGCGGGGCCTGGCCGACGCACTGGCCGCCGACGCAGCGGTCGTCGACCGTGCAGCTCTCGCCGTCGTTGCAGGGCGCCGTCGAGTCCTGCATCGCGCAGCCCACCTCGGGCACGCAGACGATCTCTTTGCAGGGCTCGTCGGTGTCCGGGCAGGTCACGGCGTCGCCGAGGCAGGCGCCCTCGACGCAGGTGTCGTCCTCGGTGCAGGCGTCGCCGTCGTCACAGGCGCCGCCCTCGTTCTTGGGAGTGACCTGGCAGGCGCCGGTCGCCGCGTCGCAGACCGAGTCGAGGCACGCCGTCGACGCCGGGCAGCTCGGCACCGTGGCCGGGTCGATGACGCAGGCGCCCTCGACGCAGACCAGCTGACCCTCGCACTTGTCGGCCGGCTGCGACGCGGCGCAGTCGGCGTCGACCTCGCAGCCGCAGACCGGGTTGCCCTTGCACTCGCCGGCGCTGCACTTGTCGCCCGTCGTGCACGGGTTGCCGTCGTCGCACACGACGGCGCCCTTCGGGTTGAAGACGCACCCCTTGGCGGTCGTGCACGAGCCGACGGTGCAGAACTCGCCGTCGTCGCACACGATCGTCACGCCCGAGCACGTCCCGTCGACGCACACGTCGTCGGTCGTGCACGGGTTGCCGTCGTCGCACGGCCCCGCGAAGTCCTCGTGGATGCACCCGAGCACCGGGTCGCAGCTGTCCCGCGTACACGGGACGCCGTCGTCGCACCCGACCGGCACGCCCGCGCAGCCGCCGGAGAGGCAGGCGTCGCCGCTGGTGCAGGCGTCGCCGTCGTTGCACAGGGTCCCATCCGGCAGCACCTCGGCCAGGCAGGCGCCGGTCGCCGGATCGCAGGCCGCGACCGTGCACCCCGTGGGGTCCGCCGGGCAGGCGACGACCGTCGCCGGATCGACCTGGCACTGCCCGTCGGCGCCGCAGCGCAGCGTGCCGTTGCAGAAGTCGCCGTCCTCGTGGGCCGCGCAGTCGGCGTCGCTGGCGCACCCGCAGGCCTGAGCCCCGCTGGGCTGGCAGGAGCCGCCGCTGCACAGGCCGCCGTCGGGGCACCCCGCCAGGTCACAGGTCGTGCCGTTCGCGGTCGGCGCGTTCACGCAGCCAATGGCCGGATCGCAGCTGTCCGCGGTGCACGGGTTGCCGTCGTCGCAGTTGCGCTTGAGCCCCTTGCAGGCCCCCGCCTGACAGCGGTCCAGGATGGTGCACGCGCTGCCGTCGTCGCAGGCCGGCGTCCCCGCCGCCGGCTGGTTCACGCAGGTGCCGGTGCCCGGGTCGCAGACCGCCTCCGTGCACGGCGCGCCCGGAGGCGTCGGGCAGGTCACCTCGGTCCCGGCCTGGTGCACGCACTGTTGCGCCACGCACGTCCACACGCCGGCGCACAGGTCGCCGCCGGCCAGGTCGGCGCAGTCCTCGTCGCCGGTGCAGCCGCAGGTCTTCACGCCGCCCTTGCACTGGCCGTTGTCGCACAGGGTCCCGTCGGTGCACGGGTTGCCGTCGTCGCACGCGCCGTACAGCGGCTTGGTCACGCAGCCGAGCTCGGCGCTGCAGCTCGTCTCGGTGCACGGGTTGCCGTCCTCGCAGTCGACCAGCTCACCCTGGCAGGAGCCGGCGACGCAGCGCTCGTCCGTCGTGCACGCGTCGTCGTCCGAGCACGTCGCGCCGTCCGGGCGCGGGCGCACCAGGCACCCGCCCAGCGTCGGGTGGCAGTAGACCTCGAGGCAGTCGTCGGGGTCGGGGTCCGCGCAGGCCACCAGCGTGGTCCCGGTGCACACGCCGGCGTTGCAGGTGTCGGGCCCCGTACAGACGGTCCCGTCGCTACAGGCGCTGCCGTTCGGGCGCGGCGTCGACACGCACTGGCCGGTGCTGGGCGAGCAGGCCGTCACGACGCAGTCGTTCGGGTCCTCGTCCACGCACTTGGGCGCCGAGTCGGGAACCTGCTGGCAGTAGTTGTCCACGCAGGCCCACGTGTCGCCGCACTTGTTCGGGTCGATGGTGGCGCACTGCGTGTCGTTCGAGCAGTTGCACTTGTCGAGGCCACCGCCGCAGATGCCGGCGCTGCACGTCGTCAGGACGGTGCAGAGGTCGCCGTCGTCGCAGCTGCCGCCCGACAGCGGCGTGTGGACGCACAGGCCGCCCGCGCAGCTGTCCGCCGTGCAGGGGTTGCCGTCGTCACAGCTGGCCTTCTTGCCGGTGCACTTGCCGGCCACGCACGCGTCGTCGACGGTGCACAGGTCGCCGTCCGCGCAGGTCGAGCCGTTCGGCGCGTTGACCGCGATGCACTGACCGGTGGTGGGCACGCAGACGTTGGGCCGACACGGGTTGCCCGAGTCGGGGCACACGACCTTGGCCCCCTTGACGCACTTGCCGGCCGTGCAGGTGTAGGTCCCGCCGCAGGCCGTGGTCAGCGCCGGGCAGTCCGACGTCTTCGAGCACGAGCAGGTGTTGCTGCCGCCGCCGCAGACGCCCGCCGCGCTGCAGGTCGACCCGGCGGTGCAGGCGTCGCCGTCGTCGCAGGCGGTCCCGGTCGCGACCGGCGTGAACACGCAGCCGACGAGCGGGTCGCAGGTGTCGACCGTGCAGGGGTTGCCGTCGTCGCACACCCGCGCCGCGCCGCCGCAGACCTTGTCGGCCCCGCAGCGGTCGGTGACGGTGCAGGCGTCGCCGTCGTCGCACTCGGCGCCCGTCGAGAGATCGATGACCGTGCACTGGCCGGTCGCCGGGTCGCACCCTTGATAGCTGCACGGCGAGTCCTGCTCGGTCCCGCAGGAAGGCGCGGTGCCCGGAACCAGCACGCAGCCGCCAGCGACGCAAGCGTACTCGCCCTGGCAGCGGTCGAGCGGGTAGCCGTCGCAGTCCGAGTCCTGCACGCACACACACGTGTTGTTGGCGCCGACGCACACGCCGCCCTGGCAGCTGTCCGTCGTCGTGCAGGCGTTGCCGTCGCTGCACGTCACGTTCTGCGGCTCGTGCACGCAGGCGCCGGTCGCCGCGCTGCACGAGTCCTTGGTGCAGGCGACCCCGTCGTCGCAGTCGCGGGCGAGGCCGATGCACCCGCCGCCCACGCACTTGTCGCCGATCGTGCAGCCGTTGCCGTCCTCGCAGGCGAGGCCGCCGTTGACGGCCACCGTCTCGCAGGCGCCCGTCGCGGGGTTGCACTTGCGGTCGGTACAGAAGTTCCCATCGGGCGCGCAGGTCACCACCGTGGCCGGGTCGACGACGCACTGGCCCCCCAGGCAGCGGACCGCGCCGTTGCACTTGTTGCCGTCGTCGTGCGCCGCGCAGTCGGCGTCGACCGCGCAGGTCGCGCAGCCGTTGGTGCCGCCGCCACACACGCCGTCCTGGCAGGTCGCGTCCGTCGTGCACGCGTTGCCGTCCTCGCAGGGCCCGCCCGTCGTAGGCGTGTGCACGCAGCCCGAAGCCGGGTCGCAGCTGTCGAACGTGCACGGGTTGCCGTCGTCGCACGCCCGCGGCAGGCCCACGCAGGCGCCGCCCGAGCACGCGTCCCCCGAGGTGCACGCGTCACCGTCGTCGCACGCGACGCCCTGGCCGCGCGGGGTCATCACGCACGCGCCCGTGGCCGGCTGGCAGGTGTTGGCGGCGCAGGGCGTGTTGCCGGTCGGGTCGCACTCGACGACGGTGCCGGCCGCCACGACGCACTTGCCGCCCTGACACGTGAGGTTGCCGTTGCAGAGATCGTCGTCGTCGTAGGCGGCGCAGTCGATGGCCGCGTCGCACTCGCACGAACCGCTGCCCGCGCAGACGCCCTGCGAGCACACGTCGCCGGTGGTGCACGGATTGCCGTCGTCGCAGGTGTGCCCGTTGGGCGTGTGCACGCAGCCCGTCGCCGGGTCGCAGCTGTCGGTCGTGCAGGGGTTGCCGTCATCGCAGAAGCGAAGCTCGCCGACGCAGGTGCCGCCGGTGCACACGTCGTTCACCGTGCAGGCGTTGCCGTCGTCGCAGGCGCCCTCGTTGGCCACGGTCCCGCACGCGCCGGTCAGGGTGTCGCACACCCCCAGCTGGCACTGGCCGACGTCCGGGCACGCCTTGACCATCCCGGTCGCGCACGCCCCCGCCAGGCAGCCGTCCTGCGAGCAGGCGTCGCCGTCGTCGCAGGCCCCGCCCAGGGTGTGGGTCCGGCAACCGGCGAAGGGATGGCACACGCTGGCGTTGCAGGCGTCGCCGGCCGCGCAGGTCGCCGCCGCGCCCACGCATTCGCCGTCGGCGCAGGCGTCACCGGTCGTGCACGGGTCCCCGTCGTCGCACGCGGCTCCGTCGGAGGCCTGGTCGATCACGCACTCGCCGGACCCGGGATCGCACGCCACGGTGACGCACGGCCCAGAGGCCGGACACCGCACGACCGACCCCACGTCCACCGTGCAGCGCCCGGCGAGGCAGACGAGGGTCCCGTTGCAGGCGTCGCCGTCGTCGAGGGCCGCGCAGTCCGCGTCGGCCTGGCACTCGCAGCCGCCGAGGTCGTTCGGGGCGGCGACGCAGGCGCCCGACGCCGGGTCGCACGCCGCGTCGACGCAGGGCCCGCCGTCGCAAGGCAGCGCGACGCCCGCGCACACGCCGCCGGTGCACGCGTCCGCGACGGTGCACGGGTCGCCGTCGTTGCAGCCCGCGCCGTCGGCCACGGGCTCGCTCTCGCAGGCGCCGGTCGCCGGGTTGCACAGGGCGACGTGGCAGCCCGACTCGGCCTTGCCGGCGCACAGCGGGATCGTGGCCAGATCCACGCGGCACTCGCCCGTCACGCACTTGACCTGGCCCGTGCAGGGGTTGCCGTCGTCGAACTGTGCGCAGTCGGCGTCGGCGCTGCACCCGCACTGGGACAACAGCCCGCGGCACTGCCCGGCGCTGTTGCACGCGTCGTCGGTGGTGCAGACGTTGCCGTCGTCGCAGGCGGCGCCGGCCTTGACCGTGTACTGGCAGGCGCCCCCCTTGCACGAGTCGGTCGTGCAGGGGTCGCCGTCGTCGCAGTAGATGCGCGGGCCCGAGACGCACTGCCCCCCGGCGCAGTGGTCGCCGGGTGTGCACGGGTCGCCGTCGTTGCAGGCGACGCCGTTGGGGCGCGCCACGACCGCGCACTCGCCGGTCGACGGGACGCAGGCGAAGACCTCGCACGAACCCACCGGGCTCGGCGGGGCCCCGCAGGTGACCTTCGTGGTGTCCTGGACGCACTGCCCGCCCTGACAGACCCAGCGCCCGTTGCACAGGTCGCCGTCGTCGAGGGGCGCGCAGTCGGCGTCGACGCCGCACGCGTCGCACCCCGGCTCGCCGGGCTGGCAGGTGTCCGGCGTGACCTCGGCCTCGGCGGCGTCCGTCGCGTCGCTGACGTCGGCCGCGTCGGCGGGGGCGTCCGCCTCGACGTCGCCCGCTCCGTCGCCTTCGGCGTCGGCGTCTTCGACCTCGGGGAGCTTGATGTCGTACTCGCCGAGGTACGTGTCGGGCAGGTCCACCGTCAGCCGGCCCCCGTCGATGCACCCGACGAGCAGGACGGCCGCCAGCGCGGACGGGCCGAGACGCTTCACACACATACGCGGACCTCCTGCGGTCTCCCCGAAGACGGCTGCAACGTACCAAGCGACGTGGCGGCGCGCCAGAGCCGCCGAACACCTTGTGACGCCAGCGGTTGTCACGCGGCCGCGCACGCCCGTCCGTCCCCGCTGGGGCCGGCGGCTGTCAGGGCCTGTCACCGCCGGGGCCCCGTCCGGGGCGGCGTCCGCGCCCTCGCGCCTCCGCCCACCGATCTCCTTGAAGCCACGCAGGGTTCTGTGTCACCGTCCCGCGCATGAGAGCCCGACGGAGCGTCCGCGACGAGGCCTGGCTCGCCTGTGCCCTCTCGGACACGGACACGCTGCTCCAGGATCACGCCCACTGCGAGAAGAAGGCGGCCGCCTCGGCCCTGGCGCTCATCCAGCGCCACCCCGAGGCGAGCGGCCTGGTCGCCGCCATGGCCGAGCTGGCGCAAGAGGAGCTGGGCCACTTCGCCGAGGTCCACGCGCGGCTCGTCGCGCGCGGCGTGCGCCTGGGCCCCGACCGCGGCGACCCCTACGCCCGCGCGCTCATCGCGCAGGTCCGCCCCGGCAACCCCGACGCGCTCATCGATCGCCTGCTCGTCAGCGCCCTCATCGAGGCCCGCAGCTGCGAGCGCCTGCGCCTGCTCGGCGAGCACCACCCCGATCCGGAGCTGGCCGAGATGTTCCGCCGCTTCGCCCGCTCCGAGGCCAACCACGGCCACCTCTTCCTCAAGCTGGCCCGCGAGCTGGGCCCCGACCGCGAGGCCGTCGACGCGCGCCTGTCCGAGCTCGACGCGCTCGAGGCCGCCCTCGTCGACGACGGCCCCATTCGCTGCGCCATCCACTGAGGCGGCGCGCGCCGCCTCGCCCAGGAGCCCCCGGTTGCGCACGGTCCTGTACTTCTCGCGCTTCTTCCCGCCGAGCTTCGCCGTCGGCGGCAAGCGCGCCTACCGCTTCGCCCGCTACCTGCCCGAGTTCGGCTGGCGCCCGGTCGTCGTCACCGCGCCCATCCCGCCGGACGCCAAGCTCGACCCCACCGCGGGCGCCGGGCTGCCGCCCGAGGTGACCCTCCACCGGACCTACTACCCGGGCTGGTGGCCCCAGGCCGCCGGCAAGGACTCCGACGGCACCGTCGCCGCGCCCACGCGCGCCGCGCTCCCCAAGCGCGCCGCCGGCCCGCTGGGCTGGCTCGAGCGCCAGGTCCGCATGCCCGTCGGCGACGACCTGCTGACGACGCCGCACATGGCGATGACCGTGCGCCAGCTCGTCGCGGCCGAGCGCCCCGACGCCATCGTCGCCAGCTCCAGCCCCTACTCGGCGCTCCTGTACGGCGCCATGGCCCGCGCCGCCGCCGGCGTCCCGCTCTGCCTCGATCTGCGCGACCCCTGGACCCTCAACTTCTTCCAGGCGCGCAAGCCCTCGTGGGTGCGCCAGGTCGAGGCCCGCCTCGAGCGGTGGCTCTTCCAGCAGGCCGACCGCGTGACCCTGACCTGCGAGAGCGCCGCCGACGCCTATCGCGCCCGCTACCCCGAGCTGGGCCCCGAGCACTTCCTCAGCATCACCAACGCCTTCGACCCCGCCCAGCGCCCCGCCCGCCCCTCGGCCCCGCCCGACGGCCCGGTCACCCTGGTCCACTTCGGCAACTGCTACGGCCCGCGCCGCCTCGCGACCCTCCTGCGCGCGCTCGCCGTCCTGCGCGGCCGCGACGGGCTCGGCCCCGACCGCCTGCGCCTGCTCAACCTCGGCCGCCCCGCCGAGGAGGACCTCCACCTCGCCAGCTCCCTGGGCGTGTCGGACCAGCTCGAGTCACGGCCCTTCGTGCCCTACGACGAGGGCCTGTCCATCCTGGCCGCCGCCGACGCGCAGATCCTGCTCGCCTACGGCGACGAGACCCTGTACCTGCCCGCCAAGCTCTACGACTACCTGCTGACCGGCGCGCCCATCCTGTGCGTCAGCCAGCCGTCCGAGCTGACCGGCATCATCGCCGACACGAAGGCCGGCCTCTCGGTCGGCCCCGACGACCTCGAGGCCGCGGTCGACGCCGTCGCGCGCGTGGTCGCCGCCCGCGCCTCGGGGCTGCCCGTGACCACGCCGGACCCCGAGGCCGTCGATCGCTACTCGGCCCGCAACACCGCGCGCCAGCTGGCCGAGCTGCTCGACACGCTGGCCGCCGAGGCTCGCCCGGAACGCTCGCGGACGGCTCGCCCTGCGCCCGAGGCCGCGCCCGCGCGTCCGGCCCTGTCGGTCGTCATCCCCATCCGCAACCGCTCGGGCGACCGCGTCGCCAACTGCCTGCGCTCGCTGCGCTGGCAGGACCTCCCCAGCGACCGCTACGAGGTCCTGATCAGCGACTACGGCAGCGCCCCCGAGCACGCTGCGTCCCTCGCGGCCCTCGCCGCCGAGCACGGCGCCCGCGTCGTCTCGACCGACGTCGACACCGTCTGGAACCGCTCGCACGCGCTGAACCTCGCCATCCGCCAGGCGCGCGGCGAGTTCGTGCTGTGCACCGACGCCGACATGATCTTCGCGCCCGACTTCCTGTCGTCCCTGCTCGCCGAGCAGGCGATGGCGGGCGGCCGCGCCATGGTCGTCTGCCGCTGCCGCGATCTGCCCGAGGACGTGCCCGAGCAGGCCTGGACGCGCGAGGACTGGCCGACGCTGCTCGCGCGCTCGTCCTGGCGGCCGACCCTGGGGACCGGGGCCTGCCAGATGGCCCGCCGCGACCACTTCGAGCGCGTGCAGGGCTACGACGAGAGGTACGTGTTCTGGGGCATGGAGGACAACGACATGCTCTTTCGCGCGAAGCGGGCCGGGCTCGAGGTGCGCTGGGTGCACGACCGCACGGCGATGCTGCACCAGTGGCACCCGTCGGACCGCGGCAAGCGCCCGCTGCGCAAGTTCCTCAACGACGCCCGCTTCCACGTGACCAAGTACCGGACCGTCAAGAACCCGCGCGGGTGGGGCCAGCCCCCGGGCACCTGAGGGGTCACTCGACCGGGTACTCGTAGACCTCGCCCAGGTAGTTGCGGAAGGTCAGGCGCCGGTCGTCCCGGGACAGCACGTACTCGGGGACCAGCGGGATCTTGCCGCCGCCGCCGGGGGCGTCGATGACGAAGTGCGGCACGGCCATGCCCGAGGTGTGGCCGCGCAGGGCGCGGATGATGTCGAGGCCGACGTCGATGGGCGTGCGGAAGTGGCTGATGCCCTCGGCCAGATCGGCCTGGAACAGGTAGTAGGGCCGGCAGCGCTGGCGCAGCAGCCAGTGGTTGGTCTGGCGGACGAGGTCGGCGTCGTCGTTGACGCCGCGCAGCAGGACCATCTGGTTGGCGACGTTCAGGCCGGCGTCGGCCAGGGCGCGCAGGCAGCGGGCGGCCTCGGGCGTGCACTCGCGCGGGTGGTTGAAGTGCGTGTGCACGAACAGGGGCTGGTGGCGGCGCAGGCGCGCGACGAGCTCGGGCGTGAAGCGGAACGGCAGGGTGACCGGGTTGCGCGTGCACAGGCGGATGACCTCGACGTGCGGGATGTCGCGCAGGGCGGCCAGCAGGGCGTCGAGGCGGTCGTCCGAGAAGGTCAGCGGGTCGCCGCCCGAGACCAGGACGTCGCGGATCTCGTCGTGGGCGCGGATGTAGGACAGGCCCTGCTCGAGCTGCGCGTGCGAGGCGGCCGAGGTGGGGTCGGCGACCTTGCGCTTGCGCGTGCAGTGGCGGCAGTACACCGGGCAGTGGTGGGTGACGTAGAAGAGCACCCGGTCGGGGTAGCGGTGCGTCACGCCGGGGACCGGCATGAAGCGCTCCTCGCCCAGCGGGTCGGCCAGATCGGTCTCGGCGACGACCAGCTCCTCGGGCTGCGGGACGGCCTGCAGGCGCACCGGGCAGCGCGGGTCGTCGGCGGCCATCAGCGCGGCGTAGTAGGGCGTGATGGCCACGTTGAAGCGGCCGGCGGTCGCCTCGAAGGCCGCGCGCTCGGCGTCGGTCACCCGGATGACGCGCTCGAGGTCGGCCAGGGTACGCACGCGGTGCTGCTGCTGCCAGCGCCAGTCGGTCCAGAGCGCGTCGGGCACGTCCGCCCACGGTCCGCGCGGCGACGCGCCCTCGACATCCCGATCGATCCGGCGGCCCGAGCTCATGGGCCCGGCTTCTCGCACCGCGGAGCCCGGCGCGTCAACAGCGAGGCGCGCCCGCCCTCCCCGTCCGACCGCGCCGACCCGCCGAAATGCGGACCCGGGCGCTTCGTGTTTGACCTCATGCCCCCTTCCCGCCGACCCTGAGGACACCCCATGACCTGGTCCCTGCCCATCGGGCGCCTCTTCGGCATCCCCGTCCGCATCCACCTCACGCTCATCATCCTGCTGGCGATGATCGGCCTGTGGGTCGCCAGCGACGGGCGCGGCCTGTCCGGCTTCGTCGGCGTCATCGTCGTCGCCGCGCTCATCTTCGGCTCGGTCCTGCTGCACGAGCTCGGCCACGCCCTCACCGCCCGCCGCTTCGGCGTCCGCACCCGCGAGATCGTCCTGCTCCCCATCGGCGGCGCCGCCATGCTCGCCGAGGAGCCCAAGCGCCCCTCCCACGACCTCGCCATCTCCCTCGCCGGCCCCGCCGTCAGCCTGGCCCTCGCCGCCGTCTCCTGGGCCCTCACCCTCGTCACCGAGGGCACCCTCTTCGTCTGGATCGCCTGGCTCAACCTCATCCTGGGCCTGTTCAACCTCATCCCGGCCTTCCCGCTCGACGGCGGCCGCGCCCTGCGCGCCGGCCTCACCCACTGGATGGGCCGCGTCCGCGCCACCCGCGCCGCCGCCCGCATCGGCCGCTTCTTCGCCATCGGCTTCGTCGTCCTCGCCTTCGTCTACGAGGACGTCCTGCTCGGCTTCATCGGCGCCTTCGTCCTCATCGCCGCCAGCGCCGAGGAGCGCAACGTCATCATCCAGGACATCATCGGCAGCCGCACCGTCCGCGACGTCATGCAGCCCCTCGGGCAGATCCTCGGCGCCGCCAGCTCCCTCGATGCCGCCGCCGCCACCCTCGAGGACCGCCCCGAGCTGCGCGCCCTCCTCGTCACCTTCGGCGACCGCGCCCTGGGCGTCGTCCACCGAGAGCCCCTCCTCGCCGCCGCCCGCGCCGGCCAGGCCCCGCCGGCCTCCGAGGCCGCGCCGCCCGCGCCGCCCACGCTGCACGAGCTCATCGACCGCAACGTCGTCTCCATCGCCCCCGACGTCCCGCTCAAGGAGCTGCTGACCCGCATGGGCAAGGAGCGCAGCCGCGCCGCGGTCGTCGTCGACGACGTCGGCGGCGTCAGCGGCCTCGTGCACATCGAGGGCATCGTCGAGGAGATCCGCGCCGCCCGCGATCGCGAGTTCTGACCGTTCCCTGACCGCCCGACCGACCCGAAAGGTTCCTTGCATGCGTGACGAGGCCGTCTTCTACACCCCCGCCGATGGCTCCCCGGACACCGAGCTGCGCCACATCGGCCTCATCACGCTCAACCGGCCCGACGGCCGCAACAGCATGACCCCCGAGCTGCTCGACGCGTTCCACCGCGCCGCCCGTGAGGCGCGCGCCGACGCCGAGGCCCGCTGCGTGGTCATCACCGGACGCGGCAGCTGCTTCAGCGCCGGCGCCGACTTCCGCTCGCAGATCCAGCGCGAGGACACCGGGCGTCCGCTGATGCCCCACGAGAAGTCCTTCGCGATGTACCAGCCCTTCCTGGCCGTGTTGGACATCGAGGTCCCGGTCATCGGCGCCCTGAACGGCCACGCGGTCGGCGGCGGCTTCGGCCTCGCCCTCGTCTGCGACCTCCGGGTCGCCAACCGCGAGGCCAAGTACGGCGCCAACTTCGCGCGCCTCGGCCTGCACCCCGGGATGGCCGTCACCTACATCCTGCCGCGCCTCGTCGGCCTGCCGCGCGCCTCCGAGCTGCTCTACACCGGCCGCCTCGTCCGCGGCGCCGAGGCCGAGGCCATGGGGTTGGTCAACCGCGCCGTCGCCGGCCCGGCCGTCCTCGACGAGGCGCTGTCCCTCGCCCGCGAGATCGCCGCCAACGCCCCGGCCGCGGTGCGCATGATGAAGCGGTCCATCCTCAAGAACGTCGGCTGGGACCCGCGCCCCGCCGCCCTCGACGAGGCCTACGCCCAGGCCTTCACCGTCGCCACCGAGGACGCGCGCGAGGGCATGCAGGCCCTGCTCGACAAGCGCGACCCGGTCTTCACCGGCCGCTGACGGCGATCGTGTCCTCGTTGACACGGCCCGCGCCGTGTCCCTGCTGACACACCCCACGCCCCGCCCGTCAGCCCGCGCCAGCAACGGCGCCACTCAGACCACTTGGCACGGTCCTCGCACAAGCTCCCTGTGACCTTCACGGGAGCTTCGCCATGCACCGCTTCGCCGCCCTCCTCGCCCTCGCCCTCCTCGCCCCGACCCACCACGCCGCCGCGGCCCCGGCGCCGACGGCCGTCCACGTCCCCGCCACCCTCGCCGAGGCCACCCTCACCCTCCGCCTGCCGGGCGAGGCCCTGGCGACACGCGCGCTGCCCGACGGCGTCCTCACCCTCCACCTCGACGACGCCCGCCGCGCCGACCTCGACGGCGACGGCCGCCCCGAGCTGGTCGCCCTCACGCGCGAGCGCCTCTGCCCCTCCACGCACGACGCCCCCTGCGCCGAGGCCACGCGCCTGCAGGTCTTCGCCGCCCCCTCCCCTACGGCGCCCCTGGCCCTGCGCGCCTCCGTCGCCCTGCCCGCCGACGGCCGGGTCGACGGCTTCGATCTGGTCGACGGCGAGATCACGGTCTACCGCACCACGCCCGCCCAGGACGACGACGCCTCCGAGCGCCCCGTCGCCTTCGTCGAGGAGTCCTTCACCTTCGACGGCCGCCGGCTGCTCCCCGTCGGCGAGCCCTGGATCCAGGTCTACGACCCCGCCGACGGCTGCTGACCGCCACGGGCGAGCGCGCGCTTGCCCGCGCCCGACCGAGCCCCCATAGTACGGCGCCACCGACCGGCCCCCCGACCCGCTCCGGAGCGCCCGCCCCTTGGCCCACGACGTCTCCATCATCCTCGCCGCCAAGGACGAGGCCCCCACCATCGCCGACGTCATCGCGCGCTGCCGCGCCAGCACCCCCGGCCTGCGCGAGATCCTGGTCGTCGACGACGGCTCCCGCGACGACACCGCCGCCCTGGCCGAGGCCGCCGGCGCCACGGTCCTCCGCCTGCCCATCAACCGCGGCAAGGGCGTCGCCATCCGCCACGGGCTCACCCACGCCAAGGGCGACGTCTTCCTCTTCCTCGACGCCGACGGCCAGGACGACCCCGAGGACATCCCGCGCCTGCTCGACGCCCTGGCCCCCGACGTCGACATGGTCGTCGGCTCGCGCTTCATGGGCACCTTCCACCACGGCGCCATCACCCCGCTCAACCGCGTCGGCAACGTCCTGCTGACCCAGGCCGCGAACGTCCTGTTCCGCGCCCGCCTGACCGACACCCAGGCCGGCTTCCGCGTGGTCCGCCGCAGCGCCGTCGAGCGCGTCCACCTGACCGCCGAGCGCTACAACATAGAGGTCGACCTCCTGCTCGGCGTCCTGCGCGCCGGCGGCCGCGTGGTCGAGGTCCCCGTGACCCGCCGCGCCCGCGCCCACGGCCAGAGCGGCCTCCACAGCTTCCGCGACGGCGCGCGCATCCTCGCGCACATCGTCCGCCGCCGCCTGACCCCGCCCTGAGCGCCCCGCCGCCCCCGATGGACGTCGTCGCCACCGGCCTCGGCAAGCAGTACGTCGTCGCCGACAAGCCGCCCGGCCTCGCCGCGACCCTGCGCCACTTCGTCCGCCGCAAGCACCGCACCATCCAGGCGGTCGACGACGTCTCCTTCACCATCGCCCCGGGCGAGATGGTCGGCTTCCTCGGCCCCAACGGCGCCGGCAAGACCACCACCCTCAAGATGCTGACCGGCCTCATCCGCCCCTCCTCGGGCCAGGTCCGCGTCGTCGGCCACGACCCCTTCCGCCGCGAGCGCGCCTTTTTGCAGCAGGTCACGCTCGTCATGGGCCAGAAGCAGCAGCTCCTGTGGGACCTCCCCGCCCTCGACAGCCTGCGCATCAACGCCGCCGTCTACGGCCTCGACGACGCCACCTTCCAGCAGCGCCTCGGCGAGCTGGCCGACATGCTCGATCTCCACGGCCAGCTGCGCCAGCCCGTCCGCAAGCTCTCGCTCGGCCAGCGCATGAAGGCCGAGCTGCTCGCCGCCCTGCTCCACCGCCCGCAGGTCCTCTTCCTCGACGAGCCCACCCTCGGCCTCGACGTCAACGCCCAGGCGGCCATGCGCGAGTTCCTGCGCGACTACAACCGCCGCTACGGCGCCACGGTCCTGCTCACCAGCCACTACATGGCCGACATCACGGCCCTGTGCCCGCGCGTCCTGCTCATCCACCAGGGCCGCCTCATCTACGACGGCGCCCTCGCCGGCCTCCTCGACCGCTTCGCCCCCTACCGCGAGGTCACCGTCGAGCTCGCCGGCCCCGGCGACCGCGAGCTCCTGTCCCGCTACGCCGACCTCCACGCGCTCGAGGGCCACCGCGCGCGCTTTCTCGTCCAGCGCGAGCACCTGACCGCCGTCGTCGCCCGCCTGCTCGCCGATCTCGACGTCCGCGACCTGACCGTCACCGACCCCGCCATCGACGAGGTCATCGGCCGCGTCTTCACCCAGGGCCAGGTCACGTGAGCCCGCTCGCCCGCCTGACCCGCAAGGCCCGCGCGCTCCTCGGCGTCTACTACGCCCACATGCTCGAGTACCGGGCCGAGATCTTCTTCTGGGCCCTGGCCCACACCCTGCCCTTCATCATGATGGGCGCCTGGGTCGAGGCCGCCCGCGGCGGCGACTTCGCCCTCGGACCCGCCGACTTCGCCCGCTACTTCATGGCGGTCTTCATCGTCCGCCAGCTCACCGTCGTCTGGGTCATCTGGGACTTCGAGGTCGAGGTCGTCGAGGGCAAGCTCGCCTCCCGCCTCATGCAGCCCATCGACCCCGTCTGGCGCCACGTCGCCGCCCACCTCGGCGAGCGCCTCGCCCGCCTGCCCTTCGCCGCCGCCCTGGTCGCCCTCTTCCTGTGGCTGTACCCCCAGGCGCGCTTCACCCCGTCGCTCTCCGACCTCGCCCTCTTCCTCGTCGCCGTCCACGTCTCCTTCGCCACCTTCTTCCTGCTCCAGTACACCCTCTCGATGCTGGCCTTCTGGACCGAGCGCGCCAGCGCCCTGTGGGACTTCGGCTTCCTCGCCTACTTCCTGCTCTCGGGCCTGCTCGCCCCGCTCGAGGTCTACCCCCCGGCCGTCCGCGAGGTCGCCCTCTGGACGCCCTTCCCCTACCTGCTCGACGTCCCGGCCAACCTCCTGCTCGGCCGCCCGCCCGTCAGCGGCTCCCTCGCCACCGCCGCCGCCGTCCTCGGCGCCTGGTGCCTCGTCCTCCTCGCCCTCAACCGCTTCCTTTGGCGCCGCGGCCTGCGCCACTTCTCCGCGATGGGCGCATGACGACGCCCGCCGCCACCCGCCCCCGCTACCTGCGCGTCCTGCGCCTGTTCTGGTCGACCTCGCTCGCCGCCGAGCTGGAGTACCGCACCAACTTCGCCCTCGCCGCCGCCTCCAGCCTCGGCAACCTGGCCCTGAGCGTCTTCGCCCTCTCGCTCTTCTACCAGGGCGGCTACACCTTCGACGGCTGGCGCTGGGAGGAGGCCCTGGTCGTCATGGGCCTGTCCACGCTCCTGCAGGGCTTCGCCGCCGCCTTCCTCCGCCCCAACCTGGGCCGCATCGTCCGCCACGTCGAGACCGGCACCCTCGACTTCGTCCTCCTCAAGCCCATCGACAGCCAGTTCTGGCTCTCGACCCGCACCGTCTCCCCCTGGGGCCTGCCCGACCTCGGCTTCGGCCTCGCCGTCGTCGCCTGGGCCGCCTGGCGCCTCGAGCTCCCCTGGACCGCCTGGCTGCTGGCCCTGCCCGCCTTCGTCTGCGCCGTCGCCACCCTCTACGGCCTGTGGTTCATCCTCGGCGCGACCTCCATCTGGTTCGTCAAGGTCTACAACGTCACCGAGGTCCTGCGCGGCCTGCTCGAGGCCGGCCGCTTCCCCATGGCCGCCTACCCCGCCGCCTGGCGCTTCTTCTTCACCTTCGTCGTCCCGGTCGCCTTCCTCACGACCACCCCCGCCGAGTGGTTCCTCGGCCGCGGCGCCACCCCCTGGCTGCTCGGGGCCGTCGCCCTGTCGCTGGCCATGCTGCTCGCCGCCCGGGCCTTCTGGCGCTTCGCCCTGCGCTACTACACAAGCGCCTCCAGCTGAGCGAAACGGCCGCCTCCGGCGAGGCCCCCCCGCGCCCGCGGGCTTGTCCGGCCCCTCACCCGGCGCGACCATGACGCCATCCCCGCTGCCCCCGAGAGGCGTCCATGCTCCGCCGCGTCCTCGCCCCGCTCGCGCTCGCCCTGCTCGCCCTCTCCCCGCTAGGCTGCGGCCCCGGCGGCGTCCTCGAGCGCTTCACCCCCGACGTCAGCTTCCAGAACGTCGCGGTCCGAAACATCGACCTCACCCAGGTCGACCTCGACTTCGCCTTCGCCATCGACAACCCCAACCCGGTGCAGGTCGTCCTCGAGACCTTCAGCTACACCCTCGATCTCCAGGGCCACCAGCTCGCCACCGGCGCCTCCGACGCCGGCGTCCGCCTCGAGCCCCGCGGCGACTCCACCATGATCCTGCCGGTCACCCTCCGCTACACCGACATCATCCGCATCGTCCCCGCCCTCATCGGCCGCGACCGCGCCGACTACCGCATCCAGACCCGCTTCGGCTTCTCCACGCCGCTCGGCGTCGTGAACGTCCCGGTCTCCGGCGCCGGCCAGGTCCCCATCCCGCGCCCCACCCTGCCCTCGCTCTAGTCCATGAGCCCCGGCGACCTCCTCGCCCCGACGCCTCACGGCCTGCACTGCCCGCGCGGCGGCTTCCACATCGACCCGTCGCAGCCGGTCTCGGTCGCCGTCGTCACCCACGCCCACGCCGACCACGCCCGCCCCGGCTCGGGCCGCTACTTCGTGCCTGCGCCATCCGAGCCGCTCATCCGCCACCGCCTGGGCCCCGACGCCGACCTCCAGCCCGTCCCCTTCGGCCAGCCCTTCCAGCTCGGCGACGTCACCCTCTCCTTCCACCCCTCGGGCCACGTGCTCGGCGCCGCCCAGGTGCGCCTCGAGGCCCCCGACGCGCCGGTCTGGGTGGTCGCCGGCGACTACAAGCGCGCCCCCGATCCCACCTGCGCCCCCTTCGAGGTCGTCCCCTGCGACGTCTTCGTCACCGAGTCCACCTTCGCCCTGCCCATCTTCCGCTGGCCGGACCCCGACCTGGTCATGGAAGAGATCCTGGCCTGGTGGGACGCCGGCCGCGCCGAAGGCCGCCCCTCGGTCCTGTACTGCTACTCGGTCGGCAAGGCCCAGCGCCTGCTGGCCGAGCTGGCGCGCCGCACCGAGCGCCGCGTCTGGCTGCACGGCGCCCACGTCGCCCCGACCGAGCTGTACCGCCAGGCCGGCGTCCACCTGCCCGAGACCATCCCGACCGGCGAGGGCGCCCGCGACCGCCGCCGCTGGGCCGGCGAGCTCATCCTGGCGCCGCCGCTCGCCTGGCGCTCGCCCTGGACGCGCCGCTTCAAGGACGCCGACCACGGCTTCGCCTCGGGGATGATGCGCATCCGGGGCGTGCGCCGGCGCCGCGGCTTCGATCGCGGCTTCGTCCTGTCCGACCACGCCGACTGGCCCGATCTGCTGCGCACCATCGCCGACACCGGCGCCCGCCGCGTCGTCGCCATGCACGGCCACGCCGACGTCCTCGCGCGCTACCTGAACGAGCAGGGCCTGACCGCCGACGCCTGGGCCATCGGAGGCGCGCTGTGAAGCGCTTTCTGGCCCTGTACCGCGCGCTCGATCGCACCACCTCGACCAGCCGCAAGGTCGCCGCCCTGCGCGCCTACTTCGAGGCGACGCCCCGCGAGGACGCGGCCTGGGGCCTGCTCTTCCTCAGCGGCTGGCGCATCAAGCGCTTGCTGCCGGGTGGCCAGCTGCTGTCGTGGGCCGCCGAGAGCGCGGCTCTTCCGGCCTGGCTCGCCGCCGAGGCGTACCACCCGGTGGGCGACCAGGCCGAGGCGACCGCCTTGCTGCTGGATCTGGTCCACCCGCCCGGCGGCCCGTCGGACCCGCGCCTCGACGACGACCTGCCGCTGTCCCGCTGGATGGACGAGCGCCTGCTCCCCCTCGCCGCGCTGCCGCCCGACCAGCAGCGCGCCGCCGTCGAGGGCTGGTGGGCGGGGCTCGACACCGACGCGCGCTTCATCCTGAACAAGCTGCTGACGGGCGAGCTGCGGGTCGGCGTCTCACGGACCCTGGTGGTCCGGGCCCTGGCCGAGCTGGCCGACCTGCCGCCCGCGGTCGTCTCCCACCGCCTGATGGGGCCGGGCGAGCCGACCGCCGCCTGGCTCGAGGGCGTCCTGGCCGCCGAAGCGCCCGGGGCCCACCGGTCGCAACCCTACCCGTTCCTGCTCGCGGCCCCGCTCGATGGCCCGCCCGAGGCGCTCGGTCCTGTCGCCGACTTCCTGGCCGAGTGGAAGTGGGACGGCATCCGGGCGCAGCTCATCCGCCGCGCGGGCGAGACCTTCGTGTGGTCGCGGGGCGAGGAGCTGGTGACCGAGCGATTCCCCGAGATCGTCGAGGCCGCGGCCACGCTGCCCGACGGCACGGTGCTCGACGGCGAGATCCTGGCCTGGCAGGGCGACGCCCCCCTGCCCTTCGCGCGCCTGCAGCGCCGCATCGGCCGCAAGACGCTGACGCGCAAGGTGCTCGCCGAGGCGCCGGCCGCCCTGGTCGCCTACGATCTGCTCGAGCAGGACGGCCAGGATCTGCGCGAGCGCCCGCTGAGCGAGCGGCGCGCCCGCCTCGAGGGCCTGTTGGCCGGGGCCAACCCGCGGCTGCGCCTGTCGCCCGTAGTCACCGCCGCCGATTGGCCCGATCTGGCACGCCAGCGCGACGAGGCGCGCGCCCGCGGGGTCGAGGGCCTGATGCTCAAGCGCCTGGACGCGCGCTACCTGGCCGGCCGCCGCCGCGGCGTGTGGTGGAAGTGGAAGGTCGATCCGTACTCGATCGACGCGGTGCTGGTCACGGCCCAGCCCGGCTCGGGCCGACGCGCCAGCCTGCTGACCGATTATGGCTTCGCGGTCTGGCACGAGGGCGCCCTGGTCCCCATCGCCAAGGCCTACTCGGGCCTGACCGACGACGAGATCCGTGCGCTGGACCCGTGGCTGCGCCGCCACACCCGCGAGCGCCACGGCCCGGTCCGCGTGGTCGCCCCCGAGCAGGTCTTCGAGCTGGCCTTCGAGGGCCTTCAGCGCTCGCCCCGCCACAAGTCGGGCCTCGCGCTCCGCTTCCCGCGCATCCTGCGCTGGCGCCGCGACAAGCCCGCCGCCGAGGCCGACACCCTGGACACCCTCCGCGCCCTGCTGGCCGCCCACGAGTCCGGCCACGACCCGACCACCTCCTGAAGCAGCGTCGCCGCGAAGCGTCCGCCCCCGGCACCGCTGGCTCCCAGCCGGCCCACTGGCGACCGCCCCGGCCCCCTGCCGCGCTCGCCGGCTTCTACAGGGTGTCGTAGTGAGCTCGCGCAGGGGCTCCAGCGCGTGAGTTCGAAGCGGGGAGGAGACGCTAGCACCCGCCGCGCCGGCCGAGCCGGCGCAAAGCTCGGCCATGGGCCGAGCACTCCGAAAGCGGGCCTGCGGCCCGCGGTCAGTGCCCTCATGCGACAGCCTCTCCCAGCCGGCCCATTGGCGACCGACTCGGCCCCCTGCCGGGATCGCCGGCTTCGAGAGGGTGTCGCAAAAGCCGAACCGGAGTGCTCCACCTTGGTGGAGCCCCCATCGGCGCAGCTTGCTGCGCCGGGTTTGGCGGCCAGATCCCGGCGGCAAGCCGCCGGGGCCGGGGCTCCGGCAAGCCGGAGCACTCCATGGCCGCCTCAGCCGGCATCAATACGACACCCTCTTCGAGCCGGCCGACCAGCGACCAACTCGGCCCCCCGCTGGGATCGCCGGCTTCCAGCCGGCCCGCAGCTACCGCGCGGCGCGCGCCAGAGCCTCGTCCAGCGCGGCGGGGCCCTCGAACACCGAGACCCCCGCGACGGCCCGGGCGGCCCGCACGACCGGGTGGCCGGCCGGCCCGGTCAGCCAGACCTCGGCCCGCCGCGCCAGCCGCGCGAGGCTGCCCGCCAGCGCCGCCGGATCGACCGCGGGCGCCGGCCGCGAGACGTCCAGGATCAACAGACGCGCCTCGCTCAGGGCGAGCCCGCTGTCGAGGTCGCGCTCGGCCAGATCGGATCCCAGGTAGATCGCGTCGAACCCGCGCGCGCCGGCCAGGAAGGACGCCACCAGCGCCCCGAAGTCGGCCGGATGGCCGGCGGGCGTGGCCAGCAGCACCCGCGGCGCGTCGGCGGCGGGGCGCGGGAGCTGCCGCGCGATCTGCGACACGAGCCCCTTGAGCTGCACCGTGACGAGGTGCTCGTGGGCGACGCTCATCGCCCCCGTCCCGCAGCGGCGCGCCACCTCGGCCAGCGTCGGCTGGACGACCTCGAAGAGGATCGCGCGAGGCTCGAGCAGCAGCGCGCAGGCGGACAGCATGTCGGCGCCGCGCCGCACCTCGAAGCGCCGGATGGCGTCCAGGTACTCGGCGCAGAAGCGGCCGTAGACCGCGTCCTCGAGCGGGCTCGGGCCGGCGTCGGGCGCCGAGATCCGCTCCCCCGCATCCCGCCCTGCCCCCATCGGACCGCCGCGTCCATCTGTGTCCAGGCCTTCGACGGCGACCGTGTCCAGCTTTTCACGGCCGGCGTTGTCCAGCTTTTCACGATCGGCGCTGTCCAGAGTTTCAGCGGCGGCGCTGTCCAGGTTTCCACCCTGGTCCGCCAGCCCCCGCGCGTCGACGGGCGCCGTCTCGGCCAGCATGCGACGCAGATCGGGCTCCGATAGCCGGGCGACCTCGCTGATCGCGTGGCCGCGCTCGGTCGCCTCGCGCAGCAGGTTCAGCCGGCGGACGTCCTCGGGGCTGTACCGGCGGGCGTTGCCCTCGGTGCGCTTGGGCGTCACCGCGTCGTAGCGGCGCTCCCAGACGCGGATGGTGTCGGCCGACAGGCCCGTCAGCCGGGTGACGACGCGCATCGGGTACATCCCATCCTCCGGGCGCGGCCCGGGCGACGCGCCCGCCTGGGCGTGCGACGGCTGCGTCTTCCGTGCCTGGCTCATCTGGATGTCCATGGTTCGTTCCATCGTCGCGCGCTGGATGCCGGTGCAGGGTCTACGATTTCGCGTGCCGGGCAAGGAACTCGGCCTCCCGGCGCGCCGCCCCTCGCTCAGCCCTGAACCCCGCGCGTCCGGTCGGAGCGCCACGCCTCGCACGAAGGGCGCGGTCCCCCCCTCCCGAACGATCCCGAGGATGCCACCCCGTCCGGGCCGTGTCCATGGTTTGACTTGACGGCTGTCCAGAAAATGTCTAAGACTGACCTCCGTCGTCGAGAAACGAACGAACCCATGACGAGGGGGTCCCATGTCCGTCATCGCCGAGCCCGTCCCGAAGAGCCCCGCCAACGCCGAGGCCGCCGAGTCGCGCCTCCCCGAGCGCCCGCAGGTCGAGCGCCTGCTCGAGCGCACCAGCGAGCAGCCCCCGGTCGCGCGCCCGGGCAACTACGTGACCGCGCCCGTGGTGCCGCGACGCAAGCGCCGCACCGTCTCCGACAGCTACCTGCGCCGGGCGCGCGGCGAGCTGGCGCAGAAGTACGATCTGCGCACCTGGGACATCGAGGCGGGCCTGCACACGCTCAAGATCACGGCGCCCACCATCGCCAGCGCGGGGGGCGGCCCGGCGGTCCAGGACGCGGCGCGCAAGTCGGCCCACCTGACCCTGTCCAACGAGCACCTGCTCCACGGCCGGGACGGCCTCGCGCCCACGCCCGAGACCAACGCCCGCCTCGCGCCCCAGTGGCACGAGCTCTGGCCCTCGTCGCGCGCCATGGCCATCTACCTCGGCCAGCGCGTCCGCATGCGCGGGGTCGAGGCCATCGAGCTCGACTGCGGCCTGGGCACCGCCGGCCTCGCCGCCGCCGCCAAGGGCGCCCGCGTGGTCCTGTCCGATCCCAACCCCGAGGCCCTGCGCTTCGCCCGCTTCAACACCATGCAGTCGGCCATCACGCGCGCCATCACCATGGAGTTCGACTGGCGCCGCGACTACCTCGCCGGCTACACGGGCGCGCTCATCTTCTCGGACGTCCTGCACACCGAGGCGAACTTCGAGCCCGTCCTGCGGATGCTGCACGACAACCTCGGCTCCGGCTCCACCGCCTTCCTCGGCGAGCCCGGCCGCCCGGTCGCCGTGCCCTTCTACGAGGCGCTGCGCAAGACCAAGTACAACATCCGCCTCGACGTCGAGCGGGTCCCCGACCTCGAGAGCGACAACTACTACCTCATCAACATCCTGCGCATCCGCAAGGACGCCGACCCCTTCGACGCCGAGGACGACGACTAGCCGCCCCGGCCCGACACGGCGACGACGACACGCGCGCGCGGCCGGCCCCCTTCAGCTCGGGGCTCATGAGACGCGCCGGCCCCGCGCCGCGTGTGCAAGAGGGTAGACCTTCGGGTCTGCCCTCTTTTTTTTGGGGTCTCAGCTGGGAGCCGGAGACAAGCTGCCGTGGCCGGGGACCCGCTGCCGTGGCCGTGGCCGTGGGACCGTGGCCGTGCCGTGGCCGTTGCCCACGGCAAGCGGACCACGGGCTGCCGCGACGATCGCCAGCTAGGGCAGCTCGCCCCGCACCAGCACCTCGCGCTCGATCTCGAAGATCTTCTCGGGGATCTTCTCCTTGCCGGCGCCCCGCTTGTCGTTCTCGAGCTCGAACAGCTCGGCGCCGTACTGGTCGAGCGCCGCGGCGGCCCGCAGGTTCTTCACCCCGACCAGCTGCATGCGCACTTTGCCGCGCGGCTTGCCGTCGCCGGCGTCGAACGGCTCGACCGACAGCACGCGGGTCAGCGCGCCGATGGTGTCGCCCGCGAAGGTGGGCTGGGTGTGGTAGCCGTCGTGGAAGCCCAGCTCCCACACGGCGTTGTCGGTCGCGTCGCGGCTGGCCAGGCCCAGCAGCCACGCGAAGACCAGCCCGCCGTAGACGATGGGCTCGCCCGACATCGGGCCCTGCTGGGCGGTCGAGTACAGGCGATCGTAGTGCAGCGGATGCGTGTTCATCACCCGGTAGGTCCAGGTGACGTGCTCGTCGGTCACCGTGCGGCCGTTGGGGTGCACGATGATCTGCCCGGGCCGGAAGCGGTCGAACAGCGTGTCCGCCAGGGTCAGCCCGGGCGTGGGACGAGCGGCGCCGAGGCTGGGCTTGGGGATGACCAGGCTCGGCCGAGCCTGGTAGGGGAACTCGGCCTGCGTCGATGCGTCGGCCCGTGCCGCCGGGTCGATGGGGCCATCGCCGCGGCGAGGCACGAAGACCTTGCGGCGGTACTGGATGACCACCTGGCCGCGCTGGTTCTGGGCCAGCGTCTCGATGGTCGCTATGCCGGGCTTGCCGGGGCCGCGGTCCTTGCGGTCGGCGACCCGGGTCATGCCGGTCAGCGTGTCGCCGGCGTAGACGGGCCGCAGGAAGCGGACGTCGTAGTACCCCAGGTTCGCGATGGCCTTCTCGCTGTCGTTCTGCACGCCCAGCGACAGCGCCAGGTTCATCACCAGGTGCGGCGCGGCGGGCAAGCTGTCGTAACCCTGCGAGACGGCGAAGGCCTCGTTCAGGTACAGCGGGTTGGCCTCCATGAAGGTGGTCGCGTAGGCCAGCATCATCCCGCGATCGAGGGTGATGCCGCGCGGATGGAGGAAGACCGTGCCCGGGACGAAGTCCTCGAGGAAGTGGCCGTAGTCGGGGCGGCGCACGTCCTCGAGCGAGATGGGCGTGCGCCCCGCCAGGGTCTCGTAGGGGGCGACGTCGAGGTGGAACGGACCGGACTGCGTCACGCAGCACCTCCACCGGGCTCCGACAGGGCCCGCTGCAGCGCCTGACGCGCCACGACCCGCAGGGCCAGCGTCTCCTCGGCGCCCTCGAAGATGGAGAAGACGCGCGCGTCGACGAAGTAGCGGCTGACGTCGTACTCCTCGGCGTAGCCCATGCCGCCGTGCAGCTGCATGGCCTCGCGCGTGACCCACTCGGCGACGCGGCTCGCCCACAGCTTGACCATCGAGGCCTCGAGCTGCCCCTCGCCAGCGTCGAGCTGCTGCGCCACGGCGTAGGTGAACTGCCGCGCGGTCTGGGTCAGCATCGCCATGCGCGCCAGCTTCCACTGGGTCAGCTGGTAGTCGGCGATGGGCTTGCCGAAGACCTTGCGCTCCGCGGAGTAGCTCAGCGCCCGGTCGAGCGCCGCCTGCATGACGCCGGTCGCGCGCGCCGCCGTCTGCAGCCGCCCGCCCGCGAAGCCCTCCATCTGGTAGTAGAAGCCCTTGCCGAGCCCCGCCTCGCCGCCGATCACGTTTTCGTCGGGGATGAAGAAGTCCTCGAAGAACAGATCGAACGAGTGCATGCCCCGGTAGCCGAGCGTGTCGATGGCGCGCCCGCTGACCTTGCCCCCGCCCTCCTGGACCACGTTGAACTCGTGGCCGGTGAACCGGGGCTTTTCGCCCAGCAGGATGGACAGGCCCTTGTGCCCCGCCGCCGGATCCGGGTCGGTGCGGCACAGGATCATCATCACGTCGGCGTAGCCAGCGAAGGTGCACCAGGTCTTCTGGCCGTTGACCAGCCAGCCGCCCCCATGGTCGGTCGTCCGGGTGGCCGCGACCTTCAGGCCCGCCACGTCCGAGCCGAAGTCGGGCTCGGTCACCGCGACGGCGCACAGCTTCTCGCCGCTGGCCAGCGCCGGCAACCACTGCTGCTTCTGCGCCTCGGTCCCGCCCTTGAGCAGGGCCTTGCTGAGGATCTCGGGCCGCGTGATGAGCGAGCCGGCGACGCCCAGGCTGCCGCGCGACAGCTCCTCGGTGACGATGCACATCCCGATGTTGTCGGGCTGGTCGTCGGGCTGCAGGCCGCCGTACTGCTCGGGGATGGACAGCCCGAAGCAGCCCAGCTCGCTGACCCCCTCGATGATGGACGCCGGGATGAGGTCGTCGTGCCGGTGCACGTGCTCGGCCGCCGGCGCGACCTTGTCCTCGGCGAAGCGGCGGAACTCGCGCCGGATGAGGTCGCGGTCGCGGTCGAGGCCGTAGTCGCCCGTGTTCTGCTCGCGCACCAGGGCGGCCACGGCCTGCCAGTGGGCGTCGTCCAGGGCGTCGGCCACGAAGGCGCGCACCTCGGGCCGGCCGACGGTGGCGTCGATGGCCTCGTCGGTGACGCCCCAGGCGCGCGGGCGCGTCCGCAGCTCGGCGGCCAGCGAGGCCACCGTCTCGGCCACGAAGGCCGTGGCCAGCCCGCGGGACAGCGGCGTTCCGACCCGCTCGGCGTAGGCCAGGATGGCGCGCGCGGCGCCCTGCTCGGCCAACATCGTGCAGTAGCGGAAGGCCTCGATCTGCCGCTGGTCGAGCAGCGTCACCGAGACCGCGCCGCCCTTGTCGACGGCGCGCGCCAGGGAGTCCGTGACGTCGCCCGTCAGCCGCTCGGCCGCTGCCAGCGCCTCGTGGGCCGCGGACAGGTTGTCGTACAGCGCCATGGTCGAGCTCCTAGCGGGTCGGGTTCAGCGAGTCGACCTCGGCCTGGGTGACCAGGCCCAGCTGCAGCGCCTTGTCGGTCGACAGGCGCCCCAGGGCCACGGCCGTGCGCAGCTTGTTGCGCGCGTGCCGGTCGGTCGCGCGGTCGCTCATGACGCCCTCGATGATGGTGGCGCCCAGCTCGGCGGCGACGGCCTCGTCGTAGGCGTCGATCTTGCGCACCTCGGCGTCGATCTCGGCCTGCGGCAGGGCCGTCTGGTAGGCCAGCCTGACGACGAAGAGCTGCAGCGGGTGCCCCACCCACTTGCCGCTCATGCCCAGCCACTGACCGTGGCGCGCGTCGTCGTAGCACTCCTTCAAGCGGTCGAGGACCAGCTGGCGGTTGTCGGCGGCGCTCTTGGTGCGGTCGGGCACCGGGTAGTTGACCGTCATGTTGTCGATGGCCGGCACGCCCACGGCGCCCGCGAGGTTCACGATGAGCCCGCGCGCCACGTCGCAGACCGGGTGGTCGTTGACGATGTGGGGCAGCTGGATGTCGGCCGCGTAGTCGGCGATGCCGAAGATGAGGCCGGCCAGGCGCCCGGTCGTCGCCTCGACCAGCTTGGGCAGGTTCCACAGGCCCCAGCCGCTCTCGATGAGGAACTGCATCTTGATGCGGCCGTGGGGCAGGCCGATCTTCTCCTCGAGCTTGCCGAGCATGTCGCCCACCCAGCGCAGCTCGTCGGGGTGCTCGGCCTTGGGCCAGATGATGCCGTCGATGGGGAAGTCCTCGGGGGCGCGCCCCTCGGCCGCCTGGCTCAGGACGATGGCCAGGTCCTCGACGCAGTAGTCCAGGCGCAGGCCGCTGGGCCGGTAGAAGCGCAGGGTCCGCCCCCAGCTCGCCTCGCGGAAGACGCGGATGGCGTTGTCGCGCCCGCGCTCGACCACGTCGTCACGCAGGGCCTGCGCGTCCTCGCCGTCCACCATGACCAGCGGCGACTGCGGGTCGCCGTTCAGGACGTCCTGGATGGCCGCCTCCTCGACGCCCAGGTGGTCGGCCAGCTGCGCCCACGAGATCTCCATCTTCTCGAGGATGCGCGGGGTCGCCGACCAGCCCTTCTCGACGGCCTTGGTGACCATCTCCAGGTTCGAGGCCGGCGTCGTGAAGTGCGCCTGTTGCTGCAGGAACTTCAGCGGGAGCCTGGCTTGCGCCGCGTCGCGCTTGGCCCGTAGCCGGTCCCGCTCCTCGGTCGCCCAGGCGATGAAGTCCTGATACCGAGCCAAATCCCACTTGCTCATGCGTCCCTCACGGTCGTTCTGAATGACGGTTCAGTCAGGCCGCGGAGTATAGCGGGGGAGCCTGGGGACGCAATGGACTTGGTCGCGCGGCCCGATCACCGCGGGGCCGGGGGCCGGGAGCGAGTCGCCGAAGCCGTTGCGGTGGCCGTGAGCGTGGCCGTGAGCGTGGCCGTGGCCGTGAGCGTGGCCGTGGCCGAGAGCCGTGGCCGAGAGCCGTGGCCGAGAGCCGTGGCCGAGAGCCGGGGCCGAGAGCCGGGGCCGAGAGCCGGGGTCGGAGTGGCTAGGGGGCGCGCAAGGCCACGAAGGCGACGCGCACCGGGCGCGAGGAAGGTGAACGGGTGCCGCGTCGGGCGGTGCCCTCGAGGGTGCCCTTGACCACCTGCGGGCCCACCGCCTCGATGACCAGCCGCTCGGGGGTCACGAGCCAGCTGCTCCGCGGGGTCGTTCGCAACCCCACCACCGCCTCGGCCAGCGCCTCGGGGCCGAGGGTCAGGCCGCCGAGCGCCTCGGGGGCGGCGGGCTCGGGCAGCCGGATCGGCACGACCGCCCGCAGCGTCGGGGTCGGCGACGCGCCGTCGCCCGAGGCCGGCCCGCCCACCGCCTCGATCCGCAGCACGAGCCCGTCCTCGGTCTCGAGGAAGCCGGCCCAGGCGTGGGGCAGCAGCAGGTCGGCGACGTCCAACCGCACACGCGCCCAGTAGCCGCCCGGCACGCGCAGCCCCGGCGTCGAGGGCACCAGCGGCCCCGGCGCGTCGGCGCGGGCGCCGAGGCTGGGCAGGGACGCCGACTCGGCGGTCGCGTCGGGCGCGACGGCGGCGTCCGACGCGGGGCCGGGCACCTCGAGCCACTCCGTGCACCCTGCGGTCGCGGCCAGGCACCAGGCCAGCGCGAGCGCCCAGGGGCCGACGACGCGCCCCCCGGCTCCGCCCGGCCTCGAGCCCGGCGCCACCGCTACTTCTCGTCGTCCTTGTTGAGGGCCTGCAGGAGCAGCTCGCCGAAGGATCCGACGCGCTTGCCCTTGTCCTTGCCCTTGGGCTCCTCGCCCTCGTCGAGCCACACACGCGGCCCGCCGCGTCCACCTCGGTCGCCGCGGTCGCCACGGTCCCCGCGGTCGCCCCGCGGGCCGCCCCGATCGCCCTCGCGGCGCGGCGGTCCCCGGCGGTCGCCCGGCCCGCCCGGGCCGCCCGGGCCGCGACGGCCGGTGTCGACCTCGCCCTCGGCGCGCTTGGTGACGGCCATCTTCTTGTCGCCCGGCTCGATGCGCATCACGCGCACCTCGATCTCGGAGCCCGGCTTGAAGTGCGCCCGCAGGTTCTCGCCCACGCCGGTCCCCGACTCGGACGCCGGCAGCAGCGCCGTCACGCCCGGCTCGAGGTCCACGAAGACGCCGAACGGCTGGATGCTGGCCACCTTGCCCGTCACGGTCTGGTTGACCTGGTAGCGGGACTCGATGTCCTCCCACGGGTCGGCGGCCATCGCCTTGAGGCTCAGGCCAATGCGGCGCCGCTCGAGGTCGATCTCGGTGATCTTCGCCTCGACCCGATCGCCCACCGACAGGAGGTCCTTGGGGCTGCGCACGCGGTAGTGCGCCATGTCCGAGATGTGGATGAGGCCGTCCACCTCGGGCGCGAGGGTCACGAAGGCGCCAAAGTTGGTCAGCCGCGCGACCGTCCCCTCGACGGACTGCCCGATCTGCAGGCCCTCGACGGCCTCCTCGTACGGGTCCTTCTGCGCCTTGCGCAGCGACAGCGCGACGCGATCCCGCTTGGTGTCGAGCTCGAGGATGACGACCTCGACCTCCTGGCCGAGCTGGACGACCTCGTGCGGGTCCTCGACGCGGCCCCAGGACAGCTCGCTGACGTGCACCAGCCCGTCGACGCCGCCGAGGTCCACGAAGGCGCCGTACTTCTGGATGCTGCGCACGATCCCCGTCATGCGGGCGCCAGGCTGCAGCTTCTCGCGGATCTCGGCGGCCTTCTCGGCCTGCTCGGCCTTGAGCACCGCGGCGCGCGACAGGACCGGCGTGCCGCCGCGGATCTCGGTCACCTTGAAGCTGAAGGTGCGCCCGACCAGCGTCTCGGGGTCCTCGATGCGGTACAGATCGATCTGGCTGTGGGGGCAGAAGCCGCGCCCGCCCGCCACCAGCACGTCGTAGCCGCCCTTGTTGGTCCCGACGACCTTGCCCTCGACGGGGATGCCGGCGTCGGCCGCCTCGCGCAGCGCCTTGAGATCGCCCCCGACCCGCGCCAGCGTCCGCCGGATGCGCACGCCGTTCGAGTCGGTGCCGACGACGACGCCCTCGATGCGGTCGCCCTGCGCCACGGTGAGGTTGCCCTCCTCGTCGCGCAGCTCCTCCTTCAGGATGTAGCCGGTCGCCTTGCCGCCGAGATCCAGGAAGACCTCCTGGCCGTGCAGGCTGATGACCTCGACCGTCCCCTCGACCCGGTCGCCCGGATGGAAGCCGTCCCGGTCGCCCTTTTCGCGCTCGGACTCGGCCAGCATCGCGGCGAAGTCGGCCTCGGCGGCGGCCTCGGCGGCGGGGTCGACCACGGGCGCGGCGGGCGCAGCCTCGGGCTCGGCGGCGGGCGCTTGCTCGCGCTCGCCCTGGCCCACGACGGCGACCTCGGGCGTGGCGGTGGCGCCGGCGCTCAGGCCCTGTTCGTCGGCGGAGACGGTGCGAGCGCCCGGCTGGACCGTGGTCTCGAAGGTCTCGGGCGCCGCCTGTCCGGCGGTGGGCTGTTCGTCAGGCGTGTTCTTTTCGTCGGAGCTCATCGTTCGCAACCCGCTGATTCCCGCTGGTCGAAGGGTGCGGGACTATAGACTCAGGGAGGCCCCAAGACAAGCGCCTGGCATGGCTGATTTTTTTGAGGGTTTTCCCGCACTTATCGATAATCGGCTCAGCGGGGCGACCGGAGGGATCGATGAGCGAGCGGAAGGTCACGACGACCATCTACATCACGGCCGAGCAGGACCGGCAGTTGAAGCTCCTCAGCCAGGCGACCGGCGTGCCGATGGCCAAGTTCATCCGCGAGGGCATCGACCTCGTCCTCGAGCGCCACAAGGAAAGGATTCCGCGGCAGCTGGGGTTGCTCGGCGACGATCCGTGACTCTCGTCAGCGGCCGCGCGTCCGGACGCCGGTGGGGCTCCCCCGAGCCCTTTCCCGGTGACGCCGCCTCGCGGATCGATTACATGACACGCGCCGCGGGGGCCGCGGGCCCATGCCTCGCCCTCCCCCCCACGCCGCGGCCCCGATGTCCACCCTGCGCGCGCCGCCGACGGCGCCGTGACAGGGCCCCAGGGAGACCATGAGCATCAAGACGCAAGGCGGACCCGACTTCCCCCAGGAGCGCATCCGCAACTTCTGCATCATCGCCCACATCGACCACGGCAAGTCGACGTTGGCCGACCGGCTGCTCGGGCTCACGGGGACCGTCGAGGCGCGCGACGAGAAGGCGCAGTTCCTCGACAAGATGGACATCGAGCGCGAGCGCGGCATCACCATCAAGAGCCAGTCGGTGCGCCTGAACTACACGGCCGCCGACGGCCTCGTGTACCAGCTCAACCTCATCGACACGCCCGGACACGTCGACTTCACCTACGAGGTCTCGCGCAGCCTCAAGGCCTGCGAGGGCGCGCTGCTGGTGGTCGACGCGGCGCAGGGGGTCGAGGCGCAGACCCTGGCGAACGTCTACCTCGCCCTGGAAGAGAACCTCGAGATCATCCCCGTCCTGAACAAGATCGACCTGCCCGCGGCCGACGTGCCTGGCGTCAAGCAGCAGATCGAGGAGGGCATCGGCCTCGACGCGTCCGAGGCGATCGAGGTCAGCGCCAAGAGCGGCCTCGGCGTCGACGAGCTGCTCGAGGCCATCGTCGAGCGGCTGCCCCCGCCGAAGTGCGACCGGACCGCCGCCCCGCGCGCCCTCATCTTCGACAGCTGGTACGACCCGTACCGCGGCGTGGTCATCATGGTCCGCGTGACCGAGGGCACCATCAAGAAGGGGACGAAGATCCGCCTGATGGCCGCCGAGGCCGAGTACGAGCTGCTCGAGTGCGGCGTCATGCAGCCCGACATGATCAAGGTGCCCGAGCTGGTCGCGGGCGAGGTGGGCTACCTCATCTGCGGCATCAAGCACATCCGCGACGCGCGCGTCGGCGACACGGTGACGGACGCGCGGCGCCCGGCCGACAAGCCCCTGGGCGGCTTCAAGCCCGCGCAGCGCATGGTCTACGCCGGCATCTTCCCGGTCGAGAGCAGCGAGTTCGCGGCGCTGGGCGAGGCGCTCGAGAAGCTGGCGCTCAACGACGCGGCGCTCGCCTGGGAGACGGAGTCCTCGTCGGCGCTGGGCTTCGGCTACCGCGTGGGCTTCCTCGGCCTGCTGCACATGGAGATCATCCAGGAGCGGCTCGAGCGCGAGTTCGACCTGGATCTGGTGACCACGGCCCCTTCGGTGGTCTACCGGGTCACCAAGAACGACGGCGAGCTGCTGCAGGTCGAGAACCCCCGCCACCTGCCCGACCCGGTGTACATCGAGCAGGTCGAGGAGCCCATCGCGCGGGCGACCATCCACACGCCCCCCGAGTACGTCGGCGCCATCATCGCCATCTGCACCGAGCGGCGGGGCGTGCAGAAGGAGATCGCCTATCTGTCGGCCGCGCGCGTCGTCGTCACCTACGAGATGCCGCTGAGCGAGATCATCCTCGACTTCTTCGACAAGCTGAAGACGGCCACCCGCGGCTACGCCTCGCTCGACTACGAGGTCATCGGCTTCAAGGCCGACAAGCTGGTCAAGCTCGAGATCCTCATCAACGGCGACCCGGTCGACGCGCTGTCGGTCATCGTCCACAAGGATCGCGCGCAGCACAAAGGCCGCGAGCTCTGCAAGAAGATGAAGGAGATCCTGCCGCGCCAGCAGTTCGAGATCGCCATCCAGGCGGCCATCGGCGGCAAGGTCGTCGCGCGCGAGTCCATCAGCGCCTTCCGCAAGAACGTGACCGCCAAGTGCTACGGCGGCGACATCTCGCGAAAGCGCAAGCTGCTCGAGAAGCAGAAGGCCGGCAAGAAGCGCATGAAGCAGGTGGGCAACGTCGAGATCCCCCAGGCCGCCTTCATGGCCATCCTCAAGGTCGACTGAGCGGGCGGGCGCGTCCTGCCCGTTCGGGCGTGGACCGCGCCGGGAATCGACGCGGGCGGGCTCTGTTGTTGGCTCCGCCCGAGCCTGCAGGGGGTCCTGTGACGTCGTTGACTTGCCGCAGAGCGGATCCTATAACGCGCGCGCTGTCGCCCTCGCCCCTCCCGGAGACTGCATGAGCCCTGCCGCCAAGGATGCCGACAAGCGCCCGGCGGCCGGAGGGTCCCGCGACGTGCCCTCACCGCGCAAGGCCGTGCGCCGCGCCCGCGAGCTGGTCCGCGAGGCGTCGGTCCTGCTCAAAAAGCACGGCGGCCGGGTGCCCCCCGAGTCGGCGCGACAGGTCGGCGAGCAGCTGGCCGTCGTCAACCAGCTGCTGCCCACGCGCGAGCGCAAGGACGTGGACGCCCGCGCGCTCGCGACGGCGTCGGACGCCCTCGACGACAGCCTTGGGACGCACCTGGGCCGCTACCGCAAGACGGTGCTGCGCGAGTACGTCGAGAGCATCGCCTGGGCCTTCGGCATCGCGCTGGTCATCCGCGCCCTGCTCTTCGAGGCCTTCTCGATACCCAGCGGCTCGATGATCCCGACGCTGCAGGTCGGCGACCACCTGTTCGTCAACAAGATCGGCTACGGCCTGTACGTGCCGTTTTCACCCAAGCGCTTCATCGAGTGGTCGCAGCCCGAGCGCGGCGACGTCGTCGTCTTCAAGTTCGTGCTGGCGGGCGACAAGCACGACGGAGAGGACTTCATCAAGCGGGTCGTCGCGGTGCCCGGCGACCGGGTGCGCCTGCAGGACAACGTCCTGTGGCTCAACGGCGAGCCCGTCCCGACCGAGGTCGTCGACGGCGACGCCTGGTGCGACGCCAGCGACAACGAGGACGGCCTCGTCGGACCGAAGTGCCCCTGCGTGCTGCAGCGCGAGACCCTCGACGGCAAGACCTACCTGACCCAGCACATGCGGCGACCGCCGGGGCACGCGCCCATCTGGGGCTGCGAGAACAGCCCGGACTGGCCGGTGCGCGACCCGGGCGACCCGCGCCCCGGCGCCTACTTCGGCGAGGCGGCCGAGAACCCGGCCTGGCCGGACGTGGTGGTCCCCGAGGGCCACGTCATGGTCATGGGTGACAACCGAGACCGCTCGAAGGACGGGCGGTTCTGGGGGCTGGTCCCCTACGAGCGCGTCAAGGGCAAGGCCTTCCTCATCTGGTGGGCCTTCGACGGCGGCTCGGTCGATCTGTCTCGCATGGGCACGTGGTTACCGTGATGACACCGACGACGACACCAGGCCTGACGTTGAAGAGGGTGCTGCTCGACGGGCCAGGCGTGCGGCGAGCGCTCAAGCGCATGGCGCGCGAGATCGTCGAGGGCGCCGGCGGCGTGACCGATCTGGCCATCGTCGGCATCCACACCGGCGGCGTCCACCTGGCCGAGCGCCTGGCCGACTTCATCGCCGAGGACGAGGGCGTGCGCCCGGCCGAGGGGATGATCGACATCACCCTGTACCGCGACGACGTGCTCATCGGGCTGCCGCACCCGGTGGTCGGACGGACCGAGCTGCCCTTCGACATCACCGGGTCGAAGATGGTGCTGGTCGACGACGTGCTGTACACGGGCCGCACGGTGCGCAGCGCCCTGGACGCCATCATCGACTACGGGCGGCCCCGCTGGATCCGCCTGGCGGTGCTGGTCGACCGCGGCCACCGCGAGCTGCCCATTCAACCGGACATCGTCGGCCTGAGCCTGACCACCGAAGCGGCGCACACCGTGCGCGTCGAGCTGACCGAGGCCGGGGCCGCCGAGGACCGCGCCGCCCTGTACCTGCGGACCCGCCCGGGGGACCAGCCGTGACGCCGCTGACCCTGCGCCACCTGCTCGGCATCGAGGGCCTCGGCCCCGAGACGCTGACCGGCATCCTGGACCTGGCCGACCACTTCAAGCGCATCGGCGAGCGCCGGATGAAGAAGGTGCCCGCGCTGCGCGGCGTCATGGTGGTCAACTTCTTCGTCGAGAGCTCGACGCGGACGCGCCTGAGCTTCGAGGTCGCCGAGAAGCGCCTGTCGGCCGACACGCTCAGCTTCAGCGCGTCGACGTCCAGCCTGACCAAGGGCGAGACGCTCATCGACACGGTGAGGAACCTGCAGGCGATGGCGCCCGACATCCTGGTCATCCGGCACAGCTCGCCGGGGTCGGCGCACCTGCTGACGCAGCACATCGACGCGTCCATCGTCAACGCGGGCGACGGCTGGCACGAGCACCCGACCCAGGCGCTGCTCGACATGATGACCATCCGCGAGCACAAGCAGCGCCTCGCCGGGCTGAAGGTCGCCATCATCGGCGACATCACCCACAGCCGCGTCGCACGCTCGAACCTGTTCGGCCTGACGACGCTGGGCGCCGACGTGCACGTGGCGGGGCCGGCGACGATGCTCCCGCCGGCGCTGGCCGAGCTGGGCGCGACCGTGCACCGGCGGGCCGAGCCGGCGCTCGAGGGCGCCGACGTGGTCATGATGCTGCGCATCCAGAAGGAGCGCATGGGCCGCGACCTCTTCCCGAGCGATCGCGAGTACTTCCGCTTCTTCGGCCTGACGCCCGAGCGGCTGCGCCTGGCCAAGGACGACGCCATCGTGATGCACCCGGGGCCCATCAACCGCGGCGTCGAGATCGCGCCCGAGGTGGCCGACGGCGACAAGAACGTCATCCTCGAGCAGGTGACCAACGGCGTGGCCGTCCGCATGGCGGTGCTCTACCTGGTCGCCGGCGGCGGCAAGCTCACCGAGTGAGGGGCTGATGAGCACGCGACGCATCCTGAAGGGCGCCCGCCTCCTCGACCCCGCCCTGGGCCTCGACCGCGTCGGGACCGTGGTGGTCGAGGACGGGCGCGTCGCGGTGGTGGCGACCGAGGGCGAGGGGCCGGTCGGCGAGCAGCCGGGCGACCAGGTCGAGGACCTGCGCGGGGCCTGGCTGGCGCCGGGGCTGGTCGACCTGCGGGCGTCGCTGCGCGAGCCGGGGTTCGAGTACAAGGAGGACGTCGTCAGCGGCCTGCGCGCGGCGGCGTCCGGCGGGTTCACCGCCGTGTGCGCGACGCCCGACACCGACCCGGTGACGGACAACGCGGCGGTCGTGGCGCAGGTGCTCGAGCGAGCTCGGGCGGCGGGGGCGGCTCGGCTGTGGCCGATGGGCGCGGCGACGGCGAACCTGGCGGACGAGACGCTGGCGGCCATCGGAGAGCTGGCCGAGGCGGGCTGCGTCGCGGTCACCCAGGGCGAAAGGCCGGTCAAGAGCGCGCGCCTGATGCGGCGGGTGCTCGAGTACTCGGCGATGTTCGACCTGCCGGTCGCCAGCTCGGCCGTCGAGCCGACGCTGGGCGGGATCTGCGACGAGGGGCCGTGGTCGACGCGGCTCGGGCTGCCAGCCTCGCCGGCGGCGGCCGAGGTGATGGCCGTGGCGCGGGACCTCGCGCTGGCCGAGCTGACCGGGGCGCGGCTGCACCTGACGCGCATCAGCACCGCGGGCGCCCTCGCGCTGGTGGCGCGGGCCAAGGAGCGCGGCGTGCCGGTCACCTGTGACGTGACCGCGCACCACCTGACGCTGACCGCGTCGGCGCTGCAGACCTTCGACCCGAACGCCAAGGTGTGGCCGCCGCTGCGCAGCGAGGCCGACCGGGACGCGCTGCGGCAGGCGGTCGCGTCGGGGCTGGTGGACGCGGTGGTCAGCGATCACCAGCCGCACCACGAGCGCGACAAGGCGTTCGAGCTGGATCTGGCGGCGACGGGGATCATGGGCCTCGAGCTGGCGCTGCCGCTGGTGCTGCGGCTGGTCGCCGACGGGGCGCTGACGCCGCTGCGGGCCGTCGAGGTGCTGTCGACCGGGCCGCGCCGCGTCCTGGGGCGGGCGGGAGACGCCGGCCTGACGGTCGGGGCGCCGGCGGATCTGACGGCCATCGACCCGCGGGCGACCTGGATCCCCGACGGGGGGACGCTGCGCAGCCGGGCGCGCAACTCGCCCTTCGTGGGACAGGTTGCGCGTGGGCGCGCGGTGCTCACCATGGTCGGCGGCCAGGTCGTCTGGCGCAGCGAGGACGCCGCCGAGGGCGGCCGGGAGGAGCGGACTTGACCAAGCGACGGGCAGTGGTGGCGCTGGCGGACGGCCGGCTCTTCGAGGGCGAGGCCCTGGGCGCCGAGGGCCAGGCCTCGGGCGAGATCGTGTTCAACACGTCGATGACCGGCTATCAGGAGATCATCACCGATCCCAGCTACGCCGGGCAGATCGTCACGATGACCTACCCCGAGATGGGCAACTACGGGGTCAACGCGGACGACCTCGAGTCACGGCGCGTGTTCGCGGCCGGGATGATCGTCAGGTCGGTGAGCCCCGTCGTGTCGAACTTCCGCGGGACGCAGGACCTCGAGTCGTACCTGCGCGACAAGGGCGTGGTCGGCATCCGCGACGTCGACACGCGGGCGCTGGTGCGCCACATCCGGACGACGGGCGCGCAGCCGGGGTGCATCCTCAGCCCGGCGCCGAGCGACGCCGAGGCGCGTGAGATCGCCGCCCGGGTCCCCAGCCTGGTCGGGCTGGATCTGGTGCGCGACGTGACGACGCCCGAGGCGTACGCCTGGACCGACGGCCTGCATCCGCTGCACCCGGACGACGCGCCGCCGCTGGTCGAGACGCCCGCGCGGCCGTATCGCGTGGTCGCCTACGACTTCGGGGTGAAGAACAACATCCTGCGCCACCTGGTCAGCCGGGGGTGCCAGGTGACGGTCGTGCCGGCCTACACCAAGGCTGAGGACGTGCTGGCGCGCGACCCGGACGGCGTGTTCCTGTCGAACGGCCCCGGCGACCCCGACGCGGTCGAGGGCGTGCGCGAGCAGGTGGCGAAGCTGGTCGGCAAGCTGCCGATGTTCGGCATCTGCCTGGGCCACCAGATCCTGGGGCTGGCCGTCGGCGCGACGACCTTCAAGCTGAAGTTCGGCCACCGCGGCGGCAACCACCCGGTCAAGCACCTGGCCACCGGGCGGGTCGAGATCACGGCGCAGAACCACGGCTTCGCGGTCGACCCGGACTCGCTCCCGCCGGGGACGCGCGTGACGCACGTCAACCTGAACGACCAGACGGTGGCCGGCTTCGCCAACGAGGGCCTGCTGTACTACAGCGTGCAGTACCACCCCGAGGCGAGCCCGGGCCCGCACGACGCCCACTACCTGTTCGACCCCTTCATCGAGATGATGAAGCAGCGCCGGACGGCCCAGGCCGCCTGAGCCTCGCGCATGGGACGTCGGCGAACGCCGCCCTGCCCGCTTCGGGTCGGGCGGCGTTCGCGTTTCAGGGCGCCAGGGCCACGACCAGGGCGCCCGCCAGCGCGGCGCCGCCCGCCACGAGGCGACGCGGCGACAGCGGCTCGCCCAGGAACAGGCGCGCCAGGACCAGGGTGAAGACCATGGCCATCTGGCTCAGCACCGAGGCGACCGAGGCGTCGGCGAACTTGATGCCGCCGATCCAGAGCATCCCCGACAGGTAGGCGCCCAGCACCGAGCCCGGCAGCAACCAGCGCCACGCGGCCTGCGGCCTGAAGATCCGCAGCGCGCGGCCCAGCTCGCGGCGCGCTCCCAAGAAGACCAGCTGGCCGGCGAGGCCCACCACGACCCGCACGAGGGCGATCTCGACGACGCCGCCACCGCTCAGGGCGGGCTTGGCGACGATGACGCCCACCGCCATGATCGCCACGGCGAACAGCCCCATGGCGACGCCCTTGCGCTGCTCGCGCCCGGGGGTCTCCTCGGCCGGGGACAGGTCGCGTTGCGGCCAGCTGGCCGTGGCGACGCCGACGGCGACCAGGCCCGCGCCGACCGCGAAGACCCCGCCGACCTGCTCGCCCAGCACCAGGACCGACAGCAACACGACGATGGGGCTGTAGACGCACTCGACGATGGACAGCAGCGCCGGGCCGATGCGTCGCAGGGCGCCGAGGAAGATGGTGTCGGCGACGGCGATGCCCAGCAGGCCGCTGGCGACCAGCCGCGCCCAGGGCTCGGCCGACCGATCCAGGCGGACGCCGTCACCCATGGCGACGAGGGTCACGGCCAGCAAGGAGGCGCTCAGGACGCTCTTGAACAGGTTGAGCGCCGGGGCCCCGACGTCGCCGGCGCGGCGATACAGCACGACCGCGGTGGCCCAGGCCAGCGCGGACCCGAGCGCGAGCGACTCGCCCAGCATCGGTCAGCCCCGCTCGTCCTCGGACCAGGATCCGAAGACGCCGTCGTCGGTGCGCGCGCACCAGGTCATCGCCTCGGTCGTGCGGCGCGCCACGAAGCCCCCGGCGCGGTCCACCGCGATGAAGCCGGCCTCCCAGCCGCGCGTGTTCATCCGGGCGATCAGCGCGTCGGCGGCCTGCTCGAGGCCTCGCCCGGCCTCGACCGCGCCCACCAGGCGCGCCGCGAGCCCGCCGTCGACGATGTGCTCGCCGACGCCCGTGCAGCTCACTGCGGCCGCGGCGGTCGCGTAGTTGCCTGCGATGGTGCACGAGTCGCTGACCCGCCCCACCCGCTCGAAGCCCCGGCCCCCCGTGCTGGTCGCGGCGGCCAGCCGCCCGTCGGCGTCCACCGCGACGGCGCCGACCGTCCCCGTCTGGCCCTCCGCCGCCGCCCGCCAGGCCGCCAGCGCGCGCTCGGTGCGCACGTCGCCCTCGCGCAGCCCCAGCTCACGCGCCCGCGCCAGGGCGCCCTCGCCCATCAGCACGCGGTCGGCGTCCTCGAGCAGCCCGCGGCACAGCGCGATCGGGTTGAGCAGCCCCTCGACGTTGACCACGCCCGAGAAGCGCTCGCGCGCGCCGTCCATCAGGCTCGCCGACAGGCGCGCCGCGCCGTCGCGCTGCAGCTTGCTGCCCGTCCCGGCGTTGAAGCGTGGGTCGTCCTCGAGCCGGCGCACGGCCTCGACCACCGCCTCGAGCGCGCCCCCGGCGCGCAGCGCGGGCCAGGCCTCGGCGACGATGCGCTGGACGGCGGCGTGGATCTCGGCCGCCCGGTCGGGGTTGGCCGCCCGGCCGGCGCCGCCATGGATGAGCAGGATGGGTCGCGTCGTGGTCGTCATCGCGGCGGAAGCTATCCGAGCGCGAGGCGGCGTCAAGTGAAGGAATCATAAGCGATTTCTTTCCCATCGACCGGGTCGCGCCAGGACGTCCGCCGCGCCCCCGCCGTCGCCATCTGCGCGTCGCGCCATGAGGCTTGACGCCCCGGCGGCGCTTGGTTACAAGCACGCCTCGCTCCGGGCCGATAGCTCAGTTGGAAGAGCACCGGACTTTTAATCCGATGGTCGCGAGTTCGAGCCTCGCTCGGCCCACTCGCTGCACCCGACGCCAAGGGTTCTGTCCCCATCGTCTAGAGGCCCAGGACACCGGCCTTTCACGCCGGCGACGCGGGTTCGAATCCCGCTGGGGACGCCAGCAAGCCCCCGCTCACCGAGAGGCGAGCGGGGGCTTCGCTCTTTCGAACGCCAGCGGCCTCAGCGCGCGGCTCGCCTCAGGCGGTCGAGCAGCGCGACCCCCAGACCTTCCGCTTCGGGCGCCGCCACGACGATGACCTCGGCCCCGGCGTCGTCCGCCTCGCGAAAGGCCGCGTACAGCCCCCGCGCGAACGCCTCGTCCGAGGCGAACGCCCGCGTCGACGTGAAGCCCGGCGCCTCCAGCCTCCCCAGATAGGCGACGCTACGCCCCTGCTCGGCGAGCGCCGTGGCGCGGGCCAGCGCCGTCTCGGCCGGGACCAGCTCGACCCGCGCCCTCGGCTTGTAGTGCGACGGCAGCAGCCCGGGCGCCCTCACCGCCTCGCTCGGCGCCCGCGCGACGGCCTCGCCCAGGACGGCCTCCATCGCCTCGGCCGTCACCGCGCCCGGCCGCAGCACACGCGCCACCGGGCCCGTCAGGTCGACGATGGTCGACTCGATCCCGACCTCGCAGGCCCCCCCGTCCACGACCGCCGCCACCACGCCGTCGAGATCCCGCGCGACGTGCTCGGCCCGCGTCGGACTCACCGCGCCGAACCGGTTCGCCGACGGCGCCGCCAGCCCGCCCCCGAACGCCCGCAGCAGCGCCAGCGCCACCGGATGCCCCGGGACCCGCACCGCCACCGTGTCCTGCCCCCCGGTCACCGCGTCGGGCACCCGCGCCGACCGCCGCAGCACCATCGTCAGCGGCCCGGGCCAGAACGCCTCGCCCAGCCGCCGCGCCGCCTCGGGCACCTCGGCCACCCACTCGGGCAGCGCCTCGAGCCCCGCCACGTGCACGATGACCGGGTGCGTCGCCGGCCGCCCCTTGGCCGCGAAGATGCGCCCCACCGCGTCGGCGCTCGACGCGTCCGCCGCCAACCCATAGACCGTCTCGGTCGGCATCCCGACGAGCCGCCCCTGCCGAAGCAGCGCCGCCGCCTGCGCGATCTCGCCCTCCGTCGTCCCCAGGATCCGCGTGACCTCGCCCACGTCGCCTCCCTCCAGCTCGTCCGGCCGGCCTCGTACCCCCCACCTCCCGCGCGGTCAAGCGCCCGCGCACCCCACCCGCGCCGCCCCCCACCGGACGCCCCCGCGCCCACCCCCCAACCGTGCACAATCGCACGATAACCTTTGGAAAACCGGGCCGTTCCATCCCCGTTTCCGATTGACACCCACCCCCCCATCTCCTATGAACCGGCCGCGATGAACGACCCTCGTCCCAGCCAGCGTTCCTCAGGCGCCACCCTCGTGATCGGCGGCCTCCTGATCGTGGCCTTCGTACTCGGCGGCGTCGCCTGGTACCGCTACAAGCTGTCCGAGCGCCACATCAAGGCCCAGCTCGCCCACTTCCAGGCCGTCGGGGCGACCCTGTCGACCGACCAGTGCATCGGCCAGGTCCTGCAGTGGCACGCCGAGGGCTGCGACGCGATGCTCAGCCTGTGCGACTCGTCGCTGCCGATGGCCCTCGTGCAGTGCCTGGGCGGCGCCGACCGCCAGGCCGACTGCGCCACGGCGGTCAACGAGGATCCCAAGGGCCACTGGACCTTCAAGATGTGCGAGGCCCGCGGCATCTCCAAGAAGCACGGCTCGGCCCGCGCCCACATCAAGGCCTGCGGCAACGCCTACGGCGCCCTGCAGAACTACTGCCTCAACGATCAGCGCGGGGTGTCGCTGTGAGCGCGCCCGCGCCCGCCATCCCGCCGCCGGGCGACGCCCTCGCGCCCGCCGCCGAGCGCCCGCGCCTGTCGGACTGGCTCGCCCTGACCAAGCCGTCCATCACCCGCATGTGCCTCATCACGACGGCCGGCGGGCTCTGGCTTGCGCCGGCCGCCGTCGACGCCCCGCTCGCCCTGTGGGCCCTGGTCGGCACGGCCCTCGCCGTCGGCTCGGCCAACGCCCTCAACATGTGGTGGGAGCGCGACTCCGACCGCCTGATGGCCCGCACCCGCAAGCGGCCCACCGCCACCGGCCGGCTGGCCCCCGGCGGCGTCCTCGCCTTCGGCGTCGCCCTCGGCGTCGTCGCCCTGGGCGTGCTCCTCGCCGGCACCAACCTCCTCACGGCCGCCCTCGGCGCCTTCGCCCTGCTCTCCTACGTCCTCGTCTACACCCCCCTCAAGTACCGGACGCCCCTGGCCCTGGTCATCGGCGCCGTCCCCGGCGCCATGCCGCCGCTCATGGGCTGGACGGCCGCCACCGGGACCCTCGACGCCCCCGGCCTCGTCCTCTTCGGCATCCTCCTCGTGTGGCAGATTCCCCACTTCCTGGCCATCTCCCTGTACCGAAAGGCCGACTACGCGCGCGCCGGCATCCGCATCGTCCCGGTCGTCCGCGGCGATCTCGTCGCCAAGCGCCAGGCCGTCGCCTGGGCCACGGCCCTCGTGCCCATCAGCCTCGCCCTGACGCCGCTCGGCGTCACCGGCACCTTCTACTTCGTGGTCGCCGCCTTCCTCGGCCTCGCCTTCCTCGGCCACGGCCTGCTCGGCCTCCGCGCCACCGCCCGCCCCCGCTGGGCCCGCGACTACTTCCTGGCCTCCCTGGTCTACCTCCCCGGCCTCATCGTGGCCCTCGTCCTGGACGTCGTCCTGCGGGCCCCATGACCGCGCCGACCCCCGACCCCACCCCGCGGCCCGAAGCCGACCCGACCCGCCCCCCCGAAGCCGGCTGGTTGAGGCGCGCCTTCATCAAGCACCCCTGGTGGTTCGGCATCGCCGCGGCCGTCGTCTTCGTCCCGGCCATCCGCCCGCTGACGCGCCGCGTCCCGGATCCGCCGCCCGTGTTCGGTCAGCTCCAGGCCTTCGCCTCCCTGACCGACCAGGCCGGGCAGCCCTTCAGCCTCGAGCGCATGGCCGGCCGCGTCTGGGTCGCCAGCTTCATCTTCACCAGCTGCCCCTCCGTCTGCCGCGACGTCACCCGCGCCATGGCCGACCTCCAGGGGCGCTACGCCGGCGCCAAAGTCCCGGTCGAGCTGGTCAGCTTCACGGTGGACCCCGAGATCGACACCCCCGAGCGCCTCACCGCCTACGGCGCCGAACACGGCGCCGATTTCGCGCGGTGGCACTTCGTCACGGGTACCGAGCCCGCCCTGCGGCACGTCATCGCCGACGGCTTCCGCACCCACATGGGCGACAAGAAGCCGACCTCCGAGGGCCTCGTCGACATCGCCCACTCGACCAAGCTGGTGCTCGTCGACGGCCAGGGACGCATCCGCGGCTACTACGGCTCGGACGCGCTCGGCGTGGACGAGGTCTTCCACCGCGCCCAGCACGTCCTGGCCGAGGAGGGCTCGTCCCGATGATGCCCGCCTGCACCGGCTCGCTGCGCCTGCTCGGGCGTCTGGCAGTGCGCCTGCAACGGCCCCGCGCCGCCAGCCTGTCGGCCGCCCCGATCCTCGCCCGCGTGGCGGATATTCGGACCCATCGGGTCCGAGTGTCAAAGCCGCGCCAAAACCCGGCCCTCACGCAGCGCAACATGGCGAATTCACACGCCATTACAGCTGCGCTCGGCGCCGCCTCGGGCCACGCTCGGGCGCGCCATTCAAGGCTGTTGCCAGGGTCGCGCGCGGCTGCTACGGTCCGCGCCGATTTGGCACCGGCCCTGTGTCGTTCGCCGCTGTCGCCGAAGCGACACACTCCTAGGCCCGTACGCTGACCCGACCGTCAAGGGGAGCTGAAGTGGCAGCTATCTTTCCCCGCTGGACCAACAAGATACCGCTCGCCATCGGCGTCGGAGCCCCCGTCCTGCTCTCAGGGCTGGTGGGCGCCATCTGGTATTGGTTCTCGCCGTGGTACACCGATGTGGGCTACCGACCCACCCAGCCCGTCCCGTTCAGCCACAAGCTGCACGCGGGCGACCTGGGCCTGGACTGCCGGTACTGCCACAGCTCCGTCGAGGAATCGAGCTACGCGGCGATTCCCCCGACAGCCACCTGCATGAACTGTCACTCGCAGGTGGGCACCGACCGGCCGTCGCTCGCGCCCATCCGCGAGAGCTACGAGGCCGGCGCGCCGGTGCCGTGGGTCAAGGTCCACCAGCTGCCGGAGTACGCGTACTTCGACCACAGCGTGCACCTGGCCGCCGGCGTGGGCTGCTCGACCTGCCACGGCCGCGTCGACCGCATGCCGGTGGTCACGCTCGAGTCGCCGCTGTCGATGCAGTGGTGCCTCGACTGCCACCGCGACCCGACGCCGAACCTGCGGCCGCTCGACCAGGTGACGAACATGGACTGGGATCCGGCGACCGCCGGCTACGACGCCACCCAGGACCCCGCCCGCACCCGTGAGCTCAGCCCCCCCATCCACTGCTCGGGATGCCACCGATGACCGACACGTCCAAGACGCCCGTTGGCAAGGCCAACACCGGCTACTGGCGAAGCATCAAGGACTACGCCCAGCAGGCCGCCGGGCGGGACGCCGCCAGCGCCGGGCCCGACGCCGGCCGCGAGTTCCCCGAAGGCGCCGCCGAGCTCGCCCTCGACGGGGTGAGCCGCCGCAAGTTCCTCGGCCTGATGGGCGCCTCGACCGCCCTCGCCGGCGCCGGCCTCAGCGGCTGCATCCGCAAGCCGCGCGAGCTGGTCATGCCCTTCGCCCAGCGCCCCGAGGATCTCGTCCCGGGCCGCCCGATGTTCTACGCGACCGCCTTCCAGCTCGGCACCTCGGTGCAGGGGCTGGTCGTCGAGGCCAGCGACGGCCGACCGACCAAGATCGAGGGCAACCCGCAGCACCCGCACTCGCTGGGCGCCGCCAGCGTCTTCGCCCAGGCGTCGGTGCTCGACCTCTACGACCCCGATCGCTCCCAGGCCCCGCGCCAGGGCGCCGGCGACGACGCCAAGACCATCACCTGGGACGAGGCCTACGCCGCCTTCGACCAGGTCCTCGCCCGGGCCCGCGCCGCGGGCGGCGCCGGCGTCGCGGTCGTCATCGACACCGTGATGTCGCCCAGCTACCGCGCGACGCTGGACCTGCTCGAGCAGGGCATGCCCAACGCCCGGCTGTACCACTCGGACCCGGCCTTCCCGGCCGCCCGGGTCGCGGGCGCGGCGATGGCGGGCGCCGCCGGCCGCCAGGCCCTGTATCGCCTCGAGAACGCGGACACCATCCTGGTCCTCGACGCCGATCTCTTCGGGCGCGACGGGGATCTCGTCCGCTACGGCAAGGGCTTCGCCCGCGGCCGCAAGATCGACCTGTCCCCCGACAAGATGAACCGCCTGTACGTCGCCGAGCCGACGTTCACGGCGACCGGCGCCAAGGCCGACCACCGCCTGCGCGTCGCGGGCAGCGACGTGGGCAACGTCGCGCGCCTCGTGGCCGCCGAGCTGCTCGGCGGCGGGGCTCCGGCTGGCGCCCAAGGCGTCGCTGGGGCCCTCGGGACCCCGACGGTGGCCGAGCCCGCCCTCGCCTTTGCGCGCGCCGTCGCCAAGGACCTGCGCGCCGCCGGGACCCGCGGCCTGGTCGTCGCGGGCGACCGCCAGCCGGCCTGGGTGCATGCCCTGGCCCACCTGATGAACCAGAGCCTGGGCTCGACCGGCACGGCCGAGACCTGGCACTCGGTGACGACCCTGCCCGAGGCCGAGGATCTCGCCGCCCTGGCCCAGGCCATCGACACGGGCAGCGTCCAGACGGTCGTCTTCCTGGGCACCAACCCGGTCTACACGGCCCCCGGCGAGCTCGACCTCGCCACCAAGCTCGGCAAGGTCCCCGACCGCATCCACGCGGGCCTGTACGTCGACGAGACGGCCCGCCTGTCGACGCTGCACCTGCCGGTCAGCCACTACCTCGAGAGCTGGGGCGACCTCCGCACGGTCGACGGGATCACCAGCATCGTGCAGCCGCTCATCGCGCCGCTGTACTTCACGCCCAGCCTGCTCGAGGTCGCCGCCCGCGCCGCGGCCGGCCGCGCCATCAACGGCTACGATCTCGTCCGCGAGTACTGGACGCGTCGCTCCGGCGGCGCGGTCAACGACAAGGCCTGGCGGCGCTGGCTGCACAGCGGCATCGTCCCGGCCGACGCGGCCGGCGAGGCGCAGGGCCAGCCCCCCGCGTTCAACTGGTCGGGCCTGCAGACGGCGCTCGCGGCGGCGCCGCCGACGCCCTCGGCGGCGGGCGACACCTTCGAGCTCAACCTCTACGTCGACCCGACGGTCTTCGACGGCCGCTTCGCGAACAACGCGTGGCTGCAGGAGACCCCGGACCCGATGACCAAGCTGACCTGGGACAACGCCCTGCACATGCACCCGACCGACGCCTCGCGGCTCGGCCTGGGGCTCGGCGGCATGGTGAGCCTCACGGCCGGCCAGCGCAGCCTCGACGTGGCGGTCTTCCCCGACCCGGGCCAGGCGCCCGGCACGGTCGCGCTGAACCTGGGCTACGGGCGCAAGAACGTCGGCGCCGTCGCCAGCAAGGACGGCGAGTGGGGCGGCTTCGACGCCTACTCGGTCCGCCCGGTCGCCGCGCCCTGGATCGTCCCCGGTGTGGCCATCAAGGCCACCGGCGCCGAGTACAAGCTCGCCTCGACCCAGGACTACGGCCGCCTCGAGCCCGCCCCGGGCTGGGAGACGCGCCCCATCGTCCGCGAGCTGACGGCCGCCTCCTACAAGGAGAACCCGAACCAGGTCGACGAGGCGCAGTTCGCCATCATCAAGGAAGACCAGCTCAAGTCGCTGTGGGAGGAGCCTCCCTACACCTACCCGCAGCAGTGGGGCATGAGCATCGACCTGACGGCCTGCGTCGGGTGCAACGCCTGCCTGGTCGCCTGCGTCGCCGAGAACAACATCCCGGTGGTCGGCAAGGACGAGGTGCTCAACGGGCGCGAGATGCACTGGCTGCGCATCGACCGCTACTACACGGGCCAGGACTGGGACAACCCGCAGGCCGTCACGCAGCCGATGCTGTGCCAGCACTGCGAGAACGCCCCGTGCGAGAGCGTCTGCCCGGTCGCGGCCACCGCGCACAGCCCGGACGGCCTCAACGACATGGCCTACAACCGGTGCATCGGCACGCGCTACTGCTCGAACAACTGCCCCTACAAGGTCCGTCGGTTCAACTTCTTCAACTACAACCTGGATCTCCCGGTCACGGTGCAGATGCAGAAGAACCCGAACGTGACCGTCCGGTTCCGCGGCGTCATGGAGAAGTGCACCTACTGCGTGCAGCGCATCCAGGAGGCCAAGATCCAGGCCAAGGTCGCGGGCACCGGCATCGTCCCCGACGGCGGCATCGTGACGGCCTGCCAGCAGACCTGCCCGACCGACGCCATCGTCTTCGGTGACGTCGCCGACCCGAACAGCCGGGTCAGCAAGCTCAAGGCCATCCCGCTGGACTACGCGGTCCTGGTGGATCTCAACACGCAGCCGCGCACGTCGTACCTCGCGCAGCTCCGCAACCCCAACCCGGACCTGGTGTAAGCCATGGCTGCCAACTACGAGATCGATCCCGTCTCGGGCCGGGCGCCGCTCGTCCTCGGCGAAGGCTCGTTCAGCGACGTCACCAACGCCGTGGCCGCCCCGATGGAGCGGACCGACTGGCGCAAGTGGTGGATGGCCTTCATGGTCTCGCTCGGGATGCTCGGCATCCTGGGCGTCGCGGTGGGCTACCTCATCTGGGAAGGCACCGGCATCTGGGGCTTGAACGTCCCGGTCGCCTGGGGCTGGGCCATCGTCAACTTCGTGTTCTGGGTCGGCATCGGCCACGCGGGCACGCTCATCAGCGCCATCCTCTTTTTGCTCCGGCAGAAGTGGCGAACCTCCATCAACCGGTTCGCCGAGGCGATGACCATCTTCGCGGTGCTCGCGGCCGCCATCTTCCCGGGCATCCACGTCGGCCGCATCTGGGTCGCCTATTACATGTTCCCTCTGCCCAACCAGATGGACGTGTGGCCCAACTTCCGCAGCCCGCTGCTGTGGGACGTCTTCGCGGTCTCGACCTACTTCACCGTCTCGCTGCTGTTCTGGTACGTCGGCCTCATCCCCGACCTGGCCACCATGCGCGACCGCTCGGTCACCAAGCTCCGCAAGATGGTCTACGGCATCTTCGCCCTCGGCTGGCGAGGGTCGACACGGCACTGGCTGCACTACGAGACGGCCTACCTCATCCTGGCCGCCCTCGCGACGCCGCTCGTCCTCTCCGTGCACACCATCGTGTCGTTCGACTTCGCCGTGTCGAACGTCCCCGGCTGGCACACCACCATCTTCCCGCCCTACTTCGTCGCGGGCGCCATCTTCTCGGGCTTCGCGATGGTCCTCACGCTGATGATCCCGGCGCGAAAGATCTTCGATCTCGAGCACCTGGTGACCATCAAGCACCTCGAGAACATGGCCAAGGTCATCCTGCTCACGGGCTCGATGGTCGGCTACGCCTACGCGATGGAGTTCTTCATCGCCTGGTACTCGGGCAACCCCTACGAGGGCTTCGCCTTCGTGAACCGCGCGTTCGGCGACTACGCCTGGGCCTACTGGATCATGGTGAGCTGCAACGTCATCAGCCCGCAGTTCTTCTGGTTCAAGAAGCTGCGCCGCAGCCCGATGTTCCTCTTCATCATCTCGATCTTCGTCAACATCGGCATGTGGTTCGAGCGCTTCGTCATCACCGTGACGTCGCTCCACCACGACTTCCTGCCCTCGAGCTGGGACTACTACACGCCCACCATCTGGGACGTCCTGACGTTCGTCGGCAGCTTCGGCCTGTTCTTCACGCTCTTCTGCCTCTTCGTCCGCTTCATGCCGATGGTGGCCATCGCCGAAGTGAAGACCGTGATGCCGCAGGCCGACCCGCACTACGTCCCGGGCATGGAGAAGCAGGTCCAGGGCGACGTCCTCGGGCCGGGCTGGATGCAGCGCTCCGAGGCCGACGCCGTGGCCGCCCAGGCCAGCGTAGAGGCCGCTCGCGACACCAAGACCGACACCGACTCCGACGAGGGCAAGCGCCATGGCTGACAAACCCTTCGGGCTGATGGCCGAGTTCGACACGGCGCAGGCGGTCTACCACGCCTGCGAGAAGGTCCGTGACGAGGGCTTCACGCGCTGGGACTCCTACACCCCGTTCCCGGTCCACGGGCTCGACAAGGCGATGGGCCTGCCGCGCTCGCGCCTGCCCTGGATCGTCCTGGTGATGGGCCTGTCGGGCGCCGGCCTCGGCATGCTGCTCCAGTGGTGGGTCTCCGCGGTGGCCCAGCCGCTCATCATCAGCGGCAAGCCCCTGTTCAGCTGGCAGGCCTTCGTGCCCGTCACCTTCGAGCTGGGCGTCCTCTTCGGCGCCTTCGGCGCGGTGTTCGGCATGTTCGGCCTCAACCGCCTGCCGCAGTACTACCACTCCGTCTTCAACTCCGAGCGCTTCTCCCGCGTGACGGACGACAAGTTCTTCATCGCCATCGAGGCCTCGGACCCGAAGTACGACGAGAAGAAGCTCAAGAAGCTCTTCAAGGGCCTCGGCGCGACCCACATCGAAGTCGTGGAGGACTGACGTTGCGACTCCGAACCCCCAGCAAGGCCGCTGGCGCGGCCGCCGTAGCCCTCACGCTCGGGCTGACCGTGGGCGGCTGCCGTGGGAACACGTCCAGCGAGCCCCCGGTCCATCTCAACCCGAACATGGACCACCAGCAGAAGTTCACGGCCCAGGACCGCAGCGACTTCTACGACGACGGGCGCGCCATGCGCGAGCCCCCGGCGGGGACCGTCGCCCGCTCGGTCGCCGGCGGCGCCGACGACCGCTTCCTGCGCGACGACGACCACCTCTACCGCGGCCGCGGCGCCGACGGCCGCCTCACCGACGCGCTGCCCGCCGGCATGCAGCTCGACGCCAAGCTGCTCGCGCGCGGCCAGCGACAGTTCAACATCTACTGCGCGCCGTGCCACTCCGAGACCGGGCTGGGCGACGGCATCGTCATCCAGCGCGGCTTCAAGGTCCAGCCGCCGACCTTCCACTCGGACCAGCTGCGCGCGATGCCGCTCGGGCACTTCTACGACGTCATCACCAACGGCGTCCGCACGATGATGCCCTACGCCTCGCAGGTGGCCCCCGAGGACCGCTGGGCCATCGCCGCCTGGATCCGCGTCCTGCAGGCCAGCCACAACGCCACGCTCGCGGACGTCCCGCCCGAAGTCGCGACCCAGAAAGGATGGAGCGCTCGATGAGCCACGCTGATCCGCATCACGACGGGCACCACCACGGCAAGCGCATCGCGCCCGAGGACGTGCTGGTCCCCTCCGGTCACGGCCTGCGCAAGCTGCCGGTCGTCTTCGGCGCCGTCGGCGTCGTCGCGCTGGGGCTGGCCTTCGCGCTCAAGGGCGACGCCGGCTCGGCCTTCTGGGGCGGCTACCTGACCTCCTTCATGTTCTGGCTCAGCCTCGCGCTCGGCGGCCTGTTCTTCGTGGTGCTGCAGCACGCCACCCGCGCCGGATGGTCGCCGGTCGTGCGCCGCATCGCCGAGAACTTCATGATCACCCTGCCGCTGTTCGCGCTGCTGTTCGTCCCCATCGTCCTCGGCGGCGTGCACGACCTGTATCACTGGAGCCACCCCGAGGCCGTCGCGGGCGACGCCATCCTCCAGAAGAAGTCGGTCTACCTCAACGAGGGCGACTACCTGGTCCGCGCCATCGTGTACCTGGTCGTTTGGACCGCCTTCGCCTTCCTGATGTACCGCAGCTCGACGCGCCAGGACGACACGGGTGACCCGAACCTGACGCGCCGCATGCAGTGGTGGGGGCCGCTGGGCATCCTCTTCTTCGCCCTGACGACCACCTTCGCCGCCGTCGACTGGATGATGTCGACCGACCCGCACTGGTTCTCGACCATCTTCGGCGTCTACTACTTCGCCGGCTGCTGCATCGCCATCTTCGCCTCGCTGGCGCTGACCTCGATGGCGCTGCAGAAGAAGGGCTTTTTGCAGGGCATCGTGACGGTCCACCACTACCACGACCTCGGCAAGCTGCTCTTCGCCTTCGTGGTCTTCTGGAGCTACATCGCCTTCAGCCAGTACTTCCTCATCTGGTACGCGAACATCCCCGAGGAGACCCTCTGGTACGCGCACCGCGCCGAGCACGGCTGGCAGGTGCTGGGCATCTTCCTGATGGTCGGCCACTTCGCCCTGCCCTTCCTGTTCCTGATGTCCCGGCACATCAAGCGCCGCAAGGCGACCCTGGCCGTGGGCGCCATCTGGATGCTCATCGCGCACTACTTCGACCTCTACTACATCGTGATGCCGGCGGTGTCGCACGGTCACGGGCTGCATCTGTCCCTGTACGATCTGCTCGCCTTCGTGGGCATCGGTGGGCTGATGCTGGCCGTGTTCACCTGGCGGCTCGGCGCCAAGGCCCTGGTCCCCATCCGGGATCCGCGCCTGGGCGAGTCTCTGGCCTTCGAGAACTTCTAGGAGCCTCGAGATGTCCGATCCCTTGCACCCTCCCGACGCGCAAGTGTCGACCCCGATCGTCTCGAAGTACACCGACGGCGGGCACGAGCTCGACACGCCGCCCAACCGCAAGCTGTTCCTGCAGCTGGTGGTGCTGTCGGCGGTCATCCTCGGCTCCGGATTCGCCGTGATGCAGCTGGTTCAGCAGGAGAGCCGGACCCTGCTCGCCCAGCAGCACGTCCGGGTGTCCAGCCTGCTCGTCCAGCACCGCGAGGCCGTCCAGCAGCAGCTGACGACCTACGAGCGCATCGAGCCGGCCGAGGGCGTGACCCGCGGTGGCTACCGCGTTCCGGTCGACCAGGCCCGGGACATGGTCCTGCAGCGCCCCGAGCTGCTGCGCGCCGGCACCCCGCCGCCCGGCTTCGTCCACCCCGACGATCAGGGCGCCCCCGGCGCTCAGCCGGCCCCCGGCGCTCAGCCGGCCCCGGGTCAGCAGCCGCAGCCCGAGCCCTCGCAGCCCGGCGGCCCGGCCGCGCCCATTCAGCCCGACGGTCAGCCCGCGCCGCCGCCGGCCCCGGCCCCCGACGCGCCGGCCGCGCCGGCCGCCCCCGACGCCCCGGCCCCCGCCGCCCCCGGAGGCGAGTGATCGTGCGCCTCGCCCTCGCCACCCAGCTGACGTCGTTCCTCGCCGTCGCCCTGCTCGGCGCCGCCCCCGCGGCCGCCCAGGTGACGACCAAGCTCCCGCGTGAGCTCGAGGGCATCGACGTCCAGAACCGCCTGGGTGGCAAGGTCGACCTCGATCTCGCGTTCACCGACCACACCGGCCGCGCCGTCCGCCTCGGCGAGTACTTCGACGGCGAGCGCCCGGTCCTGCTCACCCTCAACTACTACCGCTGCCGCACCCTGTGCAGCGTCCAGCTCAACAAGGTCGTCGAGGCGCTGCAGGCCATCGACTGGGTGCCCGGGCGCGAGGCCTTCCGCCTCGTGACGGTCAGCATCGATCCCCGCGAGGGTCACGATCTCGCCGCCGACAAGCGCGCGAGCTACCTGGCATCCCTCGGCGCGCCCCAGGCGGACTGGCCGTTCCTCGTCGGCTCGGCCGAGGCCTCCGAGGCGCTCGCCGCCCAGGTCGGCTTCGAGTACAGCTACGACGAGGGCACCGACCAGTACGCGCACGCGCCGGTCATCTTCGTCCTGACGCCCGACGGCACCATCAGCCGCTATCTCTTCACGCTGCAGCCCCCGCCGCAGGACATCAAGTTCGCCCTCATGGACGCGTCGAACGGCGCCGTGGGGTCGACGTTCGACAAGGTGCTCTCGAGCTGCTTCCAGTACATGTCGTCCGACGGCAAGTACACGCCGTTCGCCTGGGGCGTCATGCGCCTCGGCGGGCTGTTCACGGTCTTCGTCCTCGCCCTCTTCCTGGTCCACCACTGGCGCCGCGACCGGCGCCGGCCCCAAGCGTACGCGGAGCCTACTCCATGACCCTCTCTCTCCTCGGAAAGCTCGGCGGCGGGCTGGTGCTCGCCGAGGCCCAGGGCGGCTTCTGGATGCCGCCCAAGGCCTCGACCTTCGCCGAAGGCGTCGATGGCCTCTTCGACTTCATCCTCATCCTGAGCATCGTGTTCTTCGTCGGCTTGATGGCCTTGATGGTCTATTTCGCCGTCAAGTACCGCCGGACGCACGTCGAGCAGAAGACGAGCCCCCTCAAGCACAGCTTCAAGCTCGAGTTCCTGTGGAGCGCCATCCCGACCGTGCTGCTCCTGGTCATCTTCGCCTGGGGCCAGCGCGACTTCATTCTCATGAACGCGGTGCCCGACTCGGCGCTGGACGTGCGCGTCACGGGCCAGAAGTGGTCGTGGTCCATCGGCTACCCGAGCCTCGGCAAGGAGTGCCAGAACAAGCTGGTCGTGCCGCTGGGCGAGCCGGTCAAGCTGACCATCTCGTCGGTGGACGTGCTGCACTCGTTCTGGATCCCCGCGTTCCGCCTCAAGCGTGACGCGCTGCCGAACAAGTACACGGGCTACTGGTTCGAGGCGACGCAGACGGGGGACTTCCCGCTCTACTGCGCCGAGTACTGCGGCACCGACCACTCGGTGATGACCGGCCGGGTGCAGGTGCTCGACGCCGAGGCCTGGAAGGCCTGGGTCGCCTCCGACGACTGCGCCGGGCTCGATCCCACCGCCGCCGACTACGGCGAGAAGCTCTTCGTCAAGTACGGCTGCAACGCCTGCCACTCGGTCGAGGGCGTGCGCCTGGTCGGCCCGCCGCTCAACGGCATCTACGGCAAGCCGGAGACGATGCAGGACGGCTCGCAGGTGACCGTCGACGACAACTACCTGCGCGAGGCCATCCTCGACCCGAACGCCAGCATCGTCCAGGGCTTCGCGCCGGCCATGCCGACCTTCCAGGGGCGCCTGACCGACCAGGAGCTCAACGGCATCATCGACTACATCAAGCAGCTCGGCGGCGACGCAGCGCCGGCGAACCCCTGACCCAGCCCCGAGGCGCCGACGGGCTCCCGGCCCCGCACCCCGAAGCGATCACCGCTCCAACCCCGCAGGTGAAGGATGTCGAGCACGACGATTGACGGCACCGCGCCCGACCACGGCGCGCCCCACGAAGAAGTGGACTACATCAGGGCCAAAAAGGGCATCAAGTCCTGGCTCTTCACGGTCGATCACAAGCGCATCGGCCTGATGTACCTGGCCGCCGTGTCACTGTTTTTCCTGTTCGCCGGCGTGCTGGCCATCATCGTGCGCCTCGAGCTGCTCACGCCGATGATGGACTTCCTCGCCGACGGCGACGCGCCCGAGGCCGCGGCCAAGGCGCGCGACGTCTACAACCAGGTCTTCACGCTGCACGGCGCGGCGATGGTGTTCCTCTTCATCATCCCGTCGATTCCGGCGACCCTCGGCAACTTCTTCCTGCCGCTGATGGTCGGGGCCAAGGACGTGGCGTTCCCGAAGCTCAACCTCGCGAGCTTCTACATCTACGTCATCGGCGCCTGCTTCCTTCTCTACGCCATCCTGACCACTGGCCTCGACACCGGCTGGACGTTCTACACGCCCTACTCCATCGAGACCGGCACGGCCGTGATGGCCTCGACGATGGGCGCCTTCATCCTGGGCTTCTCGTCCATCCTCACGGGCCTCAACTTCATCGTCACCATCCACAAGATGCGCGCCCCGGGCATGACCTGGACCCGGATGCCGCTGTTCCTGTGGGCCATCTACTCGACCTCGGTCATCCAGATCCTCGCCACGCCCGTCCTCGCCATCACCCTGCTGCTGCTCTTCTTCGAGCGGGCCTTCGGCGTCGGCATCTTCGACCCCGCGATGGGCGGCGACCCGGTCCTGTACCAGCACTTCTTCTGGTTCTACAGCCACCCGGCCGTCTACATCATGATCCTGCCGGGCTTCGGGGTCATCAGCGAGATCATCTGCGTCCACTCGAAGAAGCACATCTTCGGCTACAAGGCCATCGCCCTCAGCTCGCTGGCCATCGCCATCATCAGCTTCCTCGTCTGGGGCCACCACATGTTCGTCTCGGGACAGTCCGAGTTCGCCGGTGTGCTCTTCAGCTTCCTGACCTTCGCCGTCGCCGTCCCCACGGCCATCAAGGTGTTCAGCTGGATCGCCACGCTCTATGGCGGCGCGATCACCTTCAACACCCCGATGATGTACGGCCTCATCTTCCTGTTCACCTTCACCATCGGCGGCCTGACCGGGCTGTTCCTGGGCGCGCTCACGGTCGACGTCCACCTGCACGACAGCTACTTCGTCGTCGCCCACTTCCACTACGTGATGATGGGCGGCACGGTCATCGCCTTCCTGGGCGCCCTCCACCACTGGTGGCCCAAGATGTTCGGCAAGATGTACAACGAGAAGGCCGGCATCCTCGGCTCCCTCCTGGTCTTCGTCGGGTTCAACCTGACCTTCTTCCCGCAGTTCATGCTGGGCAGCCGCGGCATGCCGCGCCGCTACGCCTCGTACGACGCCGAGTTCGAGGGCCTGCACGCCCTGTCGACCTACGGCTCGTGGATCCTGGCCCTCGGCCTCACCTGGACCGCCGTCTACCTCATCGCGTCCTTCTGGACCGGCAAGAAGGCGGCGGCCAACCCGTGGGGCGCCGCCTCGCTCGAGTGGGCCACCCAGAGCCCGCCCATCGAGCACAACTTCCACGAGACGCCGCACGTCGACGCGGACCCGTACAACTTCAAGGAGATCGACCGGTCGCAGGCCGCGGCGGGTCACCACTAGGACGCTTTGTACCGCGGCGGTCACCCTGGCCGCCGCGGGCCCAGTAGCCCGACCTCACGAGGGGAGACGCCGAGATGGCGCACGCTCACGCGCACGACGACCACCCGAAACACCTCGCGCACCACTTCGACACGATGGACCAGCAGGTCGCGTCGGCGAAGCTGGGCATGTGGGTGTTCCTGGGCACCGAGATCCTGATGTTCAGCGGCCTGTTCCTGGGGTACGCGTTCCTGCGCTACATGTACCCGGACATGCTGCTCAAGGCCCACGAGCTGCTCGACTGGCGCCTCGGCGCCTTCAACACCGTGGTCCTCATCACCTCCAGCCTGACGATGGCGCTCGCGGTCCGCGCCGCGCAGCTCGGTGACAAGAAGCAGCTCAAGACGCAGCTGCTCATCACCATCGTCTGCGCCCTCATCTTCATGGTGGTGAAGTACTTCGAGTACACCGGCAAGTTCGCCCACGGCATCTTCCCGGGCCGCTACTACATGGAGGCCTCCGACCAGTTCCTGGGCGGCCCCCAGATGTTCTTCGGCCTTTACTTCACGATGACGGGCCTGCACGGCGTGCACGTCCTCATCGGCATCGGGGTCATCGCCTGGATGTACATCCGCGCCGGCCGCGACGAGTTCGGTCCCGACAACTACACGGCGGTCGAGAACACGGGCCTGTACTGGCACCTCGTCGACCTCGTGTGGATCTTCCTCTTCCCGCTGCTCTACCTCGTGAAGTGAGCGAACCGATGGCCAGCACGACGAGCACGACCTCGAAGACCTACATCCACGGCGAGCCGGTCCCGACGCCGGACGCGCACGCCCACGTCACGCCGCTCAAGACCTACCTCGGGATCTTCGGCGCCCTGATGTTCCTGACCGTGCTGACGGTGCTCGTGTCCTTCATGGACATGGGCCCCTACGGCATCTACCCGGCCATGATGGTCGCCGTCGTCAAGGCGGCCCTCGTCATCGGCTACTTCATGCATCTCAAGTGGGACGATCGCTTCCACTCCTTCGTGTTCCTCGGGACCATCCTGTTCGTCGCCATCTTCTTCGCCCTGACGTTCGCCGATCTCACGACGCGCGACCTCATGCAGGGCCAGTGGGCCAACGACGTGCTGCAGGAGGAGCGCATCCGGGCGACGCCGGAGATGCTCGAGGCGCGTGAGCGCTTCCTGTCGGGCAGCCACGGCGAGACGCCCGCCGACGGCGCGGTCGCGCCGCAGGGCACGACGGCGCAGCCGCCCGCGACGACGGCGCCGGCGACCGACGCCCCGGTGCAGGGTCAGTAGCACCTCAGCCCTCTACCGCCCCCAACTTCCGCGCCGCCAACGGCCTCTCATCACGAGGGGCCCGAAGGCGGCGCGCGCATGTGAGCCCTCCCCATGATCCACGACGTCGCCGCCACCTGGGACGCCCCGCTGAGGGTCGCGATGGATTTGGCCCAGCGCGCCGGCGAGGCCATCGAGCGCATCCGCCGCGAAGGCTTCGTCGAAGGCGTGAAGTCCGACGCCTCGCCGGTCACCCGGGCCGACCTCGAGTCCGACCGCATCATCCGCGAGGGGCTGCAGGCAGCCTTCCCCGACGACGGCGTGCTCACCGAGGAGTCGGGCGCCTTCGCCGGCTCGCGCAGCGGCCGCACCTGGATCGTCGACCCGCTCGACGGCACCGAGGGCTTCGTCCAGGGCTCGGGCGACTACGCGGTCCACGTCGCGCTGGTCGACGGCGACCGCCCCGTGCTCGGCGTCGTCTACGAGCCCGACACGCAGCGGCTCTACCACGCCATCGCGGGGGTCGGCGCCTTCCTCGCGGCGGGCGGCGGCGGCACCATCCGGCAGCTCAAGGTCTCGCGCCGCGACGCGCCCGCCGAGATGCCGCTCGTGACCTCGTCTCGCATCGCCGAGCCCGCGCGTCAGCGCCTCGTCACCACCCTGGGCGTCGCCGACGGCGGCCAGGTGCGCTCGGTCGGCTTCAAGATCGGCAAGATCGTGCGCCGCGAGGCCGACGTCTACTACAGCGTGCACCCGGTCCACTACTGGGACAGCTGCGCGCCCCTCGTCGTGCTCGAGGCGGCCGGCGGCCACATGACGCTGCTCGACGGACGGCCGCTGACCTTCGACGTCGCGTGCCCTGGCTACGAGCACGAGGGTCCCTTCGTCGCCTCGAACGGCACCCGCCACGAGGCGCTCTGCCACGCGTTGCGGGGCGTGACGCCCTGAGGTCCGGGCCGCCGCGCGGCGGCCTCGGAGCCCGTCGACGTGCCCCGACACGCGTCGTGGTGCTAGGATGACGCCGGATTCGGCGCGACACCGGGGTGGGGGTACCTCGGCCAGGGCACGCCGCGCCATCGCGCGGTGCCCAGCGCGTCGACAGTCCAAGAGGAGCTGGTCTTGAACGTCCTCATCGCCGACGCGATGCCCGTCGAGGTGCGCGAGAGCTTGCAAGCCATGGGCCTGGCCGTCACCGAGGCGCCCGAGCTCAACGCCGACACGCTCCCGGGCGCGTTGTGTGGCGTCAACGTCCTCGTCGTGGGCGACACGCGTGTGTCGCGCCGCGCCATCGAGGCGGCCCCCGTCCTGAGCCTCGTCGTGCGGGCGGGCCACGGGGTGGACACCATCGACGTGCCGGCCGCCAGCGAGCGCGGCGTCTTCGTCGCGCACTGCCCCGGCTTCGACGCCGCGGCGCGCGCGGAGCTGGCGCTGGGCATGATGATCGCGCTCGACCGCGATCTCGTGGGTGCCCACGCCGCGGTGCGCGACGGCAAGGCCGGCGACGCGCCGACGGCGCTGGGGGCTGGCCTGCGCGGGCGCAGCCTGGGCCTCGTCGGCTTCGGGGCCGGCGCCGCCGAGCTGATGGAGGCCGCGCGGGCGCTCGGCATGCGGGTCGCCGTCGCCTCGGACCGGCTGACGACCTCGCTCGCCGCCGAGGCCGGCGTCTACCACGCGGCCGACCTGCCGGATCTCTTCCGCCACTCGGACATCGTGTCGCTGCACCCGGACGAGCCCGCCTCGGGGGTCGTCGTCACCGCCGAGCTGCTCGCCTTGCTCGACGCCGACGCCATCGTCATCAACACGGCCGCGCCGGGCCTGGTCGACCACGACGCCGTGCGCGCCCGGCTCGAGGCCGGCGCGCTGCGGGTCGGCTTCGACGTCTTCGCCGAGGCCGGCGGCGGCGAGGGGACCCTGCGCCTTCCGCTCGAGGGCGGGTCGGGCGTCATCGCGACCCCCCACCTGGCGAGCCGCACGCGCCAGGCCGCCACGGCCGCGGCCGCGCAGGTGGTGCGCGTCGTGCAGGAGTTCCTGCTCGAGGACCGCTTGACCAGCGCCGTCAACCTCGAGACCGAGCCCGACGCGCCCGCGATGCTCATCGTGCACCACGCCAACGAGGTGGGCTCGCTGGCGGCGTTGCTCGAGCGCCTGCGCGAGGGCCGGATCAACGTCCTCGACATCAGCAACGTCGTCTTCTCGGGCGGCCGCGCGGCGTGCACGCGCCTGAGGCTGTCGGCGGTCGCGGACCCGGCGCTGCTCGACGCCCTGCGGCGGTTGGCGACCGTGCGGCAGGTCGAGCAGGTGTCGCTGGGCTGACCGTCAGGGCCGCCGGTCGGTCAGCTGCGGTCGCAGGACCCTCAGCTGCTCGATCGCGGCCGCGGCGCGCGCGGCCTCCAGGTCGGCTTCGGCGGCGACCACCGCTTCGAAGCGTCGCGTCAACGCGGCCTCGTAGTCGGCCAGCTCGGGCAGGTCGCTGCGCGCGCGGTCGGCCCGCGTCTCGAGCAGCTCGCGGCCCAGCGTCAGCACCTGCGACCGCCCGGCGACGATCTCGACGAGCGTCCACGCGGACGGCCGGGTCGCGCCCGCCGCGAGGCGCTCGAGCACCGCGGCCGCGCTCACCCGGCCTGGGTCCCAGCGGTCCGGCCGATCGAGCGCCGCGTCCACGATGTCCCGCGCGACCCCGGCGTCGCCGAGCCGGTGGGTCGCCACCGCCGCCAACAGGCCGCGCTCGGGCTCGCCGGCCACGCCGCCCGGCATCAGGGCCAGGATGGCCAGGGTCCGCTCGGGGCGCCCCAGCTTCAGCTGGGACCAGGCCAGCCCGAAGCGGGCGGCCGGCCAGTGGCCGCTGGCCTCCTCGACCTGCAGGAAGCCTCGCAGCGCCTCGCCGTAGCGACCCGCGTCGTAGTGGTGGCTGGCCAGCGTCAGCCGGGCGAAGTTGCGCAGCTCGCGCCCGACCGGGCCCGGCATCGTGTCCAGCGGTCGCCGCGTGAGCTCCGTCAGGTGGGCGCGCGCCCGGTCGGGGTCGACGTCGAGCGAGGCGAGCGCCACCAGGGTCTGCGCGCGGGCCCCGAGCCAGCCGGGTCGCGCGGTCAGCGGCGCGGTCGCCCGGCGCACCTCGTCCATGCGGCCGGCGCCCAGGGCCTCCAGGGCGCGCTCGACGCTCACCGCGTCGGCCAGCGAAGGCGGCGCGAACGTTGGGTCCACGTCGGCGAGGGCGTCACGAACGCCCCGGTCGTCGGCCAGGCCGGTGGCCAGTGGTAGGATGGCCACCAGATGATGCGCTCGTCCTCGCTGATCGCCCCTCGCGGCGGCCGCCCCCGCCCGGGCGAGCCCGCGCGCGACCGCCGCCCGCGGCCCAAGGCGCTCGGCGTCGGCCTGGGCCTCCGCCCGCAGCTGCTGCAGCGCTGACGGCCCGGCGCAAGCCGCCACTCCGAACCCGCACAGCACGGCCGCGACCCCGAACCAGGTCCACCGCGGCCGCCGTCGTGCCCGCCGGCCGGCCCTCGCGCCGCCCGACGGGGGCGGCGTCGCTCGTCGATTCACGATGTCCATGACCTCGTCCCTGCACGCGGCGCCTCGGCCCAGCGCTTGCTTGCTCCGATCACCCGGGTTCCCATACTTCAAACCATGAGCTTCTCCGTAGCACCAGGTCTCCTCATCGCCATGCCGAGCCTGCTCGACCCAAACTTCTTCCGTTCGGTCGTGCTCCTGTGCGCCCACTCCTCCGAGGGCGCCTTCGGTCTGGTCGTCAATCAGCCGCTCGAGATCCCCGTGTCGGCGATCTGCTCGGAGGCGGGCATCCCCTGGGAGGGCGAACCTCAGGCCAAGGTGTTCTCCGGCGGCCCGGTCGAGCGCCAGCGCGGCTGGCTGCTGCACGACGACGGGCAGCTCTTCGCGGGCAGCCAGCGCGTCGGCGCGGGCCTCGCCCTCACGACGAGCCAGGACGGCCTCGAGGCGTACGGCCGCCACCCCAGCGGGCGCTTCCGCCTGCTGCTCGGCTACGCCGGCTGGGGCCCGCAGCAGCTCGATCGCGAGATCGCCAGCGGCGCGTGGCTCACCGCGCCGCTCGACCCCGAGCTGCTCTTCGAGACCCCGCCCGCCGAGATGTGGCGCGAGGCGATGAGCGTCGTCGGCGTCAACCCAGTCCACCTCGTGGACTGCGGCACCCAAATCAACTGATCCTCCCCGAGCCCCATCAGCGCCCCACCGCCCCCCGGCTCAGGTCAAGACCTTGTCGACCGGCCCGAGCAACGGCGGCAGCGCCTCGTCCCCCAGCCTCTGCCTCAGGTTGACCTCGATCATGCGCGTCAGCGCGTCGAGCGGCAGGTCGTTGCGCTCGAGCCCGAACGGCTCCTCGAGCTCGTCGCCGATGCCGTCGAGCCCCAGGAACGCGTAGGACACGAGCAGCACGACCAGCGGCGTCATGCGCGCGGTCTGGTCGACGATGCCGAAGGGCAGCGCGAAGCAGTAGGCCGCGACCGTCCGGTGCATCAGCACCTTGTAGGCGTGCGGGATGGGCGTCGACCGGATGCGCTCACAGCCGCCCTGGATCTCGGCCAGCGCGGTCAGCTCGCGGTCGATGTTGGCCACGTAGTAGCGATCGACCCAGCCGCGACGCGCCGCGAGCGCGAGCTGCTCGCCGAGCGTCTGCAAGATGGCGGCGGGCGGGTTCACCTCGCGCGCGAGCGCGGCGGTCTCGGCCTCGGGCAGCAGCCCCGAGAGCCCCGAGAGGTCGCGGCGGTCCCGCAGGTGCTTGCGCAGCGCGTGGGCAAAGGCGGCCACCCGCAGCACGAACGCGCGCTGGAAGGTCCGCACGTCCTCGCGGTCGGCCTCGTCGGGCGCCGCCACCAGCGTGGTCACCTGCCGCGTCAGGGTGCGCGACGTGTTGACCAGCTGCCCCCAGAGCTTGCGCCCCTCCCAGAACCGGTCGTAGGCCGCGCTGTTGCGAAAGCCCAGGAACACGCTGAGCGCGAAGCCCACCAGGGTGAACGGCGTCGGCGTCAGGGTGTGGCCGCCCAGCACGCCCGTCTCCCAGGCCACCGCCACGGCGAGGCCGACCAGGGTGAGCACCGTCAGGCGGCGCCAGATCTTCAGCAGGATGCTGCCCTTGAAGCTGAAGATGAGGCGGATCCAGGAGCGTTCGTGCTCGACGATCATCGGGCCATCCTCGCGGCGCGTGCGTCCTCGGCCGCAGGCGACGTTGCGTGCCCCACGCGCGCCGGCGCGGCGCCCCGGCGGCGCGCGCAGCGATGGACCTCGCGGCCATCGGTGCGTATACAGCCGCCGCATGATCAAGGTCCACAAGCATCGCCTCACCTGTGACTGCCCGGCCTGCCTCGACACCTTCCCGCCCGACCGCTTCGAGGCGGTCTGGAACGTGCCGAAGCCCGAGGTCGAGGGCGCCCGACCCGTGCGAGGCCCGGTGCCCATCGGCGCCGCGCGCCCCGCGATGCTCTTCGGTCTGTGGGTCGACGCCGACCAGCGCCTGCTCCACGACTGGCCCGGCTTCGCCGGCACCGCCGGGGCCCGCGTCGAGCTGCAGGACCGGCCCGGCGCGCCGGCGGTCGTCGTCGGCACGCGCGACCCGCTGCTGGCCGCCCTGGCCGAGCCGGTCCCGCTGCGCCGCACCTTCGCCGAGCGCGTCGGCGCCCGCTGCATGGTCGAGTTCGGCGTCACCCGGGACGACGTGGCCGACTACCTGGCCTGCGACGTGCACGGCGAGGGCCTGCCCGCCCTGACCTGCGCGCACCTGGCCGACCCAGCCGCCCCGCCGGCCGAGGCGGTCGTCGTCTACGGACTCGACGGCGACTTCCCCGACGCCTTCTGTCCGCCCTGCCTCGAGCGGTTCGCCGCGGGGGACGTGTCGGTCTGCCAGACCGTGTGCAGCCGCTGCCAGCAGGCGAACGTCTACCGCCACCGGGTCACCGCCACGACCTGGTACGGCGCCAAGCCTGGCGACGTCCCGGACTGATACACCCAGGCGTCACGTCCCGCGACACAGCCCCGGAGAGGGCGCGTCATCAAGGGCCGTGACGGCTGGCACGCCGGTTGCTGTGTCGACCTCCGAAACCGAGACCGGAGGCGAACGCGATGACGACCAAGGGACCCTTCTGCTGGCTGACCGCCGCCCTGCTGACCGGCGCGCTGCCCGCGGGGCCGGCCCTGGCCGGCGAGCTGCGTCCGGTCGAGCCCAGAGAGATCGTCGCCAGCGCCTCGAGCGAGCGCGACGCCGACGCGCCGGCGGCCGCCCTGGTCGACGGGCGCCTCGGGCGGCCGTGGATCTCGGCGCGCGGCGAGGCGAACCCCTCGGTGACGCTGCGCTTTCCGACGACGCGCTACGTGACGGCGCTGCGCGTCCTGCCGGGGCACGGGGCCGACAACGGAGCGTTCAAGCAGCACGCCCGCCCGGCGCGCGTGCGCGTCACCTGGGACGGCGGCGAGGCCAGCTTCGCGCTGGAGGACCGGCGGGTCGCCCAGGACGTGCCGCTCGGCCGGCTGGCGCGGGCGAGCGCGCTGACGCTGACGGTCGAGGCCATCCACGGGTCGGCCCGGCAAGGGGTCGCCCTGTCGGAGATCCAGGTCTTCGAGCCCGACGACGTCCTGCAGGCGGCGCCCGAGCTGCGCCGCGAGATCGACGCGGACGTCGAGGCGCTGGCCGGGGCGAATCACGAAGCGGCGGCGCGGCGGCTGCAATCCCACGGGGCGCCGGCCGTGCCCGCGCTGGTGGACGCGGTGGCCAGGGACAGCGGTCCTCGGGCGCGCGCGGCGCTCGGCGTCCTGCTGGGCTTCGAGGGGCCGACCGGGTCGGTCGTGCTGCGCGACCAGCTGCTGGCGAAGGACCCGGCGCGGCTGTCGCTGGCGCTTGACGTGATGGAGGCGCGGGCGACCAACGACGCCCTGGCGCCGGCGCTGGCCGAGGCCGCGCGACAGGCTCCGCCGGAGCATGCCGTCCGGGCCACCGCCCAGCTCTGCCGGACCACGCCCTCGCCGGCGGCGGCCCTGCGGCTGCTGGAGGCGGCGGCCCCGGGCAGCGCCGCGCTGGGCGCGCCCTGTCTGGGCGCGGCGGCCGGCGAGGCCGGGCTGAAGGCGGCCCTGCGGCTGGCGGCGCTGGGAACGGTGGAAGCGCGGCTCGCGGCGGCGCGGGCCCTGGGCGGGCACGCGGCCGACCCGCGGGCGCTCGAGGCGCTCATCGCGCTGACCGAGCGCGCCGACCAGGCGACCCGGCTGACGGCGCTCGACGGGCTGGCGCGGGCGACGGCGCCCGAGGCGACCGCGCGCCTGGCGCACATCGCGCGCAGCGTGGACGCGCCGACCCGCGAGGCCGCGGTCACGGCGCTGCTGAGCCACGGCCAGGCCGCCGTGCCGCACGTCCGGAGCGTCCTGGACGCCGAGGACCCCATCGCGGCGCGGGCCCTGTTCCGCGCGATGGGCGACCACGCCGACCCGCGCTGGCGCGACCTGCTGGTGGCCTCGGTGCTGCGCACGCCGCGCGGCGCCTGGTACGAGGACGCGGCGTTCGCGCTGACCCGTCGCGACAACGCGGGCGCGGCCGCCCTGCTCGACGGGTTGGCCCGCGCGCCGGGCGACACCTACGCGGCGACCGAGGCCCTGGCCCTCATCGCCCCCCGTGTCGCGCGCCTCGCGGCGGCGCGGCTCCTCGACCTGCCCCCGGCGCGCTCGCACGACACGCTGCGCGAGGCGCTGCTGGACGTCGTGCGCCGGGCGGGTGACGCCACCACCGCGCCCCTGGTCGTCGCGGCCTACGAGCGCGCCCCCAGCCTGCGGCTGCGGCTGCGTGTCGTCGAGACCCTGGGGCACCTGAACCATCCGGCGGCGCTGGACTTCCTGGAGCGCGCGCTGGTCGGCGAGGACCGCCGGCTGGTCACGGCCGCCCTGGTCGCGCGGGCGCGGCTGGGCGACGCGCGGCTGACCCCGCAGCTGCTGGCCGAGCTGCGCGGGCAGCGCCCCGAGGCGTGGTCGGTCCGCACCATCGAGGCGCTGGGGCTGCTGCGGGCGGGCGAGGCGGTCGACGTCTTCCGGGCCGGCTTCGACCTGGCGACGGGGTCGGCCAAGCTGGCCATCCTGAAGGCGTGCGAGCGCATGGGCACGGCGGACGCCATCGCGCTGCTGACCGAGGCGGCGGTGAGCCGCGAGCCGATGGTCAGCCGGGCGGCCGGGCGCCTGCTCGTGGCGAGCCGAGCGCCCGACGCCGAGTGAGCGTCACAAGTAGCGATCGACGACCGCGCCCAGGTTGGGGACCGCCTCCTCGACCTGGGTCTTCGCGTTGGGGCGCAGCTTGCCGTACAGCTTCGCCGCGGTCGCGTGCTTGGTCGAGCGGGCGCGGGCGTCGGTGACCTCGAGCAGGCTCTCGGCGACCGCGCCGCGGTGGGTCCCGCAGTACAGGCCGAAGCTGCCCGCCGCGCCGTCCTCGTGGTAGCGCACGTAGTAGGCCTCGAGCTTGTCGACCCACTCGTCGAGCAGGAAGTCGACGACGCCACGGACGAAGCCGGGCTTGATCGCCTTGACGGTGGCGTAGGCGCCCTTGACCGCCAGGCCGCTGATGCCCTTCTTGCCCGCCACCTCGCGGTCGAGCAGCTGGCAGCAGTCGTCGACCAGCTTGGGCCGGACCTCTTCGTTCAAGAGCTTGTCGCGGAGCGTCGCCATCTTCGCCTCGGGGCCATCGTTTTCGGGTCCGCGGGACATAGGACATCGACGCGGTCGGGGCAAGTGCGTCGCGGCCGCGGGCAGATCGGATCGGTCCGGGATGGTGGTAGACCGTTCCCGAGTCCGCCGATTCCGTATGTGCGACGTGGGTGATGAGGCCGGGAGGCGGCCGCCAAGCCCGCCGCAGGGGCGCCGTCTTGGCTACCAGGCACCTCGGGGACTCGCCAGAGATGCCGAAGCCGCGAGGCTCTCACCGCTTCGGGTGGATCAGACGCCACGTCATCGCCTGCACGCGGTCGAGCAGCGCCAGCGCTTCATCCCCGCGCGTCTTCGGCACCGCGCCCGTCGCGACGAGCAGCCGCATCGCGGCGGACGCCTCGCGGCACGAGCCGTAGGCGATCCTGTAGTGCTGGACCCGGTCACGCCCCCCGGCCGGCGCCCTCAGCCAGGTTCAACGGAACGCTCGCGACGGCCCGCACCGCCTGCTCGGCGATGCACCGCAATTGCGGACTCACGCCGCGCGTCAAGGTCACGACTGCCGCCGCCGCCTCGATCGCCAGCGATTCAGCCTGGAGGGAGCTGCCGTTCCGAACCACACCTTCGTTCTGCATGGGGGCCATCCTTTCGTGTCAGTGGATGCGGCCCCACCCCTGCGACCCTCCTGCATCCTCTGACGCGATGGATGGCTCCCTCTGCGACGAGGCCTGTGCCCTACCCGCCTCAGCACCCAACCCGTCGCGCAGCGAGCTGCGCGACCCACGAGCACGAGCAAGCTCGTGCAGTCCGGACTCAGCTTCCCAGTGACCGCCACGGTCACGGCCAACGGCCACCGACACGGTCACGGCCACGGCCACGGTCACGGCCAACGGCCACGGCCACGGACACGGACACGGACATGGACATGGACACGGTCAGGGTAGCCGGCCCGTGATGCGAGTTCGTGCAACCGAGCCCTTGGATAACGAGCAAGCCCGCGCCGCGAGCATCCACATTGCGAGCCGCTCGGTTGCCGAAGGTCTACGGCCGTGGCCGCGCCGGGTCAGCCCCGCGGCTTGAGCGAGCGCTGGCTGGCCTGGGCCGACCACGGGTCTTCGGGCCAGTGGTGCTTGGGGTAGCGCGAGCGCATCTCTTTGCGGACCTCGGGCCAGGTGCGGCTCCAGAAGCTGGCGAGATCGCTGGTGACCTGCAGCGGGCGGCCCGCAGGGTTGAGCAGATGCAGCACGACCGGCTGGCGGCCACCGCCGACGGTCGGCGTCTCGGCCAGGCCGAACAGCTCCTGGACCTTGATGGACAGCACCGGCGGGCCCTCGTCCTGATACGCGAGGCGCGCCGTGCGGCCGCTGGGGACCGGGATCTCGGCGGGCGCCAGGGCCTCGACGCGCTTTCGGCCCTCCCAGCCCAGCTCGGCCAGCAGCGCGTCCTGCAGTCCGGCCGCGCGCAGCTCGGCGAAGGAGGCGCGGCCGAGGACCAAGGCCGGCAGGACGGCGCGCAGCAGGGCGTCGGCGTCGCTCGGCAGGCCCGCCTCGGGCGCCCAGCGCGCCGCCGACGTGACGCGCCGCAGCAGGTTCCAGACCGCCTCGGACGGCGCCAGCGCCCGGCGCGGGTCGGCCGACGCCGCCTCGAGGAGCCGCTGCGAGGCCGCCTCGCGGTCGCCTATAGGCACCTGCGCCTCGTCCAGCACCAGATCCATGTAGCGTCGGGCGCGGGTCGCCACGACCCGCTCGCGCCCGGCGTCCCACTGCAGCGTCTCCTCGGTGCGCGTCACCGGGTGCGCCTCGAGCCAGGCCACGTCGACCCGCGAGGCCGCGCGGACCAGGCTGCGCGCGAAGGCGCCCCGCCGTCCGGCGTCCACCTCGAGCGCGATGAGGAACGCGTCGTCCTTGACGCAGCTCTCGCGGGCCTGCACGAGGCCGCGCCCGCCGACCATCACCAGCGCGTCGCTGCCCGGTCCGCGGCGGCGGGCGACCCGGTCGGGCCAGCCCGAAAGGAGCAGCTCGCACAGGTCGTCCTCGCTGGGCGGCGTCGTCCTGGCCGGCGGTCGGGCGACCCTGGCCACCGCGTCCGCCAGCTGCTCGGCCAGGCGCCGGACGTGGTCGCCGCCGCGGGTCGACGGGTCGCGGCGCAGGCGCTCGCGGCGCGCGAGTAGATCCGAGGCCCCCACCCGCAGCGGCTCGCCGCCGCGCGCCGCGCCGACGTCCGGCTCCTGGGCCAGCGCCGCCAGCAGCGCGCCCTCGCGGGTCCAGCCGTGGTCCGCCGCCGCCAGCAGCGTGCGACCGACCCGCGGGTGCGCCGGGATGCGCAGCGCGCGGCGGCCCAGCTCGGTCAGCGGCGCGCCCGGCCCCTCGGTCAGCCCCAGCAGCGCCAGCAGCGCCTCGGCGCGCTCGACCGCCGACGGGTCGGGCGCCTCGTAGAACGGGAAGCGGCTGGCGTCGTTCACGCCCCAGCCGCGGATCTCGAGCAGCGTCTGCGCCAGGTCGACCCGGCGGATCTCCGGGAGATCGAAGGGCTGCAGCGAGCGGTGCTCGTGCTCGGTCCACAGCCGCAGCGCGAAGCCGGGGCCCAGGCGGCCCGCGCGGCCGGCGCGCTGGTCGGCCGAGGCGAGCGAGATGCGCGTGGGCTCGAGCCGATCGAGGCCCAGCCCCGGGTCGTGGCGCATCGTCTTGGCCCAGCCCGAGTCGACGACGGCCGCGACGCCTTCGATGGTCAGCGAGGTCTCGGCCAGGTTGGTCGACAGGATGACCCGCGGGCGGCCGGTCGGTCGCAGCGCCTGGTCCTGCGCCTCGGGCGGCAGCCGGCCGTGCAGGCGGGCCAGCTCCCAGCCGCGGTGGCCCAGGGCGCCCTGCAGCAGGCCGGCGGTCGCCTCGATGTCGCGCACGCCCGGCAAGAAGGCCAGGACGTCTCCGTTCGAGCGCCCCTCGTCGATGACGCGGCGCACCCCGCCGGCCACGCGCTGGGGTAGCGGCCGCTCGTCGGGGCGGTCCAGGTAGACCACCTCGACCGGGTGCTGCCGCCCCGCCGTCTCGATGACCGGGCAGTCGTCCAGGTAGCGCGCGATGGGGCCGGGGTCGAGCGTGGCGGACATGACGACCAGCGCCAGGTCGTCGCGGAGGGCGTCCTGGACCTCCTTGACGAAGGCCAGCGCCAGGTCGGCGTGCAGGCTGCGCTCGTGGAACTCGTCCAGCACGACCACCTGCACGCCCGACAGCTCGGGGTCGCCCTGCAGGCGCGCGGTCAGGATGCCCTCGGTGACCACGCGGATGCGCGTGTCCCGGCTGGCCCGGGTGTCCAGGCGCACCTGATAACCCACCGTGCGGCCGACCGGCTCGCCCAGGCGGCGGGCCAGATGCGCGGCGACCGTGCGCGCGGCGACCCGGCGCGGCTGCAGCAGGACGAGCTCGCCGGCGGCGGTGAAGCCGGCGCGGTGCAGCGCGATGGGGACCAGGGTGGTCTTGCCCGAGCCTGGCGGCGCCTTCAGCACGACGCGGCGCCGGTCGCGGAGCGCGGCGACCAGCGGATCGAGGACGGCGGCGACGGGGAGATCCTGCACGCCGCAGGTTTGAACCGACCGGCCCCACAAAGTCCAGCCCGGCGCGTGGCTGGGCGGCCCGCCGCGGCCGGAACCCGGCGTCCTTTTAGGAGGTTGGAGGGGCCTCGTGTAGAGTCGGGTCGATGCCCTCCTCTCTGCCTCAGACCCTCGACACGGAGCTGCGCGCCCGTGGGGGGGTCACGCTCGGGCTCGGCCCGTTCCTGCGGCGGCGTTTCGGCGACATCGATCTGCGCGGCGCGCTGGCCGCGCGGCTCGAGGCCGCGCTCGACGCGGGGGACACCGAGGACGCCGAGACGTGCCTCAGGCTCGACGCCAGCGCCGGCGGGGTCCTCCCACCCGCGGCCCTGACCCTGGCGGCGCGCCTGCCCGCGCTCGCGCCGTGGGTGATGCGCGCCGCGATCAGCCGGGCCAGCGGGTCCGAACGCGACGCGCTCCTCGAGGCCCTGGCGGATCCCGAGGCCCTGGCTCCCGAAGCGGCCGCTCTGGCCAGCGCCTACGCCCAGGACGCCGACCACCCGGACGCCGACGTCGCCTGGCGCGCGCCGCTGGCGACGCTGCTACATCCCCCGCAGCCCACGGCGCTGCCCGAGCCACGCGAGGCGCGCCGCGTCGGCCGCAACGACGCGTGCCCCTGCGGCAGCGGTCAGAAGTACAAGCGGTGCTGCCTGGGGTCGGGCGAGCCGCCGGTGCCGACGCCCCGCGCGGACGCGCCGGGCTGTCCGGGCATCACGCCGGCCGAGCTGTTCCTGTTCCGAGAGCACGAGCCCCGGGTGGCCGAGCTGTGCCAGGCGCGCCTGGCGGACGGCGGGCCGCGGCCGGGCGAGACCCTGTACTGGCCGCTGCCCGAGGCGCCGAGCGACGAGCTGGAGCTGCGAGCGGCCGTGGCCGGCGGCGATCCGGACGCGCTGGCCGAGGTGCTGACCCTGGGCTGGCGCCGCGGCGCGCTCGAGGCGCGCGACGTCGAGCGCGTGCTGCGCCGGCACGTGCCGGTCGCGTCGTGGCTCAAGGCGGCGCCCGCCGACCTGTACCGGCAGCTGCCCGAGGCGATGAGCGAGCTGCTCCTGGTCGCCGGCCGCCACAGCGCGGCGGACGTGGTGCGCCTGTCGGACGACCGGGCCGCGGCGCTGCGCTTCGCCGAGGCCGCCGTCGAGGGCGCGTCCACGCAGGCCGACCTGCCCTGGGCGGCGGCGGCGCTGGCGCAGGCCGGCGAGACGCGGCTCGCGTTCCTGCTGGTCCGGCTGGCGCTGCACGGCGACGCGGCCGACGACGCCCGGGGGGACCTCGTGCACCGCCTGGACGCCCTGCTGTCGCCGGCGTTCGGCCGGACGGCCATCGCGCGGCAACCCAGCGCGGCGGCGGCCGACCCGCGCGCGGCCGAGCTGGCGCGGCTCATGCAGCAGGTGGCGGGGCTCGAGCGCGAGAACAAGCGCCTGCGCGACGCGCTCGAGGCCGAGCACGCGCTGCGCAAGCGGGCCGAGACGGCCTGGAGCGAGTCGCGGCGCACGGACGGGTCGACCGAGGCGCTGCGCATCGAGATGAAGCGCCTCAAGGACGAGCTCAAGCAGCAGCACGACCAGCGGCGCGAGGCCGAGCGGCGGCTCGACGAGCTGCGCGAGCGCGAGCGGACGCGCCTGCTGCGCCGCTCTCAGGGGCTCGACGACGTGGCGACGGTCATCGAGAGCTCGACGAACGAGACGGCCGAGGCCCTGCAGGCGGCCGCGGCGCCCCGCCCCATCAGCTACTCGCACGACTTCGAGAGCGCCGCGCAGCGGCTGGCCGACAGCACCATCGCGCGCGTCCGGGTGCAGGTCGAGCAGCTGGCCGGCGGCAAGTGGGTGCGCGAGGCCAAGCGCATGGAGGGCTGCGACGGGGTGTGGACGCTGCGTGCGGGGCTGCACCACCGCGCGCTCATCCGCGACCACGGCGACCGGCTCGAGGTGTTCGACCTCATCGCGCGCGAGGAGCTGGACAACGTCCTGGCGCGCCTGAGGTCCTGAGCCTTCGCCGCTCGCCTCAGCCGTGGCGGCGGGCGAAGTCCTGCATGAAGTCCACCAGGCGCTCGACGCCCGCCACGTCCATCGCGTTGTAGATGGACGCGCGGATGCCGCCGACGGCCCGGTGGCCCTTGAGCCCGACCAGGCCCTGGCCGGCGCTCTCGGCGACGAACTGCTTGTCGAGCTGCTCGGAGGGCAGGCGGTAGGTCACCGTCATGCGCGAGCGGTGCTCGGGGCGGGTGACCGTGCCGCGGTAGAAGCCGCCCGAGCCGTCGATGGCGTCGTACAGCAGGCGCGCCTTGGTCTCGTTGCGCTCGGCGATGGCGTCGAGCCCACCGAGGCCCTCGAGCCACTGGGCGACCAGATCGACGCAGTAGATCGCGAAGGTCGGCGGCGTGTTGTACATCGACTGGTTCTTGGCCATGACGTCGTAGCGCCAGATCTTCGGGATGTCCTGGCGCCCCTCGGCCATCCACTGCTTGTCGACGATGACGATGGTGATGCCCGAGGGGCCGGCGTTCTTCTGGGCGCCGGCGTAGATGAGCGCGTAGTCGCTGACGTCGATGGGGCGCGAGAGGATGTCCGAGCTCATGTCGCAGACGTGGCGGACGTCCGGGCCGAACGACGGCATCTGGGGCCACTGGGTGCCGTACAGCGTGTTGTTCGAGGTGGTGTGGACGTAGGCCGTGCCCTTGGGGATGTCGACGCCATCGAGGCTGGGCAGCTCGGCGAACTGCCGATCCTCGCTGGAGACCAGCGCCTCGGCCTGGCCGAGGGTGGCGGCCTCTTCCAGGGCGCCCTGGGCCCAGTAGCCCGAGACCACGAAGCGGGCGGTCTGCCCCTGCTTCAGGAAGTTGAGCGGCACCTGCGCGAACTGACCGCGCGCCCCGCCCTGCAGGAAGAGGACCTCGTGGGTGTCGGGCACGCGCAGGAGGCGCTTGAGGCCCTCGTGGGCGCGCTCGTAGATCGTCTCGAAGGCGGCCGAGCGGTGGCTGATCTCCATGACGCTCAGGCCGATGCCGTCGAGCGCGATGACGCCGCGGGCGGCCTCCTCGAGCACCTCGAGCGGCAGGATGGCCGGCCCGGCGCTGAAGTTGACGGGGCGGTCGGCGGCGGCGTTGCGGACGGCGGGGGACGCGGACATGGCAGGCTCCGAGGGTTCTGGGGAATCGCCGCGCGCCATACCACAGTCTGGGTCGGCTGCGGAGCCCCGGGCGTCGAAGCCGCAGCGGGTCGGGCCGAAGGCTGGGGGGGACCGGGAGCGTGGCCGGGCACCGTGGCCGGGCACCGGGGCCGAGGACCGGGGCCGGGCACCGAGGCCGGGCACCGGGGCCGGGCACCGAGGCCGGGGACCGTGACCAGCGTGACGCATTGCAGGATGCGGAGCGCCCCCTCGCAGCAAGGCCGCCGCAGGGACGGCGCCGCCGCCGAGAAACCGCAGGTGCAAGTCGCGTCCTCGTGGTAACCTCGCGGCACTCCGTCCTCGGTCCCCTCTCGTAGTTGTTGGCTCTCGCGGGCCGCGAGCCCGCAGCGAGGCGCCCATGCGGTTGCTGTTCATGCTGATCGTGGTCACGCTGGCGGCGACCGGCTGCTCGACGGATCCGTGCGAGACGGGCTCTCGGCGCGCCGAGGACGGGAGCTGCGCCCCGGTCGACTCCGACCTCGGCGACACGGGCGTTCACACCGATGCCAAGGCCGATGGTGACCCGGACAGCGGCACGGGCGGGTCGGACACCGGCGAGTCGGACGCCGGCGAATGGGACACCGTCGAACCCGAAACGGTCGACCCGGACACGGGCGACTCGGACACTGTCGAGACGGACACGATCGACACGGACACCGTCGAGGCGGACACCGCCGACGCGGACATCGCCGACGCGGACATCGCCGACACGGACACCGTCGAGGCGGACACCGCCGACGCGGACATCGCCGACGCTGACCTGGCCGACGCGGACCTCACCGACACGGACGCCGAACCGGAGACGGTCGAGTCGGACGCCGCCGAGTCGGACGCCGCCGAGTCGGACGTGGAGGACCTTCCCACCTGCGGCGACGGCGTCCTGAACCAACCCACCGAGCAGTGTGACGGCTCGGAGTACGCGTCGGACAGCGGCCAATGCGACGACTTCGGGTTCTTGCAGGGCTCGGTGGTCTGCAACGCCGACTGCACGGTCGACAACTCGGGGTGCTCCGGCGGGGGCGGTGACATCCTGGCCGTTGCTACCCAATTCACCTGCGTCATCGGCACGGGCGGGGCCGTGACCTGTTGGGGAAACATCGGCGGGCCGCCCCCGGGCAGCTTCCGGAGCATCAGCGCGGGGTACTATGGAATCTGCGGGCTTCGCACGGACGGCACGATGGCGTGCTGGGGAGATGCAGGCGGGACGCCGCCCGCCGGCACCTTCAAGCGCGTCAGCGTGGGGTGGGGCTACGTCTGCGGCCTCCGCTCGGACGACACGGTGGTCTGCTTCGGGACGAACATCTATGGCCAGTCTTCGGCACCGTCAGGCACCTTTGAGGACGTCGCGTGCGGGGGCCACCACAGCTGCGGCGTGCGAACGGACGGCACGGTCGTCTGCTGGGGGAGAAACAACTACGGCCAGTCGACGCCGCCCGAGGGCACCTTCGAGGACGTCAGCGCGGGGGAGTTCCACACCTGCGGCGTCCGGACGGACGGCACGCTCGCCTGCTGGGGGGACAACTCGGACGGCCAATCGACGCCGCCACAGGGCACCTTCTCGAGCGTCTTCGCGGGGGAGCGGCACAACTGCGGCGTCCGGACGGACGGCACGCTCGCCTGTTGGGGATGGAACAAGAGCGGCCAGTCGGCGTCGCCTTCAGGCACCTTCCTGAGCGCCAGCGGGTCATGGGTGCACACCTGCGGAGCGAAGTCGAACGGAGGCATCATCTGCTGGGGCAACAACCTCCACGGCCGAGCCAAGGTCCTCGGCCCCCTCGCGAGCCTCAGCGCAGGGTACGAGCACACCTGCGCGATAGACGTGTACGGCACGGGAGCCTGCTGGGGAGACGACTACCTCGGGGAGTCGACGACGCCGCTCTACCCCGTCATGGGCGTCGGCGCGAGTAACGGCGAAACGGCCGGCCACACCTGCTGGATCCGCACGGATGGCACGGTGGCCTGCGCGGGGTATGGCGACCACGGCCAGGCCTCGCCGCCCCCAGGCACCTTCCAGGAGGTCAGCGCCGGGGCCTACCACACCTGCGGCCTGCGCACGGACGGCACCCTGGCCTGCTGGGGGGCCAGCCTACAGGGCCAGGCCTCGCCCCCCGCGGGCACCTTCCAGAGCGTCAGCGCGGGGCTCAGCCACACCTGCGGCATCCGCGCGGACGACGCCGTCGTCTGCTGGGGGTTCGACGGCAACGGCCAGGCCTCCCCCCCCACGGGCACCTTCCAGAGCGTCAGCGCCGGGGAGCACCACTCCTGCGGGGTCCGCACGGACGGCACCGCGGCCTGCTGGGGCGACGACAGCTACGGGCAGGCGACGCCGCCCCCGGACACCTTCCAGAGCGTCAGCGCGGGGTTCAGCGTCTCCTGCGGCGTGCGCACCGACGGGACGGTGGCCTGCTGGGGCGACGACGGCTACGGGCAGGCGACGCCGCCCGAGGGCACCTTCGAGAGCGTCAGCGCCGGGGGCTACCACGTCTGCGGGGTCCGCACGGACGGCCTGGCGGTCTGCTGGGGGAGCGACATCTACGGCCAGAGCTCGCCGACGCTCCAGTACTTCTAGTTGACGGGTCGCCCAGCGGGTCGACCTCGCTCCCGCCGGGCGAACGCCGTCGTCGACGCTCGAGGCGGGGTTGCCGACCCGGCCAGGATGCGGTAGCACCGAGGCTTGTACCCTCGATGCGCGCCGCGCGAGCCCGGAGACACTTCGATGCGCCTTCACGTCCTGACCGCCTCCGCGTTGGCGGGGCTCCTGTCGATGCCCGCGTGCCAGAAGACGGCCCAGCAAGCCCAGCCGCAGCGCGTCGAGGCGCCGCTCGCGCTCGCCGAGGCGCCCACCGACGACGCACCTCGAGACGCCCGAGGGGCCGCGGACCCGTTGGCGGCGGCCAGCGCGCTGCTCCCCGCCGACGCGGACGTCGTGCTCACGGCCGCGTGGGGGCCGCTGTTCCAGGAGATCGCGGTCCGCATGTTCGGGCTGCTGCCCGGGCGCAAGGACGATCCGGCGCTGCGGGCCGACTTCGGCGCCATGACCAAGCGCCTGTACGGCGTGGACCTCGGCGGCCTGGTGGACCTCGCCGCGTTCGTGTCGCTCGACGAGGGCGCCGCCGCCGTCGTGCTGTCGGGCCGCTTCTCCAAGGAGCGGCCGCAAGGCACGTCGCGTCAGGTGGGCGGGCTCGAGGCCTGGGCCGTCGGGCCGCAGCTCCTGCTGACCTTCGTGGGTGGTCACGCCGTCATCGGGAACGAGGCCGGGCTCGGCCGCCTCGCGCGCGTGCAGCGCGGAGAGCTGCCCAGGCTGGCCGGGTCGCCGGCCGCCGCGAGCCATGCCAAGGCACGCAAGGCGCTGGGGCTGCCCGCCGGCGCGCTGGTCATGAGCACGACGGCGCCGTCGCTGCTCTCCGCGACAGGGGCTGGTGGCGCGGCCGCCGAGGCCTTCGCCGCCGGCAGCGGCTCCAACGGCATCGTGGCCATGGCCGCCATCGGCCCGCCCGAGGCCCTCGCCCCCCTCGAGGAGCTGGTGCGCAAGGGGCTGGTCCAGACCCGTGATCAGGCCGACGCGATGCTCGCGCAGGGGCGGACCGCCGGCGACCTGACCGCCGCGGCGACCGGCCTCCTCGGCGGCCACCACATCCTGCGCCTCGTCGAGACCGTCAAGACCACCCGCGCCGGCTCGACGCTGCTCGTCCGGGCCGACACGGGCCTGTCGTCCGGCTCCACGCTCCTGGGCTACTGGGCCGTCGTCGCGGTGCCCGCGTTCCTGAAGTACACGCGCCGCGCCAGGACGACCGAGGCCACCGATCACATCGACAAGCTCTACAAGGGCGCGGCGGTCTACTACACGACGCCCAAGGTCGCCGCCGACGGCCGCAAGCTGCCGTGCCAGTTCCCACCCTCGACCGAGTGGACCCCCAAGGGTTCGCCCTGCGACCACCCCAACCAGATGTACCCGGCCGACGCGTCGGCCTGGTCCGACCCGACCTGGGCCGCCCTGTCCTTCCAGATGACCGGGCCCCACTACTTCCGCTACCGCATCGAGTCCAAGGGCCAGGGCGCCGACGCCGAGATGGTCCTGGAGGCGCAGGCCGACCTCGACTGCGACGGCGTCTGGTCGACCTTCCGCCGAACGGTCTTCGCTTCCCCGGGCGCGGCTGACGGAGACTGCTGGCTCGACGGTCAGTCGGCGTTCTACGTCGACAACGAGACCGAGTGACCGCTCAGAAGGCGTAGCCGACGCTGGCCGACAGCCCGGCGCCGTCCTCGACGAGCGCAGCCCTCACTTCGGGCCCCAGCTGGCGCCGAGGCCGAGCCAGAGGTCGTGGCCGTCGAGGGACAGCGTGGCAGTCAGGTGCAACGGCCGAGCGATCTGCCAGTCGACTCCCACCGAGCCGACGAGGCGATCCGGCCGGAGCGGGTCGTCCAGCCGCAGGTAACCCATCCCCAGGGTCGGGGTCACCGGCTCGCTGGTGGCGTACGGGCGCCAGCGCAGGTCGACCCCGAAGGCCGGGTCGCGCGGAGCGTCGACCTCAAAGCCCACGGCGGCCTCGAGGGCGACCTCTGGGACGAAGTGGACGGCCAGGCGAGGACCGACGAGGACGGCCGACTCGCTGGCCAGCGCGAACCCGCCGATCCGGAGTGAGGCGTCGGACACGAGGCCTGGCGAGGACCTGGACGGCTCGAGGTCGTCGCCTCGTGCGCGCAGCCCCGGGGCCGCGGCCGGGTCGTGCCAGCTCAGCAGCAGCATGTCGATGACCATGGCCGCGAGCGCGCCGCTGACGACGCCGCCGACGCGACCGGCCGCCTCGTGGTCGTCGGCCAGGTGGCCGCCGACGACGCCGCCGAGCACGGGCAAGACGAGGCGCAGCGCGAGGCTGGTGCCGGCGGCCTCGGGGTTGTCGTTGTGGGCATGCACGATGGGCGCGCCGAAGAGGTACCCGCCGACGCCGATGACGATGGGCATCGTCGCGACCGAGCCGACGTCCACCACGGCGGTCTGCCATCCGTACCAGCGGCTGGCGCTCGGGCGTTCACGGGCCTCGAATCGATCGGCCGGCGGGACGTCCTCGGTGGCCGCGACCGGCGCGGGTCCCGAGGCGAGGGCCCGTGGTGTGGCCGTGGTCAGCAGGGCGGCGGCCAGCAGGATCGCGGCGTGACGGGGGTCACACATGCGCCCATCCATGTGAAAGGTCATTGAAGCGCATGGCCCGCCGCGGGAGGCGGACCTTCGGAGATTCGTCCAGCATACGGGTCCGGGACCACGCCGCAAGCGAACTCGGACGCCCGCGCGGCCGGCGATCGGCGCCGGTGGCGGCCGCCCCGAACGGTTGCCCCGACCTCGGGCGGCGTGGCATAAGCCCGGCACCTCGTGACCTCGACCCCCCGGGAGGACCCGCCATGGCCCGCTCCGAAGCCCTCGGCATCCAGCGCCTCGAGAACATCGTCTTCTACGTCAACGATCTCGCGCGCAGCCACCGCTTCTACACCGACCTCGTCGACTTCGCGTTCATCGCGCGGTCCACCGAGGCGCACGAGGCCGCGACGGGCGAGCGCTCGCACGTCTACGAGGCCGGCGACGTCCGCATGACCGTCACCCAGCCGCTGGCGCCGACCAGCGCGTCGGGGCGCTACCTGCGCCGCCACCCCGACGGCATCGTCACGCTGGTCTTCCAGGTCGCCGACGTCGAGGCCGCCTTCCGCGTCCTCGACGAGCGCGGCGCCACCCTGGTCACCGACATCCAGCGCGACACCGACGCGGGCGGCGCCGTGGCCTGGTTCGACATCGCGACCCCCTTCGGCGAGGCCAACTTCCGCTTCCTCCAGCGCGACGGCTACCAGGGCGTCGCCCCCGGCCTGCCCCTGTTCGACGCGCCCCAGGGTGGCACCAACCGCTACGGCTTCGAGGGCTACGACCACATCACCTCGAACTTCCTGACGCTCAAGCCGATGGAGCTGTGGTGCAAGGAGGTCCTCGGCCTGGAGCAGTACTGGGAGGTCGCCTTCCACACCGACGACGTCGCCCCCGCCGAGGACCACGGCTCGGGCCTGAAGTCCATCGTGCTGTGGGACCCCCACTCGGGCGTGAAGTTCGCCAACAACGAGCCGATGCGGCCGCACTTCGAGCAGTCGCAGATCTACGTCTTCGTCATGGACAACCACGGCGAGGGCATCCAGCACGCGGCCATCACGACCAAGGACATCCTGACGACCGTGCGCGGCCTGCGCGACAGCGGCGTCTCCTTCATGCCCACCCCGGCCTCGTACTACGACGCGCTGCCCGAGCGCCTCGAGCGCTGCGGCATCGGCCGCATCGACGAGGACATCGAGACGCTGCGCGAGCTCGAGATCCTGGTCGACGGCAAGCACCCGCAGAACTACCTGCTGCAGATCTTCTTGAAGGAGGCGGCGGGCCTGTACGCGGACAGCAAGGCCGGCCCGTTCTTCTTCGAGATCATCGAGCGCAAGGGCGACAAGGGCTTCGGCGAGGGCAACTTCCGCGCCCTGTTCGAGAGCATCGAGCGCGCGCAGAAGAGCGCCGGCGTCGCGCAGTAGCCGCCCTCCCCCGACCGTCGGAGCCCCCACCATGATCGACCGGATGAGCGCCGGCGTCCTGCCGCCCAAGCCGCACACCACCCTGCGCGGGCCGGACGGGGCGCTACGCTTCGAGCAGTGCCTGACCCGCCAGGGCTTCGACGGTCCCTTCACCATCCTGTACCACGAGGCCGCGCCCCACGTGCAGGTCGCCTGGGAGCCGTCACGCCACGGCTGGCCCGCGCCGACCGCCGCCCCGGGCGCCGGCGACCCGCCGCTGCTGCGCCGCCACTATCGCACGCAGGACCTGGCGCCCGCCCCCGACGTCGCGCCCATCGACGCGCGCACGCCGCTGCTCCACAACCGCGACGTCGTCATCAGCGTCGCGCGCCCCACCGCCGCCGACCCGGTCTACCTGGAAAACGGCGACGGCGACGACCTCTACTTCATCCACGCCGGCGGCGGCGTCCTGCGCACCGCGATGGGCGACGTGCGCTTCGAGGCGCGCGACTACGTGTTCGTCCCGCGCGGCGTCCGCCACCGCTTCATCCCCGACCCCGGCGTCGAGCAGTACTGGCTGGTCTTCGAGTGCCTGGGCGACCTGCACGTCCCGCGGCAGTTCCGCAACGAGGTCGGCCAGCTGCGCATGGACGCGCCCTTCACCCACCGCGACTTCCGCCGCCCCGAGTTCTCGGGCCCGGTGGACGAGGGCCTGCGCGTCGTGGTCGCCAAGCGCGGCCACCAGTTCACCGCCTACACCTACGACCACCCGCCGCTGGACGCCGTCGGCTGGGACGGCACGGTGTGGCCGTGGGCCATGCCCATCCTGGCCTTCCAGCCCAAGACCAGCAACGTCCACCTGCCGCCGACCATCCACGGCACCTTCGCCATGCGCGGCGGCCTGGTCTGCAGCTTCGTGCCGCGCCTCGTCGACTACCACCCCGACGCCATCCCCTGCCCCTACCCGCACGCGTCGGTGCACTGCGACGAGTTCCTGTTCTACTGCGACGGCAACTTCACCTCGCGCCGCGGCGTCGGCCCGGGGTCGGTCTCGCACCACCCGATGGGCACGCTGCACGGCCCTCACCCTGGCGCCTACGAGGCCAGCATCGGCCACCGCGAGACCAGCGAGCTGGCCGTGATGCTCGACGTGTTCGAGCCGCTCGTCCCCACGCCCTTCGCCCGCTCGGTCGAGGACGCGGACTACCACGCCAGCTTCATCCCGCCGCGCTGAGGGGTCGTCAGCTGGCCAGGGTCAGCGACAGCACGACGACCAGGATCGGGACGGCCAGCAGCAGGCCCAGGACCAGCCAGGCCTCGCGCCGCGCGAAGTTCAGGGTGTAACCCATCGACAACGGACGCGGCACCCACACGCGCGGGTCGTCGGGGTCTCTGTAGACGACGCCGTTCCAGCCCTCGAGCGCGCTGCCAGAGCGCGCGGGCCCCAGCCGACGCATCGCGCGCACCATATGGCCGAGGCCCAGGGCGATGGTGCCGAACACGATGAGCAGGACCAGCGCCATCACCGGCCACGGGTCCGGCGGCGTCGCCAGCGGCAGCAGCAGTGACAGCGCCGCGAACGCGAACGTCAGGCCCGCCCCCGTCATGCGCAGCAGCGTCACCAGGCTGTCGCGATGGGCCGCGATGAGGCGCGGGTCGGCGTCGGTCGTCGCGATCTTTCGGCTGCTGCGTCGCACCATGACGACCAGCCCCTCGACCAGCAGCCAGACCGGCGCGGCCATCAGCAGCGGCCCGTACACCCCCCAGAAGGTCTTGCTGCCAAAGCCGTCGGGCTGGCCGTCCGGGCCCCAGTGGGTCGGCCAGCGCTCGGGCAGGCGGTCCCACAGCGCCGCCAGCAGCGCGCCCGCGACCACCACGATGGCGGGCGCCAGCAGCGGCAGGACGGAGCGTCGCTCGCGCCCATCGCCTGGCCTCATGGCGCCGCCGCCCCGGGCTCCGGTTCGGGGGGGTCGAGCCACCAGCGGGCCATCTCGAAGGCGGCGGCCTCGAAGGGTTCGACCTGGGCGAGGTCGTCGCCGCCTATCGTGGTGACGATGAGGTAATGCTCGCCGGTGAGGCGCAGCACCTCGAGCAGCCGCTGCAGCGGGTCGACCAGCCACACGTGAGCCACGCCCGCGCGGGCATAGACGGCGAGCTTGCGCGTCCGGTCGAGGTACTGTGTCGACGGCGAGAGCACCTCGCACAGCCAATCGGGAGCGACGTCGAGAAATGGCGCCGCCTGGATGCGCGGCATGCGCGTTCGGCGCCAGGCGGCCAGATCGGGCACCAAGACATCCCGGTCCAGGTGGAGCTCGGGCTCATGAAGCACCCACCACCCGCCTGGACCATGGGGTCCGCCGGGCTGACGATCGAAGAAGTGCATCAACTCGCTACCCAGCAGCGATGCCACGCGCGCATGAGGCGTCGCTGGCCTTGGGGACGTCCAGAGCTCGCCGTCGACCAACTCGGCGATCAAATGCGCCGGCACCGCCCGCAAGTCTTCATAGGTCGCCTCGGCCCGGTACTCGGGCCTGGGAGCGAGCCAGGTGTCGGAGATCTGCCGAACCATGGAGGGACTCCTGACGAGCGCGTCGCGACCCCACCAGTATAGGCACCGCCCGCGCCGCTGCACGGCCGGCGCCCGCAGCGCCGCCTACTTCAGCGCCTCGACCAGCTTGACCTTGGCCGGGTCGACGCCCGGGGCGTCCAGGGTCGGCGTCTGCTCGCGGTTCTGCAGGCGCGCCTCGGCGGTGACCTTCTCGGTGACGTGGCGGACCACCTCGCCCAGCGTGACGTTCCGGTCGCCGTCGCTGTCGGCCTGGCCGGCCATCGCGGCCAGCAGGTGCCGCGTGAACAGGCCGTGCTGCGCGTCGCTGGCGGCGCCCGTGGTCTCGCGGGCCGCGGCGGCCGCGAACGAGATGACGCGCGTGGGCGCGGCGGGCGTCTTCACGGGCACCAGCGGGCGCGTCCCGGCGGCCAGCACGCTGCGGTCGCCCGAGCCCGAAAAGCAAGCGTCGAGGAACACGTAGATCTCCTGGTTCTGCAGGCCGTGCAAGGCCGCATACAGCTCCTCGATGCCGTAGCCGCGCGTCTTCAGGTAGGCAGGGTCGGCGTCCCAGGGCACCAGATAGGCCTTGCCCGTCTCGGCATCGGGCGCCCCGTGGCCCGAGAAGAAGACGTAGACCTTGCCGCCGGGCGCGCGGGCGTTGCGCGGCAGCCACTCCTCGATGGCGCTGGCGACGTCGGCGCGGCCGGCGCGCTCGTTGACGAGCACCTTGATCTGGGCCGCGGGCACCCCCAACGTCTTCTCGGCGTAACCGGCGAAGGCGCGGGCGTCGGCGGCCGCGTGGGTGGCCGGCGTCAGCCCGTCGCGGTAGGTCTCGACGCCGATGACCACCGCCCACGCCTTGGACCCGTCGGTGGCCGCCAGCGGCGCCTCGAGCGGCAGCGCCCCGCCGGGGTCCGCGACGACGGGCCCGGCGCCCTTGGCGTAGCGGTCGACGTCGGTGGTCAGCAGCTTGGCGAGCACGGCGTCGGCGTACGGGTTCAGGTCCGTGCCCACGCCGTAGCCCGGCGCCTGCCCGGCGGCGACCGCCGCCCCCGTCGCGGGCTCGACCAGCTGCCAGTCCAGGCGCAGCACGTGCTCACCGTGGCGGAAGACCCCCTCGAAGACCAGGTCCGCCTCGGCGTCCGGCGCGACCGGCAAGCCGATGCGGCGGTCGAGCAGCTCCGAACGCAGTAGAGCCGTCATGCGCTGCGACAGCTCGCGAGCCTCGGCCTCGGCGGCCTTGCGCCGCGCACGCTCGGCCTCGCGCGAGTTGGCCGCGGCCTTCTCCTCGGGCGTGTGGCCCTCCTCGAAGAACTTGGCGTTGTCCTCGGCGGCCTGGATCACGCTGCGGTCGACGGTCACCGACAGCGCGATGCGCGTACGCGCGGGCGTGGCCTTGGTCGGCAGCTGGGCGCGCTGGTAGCTGGCGCACGCGACCAGGGCCAGCGTCACGGTGCCGAGGAGGACGAGGCGGACGACGGCGGTCATGAGGAACTCCCGTAGGTCAGGGGCAAGTGGGCAGCTGCTCGAGCGAGGCGGCGACGCCCTCGCGCGTCCCGGCGGGCGGCGGCGCCGGGCACCCGTCGGTGACGAGGCGGAAGCTGGTCGAGGCGACGCGGACGCCCGGGGGCAGCCCCTCGCCGCGGTGCAGGGCGGCGGCGCGGTCGGGCGCCACGCGGCAGGTCTCGGTCACGGCGGCTAGCGCGCCCAGGCCAGCCTCGGTCGGCGCCGCTACCACCAGGAAGCGCTCGACGTCGCTGCCGGCCACGGGCACGGCTTCGAAGCCCTGCGGCCCGCCCAGCGGCTCTTCGCGCCCGCCTCGCACCAGGCCGTTGGGCTGCTCGGCGTTGGGGAAGACCAGGATGGCGCCGTCGCGGCCGTACAGATCGAACACGCGCACGTGCAGATCCTGGTCGGTCGTCAGCCACAGCTGCGTGCGCTCGCCGGCGCACAGGCTGCCGCCCCGCTGCGCGTCCAGCCGCAGCGCCAGCTTGCCGTCGCCCTCCGGCAGGGGCGCGACCACGTCCTGGACGGCCGGCGCGACGGCCGCCGCGAGCGCGACCGGCGGGGCCCCGCGCTGCGCGACCGTGCCCCCCTCGCGATAGCGCGCGGTCCAGGTCAGGTCGAAGATGGGGATGCGGCGCTCGACCCGCGGCGTCACGCGCCCCGTCAGCAGCAGGTCGACGCCGTTCGGCAGGCCGGCGCCGCCCCACCCCTTGGGCACGTCCACGACCATGGCGCCACGGTCGGCCAACGCGCGGACCAGATAGTCCTGCAGCCACGACACGCGCGGCCCGCCGCAGGCGCCAGCGTCCTCGATGCAGTCGATGGCGACCCGCGGCTTCTTGGCCGCGTTCGGCCCGACCAGCGCCCCGGCCGACTCGCGCAGGCTCGTCTCGAAGAGCTTGGTCGAGACCATGCCGCGGTACCACGACAGGTCCGGCGCGTGGATGGTCGCCATCGCGCACACCTGCCCGCCCCCGCGTCCCCACTTCCAGCGGGTCGCCAGGGCCCGCAGCGCCTCGCACGACCGCCCACCCTCACAGCGGTTGGCCACCAGCTGGTCGAAGGCCCGCTGGAAGGCCCGCTCCACGGCCTGCGGCTGCCCGGCGTCGACCCAGGCGGTCTCGGCCTCGTAGCCGCCCGGCGGCGGGACGGCCTTCTGGCAGTCCCAGTCCAGGTCCTGCTGCCGGGCCTCGTCGGCCGTCACGACCGGCTCCGCGGGCTTGGGGTCCGCCTTCACCGGGTTCGCGGGGCCCCCACCCTGCTGGACCACCACCCGCGGCGCGCAACCGGCCACGACCAGCGCCAACGCCACGCCCCCGAGTCGCCCTGACCTCATGACTTCCTCCCGGCGCAGGCGGGGCCCCGCGCCGTGCGAGGCCCCGCCATCGGCACGTCGGACTACTGCTCGAGCTTGCGGCCCGTCTCCTCGAGCGTCGCCTCGTCCTGGGCGGTCAGCTTGCCCTGGGCCTGCAGCTTCTCGGTCATCCGCTGCATCACGACGCGGGCGGCCTCCTTCTCTTCGGCCTTGGGGAAGAACGCCAACACCTTGACCACGTACATCGTGCCCTTGGGGGTGTCGACGGTCTCGGCGGCGCACCAGCGCTCGGCCTTGACCCGCGAGGCGATGCCCTCGGCCGCGTGGGTGACGACCTCCTGGTCGTCCAGGTACCCCTCGATGGCGTTGGTCGTGCTCTGGACCGCGCTGGTGATGTACTCGCCCAGGTACTTCACGACCTGGCGCTTGGCGTTGTCGATGGCCTTGTCGCGGGCCTGCGCCTCGCTCGCCACGGGCATCGACATGCCGACGAAGTACTCGCCATCGAGGCTGGTCGGCACGCTGCTCGCCCACGCGCAGTCGTCGGGCCCGCCGGCCGCGACCGACGACCCCAGGTTGGCGGCCTGGGTGCGGAAGGCGAAGTAGACGTCCTCGAACTCGCTCACCCGCTTCCAGGCGAAGCCGTCCTTGAAGTCGACCGACGCGTCGATCTTCTTGTAGGTCCCGTCGGCCTTGAGCGCGGCCTCCTGGCCGGCGAACTTGTAGACGGCGCCCGTGCCGTACAGGAACTCGCCGATGAAGGTGCCCGAGCACTGGTCCGGGGCCTTCTTGCAGCACTGGTCGAAGGCGGCCGGGTCGCTGACCTCGGCGCGCAGCTTCTTGGCCAGCTTGTAGTGCACGCGCACGCCGTTGCCGCCCTCGAAGCCGCCCCCGACGCTGCCGATGGGCTTGATGCCGAGCGAGCCCGACACGCTGGTGGACGCGTTGAAGGTCTCGTCGAAGGTCCCGCTGGCCCGGACCTCCTTGGTGGTGATGAACTGGCTGCAGCGGGTCTGCGCGGCGCGGTTCTCGTCGATCTCGGCCGTCGGCAGGCCCTCGGGGACGAAGCGCCCGACGTAGCTGCCGGGGTCGTCGTCGAAGGACGCGCGGACGAAGATGCTCTGCGCCGGCGGGTCGGGGCGGACGGCCGAGTCGGACGGCAGGTTCACCTGCTCGGGGTTCTTCATGCCACCGCAGCCGGTGGCGAGCAGCGCGAGGGAGGCGAGGACGAGGCGCATGACGGGCTCCGTAGGGGTCGTTCGGGGTGTCGGGAACGTGCGGCGGCCACAGACGGGGGTCTCGGCGGCCTCATTCACCACCACCGGGCCCGGACCCTAGCCCAAGGGGCCCATTCGCCGCAACGCGCGCGGATTTGCTGGCCCGGAGCGGGTGATGTCCTGTGATGTCCTGCCGCCGCGCGCCCCGGCGCAGCCTTCCCTGGGCTCATGGCCTCGCTTACACTCTCCGTCATGTCCTGGTCGACCGAGTCAGCCCCCGAGCCGCGCCGTCGCCTCAAGGCGAGCGAGTATGACCAACTCGTCGAGCTCGGCCTCTTCGTGGACGAGGCCATCGAACTCATCCATGGGGACATCCTGCCCATGAGCCCGCAAGGCGTGCACCACGGCTGGTCGGTCCAGAAGCTCACGAAGCTGTTCAAGGCGTTGCCCGACCAGGCCGAGCTCAGGGTCCAGATGGCCTTCGCCGCGTTCGACGAGTCCAGGCCCGAGCCGGACCTCGCCGTCGTGGACGCCGAAGCCGCCCCGGCCGACACCCTCCCCTCGTCGGCCCTGCTGGTCATCGAGGTCGCCGAGGCCTCGCTTCGCCGGGATCTCGGCCTCAAGGCCGCGCTCTACGCCGCCTCCGACGTCCGCGAGTACTGGGTCGTCGACCTGAAGGCGCGCGCCCTCGTCGTCCACCGCGACTCGGACGGCACGCGCTGGACGCAGATCACGACCCTCCGGCCTGGCGCCACCGTCATGCCGGTCGCCTTCCCCGACCTGACCCTGCCGCTCGACGCCTTCCTGCCGCCGGCCTGATCGATATCCCCGTACGGACTGCACACTCGCGGGCCCTTTTTCGGCGAGCACGCGCCGCCTATAGTTGCGTCATGACCTGGTCGACCGAGTCAGCCCCCGAACCCCGCCATCGCTGGACGCGCGCCGAGTACGATCGTCTGGTCGCGTTGGGCGTCTTCGAGGACGAGCACGTCGAATTGATCCTCGGAGACATTCTGACGATGAGCCCGCAAAGCGCCCTGCACGCCCTGACGATTCAGAAGCTGCAGCTCGAGCTGACCCTTGCGCTGGGGCGAAGCGTCCGCGTCCGCGTGCAATCGCCTCTGGGCGCCTCTGATGAGTCCGAGCCCGAGCCGGACCTGGCCATCGTGCCACTGCAAGCAGACAGCGAAGCCGACCACCCCCGCTCCGCCCTGCTGGTCATCGAGGTCGCCGAGGCCTCGCTTCGCCGGGATCTCGGCCTCGAGGCCGCGCTCTACGCCGCCTCCGACGTCCGCGAGTACTGGGTCGTCGACCTGACGTCGCGCGCTCTCGTCGTCCACCGCGACTCGGACGGCACGCGCTGGACGCAGATCACGACGCTCCGGCCTGGCGCGACGGTCACGCCGGTCGCCTTCCCCGACCTGACCCTGCCGCTCGACGCCTTCCTGCCGACGGCCTGAGGCCCGCTCATCGGAAGGCGCACAGCAGCTCCGCGAGGCGGTCGAGCTGGGCGCCCGTGTGGTCGGCGGTGACGGTCCAGCGCAGGGTCGCCGCGCCGGGGGCGGCCAGGTAGCGCACGCAGGGGGCCAGGACCCCGCGCTCGAGCAGCCAGGCGCTGAGGTGGCCCATGCGCTCGGGCGGGTCGAGGCGGAAGGTGAAGACCGGCAGCCGCTCGGCCGGGACGGGCCAGCCCAGCTCCGCGAACAGGGCGCGCAGGCGGGCGATGTTGCGGTGCAGCGTGGCGAGCAGCGCCGGTTCGCTGCGGTGCACCCTCAGCGAGGCGCGTCCGGCACGCGCCAGCGCCGGGGCCAGCGCCGTGGCGCCGACGTAGGCGCGGGCGCGCTCGCGGACGGCGGTGACCACGGCGGCGGTGCCGGCGATGACGCCCCCGGCGCAGCCGAACGCCTTCGAGAGCGTCCCCGTCAGGACGACGCGCGGGTCGCGGAGGCCGTGGTGGGCCAGCGTGCCCTGCCCTCGCGGGCCCAGGACGCCCAGCCCGTGGGCGTCGTCGACCAGCAGGCGCCCGTCGTCCGGCAGCGCCGCGAGCAGCGCGGGCAGCGGCGCCGTGGTGCCCTCGGTCGGGAACACGCCGTCGGTCATGACCAGCGGCCGGTCCGCCGCGGCCAGCGCGTCGGCCAGGGCGCCCGCGTCGCGGTGCGCGAAGCGATGCACCGCCAGCCCCGAGGTCTGCGCGCCGTCGCGGACGCTGGCGTGGGCCAGCGCGTCGACCCAGGCGGCGGCGTGCTCGGGGGCCAGCCCCTGCGCGGCGGCGAGGTTGGTCAGGTAGCCGTCCGGGACCAGCAGGACGGCCTCGACGCCCAGGAAGTCGGCCAGCGCCTCCTCGAGCAGGCGGTGCTCGCGGGTCGCGCCGGTCGTCTCGCGGGACGCGGCGGCGCTCAGGCCGTACTCGCGGGCGCCGGAGGCCAGCGCCGCCAGCACCTCGGGGTGTCGCGACAGGCCCAGGTAGTCGCAGCCGGCGTAGCTGTCGAGGACGCGGCCGTCCACCATCGCGAGGGCGCCGGCGCGGCCGGTCAGCTCGAGGCGAGCCGGGTGCATGGGTCGCCTCAGGTGGCCAGGAAGTCCGGCATGTGCTCGAGGGCGGCGATGCGCCCGTCCTCGGCCAGCGTCACGCGCCACGTGCCCTGGTTGACGAACTCGCCGACCTGGACGCGGTAGCGCGCCTCGGCCTCGATGGGCATGCGACCGGGCGCCGAGAGGATCTCGGGGGTGCCGACGACGGAGAAGAGGGTGTCGGGCGGGCTGCGGCGCAGCCAGCGGGCGGCGGCGTCGACGCCCTCGAAGCGCTCGGTGACGCCCTTCTGCAGGCCCGAGTGGCGGGTCAGGGCGACGTCGTCGGTGAGGGCGCGCTGGGTGATGGCGTCGTCACCGCGGCTGTTGAGCGCCTCGATCCAGTGGGCGAGCGCCTGGGACACGCGCGTCAGCTCGAAGCTCATGTCGGTTCTCCTGCGGCGGGTGGGGACCCGGTCGCGCCGGCCGGTGCGGGGCGAGGAGCCGGCGCTCGATGATTAACGCATGCCACACGCCGTTGGGCCAGACGTCGGGTGTCGGAGGCCGGGCGCGGGGCTGGCGAGGGGACAGGGGCGATGAGGGGGTGGCGCTGGGATCAACACGCGGGGCCCGAGCAGGGTTCCCGCGCGCTCACCGCTGGGACGTCGAGGGCTCGGGGATCGACGGCTCGTCGGCGTGCAGCAGCGCCCGGGCCGCCTCGACGGCGTCCTCGGGGCCGGTGAGGGCGAGCACGTCCCCGGCCTCGAGGGGCTCGTTGCCGGTGGGGACCAGGCCCGCCCGGCCGCGCAGGATGGCCAGGACGGTGACGCCGGTCAGCGTCTGCAGGTTCAGCTCGCGCATGGTGCGGCCCACGGCGGGGCTGTGCGCGACCAGGGTGACGGCGGCGAGGTTGCCGATGCCCGGCAGCAGCGCCTGGACCTGCTCGAGCGGGCTGGCAGGGGTGGTGTGCATGGGCGCCTGCGGACGCGACAGGTCCGGCGTCGCGAGCGCCTCGATGATGACCTGGGCGCCCGCGCGGACGTGGCCCTGGAGGTTGGTGGCGCGACGCCAGAAGACGACGCCCACCAGGGTGAGGGCGCCGACGAGGAGGACCGCGACGGGCAGGCGCGGCAGGAAGGGCTGCGTGATGGCGATGAGCGGCAGGCCGACGAGGAGCAGCATGGTGAGCCGCAGGGTGATGACCAGGGCGCGGCGGGGGGCGTCGGCGAGGTCGAGCTGCCCCTCGCGGGCGGCGGGGAGGACCTCGCCGGCGATGAGGGCGCTGAGGGGGCCGGTGATGCGGACGAGGCCGACGACGAACGGGACCGAGACGAGGGCGGCGGCGAGGACGATGGACGTGGTGGCGACGCCGTAGGACAGGCCCAGCTCGAGGCCCAGGAAGGCCCGCAGGGAGTCCATGCCGAGGGAGGTGCCGATGAGGATGGCGGCGAGGACGACCGCGTCGAGCCCCATGCGGCTGAGCAGGCGGCGCATGGAGGCGCGGGTGGAGCGGGGGTGGGGGCTCTGGCGGAGGCGCTCGATCCAGGAGCCGTAGAGCGTGGCGAAGGTCTGCAGCGGCTGGGGGACGCGGCCGCCGAGGAAGGTGGCGACCGCGCCGGACGCCCGGATGTAGTACGGGGTCGTCAGGGCGGTGATGACCGAGACGGCGACGGCGATGGGGTAGACGTGGTCGCCGGTGGCGCCCCAGGCGAGGCCGACGCTGGCGAGGATGTAGGAGAACTCGCCGATCTGCGCGACGGTCAGGCCGGCGATGAGCGAGGAGCGGGCGCCGTTGCCCATGAGGAACGAGCCGAAGAAGACGCCGAACGGTTTGCCCACGAGCACGAGCAGGGTCAGCGACAGGACCGCGGCCCAGTGCTCGGCCAGCAGGGCCGGGTCGATGAGCATGCCCACGGAGACGAAGAAGACGGCGCCGAAGACGTCACGCAGCGGGCGGACCAGCAGCTCGATGTGGGGCCCGGCGCCGGACTCGCCGATGAGCATGCCCCCGATGAAGGCCCCCAGCGCGACCGAGTAGCCGACGGCCTGGGCCAGCAGCGCCAGCGCGAAGCACACGGCGACGCAGGCGAGGACGGTGACCTCGGGTCGGGCGAGGCGGATGACGCCTCGGATCATGCGCGGGACGATGAGCAGGCCGCCGAAGACCGACAGGACCAGGAAGGCCAGGAGCTGGGCCATGGTGGACACGAGGGTGTCGGCCGAGACCGTGTGGCCCGAGGCGATGGCGGTCATGACCGCGATGAGGACGATGGCGATGAGGTCCTCGATGACCAGCTCGGCGTAGGCCAGCTCGGCGGCGGCGGCCGGGATGCGCTCCTCGCCGAGGGCCTTGATGACGATGATGTCGCTGGACAGCGCGACGATGACGCCTGCGAACAGGCTCTCCTGCACGGTCCAGCCGAGGGCGCGGCCGACCAAAAAGCCCAACCAGATGAGCAGCGAGACCGACATCAGCGAGACGATGCCCATCGTCGGCATCAGGCGCAGGAGCTGCCGCAGGCTGAAGTTGAGACCCAGCGAGAACATGAGCAGGATGACGCCGAGCTGGCTGAGCGTGTTGACCGTCCCCTGGTCGGCCACCAGCGGGATGGGGACGTTCGGGCCGATGATCATCCCCGCCAGGAGGTAGCCGACCACGAGCGGCAGGCGCAGCCGCTGGCAGACGAGGGCGATGAGGGCGGCCGCGCCGAGGACGACGGCGAGGTCCTGGAGGAAGCTGGGGGGCATGCGTCGGAGGTAGCACAGGGGGGCGCGCGGTCACCATGACGAGGACTGTCGCGGCAGGGCGGCAGGAACTTGGCGTCAGGGCCCGGCGAAGCTATAGCGGTGGCCGCTGAAATCGGAGGAGGGACGCGTGGCGAGCAATCAGCAGATCGAGAAGGGCAAGCGGCTGAAGTTCCTGGGGACCGAGGCGGCCGGGGTCGCGGCGACGGTGTTCGTCAGCGGGTGGATCGGCGTGCCGGTCATCGCGGTCGGCCTGTACTTCGGCTACGACTGGTTCATGTTCCGCGCCAAGAACGGCATGCGCTTCTGAGGTGACGGGGACCTGGTCGCCCGCGCGGCGCGCCGACACGTTCAGGGGGCGTCGCGCACGGCGGCGATGTCGGCGAGGCACGCGGCGTCGAACCCCAGGTCGGGCTCGCCGCCTGCGAGCAGCCGTGTGCGGAACAGGTCGACCAGGGCCTGGCCCTGGTAGGCGTAGTACATGATGCAGCCGTCGTCGGTGTCGTGGGCGCCGTGGTCGTGATCCTGGTGATCGGTCGTCAGGGGCAGGCCGTTGCCGACCAGGCCCAGCAGGTGGCCGACCTCGTGCGTCCAGATGCCCAGCTCCGTCGAGGCGCACAGGCGGGCGCGCAGGGTCTGGGAGAGGGGGCCGGCGAGGCCGCCCTGGCAGAGCGACTCGATGGTGTCCTTGAAGACGACCAGGTGGGTCGAGGCCCAGGCGAGCCCGAGGATCTTGAAGCTGTCGGTGTCTTCGGCGTAGCGGCCGTCGAGGAAGACGATGTGCATCTTGATGGTGTCGTCGGGGACGGCCAGATCGAAGGTCTGCTTGGCGAGGGCGGACAGCTCGGAGAAGGTCCAGGCGTGGTCGGCCCCCTTGGAGGGGATGAGGCCGTCGTGGACCACCTCGACGCCGGCGGGCTTGTCGAGCAGCTGCGACAGGCCGGCGGTGAGATCGGCCTCGACGCCGTCCTCGGGGCCGTGGCCGTCGACCTTGTCGAGCTCGAGGACGAGGCGCGGGTAGACGTCGCCGCGGATGTAGTGGACGAAGCGCGGCAGGGAGTCGGGGTCGCCCGAGAAGTCGGGGAGCTCGGCCGACGCGTCGGCGGTGGGCGCGTCGGCGGTGGGCGCGGCGTCGGTGCTGGCTTCGGGCGTGGAGGACGACTCGCAGGCGGTGAGCGCAAGCACCGCCAGCGCGGCGGCGAGCATCGCGGTCGAGCCCCGGGGGCGACAATGGTTCATGGGTGGCGTCCCGTCGCGTCTGAGTCGGTCGTGGCGGCCATTGAACGAGATGTGGCCGGCGCGTGACAAGGGGCCGTGCGTTGCGGTGCCCCCATCAGCGTCCGTCCGCGTCGGTGGACGCGCGGGGGATGGAGAAGTGGAAGCGGCTGCCCTGGCCGGGCTGGCTGTCGACCCAGACGCGCCCGTCGTGCGCCTCGACGAGACCCTGCACGATGGACAGGCCCAGGCCGTGGCCGGTGCGGCCGGCGGCGCGCGCCTGCCAGAAGCGCTCGAAGAGATGCGGCAGCTGCTCGGCCGGGATGCCCGGGCCGGTGTCCGCGACGGTGAAGCAGACCTCGGACGGCGAGGCCTGCGCCTCGACCCGGATGCGGCCGCCCTCGGGGGTGTACTTGAGCGCGTTGCCGACCAGGTTCGCCAGCACCTGCGCCAGGCGGTCGGGGTCGGCGTCGATGGGCGGCAACGACTCGCTGACCGCGATCTCCAGGCGCTGCCCACGGTCGTGCGCGAGGGACTGCAGCGGCTCGACGGCGCGCGTGACGACCGCGCTCGGCGCCTCGACGCGCCGGTCGAGCTTGAGGCGTCCGGCCTCCATGCGCGCGAGGTCGAGCAGCCCCTCGATGAGCCGGTTCATGCCCATGATGGTGCGCTCGAGCTGCTCGACCAGCGTGCGCGCCCGCGCGCCCTCGTCGCCGGCGGGCATGACGCGCCGGAGCCGCTGCGCCTTGAGGAGCAGCACCGCGATGGGGTTCTTGAGATCGTGCGAGACGATGTGCAGGGCCTCCTCGCGCGCGCGGACGGCCCGCTCGACCTCCGCGAACAGGCGCGCGTTGTCGAGGGCGATGGCGGCGCGGGCGGCGAGATCCTCGGCCAGGGCCACGTCCTCGGGCCCGTGGACGCGCGTCGACTCGGCGAAGGCGAGCGTCACGACCGCGGTGGTCTGTCCGTGAAGCCGGATGGGCACCTGCATCCACGAGTGCGCGCGCAGCCGCAACAGCTGCCGCCAGTCTTCGGTCTCCGCCTCGGCCGCGGCCAGGTCCGCCGCCGACCCGAGCTGCGTCCGCCCTTCACGGGCCGCGCGCGCCACGCCGACCCGTGCGCCAGGGTCCGGCTCCCAGCGTCGGCACAGCCCCGCCGCCGTGGCGGCGTGCTCGGGATCCCAATGGGCGGCCGCGACGCACTCGACCGCCTCCCCTACGAAGATGTCGATGAGGCACCAGTCCGCCAGGTGCGGCACGCTCAGCTCCGCCAGCCGCTCGAGGAGCTGCCGCGGGTCGCGCGCCTCCTCGAACAGCGCGCTGGTCGTCTGATACAGAAAGCCCAGGCTGCGCTGCGCCTCCTCGACCTCCATGCGCGCGACCTGCTCGCGCTCGAGCAGCCGCGCGCGCTCGTCCTCGACGCGCACGAAGGGCGCGGCGTCCACGACGCAGGTCACGAAGCGGTCCGGCTCGGGCAGCGCGATCATCGCGAACAGCACGGGCACACGCCGGCCATCGGTTCGCAGCAGGGTGAAGCGTCCAGGCCCGGCCGAGCCCGCCGCCTGCGCCTCCGCGACGAGCCCCCTCAGCGTGTCCTCCTCGTCGGGCGGCACGACCGCGGACCAGTCCAGCGTCGCTAGCGCCTCCCGCGACAGGCCGACCATCCGCAGCCAGGCGTCGTTGGCGTCGACGATCCGCCCCTGCCGCGTCCAGACCACCGCGCCGACCAGCTGCGCGTCGAAGAGCCGCTGCAGCGCCAGCGCCAGCTCGGGCGCGTCGGGCAGCGCCTCGAGGGTGCACAGCGCGCCCTCGGGCTCGCCGTTCGCCGCCACCAGCGGTTCGAACACGACGCGCACGCCGGCCGCCGGATCGTCCAGGACGCCGGACGCCCCGAACGTGTGCCGCCCCTCGAAGCCAGACACCCCCAGCGCGGCGTCGAGCAGCGCGCCGAGGCGCCGCCCGATGACCGCGTGGTACGGCATGCCGAGCCGCAGCGCGAACCCCGCCGTGCAACGCGACACGACGCCATCCTCGTCGATCTGACAGGTCGCGGCCCCACCGGTGGGCGAGCGGTCGGCTAGCGGGCTCAAGCGACGACGCTCCTTCCGGAGGCCTCCGGGGCGCTCGCGAGCCGGGGCCCCCCGCCCTCTCCCGCCGCGCACCGGGTCAAACGACGCCCCGCAGAGTGCCCGCGACCCCGCCCAGGGGCAAGGTCAGGTCCACGACGCCGGCCTCGTGCGCGGCGCCGGGCATCCCGAAGACCACCGACGTGGCCTCGTCCTGCGCGATGACCCGCCCGCCGGCCCGCGCGACCTCGACCAGCCCGTCGGCCCCGTCGCGCCCCATGCCGCTGAGGATCACCGCCGTCACGAACGGTCCGAACGAGGCGGCCACCGACCGGAACAGGTGGTTCGCGGACGGCCGGAAGCCGCCGATGGGCGGCTCGTTCGACAGCTCGACCGCCGCGCGGCCGCGCGCGACGCCGAGGTGCGTGCCGTCGGGCGCCACATAGACGACCCCGGCCATCAGCGGCTCGCCGGGCTCGGCGACCTTGACCTGCAGCGGCGAGGCGCCGTCGAGCCAGCGCGCGAACCCCTCGGCGAAGCCGTGGGCCACGTGCTGGACCAGCAGGATCGGCGCGCGGAAGTCGCCCGGCAGGTCCGACAGGATGGTCGAGAAGGCCGCGGGGCCGCCGGTCGAGGCGGCCATGGCGACGACGCGCGAGCGCGGGAACGAGCGGGTGACGGGCAGCTCCGGGGAGGTGGGTCGACGCGCTGGCGTCGGGGCCTGCGCCGTCGCAGCGGGACGTCGCAGGACGGCGACGCGCGCCATCGCCTTGACCGTCGCGACCAGGCGCCGCGCGTCCTCGGCGAAGCCCGGTGAGCCGGGGCCGCGCGGCTTGGGCAGCGCCGCCAGCGCGCCGACCTTGAGCGCCTGCATCGAGAAGGTCACCTCGCCCACGTTCAGGCTCGAGACGATGACGATGGGCACCGGCATCTCGGCCATCAGCCGGCGCGTCGCCTCGAAGCCGTCCATCTCGGGCATCAGGATGTCCATGGTGACGAGGTCGGGCCGGAGCCGGCGCGCCATGGCGACCGCCTCGGCCCCGTTGGTCGCCTCGCCGACCACCTCGATGTCGGGATCGGCGCGCAGGATCTCGACGACCAGCGCGCGCGCGGTCGGCAGGTCCTCGGCCACCAGGACGCGGATCATCAGGCGCCTCCCGGCCCGCGGCGGGCCGCCCCGACGAGCTGCTCGACCGTCTCGAGCAGGTTGTGTTGATCGAACGTGCTCTTGACGAGGTACGCGTTCGCCCCGACCTCGAGCCCGCGCGCCTTGTCGCGATCGGTCTCGCGCGCCGTGACGAGGACCACCGGCAGGTCCGAAAAGCGCGCCGAGGACCGCACGGCCTCGGTCAGCGCGAACCCGTCCATCCGCGGCATCTCGACGTCGGCGACCAGGATGTCGGCCCCCTGGGCCTCGAGCTTGTCCCAGGCGTCCACACCGTCGACCGCGACGGTGACCTCGTAGCCGGCCGCTTCGAGGATGCTGCGCTCGAGCGCGCGGGTGGTCACCGAGTCGTCGACCAGCAGCACCCGCCGGGCGCCGGTAGACGCCGCCTCGGCCCATGTCTCGGCCATGGCACGCCGGGGCGGCCCGGTCGTTGCCGCCGCCACCAGGCTGGGCACGTGCAGGATGAGGGCGAGCCGCCCGCTGGGCAACAGCGTCGCCCCGCTGAAGTGCCGTAGCTTCTCCAGCCGGGGCCCCAGGTGCTTGACCAGGATCTCGTCCTCGCGCAGCAGGGCGTCGACGGCCAACCCGACCCGCCGGCTCCCGTGGCCCACCACCACGACCGGCATCGCCCGCTCCCCCGCCCGCGCCGCCGCCGGCACGTCCAACAGCGCCGCGAGCGACACCACGGGGGTGGGGGCGTCGTCGTCTCCGGTCGCGCGCAGGGCCTCGCGCCCCTGGATCGACACCAAGGCCTCCCGCCGCGCCGAGACCAACCGCCGCAAGTGGCTGGCCGGCAGGGCATAGACGTCCCCGCCGACCTCGACCAGCAGGGCGCGCAGCGTCAGCAGGGTGAGCGGCACGGTGAGGTCGAAGCGCGTCCCCTGCCCCGGCCGCGACGCGACCTGCAAGCCGCCCTGCATCGCCTCGACGGCCTGCCGCACGACGTCCAGCCCGACGCCGCGCCCGCTGATGTCGGTGATGAGGCGCGCGGTCGAGAACCCGGGCCGGAAGATGAGCTGCGCCAGGGCCGCCTCGTCGTCCGGCACGTCCCATCCCAGCGCGGCCGCTCGCGCGCGGATCGCCTCGTGGTCCAGCCCGCGCCCGTCGTCCTCGACGGTGATCCAGACCTCGGGCCCCGACAGCCGCGCCGCGACGCGCACCCGCCCCTGCGGCACCTTGCCGGCCTCCTGCCGCGCCTCGGGCCCCTCGACGCCGTGGTCCACCGCGTTGCGCACCAGCTGCAGCAGCGGCACCCGCAAGGCCTGCACCACCGCCCGGTCCATCTCGACGTCGCCGCCCGCGACGACCACCTCGACCTCCTTGTCCAGGCCGCGCGCCAGGTCCCGCGCCGTCCGGTCCAGCCCGCTCGTCGCCTCGACGAACGGCATCAGCCGCAGCGTCCGCACCTCGTCGGCCAGCGGGTCGATGGCGTGCGTCAGCTGCCGCCGGTCCGCGAGCACCTCCGCGCGCAGGCGATCCAGCTCGGCCTGCATCCGCCGGAAGTGATCCTGCTGCCGGCCCAGCGCCACCTCGAAGCGCCGCCCCACGTCCGAACGACCGCCGCCCTCCCCGCCGTCCCGCACGGCGTCGACGACCGGGCCCATCACGCGCTCGAGCACGCGCCAGTCGGCGCGCCACCGAGACAGGTGCGCCTCGATGTCCCGCAGCGTCGCGACCACGCGCTGCCCCTGGTCGCGCGCGACGATCAGCTCACCCGTCAGGTTCATCAGGCGGTCCAGGCGCTCGGTCGACGTCCGCACGGTCGCGCCCCGCCCCTCGACCGCCACGCCGGTCGGCAGCGCCGGACGCTCGACGCTCGGCCGCCGCCCACCGGCCGCGGCCTCGAGCCGCTCCGCCACGACCTCGATGGGCGCGCCCTCGAACCCCTGCCGCTCGCGCAGCCTCCCGGCCGCCTCCTCCAGCGCGTCGGTCACCTCGAAGAACAGATCCAGCGTCGGCGCGTCGAGCTCGCGCCGCCCCTCGCGCAGCGCCGACAGCAGCTCCTCCATGCGGCTGCTCGCCGCCTCGATGGGCGCGATGCTCGCCGCCCGCGACGACCCCTTGACGCTGTGCGCCGTGCGGAACAGGTCGTCGAGCAGGGCCTTGCGCTCCGCCGGGTCCCGCTCCTTCTCGAGCGCCAGCAGATCCTCGTTGAGGACCCGGACGTGGTCCTCGAGCTCGCCCGCGAACGCGGCGACCAGGCGCTCGAGCAAGCGGTCGCGATCCATCCGGCGCCTCTCCTCAGGACCGCGCGTCGAGCAGCTCGGTCAGCCGAATCGCCAGCCCGTTGAGATCCTTGAGCGCCTGCTCGCTCTGCCAGACCGCCTTGACCGTCTGGTCGGTGCCCGTCTTGACGTCCTTCATCGCCCCACTAATCTGCGCCAGCCCCTCGGCCTGCTGGCTGGTCGACCCCGAGATGGTGCTGCTCACCTCGGCCATCTCGCCGATGGACTGCGCCAGACGCAGGATGGTCGCCCCGCTCTCCTCGGCCGACCGCGTCGCGTCCTTCATCGCCCGCGCGTACTGCTCCATCGACAGCACCGAGCTGGACGCCATGCTCTGGATGTCGCCCAGGTTGCGCCGGATCTCGACCGTCGCCGCCTTGGCCCGCTCGGCGAGCGACCGCACCTCGGTCGCCACCACCGAGAACCCGCGCCCGTGCTCGCCCGCGCGCGACGCCTCGATGGCCGCGTTCAAAGCCAGCATGTTCGTCTGGTCCGAGATGTCGTCGACCAGCGCGATGATCTCGGTGACCGCCTGCGTCTGCTCGGCCAGCCGCACGATGCTCTCGGCCACGGAGTCCGATTGCTCCTTGGCCTGCCCCATGATGCGCACGGCCTCCTCGACCGCCGCGCGCCCCCGCCGCCCCACGTCGTCGGACTGCCGCGCCGTCTCCGCCGCCTGCCGCGCCGAGCGCGCCGCCTCGTCGCTCATGGCGGCCAGCTCCTCGACCACGGCCACGGTCTCGCTGATGGCACCCGCCTGCTCCTGCGCGCTGGACGCCTGCTGGTTGGTCGACGCCACGATCTGGTTGGTCGAGGTCGCCAGCCGCGTCGCGCCCTCGCGGACCTCGGCGATGAGGTGCTCGAGCCGCTCGCGCATCGATCGCTCGAGGTCGCGCCCCTCGCGCAGCCGCCGGGTCATCTCGTCGAACGATCGCCCCAGCGCGGCCACCTCGTCCTGGCCCGTCACGCCCGCGCTCGCGCTCAGATCCCCCTGGGCGACGAGGTCGGCGGCCTGGGACACGCGCGTGACGCGGCGCGTAACCCCTCGAGTCACCGCCAGCACCAGCACGAAGACCAGCAGGGAGGTCACCGCGAAGGCGATCTGGAGCGTCTGGATGCGCGCGATCTCGGCCTCGGCCAGCTCGCCAGCGCGCCGCGTGGCTTTCGACACGTAGTCGACGTAGATGCTGGTCAGCTCACGCAGCTGCGCCAGCTCGGCCGAGACGGCCTCGCGCGAGGGCGCGCCGGCGATGCGCCGCACCAGCGGCAGGACCTGCGTGTCCCAGACGGCGCGCCGCTCGGCGACCGCGTTCTCGAGCTGCTGGTCCCGCAGCGCCGGCCCCCCGCCTTCCGGTCCCTCCTGCAGCTCGACGAAGCGCTGCTCGATCGAGGTGATGATGCCGTCGATCGCCTGCCGCGTGACGGACCGTCGCTCGGGGGCCTGCTCGAACTGGTCCTCGAGCAGGTTGAGCAGCTGCGACCGCAGCCGCCCGCCCTCGCTGACCAGCGACGTCCACGCCACGCTGCCGCGGATCTGGCCCATCAGGTAGGTGTTGATGGCCGTCATCGCCAGCGCCACCAGGAACAGCAGCAGCACGAGGCCGCTCAGACGCGTCCCGATCGATCGGGACCAGGGGATCCTCTGTGGCATCACGCTCTCGTCAGGTCGGGTGCAGCCGCTCGCCCACCGCCAGCCGCGGGTCGGCGAGGACAGCCTCAGGGTCCAGCACGATCAAGCCTTCGGTCGTTACGCCCTGCACCCAGGGGCGGCGGGCGCCCTCGCCTCCCCCCGGCGCCGGCTTCAGCGCGTCCGTCGCGATCGCCGTGATCCCGACCACCGCGTCCACCAGCAGCCCGAGATCGGGGCGCTCGTCGCCCAGCACCAGGATCTCGCCACGCGTCGCCTCGGCGGCCGACGCGACGCCCAGCAGCGCTCGCGGATCGAACAGCGGCAGCACCTCGCCCTCGTGCCTCACGATCCCCCGCACGACGGCTGGGGCGCCCGGCACCCGGGTGACGTCCTCGACGACGACGACGCGCAGCACGTGCGTGCTCGGCAGGGCATACCGCTCGTCGCTCCAGCGGAACACGACCAGCTCGAGCTGCGCCGACGGCGCCGCCTCGACCCGCGCCGCCGCCAACGCCCGCGCCCGCGCCTGCAGGACGGCGGCGTCCGCCTCGTCCGTCGGGGCCCTCGACGCCGCCTCGGAGTCGCCCGCGCGGGCCAGGCGCGCGCGGACCTCGGCCCAGTCGATGTCGGCCATCGCTCAGGACCTCCCGTTGGGCGCGGCCCCCAACAGCGACAGCTGGGCCTCGGCCATCTCGGCCAGCCGCCCGGCCACCTGGCCGTCGGCGAGCCGCACCGGGACCTCGGGCGGCAGGGCCAGGGCGAGCTTGCGAGCGTTGCGATAGGCCAGGACGGCCTCCTCGGTTCGGCCGCGCCGGCGCTGGATGGCGCCGAGCGCGAGGTGGGCGACGATGAGGCCACGGTCGAGGTACAGGACGCGGCGCGCGGCGTCCAGGGCCTCGTCCCAGCGCCCCAGCTCCATCTGCAGCAGGACGCGCAGCAGATGCAGCTCGCTCGCGAGCGGGTGCGCGCCGACCGCGGCCGCGGCGTGGGTCTCGGCCTCCTCGGCCTGCCCCAGGTTGGCCAGCGAACGCACCAGCAGGCAGGCCGTCACCGGGTCGTGCAGCAGCGCCTCGCCCCGGTCCGCGACCGCGTGGTAGTCGCCGCGGGCGTAGGCCTCGGCCACCGCGTCCGCGAGCGCGCCTTGGGGTTCGGGGGCCGCTTGGCCCTGCGGCGCCGGCGTGGGCTCGGGCGGCGCCAGAGACGGAAGCGGCGTCGGCGCGACCGCCCGCCGCCGCGGTGCCGCGGAGGCCGCCGTCGAACGCGCCAGGCCCACGGGCCGCCGATAGATCGTGCCTGCGGGCGTCTGCTCGACCTCGAACAGCCCCAGGTGGCGCAAGCTCGGGTCGGTCGCCGCCGTCAGCAGCCAGCCGCCCTCGGCGAGCGCGGCGTGCAGGCGCCCCGCCACCGCCTCGACCAGCTCGCGCTCGAAGTAGATGAACACGTTGCGGCATAGGATGAGGTCCATGCCCCACACGCCGGACGGGAAGGACGGGTAGCCCTCCTCGGCCAGGTTCAGGTACTCGAAGCGCACGCGGTCCCGCAGCCTCGGTCCGACGACCCAGCCGTCGCCGACCTGCCGCAGGTACCGCTCGGCCGTCGCCCTGCCGGCCCCGCGAAGCGACCACTCGCGGTACTCCGCGCGGCGCGCTCGCGCCAGCGCAGGCCGCGAGATGTCGGTCGCCAGGATGGACGACCGCCGCCCGATGCCGGCCTGGTCCAGCAAGATGGCCAGCGACCAGGCCTCCTCTCCGGTCGAGCACCCCGCGCTCCACGCGCGGAACACGTGGTCGCGCCCCCGCAGCCGCTGGACCTCCGGGACCAGCCGATCGCGCACCAGCTCGAGGTGCGGGAGATCCCGCAGGAAGTAGGTCTCGCCGATGGTCAGCTCGCTGACCAGATCGCCGAGCAGCAGCGCGTCGCGCTCGAGCTGGCCCGCGAGGTCGTCCAGCGCCCGCCCGCGGTCGGCGGCGACCCGCCGGATGACGGTCTCGACCTCGTCGCGGCGGTGCGCCGGCAGCCTCAGCCCGGCGTGGTCGTGCACCAGCCGGGCGATCCGGGCGAACTCGGGCGCGCTCCAGGTGACGTTCATGGCGCGCCCGCGCCGTCCGGGCCGGGCGTCCTCGCCGCGTGCATCGCCGCGTCCAGGTCGGCGGCCTCGGCCTCGCTGAGGAAGGCCCGCAGGTCGTGCACGACCAGCAGGCCGTCGGGCAGCCGCGCCAACCCGGTGACCGTCCCCGGCGTCGCCTCCATCCACGGCGCGACCTCGGCCGGCATCACCATGTGCGCCGGATCGACCGCGTGGAGCCGCGCGGCCCGATCGCAGCGCAGGGCCACCCGACGCTCGCCGGCGCGCGCCACGATGAGCTGGTCCGAAGGCCGGACGCGGCGCTCCGGCAGCCCGAACCGGCGGCGCAGGTCGTAGACCGGCACCAGCGTGCCACGCACGTCGATGACCCCCTCGACCACCGCCGGCGCCCGCGGCAGCTCGGAGATGGCCACCGCGCGCAGGACCTCGACCACGTCGCCGGCCAGCAGGGCCCACCGGCGCCCTTCGATCACGAACTCGAGCACTTCGAGCATGCCCCGAGCCTACTCGACCCGGGCCGCGCGGTCAGCCTCGTGACTCGTACGTCTTCAGCACGGGCAGCTCCACGGCCGTCAGGAAGCCGCCCTTCCCGCTGCCCGTGTCGATGGCCACCACGTTGTCGCCCGCCCACAGATCCTGCGGGTCGTCGGACGTGTACGACGACAGCTCCGGAGGCAGGTTGCGCGTCGCCGTGTGCCCGACGACGACCCGCTTGCCCCGGTAGTAGCGGAAGAAGTCGCCGTCGCGCAGCCACAGCAGCTCGACCCGGCGGCGGACCAGCGACGGGTGCTGCCACACGCCACCCACGCGCGGCAGCCCGGCGTGCACGTAGATCGCGTGCTCGTCCTCGTACCACCAGGCCAGCGAGCGCATCCAGTCGACCACGTCCATCGGGAAGAAGGCGCCGCGCCGCATCTCGGCCAGCTCGCGCGGCGTCGCGAGATCCCAGCGGTCCGGGACGGGCCCGCCGGTGAACGACCGGTAGCAGGCGAGGCAGCCGTTGCCGGGCGGCTCGACGAACTCGGGCCACTCGCCCGAGATGACCCGCAGCCAGGCGTCCTCGTGGTTGCCGCGCAGAAAGACCAGGCGCGCCGCGGTCCGCCGCGGCAGGTCGCGCCTCAGAAACTGGACGACCTCCGCCGACTGGGGCCCGCGATCCATGTAGTCGCCCAAAAAGACCAGGGTGTCGGCCGCGTCCAGCAGCGGCAGGCGTTCCAGCACCGTCGTCAGGGCACGGAGGTCCCCGTGGATGTCACCGACGGCGAAGGTGCGGTGGGCCATGAGCTGGTGGCTGCCGAAGTCGGAGGGGGCGCGCGTGGAGGTCGACCGGGTTCGAGTCTCGGCCGGGCCCCCTGCAAACGCAAGCGCTCCGAGACGACCTCGCCACGGGCGGCGCAGCCGATCGACGCCGTTGCCAGCGGTTTCCCCCCGCGACATGATTCGGCCTCCGCCCTGACCCACGAGGCCCTTCGCCATGACGCCGTCGCCTCTCCGCCCGCCCGATCGTCACGACCAGCTCGTCCGCCCCGACGACCGGGTCGTCGGCTGGGCCGAGTGGGGCGCTCCCGACGCGCGCCCCGTCCTCTTCGTCACCGGCGCCGCGATGACCTCCACGATGGGCTTCGGCGCCGACGATCTCGCGTCCCTGGGCCTGCGCCTCGTCTGCATCGACCGCGCCGGCCTCGGCCGCTCGAGCCCCGACCCCGACAAGAGCTTCGCCTCCTGGTCGGCCGACGTCGCCGCCGTCCTCGACCACCTGGGCGTCCGCTCCCTGCCCATCATCGGCTTCTCGCAGGGCGCGCCGTTCGCCCTCGCCCTCGCCCACGCCGGCCTCGCCACGTCCCTCGCCCTCGTCTCGCCCCAGGACGAGCTCTCCCACCCGGCCATGCGCCCCCAGCTCGCGCCCGAGGTCCAGGCCCTGGTCGACGCCGTCGCGCACGACCCCGCCGCCTTCGAGGCCGACTTCGCCCAGCGGGTCGACGCCGACGGCTTCCACGCCCTGGTCCTGGCGATGAGCGGCCCCGCCGACCGCGCCGTCTATGCCGAGCCCGCCTTCGCCGCCGCTTACCTCGACACCCTCCGGGACGGCTTCGCGGCAGGCCCGGCCGGCTACGTCCGCGACCTGACGCTCGCCCTGTCGCCCTGGCCCACCCGCCCCGAGGACGTCTCCGTCCCCGTCCACCTGTGGCACGGCCTGCTCGACACCAGCCCCGTCCACTCGCCCGATCACGGCCTCTCCCTGGCCGCCCGCTTCCCCCGCGCGACCCGGCACGCCCTGCCCGACGAGGGCGGCTCGCTCCTGTGGACCCGCGCCCGCGACATCCTGACCCACCTCACCTGAGAGGCTCGCCGATGCCCTCCCGCGGCGGCCTCCTCCGCATCGCCACGGCCACGCTCACGGCCGCCACGCTGCTGGCCTGCGAGGCCGCCCCACCCCCGCGCTCCGACGGTGACGCCCTCGAGGGCGACGCGCCCGCCGCCGACGACGCCGACGCCGACGCAGTCTCACCCGATGCCGGCCCCGACGCCACTCCGCCGCCCTTCGCACCCGGCGCCTGCGGCATCGCGCTCTATTCCTGGCTGCCCGCCGACCAGGTCGGGCAGGTCGTGACCTTCGAGGAGGCCTTCCTGACCGACCTTGAGCCGGCCACCGTCGACGACCTGCTCGCCGGCGCGGGCTTCGAGGCCCTGACCCCCGTCTCGTACGGCGTCCGCAACTTCCTGCTGCGCTACACCACGCAGGACCGCGGCGCCCTCGTCGAGGCCACCGCGGTCGTCGGCGTGCCGCTGGGGCTCGCGCCGGACGCCCAGGTCCCGGTCGCCATGTGGCTGCACGGCACGACCGGCTTCGTCGACGCCTGCGCCCCCTCCCGCAAGATCGACGGCCTCGCCGCCTCCATCCTGCTGGCCTCGCGCGGCTTCGTCGCCGTCGCCCCCGACTACATCGGCCTCACCGGCTTCGGCGAGTCGTCGCCCGACGCCTTCCCGCACCCCTACATGGTCGCCGAGCCGACCGCCCTCGCCGCCCTCGACGCCGTGCGCGCAGCCCTCGCCGCCGTCGCCGACCCATCCCACGCGGCCGACCTGGCCGTCACCGGCGATCCCGCGCGCGTCGTGGTCATCGGTGGCTCGCAGGGCGGCCACGGCGCCCTGTTCACCGAGCGCTACGCCCCCCACTACGCCCCCGAGCTGACCCTGGCCGCCGTCGCCGCCGCCGTCCCGCCCTCGGACCTCGTCTCGCAGTCCGAGTGGGCCGCCGCGCACTGGGGCCGCACCGCCACCACCCTCGCGCCCGCCGTCGTCTCCATGTCGCGCTGGTACGGCGCCCCCGACGACCTCGGCGGCGTCCTGACCGATCTACCGCCGCTGCACCTGTCGACCGGCCTCGCCCAGCTGATGGCCGAGCACTGCGGCGTCCCGCCCGCGCTCGACGCCCTCGACGACCTCGACCAGCTCTACCAGCCCGCCTTCCTGGCCGCCGCCGCCGCCGGCGACTGGGACGCCCTGCCCCCCTGGGGCTGCTACCTCGCCGAGAACAGCCTGCCGACCACCTCGGTCCCGCGCGTGTCGGACACGCCGATCCTGACGGTCTACGGCGAGCTGGACGACATCGTGAGGACCCCGCTCGAGCGCGCCTCCGTCGCCACCTTGTGCGCGCAGGGCTACCGCATCGAGTACCTCGAGTGCGCCGGCGAGGCCCACACCGGCGGCGGCGTCGCCGCGATGCCCTACATGATGGACTGGCTCGACGCGCGCCTGAGCGATGCGCCCTGGCCCGCCGCCGACCTCTGCGTCGTCGGCGACCCCGTCGACTGCCGCGCCCGCTGAAGCGGATCGTGACGCCGATCACGGCTGGGCCATCTCGCGGCGCCCGCCGTGGCATTCGACCCTCCTCGCGTGCCCAGACACCCGCCCGGCCACACCCGTCGGGTTGGAACGCCCATTGCTTGGACAGCCCTCTCGAGTCCCCCCGCCGCCGCCGCGCGGCCGCCGCCACGTCAGGACCGAGGAGCCCCGTGTCCACCACGCCCCAACGGCCCGCCTGGGCCGAGCCCTACCGCATCAAGGTCGTCGAGCTCATCCGCACGACCACCCGCGAGGACCGCCAGCGCCTCATCGCCGAGGCCGGCTACAACACGTTCCTGCTGCGCAGCGAGGACGTCTACATCGATCTGCTGACCGACTCGGGCACCAGCGCCATGAGCGACCGGCAGTGGGCCGGGATGATGCTGGGCGACGAGGCCTACGCCGGCAGCCGCAACTTCTACGATCTGGTCGACACCGTCCGCGATCTGTACGGCTACGAGTTCGTGGTCCCGACCCACCAGGGCCGCGGCGCCGAGCACATCCTGTCGCGCCTGCTCATCCGCCCGGGCGACGTCGTGCCCGGCAACATGTACTTCACGACCACCAAGCTCCATCAGGAGCTGGCCGGCGGCGCCTTCGTCGACGTCATCATCGACGAGGCCCACGACCCGACCTCGCCGCACCCGTTCAAGGGCAACATCGACCTCGACAAGCTCGCGGCGGTCATCGCCGAGCACGGCGCCGAGCGCATCCCGTACGTCAGCCTCGAGACCAACGTGAACATGGCCGGCGGGCAGCCGGTGTCGATGGAGAACCTGCGGGCGGTGCACGCGCTGTGCCGGCGCCACGGGATCCTGGTGATGCTGGACGCGACGCGCGCCATCGAGAACGCCTTCTTCATCAAGGAGCGCGAGCCCGGCTACGGCGACCGCGCGCTGGCCGACATCCTGCGCGAGATCGCCTCGTACAGCGACGGCGCCACGATGAGCGGCAAGAAGGACGGGCTGGTCAACATCGGCGGGTTCCTGGCCTTGAACCGCCGCGACCACTACGAGGAGGCGATGAACCTGTGCGTCGTCTTCGAGGGCCTGCACACCTACGGGGGGCTGGCCGGGCGCGACATGCAGGCGATGGCCATCGGGCTGCGCGAGGCGGTCGACGAGGACCACATGCGCGCGCGCATCGGCCAGGTGCGCTACCTCGGCGAGCGTCTCATGGCGGCCGAGGTGCCCATCGTGCAGCCCATCGGCGGGCACGCCGTGTACCTCGACGCCAAGCGCATCCTGCCGCACCTGCCGCAGGACGCCTTCCCGGCGCAGACCCTGGCCGCCGAGCTGTACGTCGAGTCGGGCATCCGCGCGATGGAGCGCGGCATCGTCTCGGCGGGGCGCAACGCCGAGACCGGCGACCACAACCGGCCGGCGCTGGAGCTGGTGCGGCTGACCCTGCCGCGCCGCGTCTACACCCAGGCCCACATGGACGTGACCGTCGAGGCGGTGGCCCGGACGATGGCGCGGCGAGGCGCGATTCGAGGCTTGCGCATGGTCCACGAGCCGGCGCGGCTGCGCTTTTTCCAGGCGCGCTTCGAGCCGCTGTCGGGGACCTAGCGTGAAGACCATCATCGAGCCCTTCCGCATCAAGATGGTCGAGCCCATCCGCCTGTCTACGCGCGCCGAGCGCGAGGCCTGGGCGCGCGAGGCCGGCCTGAACCTGTTCCTGCTGCCCGCCGAGCAGGTGCTCATCGATCTGCTGACCGACTCGGGCACCAGCGCGATGAGCGCCGAGGCCTGGGGCGCGCTGATGCGCGGCGACGAGTCCTACGCGGGCGCGCGCAGCTGGTACCGCTTCGAGAAGACCGTGCAGGAGGTGATGGGCTTCCCGCACGTCATCCCGACCCACCAGGGGCGCGCCGCCGAGCGCATCCTGTTCGGGACGATGCTGAAGCCGGGCGACCTCGTGCCCAACAACACCCACTTCGACACGACGCGCGCCAACATCGAGCACGTCGGCGCGCGCGCGGTCGACCTGCCCTGCGCCGAGGCCGCCCAACCGGACCTGCGGGCGCCCTTCAAGGGCGACATGGACGTGGCGGCGCTCGAGGCCCTGCTGGCCGAGCACGGCCCGGCCCGGGTGCCGCTGGTCATGGTGACCATCACCAACAACTCGGGCGGCGGCCAGCCGGTGTCGATGGCCAACCTGCGCGCGGTCAGCGAGGTGGCGCGCCGCTACTGCGTCCCGCTGTACATCGACGCCTGCCGCTTCGCCGAGAACGCCTGGTTCATCAAGACCCGCGAGCCCGGCTGGGCCGACGTGCCGGTGCGGCGGATCGTCCGCGAGATGTTCGCCCTGGCGGACGGCTGCACGATGAGCGCCAAGAAGGACGCCTTCGCCAACATCGGGGGCTTTTTGTGCACCCGCGACCCGGCGCTGGCCAGCCGCGAGCGCGATCTGCTGATCCTGACCGAGGGCTTCCCCACCTACGGCGGCCTCGCCGGGCGCGATCTCGAGGCCATCGCCGTGGGCCTCGAGGAGATCCTCGACGAGGACTACCTGCGCTACCGCGCCGTCTCGACCGCCTACGTCGCCGACAAGCTGGCCGAGGCCGGCGTCCCGCTGGTCCTGCCCGCCGGCGGCCACGCGGTCTACCTGGACGCGCGCCGCTTCGCGCCCCACATCCCGCCGCTGGCCTACCCCGGGCAGGCGCTGGCGGTCGAGCTGTACCTCGAGGCCGGCATCCGCGGCTGCGAGATCGGCACCGTCATGTTCGGCCGCGACCCGGCCCACCCCGACGAGCGGCCCGCCCGCCTGGATCTCGTGCGCCTGGCCATCCCGCGCCGCGTCTATACCCAGTCGCACATGGACTACGTGGTCGAGGCCACGCTCGAGGTCTTCGCCCGCCGCGACGCGCTGCGCGGCCTGCGCATGACCCACGAGCCGCCGGTCCTGCGCCACTTCACCGCTCGCTTCGAGTGGCTCGGCGCCTGACGCTCGATTCGGCCCTGAACCGTCGCCTCATCGGGGCGCCGCCTCAGCCCGCGTAGAACGCGCCGGCCGAGGCGGCCCCTCGGGGCAAGATCACAGCGCGATGGCGCAGAAGGCCGCGACGAACAGGGCGAAGCCGACCAGCAGGACGCGCCACAGGACGTGAGCGTGGCGCAGCTCCATGAAGACCAGGCCGATGAGGGTGAACTTGACGCCCGCGATGGCCAGGAGCAGGCCGGTGCTGCCGAGCGCGGGGCCGGCCAGGGTCAGGGCGACGAGCAGCACCCAGGCGACGACCAGGTGGCGGGTCCAGGCCGGCGAGACGGCCTGCGTGGGGGTCGAGGCGGACATGGAGGACCTCCTTACTGGCCGAGGTAGAGCAGCGGGAAGAGGAAGACCCAGACGAGGTCGCACATGTGCCAGAAGGCCGCGGTGGTCGCGGGCGTGGCGGCGTCCGGGGCGAAGGGCGCCTGTGAGCGCAGGCGGCGGGCCATCCACAGCAGCATCACGATGCCCGCGAGGACGTGCAGCAGGTGGAAGGCGGTCAGGCCCCAGTAGAAGCCGAAGAAGCTGCCGGCGGCCGGGCCGAGGCCGGCGTCCCACTTGGCGACGTACTCGACGACCTTGAGCGCGGTGAAGGCCACGCCCAGGCCCGCCGCGGCCAGGGTCCAGCGGATGGCGGTGGCGCGCCGGTCGCGCTGCCAGGCGGCGACGCCCAGGGCCACCGCCAGGCCGCTGGTGAGCAGGATGACGGTGTTCACGGTCGCCAGCGGGACGTCGAGCGAGGCGCGGGCAGCCAGCCAGGCGGGCGAGCCGGCGTCTTCGGCCATGGCGAAGCCGAGGAAGCCCAGGCCGAAGGTGAGCAGCTCGAGGAGGATGACGATCCAGATGAGCAGCCCACCGGGCGGGTAGAAGAAGGTCGAGGTGGCCTCGTCGGCGGTGGTGGCCGGGCCGGGATGGAAGTCGGTGGACATGGGGCGTGCCTCCTAGACCCGGCCGATGCGGACGCGCCAGACCTCGGGGCCGGCCTCGAGGTAGTCCCAGGTGAAGATGGGCCCGCGGTTCATGCGGAACTGCGAGTACAGCGGGCGCGGGTCGTGGTCGTTGACCAGGGTGAAGTGGCCGCCGGGCGAGAGCTGGTCGAAGGTCTGGAAGATGCGCGGGTGGCGCTCCCAGGGCGGGATGGTGCGGACGTCGATGACGCCGGCGTCGGGCTCGGCCGGCGGGCGGCTGGCCAGGGCGCGCGGGAAGAGGATGTTGTTCTCGAGGTGGATGTGGTCGTGCAGCTCGCGCTCGAGGCGCTCGAGCCCGTGCCACAGCGCCGTCCAAGACGCGCACGCCCCGATCGGAAGCTGGAAGTCGCCCGTCAGCTCGCGCAGCCGCTGCAGCTTCTGGCCGTGCTCCTCGTGCTCGTGCTGCATCACCTGCACCGGGCGGTGCGCGCTGGCGCCGCGGCCGCTGTGGATCCACGGGAACAGGACCTGCTCCTCCTTGCGCATGTGCTCGGACAGCTCGGTCTCGATGTCGACCACCAGATCGCGCAGGGCCTCGAGGCGCGCGTCGCGCCCGCCGTGGACCGAGGCGACCTTGGTCGCGAGGTGGGTCAGGCGCGGCAGCTCCTCCCAGAGCCGGTCGTGATAGAAGGTCTGCAGGTGGTCGATGAGCTCGTTCAGCGGCGCCTCGTCCCAGCGCACGAAGTCGGCCTCCGCCGGAGCCTCGCGCGCGATCTCGGCCAGCACGTCCGCGACCTGCAGGCCCTTTTCGTCGCAGACCTCGTCCAGCCGGCGCGCGCCGCCGCAGCAGAAGTCGATGCGGTGGCGGTGGAAGACCGCCGTGGACCAGGGTTGGGTCGTGGCCAGCTGGCCGATGGTGACGGTCGTCGGGAAGGTTGCGGTCAAGGGTCGCCTCGGTGGAAAGGGGTTCGCAGGGCCTCAGGGCAAGCCGCGTGCCAACCCGCCGGGCTTGTCGCCGCGCGCACCATTGTCATGATGACCACAACCAACCGTTGTCCCGACGACAACGCGTGGTCATCATGACGACACCATGACCGCCCCGCTGCTCGACATCGCCCTGGATCTGACCACCAACCTGGCCACCGAGGACCGCTTCCGCCGCCTCGCCGAGGCCGTGCGCCGCCTGGTCCCCGCGGACGCCGTCGCCGTCCTCCGCCGCGAGCAGGGCGTCCTGGTCCCGGTCGCCGCCCTCGGCCTGCACCCCGACGTCATCGGCCGCCGCTTCGCCCCGGCCGACCACCCGCGCCTCGCCCGCATCCTCGCCGCCCCCGGCCCGGTCCGCCTCACCGGCAGCGGCCTGCCCGACCCCTTCGACGGCCTGCTCGAGGCCGGCCACGACGCCCTCGACCCGGTCCACGCCTGCATGGGCTGCCGCCTGGCCGTCGACGGCGAGGTGGTCGGCGCCCTGACCGTCGACGCCAGCCGCCCCGACGCCTTCGACGGCGTCGCCGACGCCACCCTGGCCACCCTCGCCGCCCTGGCCGGCGCCGCCATGCGCACCGCCTCGCTCATCGAGGCCCTCGAGGACGTCGCCCGCCGCCACGGCCAGGTCGCCCGCAAGGTGCTCGAGGAGGCGCACCAACGCACCGGCCCCGAGATCCTCGGCGCCAGCGAAGGCATCCGCCGCGTCCGCGAGCAGGTCGAGCTGCTGTCGACCTCGGATCTCACCGTCCTCATCCAGGGCGAGACCGGCGTCGGCAAGGAGGTCGTCACCCGCGCCATCCACGCCCACTCCCCGCGGCGCGACCAGCCGCTCATCTACGTCAACTGCGCCGCCCTGCCCGAGTCCATCGCCGAGAGCGAGCTGTTCGGCCACGTCCGCGGCGCCTTCACCGGCGCCGTCGAGACCCGCCCCGGCGTCTTCGAGGTCGCCCACCGCGGCACCCTCTTCCTCGACGAGGTCGGCGAGCTGCCCCTGTCCATCCAGCCCAAGCTCCTGCGCGCCCTGCAGTCCGGCGAGCTGCAGCGCGTCGGCGCCGACCGCACCGTCCAGGTCGACGTGCGCGTCCTCGCCGCCACCAACCGCGATCTCGCCGCCGAGGTCCGCGCCGGCCGCTTCCGCGCCGACCTCTACCACCGCCTCAGCGTCTACCCGCTGCCCATCCCGCCGCTCCGCGAGCGCCCCGAGGACGTGCCCCTGCTCGCCGGCTGGTTCCTCGACCTCGCCCGCGCCCGCCTCGGCCTCGGCCCGGTGCGCCTCGAGCCCGCCGCCCGCCGCGCCCTCGACGCCTACGACTGGCCCGGCAACGTCCGCGAGCTCGAGCACGTCCTGCTCCGCGCCGCCCTGCGCGCCGCCGCCGGCCGCCGCCGCGAGGTCGTCGTCATCGGCCCCGAGCACCTCGACCTCCCCGACGCCGCCCCCCGCCCGTCCCCCATGTCACGGGCGGCCACGCTCACGGCCGCCCCACCCGCGGCCGCCGCCCCCGACCTCCCCCTGCGCGACGCCGTCGACGCCTACACCCGCCAGCTCGTCACCCAGGCCATCGCCGCCGCCGACGGCAACCGCGCCGAGGCCGCCCGCCGCCTCGGCCTCGACCGCGCCAACCTCCACCGCCTGGAGAAGCGCCTCGGCCTCCGCGAGCCCTGACCCTCGGCTGGCACGCCGCGTGCATCCGGACGTCCCCCATGCACCCGACCCGCTTCGACTCGCTCGCCGCCCTCGCCCGCCTCCCCTGGTTCGACCTCGACGAGACCGGCGCCCTCGTCCGCGCCCCACGCGACGCCACCCCGGCCATCGACACCCACGCCCACCTGGCCCTCGCCTACGTCCTGCCCGGCCAGGTCGATCTCGCCGCCGAGACCCCCGAGACCCGCCACTACCTGCCCGAGGCCTGGGGCTTCGACCTCGACGTCTACGCCAACCGCAACTTCCGCCCGGCCGATCTGCGCGAGATGAAGCGTGACCTCACCCTCCGCAGCCTCACCGCCCGCGGCCTGCGCAAGACCCACACCGCCGGCAACCTCCTGCGCGAGATGCAGGCCCTGGGCCTGTCCCATTCTGTCATCCTGCCCATCGACTTCCCGCTGCTCAGCGACAACGCCTCGGCCGCCCTCTCCACCGCCGACACCACCGGCGGCCGCCTCGTCAGCTTCGCCTCGGTCCACCCCTACGCCCTGCGCCCCGAGGCCGCCCTCGACGCCCAGCTCGCCCGCGGCGCCCGCGGCCTCAAGGTCCACCCGGCCGTGCAGATGGTCCGCCCCGACGACCCGCTCGCCATGCGCCTTTACCGCCTGGCCGGCGAGCGCGACCTGCCCGTCCTGTGGCACTGCGGCCCCGCCGGCATCGAGCCCGTGGTCGGCCGCTTCCTCTCGCAGGTCCGCTGGTACGAGCGCCCCCTGCGCGAGCACCCGCGCACGACCTTCCTGCTGGGCCACTCCGGCTGCACGCAGCCCGACGCCGCCCTCGAGCTGCACCGCCGCTACCCCAACGCCTGGCTCGAGCTGTCCTGCCAGTCGGTCTCCTCGCTGCGCCGCATCCTGCGCCGCGCCGACCCCACACGCCTCGTCTTCGGCTCGGACTGGCCCTTCTATCCACAGGCCTTCGCCCTGGCCAAGGTCCTCATCGCCACCGAGGGCGACCCCGCCCTGCGCGACCGCATCCTCTACGGCAACGCCGCGCGCCTGCTGAAGCTGGCGTGACCTGCGTCACGATCGCGCCATCGCGCTCACCGCGATGCGCCATGGCCCCCGCTCAGGGCTCGAACGAGATGAGCTGGATGTCGAAGACCAGCATCCCCGCGGGTCGGTTGCCGCTCGACTGGTCGCCGTAGGCCAGCGCGGCCGGGATCCACAGCCGCGCCACTTCGCCCTCGACCATCCGCTGCACCCCCTCCTGCCAGCCGGCGATGAGGTGCTCGAGCCGCGCCGTGAACGGCTTGCCGCGGCGCAACGACGAGTCGAACATCCGCCCGTCGGAGGTCCAGCCGGTGTAGTGGACGGTGACGGTGCTCTCGTCCGTCGGGTGCCGCGTGCCCGTCCCGGGCCGGATGACCTTGTAGCCCAGACCCGAGGCCGTGATCGTGGCGTCGTCCGGCGGCGCCGATACGTCCGGCGGCGCCGGCGGGTCTGGCACCGGCTCAGGCTCCCGCAAGATCTCGAGCAGCTCGATGTCGAAGGTCAGCGGCCCCGTCGGCACCCCCGGCCGCGCCACCTCGCCATAGGCCAGCGCTGCTGGGATCCACACCCGCCGCTTCTCGCCGGCCCGCATCGTCTGCAGCGCCTCCTGCCAGCCCGGGATCACCGCCCTCACCGGGAAGGTCGCCGGCTGATCGCGGTCATGCGAGCTGTCGAACTTCGTCCCGTCCGGCAGCCACCCCGTGTAGTGCGCCACCACCCGGTCCTGCGCCCGCGCCGGCTCCCCCTCCCCCGGCCGCAGCACGATCCAGGCCAGCCCCGACGCCGACCGCTCCGCCTCCGCCGACGGCCCCCCGATCGGCACCTCCGGCACGCCCCCTGCGCTCGGTGCCTCCGGAACGGTAGCAGCGGGCGTTCGCGCCGGATCACCCGCGCAGGCCGAGGTCACGGAGAGGCCCACAGCGATGATCAGGGCGAGCGAACGTTGCACGAGCCGACTCCTGGACGGGGAAACGTCGAGCCCCGGTCATAGGGCAAGCTGTCCCCGAAGGCCAGCCTCCCGGCGCGGACGGCGGGGGACGGCGTTGACGGGGCCGTGACCGGGGCCGGGGCCGCTGGCCGGGGCCGCTGACCGTGGCCGCTGGCCGGGGCCGAGACCGGAACCGGGGCCGGGGCCGGGGCCGCTGGCCGTGGCCGAGACCGGAACCGTTGCTGTGGCTGATGTGCTGGCCGTGAGCGCGGCCGTGACGCTGCCACCGGACTGCACGAGCTCGCTCGTGCTCGTGGGTCGCGCAGCTCGCTGCGCCGGATGCCGGACGCTCCCCAGGCTCCTGCACGCTAGCCGCTCGCCCCCCGACGCAGGTCGCTTTCTCTTGCACCTCACACTGCTAGCAAGTATTCACTTGCCTATGACCTCGCCTCGAAAGACCCGCCTGCCGACCGAAGCCCGCCAGCGTCAGATCGCCGACGCCGCGCTGGTCCTCATCGCCGACGGCGGCCCGCAGCGCCTGACGGCCGCCGAGCTCGCCCGCGCGGTGGGCCTCGCCGACGGCAGCCTCTTTCGCCACTTCCCCAGCATGGACGCCATCGTGCTGGCCGCCGTCGACCGCTTCGAGGAGCACCTCGACGGCAGCCTCACCAGCGAAGCGGCCGACCCGATCGAGCGCCTGCGCGACTTCTTCGTGCACCGGCAGGCCCTGCTGCGCGAGCGCCCGCACCTCATGCGCCTCGCCTTCAACGACCGCCTGCTCGAGACCGCCAGCCCCGCCGCCGCCGAGCGCATCCGGGCCGGCGTCGCCCGCTCGCGCGCCTTCATCCGCGCCTGCCTCGCCGACGCCCTCGCCGCCGGCCGCGTGCGCGCCGACGTCCCCGCCGAGGCCCTCGCCTGGACGGTCGTCGGCTTCATGCGTGGCGCCGCCCTGCAGGCCGCGGCCTCCCCCGCGCCCCCTTCCCCCGAGGTGGTCTGGACAGACCTCCTCCTGATGTTGAGCCCCCCTGGAGGTCCCCGATGAAGTCGCTCCGCGCCCCCTTGCTCGCCGCCGGCCTCGCGCTCGGCCTGTCCTTCACCCTGGCTGCCCCGGCCGCCGCCTGCCCGACCCACTCGGTCCCGCTGCCGGCCGCCGGGACCAAGGGCCCGCCCCTCGAGGTCCGCGTCCTCCTCGACACCCCCTTCACCAAGCTGGTCTCCATCACCCTGCGCGACGGCACCAAGCTGCCCGAGCACACGGCCCCCCACGCCGTGACCATCCAGGCCCTGCGCGGCCGCGGCGTCGTCGTCTCCGGCGCCACCCGCGACCCGCTCGGCCCCGACGCCATGGTCCTGCTCGGCCCCGGCACCGCCCACGAGGTCACCCCGGCGGGCAAGGACGAGCTGGTCCTCCTCGTCACCCACCTGCTGACCCCCGGCGAGGCCGCCAAGGTCAAGCCCCACCACTGATCGGGAACCCCTTCCCGCGGCGCGGCGGGGGCTCACCGCCCCTCGCCGACCGCCGGCCTCGAAGGTCGCCTTTCGCCGCACGGCTCGCGGCGCCCGTATACCCACTTGACGGCTGCACCGAGCCCGTCAACGCGATCGCGTCGTGGTTCGGGCCACCGGACTGCACGAGCTCGCTCGTGCTCCGGCATGGCGCAGCTCGCTGCGCCCGCGAGGCTAGAGTCCCGTGCTTCCCCGCGCAGCTGGCTGAGCGACCCACGAGCCCGAGCTAGCTCGGGCAGTCCGACACGCCCGTAGCAGAAACTCGCTTACCCCACGAGCGCGACGGCGCCCGTTGTGCGCTGCAGCGCCAGGTGGCACGCTCTCTGCACTCGTGACGCGTCGACCCGGCGCGACCCTCGCGCCGACGCCCTCGTTCTCACTCCAGTGAGCCCACGCCATGTCCCTGCGCCCCCTCGCCGCCCTCGCCGCCTTCGGCCTCGCCCTCGCCCCCACCGTCGCCGCCGCCAACACCTGCGAGCCGCCCCGCCCCAGGACCGAGGTCATCCCCATGACCGGCCTGGGCACCGAGTGCCCGGTGCAGCTCGCCCTGCCCGCCGACGACCACCCCGGCGACCCCGCGCTCGCGGTCTACGTCATCGACGGCGATGACACGCCCCTGCCCATCACGGTGCAAGAGCTCGCGCCCACGGTCGGCTCCCACACCACCCAGTCCGACCCCTGCGGCGCGGCCACGCCCCAGACCAAGGACGTCACCTACCGCGTCTTCGAGCTCACCCCCGAGGCCGCCTGGCCCGCCTCGGCCACCCTCGAGGTCCTCTGGGGCGACGAGACCCCGCGGCTGGTCCACTTCGACACGGCCGCCAGCGCCGCCGCCTGCCCGGCCGCCCCCGACTGGGACGCCGACGCGCGCCTCGACACCCTCTGCCAGGCCGGCGCCTCCCCGGGCCAGTGCACCCCCGACCCCGAGCCGTCCCAGGACGCCTCCGACGACGGCTGCGCCGGCGGCGCCTCCCACGGCGCCTCCCTGGCCCTGACCGCGCTGCTGTCCGCCGGCTACCTCGTCACCCGCCGCCGCCTCGGCTGACGGCGGCCCGTCACGCGGCGGCGCCCTCCTCCTGCTTGGCCGGCTCGACCAGCGCGTCGACGTCCACCCAGCCGGCCAGCCAGCGCAGGGCGCCGCCCTGGCTCATCTCGCCCGAGATCTCGTTGGTCCGCGGGTCGTACAGCCGCGTGCACGTGCGCGCGCCGTTCTTGCCCCCGCCCAGCGTCTGCCCCCCGTCGAAGGTCTCCCACAGCTCGAGCCCGGTCTCCTGCCCGTCGACCACCTGCTTGGTGATGCGCTTGAGGCACCCCACGTGGCTGAACGCCAGCCCGCCGCCCTTCTTTCTGTTCTCCTCGCTGTTGAGCGCATCCCGCCGCGCCCGCGCCTCGTCCAGCTTGCCCCGCAGGAAGGCCGCCGTGCGCTCGTGCTGCGCCCGCAGCTTGTCCAGCTGGGCCTCGACGTGCGACACGCGCGCCGCGTTGGCCGCCGCCTTGGCCTCGGTCGCGCCCTCGGCCGCCGCCTCCAGCGCCGCCAGCTGCTGCTGCAGCTGCGCTTCCTTCTTCTGGAACTGCGACTCCGAAAAAGCGATGGACGAGTGCGCGTTGTCCACGCCCGTCCCCTGCTTCTCGAGCACCAGGATGTCGCCCACCTTCGGCCGCGCCGACAGCGGCGCCGACGCCTCGGTCCACGCCCCCAGCTTCTGCCCCTCCTTGCGGCCCACCGTGCCGAAGTTGAAGCTCTCCTTGCCCTTGTCGTTCTTCTTGATCGCCAGCTCCGAGGCCGCGAAGGCCGCCCGCAGGATGGCGTTCTGCGTGTCGATGCAGGTCGTGTAGACCGCGGTCCGCCCCTTCTCCGCCAGCTCCTTGGCCTCGCGGTCCTTCTGCGCCTTCCACGCCGCCGCCGAGCACACGCGGTCGAACTCGGCGTCTCCGACGCCCTTGCCCTCGAGCAGCTGGAACTGCTCGAGGATGGCCAGCCGAATCGGCGACAGCGCCTCGGCCCCCGCCGGCGCCGCCTCCGCCCCGGGCGCCACGTCGGCCGCGGGCGCCTGCTCCTGCCCGGCCTCGGCCGCCGGCGCCGCCTCGGCCCCCTCGGCCTTGGCCTTCGCCCCCCCTCCGGGCGCCGGCGCCTTGGCGGGCTCCAGCATCGCCTTGCCCTCGGCATAGCTCTTGCCCCGCAGCGCCTCGCGCAGCTCGCTGGGCCGGGCGGCGTCGGCCCCCGGCGCGGGCGCCTCGGCGACGGGGCTGTACGGGTGATGAGCGTCCTGATGCTGCTTCATGGCCAGTCCCCGATGCGGCCCCGAGGGCGCGCGAGAGTGCCTCGTCGATGTCTTGCGGTGCGCCCGACTCTACGGCGGCGCCCCGCCCCCGGTCAACGCGCCCGCACCACCGCCGCACATCGCAAGTTCCGGCCCCGTCTTCCGCCGCCCGAGCCGCCCTCGCGCCGGCCACGCCGGCCGCTATGAACCGCGCCGGCCACGCCCGCACTACGGACCGCGCCGGCCACGCCCGCACTACGGACCGCGCCGGCCACGCCCGCACTACGGACCGCGCCGGCCACGCCCGCACGACGGTCCGCGCCAGCCACGATTGACCCGATCCCAGGACACCGGGGCTCGTTGCAAGCGAACCAACCGACAGCGTCGGCATGGCCGACGCGCTCCAAAGCCGCCTGCGGCGGCGGAACGACGCCCACCCGCCAGCTGCGGCGGAACGACTTCCACCCCCCAGCGCACGCCGCCCCTGGGATCGCCGGCTTCCAGCCGGCCCGCCCCCCGACCAGCCCGTCGCCTCGACCGCGCCGGCCACGCCCGCACTACGGACCGCGCCGGCCACGATTGACCCGATCTCAGGACACCGGGGCTCGTTGCAAGCGAACCAACCGACAGCGTCGGCATGGCCGACGCGCTCCAAAGCCGCCTGCGGCGGCGGAACGACGCCCACCCGCCAGCTGCGGCGGAACGACTTCCACCCCCCAGCGCACGCCGCCCCTGGGATCGCCGGCTTCCAGCCGGCCCGCCCCCCGACCAGCCCGTCGCCCTCGACCGCGCCCTACTCGCCCTCGGCCATGGCCTGCAGCTCGGCCGGGATGCGCAGCTCTTGCGTGATCGGCCCCGACGCGAACTCGTGGTCGGCGACCAACCGGTCGATGATGGCCTCGCTCTCGAGCGGCAGGTCGCTGAAGCGGATGCCCATGCCCGGCGGGTCGTCCGACAGCCGCACCACGTGGCCCTGCACCAGCAGCCGCTCGATGTCGTCGACCACGAGGGTCAGCTCCAGCCGCACCCGGCTGCCCACCGGCAGGCGCTCGTCGGTGCGGATGAACGCCCCGGTGCGCGACACGTCGGTCGCGTATCGCCCGATGGCGCCGTCCATGGTCCGGAACTGCTCGTTCACCGGGACACGCGTGCTCTCTCTGCGCTCGGTCATGGTCCTCTCCTCGCTCGGGGCCCGAGAGCGTCGCCCTCTCGGCGCCGCCGCGTCGTGTCCCCTGCTCTCGCGCGCAGTCTCGCCCATCGCCACCGGCCCAGGCAATGCCAACCCGCAACACGGCCCGCCGCCGCGGCCCCGCCCTCACAGGGTCGGCGGGTCCTTCGGCACCAGCCGCGCCTCGACCACCTGCTGGGGGTGGCACTCCCAGGGCAGGCTCACCTCGGCCGTGAACGCCTCGTAGCCCTCGACCTCGACGTGCACCACCGAGGTCTCGCCCGCCGGCGGGTTCACGTGACACGGGAAGCCGTTGGCCCCACCGTCGTAGTCGGCCCGCTTCCCCTCGCTGCACGAGCACGGATGCATCGTCGGCTCCGCGTCGCCGGGCCCCACATACCCCACCTTCGCCGGACCGCAATGGGCCTCCCCCGTCGCGTCGTCGATCATCACGAATGTGACGGACGGCACATACACCGCGTCACAGGTCAGCTCCTGCCTGACGTCCCCCGCGTCTGCCGGCCCCCCGCCGCTCGGCTCGCACGCGACCCACACCAGCGCCAGCAGCATCCCCATCGCCCGCATCATCACCTCCGAACGGTCCGCCTCGACTCCCGACGAGCAAGCTCCACCAAGCAACTTCCACGCCACGCCGTTCGCCCCGCCGATCCGCCACCCCGCGCCGCGCCGCCCGATTACCCGCTCGCCACCCCCGCCCATCCGCTGTACACCTCGGCCGCGCGCCGACCTCGCTCGTCATCGGCCAGGTCGTCGCCCCGCCTCCGCGTTTCGGTTAGGGTTCGCCTCGTCCACGGAGAGACCCCCATGCACAAGCTCGTGACCGTCCAGCGCTACCTGGTCGAAGCCCAGGCCACCCACCCCGAGGCCACCGGCGATCTCACCCGCCTGCTGTGGGACCTCACCATCGCCTTCAAGCTCATCCACGCCCAGGTCAACCGCGCCGGGCTGGTCAACCTCTACGGGCTCGCCGGCGAAGAGAACCCCTCCGGCGAGGCGGTCACCAAGCTCGACCGCTTCGCCCAGGACACCATCGTCCGCATGATGGATCACGGCGGCCACCTGTGCTGCATGGCCAGCGAGGAGGAGGCCAAGATCATCCCCATCCCCTCGCGCTACGCCTGCGGCAAGTACACGCTCGCCTTCGACCCGCTCGACGGCTCCTCGAACATCGACGCCAACGTCTCGGTCGGCACCATCTTCGGCATCCACCGCCGCCTCGACGAGGACGCCGCCGGCCCAGGCACCGAGGCCGACGTCCTGCAGCCCGCCCGCGACCTCGTCGCCGCCGGCTACGTCGTCTACGGCTCGTCCACCATGCTGGTCCTGTCGACCGGCGGCCGCGTCGACGGCTTCACCCTCGACCCCGCCCTGGGCGAGTTCCTGCTGTCGCACGAGAACATCCGCATCCCCCGCCGCGGCAGCATCTACAGCGTCAACGAGGGCAACGCCCCCTACTGGGACGACGGCACCCGCCGCTACGTCGACCACCTCAAGAGCCCCGAGGCCGGCCCCTACAAGACGCGCTACATCGGCTCGATGATCGCCGACGTCCACCGCACCCTGCTCTACGGCGGCGTGTTCCTCTACCCCAAGACCTTCAAGAAGGACCGCGACAAGGGCGAGGCCAAGCTCCGCCTGCTCTACGAGGCCGGCCCCATGGGCTTCATCGTCGAGCAGGCCGGCGGCGTCGCCACCACCGGCGAGCGGTCGGTCCTCGACGTCACCCCCGAGCACCTCCACCACCGCGTCCCCATCGTCACCGGCAGCCCCGACGACGTCGCCACCTACCTCGCCTACTACCGCGGCGAGCGCTGAGCACCTCCCACCGCGCCCCGCGGCCGCTCAGGCGACGCGGGGCGCGCGGGCCGGGGCCGCATCGGCCGGGGCGATGGCGGCCTGGGCGACCGTCCACATGCGCTCGACGTTCTGGGGGTCGCCGGCGTAGGGCGGCGCGTGGCGGGTCGCCAGCAGCTCGCGCACGATGGTGGGCGGCGCCAGGCGGCGGTCGTGGGCGTGGGGCGGCAGGACGCGGTGGTGGTGGTCGACGAAGGCGCCGGTCACGTCGCGGAAGTCGGGCGACGTGCACAGGTGATGGTAGGTCTCGGCCATGCGGGCCTGGGACAGCGCGAAGGGGTTCCAGTACTGCAAGAGGGTCCCGACCACGCGGAACCAGCCGCTGAACTTCTTCAAGGTGGCCTTGTCGACCCGCACGGTGGGGATCATGACGCAGTTCACCTTGACGCCGCGGGACGCGTACTCCTGGGCCATGCGGCGGGTGAGCAACAGCAGCCCCATCTTCGAGTCGCCGTACATCTTGTAGACGGTGTAGGGCCGCGCCTCGGCGTGCTCGCCGCGCAGGTTGTCGAACTCGATGGCGCGCTTGGGGTCGTAGAAGTTCTTGATGTTGGTGCTGCCGGCGGTCAGGACGCGCGCGTCGTCCGAGCGGCCGAGCGCGTCCAGCAGCAGCTCGGTCATCAGCAGCGGGCCGAAGGTGTTGGTGGCGAAGGTCAGCTCGAGGCCGTCGGCGCTGTACTGGTAGGTGCGGACGCCGTGGTTGAAGTAGCCGGCGTTGTGGATCAAGACGTCCAGCCGCTCGAAGCGCTCGCCGAACGCCGCGCAGAAGGCGCGCACCGACCCCAACGACGAGACGTCGCAGGCCATGACCTCGGCCGCCCCGCGACCGCCTCCGGCCTCCGTGACCTCGCGCAGGGCCTGCTCGGCCCGCCCAGGGTCGCGGCAGGCCATCACGACCTGGTGGCCCTCGCTGACGAACTTGATGGCCGCGGCCTTGCCGATGCCCGAGTTGGCGCCGGTGATGACGACGGTCTTCGCCTCTGCGGAACGATTCACTATACCAACCTCTAATTCGACATCGCTTACGGGCCGCAGGCTCACGGAACACACGGCATTCGGCGCACCCGGAGGTACCAGTGCCCCCGTCGCCATGAGAGGGGTCGAGGCATACCAGGCGGCCCCGCCGTCGTCGAGGTCGGCGTCGAAGAGGTCGGCGTCCCTGGCCCGCCATCCGGCGCGTTACAAAAGACCCGGGGGCCGCGTGCCCGCAGACCCTCGCCTCTCTTGGTCGCCCATGGCTACACGGCTATAGTCGCGCGAACCTCCATTCCGCCGGTGCCGGATGTCGCGTTCCACATCGTCACGTCCGAGCCTCGGCCTCCTGGTCGCCCTCACCGTCGCGTCTTTCACGCCACTTCAAGGTGCCTGCGCCTCGGCGCCCCCGCTCGCCAGCTGCCGCCGCGCCCCGCCCCCACCCCCACCGTCGGCCGAGAGCGCCTGCCAGGACCCGGCCCTGCAGCGCGTCCCCAGAAACGAACTCCAACACGTCCTCCGCTCGCTGCAAGACGGTCACCGCACCGGCTACGCGCTCCTGCTCCAGTTCCCGCCCGACACCCGCCTCGCCGCCGCCTGCGCCTACCTCGCCGCGCGCCCTGCTGGCGTCCGCTCGCTGGCCGAGCTCGACCTCCTCGCCCGCCTGGGCGCCCCGGCCGCGCTCATCCGCCCCACGCTGTCGGCCATGCTCGCGAGCCCCGACCCCAGCCACCGCCGCAAAGCCGCCGACGCCCTGATCCACCTGGGCCCCGCCGCCGCCCCCGACGCGCTCGCGCTCGCCGCCATGGGCCGCGACAGCGTGATGCCCAGGATCGGGCCCGCCGCCATCCCCTGGCTCGTGGCCGGCCTCGACTCCGAACACCCCGGCACCCGCCGCGTCGCCGCCTCCGCCCTGGCCCGCCTGGGCCCCGATGCAGCGCCCGCCACCCCCTGCCTCATCGAAGCGCTGGCCGACCCGGCGGCCCCGGTCGCCACCACCGCCCGCCACGCCCTCCGCGCCATCGGCCCCGCCGCGGTCCCCCACCTCGCCGCCGAGCTCGACCGCCGCCGCCCCGTCATCGCTGCCGCCGCGGCCGATGTCCTGGCCATGCTGGGCCGACACGGCCGCGCCGCGACCGGCTCGCTCCTCTCGCTCCTCGCCCGGGCCCCGCGCGATCCGGCCGCCCCCAACGCCGTCCGCGCCCTCGTCGCCATCGGCCCCCCGAGCATCGACGCCGTGGACCCGCTCCTCGACGCCGACCACGTCGCCACCCGCCTCGCCGCGGTTTCGGTCCTGAGCGGCCTGCCCGGCCGCGCGTCCGCCAAGCTCCTCGCCGACGCCCTGTCCGACTCCCACCTCGAGGTGCGCGCGGCCGCAGCGACCGGCCTCCTCCGCTTTCGCCACCACGCCCGCCCCGCCGTACCCGAGCTCATCGAGGCGACCCGCGATCCCGCCGCCGGCGCCGCCGCCGTCATGGCGCTCGCCGACTCCGAGACCACCGACCCCGACGCCCTGCCCGTCCTGCTCCAGGGCCTGCGCGCCCACGTCAACGCACCTCAGGACTCCCGCCCTGCCTACTCCGCCCAAGCCTACAGGCTCGACCCCGCCCGCCTCCTCGACGCCCTCGCCCGCTTCGGGCGCGCCGCGGCCCCGGCCGTTCCGCTCCTGCACCGCTTCCTGAGCCCGGCCAGACCTCTCGCGCAAGACGCCTACAGCTTCCACGCCCTCCGCGTCGTAGCGGCCACCCAGGCCTCCGACGCCCCGACCGTCGAAGCCCTGGAGGCCCTCGCCCGCGCCGAAGGCCCCGAGTCGCCGACCGCCGCCGCGCTGCTCCTCGCCCTCGGCCGTCCGGCTACGGCCCGCGCCGACCTGCTGGACCGTCTAGCCCTCGCCACCTCGTCCAACCTCCACCTCGGTGTCCTGCTTCAGGTCGCCCCCCACCTGCGCGCTCCGGCCCCACCGCCGGTGGTCGAGGCCCTGCGAGCCGCCCCGACGCGGGACGCTCGGCAGGCCGCCGGCCTCGAGCTGCTCGTCGCCGAGCTCACCCACGACCGTCCGGCCTCCAACGGCTCGCTCCTCTACGGCCTCCTCGCCCCCCACTCGCCCTATGGCGCCTTCTCGGGCCACGTCCTCGCCAGCCGCTCACCCGAGGCCCGCGACGCGCTCGAGGCCAAAGTCGCGAAGTTTCGCAAGCTGGTCGGCAACACCCACGACCCGCTGTCCGCCCTTCGGACCAAGATGAAGGACCGCGACTATCGCGTGCAGTTCGAGGCCTACGACGCGCTGGCGGCGCTAGGCCCCGCCGGCCGCGCCGCGCTCCCCGACATGATGGCCTTCATCGCCCAGAAGCACCCCTGGCTCCCGCTGCTCGAGCGGGTGGCCAACGCCCTGGCCGCCCTCGGGCCCCACGCCACTCCCGCGCGCCCAGACCTCGAGCGTCTCTGCCGAGAGTACTGCCATCCCGCCGTCCGCAGCGTCTTCGAGGGCCCGGTCCGCGCCCTCGAGCACGCGCTCCGGGTCATCCCCCCGCCCCTCCCGCCGCGAGCGCCCGCCCCATGAACGCCTGCCGGGCCGCGCTGACCACGCTCCTCCTCCTCGCCACGGCCTCGGCCGCCGCCGCGCCCCCGGTCGTCGGCGTCGCCGCGCTCACCAGCGGCGAGTCCCACCTCTGCCTGCTCCTCGACTCGGGCGCCGTCTACTGCAGGGGCAGCAACGACCGCGGCCAACTGGGCAGCCCACCCGACACGGCCAACCTGCCCGACCCGCCGCTGCGCCGCGTCCTCGACCTGCCGCCCGTCGCCCAGGTCGTCTCGGCGCGCCGCTACAACGTCGCCCGCACGCGCGACGGCGAGGTCTACCACTGGGGCGACCTCAGCGGCTGGCTCCCCGGCCAGCCCACCTCCCCGGCGCGCCGCGTCGAGGGCGTCGAGGGTGCGGTCGACGTCGCCGCCAGCGGCTCCCACGGCTGCGCGCTCGACGCTGACGGACGCGCGCTCTGCTGGGGGTCGAACGAGCACGGGCAGCTCGGGCACGGCGAGGTCTACTCGTCGACCCGGGCCCTGCCCGTGGCGGACGCGCCCGCCTTCGTCGAGATCGCCTGCGCCGACGGCTTCACCTGGGGCCGCACCGCCTCGGGCCAGGTCTGGTGGTGGGGCGCCGTCGGGCGCAGCGAGCCCAGGCGCGAGGCCCCGCCGCGCCACCGCCCCAGGCCGCTCCCCGGCGTCGACGACGCCGTCCGCATCACCCTCCGCCCGTGGCTGTTCTGTGTCCGCCATCGGGACCGAGGCCTGTCGTGCTCACAAGGCCTCGGCGCGCCCGCCGCCTCCAACGCGCCCGCGGCCCAGGGGGACTTTCCGGTCCCACTGACGGCCGTCCCCCAGGGGCGTGACATCGTCTCGGCGGACGTGAAGGTCGCGGTCTGCGCGGCTTTCGAAGGCCGGGCTCCTGCCTGCCGCATCGACGCCCAGAGGTTCAAGCAGCCCGAGCTCGTCCCGGTGCCGCAGGTCCCGCCCTCCCGTGCCGTCACCGTTTCGGGTAACCAGGCCTGCGCGCTCACCGACGCTGGCCTGGTCGTCTGCTGGCAGCTCTACGACCGCGACTACAAGCCGGTGAAGGCCGTCGAGCCGCGTCACCTCACCTGGCCCGATCCCGAGACCCCATGGCCCGAGCCTACGGTCCCCGGCCTGCAACTCGAGCTCTGGAGCCGTCTCGGGACCGACCTCGGCAGCGACCTCCTGCAGGATCATCGCATCGCCCTGACCGCCCAGCGCGTGGCCCCCACCTTCTCGGCGCGCGTGGCCGTCGAGGCGACCCTCGCCTCGCCGCTGTCCCCCCTGGACGGCGACGCCTACCCGCCGCTGTCGCGCGGGGTCTGGCTACGCGACGCGAGCCTCGGCTACCGCCCCCCCTGGCCCTGGACCGTCGACCACAGGATCGTCGCCCTGGTGGGGCGCCTGCGGCCCACTGCGCCCCACCCGACGAGCCTGCTCTCGGACCGGCTGTGGGAGGGCGGGCTCCGGGTCGACGGCCTGGCCGCCGAGATCGCCACCCGCGGCTGGCGCTTCAGCCTGCTCACCGGGGCGGTCGTCACGCGCGACCTCGAGGACGTGCGCGGCCAGGGCGGCGTCGTCGCCCTCACGGCCGAGAGCCTGGCGACGACGCCCTCGCCGCCCACCCTGACCTGGCTCTACGCGGGCGTCCGCGGCGACCAACGCCTCCACACCCTGCGGGCCGCCGCCGTCTGGCCGTTTCGCAGCGACCTCGGCGCCCACCTCGCGCTCTCGCTCCAGTCTGGCCTCGCCCGCGACCAGGTCGTCTTGGCGGGCATGGGCGAGGCCAGCCTCCGCTGGGCGCCCACCGCCTCCCTGCCCCTCTCGGTCGAGCTGGGGTGGGATCACCTGACCGGGGACGGCGCGCCGGACCGCGGCCTCGCGACCAGCTTCCTCTCCCCTTTCGGCATGCGCCACGGCCGCTTCGGCCTGCTCGACCTGGCCTGGCCGGCGCGCCGGGCCGAGACCGGACACGGCCTCGAGGACCTCCGCCTGACCCTGGGCTACGACGGCACCGGCTCCTTCCAGGCCCGACTCGAGGCGCATCGCCTGGGCCTCGGCCGCCTCCCCGGCGGCGGTCCGGTGCTCGGGCACGAGTTCTCGGGCTGGGCCCGGTTGGCGCTGCCTGGCGCGCTGGCCCTACAGCTCGGCGGCGGCGCCTTCCTGGCCGAGGCGGCGCCCGAGTGGCGCGCCTGGCTCCTCCTCACGGCCCGTCCCCCGGTGGTGCTCTGATGGCGGCCTCGCTCTCCCGGCTGCTGGCGGCCGCGCTCCTCCTCGCCCTGGCGGCCCCGAGCGCCCGGGCGGCCGAGCCGCAGACTCCGACCACCTCGGCCGCCCAGGTCGCCATCTTTTGGGGCTGCTTGTGCGTCCTCGACGACTCCGGCGCTCGCTGTCGCAGTCGCAAGCACGGCAACAAATGGCGCCACCTCTCCCCTCCCGATGGCGAGCGCTTCGTCGCCCTCGAGCAGAGCCCGAGGACCGTCTGGCTGGTCACCTCGAGCGGCGCGGTCTGGAACGCCCCGAGCCTCTGCTCCTACAACGCGGCGGACCCGAATACGACCAACGCGCCCTTCCCCGGCGTGACGCGGGCGCTGCGCGTCGCGGCCGACGCCACCCTGGCGTGCGCGCTCCAGGAAGGCGGAGCCCTGGTCTGCTGGGGCCGGGCCGACCGGCTGGTGCCCCCGGCCGATGGGCCGAGCCACGTCCGGCGCGATCCGACGCCTCTGGACGTCGGGGCTCCGGTCGCCCAGGTGGTGATCGACGGGATCGCCTGCGTGCTGACCACCGACGGCCGGGTGCTCTGCTGGGGGCGCAACGAATGCGGCGGCCTCGGCCGGGGGCACTTCCAGCCCAGCCGCGAGCTCGCCCCGGTGGTCGGCCTGCCCAGAGCGGTCGCCCTCACCAGCTTCCAGGGCACCCAGTGCGCCATCACCGAGCAGCGCGAGCTGTGGTGTTGGGGCTACAACGGTCACGGGCTGGTCGGACCCCAGGCGCAGAGCCGTTGCGTGGCGAGTCCCACGCGCGTCCCCGGGCTTCCTCCCGTGGCCGAGGTGGCCCAGGGCCAGGGCGTGACCTGCGCGCGCAGCGAGGCGGGCGAGGTCCACTGTTTCGGGCCCCTGCTGCCCCAGGGCCAGGGCGTCCCCTTCAGCCCGCAGCAGGTGGCCACCAGCTCGCGACGCCTCGTCGGGGGCAAGCAGGAGCTCTGCCTGCTCGGCTCCGCCCATGCCCCCGATCACCTCGCCTGTCTCCAACACTGGGCCGGCTCCATCAAGTTCGTCGCCCAGGCCCTGAGGCCCGGGGCCGCCACACCCCACCCCTGGGCGCCTTCCGGCGCGCCCGCCGCCCGGCCGCGGCCCGACCCCAACCCCCCGGCGAGCGCCTCCTGGGTGCGCCTCGATCTAGGCGTCGGCGGCGCGTCGGGAGGCGCGCTCGCCCCGCAGGACGCGGGCCTCGCCGCCGTCGAGCGCGCCGCCATGGGGTTCGAGCGCGGGTGGAAGAATAGCCGCTTCTTCGCCAGCGCCCTGGGCCTCGCGTCCCATGGCGTCGGCGAGCGAGGCTCGGCGCGCGGCCCAGCCACGTCCGCCCGTCTCCAGTCGCTGGGGTTCGGCTTCAACCTGCGGGGGGATACGGGCGGCTTCTTCAGGCTGACCGGCGGCCGGCTCGATCTGACGCCTCACAGAGCGCGCACCCACGAGCTTCGCTTCCCCGAGCGCCTGCTGGGCGGCCGCGTCCGCGAGACCGGGGGCGCCTTCCTCGACGGAGCGGTGCTGGAGGCCTACCGCCGTCTTTGGAGCCTGAACCTCATCGCGGGCGGCCTGCCCGACCTGGACGGGCTCAGCGAGACGCGCCGCGAGTGGCTCGCCGGCGCCACCCTCAGGCACGCCCCGCGCGAACCGGTCCTCGGCCTCACCTGGCTCACCGAAGCGGCGCCGGGCCTGGTCCGCCACACCCTCGGGCTCGACTTCGCCTGGACCCCCTACGGCTATGGCGGCAGCGCGACGGCCGACCTGCAGCTCGGCGAGGACGGCGACCTCTCCATCCTCGCCGCGCGCGCCTCGGCGGCCTGGGCCTTCAGGACGGCCTGGCGCAAGCCGCTCACCGCGCGCTACACCTTCTGGAGCGGCGACTCGACCCCCTACCAGGGCACCTCGACCGGCTTCGTGGCGGCCCACGGCGACGTCCTCGGGACCCTCGGCCACCTCGACGTCGTCGCGGCCCGCCTGCTGCGACAGGGCGGCGCCCCCGGCCTGCACATGCTCTCGGCCGACACGCGCTTTGAAATCCTCTACTACTACGGGCTCGACCTGATCCCGATCGCCAACCTGTACGTCCTGCCCCACCTCGACAGCGTGGTCTCGGGCGAGCTGGGGACCCGAGTGACCTTCAAGCTCTCCGGGCTCCACTTCGCCCTCACCGCGGCCCTGCACGGCGGCACCGACGGCCTCGCCACCGGCTGGTGGCTCGAGGTGGGCTCCAGCCTCTGAGCCCTCCGCCTCGCCTGGCCAGCCGCGGCGCGCGGGACGACGCCGCAGCGCCGCCTCGCTGACGCAGGACAGCCTACGGACAGACCGCGTTCGCCGCGCCCGGGGTGCCGAAGTCGCCGCTGGCGTAGGCCGCGGTGGACGCGCACCAGGCGGCGCCGTCGTCGTTCAGGTCGGCGTCGAGCAGGTCGGCCGACAGCTGGTAGGACACGCCGGCCACCTTGGCCGGCCAGGCGCCGCTGGTCGTGAAGGTGACCGCGTCGACCTGGCCCGCGTCGCAGGTCAGCTTCAGGCTGTCGCCGCTGTTGCCCAGCGCCGGCTTGTTGCCCGAGATGGCGCCGTAGTCGAAGTCGGTGTCGATGCCGCCGTTGGTGGCCGCGGTCCCGTAGGTGAAGACCAGGTAGCCACCCGGCGCGATGACCAGCGACTGGGTGAGGGTGAACGAGGCCCCGTTGTCGGCCAGCTTGCACCCGTTCAGGTCGTAGGCGACCGCGCCGGTGTTGTAGAGCTCGAAGTACTCGCCGTTGGGGTCGGTGGTCGCCTTGGGGTCGAACATGATCTCGCTGAAGACGACCACACCGACCGGCGGCTGGCCCGCGGCGCCGCCGATGACGACGCACTGGCCGTCCTGGCAGGTCTCGCCGGCCTCGCAGTCCACAGTCACCGGCGCGTAGTCGCAGACGCCCTCGACACACACGCCGTCCTCGTACAGCACCACCGCGTCCCCGTCGCACCCGTCGGCCGGCGGCGCGTCGCACACCACGCCGGCGCAGGGGTCCACGCAGGCCGGGTTGGCCGCGCCGGGCGAGCCCAGGTCGCCGTCGCCGTACACCGCCGACGCGGCGCACCAGGCGGCCGGGTCGTCGTTCAGCTCGGCGTCGGCCAGCTCGGGGTCCAGCTGCAGCGCGACGCCCGGCTCGGCGCCGAAGGCCTCGTCGACCAGCACCGCGTCCAGCGACAGCCCGCCGCAGGACAGCTCGAGGTAGCTCGCGACCGGGTCCAGCGCCAGGTCCAGCCCATAGACGTAGTCCGGCTCGAAGCCACCGTTGTCCAGCGGGTCGCTGCTGGCCGCCAGCACCACCGCGCCTCCGGCCGGCACCACCAGCGAGCCCGCAATGACGTGCTCGCCCTCCAGATCGCTCACCACGCAGCCCGCCAGCTCGAGGTCGCCCGCCGTCAGGTTCAGCAGCTCGAACCACTGGCCGGCCACCGCGGTCGGGTCCAGCATCAGCTCGTTGAACACCACGTCGCCCTGCATCACGCAGGCGCCCGAGGTGCAGGTCGCCGCGACCGCCCCGCCCGCCGTGCAGTCGGTAGCGACCGGGTCGCCGTAGTCACAGGTCCCCTCGGCGCAGGTGCCCTCGGCGGCCCAGGTCAGCACCGAGTCGCCGTCGCAGGTCGGCGCGGGCGGCGCGTCGCACACCACGCCCTGGCAGGCCAGGTCGGGGGTCACGCAGGCCAGCAGCGCCGCGTTGCAGACCTCGCCCTCGGCGGCGCAGTCCGTGTCGGTCACCGCGTACTCACAGGCCGACTCGCCGGCCGTGGCGACACAAGCACCGGTCGCCTCGTAGACCTTCAGCACGTCGCCCTCGCACCCGTCCGCCGGCGGCGCGTCGCAGACCACGTCCAGGCACGGGTCCACGCAGGCCAGCGCGTCGGGGTCGCAGGCGTCGTCCGTCGCCGCGCAGTCGGTCACCGTCGCCGTATACTCACAGGCCGACTCTCCGGCCGTGGCCACGCAGACGCCCTGCGCCGGGTACACGCTCAAGACGTGCCCCTCGCACCCGTCGGGCGGCGGCGCGTCGCACACCACGTCCAGGCACGGGTCCACGCAAGTCAGCGCGTCGGGGTCGCAGGCGTCGTCGGTCGCCGCGCAGTCGGTCACCGTCGCCGTATACTCACAGGCCGACTCGCCGGCCGTGGCCACACAGACGCCCTGCGCCGGGTACACGCTCAGGACATGCCCCTCGCACCCGTCCGCCGGCGGCGCGTCGCACACCACGTCCAGGCACGGGTCCACGCAAGTCAGCGCGTCGGGGTCGCAGGCGTCGTCGGTCGCCGCGCAGTCGGTCACCGTCGC
>JAWLBL010000010.1:0-34575 GCA_041687695.1 Myxococcota bacterium | reverse complement strand
CGTATACTCACAGGCCGACTCGCCGGCCGTGGCCACACAGACGCCCTGCGCCGGGTACACGCTCAAGACGTGCCCCTCGCACCCGTCCGCCGGCGGCGCGTCGCACACCACGTCCAGGCACGGATCCACGCAGGCCAGCGCGTCCGGGTCGCAGGCGTCGTCGCTGGCCGCGCAGTCGGTCACCGTCGCGGCGTACTCACAGGCCGCCTCGCCGGCCGTGGCCACACAGACGCCCTGCGCCGGGTACACGCTCAGGACATGCCCCTCGCACCCGTCGGCCGGCGGCGCGTCGCAGGCGACGCCGATGCAGGGGTCGACGCAGGCCAGCGTCGCGGGGTCGCAGGTGTCGCCGCTGGCGGCGCAGTTGGTGACCGTCTTGACGTAGTTGCAGGTGACCTCGGCGCCGACGTTGCTGCAGGTCCCGGCGGGCGCCCAGGTCGTCAGCACGTGGCCGTCGCAGCTGGCGGCGGGCGGCTCCTCGCACACCACGCCGACGCACGGGTCGACGCAGGCGACGGCCTTGACGTCGCACACCCGGTTGGTGCTCGTGCAGTTGTTCTGGATGGGGCCGTAGTGGCAGACCGGCGTGCCGTCGCCGGGCAGGCACTTGCCGATGGCCGGGTACTTGGTCAGCACGTTGCCCGAGCAGCTGGGCCCCGGCGGCGCGTCGCAGACCACCTCGGCGCAGGGGTCGACCGGCGTCACGCAGGCCAGCGCCTCGGCGTCGCACACCTGCCCGTCGTCGGCGCAGTCGGTCACCGTGGGCGCGTACTGGCAGGTCGGCTCGCCGTCCACCACCTCGCAGGTCCCCTCGGCCCCATAGGTCGTCAGCACGTCGCCTTCGCAGCCGGCCTCGGGCGGTGCGTCGCAGACCACCTCGTCGCAAGGCGAGGTGGGCTCGACGCAGGCGCCCTCGACGCACACCAGCCCGCTCGCCGAGCACACCGTCTTGGTCGACCCGACCCCGTAGTCGCACGTGGCCTCGTCGTCCACCACCACGCACGCCCCGACCTCGGCCGGCTCGACCAGCACGTCCCCGGCGCACGACGGCGCCGGCGGCTGGTCGCACACCACCTCGGCGCACGGGTCGACGATCACATCCACCTCGGGCGCGTCCGGCACGTCCGGCCCGACGTCCTGGTCGACATCCGTCTCGACGTCCGGCTCCACGTCCGGCCCGGCGTCTCCCCCGCCGTCGCCCTCGACGTCCGGCCCCGCGTCACCCTCGACGTCGCCGCCCGCGTCCGGCGTCGCGTCGCCCTCGCCATCCGGCTCGGTGATGGTGTCGGGCGTCTTCGAGGTCCCGCTGGGCTCGTCCCCACACGCCGCCATCGCCAAAACCAACAGGCCAACGCACGAGATCCGGCTGAGTCGCATGACAGCTCCACGAACGGCAACGTCACCGCCCGCCGCCGCCAGCGGCCACGACGGGCGGCCCCCGCTCTACCGTCCCGGCCCACTCGTCGCAAGCGCCTTTTCGGCCCGACGCCCCCGCCGCTCGACCCGACCCAGCCCCCATCGATTCCGGCCGCCGCCCCCCTGACGTTTCCGCGGTAACGCCTCCATCGACGACGCCCCCCGATCGCCCCCCAGGACGTTTCCGCGGTAACGCCCGAACTCCCCGGCGCCCCCCGCCGCATCGACTCCCGCCGCCGCTCCGACGACGTTTCCGCGGTAACGCCTGCAATCCCCGGCACGCCCCGCCCTCCGCTCAACCCAGCCCTCGTCAAGCCTCAGCGAACGACGCCCTTGGCCACCACCCGTCGACCGGGGGTGGCCAAGGGCGCTTCGTTCAGGGCCGCGCCTGAGGACGCGACGGGTCGAACTTCTTGTCGACCCCCAGCGAGCGCATCTCCTTGCCGCAGCACATGTCCGAGTGCTGCTTGGGCTCGCGCTCGGGGCAGGGACAGGGCTTCGTGAACACGATCTCGGCTCCGCACGAGTCACAGCAGAGCCGCTCACCAACGGGATGGGGCATGGCGAATCTCCTTTTCCACGAGTCATCGCACACCCGCCCCGCCGACCCCATACCCGGGCCCCATCCCCGCCCCCGCACCGTGCCCACCCCAATCGCCTCCTCCGACCCCGCTCATCCCAGCATCGAAAAGACAGCTGCGCCATCGGTTCTGCCTCGCAATTCCCGGCCCCGCAGTGACGACCCGCAAGTGCCCACTCATTGCCGACGGGACGGCGCCGCGTCGCAGGTGAAGGAGGCCCTTCCGGGACCGCTGGTCGAACCCGGCCCGCCGGGCTACAGTCGCCCGGCCCTCGTCCCTTCGGGAGTCGGATGCCGCTTCACGAATCACGACCTCCGGCGTTCGGCGCCCTGGTCGCGCTCACCCTCGCGACGCTGCTCGGCGCCTGCGCCACCGCGCCCGCGCCCGCCGGCTGTCCCCGCACCCCGCCCCCGCCGGAGCCGCCAGCCGAACAGGCCTGCCAGGACCCGGCCCTCCAACGGGTCCCCAAGCACGAGCTCCGCTACGTCCTCCGCGCCCTCGAGACCAACGACCCCAAGGCCGCCGCCGTCCTGCACGACTTCCCCGCCGACACGCGCCTCGCCGCCGCCTGCGCCTACCTCGCCGCGCGGCCGGCCGACTCGCTCACCATCGACGAGCTGGCTCGGCTCGCTCGGCTCGGCCCCCCAGCGGCGCTCATCCGCTCGGAGCTGATGGCCCGGCTGCCCCATCCCGACGCCGACGTTCGCCGCAAGGTCACCCAGGCCCTTGGCCGCCTCGGCCCCGGTGCCGCGCCCGACGCGCTGACCCTCGCCTCGATGGGACACGGCTACCTCGCCACCAACATGGGCCCCGCCGCCCTCCCCTGGCTCGTGGCCGGCCTCTCCGCCGAGCGCCTCGAGACCCGTCGCGACGCCGCCTACGCGCTGGGGCGCCTGGGTCCCGCCGCCGCCCCCGCCGCGCCCTGCCTCATCGAGGCGCTGCTCGCGCGGGCCGAGCCGGCCGTCGAGCGCGCACAGCCCCCGCGCCGCGCCAGCGGCGGCTCCGCCGTATCGCCGTTCGAAGACGACCGCCGTCGCCGCGAGCTCGAGGCCAGCATCACGCAGAACGCGCAGACCGCCCTACGAGCCATTGGTGAGGCCGCCGTCCCGCACCTGATCGCCGAGCTCGACCAACGCAGCTCCGAGACCGCGGCCGTCGTGGCCGGGGTGCTCGCGACCTTCCGCGCCGAGGCGCGCGCCGCCACCCCCTCGCTCATCGCGCTGCTCGAGCAGCCCCCCGACGCGCGCGCCGCCGACGCCGCCGCCAAGGCCCTGGGCGCCATCGGCCCTACGGTCATCACCCCGGTGAGTCGACTCCTCGAGGCCGACCGCAGCGCCACGCGCCGCCACGCCGTCCTGGTGCTCTCGTCGCTCCCGGGACGCCCGGCCGCCCGCCTCCTCGCCAGCGCGCTCTCCGACCCCGCCCCCGAGGTCCGCAAGGCCGCCGCCGCCGGCCTGCTCCGCTTGCGCGACGAGGCCCGCCCCGCCTTGCCCGAGTTGCTCGAAGCCTGTCGCGATCCCGCGGCCCGCCATCTCGCCCGCCAGGCCCTCGCCGCCACCGAGACCACCGACCCGGCCGCCCTGCCCGCCTTGCTCGACGCCCTCGCCGCCACCGTCAGCACCCCCCTCGAACACAGCGCCAGGCTCCAATACGTCACCCCCAACCCCGACCGCGGTCTCCTCCTCGATGCGCTCGCCCGGTTCGGGCCCGCGGCGGCCCCGGCCGTGCCGCTGCTTCCGGCGCTGCTTCGCCCCGCCCCCCACGCCTGGCAGGCTCACTCCAACGTCCACGCCCTCCGCGTCGCAGCCGCGACCTCGGCCGCCGACCCGCGCACTGCCGAGGCCCTCGCGCGCCTCGCCCGCGCCCGCGACCCCGCCTCGCCGGCCGCCGCCGCGCTGCTGCTCGCGCTCGACCCTCCGGCCGAGACCCGCGCCGAGTGGGTCGAGTCGTTGGGCCGGGCGACGGACTCCGATCGCCACCTGAAGACCGTGCTGCAGGTGCTGCCCTACCTGCACGCCAAGGCCCCCGCCGCCCTCGTCGATGCCCTGCGGGCCGTCCCTGTCCACACCCCCCGACACGCCGCGGGCGTCGCGCTGCTGCTCGCCGAGGTCACCCACGACCAGCAGGCGTCGGACGGCCTGCTCGTGTTCGGCCTGCTCTCCCCGCGCTCGCCCCAGCGCGCCGTCATGGCCGACGTCCTGGCCAGCCGCTCCCCCGAAGCCCGCCGCGCCCTCGCCGCCCGCGCCGAGGCGATCCGCGAGCTGGTCGCAGGACACGCCGACCCGGTCGCCGGCCTTCGCGCCAAGCTCGTCGACCGGGACGGGCGCGTCGCGCTGAAGGCGGGCGCCGCGCTGGTCCACATCGGCACCGCCGGGCGCGCCGCGCTCCCTGATCTCATGGCCTACGTGGCTCGCCCCCAGCCCTGGATCCCGCTGCTCGAGCACGTGGCCGACGCCCTCGCCGCCTTCGGCCCCGAAGCCGCGCCCGCCCGCCCCGATCTCGAGCGCCTGTGCCGCGAGCACTGCAAGGGCGTGCACCGCAAGCTCTTCCCCGGCACCGCCCGCGCGCTCGAGCACGCGCTCGAGGTCATCCCGCCGTCCCCCCCGCCACGAGCGCCCGCGCCATGAACGCCTCACTGGCCGCCCTGGCCACGCTCCTCTCCCTCGCCGCGCCGTCCGCCCACGCGGCCCCCGCCCTCACCGGCGTCGTCCAGCTGGTCCGCGGAGACTCGCACCTGTGCGTCCTGCTCGACTCGGGCGCCGTCTGGTGCCGCGGCCACAACACCCGCGGTCAGCTCGGCCGCGCGCCCGACAACGACGCCACCCGCGTGGGACGGCTCCACCGGGTCGCCGGCCTGCCGTCCATCGCCCAGATCGCCGCCGGAGGGTCCCTCACCGTCGCTCGCTCGCGCAGCGGCGAGGTGTTCCAGTGGGGCGACGTCAGCGCCTGGTTGCCCAGAACGCCGACCTCGCCCGTGCGCCGGGTCCCCGGGGTCCGCGGCGCGGTCGACGTGTCCACCGGCGGCGGCCACGCCTGCGCGGTCGACGCCGGCGGCCGCGCCCTGTGCTGGGGCTCCAACTCCCGCGGGCAGCTGGGCCGCCGCGGCATCTACGAGTCGACGGGGGCCTTGCCTGTCCTCGACGCGCCGCCCTTCGTCCAGGTCGCCTGCGCCAACGGGCTGACCCTGGCCCGCACCGCCTCCGGCGAGGTCTGGTGGTGGGGCTCGCTCAGCCACGACGAGCCCGCCCCCGGGGCGCCGCCCCGTCACCGACCGCGCCGCCTCGACGGCTTCGACGACGCCGTCGACATCTCCGTGCGACCGCGGCTGTACTGCATCCGACACCGGGGCGGCGGCCTGTCCTGCTCCCCCGGCCTCGGGGCGCCGCCGCTCCCCGGCACCCCCGAGCCGTTCGGCTTCGCCGGCTTCACCCTCACCCCGGTCCCCCAGGGGCGCTCCATCCGCGGCGGCGACATCGAGCTGGCCAAGTGCGTCGCCTTCCACGGCCGCTCCCCGGCCTGCCGCATCCACGTCCAGGGGTCCCCGCCGGAGCTCGTCCCGGTGCCGCGGGTCCCCCCGGCGCGGACCGTCGTCGTCCTGGGCAACGAAGGCTGCGCGCTCACCGAGGACGGCCGGGTCGCCTGCTGGCCGCTGGCCGATCGTGACCGCAAGCCGTTGCCGAACGTCCAGCCGCGCTATCTCACCCTTCCCGAGCCGGCGAGCTCGCTCCCCACGGTCGCCTCGCCCCACATGATGCCGCTCGAGATCTGGAGCCGGCTCGGCGCCGATCTCGAAGGGCGGCTGCTGCAGGATCACCGGGTCGCGCTCACCGCCCGGCGCGCCTACGACCTGCTCGCGCTCGACCTGTCGGTCGAGGCCACCCTCGCCTCGCCGCTGTCTCCCCAAGGTGAGCCCAGCTACCCACCGCTGTGGCGCTCGGCCTGGCTGCGCGAGGCGAGCGTCGCCTACCACATCAAGCGCTCATGGCCGTCCGACCGCCCCCTCGTGGCCGAGGTGGGCCGCCTGCGCCCGTCGACCGCGCACCCCGCGGTCCTGCTGGACGACCGCCAGTGGGAGGGCGGCCAGCGGGTCGACGGCCTGGCAGCCCAGCTGGTCACCCCCGGCTGGCGCTTCGATCTCCTCACAGGCGCCGTCGTCGCGCGCGACCTAGAGCGCGTCGCCTCGCAGGGGGGCCTCGTCGCCCTGACGGCCACCAGCCTCGCCCCGACGCTGGTGTCGCCCACCCTGACCTACCTCTACACTGGGTCGCACGGCGACCAACGCCTGCACACCCTGCGAGGCGCCGTGGCCCTGCCGTTCCGCAGCGACCTCGGCCTCCACCTCGCCCTGTCGCTGCAGTCCGGGCCGTCCGGCGATCAGGTCGCGCTCGCCGCGATGGGCGAGGCCAACCTGCGCTGGGTGCCCACCGCGCGGCTTCCGCTGACGGTCGAGCTGGGCTGGGACCACCTGACCGGCGACGACGCACCCGATCGCGGCCCGTCGACCCGCTTCCTCGCGCCCTTCGGCCAGCGCCACGGCCGCTTCGGGCTGCTCGATCTCGCCTGGGTGGCCCGAAGCGACGAGGCCGGCCATGGCCTCGAAGACCTGCGCCTGGCCCTGAGTTACGAGGGGTCCGAGACCTTCCTGGCCCGGCTCGAGGCCCATCGTCTCGGCCTCGGCTCCCTGCCGGGCGGCGGACCGCTGCTCGGCCACGAGCTGTCGGGCTGGGCGTCGCTCGCGCTCCCCGGCTCGCTCGCCCTGCAGCTCGGCGGCGGGACCCTGCTCTCCGAGTCGGCGCCCGAGTGGCGAGCCTGGCTGGTCCTCGCGGCCCGTCACCCGGTGGTGTTCTGATGGCGGCCTCCCTGCGCCGGCTCCTTGGGGCCTTGCTCCTGTCGCTCGCGGCACCCGCCGGCTGGGCCGCCGAGCCGCCTGTTCCGGGCCCTCCGATCCTCGACGCCGAGCTCTCCCCCCATTGCCTGTGCTTGCTCGACGAGGCCGGGGTCCGGTGCCGCGTGAACCGCTCGGAGTGGCGACAGGTCGCGCCCCCCCAGGGCGAGCGCTTCGTCGACCTCGAGCCGAGCCAGGCGACCGTGTGGCTCGTCACCTCGGACGGCGCGGTCTGGAGCGCGCCGAAGCTGTGCGCCGCCAAGGGGGCGGAGACCAGCCTCGTGCCCGTCGCCGGGGTGACGGGCGCGCGCTCGGTCGCGAGTGACGAATCGTTGACCTGCGCGCTGCGAGAGGGGGGCGCGCTGGTCTGCTGGGGCCGGGCCGACCGCTTCGACCCCGACCTCGAGGGCTGGGCCCGCAGGAAGCAGCGGGCCCCGGCGCCGCTGGACGTCGGCGGCCCGGTCGTCGACGTCGCGATCGGCGCCACGTCCTGCGCGGTGACCGCCGAACGCCAGGTGGTCTGCTGGGGCAGCAATAGATGCGGCGGGCTCGGGCGGGGCCACTTCGACCCCAGCCGCGAGGTCGGCCCGGTGGTCGGCCTGCCCGGGGCGGTGGCGATCGAGACGTACCAAGGGACCATGTGCGCCGTCACCGAGCAGGGCGAGCTGTGGTGCTGGGGTCACAACGGCTCGGGGATGGTCGGGCCGGGCCCCCAGAGCCGGTGCGTGGCCACGCCCACGCGCGTGTCGGGGCTGCCCCCGGTGGTCGAGGTCGCCCTGGGCCAGAAGGTCACCTGCGCGCGGACGGCGGCCGGCGACGTCCACTGCCACGGGGCGTTCTGGTCCAAGAAGGGCGAGCCGTTCGCCCCGCGCCAGGTCGCGGCCAAGACCCGACGTCTGACTGGGAGCAACGGGATGCCTTGCGTCCTCGGCATCGGCGACGCCCCCGGCCAGCTGGCCTGTCTGGACCAGCGGGGCCGCTCGACCGGCTTCATCCCCATGGTCACGACGCTGCAGCTCTCCAAGGTGGCCGCGCCGGCGCCATCGGGCGCAGGTCCCGGCCGCGCGCCCGCCGCGCAGAGTCCCCCAGCGAAGGCGCTCTGGGTCCAGCTCGACGCGTCCGCCGGCGGCGCCTGGGGTGGCGCGCTCGCGCCGCAGGACGCTGGCCTGTTCGCTTCCGAACGAGCTGCCATGGGCTTTCAGCGGGGATGGGCACATAGCCGCGTGTTCGCCAGCGCGCTGGGCCTTGCGTCTCACGGCGCCGCCGAGGGCGGCTCGGCCCGCGGCGCGCCCACTGACGCGCGCGTCCAGTCGCTGGGGTTCGGCTTCGACCTGCGGGGCGAGGCCGGCTCCTACGTCCGGTTGACCGCCGGCCGCCTCGACCTGTCGCCGGCCGGCGCGCGCGTCCACCCGCTGCGCTTCCCCGAGCGCCTATTGGGCGGCCGCGTCCGCGAGACCGGGGGCGCCTTCGTCGACGGCGTCACGCTCGACGCCTATCGGGCGCCGTGGGCCTTGAAGCTCCTCGCGGGTGGCGTGCCCGAGCTGGGCGCCCTCGACCGCGCGGGCGGCGACTGGCTCGCCGGCGCGACGCTCTGGTACGCCCCCTCGTACCGCGGCAGCCACGGCCTCACCTGGCTCACCGAGGTGGCGCCCGGCCTCACCCGCCACACCCTGGGCCTCGACTCCACCTGGTCCCCCAACGCCCTCGGCGGCCGCGCGACGCTCGACCTCCAGTTCGGCGACACCGGCGCCCTCCCCATCTTCGCCGCCCGCGCCTCGGTGGCCTGGGGCTTCGCCCTCACCCGCCGCCGCGACCCGCTCACCCTGCGCTACACCTTCTGGAGCGGCGACCCCACGCCCTACCAGGGCACCTCCACCGCCTTCCTCGCCCCCCACGGCGACGTCCTCGGCACCCTCGGCCCCCTCGACGTCGTCGCGGCCCGCCTCCTACGAGAAGCCGGCGCCCCCGGCCTCCACCGCCTCTCGGCCGACACCCGCTTCCGCCTCCCCGTCCGAGGCGGCCTCGAGTTGGCGCCCATGGCCAACCTCTACCTGCTCCCCTACCCCGCCCCCGCCCTCTCCGGCGAGCTCGCCGCCCGCCTCACCCGTAGCTTCGGCCACCTCCACTTCGCCCTCACCCCCGCCCTCCACGCCAGCCCCGACGGCCTCGCCGCCGCCCTCTGGCTCGAGCTGGCCGCCACCCTCTGACCCCCGCCTCTTGGGCGCCACGACTCCACCCACGGAGGTGTTCGACATGAGCCCCCATGAGCGCCGAATGCGCCGCCTGCTCGCCTCGACCATGGCCGTGTTCCCAGCGACCCTCTTGGGTGGTGCACTGATTCATCCCGCCATGTACCCCATCGGCGCTGGCATCATCCTGGTGCTTTCCGTCGTGCTTGGCGTTCTCCACGGACGGAATTGATGGGATTCCAGGGGTCGGGCCAGCGGAAAACGTTGTCGGGACCCACAAAGGGGCGGGCCGAGGCCGGCCTCCTCCAGACCACGGCCGACGAACGCTCCACCCCCGCCGACTCCCCGCCCACCACGCGAAGTCTGGCCCCACCGCGCGCTCGCTGCCGCAGGTCGGGTGGACCATGACCGACGGCGCCAGATGCGTGACCTACATCGAGTCGCCCCTCATCAAGTGCTGGCGGGAAGCAGAACGGTCGCGAGCTGTCGAGCTGCTCGACTTCGTCGCGGACCACCTGCGCTCCAGCGGGCGATTGGCCCTCGCCATCCGCCCGTTCCTCGACCCGGCTACCGTCCTCCATCGACTGCAATCGTGCAGCGCGGACTTCATCGCGTGGGGTAGCGAGCCCAAGGAACGCCCCGCGACCACCTTCGGAAGTGCACATCGTAGCGGATGCGGCCTGTTGCGGCCGGAGTCGCGGCTCGAGGACCTGCTCGAAGGCGATGCGCTCTGGCTCTCGGACTTCGTGCTGTTCCGGCTAGAGACCGAGCTCGGGGCCCTCCACGACCCGTTCACCGACGAAGCCGGCTTCTTCGGGCAGGTGCGCCTCGGGCTCACCCAGTCCACAGGCTGCGACTTCTGGCTCTTCCATTCCCCCGACACGCTGGCGGCGGCCGCGTTCGTGGAGGCGATGAGCGCCGCCTGCAGCCGGCGCTCGCTGCCGGTCAGCTTCCGACCGCCGGTGCCCATCGGCGACACGGTCTGAGATCACGCCCGAGCGCCGCATCCCATCGCTCGAAGGCCCGCCAGCGTCCGAGCACTCCCATCCGTCAGAAGAGCCACCGCATCCCGGCGATCCCGACGAGCCCTGAGGCCAGGAGGATGAGGCCGCGCTGTAGCTCGAGCCGGCGCTGGGCCTCGCCGACGACATGGCCCCACCGCCGCACCGCGAGGCATATTGCCCCTGAGACGACGAGGTAGAGGGCCGGCCAGATCATGATCGCATAGACGAAGTGGATCCCAATCCCCGCCCAGCGCAGGCGCGTGTGATCGCCGAACCAAAGCCCGAAGAGGCCCGTGGCGAGGACGAGCGCGCAGACGATGACGAGCGCGGCTCCCATCTCCCTCAGGACATTTGGAAGTCTGACTCTCATGCCGCGGACCCTCGAGTGGAGCGGCTTACGCCAGCCTGGCAGGCGCCTGTACGGCGTTTCACTGGCGTAGCCGGTTCCGATTCGGCCGCACAGCCCGTGCCGGCGCGACGATTCGCCCAGGAACCCTCACCCATCGGCCAGCGGCCAGTACAGGCGGGTCAGGGGGACCAGGCGGCGGGTGTCGGGGTCGAGCGCCTCGTAGTACTCGGTGAGGAGCTCGCGGAGGTCGGAGACCGAGAGCAGGCTCAAGGGGACGTTGGCGCGGTCGGCCTCGTAGCGCGCCTCGGTGGTGAAGCCCTTGGTGCTGACGTACAGGCACCGGTCGCCCGGCTTGCGGCCGCCCAGGAAGGAGCGGATGTCGGGGGCGCCCATGGGGGCGCTGCGGTGCTTGACCTCGACGAAGATGCGCGGCTCCTCGAGGCCGAGGCCGTCTGGGGAGGCGAAGACGTCGACGCCGCGGTCTTTGGAGCGGTAGACGCGGGTCTTGTAGCCCATGGCGCGGAGGATGCCCGCGACGAGCTCCTGGACCTGGTCCCAGTGGAGCTTGGCGATGGCGTCCTCGATGAACTTCTCGGCCTTCTCCAGGGTCTCGGCTTTGAGGTCGTCGATGGTGGTGTCGGCCGCGTCGGGCTGGGGCGGCGGCGGCGTCTCGGCGACCGGGGCGTTGCGCGGGACGGCGCGCTCGAAGAGCTCGGCGGTGACCTCTTCGTCGAGCTGGAAGACGGTCTGGATGGCGCCCAAGCTGTTGCGGGCCCGCACCGACAGGCTGTCGCGGTCGACCCGGTGGGTCCACTCGACGCTGCGGACGTAGGGATACTCGGGGATGGGGCGGCCGTCGTAGCGCGCCTCGGACGTGACCCGGCCGATGAAGTACAGGCGCAGGTTGGGGTCGTAGGTCCCGACGGTGTCGCCGACCTGGATCTCGGACTTGAAGCGGTGGAACTGGCCGCTGTGGTTGGCGGTGCGGTGCTTGTTCCACTCGGGGTACACGGCGGCCATGCGTTCCTGCAGCTGCGCCCTGTCCATCGACAGGGCCTCGGCGCCGATGTCGTCGCAGAAGCCCATGGCCATCAGGCCGCGGGAGACGAACGTGTCGACATGAACGGCCTCTCGGCCAGCCCGGACGATGTAGATGCGGTTGTTCATGGCCCCAGTCTGGGCGAAGGGCAGGCGCCGAGCCCAGCCCTTTTTTCCTGTCGAGCCATCCGGCGTCGAGCCTGGCGAAGGCCGATCTCGGGACGCGCGGGCCGGGCACCGCGCAGAAGGTCTCGACCTCGTCCCCCGGCATACGAGCGCGCGCGAGAAGGTGGGGACCTCCTGTACGAGAGGCCTGGGCACCGTGCACGAAGGTCTCTACCTCGATACGCGGTGGCCCGGGCACCGCGCGCGAAGGTCCTGACCTCGATTCCAGGTGGCCCGAGCATCGTGCGGAAAGGTGATCCCCTTCCAATCGGGTGCCCAGGCCCTCGTGCGGCAAGGTGATCCCCTTCCAACGGGTGCCCAGCCCTTCGTGCAGGAAGGTGATCCCCTCCCGAACGGTGCCCAGGCCTCGTGTAGGAAGGTGATCCCCTCCCGACGGGTGCCCAGGCCTCGTGCAGGAAGGTGATCCCCTTCCGACGGGTGCCCCGGCCTCGTGCGGAGAGGTCGGCACCTCTCGCAAGGACGTTGGACCGTCGTGCAGTAGGTCCAGACCTCGCGACGGGGGCCTAGGGTCACCAGGAGTTGGCCAGGTCGACTTGACGCTCCCGCTCTGCGGTGCAGGATGGACATGCGGCACGTCAGCCCACCACCCATGACCCACGGAAACGGAGGAGCACCATGAGCGGGCCCGTGAACGAATCGACCCCCGTGAGTGACGAGCAGGAGGTGTCCGATGCGGTGATCGCCGCCGAGATGGGCGCGCCCTACGACGAGGCGAAGGCCGAGAAGGCCTGGAGCAGCTCGGCGGACGAGGCGCGCGCGCTGGCCGACGACGCCCTCGAGCCGGTGAACACCAACCTGGCGTCTGCGGCCTTCCAGGCCATGAAGACCCACGAGGCCGCCAGCGAGCCGCCCACCCGGGCGCGCATGCAGAAGCTCGCGCCGGACGAGTTCGACGCTGGCCACATCGACCGGATGAAGACCTACTCCTGGGCTGCGCTCTATGTGCAGCGCAAGTCCAACCGCGAGTCCGCCAACGCGACCCGGGCCCAGGTCCCGCCCGAGGTCATCGCAGCGGCCCGCTCCCTGCGCGCCGGGATGCTGAAGGTGCTCGACTACAACCTGGGCGACGACCCGGCCATCGCCAGCGAGTTGACCGGCATCCGCGCCGGCACCGGCCACGTCGACCTCGCCGACGACCTCGCCGAGCTGGCCGACCTCTACGCGGCCCACCACGCCCTGCTCGCCCTCGACGGGCGCCGCTACGATCCCAAGCACGCCTCCGAGGCCCGCCGCCTCTCCGACGCCATCTTCACCCACCTCGGCGCCTCCGCCTCGGTCAAGCAGTGGATCGAGGCCCGCGCGCGCATCTTCACCCTGCTCAAGCGCTCGCACGCCGAGGTCCTCGCCGCGGCGACCTTCCTCTTCCGCAACGAGCCCACCCGGCTCGCCCGCTTCCCCTCCCTGTACGTCCCGACCTCCAAGCCCTCCAATCCGAAGTCCAGCGCCCCGGCCGAGGCCCCGGCCATCCCCGCCGAGCCGGCCCCCGCCTGAGCCCCCGCGGCGGGCCTGCGTCCTCCTCGCAGGCCCGCCCTTCGCCCTACGCCCGCCTGCGTGGCGATTGCTTCGACCTCAGGGTGTGCGAAGATTCGGGCCGAGGGGCGCTTCGGAGCGCGACCGCTCCGGCACCGGACGCCCTCGTCGAGGTTGCGCATGACCGAAGGTCTCGAACGGGTCCACATCACCGGCTTCGGGTCGTTGTCCGACGTCACGCTCGCGCCCGGGCGCCTCACGGTGCTCGTCGGCGCGAACGGGTCCGGCAAGTCGAACCTGCTGCGGGCCTTGCAGATGGTGCCGCTGATGCGCACCGGCTCGCTCCAGCGCTTCGTCGGCGAGTCGGGCGGGGCCTCGTCGCTGCTGCACTACGGCCCCAAGCGCACGCAGGCCATCGGAGTCGAGCTGGACTTCGTCCAGAACGGGCACCGAAATCGTTACCTGGCGAGGCTCGGCTTCGCCGCCGGTGACCAACTCATGTACCTCGACGAGGTGGTGGGCTTCGCGGCCGACGAGGCCGGCCCGATGCGGATGACCTCCCTGGGGGCCGGCCATTGGGAGTCCAAGCTGCGCGACGCCCGCACGTCCGACACCACGGCCCGGACGGTGGACTACTGGCTCTCGCAGCTGAACTTCTTCCACTTCCACGACACCTCTCTGACGTCCTCGCTTCGCACCAACGCCCGCGCCGAGGACGACCGCTTCCTGCGCTCGGACGGCAGCAACCTGGCGTCCTACCTGGGCCGGCTCGAGCGCAGCGAGGACGACGCCGACCAGAAGGCGTGGCGCCGCATCAACCACTTCGTGAGCCGCATCGCGCCGTCGGTGAAGGCCCTGTGTCCGACTTCAATATCGAACGGCAGCGCTTCGGTCCGCCTGGACTGGATCGACGACCGCGACGAGCGCTTCGGCGTCCACCAGCTCTCGGACGGCACCCTGCGCGCCATCGCGCTCGTCACCGCGCTCGCACAGCCCACCGCCCGGCTGCCCCGCTTCATCTCCATCGACGAGCCCGAGCTGGGCCTCCATCCAGCCGCCATCCGCATCATCGCCGAGCTGGCTCGCTCGGTCTCCTCGCACACCCAGGTCCTCTTCGCGACCCAATCCACGGCCTTCCTCGACCACTTCGTGCCCGACGAGGTGGTCGTCGTCGAGCGCGAGGCCGGCTCCTCGCGCCTCGTCCGCCCCGACGCGTCGGCCCTGCAGGACTGGCTCGAGGACTACAGCCTCTCAGAGGTCTTCGAGAAGGGACTTCTGATCCCGTTTGCAGCCCTCGAGGCGGATTGCAGTTCAGGTCCTTCTGGTCCCAGAAGAACGTGCTGATGGGAGCGACGAGGTCCATTCGGGGCCTGAGACGTCGGGCGCACCGTTGGGCTCGACACGGGCACATGCCTCCCGTCGGGCTTGTTCGGCCGCAGACACGCTGTTAGCGTCCCGCTCGGACGAGGGAGGCGAGCCGATGGCGGCCAAGGACGACGACCGGCGCGCGCGCCTGGCAGGGATCAAGAACTTCGCGGACGTGCTGGGTTTCGCGGGCGAGCACGGCGATGTCGTGACCCAAGCCGACAAGAAGAACTGGTCCCAAGGCTTCTCGGATGCGATGGCCATGCTGATCGCGCGCGGGCTCCGCAGGCGGTTTCCGGGGATCCTTCCTTCTGAGGACGGGAGCGGAACCGAGTCCCGATCCCGGGCTGCTCGAGGGCCCAAGAAGCTGGACGTCAACTACTCGAAGCCCGACATCGGTCTTGGGCTCGGTGTCTCGATCAAGTCCATCAACTTCCCCGAGAAGCGCTTCACGAAGAACTACTCGAGGAACGACAACGAGTTGAGGGCCGAAGCCCTAGACTACCACACCCGGCAACCATACGCGGTCCTGGTGGGTGTCCTGTTCCTGCCCATCGAGTCCTGTGACGACGGCAATCCCGACAAGGCAGGGGAAGCAGGGGCCTCGTCGTTCGGGGCTGCGGTCAAGTACTTCCGCCTCCGAGCCGGGCGCGAGACACCTCGCGACGAGCCCGAACTCTTCGAGGCGTTCTTCATCGGGCTGTACGACAGAAGCGATCCGGACACCGTCTGGTTCTATGACGTCATGCGCCCGAGGCCGCCCAAGGCCCGCCGCCCGAGCCCAGAGGCCGGAGAAGTCTTCGGCTGGAAGGAATTCTTCGTACACATCGCCGGTGCGTTCGACCAACGGAACAATCCCCCCTTCGAGTTCGCGGATTCCTGAACTCGAGCTTGCGTCATCGAGCACCTGCTCGTATGTTCAGCACGCACGCACTTGGAGGAGCCTCGTGAGCACAGTCCCGCGCAACCCCGCCCCGACCCAACTGGCCCTGCCCGTCGAGTCCGCCGTACCGAGTCCGCAGGTTACGAAGCGGCCTCCGCTGATGGCCGCTGGGCTGTTCGCTGGCATCGGCGGCATCGAACTCGGGCTCGCTCGGTCGGGCCACAATACATCGCTCCTGTGCGAGATCGACGAACTCGCACAGGAGGTGCTGAGGCATCGATTCCCGGACGCGAAGCTCGCTGACGATGTGACCAAGCTCGAGGGGCTTCCGAGCGAAGTCGAACTCCTTACCGGTGGCTTCCCCTGCCAGGATCTCAGCCAAGCCGGCCAGACCGCAGGGATCGAGGGCTTACGCTCGGGGTTGGTGGCCGAAGTCTTTCGACTTCTCCGCGCCCGTCGTGTCCCCTGGCTGATCCTCGAGAACGTGTCGTTCATGCTCTCGCTTCATGGTGGGCGCGCACTAGCCGTCATCGTCGACGAGCTCGAGCGCCTCGGCTACTCCTGGGCCTATCGCGTCGTGGATTCGCGAGCCTTCGGAGTTCCGCAGAGACGCGAAAGAGTGTTCTTGGTCGCGAGCACAGTGGGGGATCCCCGCGGCGTGCTCTTCGCCGACGAGGCGGGTGAGCCGGCGCCGCGACGCACCTGGCCAAAGGGACCTTGCGGCTTCTACTGGACGGAAGGCGTGAAGGGGCTCGGCTGGGCCGAGGACGCCGTACCCACATTGAAGGGCGGCTCCGGTCTCGGCATCCCGTCACCTCCGGCCATCGTCTGGTCCGACGGCAGCGTCGTCACGCCCGACATCCGCGATGCCGAGCGCATGCAGGGCTTCCCTGCCGACTGGACGCTCCCAGTCGAGACAATCGCCCGTCGCGGGCGCCGCTGGAAGCTCGTCGGCAACGCCGTGACCGTCAACGTAGCCGAGTGGATTGGCCGCCGATTGCGTGAACCAGGCGAGCCGGTCCCGTTCGAGTCGCACCTCATCTCCGGTCCGGGTCGTTGGCCCGATGCAGCCTGGAACGTCGGAGACGGTCGCTACTCGGCTAGCCTCTCCCGCTGGCCCTTGCACGTGGACCGGCCGGCCCTGAGTCAGTTCCTCGAGTTCCCGACGGCCCCTCTCTCCGTCCGCGCAACCGCCGGCTTCCTTACCCGCGCAGCTCGAGGCCAGCTTCGGTTCCCGGCCGGTTTCCTCGATGCCGTTCGAGCTCACCTCGAGAGCGTCTCGAAAGAGAACGGCCTGTCGTCCGACTTCGCCGCCGCCTGATGCCGACTGAGCCCGAGTTCAGCAAGCGCCGACGCCGCGACCTCGCCGAACTCGAAACCGATCCAGAGACCTCCGAGCGCCTCGGCCGCGTCCGCCAGAAGGGCACGGACGCCGAGCTTCGCGTGCGCAAAGCCGCCCGCGAGCTTGGCCTGCACTACCGTCTCAACAACCGCGACCTGCCCGGCTCACCCGACCTGGCCAATCGCCGCCGTCGCTGGGCCGTTTTCGTGCACGGCTGTTTCTGGCACCGACACGACGGCTGCCGCCGAGCCACTACCCCGAAGCGCAACCGGGATTTCTGGGTAGCCAAGTTCGAGGCCAACGTCGCACGTGATGAGCGCACCCAGCGGGCTTTGAAAAGTGCGGGATGGCGCGTCGTTGTCATTTGGGAATGCGAGACCCTAAGTTCGCGTGCGGTCGGCGAGCGCATCGCAAGTCTCAGCGACGATACTTCCGGGTTGCGATGAAATCCGATGCGACCCTCACGACTCCGCGCATGAAGGCCACCACTTCATCGCGATGTTGCTGCAGTTCACTCATTGTGTAATCCTTCCCGACCTCACCAAACCCAAATGTGCCGTGAGCGAGCTGATTTCTACGGGTCTTCACCATGGCTAGGCAATGTCCGCCACGGCTGGCAGCCTCAAACTCACCATCCAACTGCTTCGACATCCCAAAGGCGGACAGAACCTCGCGAATTCGCGGAGCATCGAAGTTACCGCCGCTGCCAATCCTTATCTGCGCGGGAGTTCCCTGGAACGAGTCAACCACAAGTTTGCGTATCTTTTCACTGTGGGCTACAACGTCTCCCCGCCATTGATGTATTCGGCCGCGAACACACTCCCTCTGCATGTCTACACTTAGATCACTGAAGGTGATTTTCTCTGTCGCAATGGCATCGTTTAGATCGAGGACGATGTTGTTCATGGTGGACTCGACTATGTTGTAGAGCAGCAAGAACAACGTTCCCTTGAGGCACTTCATGAGTTCGGGCTTCTCGTGACCACGTCCAAGTGACTCCTCGGACTTCAGCCAGGCCAACCACGCATCGATCTCATGAATGCGATCGTCTAGAACCTTAAGGGTATTCACACGGCTTCCAGGAGCTTGTTCACTACGAAATCGATGCGAGCGTTCAACTTGGGAGCTGAATTACTCGCGTTGGTGGTGGTCAAGGAAGCAAAAGTGGAGCTTCTCAACCACTTCTCCGGAGGCTGAGAGGGGACGAGATCCGGTTGACGTCTCAGAGCCTTCGCCACTCCGACTGAAATTGCTTCGAAGCGCACTCGTGGCGTGCCCTTGGAATTCTCCGCCTTCGCGAACCCGAACGGAAAGTGCTTCTTGACGAATCGCAACATGCGACGAAACTCGTCAGCGTGAGCCTTCGCTTCGGCATCCAGATCGCCAGAATCAGCAATCGCAGCATTTTCTTCGCGGATGTATTTGTCGACAAACCTGCTCACATCGTGCCGAAACTCGTCTGTACGATTGAGATAGGCGAAGAACCGAGCAACTAATTCTTCACGCTCCCCGCGGCGCGCCCGGTCTTCAGATACCGGGCACAACTCATGAAAAAGACGATTGGACGCTGCCTGTAGCACGACGTCATAGAAGGGGCCTTGCAGCGCTCCCTTGCGAATCTCTGCTGGGTTCGCCGCGAGGCTGCCGGTGTTGATGCGCTCAAACATGTCCAGCTTCGTGCTTTCGTCGGCGCTGCTGGCAAGCACGATGGACCGAATCGAACGGTTGAGAAAACGTCGGCGTTGAGCGAGTGGCAAGTCCTCGAATTTGAATCCTCCGAGTGAGTCGAGCTTCGCTAGGTCGTTCAACTGCAACTTGTTGCCTACGAATTGGCTGAGAGTGGATAGCCTCTGAACGCCATCCACAACTTCGTAGCGTCCGTCCGGCATGTCTGCGAAGAACAAGAAGGGTATTGGAAGCCCTATGATGACGGACTCGACAAACTTGCACTGCCGTTCCGGCGGCCACACAAACTTTCGCTGATACTCCGGAGCGTAGATCTCCTCGGCATCGAACTTCGCCACGAGCAACTCTACCGTGTACTCCTTCACGTCAAAGGACACGATCCGTTGCTCCTCGTCGATCTGAGCTGCCGCTATCTCAACTTCTTCTCTTTTCGGCATTACGACCTTCCACTCGAGTGAAGCGCAATCCCGTCGGGTTTGCGCACCTTTGCCTTCGTTGATGCGAGATCGGTCCTGATGAACGATTGGGGGTCGGGTTTGTGCAATCTCAGCCATCGCGGCCAAGGTTGCGGCCTTGCGGAGCAGGTAGGGCCAGGACTACAAGGTCTCCAATCTCGAAGCTGTGAGAGAGCAAATGGCGAACCCTCGTCCCGGAAGCCCTGGCTGGCTAGACCGTGGTCATACGAGGTCCGGCATGCCGGACAGATGCCAGGCATGGCCTTTGCGGAGGGCGGTGACCCTGACGCGGTAGCCGTAGAAGGGGCGCACGATGTCGTCCATCAGGACGTCGGAGACGACCAGTTGCCTCACGGTGCCTTCGTCGTCCACGAGGCGGATGCTGCTGGTCTTGCGGGTCTCGTCGACGGCTCGAAGTTCGCCTTCGAAGGTCGCTTCCTCGGTCGAGTTTGGGCGTCGTTCGGGCTTCGGCGGCTTGGGCAGCCTGAAGGGGGTGAGCTTTCGCAGACTCGAAGCCCCTGAGACGGCGACTGCGCTGATTCGCCTGTCGTCGGGGCCGATACTGAGCGCGAGGGCGCGGAAGTTCTCGTTGTAGCTGGGGTCGGAGATGATCTCCGAGAGCTTGCGGTCGTCGCCCTGCGCGAACACGGAGAGCCGTTCGACGAGGTCCTCGACGAGGTCCGCGTTTCGGTCGAGCAGGTCCCCGCCTGCGCCTCCCAGGACCAGGCGGATGGAGACGCTGCCGGGCGAGATCTGGAGCCTGGGGCTGGTCTGCTTTCTGATCTCGGGCGGGACCGTGGGTTTGGTTCGGAAGGGGTAACCGGCGCGGCGCTCGGCCGTGCGGTAGACGAGCTTGCGCAGCGCTTCGGCGCGGATGGTGATGTCCGCCTCTTCGGCTTCGCCCCAACCGATGCCCGGGCCTTCGAGGTGCAGTCCGATGCTGGAGACTCCGGAGGGGGGAGGCGAAGCGGCGACGAGCTGTACCCGTGCCTGCTCCATGACGTGTCGCAGCTCGTTGGCGACCTTTTCTGGAACGTCCGCGGAGGCGAGCCCTGCGGCTGCAAGGCGCTCGGCCTCCCTCGCCTGCTCTGCTTCGAGCGCCAGCCAGGCGGCGCTTCGGAACAGAATGCCGCGCGAGGGCTCGGTCGAGACGAGCATGGCCGCCTGACGGTCGAGCTCCAGCGCCTGCGCGTAACGGTCGCGGGCTGGCTCGTGCCGTCGCTCTCGGCGCAAGGCGTCGGCCTCGGAAGCCAGCTCCATGGCCCTATCGTGAAGTTCGGTAGCGTTCATGGTGCTAGCTCAGCGACGCGAACGGCAAGTGAGCAGGCCGGGTCAGGGCCTCGCGCTCGAAGGAGCGGGGCTGGTCGTGCCAGGCCTCGTCGAGGGTGTTGGCGAGGGTGAGCGCGTCGGGGCGGTGCATCGGTCTCCAGTCGGGGTCGGGGGCGATGATGGCACGGTCGGCGGAGGATGCAACCGGGTCGGGGGCGGGACGATCGCGGGGAGAGGCTAATGGGAGCAGGCGACGGGATGGCAGGTGGTCGCAGCGGGCCGGGACGCGGAGGAGCGAGGAGGCGCGGCCGGCTGGAAGCTGGCGATCCCAGGGGGCGCGCCACGCAGCCACGGTGTCAGGTCCGGGCGTTCGGGGTCAGGTCTGGCCATTTTCCACTTTCCATACCGAAAAGTGGGAAGCGGCCAAGTCTGACCCTCACCCAAGATGCGCGATGTGCTGGAGGGGGCAACGGACGATTGGGCGAGAGCGTCCGGCGGAAGCATTGGATCACCAGAACCTCCACCTCGGCCGAGCCTTCGACCGCTTGAAGCGCATCAGGGGAATCGACTCGGGGTCGAGCAGGGTCGGATCGAAGGGACCCTCGAGCTGGAACCCGAACAACGCGCCCAGAGCGGCCTCGCCCAGTTCCAGTGGATGGAAGTCGAACGGGTACGGCTCATCTTCTTCGTCCGCATCCTCCGGCTCGAACGCCGGGTGCTGGCCGGCCCAGTATGGAGTCTCGAAAGCTTTGCGCTCGCCGACGTCCTCGAGTACGCCGCTGTCGGGCGACAGGCTGAGCGCGCGGACGAGCTTGCCGTCGTGCCAGTGCGCATACGCGAACCAGTCGACGACGCTGTGCATCGCGTGCAGGTAGACATCGTTTCCGAGCCCGGCGGCGATGAAGTCCCGGGACAGCGTCGACGGATGTTCGGGGGCGAATTCCTTCGCGGCGACGACGGTGACGCCCGCAAAGCAGCCGGCGTGGAGCTCGTCGTCGGGCGGGCAAGTGTACGAGAGGTCGCCGTCCTCCAGCGGATGGAGTGTTTCCCCGGGGAACAGCTTGCCGGCGAGCTCGACCGTCCGGCCGCGGTCGAGCGGCGGCTTCGCCTTGAGTATCTCGGCGGCGCTGCCTTCGGCGTATACGAGCATCCAGGTCTTGGCACCCATGGGTCGATTCCTTGGCGCTTGGTTACGCCGATCGCTGCCTAAGGGCTCTGGGGAAAGAGGTCAGGCGTGCGCAATCTGCACATTTGAACCCGGTAACCAACGCGACCTTCTTGGGCGGCTTCACGGGGTGGCCTCACCTTCGGTGCGCAGCAGGCGGAGGATGACATCGCCGCCCTGGTGAGACAGGCGGCGATCGGGGGTGCGTGAGGTCAGGAAGGCGGCGGCCTCGCGCTCGAAGGAGCGGGGCTGGTCGTGCCAGGCCTCGTCGAGGGTGTTGGCGAGGGTGAGCGCGTCGGGGCGGTGCATCGGTCTCCAGCCGGGGTCGGGGGCGATGATGGCACGGTCGGCGGAGGATGCAACCGGGTCCCGGGGGGCGGTGCTCGGGACGGCGGGCGGACGGGGGAGGCGCGTGGACTAGGGGCGCTGCAGGGCCGACGGCGAATGCCCAGCTATCGAGCGGCTCGTGCGGGCGCCGAGGTGAGGGCCTCGAGCTCGTCTGGGGTGATGTCGTCTTCGACGACGAGGGTGCTGGAGGCGAGGTCGTGGATGGCCCGCTGGCGGGTGTCGCCGAAGACGGTCAGGAAGGTGATCCAGCCGAGGTACAGCTTGACGAGGAAGCGCAGGATGGACTGGCCCGGGCCGGGGTGGGCGCCAGTCGTTTGGTTGACGACGCGCAGGCCGAGCAGGCGGTGGCCCAGGGTTCGGCCGTGGAGGGCCGTCAGGGTGGGCTCATAGATGACGGGGATGAACAGGGCGAAGATGAGGCCCACGGGACCCAGGCCTCGCAGGCCGAAGATCGCGCTGAACATCAAACCGAAGCCGATGGCGAGGTCGAGCGCGGCGGCCTCGAGGCGGCGCGGGAGGGCCGGGATGAGGGCGAACTCGTGTCGGTTCATGGGTCAGCGCGGCGCTTGGCTGGGGAATGGAGCGGTGACGACTGGGTCAGGGCCTCGCGCTCGAAGGAGCGGGGCTGGTCGTGCCAGGCCTCGTCGAGGGTGTTGGCGAGGGTGAGCGCGTCGGGGCGGTGCATCGGTCTCCAGCCGGGGTCGGGGGCGATGATGGCACGGTCGGCGGAGGTTGCAACCGGGGTTGGAGGGGGCTCGAGGACGGTGAGGGAGCTTGGGGGCGAGGGTTTAGCGCAGGTTTGCAGGGAGGGCGCCGCGAGCGGCGCGATCCAGCGAGCCCGCGCGAGCTCGGGCACTCCGAGGCGGTTCTGCTTGGCGCCGATGCGACGGTGGTAGGGTCGGCGCGGGCCAGGGGCTACCAGACGACGGGCACCGGACAGCGCGCGATGTGCGGGTCGGGCGTGACGATGCCGAGGCCCGAGGCGAGGGCCTGGGCGACGAGCAGGCGGTCGAAGGGATCCGGCAGCTCGGAGGCGCGATACAGGTGCTCTCGCGAGATGGCGAGCCGGTCGAGGCGCCACCGGGCAGCCTGCTCCTCGCACCAGGCGCGCGGCGGCGCGCTGAGGGAGAGCTTGTCGGCGGCCCACTTCTGCGTGACCTCCCAGATGGAGACGTCGCTGAGGACCAACCGGGGCTCGTCATCGAGGCGTCGCGCGGCCTCGGGGCCGAGCTGGTCGGGCTCGCCGACGAGCCAGAGGAACGTGCAGGTGTCGAGCAGGAGGGCCACGCTTCAGAGCCCCCACTCCCGCAGCTCGTCATCCGTCAGCGGCGCGAAGGCGTCCTCGGTCCAGCGGACGGGCGCCGAGGTCACCGTGCCGACCCGGGGTCGCGCTCGCTCGTCTTTCGGCTCGAGCGTGACGAGGCGCGCGATGGGCGTCTGGCCGCGCAGGATGACGATCTCCTCACCGGCCTCGACCTCGGCCAGAAGCCGCGACAGATGAGTCTTCGCTTCGTGAGTCGTCACTTCCCTCATGGGGAGTCAAGCTATCGACGGCGGTGGACTCAATCAATCCGAGGGGACACGAGGAGGCAGGAGCGCGACGGGGGGAGAACGTTACCGCGGAAACGTTTCGGAGCGGACAGGAGGACGGCGGAGCGGGCGAGGACGTTACCGCGGTAACGTTTCGGAGCGGGAAGGACGGCGGAGGGGGCGAGGACGTTACCGCGGTAACGTGTTTCGGGGCGGCGGGGGTGGGGTGGTGACAAGGGAGGCGCCGAGCCGGTAGGAGAGCGGCGGTCTGCACGGGAGGTGGAGCGTGGCGAAGGCGGCGGTGAGGGTGCCGGCGGGGGTTCGGGAGGCGTTCGAGGCCGAGGTGGCGCGGGAGGCGCGACGGTATGTGGCCTCGGGGGACGCCGAGCGAGTGATGGTCGAGTGGGCCGGGCGCGCGGCGGTGGTCAGCGCGGAGGTGAGGACGGCGCGGGGGAAGGTGGTGTTCCCGCTCGCGCGGCTGAAGTACCGGGGGGCCGAGGAGCCCTGGGTGATGGAGATCTGGAGGCCGTCGAAGGACCGGTTCGACGAGGAGGGCGAGTTCCCGCGGACGCTGGGGAGCGCGGGGGAGCTGTTCTCGGTGGCGGCGGACTTCTTCCTGTGGGATTACGGCGCCTTCGAGGCCGGCAGCTCGTATGGCAGCGAGCCGGAGGTCGACGAGGGGCCGTTCGCGGGGCCGGCGCGGCTGTGTCGGGAGGCGGCGGGGGGCGTGCCGGGGCTGTCCGAGGGGGCGGCGGAGCGGTTCGGGGCGAGCGCGTTCGTGCGGGATCTCGACGCGACGCTGGCGTTCTTTGGCGAGGCGCCGCGCAAGCTGAGCGACCGGGGGATGCTGGGGCGGGCCGACCTGGGGGCGCTCAATGGGCGGCTGAGGACGCCGGACCCGCTGAGCGCGCGGCCGGTGGAGCATCGGATGCCGCGGATTCGGGTGCTGGTGGCCGTGGCGCGGGCGTTGGGGCTGGTGACGCCGGCCGAGCCGAAGGGGACGGCCACGCTCACGGCCGAGGCCGAGGGGTTCCGGGCGCGGCCGGCGCTGGAGCGGTGGTGGCTGGCGGTCGAGGCGCTGTGGGGCGGGCGGAAAGAGACGCTGACCTATCGGGTCGAGCCGGTCTGGCAGGAGGCGTTCGAGACCTTCCTGGTGCCCGCGCTGGGGGACGCGGGGCTGTTGGACGTGCGCAAGGGGACGGTGCGGGTCACGCCGGCGGGGCGCGAGGCGTTCGCGGCACTGCGGGCGATGGCGCCCGAGGTGAACGCCAAGGCTGGGTATCGACTGGAGCGGATGGACGAGCTGCTGGCCGTGGCGGGTCGGGCGGCGCTGTACCCCGAGCTGTACGAGCTGCTGTGAGGCGCGCCGGAGCTCAGCGCAGCTCGGGGAAGCGGTAGCGGACGACGGCTTCGTCGTCCAGATCCATGACGCACAGGCCGCGGGCGGACAGGGAGGTGAGGATGGCCTCGGCTTCGTCGATGGACAGGCCGGTCTTCAGGACCAGCTGGGACACGGTGATGAGGCCGCCGTGGGCCGCGGCGGCGGTGATGACGCGACGCTGGAGGGCGGTCTGGCGGTCGCGGCGCTCGGCGCCGGTGGCGAGGCGGACGAGGCGGGCGAGGGAGTAGCCCTGCGAACTGGCGATGAGCAGCAGGCCGATGAGCAGGAAGGCCGGGCCGAGCAAGAAGTCGGTGAGGCGCGAGGGGTCGTCCTTGCGGAGGCCGGCGCCGATGCCGGCGAGGCCCATGATCACCATGAAGATTCCACCGATCAGCTTCTTCATGCGGGGACCTCTGGCGGCGGCGCGGGGCGGGGTGAGGGCGGCGGGGCCGGGGCGTGGCGCCTGGGACGGAGGGCAGCGTAGCCCAGGCGGCTGAGGCCGGGAAGGGGCGCCGGGGCGGGGCGCGCCGGTGAGATGCCGACGGCTTGGTTTGGGCGCTCGTGGAGCAAGGCGCCGGCATGGCTGCGCGGTCCAGAGCGCCGAGAGTGGCGGCGGAAGACACGAGCGCGCGTGCGTCACGGGGCCGTGCAGACGAAGCCAGGGGCCATGGCGTCGCATTCGGCCTGGGTGTTGCAGCCCTGGTAGACGCAGAAGCCGGCCTTGCACTGCCAGTTGTCGCCGTCGTAGGCCGGGGACGCGATGGCGCAGTCTTCGGCGGCGGAGCACTTTCGCATGCAGCTGGGGATGGGCTGGGTCGCGTCGCAAGCGTAGTCGTCGCTCAGGAAGGACTCGGCGCACTCGGCGTCGGAGAGGCAGCCCAGGTAGACGCAGACGCCGGCGTCGCAGGCGTAGTTGTCGGCCGAGTAGGCCTCGGCGCCGCTCTGCAGGGCGCAGTCGGCCGGGACGGCGCAGGCGCTGAGGCAGACCGAGATGGGCGCCCCCACGTCCTCGCACACGGCGACGCCGTAGACGGAGGCCGTCGCGCTGGCGCAGTCGGCGTCGGAGTGACAGCCGGTGTAACGGCAGACGCCCTGGTCGCAGGCGTAGTTGGCCGGGCCGTAGCCGGGCGGCGGGTCGGCCGGTACGCAGTCGGCGACCGTGGCGCAGCCGGGGGTGCAGACCTTCAGGGTCGAGGCGCACTTGCCCTGCTGGCAGGCCGTCATGTCGGGGCAGACGCCGCAGTGGCCGCCGCAGCCGTCGTCGCCGCAGACGCGGCCGGCGCAGTCGGGGACGCAGGCGGCGTCGGGGGGCGCGATGTCGGCGGTCGCGTCGGGGGGTGAAGCGTCGGCGGTCGCGTCGGGGGGCGAGGTGTCGGTGATGGCGTCGGGAGGTGACGCGTCGGCGGTCGGGTCGGGGGACGCTGGGGCGTCGTGAGTTTGGCTGGCGTCCGGTGAGGCCGCGACCTCGCCCGCGGCGTCCGGGGTCGGGGCGACGGTGTCGGGCGTCGGCTGGAAGGTCGCGGCCCCCTGCCCCGGGGCGTCGCAGGCGAGCGGGGGCCCGGCGAGCGCGAAGAGCAGGCTCAGCGAGACGCCGAGGGCGCGTGCGTGGGCAGGCTGGGGTCTCGACACGTCCATCGCATCGCTCCTTGGGTCGGTGGGGTGTCCCCGTCTTAGCTCAGATGGCCGGGGGCGGGAAGGCTGACCCGGGAGGGGGCGGGAAGGCTGACCCGGGAGGGGGCGGGAAGGCTGACCCGGGAGGGGGCCGGTGGCGCGCTGGGGTGGTTCGCGGCATGCTGGGGCCATGAACCGCCGCCTCCGACTGCTGCTGAGCGCGCTCCTCGCCCTGCCCTTCGCGACCAGCGCTGCTGGCGCGTGCGGAGACGAGGGGGCCACGCAGCCGCTGCGGGTCGTGGACGCGTCGCAGGGGTGCGCGGGGGACGACGGGGGGCTGTCGCGGCCGGTGGCGCTGGGGGCGCGGCTGGACCTGGCGCTGAGGCGCGGGGGCGAGGAGGTGGCGCCGGGGGCGGCCGAGTCGAGCGCGCCGGGGGTGCTGGCGGTGGTGGGGGTGAGCGAGGTCGTGACGGTCGAGGCGCGGGCCGAGGGGGCCTCGGAGGTGACGGTCGAGAGCGCGCGGGGGGAGCGGGTCGCGGTGGCGTTGGAGGTCGCGGCGATCGCGGCGTCGGGGGTGCGGGTCTCGGAGCTGTCGCTGTGGCCGTTCGACGTCGCGCTGCAGGTGCCGGTGGGCGGGCTGGCGCAGCGGCTGGCGCCGGACGGGTTCGGGCTGTTCGAGGACGGCGAGGTGCGGTTGGTCGTGACGCTGCGAGATGCGGAGGGGGCGGAGTTGCTGGGGTATGGGGCGGCCGGGGCGACGGCGACGCCGGGGATCGTGGCGTTGGGAGCGAGTGACCCGCGGCGGGACGATGTGATCGTCGGGGCCAGGGCGGGGGAGCTGGGCGAGACGGTGATCGCGGTCGCGGGGGGCGGGGCGCTGGGGCTGTCGGTCGTGCCGAGCGGGGCGGCCGAGCGGCTGGGCGTGTGGGTGCCCGAGCGGGCGGGGACCGGGGAGGAGCTGGGGACGCTGACGCTGGAGGTCGGCGAGGCGGTGACCGTGGTGGCGCTGGTCTACGGGAGCGACGGGCGGCTGCTGTTCGGGGACGACGGGGAGGCGCTGGCCGCGACGGTGGGGGACGTGGCGCGGCTGAGAGGGCCGCCGTGGGCGGCGCCGGACGGGGACGTGACGCTGTCGGAGGAGGACGAGGCGACGCTGGCCCGGGCGCGCGTGCTGTACCTCGAGGGCGTGGCGCCCGGGGGCGGGACGCTGGCCCTGAGCGTGGCCGGGGTCGAGGGCGAGCTGGCCGTCGAGGTCGTGGCGGCGGGCGCCGAGCGGTAGGCCGGTCCGGGGTGCGGCGAAACAGGGGCCGTCCCGGTCTGCAGGCCGTCGCGGGAGGCGCGTCGCGCGGGCCGCTCCAGCATCGGGAAGACGCCTGTGAGAATGATGCGCCGGGGCCGACGTCGCGCTGCGATCGTGGTACCTTGCGGCCACGCACATGACGAAGTCGAAGGAACCCAAACGCCATCGGGGCGGCGCGCTCCACGCGGCGGCCTCGTTGAGCGAGCTGATCCTCGAGGCCGCCGGCGAGGGCATCTACGGCCTCGACGCGCAGGGGCTGACGACGTTCGTGAACCCGGCGGCGGCGAGGATGCTGGGGTGGGATCCGGACGAGCTGCTGGGGCGGCCGCAGCACGACGTCATCCACCACACGCGCCGCGACGGGACGCCGTACGAGGCCGAGTGCTGCCCCATCTACGCGGCGTTCAGGGACGGGCGAGAGCGACGGGTCACGGGCGAGGTCTTCTGGCGCAAGGACGGGAGCTTCTTCGACGTCGAGTACGTCAGCACGCCGATCGTGGATGAAGGGCGCCTGGTCGGGGCCGTCGTGTTGTTCCAGGACGTGAGCGACCGGGTCGCAGCGGAGCGCCAGCGGGCCCTGTTCGAGGCGGTCGTCGAGTTGGCCAAGGACGTGGTCATCGTCACGGACGCCGAGGACGTGCGGGCCGAGGGACCGCGCATCGAGTACGTGAACCCGGCCTTCACCGCCGTGACCGGCTATACGTCGGCCGAGGTCCTCGGTCAGAGTCCACGCTTTCTGCAGGGGCCCGACACCGACCGCGCCGAGGTCGCGCGCCTGGGCGAGGCCATCGAGCGACGCGAGCAGGTGCGCGCGGAGCTGATCAACTATCGCAAGGACGGCACGCCCTTCGCCGTCGAGCTGAACATCGCGCCCGTCGCGAGCGAGGACGGGCACGTGCGGCACTTCGCGTCGATCCAGCGCGAGACGACCGAGCGGCGCCAGAACGAGGAGGCGCTCCAGCGGGCGCAGCAGGAGCTGGAGCAGACCCTCGAGCGCATCACCGACGTGTTCGTGGCCTTCGACCGCGAGTTCCGCTTCACCTACATCAACCGCAGCGCCGAGCGCCTGATGGGGCTGCGGCGCGACGAGCTGCTCGGCCAGCGCATCTGGGATCGTTTCCCGGAGACGGTAGAGACCGAGGCCTGGCACGCGTACCACCGGGCGATCGAGACCCAGGAGCCGGTCGCCTTCGAGTACCTGTCGCCCATCAGCCATCGCTGGCTCGCCTTCCAGGTCTACCCCTCCCCCTACGGGTTGAGCGTCTTCGCCCGCGACGTGACCCACGAGCGCGAGACCCTGGCGGCCCTGAGGCGCAGTGAGCTGCGCTATCGCACCCTGTTCGAGAACAGCCTCGAGGCCATGTTCCTGACCCTGCCCGGCGGGCGGATCTTCGCGGCCAACCCGGCGGCCTGCGAGCTGTTCGGCTACACGGAGGAGGAGCTGATCCGCATGGGGCGCGCCGGGATCCTGGACCTCGACGACCCCGCGACGCGGCGGGTCGTGGCCGAGCGCGACCGCAATCCGCAATACCGAGGCGAGGTCGAGATCATCCGGAAGGACGGCCGGCGCATCCCGATCGAGTTCTCGACCGGCACTTACTTCGACGAGACGGGGGTCGGCAAGACGGCGCTGTTCGTCCGCGACGTCACCGTTCGCAAGCGGGCGCAGACGACCGCCGAGGTCCTGGCCGCCAGCGGGCAGCTGCTGGCGGCCGGGTTGGACGAGCGGTCGGTGGTCGAGGGCCTGCTGAACATCGTCGTCCCCAGGCTCGCCGAGGCCGCGCTGGTGTTCTTGATGAACGGCGACATCGAGTCGGGGCCGTGCAAGCTGGCAGGGGGGCGCTGCCCAGAGGGGCTCGAGCACCTCATCGGAAGTGAGCTGGTGCGTGGGCGCGACTTCGGCGTCCTCGGCGTTCTGGCCGGGGGCCCGCCGTTCCAGCTCGACGACGCGACCAGGCCGGCGGCGGTGCGCGAGGAGGAGGTGTGTGACGACGAGCAGCGGGGTGTGCTGGCCTCGCTGGATCTGTGCGCGCTGCTGGTCGTGCCGCTGGTCGCCCGAGGGCAGACCGTCGGGGCGCTGGCCCTGCTGCGGCGGTCGCGGGCGGGCCCGTTCGACGCGCAGGACGAGCAGCTCGCGATGGAGCTAGCCGGCCGAACGGCGCTGGCGATGGAGAACGCGCGGCTCTATGCGGACCAGATCGCGGCGGCCCAGCTGCGCGACGACGTCATGGCGATGGTCTCGCACGATCTCCGCAACCCCATCAACGCGATGGCGTTGGACGTGCAGTACCTGGCGCGGCTGCTCTCGCGCCAGCCGGGTCGCGAGGGCGAAAAGGAGATCGCTTCGCGGCTGGGGCGGTCGGTGGAGCGGGCGACGCGCATGATCGCGGATCTGCTGGACGTCACGGCCATCGAGGCCGGTCAGCTCAACATGGTGCCGCGGCCCCAGGACGTCGGGCTCCTGGTCGACGAGGTCGTCCGCACGGCGCGGCCCGCCGCCGCGGAGCGCTCGATCCGCGTCCGGTCCGACGTGTCGCCGGACATGCCCAGGGTCGAGATCGACGCCGATCGCATCCACCAGGTGCTGGGGAACCTGCTGTCGAACGCCATCAAGTTCACGCCGCCCGAGGGCGAGGTCACCGTGGGGGCCGCGATCGAGCGCGATCGGCTGCACCTGTGGGTGGCCGACGACGGCCCGGGGATCGCGCCCGAGGACGTGCCGCACCTGTTCGAGCGCTTCTGGCAGGCGCAGCCGGGGCGGCACGGCGTCGGGCTGGGGTTGCCCATCGCGCTGGGCATCGTCGAGGCGCACGGGGGACACCTGGACGTGGACACGGCGCCCGGGCGCGGCACGACGATGCACGTGTGGCTGCCGGCGCGCGGCAAGGGCTGAGGCCGGGGCGACCGTAGCGTCTCGGGCGGGATCGCCACGCCTGGCAATCAGCGCGGCGAGCCGCGCTACGCCTGAGCACGAGCGAGCTCGTGCAGTCCGGTCGTCAGGCTCCGGGGCGAGTTCACGGTTGGAGCCAGCGGGGGAACGCGCGTCGCACCACGCTCGGGGCGCCATGGCCGGCGAGTCGCGTCGAGCCGGCGCCAGGGATGCGGCGGGCGCCAGCGGGTCGGCGCGCTCTCGGGCGGTTCAGCCGCCGAGCTTGGCGAGGGCCTCGTCGTCGTCGTCGTCCGGGCCGGCGATGACGACGTTGAACTCGCGGCGCAGGCGCTTGCGCATCTCCTTCTTGTCGACGGCGCGCTGGTAGAGGACCTCGGCCTCGGCCTTGTCGTCGCGCAGGAGCTGCAGCAGGGCGTCGTCCATCTCGATCATGCCGTGGGCCTTGCCCATCTGGATGAGGTTCGGGATCTGCTGGGTCTTGCGGTCGCGCAGCAGCTGGGCCAGGGCCGACGAGCCGAAGAGGACCTCGACCGCGGCGACGCGGCCGCCGCCGATGGCGGGCACGAGCTGCTGGGAGAGGACGCCACGCAGCACGTCGGCGACCATGCCGCGGACGCCGTCCTGCTCCTCGGGCGGGAAGAGGTTGAAGATGCGCTCGATGGCCTTCTTGGCGCTGACCGTGTCGAGGCTGGCGAAGACCAGCAGGCCCATCTCGGCGGCGGCCAGGGCGCCGCGCATGGTCTCGGTGTCGGTCAGCTCGCCGATGACCAGGACGTCCGGGTCCTCGCGCATGGCGGCGGCGAGGGCGTCGGAGAAGGTCGGGGCGTGGACGCCGACCTCGCGCTGGGTGACGACCGAGGTCTGGCTGCGGTGGATGAACTCGGTCGGCTGCTCGAGGGAGATGACGTGCAGGGCCCGAGCCTCGCGGACCTCTTGGGTCAGGGCGGCCAGGGTGGTGGTCTTGCCGGAGCCGCGCGGGCCGGTGACCAGGACCAGGCCGTCGCGGAAGCGCGTCAGGCGGTGCACGACGTCGGGCAGGCCGAGCTGCTCGAGGGCCGGGACCTTCTTGGAGATGATGCGGAAGACGGCGGCCGAGCCGCGCTCGTGGCGGAACAGGCTGACGCGAAAGCGCGCGACGGTGGGGCTGTCCCAGGCGTAGAGCGCGTCGCCCGTGTCCTGGAAGCGCTTCCACTGCGCCGGCGGCGTGACGTCGCGGACGGCGGCCTCGAAGTCGGCCTCGGTCAGCGCCCGGTAGGGCATCGGCTCCATGCGGCCCGACAGGCGCATGCGCGGGACGTGGCCGACGCTGAGGTGGAGGTCGCTGGCGCCGCGGTCGGCCATCATCTGCAGGAGCTGCTCGAGCAGGCGGCTGGTGGCGGGGCGGGCGGCGGCGCCGGGGCCGGCCGGGGTCGACGTCGCGAGGCGCTCAGACACGTTGGGCCTCCAGGAAGCTGGCGCCCACGAGGGGCGCGAAGGCCTCCTTGTCGCGGGCGTTCAGGTAGGCCTCCTCGGGGGGGACGGTGCGCGCCTCGACCAGCGCCAGCAGGGCTTCGTCGAGCTGGCGCATGCCGAAGTTGCGGCCGAGCGCCATCGCCGAGGGGATCATGGGGATCTTGTTCTCGCGGATGAGGTTGCCGATGGCCGGCGTGACCACCAGGACCTCGAAGCAGGCGACGCGCCCCTGGCCGTCGGCGCGGCGGAGGAGGCGCTGGTGCAGGACCAGCTTGAGCGCGTCGGCGAGCATGGCGCGCACCTGCGGCTGCTCGCGCGGCGGGAAGCTGTCGATGACGCGGCCGATGGCGCGCGTGGCGCTGGTGGTCGAGACGCTGGCGACGACGAGCTGGCCCGAGTCGACGGCGTTGAGGGCCGCGCGCATCGTCTCGGTGTCGCGGAGATCGCCGACCATGACGAGGTCGGCGTCCTGGCGGCTGGCGGCGCCCAGGCCGGCGGCGAAGGTCGGGGTGTGCCAGCCGATCTGGCGCTGGGTGGCCAGGCAGCCGCGGGTCGGGTGCTGGTACTCGATGGGGTCCTCGAGGGTGACGATGTGGCCCGAGCGCTCGGTGTTGAAGCGGTCGACGAAGGCGGCCATCGAGGTGGTCTTGCCGGAGGTGGCCGGGCCGGTGACCAGGATGAGGCCCTGGTGCAGGTGCGTCAGGGCGGTCAGCTGCTCGGGCAGGCCCAGGGCGTCGGCGCGGGGGACCTCCTCGGGGATGTGGCGGAACACGGCGCCCAAGCCCTCGCGCTGCTCGAAGGCCGAGACGCGGAAGCGGCCGGCGCCGGGGATCTCGTGGCCGAAGTCGAGCTGGCGGCGCTGCTCGAGGGCGGCGCGCTGCTCGGGGCGCAGCAGCTCGAGGACCATGGCGCGCGCGCGGGCGGGCTCCATGGGGCGGTCGCCCCAGCGGGCGAGATCGCCGTCCTTGCGCAGGGCCGGGCGCTCGCCGGGGATGAGGTGCAGATCGGAGGCGCCCAGGCGGCGGGCCTCGACCAGCAGGGCGTCGAGGGCGCGGTCGGAGGTCGAGGCGGCGACGTCGGTGGCGGCGAGGGCGGGGTCGTCGCCCTGGCCGTTGCGCTCGGCGATGAGGCGGAGGGTCGCGAGGGCCTGCTGGCGGACGCGGGGGTCGCGCTCGGCGCCGTGGACCTTCTTGAGGAGCGGGAGGGTGCGCGGGTCGGCGAAGGTGCCGAGGACCTCGAGGGCCTGCAGGCGCGACTCGGGGGCGGGCTCGGTCAGCAGGGGGGCGACGGCGGGGAGGACCTGCGGCGCGCGGAGGGCGGTCAGGGCCGAGATGGCGGGCCATTTGAGCTCGGGGTGCTGGACGCAGCGCAGGAGCGGCTCGACGGCGTGGGTGTTGCCGAGGCGGCGCAGGACGTCGATGGCGACGAGGCGCAGCCAGGGGTCGGGGTCGCTCAGGAGGGCGGCGCAGCGCTCGACGAGGCGCGGGCTCTTGGAGTGGGTGGCGAAGACGAGGGCGCTGGCGCGGACCGGCTGGGGCTGGTCGGGGCGGCCGGCCAGATCGAGCAGCGGGTCGACCAGGGCCTCGCCCAGCTGGGCGACGGTGTCGTGGATGCGCTCGCGCATCCAGCCGGTGACCGAGCGCGAGAAGGCGACGAGGCGCTCGGCGACCTGGGCGGGGTCGCCGGCGCGGGCGGCGAGGCGGAGGCCGGCGAGGCGCAGGAAGGCGTCGTGCTCGCCGAGGAGCGGGATGAGGCGGTCGAGGACGCGCGGGTCGCGCTGGAGGGCGCTGCGCTCCAGGATCTCGACGAGGCGCTTTTTGACGGCGGCGCGCTCGGTGCGCAGGCGCTGGAGGACGAAGTCGACGAACTGGGCGTCGGGGAAGCGGGCGAGGACCTCGAAGGCCTGGATGCGGACGCGCTCGTCGGCGTCGGAGGCGGCGGCGGCGAAGAGGGCGCGCAGGCGCGGGTCGAGGGGCTGGCCGTCGGTGAGGCCCTCGGCGATGCGGCCGAGGGCGCGCAGGCGCAAGTCGGTGTTGGTCGAGCGGACCAGGTTGACCAGGACGGTGTAGGCGCGCTGGGGCGGGAGCTGGAAGAGGACCTCGGTGCCGAGGCGCTGGGTCTCGCCCTTGCCTTCCTGGATGGCGCGCTCGAGCAGGCCCAGGGCGGCGCCGTCGACGAGCTGGGGGAGCAGGGCGAGGAGCGCGCGCTGCTGCGGGCCCGAGAGGGTGGTCGCCTCGTTGAAGACGGCCGCGAAGGCGCCGGACAGCTGCCGGTGGACGACGAGCTGCGAGGCGAGGCGGCGGACCTCGGGCTTGGGATCGGACAGGGCCCACAGGAGGTCGCCGATCTGGAGCGCCGGGTCCTCGCTCAGGGCGCGGAAGAGCTGCTGGAGCTCCTCGGAGTCCTTGTAGTCCCCGCGTTTGAGCCGCAACGCGGGCGCCTGCTTGTCGCTGAAGAAGAGGGCCATGGGCGGCAGTCTAGCGAGCGGCGGCGGCGGTGGCCAGGCGAGGCGGGGGGGCGCGTGGATGGAGGCGAGAGGTGTTGCGGGTGCGGACGGTGGGCGCCGCGAGCGGCGCGATCCGACGAGCCCGCGCGAGCGCGGGCACTCCAGGGAGAGGCGCGGGCCGAGCGGGGGGCGAGACGGAGGGGCGCTAGGGGAGTTGCGGGAGTCGTTGGCTGGTTAGCCTCCGCTTCGGCCGGCCTCAAGGGCTTTGTCCCCCTTGGCCGACCTGGCGGTCGGCCAATTCCTCGCGGACGACAAAGCCCTTGACCCCGGCCTA
>JAWLBL010000009.1:43633-266905 GCA_041687695.1 Myxococcota bacterium | reverse complement strand
GTGCGGTTTCCCACACTGACCACAGCTCCGACGACGACTAGGCGTAGGTCCCCTTCGAACGGAACTCCGGCTCATACACCACTTGACAGGACGCTACTGCTCTGCGGCGAGCAGGCGCCCAAGTTGCCATCCGTCGACTCACGCCCGAGGGGCGCACGACATTCGTCGAGCTGTCCTTCGCAGGGGCCGGAAGGATCCCGACCGACCGAGGCCGCGACGCACTCGAGGATTCCGTCGAGCTGCTGGTCGGGGCGGGCAAGCTACGCCAGGACACCGACCCGCGCGCTGCCGTGGAGTGGCTCGAGCGGCACGTCTCAAAGGACGTCTGGTCCCACGCCAGGCTGGTCGACCTCTACCTGGAACATGGCCTCGTCGATCGCGCGCGCGCCGAGGCGCTGAGTCTCAGGTCGGCGCACCCCGGATCGCCCATCGCGCTCTACGCCTGGGTCCGCGCCCACGAGCCCCACCCGTTGGCCAAGACCGAGGTTGCGGCGGACGAGGTGCTGGCGACGCTCGCAGCCGCCTGCCGCGCGGAGGAACCCTCGGGAATCGTCCGCTTCGCCGCTCAGAAGTCGCTCGGCCGCTTTCTACCGCATCAGTTTGCGCTCTTGCCCTTCGGCTTTCCCGAGGCCGACCTCGGGCCGGTGCGCGCCGCATGCGGCGTGACCCTGGATGAGTGGGCGAGCAGGTTCGAGCGCGATCAGAAGCTCTTGACCGAGGGGCGTTGGAAGGAGCTTGTTGCCACGCTCCACGAGGGCCAGCGAAAGCGAGACGCGCCGTCGGCCGAACAACTCGCGGCGCTGGCCATCCTCGAAGGGGTTGACGCCGTAGCTCGGTTCGAGCCGTCCGGGCATACCGTGGTTGGAGCCGCCGAGTCGTTGGCCGAGCTGCAGAGATACGATCTCGCCGAGCCCCTGATGAGGGCGGCCATCCCACGGGTCGCCCATCCCGGGGCCACCGCCCGCCATGCCGACGTCCTGAAGATGGCGAGACCGATCTGCAGACCCGACCTGCCGACCGACCGTCCCGAAGCGTTGGCCGTCGCCGCCGTCTGTCGTGTGCTCGCGCCTCGTCGCTTCGGCGACGTCGCCGAATTGATGGCCTCGAGCGAGGCCCCCTTGGTGACGAAGCGGCCGAATCGGTGGCCTTCCGAATGGCAGTTCGCCTTCACGGGCGAGACCCTGGGCCCCGTGCTCGTCGCCGATCTCGTGGCGAGCGGCGCGACTTGGAGCGTCGAGCATGACGGCGCTGAGGGCTATCGAGTGACGGCCAGCCACGCGCTGACGGACTTCGAGGGGCTCGTCGTCTACCTCGTGGGTACAGAGGACGCGCTTCGCGTGCTCAGCATCGACGGGCCCGCCGTCGCGCTCGCTGTCCACTCCAAGGAGCTGCTCGCTCGCGGTGAGGTGGCGCAAGCCGCGCGCTGGCTGGATTGGGCGCGCGGGCCGGCCACGGCCGAGTGGAGAAGCGAACGAGCCAGGCTTCGTGATGCGAAATACGTCTCGGGCCTGCCGCCCTGGGTCGAGGTCTGGGAGGCGGACCCCGCTCGGGATCCCGACACGCTCGCGACCCTGGCCGCGCTGGCCGCCAGGCCGTGGAGGCTTCGAGGGGCTGGGCAGGCTGCAGCGCGGGCCAGGGCTGCGGCTCCTCGCGACGTGACGAGCACCGCTTGGGAGCGGGTCCAGGCGACGGTCCTCGTCGCCTCGGGCCAATGGAAGGAGGCCGAGCCGCTCGCGCGACGGCTTCTGAGCACGCCTCATCGCTTCGAGGCGAACCTCCTGCTGGTCGAGGCCCTGGCCGGGCTCGGCCAGTTCGAGGAGGCGGGGCGTCTGCTGGACGAGTCCGCGGTCGAGGCGCCCGATCACGTGCGCCTCTTGGTGGCGCGGGCGCGGCTGGAGCGGGCGCGCGGACGGCACAGCGCCGAACGACAGCTCCTCGCGCAGGCTGTGGGCACGTGCCGAGCCGACTTCGAAGACGTCGCGCGCCTCCTTTGGCTGAGCGTCGCAGTCCAGCGATCGGCCGACTGGTTGAGTCTCTGGCGGCGCTGTAGGGACTACGATGAACGACGCCTCTACGGCGTGCCGGGAGCCCACGAGGTGACGTTGGCGCTAGCGGCGGCCAGCGCGCAGGCCGATGGGTGGGCTGACGCGATGGGCTACCTGACCGAAGCCTCGGAGCCCGGCCGTCCCGGGCCCGTCTCCAGCTATGTGCTAGCGCTCGCCGCTGAACGTTTGGGAGAGGTCGACAGCGCCCGGCGCCACCACGAGGTCGTGTTGAAGGCCAAAGGGGTCCCGGCCATCGTCCGCGAGCTGGCGCGACGTGCGTTGGCCGCGCTGCCTGCAGACGGAGGCGGCCCCCACTGAGCGGCTCGACCCGCTCGAGGAGTTGCGGGGCTGCGGACTCGGTGGAGGCGAGGCGCGGACCTGGCGTTCGAGGGAACTGAGCTCGGCGGACGAGGCGGCGATCTGAGCGATTGAGGGGGCGGGGCTCGATGGGCGAGGTGCGAACCCCGCCGATCGAGGGGGCGGGGCTCGATGGGCGAGGTGCGAACTCCGTCGAGCGAAGGGGTGGGGCTCGATGGGCGAGGTGGGGACTGAGTGGACCGCGGGGCGGGTGTTCCACCTTGTCGTGATCCGAAGCGCCGGCGCTCCGCGGGGCCGCGCGGTGGATGTGGCATCTCCAAGCCCTCGAGAACGCACGACAACCGATGGTCCCCAGGAAAACCCTTGCGGGCTCCCGTGGGACAGGGGCATGGTGGGCAGTGAACTGCTCCGCTTGAAACTGCGACCGGCCGGAATGCATGTCGAACGTCAAAGGAAGCCATGGGAGGCCGGAGTGAGCAGCCTCGCCGGCGCTTCAGCCACGGACGCGTCCTGCGGCGCCGAGGCGAGTGTCAGCCCGTCGCCAGGCGGGCTGGACGCGCTGTTCGGCGACACCGATCGGGCACCACTTCTTGATGCTGACCTGGCCATTACGCTGGTCGAGGCGGCCCTCAGCCGAACCCACATTCGTCGGCTGTTGCGAGGATTCGACCTGGACTCCGACACCGAATCGCTGATGGTGACGCTCATCGAGGCGACGAGCGATCGGTATCGAGATGACCTCACGCAAGCGCATGTCCTGGACCGCGATGGCCTCGAGGTGCGCGAGATCATGGCCGCTCTCGAACGCTGTCGTGGCGAACTGCAGGATCCTGTGGGGTCCTTGTCGGCGCTTCTCGAGGTTGGCCTCATCGACTTCGACGCGGCGAGCGCCGCCTGGTGGAGCATCGTTCCCGAGCGAGTGCGGCCTTCACCGCTCCTGCTTCGAGCGCTGGCCGGGATGCCGATCCCGCAGAGGGACCGCGGGTACGCCCTCGACGCGGAGCGGGTGCCAGTCGAAGAAGTGATGGGTTCGAGCACCCTTCGCGAGGTCATCCAGACTACCCCAGGCCTCGACCGGCGCTGGGTCGTCCTGCGTGGCGGCCCAGGATCGGGACGGGCGCATGTCGCGCGCGCCATCGCTACGGCTCGGAGACGGCACCTGCTTTGGATCAGTGGTGCATTGCCGGCAGCCAGCCTACCCGTCGTGAAGTTCCTGTGCCGGTTGTGGAGGTGTGACCCGGCGCTCGATCCGACTGTGCCCGACGCGGGAGAGACGATTCGGAACCTTGGTTGGCATGGCTTCGGTCTCGTGCTCCTCGACGCTGACGCGCCTCGCCTCGATGAGGCCGGGCCGGGGCCGTCGCTCGAGCTGTCATTGGACCCGCCGACCGAGGCGCAGCGGGTACGTCTGTGGGCATCAGGTTTGTCGACGCGTGGAGTGACGCAGACCGAGCTCGCGCACAAGCTCGCGCGCGCGCATCGGGTCGGGTTCGGCCAAATCGCTCAGACGTGTCTTTCCGCGCGCGAGCACGCGAAGGCTCGCGGGGCAGCGCGACCGGATTGGGACGACGTGGCTCCTCTCATGAGGAATCACTATCTCCGTCTCCAGCGCAGCTTCGTCGAGGCCCTGATTCCACGCGCTACGCTTGCCGATCTCGTCCTGGACCATGAGGCCACCGAGCAGTTCGCTAGCCTCGTGGATGCGTGCCGATCGTACGAGCACGTTCTGGACACTTGGGGTCTCGCGCGTCGACTGGGGAAAGGACGCGGCATCGCGGCACTGTTCAGCGGAGAGCCGGGCACGGGCAAAACGCTGGCCGTCGAGGTCCTCGCGACCACCCTGAAGCGCACGTTGCTGAAGGTGGATTTCGCCAACCTGGTGAGCAAGTACGTTGGTGAGACGGGCAAACTCATCGCAGAGATGTTTGCCGGCGTCGACCCGCTATCGACGGTCTTGCTGTTCGACGAGGCCGATGCGTTGTTCCAGAGGCGCACCGAGGCGCGCTCATCGAACGACAAGCACGCCAACATGGATACCAACCTGTTGCTCCAGCACGTAGAGCGCTTCGATGGGATCGTCGTCTTGACCACGAACCTGGAAGCGCACCTGGACCCTGCGCTTCGGCGTCGAATCACTCATGTCATCCGATTCCCACAGCCTGGAGCGCAGGAGCAGGCGGCGATATGGAGGCGCCTCGTCCCCGACGAGGTTCCGCTCGATCCCGACGTCGACTTCGTCGCGCTGTCCACCTTGGGAGACCTGTCTGGCGGACACATCAAGAACTGCGTGCTGCGGGCGCTCAATGCGGCCTGGAGCGCGTCTGAGCGGCCGAGCATGAAACACTTCAAGCGAGCCGTCATCGAAGAATGTCGGGCGCTCGGCCGACTCGTTCGGGACGGCTGAGCTGACGCGACTGAAAGTCGGACTTCAACAGACTCTGGGAGTAGGTCATGTCGAGTATCAGTGGACTGCAGAAGCTGGTCGATCGCTACGAGAGCCTGGCGGGCCAAGGCGGCGAGATTCCCGACCGGGATTTGGCCAGGCTCAGGGCGCTCGAGGGAGAGATCGCTTCCGAATGGGAAGCGTTTCAGGGGCAGAGCGACGCACTCGTCGAATACGCTCGGGGAGCGAAGACGCCCAGCGAACTCGAGAACGTCGATCGCATGAAGGCCTTTCTGGGCAAAGCGGGAGGGCAATTGTACCGCACGTTCAAGCGCATCCAGCAGGTCCACGACTCGGCTCCGGACAAGCTGAAGCGCGTGCGGATCGAGATGGTCCGGCTCAAGGACCGCCTCATCAAGGCCGAGAAGGAGGCCGCAAGGGGCAAGCAGACCGCGGCGAGCGATGCGCCCGGTGAGCAGCGGAAGTCGACGCGGGAAGGTACGGAGCAGGCTGAGCAGCGCAAGGAAGCACAGCTCGCATGATTCGTTCCCTCGGCGCTTCGCAGGCTCGGCGGTAACGAGGCGATGGCCGAGCCCGCGAAGCGTCGGCGGACTGCAGGAGTGCATTGTTGGACACCGAGCTGGCGAGAAGGTGGTCGGGTCGCATGGTCCGGACGAGTACCGCGGCGATGGTCGTCGGGCTCGCTGGCGTGGTGCTCGGGGGTTGCGGTGGGGCCGTGATACGGGACGATGGTGGGGATCTGGCGTCGGCGACACCGACGTTGGCCCACACCGTCGCATTGTGGCCGGAGAGTCACACGTGCCGAGTCGTGGCGGCGGCGTGGACGTCGGATGGGGCCGTCGTCGCCGCGGACGCGTGCGGAGGGGTGCGGCGGTGGGGGGCGGAGCCGGCGGCGGTCGAGGCGGCGACCGACGAGCCGTCGGTCCTGAGCGCGGCGTTCGACGACGAGGGCAGCTGGTTGGGCCGAGATCGCGCGGGGACCAGGTTCGCTCGGATGACTGCGCTGGGTAGCGCTGAGAAGACGTGGCAAACGCCGGAGCTTGGCGAGCGGCCGCGCGTCGTCGCGGTGGGGCCGGGCGGGTCGCACGTGTGGGTCTGGTTGCCGCAGGCGCGCCGCGTGAGCCTGTGGCAGCGCGACGCTGCGGCGGCGACGCGCGAGATCGATCTGGGGATGCAGGCCGACGCGGTGGCCGTGGCGCCAGGAGGCGCCCGGCTGGCCGCGTGCGGTGAGGGCAGGGTTCGCGTCTTCGACGTGGCGGCGATCGAGACGGTCGAGGTCGAGCTGGCGGACGACTGCGTCGACGTGGACTGGCGCGAGGCGGGAGCCGCGACTGAGCTGGTCGTGAGCATGTTGAGCGGCGAGGTCGCCCTGTTGCGCGGGGCGTCGCTGGAGATCGATGGGCTATGGGAGCTGGGAGTCCCGGGCGTGATCGTCGCGAGCGGCGACAGCCTCTTTCATGGGGACGACGCCGGGACCATTCGGGCCTGGCGGGCCGACGGTAGCGACGAACCGTCGGTGGCTGGGACGCACGAGTACACGGTGACCCTGCTCGCCGCGAAAGACGGCCGACTCGTCTCGGTGGCCGGGGCGCAGCTGGCACGTTGGGGCGGCACGGCCCACTCAGAGGTGGTCCCGGCGGCTCCCCGCCGGCTGGTGGCGGGCGCCGGCCCGGACTTGCTGTTGGTCGAGCGCAGCAGCCGTTGGGAGGCGCTTCGGGCCGATGGGATGCGGTGGCCGATTACGTCCGGGTCCGGGCCCTTGGCCGTCTTGGGGGCACGCGTCGTCACGAGGCGAGCCGGGGGACTGCTGATCTCGGATGTGGAGCGCGGGACGCAGCAGGCAATGGCCACGGGGTCAGCCCCTGAGCGGCCAGTGACGGTTGATGACGGTTGGGAACTGCCAGTCCGGGACTTCAGCCCGTTGACGGCGATCGCGGCGAGCCCGAGCGCCGAATTCATCGCGCTCGCGAGCGGAGAGCAAGTCCGGCTCATCGAGGTGTCCCAGGGGCGCGCGCTCGCGGACTGGACCTTCGACCGGCCGGTCGCGGCGGTCGCGGTCTCCCCGTCCGGGACGCGGGTGGCCGTGGCCGTGGGGGATCGTGTGTTGCTCCGGACCGTGGACGGAAGTGACGAGATCGCGCTGAACGTCAGGGCGAAGCCGCGCGAGGTGCAGTGGCCCGCCGAGGATCGGTTGGCCGTGCGTACCTCGGAGGGCGTCAGCGTGTGGGAACCTGGACGAAGCTCGCCGATCGGGACCATGGCGCTCGATCCCATGACGGCGTACGCGCTCTCGGCTCGAGGCTGGCTGGCCGTGGCTCGCGGTGCGACGATCGAGGTGTCGGACCCCAGCGGCCGCCCCGGGCTGGTCGTGCGGCCGGAGCGAGGTCGCATAGAGGCCATCGCGTTCGGCCCCGCAGGCACGCGGCTGTGGGTCGCGACCGAAGACGCCGCCCTGACGGCGTGGGACCTTGGCCTGGCGCCCTGAAGCGAGCCCTTCGAGCTGAGGACGGGATGCGAGAGCTGTACGTGTCGACGGACGTGGAGGCGGATGGGCCGGTGCCGGGGCCGCATTCGATGCTGAGCCTGGGGTCGGCGGTGTTCGATCTGGGGGCCGAAGAGCCGACGAGGCCGGTGGCGACCTTCGAGGCGAACCTGCAGACGCTGGAGGGGGCGAGCGGGGCGCCGGAGACGATGAAGTTCTGGCGGGCGCACCCCGAGGCGTGGGCGGCGCATCGGGTGGACCCGCGGCCGGCGCGGAAGGTGATGCCCGAGTATGTGGCGTGGCTGCGGGGGCTGCCGGGCCGGCCGGTGTTCGTGGGCTACCCGGTGACCTTCGACTTCATGTGGGTCTATTGGTACGTGATGCGCTTCGGCGGGCCGGGGGGGACGGCGCTGGCGAGCGGGACCGACTGCCCCTTCGGGTTCGCCGGGCTGGACATGAAGACGGCGGCCTGGGCGCGGCTGGGCGGCGACTTCCGCGCGGTGGCCAAGCGCAAGATGCCCCAGGGGTGGTTCGAGGGGGCGCCGGCGCACGACCACACGGCGCTGACCGACGCCATCGGGCAGGGCGTGCTGTTCGTGCGGATGATGCTGGCCGGGGGCGAGGGCGGCTAGGACAGCGGCTCGGGCGGCGGCTTGGGGGCGTCGTGGGGCAGGGGGATGCGCTCGTGCTCGTCGTGGACGGGCATGGGGATGCGGCGGGCGTCCCAGTCGGCCTTGGCCTGCTCGATGCGGTCGCGGCTGGAGGAGACGAAGTTCCACCAGATGTGGCGGGGGCCGACCGGGTCGCCGCCCAGCAGCATGACGGTGGCGGGCGTGCGGGCGGTCAGGACGGCCTCGGCGCCCTCGCGGAAGACCAGCAGCTGGCCCTGGCGGTAGGTCTGGCCGTCGGCGTCGACCTCGCCGCGGACGACGTACGCCGCGCGCTCGGGGTAGCCGGTGGGCAGATCGGTGCGCGCGCCGGCGGCCAGCTCGACGTGCAGGTAGAACAGCGGCGAGTGGACCTCGACCGGGCTGGTCTCGCCGAAGGCCTGGCCGGCGATGAGGCGGGCCCAGCGGCCGTCGCCGTCGAGCTCGGGCAGCGCGGCCTGGCCGTGGTGGTGGAAGCTGGGCTCGGCCTCCTCGCGCTCGGTGGGCAGGGCGACCCAGGCCTGCAGCAGCTCCATCGGGCCGCCGGCGCGCCGGTACTGGTCCTCGAAGCGCTCGGAGTGGCTGACGCCGCGGCCGGCGGTCATCCAGTTGACGTCGCCGGGGTGGATGACCTGCTCGAAGCCCAGGCTGTCGCGGTGCATCCATGTGCCCGCGAAGAGATAGGTCAGGGTCGACAGGCCGATGTGCGGGTGGGGGCGCACGTCCATCGAGCGCGGGATGTTCGCCGGGAGGTCCACCGGCCCGGCGTGGTCGAGGAAGATGAAGGGGCCGACCATGCGCCGCAGGCGAAAGGGCAGCACGCGTCCCACCTCGAGGCCGCCGCCCAGCTCGGTGCGGCGGGCTTCGATGACCATGTCCAACATGAGGGCTCCTTGCTCGAGGCCGTCAGCCTAGACGGACTGCGCGCAGGTGGCCATGCTGCGAGCACGCAAGGGAGGCGGATGATGCGCGGGTCGACGGTGGCCGTCCTGGCCTGGGTGATGGCGAGCGTGCTCGGGAGCGACGCGGCGGCCGCGGAAGGCGAGGTCCGGCACGTCCTTGCGAGGCGCGACGCGCCGGTGTTCGTGGCGCCAACCGAGGCGGCCGCGCACGCGGTCGACGCTTGGGGCGGGCGATGGGACGTGCGGCTGTCGCCGTTTTGGACCTGGCGGCTGGTGGCCGAGCGGGAGGACGGCTGGGTCGAGGTGGCGCCGGCGGGCGAGGCGGACCCGGCCTGCCACGATCGGGCGCGCGGGCTGGACGGCCTGACGCTGCGGCTGTTCGTGCGGCGGGCGGATCTGGCCGCGGTCACGACGCGCGAGGTGGTGGCCGAGGGATCGGGTGAGCACGCCGTGACCCTGCACGCCGGAGTCGGGCTGCAGCGGGCGCGTGCCGACGGGCCGTTCAAGGTGGTTCGCGAAGGCTACGAGCTGACGGTGTCGCTGCCGGACGACGCCGTCGGCTGGTGGTATTCGCCGCGCGACCGGCGCGCGCCCGTGCGCTCGGAGCGCGCGCTACGGTACGGGACGCGGCTTTCGCTCGGGGAGGCGACGCTCGTCGTCGAGGCCGTGACGGCCAAGGAGCTGCAGCGCTGGAAGGGCGGCGACCTGCCAGACGGGCCGGCGCCGCGGGTCGTGGACGCCGCGCTGGCGCGTGACGGCGGGAGCTGGCGCGCGCGCTTCGACGACGGGTGCGTCCGTTTCGAAACGGAGGTGGCGGCCAAGGCGGTGGTCGACCGATCCAAGGTCGACCCCGGTGGGGCCATCGTCGGGTACGGGACGCCAGTCGCGAAGGCGCCGCCCGGGACGGCGGTGCTGCTACCCGGCGGCGAGCGGGTTGGCCAGACGCTGCGCGCCCGCTACTACCACCAGGCACCGCAGCGCCGCGGCGAGCTGAGCTGCTTCCCGCACGCGCTGCGGCCGCTCTGGTCAACCGTGGCCGAGTCGAGCACACTGACCCTCTGCCATCGAACCCTGGACCTCGAGCCCGTGACGCCGTGACGTGACGCGGGGCTGGGTCCCTGCGACGCGGGAGCGGACATGAGCTACTGGGGACCGAGACCGTCCACGCGCGTGAGCGCCCGGGAGCGGGTCGAGTTCTGGAGCGGGCTGGTGCTGGCCGAGGTCAGCGCGCGCGAGGACGTCAGCGACTACGGCGAGATGAGCGCCCTGGTCGAGCAGCTGTGGGGGATGCTCGACGAGGTCGAGCAGGCCTGCGAGGCCGCGCGCCGCAAGCGGCCGGCGCAGGAGCTGCGCGCCTTCTTCACGGCGGTGCAGGACGCGCGGGTCGACGACGACGGCGAGCGCGTGGTCGGCGAGTCGGTCGAGGACCTCACCCGGGCCCGCGAGCGCCTGCTGAAGGCGCGCGGGGCCTGAGGCTTCAGGTCCCCTTCAGGTCAGATCCATGAAGGGGTTGTGGGCGACCTCCCAGAGGTAGCCGTCGGGGTCGGCGAAGTAGCCGGAGTAGCCGCCCCAGAAGACCTCGCGGGCCGGCTTGACGATGCGGGCGCCGGCGCGCTCGGCCTCGGCGAGGGTGGCGTCGACGGCCTCGCGCGAGGGGACGTTGTGGGCCAGGGTGAAGCCGGGGAAGCCGGCGCCTTCGGGCGCGACCTCGGCGTCCTGGGCCAGCTCCTCGCGGGGGTAGAGCGACAGCCAGGTCCCCTGCAGCTCGAGGAAGACGACGCCCTCGTGGTCGCCGTGGCGCGGCAGGCCCAGGCCCTCGCAGTAGAAGCGGCGCGAGCGCTCGAGATCGCTCACGCCCAGGGTGATGAGGCTGATCTTGGGCTTCATTTCGAAGGGGGCTCCGTCAGGGGTCAGTCGTCGCTCTCGCGGGCGAGGCGGACGCCGCGCTCGTCGCGGATGAGCACCTCGCCGTCGGCGAGATCGATGGGGTCGGGGCGGGTGGTGGTCAGCGCGCCGGGCATCGGGACCGGGCCCTCGCTGAAGGCCGGGGCGGGGCTGCCGTCGGGGCGGTACTTCGTGACCTGCTTCCAGGTGCGCGTGATCTGGTCGGTGAAGAGCAGCAGCAGATCGCCGGGCTGGCCCAGGCGCAGCGCGCGGTCGACGGCGCTCGGCTCGTCGGCGATGACCTCGACGGTGTCGGGGGCGACGCCCGCTTCGAGCAGGTGCGCTCTGAGCAGCTCGGGGATCTCGGTCGGCGCGCGGCCGCGCGGGTTGTCGTCGCGGCGGCAGATGTAGTGGTCGAAGTGCCCGGCGGCGCTCTTGGCCACGTTGGCGACGTCGACGTCTCGCCGGTCGCCCGGGACGGCCAGGACCACGACGCGGCGGCCCTTGACGTCCAAGCGGTCCGACAGCTGCACCATCGCCTGCACGGCGGCCGGGTTGTGGCCGTAGTCGACGATGACCTTGAAGGGGTGCTCGTCGAAGACGTTCATGCGGCCCGGCGCCTGGAAGAACGAGGTGTCGAAGGTGCGCAGGCCGTGGCGGATGTCGTCCAAGCGCACGCCCATGACGTAGGCCATGCCGGCGGCGAACATGGCGTTCTGGGCGTTGTGGACGGCCTTGCCCTCGAGGGTGGCCGGGATGAGGTGGGTCCAGAGCAGCGGCATCTGCGCGCCCCCCTGGTACAGGGTGATCATGTGCCCGTTGATGCCCTCCTCCAGCACCACCGCGCCGCCGCCGGCTCGGATGTGCTCGCGCACCAGGCCGTGGGCGGGGTTCATGGTCACGTACCAGATGGCCTTGGCCCGGGTGTGGTCGGCCATCTTCAGGCACAGCGGGTCGTCGGCGTTCAGGAACGCCGCGTCGCTGGCCACCTCGATGACGATGCGCTTGACCTCGGCCAGCTGCTCGACGGTCTGCACCCCGCGCAGGCCCAGGTGGTCCTCGCTGACGTTGAGGCAGGCCGACACGTTGGCCCGGCGGTAGCCCAGGCCGGCGCGGAGCAGCCCGCCGCGCGCCGTCTCGAGCACCGCCGTGTCGACCGTCGGGTCGCGCAGCACCATCTGCGCGGCCTGGGGACCGGTCATGTCGCCCTCGACCGCGCGGCGGCCGTCGATGTAGACGCCGTCGGTGGTCGACAGGCCCACCGTCTTGCCGATCATCTTGTGGATGTGGGCCAGCATGCGGGCGGTGGTGGTCTTGCCGTTGGTGCCGGTCACCGCGGCGATGGGGATGCGCGCCGGCGTCCCGGGCGGGAACAGCATGTCCAGCACCGGCCCGGCGACGTCGCGCGGCGTGCCCTCGGTCGGGGCGACGTGCATGCGGAAGCCGGGGGCCGCGTTGATCTCGCAGATGCCGCCGCCGACCTCGCGGTAGCTGCGCGTGACGTCGGGCGTCAGGAAGTCGACGCCGGCGACGTCCAGGCCGATGGCCTTGACCGCGCGCACCGCCATCTCGCGGTTGTCGGGGTGCACCGCGTCGGTCACGTCGATGGCCGTGCCGCCGGTCGACAGGTTGCCGGTCGAGCGCAGGTAGAAGACCTGGCCAGCCTCGAGCACCGTCTCGAGGGTGTAGCCCGCCGAGGCCATCAGCCGCTCGGCCTGGTGGTCTATTTCGAGCCGCGTCAGGATCTTCTCGTGGCCGATGCCGCGGTTGGGGTCCAGGTTCACCAGCTCGACCAGCTGCGCGATGGTGTGCACGCCGTCGCCGACCACGTGGCCGGGGACGCGCTTGGCGACGGCGATGAGCTCGCCGTTGACCACCAGCATCCGGTGGTCGAAGCCGGTGATGAAGTTCTCGACCAGCACCGAGCGGGCGTGCTCGCGAGCCTGCTTGAAGGCGGCGCGCACCGCGTCGGCGTCGCCCAGGTTGATGGACACGCCGCGGCCGTGGTTGGCGTCGAGTGGCTTGACCACCACCGGATATCCCAGGCGCTCGGCGGCCTTGACGGCCTCCTCGACCTCGCGCACCAGGCGCTGGCGGGGGACCGGCAGGCCCAGATCCGCCAGGATCTTGTTGGTCTCTTCCTTGTCGCTGGCGATCTGCACGGCGATGTGCCGGGTCTCGCTGGTCACGGTCGCCTGGATGCGCTTCTGGAACTGGCCGTGGCCGAACTGGACCAGGCTGTAGTCGTTGAGGCGAATCCAGGGGATGTCGCGGGCCTCGGCGGCGCGCACCAGCGACAGGGTCGACGGCCCGAAGGCCCGGCGCTGCACCAGCTTGATGAAGTCCTCGAGCTCGGCCGGAAAGTCCAGCTCGGGCTCGACCGCGCCGCGCGGCAGCTCGGCCTGCACCTCGGGCGGCAGGATGTTGAGCAGCAGGCGCTGGGCCAGGCGCGCGGCCTGCTCGCCGCAGCGGGCCTCGCCGTACTCGAAGGCCACGTGGTACACCCCGCGCCGCTCCGGTGCGATGGCGCGCGTCTTCCCGAAGGTCACGTCCGAGCCGGCCAGGTTCTGCAGCTCGAGCGTGACGTGCTCGAGCACGTGCCCGAGCCAGGTGCCGTCGCCCTCGCGCAGGCGCCGCACGAAGCCGCCCGGCTCGCGGTAGCTGCAGCCGTGCTCGGACAGCGACGGCACGGCCGCCAGCAGCCGGTCGACGAAGCTGGGCATGCGGCCGGTGGGCCAGTCCTCGAGGGCCCCGAGATCCACCGAGAGCTGGATGACCGGGAAGTGGGCCCAGATGTTCGGACCCTGGAACACGCGCGTCTCGAGGACCTTCATGGAAGGGGTTACTCCGTGTCGGGAGGTATGTGGCCGCTCGGCGCGGCGATGCGGCGGTGGAGGTCGAAGCGGCCCCCGTCCACCAGGAGATGCAGCTTGAGGTTGGTCAGGCACACCGGCGTGCCTTCCGCCACGTAGCCCATCGAGCTGTGCTCGAGCGCCGACCCGTCGACGACGGTGATGGCGCCCGAGCCGACGACCTCGAGCGACTCGTCGGGGCCGATGAAGGCCGCGGTGTCCTCGTCGAGGCCGATGCCGACCATGAAGGGGTTGTAGCTGATGGCCGTCAACAGGCGCCCCAGTCGGTCGCGCTGCCGGAAGTGTTGATCGATGACCACGCGATTGGTCAGCCCCAACCCCGGCGCCAGCGTGACCATGCCGGCGAGCGGCGAAGAACCTTCTTTGCCGAAGGCGATCATGTGCTCGCTGATGAAGCCGGCCCCGGCCGAGGTGCCGGCGACGTGGGTGCCGCGGGCGTTGGCGGCGCGGATGGCGCGGGCGGCGTCGGTGCCGCCCAGGATGGTCGACAGGCGCAGCTGGTTGCCGCCGGTCATGAAGATGCCGTCGGCGTCGGCCAGGGTCTGGAGCCACTCGGGGCGCTCGACGCTGTCGGTGCGGCGCTCGAAGGGCAGGGCGGTGGCCTCGGCGACGCCGAGCTCGGTGAAGATGGCCTCGTAGCGCGTGCCGGTGTCGTCGAGGCGCGAGGCGGTGGGGATGATGGCGATGCGGGCGTCGCGCCCGCCGCACAGGTCGACGAAGCGGCTGAGGATGCGGCTGGAGGTGGTCTTGTCTTCGGCGCCGCCGACCGGGATGATGAAACCGCGGTCGTGGCCAGGGCGTACACGGGGGGGACTCAACGGGGGTGCCTCTCGAACGTGCCCAGGACGGTCGAGCGGCCCTCGCGGACCACCCAGCGACCCTGGGCCATGACGTCGTGGATGTCGCCGCGCGCGTCGAGCGCGACGAGGTCGGCGTCGCACCCGACGGCGACGCGACCTTTGGACGGCCAGCGGAAGAGCTGGGCCACGGAGGAGGTGAAGACGGGCAGGACGCGCTCGAGCGGCTGGCCGGCGGCGAGGAGCTGCCGGAGGGTGAAGCCGAGCGCGGAGGGGCGGCCGACGTCCATGGAGCAGACGCGGCCATCGGGTCCGAAGGTGGGGATGCAGCCGCCGCCGTCGCTGCTGACGGTGACGCGGTCAGGGGGGACCTGGGCGTCGAGCAGCTCGGTGATGGCGGTGGCGGCGTCGACGCCGTCGTCGGCGCCGTCGTAGGCCGTGACGTCGACGGTGACGCCGCGGGCGGTGAGGGCCTTGGCCTCGTCGAAGAGGCGGCGGTTGCGGTTGACGTGGGTGGGGTGGAAACAGCGGGCGGGCAGCTCGGTCGTGTCGAGCAGCTCGCGGACGAGGGACAGGCCGCGGGGGCCGTCTCCCAAGTGGAGGTGGAGCAGGCCCGCCTTGCCGGTCATCAGGCCCGAGACGTGGGCGTCGGCGGCGAGGCGCGCCAGCTCGGCGAGGGTGGGCTGGGACGAGCGGTGGTCGCTGATGGCGACCTCGCCGACGCCGACGACCGGCTCGAGGAAGACCAGGTCGTCGCGGACGCGGCCGGTGAGGGTGACCGGGGGGACCTCGTAGCTGCCGGTGTAGCAGTAGGCGGACAGGCCCTCGGCGCGCAGGCCGTAGGTGGTCGCCAGGAGATCGCGCACGGTGCGGGTGGTGCCGTCGGTTCCCAGCACGCCGACCACGGTGGTCACGCCGGCGCGGGTCAGGTCGCCGAACATGAGGCGGGGGACGCGGGTGTGGGGGCCGGCCTCGCCGCCGCCGCCGGTCAGGTGGACGTGGCCGTCGATGAAGCCGGGGACCAGGCGGCGTCCGTCGAGGTCGACCTCTTGCACGTCGAGGGCGTCGGGCAGGGCGGGCAGGTCGGCGCCCATCCAGACGACGCGGCCGTTGCCGACGAGCACGTCCTGGAGGCCTCGGGGGGCCGGGTCGTAGACGTCCGCGCGGCGAAGCAGGTGCAACATGGCCGGGTTGTACGCCGAAGCCGTGGCGCCCGGCAATGGGGGCCTGACGGCGGGTGACACGCGAGTCCCCAGCGGTGGGGTTCACAGTCCCCGGGGGCGGCTCGAGGCGGCGGGTTCGCGGGATGAATGCGGGCGCGTCGGACGCTGGGAGGAGGTGGCATCGGACTTGCTGTAGCGGCCCGGCGCGGACGGGATGACGACCCGGCGCGGACCAGCGGACGGAGGACGAGCGATGAGCAAGCGCGACGTGCAGAAGGCCAGGATGGTGGTGGCGACGGCGCTGGCCGATCCGGGGCCCGAGGAGGTCTGGGCGCGGCCGCTGTCGCGGCTGCCGGGGGACTCGGCGATGTGGGCGCTGGCAGAGCGGCTGATGGACGGGCCGACCGAGCCGTGGTTGGTGGAGCGCATGATGGCGGCGCTGGCGGTGACGGGGCTGGCCGAGCACGAGCTGTGGCTGCTGACGATGAGCAGCGACCGGTCGCTGCCGCCGGCGGCGCGGGGGCTGGCCTTCGAGGTGTACGCGCAGGGGCACGACCAGCTCGGGTACCTGGAGGCGGTGGGGCCGGTCGAGGTCGGCCGGGACGGGACGCGGTACGAGTGGCTGGAGGCGTTCCTGGCGGGGGTGGCGCTGCGTGGTGACCAGCCGGACGCGGTGGAGCGGTTCGTGGCCTATCAGGCGATGAGCGGGCCCGAGGACGGGCTGCTGGAGCGTCTGGACCGGGCGCGGCGCGCGATGGGGGTGTCGGCGGCGCGGTGTTACCGGCTGATGCTGGTCGCGCGGGAGCTGGCCTGGGCGCGGGAGCGCATGCTGGGGTGGCTGCTGGAGGAGCGGGACCCCGGGACGGCGGCGCTGCTGGAGGAGCTGGCGGCGTCGACGCGCGACAGGCGGGCGAAGAGGGCGCTGCGGGAGGCGCGGGCGCGCCTCGAGGGCGTGGCTCAGGGCTGAGGGCGCGCGTGCGTGAGCAGCCAGCCGAGGGCGTCGTCCATGAAGGCCGGGGTGAAGGGCGGGATGTGGCCCGTGTCGAGCATCGTCCACAGGGCGACCGACGCTGCGTCGCGGCAGTCGGGCCAGCGCTGGGGCGTGGTCTCGGCGCCGGGGACGCCGTCGTCGTAGTCGCGGGGCGGCTCGGCCAGCGGGGTGGGGGCGCAGGCGTTGCGGGTGACCCAGTGCTGCACCGAGGTCTCGGCCGAGGGGAAGGTGGCGCTGCCGGTGTAGGGCACGGTCGTGTCGGCGGTGCCGTGGACCTGCAGGACCGAGACGGCGGGGCCCGCTTCGCAGACAGCGGGGGTCTTGGCGTCGCCACCCGCGATGCTGGCGATGGCGGTGATGGCGGCGGGCGCGCGGCAGGCCAGCTCGTAGGCCATGAAGCCGCCGTTGGAGTGGCCGAGGACGGCGACGCGGGCGGGGTCGACGTTGTAGGTCGCGCGCACCTCGTCGATGAGCGACAGCAGGTAGGCGACGTCGTCGACGTCCGAGTCGTAGAAGTCGCAGCAGGCGGCGGTGGCGTTCCAGAACTGCTTGCCGTCGGGGGCGGTGGTGCCCTCGGGGACGACCGCGATGAACTGGTGGGCGGTCGCGCGGGCGCTGAAGCCCAGGTAGACGTCCTGCAGGAAGCCGTTGGCCGAGTAGCCGTGCAGCAGCACGACCAGCGGCCAGGGGCGCGCGGGGTCGTAGTGGGCGGGCAGGGTGACGGCGGCGGGGCGGTCGCCGCCCAGGGGCGGGGCCGGGACCGGGTCGGCGTCGAGGTCGGGCGGGGGCGCGTCGGCGGCGGTGTCGCTGGCGGCGGCGTCCGGCGTGGCGTCGGGAGCGTCGAGGTCGGCGAAGGCGTCGCCGGGGTCGCTGGTGTCGTCCGCGACCTCGGCCGAGGTGTCGTCGTGGACGGAGGCGTCGCGGGCGGGGTCGGAGGGCGGCGCCTCGGCCCCGCAGGCGGTCAGGGCGAGGGCGGCGGCGAGGGTCAGGGCGTGGGTGAGGCGGCGGCTCATCGGGCGCACCGCTCGTCGGCCTGCTGCAGCGTCTCGATGAGCTCGCGGGTCAGCGGCAGGGGGTCGCAGCCGTGGTCGGTGCCGCAGATGAAGTCCCACTGGGGCGCGGCCTTGGCGTGGCAGGAGAAGCAGTTGCCGTCGAACTGGTTGACGACGTCCTGGGTGCCGCGGGCCAGGATGGAGGTGCCCTGGGCGGTAACCTCGAGGGAGAAGAACTCCCAGTCGCGGGTCGGCGGGCTGAAGCCGGGGGCGCGCTTGACCATGGCCTCGAAGGGGACGAGCTGCACGACCGTGCCCACCGGGAAGGTGCCGCCGTCGGGCGAGGCGGCGACCGCGAGGGCCTCGTCCGTGTGGCCGAGCAGGTTGGTGAGGTAATAGGAGCCCGTGTGCTCCCATTCGAGAATGCAGTCGAAGTCGGCGGCGGTCATGGCCAGGTCCTCCGGGGGCGTGGTGACCTCCGCCTGGGTCGCGTCGCCGGCCGGGTCGAGATCGTCGCCGCCGGCGTCCGTCGACTTGGTGTCCTGGACGGTGGCGTCGGCCGCGGGCGTGGCCGTGGACGCGGGTGGGCTGTCGCAGCCGGCGGTGAGCGCGGCGGCGAGGGCGAGCGAGCGCAAGAGCATGGGCGACCTCCGAAGGGTTGTATACCAGGGTTTGGGCTTCGCGGCGCTTGCGTCGGGGGGCGGGGCGCTTATGGGTGGCGGGTGCCGGGGAGGCGATGATGGGCGACGAGGCGCGGCGGTTCACGGAGGTTTTCAGGGCGGCGGCGCGGCAGGCCGGGGCGGTGGCGCGGCGGCTGCAGGGCGAGGTGCGTCACCAGGTCAAGCACGGCGGCAGCCCCGAGGCCGAGGCGCTGTCGGTGGCGGACCTGGCCTGCCAGGACGTGCTGCTGCTGCGGCTGGCCGAGTCGTGGTCGGACGCGGCGATGGACGCGGAGGAGGAGACCGAGTCGGTGCAGCGCTTCGCGGGCGAGGGCGGGGGCCGGCCGGTCATCGTGGTGGACCCCATCGACGGGACGCTGAACTACCTGCGGGGATCGCACGACTACGCGGTAATGGGGGCGCTGATCGCCGACGGGCGGCTGCAGGCGTCGGTCATCGAGTACCCCGCGTGGCGCGTGACCTACTGGGCGACGCTGGGGGGCGGGTGCTGGCGGCAGCGGCACGGAGGCGAGGCGGAGCGGGTCACGCTGGGTGAGCTGCCGGCGGTGGCGCTGGTGCCGCCGCACCCGGGCGAGGCGCTGGTGGCGGGGTTGCGCGAGCTGGGGCTCGAGGCGGAGCCTTCGCGGTGCTCGGCGGTGGACGCGGGGGCGCCGGCGGTGGGGCGCGCGCGCGGGTCGGTGCAGTACGGGGCGCCGGACCGGCGGCGGGCCATCGGGTTCCTGCTGACGACCGAGGCGGGCGGCGCGGTGGCGTTCGCGGACGGGCCGTGGGAGGGCGAGGATCCGAAGGGGCGGGCGCGCGGCGCGCACGCGGTCGGCGCCTCGGCGGACCTGGCGCGGCGGCTGGTCCGGCTGGTCGAGGGCGCTCACTGACCGCCGTCCTCGGCTGCCCTCCCTGGCCGCCATCCATAGCTGGTTGACGCGACCGGCCAACGTTCTAGACTCCCTGTCGTCTCGAGGGGGTCGTTGGCGTGCAGCTCGTCTATCAGTGCGAGGGCGGACCTGAGCTGTCCGCGGAGCTCGGCCCGAACCGGCCGCGGGTCGTGTTCGGCCGCAATCCGGACGTCGACGTCCGGCTCGACGACCGGGCGGTCAGCCGGCGGCACTGCGAGTTCGTGTGGGCCGACGGGGACGTGACGGTCGCGGACCTCGGCAGCTCGGGCGGCACGTACGTCAACGGCCAGCGCGCCGAGCGGGCGGCCATCCGCCTGGGCGACGTGGTCCACATCGGCAAGACCGAGATCAAGCTCGGCCGCGAGCGCAACGCCGACCCGTTGCCGTCGCGACGACGCAGCCGGCAGCTCGAGGCGGCCGAGGCGACGATCGCGCCCGACGCGGCCGCGGGAGGGGCGCCGCCGGGGGCGTGGGCGGTGATCTACGAGGCGGCGACGGGGGGCGAGGCGCGCTACTTCTTGACCGAGGGCGGCGCGTCCGCCGTCGTGGGGCGCCTGCCGACGGTCGAGATCCACGCCAACAACCCGACCGTCGGGCGCAACCACTGTCGGCTGTCGGTGCAGGGCGGGGTGCTGCTGGTCGAGGACCTCGACAGCTCGAACGGCACCTTCGTCAACGGCAAGCGGACCATGCGCGAGAAGCTGTCGGACGGCGACGTGCTGGCCTGCGGGCTGTTCGAGCTGAAGGTGGTCGCGCCGAAGGCCGAGCCCGCCGAGGCGTGGGACGACGGGTGGGACGACGACTGGATCGATGAAGACGACATGGCGCCGCCGAGCTGGCTCGTCTTCTACCCGGACGACGACGGCCGGCAGCACGCCGTGACCATGAGCCTCGAGTCGCGCCTGTTGGCCGTCGGGCGCGCGAAGGACTGCGACATCCGCTCGCGCCGGGCCGGGGTCGAGGAAGACCACGCCGAGCTCATCTGGGACGAGGGCGTCCTCATCGTCAAGGACCTGCAGTCCGAGGGCGGGACCCTGGTCAACGGCGAGCGCATCGAGGACGAGCACGTCCTGCGCAACCGTGACCTCATCTCGTTCGGGAACTTCCACGTGCGCATCGTGCGCGGCTCGACGTCGTCCAAGCCGCCCAAGACGCGCAGCAACGAGGCCGGGACGTGGCAGCGGCTGCTGCAGCGGGTCGAGCCGACCTTGAGCATCACCTACAGCGTGGGCGACGAGCGCGACCCGCGGTGGGCCGACAGCGGGCGGCAGGAGCTGACGCTGTGGGGTGACGGCGAGGCGCGCCTCGAGATCATCAATCGCCACGAGCGCACGGGCGAGGACCTGCGGACCGACATGTCGGTCCTGGATCTGCTGTGCGACGCCCTCATCCGGGCCGGCTTCCCCGACGCGCCCAAGCTGCGGCCGCGCGAGGACGACTTCCCCATCGAGCTGGTCCTGTACCAGGACGGCAGCGAGGCCATCGTCGCGCTGAGCGAGCGGGCGCTGCGGCGATCGGCCGCCTACCGCGAGGCGAGCGACATCCTGAACACCATGATGTTGGCTGCGCAGACGCGATAGCCCGCGCGGCGGCGGTCGTTACCGGTTCCAGGGTCGATCGGAGGGATCGGCGGGGACACGGGAGGACGCCATGACGAGCGGTGGGCGCAAGGCGCTGTCGACGCTGGGCATGATCATGATCGGGGACGCGGCGGCCGAGGCGATCGGGCCGCGCGCGCACATCCGGGTGTGGCGGTGGCGCGGGGGACCGCAGTGGTACCGGCGCGGCATCGCGGCGCTGACGAGGTCGCCCGGGCGGGTGCTCGCGGCGACGGCCATGGAGGCGGCGGCGGGTGTGCTGCTGGTGCGCCTGGCGCAGCGGGGGTTGGACTGACCGGTGGCGCGGCGGCGCGCGGTCGGCCGCGTGCCGTCAGCCGTGCGCGGCGTCGTGGGCGACCAGGCTGAGGGCGACGACCAGCGCGGCGCCGCAGGCGGCCCCGACGGCCAGGGCGATGCGGGCGCGCAGCGGCGACGAGGTCGCGTCGAGCGGCGGGCGGTGGTGCACGATGACGTGCAGCAGGACGCCGGCCATGAAGGCCTGCAGGATGGCCAGCGACGACGCGGAGGCGTTGGCGAGCAGCGAGCCGGCGGCCAGGGCGCCGACGATGGTCGCGCCGCCCTCGATGGCCAGCACGCCGGCGGCGGCCAGCGGGCCACGCAAGGGGCGCACGATCCACCAGATGGCGAGGCCGACCGGGAGGCGGTGGAGCAGGACGGCGATGGCCAGCATGCGGGCCTCGTGCTCGGCTTCGCCGTGGCCCATGGCGATGGCGGCGCCGTCGAGCAGGGCGTGGACGGCCAGCCCGGCGAGGGCGAACAGGTGGAAGAGCTGGCGGGTCCGGCGGTGCTCGGAGGCGTGCAGCGCGTGGTCGAAGACGATGGGGATGGCCAGGCCCAGGGCCGCCGCGACGCCAGCGGGCCAGCCGGCGGTCGCGACGCTGTCGGGGACCACGTGGCCGAGCAGCAGGCCGGTGATGGCCACCAGGGTCAGGGCGCCGAGGCCCTGCTCGACCGTCAGCCTGCGGCGCGCGAGGCCCAGCAGGAGCGGCCCGGCGACCAGGGCGATCAGGCTGATGGCGAGCATGGCGAACAAGGCGGACGGCTCCCAAAGGTGCGCCACCATAGCCGACGCGCACCGAACTGCAACCGTGTTGCAATCAGCCGCCGGTCAGCCCGGGGGCGAGGGGGAGGCCGCAGGGCGGCCGGCGGGGTGTTCGTCGGCGCCGAAGGCCTGACCGACCTCGGCGCGAGGATGGCGCGCGCAGGCGATGGTGCAGCCGGCGCAGGCCGCCGCCTCGAAGCGCTCGAGGGCAGCGTGGAGGTGGGGGGCGCGCTCGGCGCGATCGGGGCCGAGCAGATCGGCGACGTGGCGCGCGAGGCGGCGGGCGGCCTCGGGCGAGCGTGGCGTGGTCAGGTGATGGTTGGCGTAGGCCTTGCCCAGGGCCCAGGCGAGCGCGAGCGCGTCGTCGGGGAGATCGAGGGCGAGGGCGGCGGCCTCGGCGAAGTCGAGGCGGGCGAGGTCGCGCGCCGTGGGCACGGTCACGTCGAGCGAGAAGCGGTCGCGGAGGCGGCGGCGCAGGGCCGGATCGGTCGGGAAGGGCGCCTCGGCGGCGGCGGCGCGCGCGGACAGGGCGGCGGCGAGCGGGTGGTCGTCGGGGGAGCGCCGCGCCGCGTGCGCCAGGGTGGTCCACTGGCGGGTGTCATCGGGGCGGCCGGCGAGCGCGCCCCACAGGGCCATGTGGTCGGCCATGGCGGCGAGCAGGGGGGCCATCGGCGGCGAGGGCGCGGTGGGCCAGCCGGCGGTGGGCGAGCGCGCGAGCAGGGCGGCGATGTCGGCGAGTGAGGGCCGTCCGCGGCGTCGGGTTGGGGCGGGAGGGGCGGCTCCGGGGCCGGCGGCGGCGAGCCGTTCGAGGAGCGACAGCGCCGCGCGCTGCGCCGGAGCGGGGCGTCCGGCCCGGGTCGCCGGGAAGGCGAGGTGGGCGACCACGGCGGCGGGCGCGGGGGTGGGGGCGGCGCCTGGGACCGCGGCCAGCTGGCGGGCCAGCTCGTCGTCCGGGGCGGCCGGGGTGCGCGCGAGGGCGCCGTCGACGAGCTCGCCGCTGACCGTGAGGAGCAGGGAGCCGACGGCCTGGGGCGTCACCGCGGCGATCACGAAGCGGCCCTCGCCGTCGCAGGTGGTGAGCCAGCAGGTGCCCTGGGCGGCGTCGGGGCGGGTGGCCCAGGCGGCGCGGGCGGCGGCGCGGGCGAGGTCGGCGGCCTCGGGAGAGGGGGTCTCGTCGCGCAGGGCTTCGAGCGCGACCAGGGCGGCGAGGCTGCGCTCGGCCGCGAGCGGGGCGACGAGGGAGGCGTGGAGGGGGGCGAGGGAGGGGTGGGAGGCGAGTGGCGCGTAGAGGGCCGCGGCCGAGACGTCGAGGGCGGCCCGGGCGACCTCGACGTGCGCGAGGTCGGTCGGCGCTTCGGTCAGCGCGGCGGCCAGCTCGGGCGCGCCGTCGGAGAGGGCCGCGCGCGCGACCAGCGCCAGCCAGCGCGAATCGGCCGGCGCCGAGGCGCCGAGGGCGATGCCGGCGGCGGCGCGGGCGGCGGGCGCCGCTTCGGAGTCGGAGGCCAGGCGGGACAGGCGTGGGGCGTGGCGCTCGGGGCCCAGCGCGGACAGCTCGGCGGCCGCGTCGACCGCTTCGGCGAGGTCGTCCAGGGTCGCCTCGATGCGCGCGACCAGGGCGCGTCTGGCCTCGTCGGGGGTCGTCGGCGGGCGCGGGGCGGCGGACGGCATCGCCGCGGACATATCACGGCGAGGCGGCGTTGACACGGTCCGCGCGCGCGTCGGGGCGGGCCACGGCCGACGCGGGGCGCCTCAGAAGTGGTAGCGGCCGTCGGCGTTGGCGACCCGAGTGACGACCTCGGGCGGGTGGCGCAGGGTGTTGTGGAGGGTGCAGTGGGCCGCGACGCGCTGGACGGCGCGGAGTCGGTCGCTGGGCATGGCCGGCCAGTCGATGTCCACGTCGAGGTGGGCGATGCGGAACGGCTCGTCGGCGTAGCGCCAGCGCAGGCGGAGCGTCAGCCCGGTCGCGTCGACCCCGAGCGCCTCGCCGTACTGCAGGACCACCGAGTAGGTGCACAGGCCGAGCGACACCGCGAACATCTGGATGGCGCTGTAGACGGCCTTGTCGTTGTCGCTGACGACCTCGAACCCGGGGGCGTCCAGGTCGTTGATGGTCAGGTCTTCGGGCCCGCGCAGCGTGATCTTCATGGGAAGAAGGTACCCCAAGGAGGGTCAGCGCCGGAAGAGCCACACGGCCAGTCCGAGCAGCAGCAGGCCGGCCGCGCGGCTGACATTGAAGGATTGCTGGGGCATGCCCAGCCATCCGTAGTGGTCGACCAGGGCCGCGACCACGAACTGGCCGGCGAGGATGAGGCCGAGGGCGGTCGTCGCGCCCAGGCGGGTGAAGACCAGCGCGCCCGAGATGACGATGAACAGGCCGCACAGGCCGCCGATCCACAAGATGGGCGGCGTCTCGGCGAGCTGGGCGCGGCTGGGCGTCGGCGCGCCCTGGACGACCCAGTACAGGAGAATGGGAACGCTCGAGACGACCATGTTCAGGACGACGGCCGGCACCAGGCCCCACATCGGCCGCAGCTGGCTGTTGATGACGCCCTGGAGGGCGACGGCCGCCCCCGCGGCGAAGGCCATCAGCACATACCCCATCCGCTCGCGCTCCCTCGCCGGTCCCCAGTCATGGCGGGCGCGAAGGTAGACCCCGGGAGAGCGCGGAAGCAAGCACCCCGTTGCTGGCGCGGTCGCGCCGTGGGACAGTCCGCCACCATGCGTGCCCTCCTCGTCACCGTGGGGCTGCTGACGCTGGTCATCCCAGCCCCCGCGCTCGCCGACTTGCGCAGCGCCTGCGTGTCTCCGGTCGCCTTCACCGCGCCGGCGCCCGCCGCCGGGTGGCGTCGCACGTCCACGCGCCTGCTCACCGTGACCCAGGGGCCGCCCGTCCACCGCGGCCAGGACGTCATCACCCGCGCCGGAGCGCCCCAGGTGCTCATCGGCAAGTTCGCGTACGGTCCCGCCGACAAGGACCTCCAGGGCGAGGACGTAGAGGTCTTCGTCCAGCGCCACGGTCCCTGCGGCCCGTGGGAGTCGCTCGGCATCGCGGTGACCTCCCGAGACGGCGAGCACGGCGACCGCTTCGACGTCCCGGACGACGGCGGGCGGGTGTACTTCGTCGTCCCGCCCGATCGCGCCCTGCCCGTGGGCCACTACCCGATCCGCATGCTGGTCCGCGGCGACCTCAGCTACGCCGCGCTGACGCTCACGGTCGTGGCGCCCGGGACCGCCGCCATCGTCGCCGACATCGACGGGACCCTGACCACCCGCGACGCCGAGCTGTTCGAGCAGCTGTGGGCGGAGCTGCGCGCCGGCCGTCACGTCCCCGCGATGTGGCCCGGCGCGCCCGAGGTGCTGTGGGCCTGGGCGCGAAAGGGCCACCAGATCGTCTACCTGACGGGGCGTCCCGACCTGCTGCGCCCGCTGACGCTCGAGTGGCTGGCCCGCAAGGGCTTCCCGCCCGGGGCCGTGATCACGACCGATCGCAACCGGGACGTCCTGCCGACCTCCGCCGGTGTGGTCTCCTTCAAGCGGGCGCGACTCGACCGCCTGCGCGAGGCCGGGCTCGACATTCGCGCCGCCTACGGCAACGCTACGACCGACATACAGGCCTACGCGGCCGCCGGGCTGGACAAGGCCATCACCTTCATCGTCGGCGAACACGCTGGCCGTGAGGGGACGGTGGCCGTGTCGAGCTACGCGGCCCACCTGCCGAAGGTCCATGCGGCCCCCAAAGCCCGCGTGGTCGCGCCCATCCGCGCGGGCTGGTGAACCCGCGCCCCTCCCCTCCGGAGCGCCCCATGATCGACTCCGCCGCCTCCGCCTCCGCCTCCTCCAACGACGCGCCGCCCGATCCCCTCGCGACGCTCGAGGCCTGGATCGCCGACGCCCGCGCCGCCGGCCTGTCGAACCCCAACGCGGCCACCCTCGCCACCATCGACGCGGACGGACGTCCCTCGGCGCGCGTCATCCTGGTCAAGCAGATCACCCGCGCGGGCCTCGACTTCTTCACCAACACCGACAGCGCCAAGGCGCAGGCCCTGTCCGCGCATCCGTACGCCTCCTTGTGCTTTCACTGGGACGTCCTGCTGCGCCAGGTCCGCGTTCGCGGCCCCGTCACGCGCGTCAGCGACGCCGAAGCCGATGCCTACTTCGCCACCCGCCCACGCGAGAGCCAACTCGGCGCCTGGGCCTCGCTCCAGAGCGAGCCCTGCGACAGCCGCGAGGTCCTGCTCGAGCGCTTTCGCACCTTCGACGAGCGCTTCGCCGGTCGCGACGTTCCCCGCCCGGGGCACTGGTCCGGCTACCGCGTCGCGCCGTCCGAGGTCGAGCTCTGGGTCGCCGGCGACCACCGGCTGCACGACCGGTGGCGGTACACGCCACGCGCTCAGTCCGGCGCGTGGAACATCGAGCGCCTCTTCCCCTGACGCACGCGCGCCGCGGCCACCGCTTGCTTGGCGCGCCGCGGCCACCGGTTTCTTGACGCGCCGCGGCCACCGGTTTCTTGGCGCGCCGCGGCCACCGGTTTCTTGGCGCGCCGCGGCCACCGCTTGCTTGATGCGCCGCGGCCACCGGTTTCTTGACGCGCCGCGGCCACCGGTTTCTTGGCGCGCCGCGGCCACCGGTTGCCTGGCGCGCCGCGGCCACCGGTTGCCTGGCGCGCCGCGGCCACCGGTTTCTTGGCGCGCCGCGGCCACCGGTTTCTTGGCGCGCCGCGGCCACCGCTTGCTTGATGCGCCGCGGCCACCGGTTTCTTGGCGCGCCGCGGCCACCGGTTGCCTGGCGCGCAGGCTCGCTGAGTCGCCTGCGCCGGGAGACCGCTGGGACGTCCTCTCGCGGTGCCAGCCACCGCGCTGGCTCCAGCGTCGGCTTGGACCCAGACACGCAAAAGGGCGGTCGGTGCGCCCCTCGCGGAGGCACCGACCGCCCTGTGCGCGGGTCCAACCGACCGACTACATCTTGGCGACGGCGTCGTTCAGCTTCTTGAGGACGTGCGAGTCCTCGCCGAACTTGCCCTCGATGTCCTTGTAGCCGCTCGCCAGCTTCTCGAGCGCAGCCTTGTCGGCGCCGAGCTTCACCATGGTGTCGACCGCGCCCGTGCGCGCCATCCAGTTGGCCTGCCGGTCGGCGACGACGTCGGCCAGCACCTTGAGCAGCGCCTTCTTGTCGACCCACTTGGCCTTGCCCTCCCACTCGGTGTGGAAGGAGTTGGGGGACTCGGTGACGATCGAGCGGAAGTCGCTCATGATGGTCCACGAGGGCCGCTCCTTCGAGCGGGGCTTGGCCGACAGCCGCTTGAGCGTCAGCTGGTAGGCCTTCTCACTCGGCTCCTTGGGCTTGGGGAAGCCGGCCCACATCTTGATGAGCCCGCGCATGCAGGCGGCGGCCATCTTGTCGTCCGGGTTCTTGTCGCTCGTCAGCTTGTCGAGCAGCGGCAGGGCGCGCTCGTCCTCGCGGCCGCCGACGCGCTCGCAGGCATACTGGCGGACCTTGTCCGACGGATCCTTCTCGATCTTGTCGAGCACCTTCTCGAGCGTGCCCTCGGTCCCGTTCGCGAAGCTGGTCGTGAGCCACGAGATGGACTCGATGCGGACCTTCTCGTGCTCGTGGTCCACGGTCTTCATGAGGAGGTCCTTGACCTCGGGGTTCCGCGACACGGTCGAGCCGACGGCGCCGATCATGCTCTTGAGGACCATCGGATCCTGCTCCTTGCCGGCGGCCGCGAGCAGGACCTCCTGGCTCTTCGAATCGGCGCCGAAGATGGAGCTCATCATCTGAGCCGACTGCAGGCGGACGGCCGGCGCCTCGTGGCCGATGTGCTTCTGGCCGAGCGTCGAGGTCATGCCCGCGAGCTCCTTGAGGCGCGTGTTGCGCTTGCGGGCCTCGTCGAAGGCCTTCTTGGCCTCGCACTCGCGCTCGATGCCCCACTCGCCGACCTGGCAGGCCGACAGCCCCAGCAGCAGCTTCTCGTACTCCTCGGCCGTCAGCGCCGGGCTGTCATCCCCGACCATGGCCTCGGCGGCCTTGACCGCGCCGTCCAGCTCGCCCGCCATCTGGCCGAGCTTCTTCTCGGCCTCGCCGACGGCGGCCGCAGCCTTGTCCCCTGCCTCGGACACGGCCTCGGCGGCCACCCCGGCCTTGGCTCCGGCCTCACCGGCCTCGCCGGCCTTGGCTCCTGCCTCACCGGCCTCGCCGGCCTTCGCGTTGGCCGCCTCGTCCTTCGCCGATGCCTTGTTCTCGGCCGGCTGCTCGGCCGGCGCGGCGGGCTGGGTGGTCGGGGCGGGCTCGCTCTTCGAGCAGCCAATCATCATCAGCCCGGCGCAGAACGCGGGCACCAGACGGGTCACTAGGCGCATGGTGGGTTCCTCCTCCCTGTTTGGTGTCGCCCCCCCGGGCGAACGGCCCCTTGTAACAGGCTTGGGGGCCCCTTCCAACCGACCGCGCCCCGAGCACGTCGACTGGAGGATTGCCGGTCTCGGGGACCCGATGCTACGTGCCATGTGCCATGCCCATCGCCGTCCCCCTTCCGTCCCTCGACTCCTGCGGCCCCTCGCCATCGCCGGGGACGTCGGCGCAGCACCCGCCCACCTGGTTGCCGGCGCTGCACCGGCTGACCGACCGCGTGAGCCGGTCCGACGCGCTCGCGTCCATCTTCGACGAGGCGCTCGAGTGTCTCGCCAGCGCCCTCGCGGCGCCGCGCGCCTCGATCCTGCTCTTCGATCCGGGCGGGGTGATGCGGTTCAAGGCCTGGCGCGGGCTGTCCGACGCCTACCGCGCCGCGGTCGATGGGCACTCGCCGTGGTCTCCCACGACCACCGACGCGTCGCCCATCCTGGTGCCCGACGTCACGGTCGACCCCCAGCTGACCGAGCTGCTGCCCGTCTTCCAGCGCGAGGGGATTCGAGCCTTGGCCCTCGTGCCGTTGCGCTACGGTGACCGACTGCTCGGCAAGTTCATGATCTACCACGCCGAGCCGCACGCCTTCTCGTCCGACGAGGTCGAGCTGGCGCGCATCGTCGCCAACCACGTGGCCTTCGCCGTCGAGAGCAAGCGGACGGCGCTGACCATGCTGCGCGCCCAGGAGGAGCTCGAGACCATCTTCAGCGGCCTGCAGGACGGCGTCATCGCGAGCGATCCCTCCGGCCGGCTGCTCTACGCCAACGCCGTGGCCGCCCGCCTTTGTGGCTACGACTCCGTCGCCGAGCTGCTGCGGACCAACTTCTTCGACATCGGTCCGCGATTCGAAATCCGTGACGAGCACGGGCGTTTGCTGGGGCTCGAGGAGCTGCCGGGGGCCCGCGCGCGTCGCGAGGGACGCGAGATCGCCGCCACGCTCTCGTGGCGGTCGGCCGGAGGCGAGCCGCGCCTGTCGTCGGTGCGGGCCGTCCCGGTCTTCACCGATGCCTCCGCTCGCTCCTCCGACCTGCGGTTCGTCGTCAGCTTCTTCAGGGACATCACGGACGAGCGGCGGGCGCAGCAGGCCGAGCAGGCGGCTCGCGAGCAGGCCGAGCGAGCCGCCGAGCGCGCGCAGCGGCTGATGGCGGTGACGGCGGCCATCAGCCGGGCGGTGTCGCCGCAGGCGGTCATCGACGCCGTCCTCGAGCACGGCGTGCCGGCCACGGGCGCGGACGCCGGCGTCGTCTCGCTCCCGTCCGAGGCTGACGCCGTCCTCGAGGTCCGCGGGTCGCGCGGCTACGCGCTCGAAGACATCACCCCCTTCCTGCGGCTCGATGCGGGCAGCCCCTTCCCGACGGTCCGAGCCTACGCCGAGGGGGTCACCTCCTGGCTGTGCAGCCCAGCTGAGGTCGAGCGGGCCTTCCCGGCCCTGATCGCGCCCATGGCCAACGCGGGCTACTCCAGCCTGGCCGTGCTGCCCCTGTGGGCCCACGGCAGCCCCATCGGCGCGATCAGCTTCGGGTTCCACGAGCCGCAACGCTTCGACGAGGCGCAGCGTGCGATCCTGCTGACCGTGGCCAGCTTCTGCGCCCAGGCGCTCGAGCGGGCGCGGCTGTACGAGATCGAGCACCTGGCGCGCCTCGAGGCCGAGCGCGCGCGCCGCAGGGTCGAGACGCTGGCGACGGGCGCGAAGGTCTTCGCCGAAGCGAGCGCGGACATCCGAGCGCTGCTCGCCGAGATCGCCAGGGTCGTCACCGACACGCTGGGCGACGCCTGCGTCGTGCGCCTGCTGGCGGAGCCTGACGACGAGCTCCATCCGGTGGCCGTGCACCACCGGGATCCCGACCGGCTCGAGGAGGCGCGCGCCTTGAGCCTCGCGCTGCCGCGGCAGCTCCAAGGACCGGCCCAGCTTCGGGTCATCCAAGAGCGCCGGCCGCTGCTCGTGCCGCGGATCACTCCCACGGCGCTCGCCGATGGGCTGCCGCCAGAGCTGTGCGAGCGGCTCTCGGCGATGCGGCTGCACTCGGCGGTGATCGCGCCGCTCGCGGTGAAGGGCCCCGTCCTCGGGACGATCAGCTGCGCCCGGGTCGGCGACAGCGCGCCCTACTCCAGCGAGGACGCCGCCTTGCTCGAAGATCTCGCCGAGCGGGCGGCCCTCGCGCTCGACAACGCCCGCCTGCTCGACGGGACGCAGCGCGCCGTGTCGATCCGCGACGAGTTCCTGTCGATCGCCGGGCACGAGCTCAAGACGCCGCTGACCGTCATCCGGCTCCAGGTCGGGGTCCTGTCGAACCTGGCCGCCAAGCACGGGCTCGAGCCCGCCGTCGTCCGCAAGGTCGAGCGCATCGGCCGCAACGTCGACCGCCTCAGCGGCCTGGTCGGCGAGCTGCTCGACGTCTCGCGCCTCCGGGCTGGCAAGCTCGAGCTGGTGCTCGAGGACGTCGACCTCTCTGCCATCGTGAACGACAACGTCCAGCGCCTGGCGGACGACCTCGACCACGCGAGCTGCGAGCTGCGATCGGACGCCGAGGCGCCCGTCGTCGGCCGGTGGGATCGCTCCAGGGTCGAGCAGGCGGTGGTGAACCTGCTCTCCAACGCCATCAAGTACGGCAAGGGGTGCCCCATCGAGGTGACCGTCGCCGTCGACGCGGACGCCGAAGTCGCGCGGCTCGAGGTGCGCGACCACGGCATCGGCATCGCGCCCGAGGATCAGGCCCGCATCTTCGAGCGGTTCGAACGGGCCGTGTCGACCCGCCACTTCGGCGGCCTGGGGCTGGGGCTGTGGATCACGCGGCAGGCCATCGAGGCCCACGGCGGGCGGATTGAGGTCGACAGCCAGGTCGGCGAGGGCGCATGCTTCCGGGTCCTGCTGCCGCTCGGCGGCCCCTCGGAGGGGCCGCTCGGCGCTCCCTCCAAGGACGAGACGTGAGCCGGGGCGAGACCCACTACCGCTTCCTGATCGCCCTGGCCGACACCGACCGGGGCCTGTACGAGGACCTGGACGTGCGCCTGGTCCGTCACCCGAGCGAGACCGAGGCGTGGCTTCTGACCCGCGCACTGGCCTACGCCCTCGCCTGGGAGCCCGGCCTGACGGCGGGCAGCGCCCTGTGCGTCGGTGACGAGCCGGCGTTCTGGGCCCACGACGACACGGGCCGGGCGAACGTCTGGATCGAGCTCGGCGCCCCCTCGCACGAGCGGCTCGACCGCGCCACCCGCCAGGCCCCACGCGTGCTGGTCTTCACGGCCAAGCCGCTCGACCAGGTGCAGCGCGCCCTGGGCAGCGCCCGGCTGCACCACCCCGATCGCATCGAGGTGGTCGCCCTTCCCGCGCCGCTCGTCGACGCGCTCGAGCCGCTGCTGGAAGGGCGCAACCGCTGGACGCTGACCGTGACCGAGGGGCGGCTGTTCCTCGAGGTCGCCGGCCGCACCCTCGAGGGCGAGCCCATCCGCTGGAGCCCGGCCCAGGCCTGAAGCCCATCGCACCGCCCCGCGCCATCCCCCAATCGGGGGATTGGTTGCGCGTGGGCGTTGCCCCACGATGCGCGGTGGCCGTCCGGCCCGCCCGTTGACGCGCGTAGGCTTTCCCCTGCCGACGTGACCGAGGGCGGGACGGTCGGCCGACCTGGCGCGGCGGCGATCACTTCGGCAGCTCGGTGAGTCGCCTTCTTGCCGCTTGGTACGCGTCCTTGTAGCGCTGACGCACGTCGCCATCCTGGAAGATGAGGTGCTCGCTGGCGAGGGTGCCCCAGTTCAGATTGAGGAACAGGAGCGACTGGGTCAGCTGCTCGAGCGTTCGCGCGTACAATCCCTCATCGAGACGATCCGGGCCTCCCTCGAGGAGCGCCTGGAGGTTCTTGTGCTGCCGACCGATGAGACGAAGGTACTCCTGGCTCTCGGTCGTCAGTCGCTCGACATCGTGAGACTTCCGGACGGCCGAATCGAGGCTGTCGCCATCGAAGAGCGACTCCCAGAAGCGTAGTCCGCTGTCGACCTGAGCCTCTACGTCACCCAGGACCTCGGCCACGACGTCGTAGGCCATGACCATGTAGGTCAGCAGCTTCTTGAGCTCAGGATTCGGATCGATGATGCCCTGCTTGAGGGTGTCGAGGTTCAAGTCGCCGAGGCCGAGGTCCTGCAGCGGATCCGCCGTCTTCCCCGTCAAGAACTCCCAACTGAAGCTCAGATCGAGCGGGTCGAACAGGTCCAGCTTGACGGGGTCGAGCTTGACCTCCTTCTTCAGGCCAGGGACGCCTGCTGCCCACTTCATGAATCCCGCCCGAGGCGCGATGAACAGCTGAGGCTTGATGATGACTGCGAAGGGCAGGGTGAGCCCGAGCTGTCCCGACAGCTCTCCCTCGGGCGACCAGCGCATATGGTTCGCGGTGATCCGCGGGTCGATGAGGCCCATGCCGACCGTCACCAGCGCGTCAGCCTGCACCCCGAGCGTTACTCCGTACAAGTGACCATCGATGATCCCGCGGACGCCAGATTGGCCGCCAAGGTACAGGTCGCTCTTCAGTGTGCTGTCGACATGAACGCTCGGACGCTCGCCCGCGAGCACGTCGAACCCTGGAACTCGTCCCTGCACGACGAGTCCGTGGAGACTACCGCCCATATCGAAGGCGGGCAGGAAGACGCCGAGCTTGATGGTGACGCCGTTGAAGTAGGGAACCCCCAACGGGAACGCTCGCTCCTTGGCATCTCGCACCTTCAGGCCGGGCAGGATCTTCTTGCGACCGCCCAGCTGCTTGCTCATCGAGAAGATGGGTTCGTCTTTCTCCAGCACCGTGCCACCCGAGGCGCTCAAGACGAGGCGTCCCGCCGAGTATTCGAGCTCGGCCTTCGCCTTCGCGCCCAACGCGCTGTCGAGGGTGATCTCTGCAGCGCCCTTGGCCGTCAGGCCCGTCTGTGGCGCGTAGCCGACCTTGACGTTGCCGCTCCAGGCGGGGTTGGCGTCCTTCTTGGACGCGACGTCGAAGGCGCCGCTGAGGGTCAGGCCCTGCTCGCCCCAGCCGCCCTGGATCTCGCCCTGGGCCTCGAAGGGCAGGTCGGCGCGGGGGCTGACCTCGACCGTGGCCGAGACGTCGTCGCCCATCAGGTTCAGCTCGAAGAAGTCGATGACGAGCGGGCCGGCGTTGATGTCCCAGCCGCTGATGGCGCCGCTGAGGCCGCCCTCGGGCAGGGCGTCGAGCTGGAAGACCAAGCCGCCCGGGGCGGCGTCCTCGCGGGCGAGGCCGTCGAGATCGAAGTCCGCCTTGCCGCTGACGCTGCCCGAGAAGCGGCCCTCTTCGTAGGCCAGCGCCGCGCCCGTGAACTGGCCCCGGATGATGGGGCGGTCCACCGGGTACTGGAAGACCGGCTCCATGAAGCCCAGCTCGGCGCGCTGCAGGCGCCCCTCCAGGATCTCGGCCGAGGCGGTCGCGAAGCCCAGCGGCCCGGCGAACAGCTCGAGCGTCGCGCTGCTGGTCAGCCCGGCGCCGTCGAGCGTGGTCGGCCCCAACCGGCCGTTCAGGCGGAACAGCTCGGACCCGAGCGGGACCGACCAGGCGCAGCCGTCCGCCTGCAGCGTGGTCTTTCCGCCCGAGTGCCGCCCCGTGATGGTCACCGGGTCGGCCAGGGTGACCGTCTCGCCCAGGCTGGTCACGCTCAACGAGACGTCCGCCTCGGGCCCCTCGGCCCCCAGCCCGGTCAGCTGCAGGGTCGCCTTGCCGAAGGTCAGCGCCACCTCGACGTCGGCGCCGCCGCCGACCAGCGCCCCGCGCTCGAACCGAACGGCCGCCTCGCCGATGACCAGCTCGACACACGGGCTCGCCAGCCAGTCGATCCCCAGGTCCTCGAGCCGCAGCGCGGCCGTCCCCGACAGGCCGCCCTCGAGGTCCCAGGACACGTCGCTCAGCGACAGCTCGATCGTCCGCTCGCCCATGACCAGCCGGGCGTCGCTCTCGGCCTTCAGGCCCTCGCCGCTGGACCACTCGAGCCGCGCGGTGCCCGTCAGGCCGGGCACGACCTCGCTGCGCCAGGCCAGCGGCCCCGCCGTCGCCACCACCTCGCCGTTGGTGACGCGCGCCTGGAAATTCGCCTCGCCGTCGAACGCCAGCCCCGGCAGCGCCGGGACCGGGAAGGTGGCCGCGCCGGTCAGCTGGCCGCCCTCCAGCGCCAGGCTCTCGATCGCCACCTGGCCGCCCCACGGCAGGCCCAGGTTCATCTCGCCGCCGTTCATCACCAGCCCGCCCACCGGGTCCCACGACACGTCCAGCTGGCCCGCGACGGCGCCGGTGCGCACCGGCAGCCACGGCACCGCGAGCGCCAGCAGGCCGTCGGCCGTCAGCGACAGGTGGCCGGTGACCAGCTCGACCACCGAGTCCGGCAGGGCGACGGCGAGCACCTGATCGATCACCGGGAAGGACAGCGACAGCGGCACCTCGTGGAGGTCCCCCGTCACCCCGTCGCGCCCCAACGTGACGGTCCCCAGCACCCCCGGAGCGATGCTGGCCCGCACGTACTCGCAGTCCAGAGGCGTCCAGGCCTCCGTCACCGCCAGCGTCGCCGACCCCGAGAACGTGTCCGCCACCGTATCCCAGGTCATCTCCGTGGCGACCGCCTCGAGCGCCGGCCCCCCAGGCACCGTCCAGGTCGCCACGGCGCGCGTCATCGCGACGGACGTGAGCACGCTGGCCGCCACCGTCGCCTCGCCCTCGACCGCCGACAGCACGGCCCCCGTCGGCCCCAGCGGGACTTCCCCGACCAGCCTCACGACGCCGCCGCCGCCCAGCGCCCCGCTGGCGCCGTCCAGCGTCCCGTCCAGCGTCACCTCGACGACGCCCCGCGTCAGCTTGCCGCCGACCCCCAGCTTCTCGAGCCCCGCGTCACCCAGGGCCACCTCGGCCCAACCCTCGCTCAAGGCCAGCTCGCCGAAGCTGGCCGGAGCGACTTGCTCGAGCCTGCCAGCGACCCTCCACCGACCGCCCCGGTGCTGGTACTCGGCCGTCAGCGGCGCCGACGCCCAGCCGCCCACGTCCACGGTCACGGTCCCGCTGGCCGAGAACCCCTCGTCGGGAGCCCAGGCCCCGCTCAGCGTCCCCGCCGTCGCCTTCACGCCCGGCGACAGCTCGACCGGGCGCCCCAGCGACGCCGTCACCGAGCCCGCCAGCCGCCCCTCGGCCATCCGCGCCGCGACGGTCACCTGCCCCAGGTGCTCGACCGCGCCGGTGACCTCGCCGCCCAGCGTCAGCGACCCGTCCGGCGACAGCCCGACCTCGATCGCGCCCGCGCTCACCTCGACGCCAGGCCCCAGGTTCACCTTCGCCGCCGGGATGCGCGCCCGCCCCGTCAGCCCCGCCGCACCGACCGTCACGTCCAGCGTGCCCTCGATGCTGCGCCCGATGCGCAGCGGCACGCCCTTGACGAGCGCCTTGGCGCGGCCGTTGCGGTCGATGTCGAGCCGCAGGCCGTCCGCGCGCAGATGCGGCCCCACCGCAAGCGACCCGAGCAGGGTCCCGCGCCGCAGCTTCCACTGCTTGTCGAAGGTGAGCTCCGCCCGGCTGAAGCTCAGCCCCGGCAGGGGGCTCCAGCCCAGCGCGGGCACGACGACGCGCGCAGGCCCGCCCTCGGCCGGCAGGGTGGCCCGCACTTCGAAGCCGGCCAGCCTCAGCGTGACCGTCTGCGGGCGCTTGGCGGCCACCTCGTTGGGCTTGCCATCCTGCCCGGCGGCCTTGTCGGCGTCGGTGTCCGCCGCCCGGTCCCTGGCGGGCAGCACCTGGCTCGGCGGGCCGATGCGCGCGCCGTCCGCGAAGGCGGCGCCCAGGCTGGCGGCCTCGCGCTCGGCGGCGCCTTTGTCGGCCTCGGGCCGGCCCGGCCGGGTCTGCCGCTCCTCGCGCTGCGCGACGTGGACCAGCTCGTGCGCCAGGACGGCCCGGCCCTGGTGCGTGTCGGGGTCCCACCGCTGCGGCGATAGCCACACGACCCCCTCGTCCACCAGCCCGCGCGCGCCGCGTTGCGCCGTGCGTCGCCCGGCCTCCTCGTCCGCGCGCACCCGCACCTCGTCGCCCGTGAGCCCCAGCCACCCCGCCAGCCGCTCGACCAGCCCCGCGACGCGCCCCAGCAGCGACGCCTCGCGCTCCCGCTGCTCTCGCGCCGCGACCATCGCCTCGAAGTCGGCCCTCAAGCTCGCCGCGATCTCGGCCGCCGCCGGCCCCTCCGTGGTCCCCGCGAACGCCTGCTCGGCGTAGTCCGGCCCCGCCAGCGCGACGGTGGCCGCGTACAGGGCCTCGCGGTCGTGGCCGTCGGCGAGCCCCGCCGCCTCGAGGTCCGCCAGCCACCAGCCGACCCGCTCGGGCTCGGCCTGGAAGTCCGCCAGCACGGCGGGCAAGGCGTCGAGCAGCCGCTGGCGCGCCTCGGCGCGGTCGTCCTCGGCCTCGTGAGCCGGTCGGCGCGCGCGCTCGAGGACCTCTCGATGTGTCCATCGCGAATCGTCGGGAGAAGGCATGACGGGTCTCCGGGTCGACTCGCCCGGTTAGCACGCCCCGTACCAGCCCGGGTGTCTCGATGTGAAAGCGCCCGCCGCGGGCCTCGTCTCAGCCTGAGAATCCCCTGTGACTTCCGACGATTCTGCGCGCCACCGGCGGTCGCTGGCTGTCACCGATTGCTGCGATGCCGTGACGGGCGCGCGGGCGTGGGCGACACCGAGTGGATCGAGCCGCGCCCCGCCGGGGAGTCGAGACCCCGGCGGTGGGGTCGGGAGCGTCCCCGACCGGATGAGGCAGGGTTCTTCGCGCCCACCGCCTTGCGCGGGGCTCGAGGGCTGGGGACTCTAGTTTCCATGGAGCTGTGGGAGGCCTATCGACGGACGACCTACGTGGCGCGCACGCCGGAGGGCGAGCTGCGGCTGCGCATCGGGCGCGTCGAGCCAGGCCTCGACGCCCTGCTGGCGCGCACCGGCGCCGAAGCCTGGGCGTTCGTGACCGCCTGGAATCCCGGGTCGAGGCCGACGTCGCCGGCGGTCAACGCCGTCCGGCAGGCCGAGCTCGCGCGCGAGGTCGCAGCGCGCGGCTGGATCGCGCTCGAAGGCGAGGGGGTCGGCGACGACGGCGCCTGGCCGCCCGAGCCGAGCCTCCTGGTGCTGGGGCCGACGCGCGAGGAGGCGCGCGCGCTGGGGCGGCGGTTCGGCCAGAACGCGGTCGTCTGGGCCGAGCGTGGCGGGGCCCCGGTCCTCATCGACTGCCGCTGACGCTCTGCGTATGCTGCCGCCCCATGGCGACTTCGATGCTGACGCGACGCGTGCTCCCGGCCCTCGGACTGGTGGGGCTGGTGGGCCTGGCGGTCCTCCCCGGGCCTGGCTGTGGTGACGAGACGCCTTCGGGCGCACGGGACACGGGTGGGGACCTGGCGACCGACCCCGATGTGGCCGACGCCGAAGCCGATCCTGGCGGCGACGCCGGACACGATGCTGCGCCCGACGCGGTCCCGCTCGGTGCGCTGCCGCCGTGTGACGCCGCCCCCGACGCGCCGCTGACGACCGCGCTCGGGGACTGGTCCGTCGTCGTCTCGCCTGCGACGGGCGCCTGGCAGATCGCCGCCCCCGGTGGGGCCACGGTCCTGAGCGGCCCCGGGGCCTGCGTCGACGCCGAAGGGCACGTCGTGTCGCCGGTCCGCCTGGCCGTGGGCGCGCCGGGGGTCATGAACATGTTCGGGGCCTTCCGGATCGCGCTCGAGGGGGCCGACTCGGGGCTCACCTGGCGCGGCTTGCACGACCGGGCCCCCGCGATCACCGCGACGCCCCAGGCAGTCACCGTGACGTGGGCCGCCGCGGACGGCGAGGCGGTCGGCCTGAGCTTCGCCCCGCACGGCGAGGCCGACCTGCGGGTCGCCTTGACCACCGACGGCGCGGCGGACGGCGGCGAGCTGGCCTTCGACTGCGCCGCCGGCGAGGCCTTCTTCGGGTTGGGGACCCAGGTGACCGGCCTGGATCTGCGCGGCCGCACCTACCCGCTGTGGACGCAGGAGCAGGGCATCGGCAAGCCCGAGGACGGCGGCCTGTTCCCGTTCAACGCCGCGCCCGAGGCGGCCTACGCGCCCATGGGCGTGTGGCACTCGACCGCCGGCTACGCCGCCCTGGTCGGCCACGACGCCTACTCCGAGCTGGATCTGTGCGACGCTGCGCCCGCCCGCGGCGCGCTGCGCTCGTACGCCGAGCTGCCCTCGCTGGTGCTGGTCGCGGGCGCGACCCCCAAGGACCGCGTCGAGGCCGTCACCCGCTACACCGGCCGCATCACGCCGCCCGCCGACTGGACCTTCGGCCCTTGGAACGATGCCGTCGGCGGCCCGGCGCGCCTGTGGCAGGTCGCCGACCAGCTGCGCGCCGAGGGCATCCCGTCCAGCGCCATCTGGTCCGAGGACTGGATCGGCGGCGAGCAGCTGTCGACCGGCTACCGTCTGTCCTACGCCTGGGAGTGGGACGCCGACACCTACCCCGAGCTGCCCACCGACGTCGCCGCCCTGCACGCCCAGGGCTTCGCCTTCCTGGCCTACTTCAACCCGTTCGTCCCGACGCCGACCCGCATGTTCGCCGAAGGCGTCGAGGGCGGCTTCCTCATCCGCAAGGACGACGGCAGCGGCGCCCCCTACCTGATGCACGACCCCGCGCTGACCCGCGAGTCCAGCATGGTCGACCTGACCAACCCCGCCGCCGTCGCCTGGCTGAAGGGCTACCTGACCACCGCCGCCGACACCCTGGGCATCGACGGCTGGATGGCCGACTTCGCCGAGTGGCTGCCGGTCGACGCCGTCCTGCACTCGGGCGAGGACCCCTGGCGCGTCCACAACCGCTATCCGCTCGACTGGCAGCGCGCCAACCGCGAGGTGATGACCGCCGTGCACGCCGACGGCCCCGAGCCGGACAACCACTGGACGTTCTTCGCCCGCAGCGGCTGGGCCTCCGTCCACGGCGGCACCGGCGGGCTGGCCCCGACGATGTGGGGCGGCGACCAGAACACCGACTGGAGCCCCCACGACGGCTTCCCGTCCGTCGTCCCCATGGCCGTCCACGTCGGCCTGTCGGGCGTGCCCATCTTCGGCACCGACATCGCCGGCTACTCGTCCTTCGACGTGCCCAACACCGACAAGGAGCTGTTCTACCGCTGGACCAGCCAGGCCGCGCTCACCGGCCTGATGCGCACCCACCACGGCTCGGACGAGTGCGGCAACTGGGCCTTCGATCGCGACGCCGAGACGCTGGCCCACTACCGCCGCTGGGCGCGCGTCCACACGCTGCTGCTCCCCCTGTTCCGCGCCCTCGCCGCCGAGGCCGTCGCCCGCGGCCTGCCCCTGGTCCGCCACCCCTGGCTGGTCGAGCCGACGCTCCCCGCCCTGTGGCAGACCTCACCGGCCCAATACTTCCTGGGCGACGACCTCCTGGTCGCGCCGGTCCTCGCCCAGGTCACCGCCTCGCGCCCGGTGACCCTGCCCGGCGACGGCTGGTGGCCCCTGTTCGGCGCCGCGCCCACCGCCGACACCGCCGACGCGCCCGCCCCGCCGACCGAGCTGCCCGTCTTCGTCCGCCCCGGCACGACCCTGGCGCTGCTCGGCCAGTCCGTCGACTCCTTCTATGGCGCCACCGCCGAAGGGGTCACCGACCTCGACGACGTCGCCGGCTGGTACCGGCTGGCCCTGTACCCGGACGCTGCCGGCGCCACGCGCCCGACCCCGGTCGACGACGCGACCGTCACCGCCGCCGGCCTGACGACCCGCCCCGACTTCACCGCGGCCACCGCCAATGGCGCCCCCCTCCCGGCCTGCGCCTCGGCCCCCGCCACCGCCTCCTGCGCCGACCCCGACGGCCTGCGCCTCGTCGCCTTCACCGGCGTCGTCCACCTCGGCGCCGCCCAGCTGACCGTCACCGGCCCGGCCCCCGCCCGCCTCGACGTCCGCTGGGCCGGCGAGGCGTGGGGCGACCTCGCGGCCGCGACCCCGCTGACCGATCTACACCCCGACATCCCGCCGCCCTGCGAGGAGCACGGCCGATGACCGACCTAGCCGTCCCCAGCACGGCCACCGTCGTCTGTGCCACCTGCGGCGCGGACGTGCCCCCGGCCGAGGCCTGCGCCGCCTGCCACGGCCCCACCGCCCTCGAGGGGCGCTATCGCCTCCTCGCCGTCCTCGGCCAGGGCGCCAACGGCACGACCTACCGCGCCGAGCGCCTCTCGGACGGCCAGCCGGTCGCCATCAAGGAGCTGCTCGTCCGGCGCCTCGACTCGGTCAAGGCGATGGATCTGTTCGCCCGCGAGGCCAAGGTCCTCGAGACCCTCGAGCACCCGGGCGTCCCTCGCTACTACGAGGACTTCACCGCCGGCAGCGGCAAGACCGTCGGCCTGTACCTCGTCCAGGAGCTCATCGAAGGCGAGACCCTGCAGAGCGAGCTGGCCCGCCGCCGCTTCCGCGAGGACGAGGTCCTGCTGGTCATGGCCGACGTGCTCGACATCCTGGCCTACCTGCACGGCGTCGAGCCTCCGGTGGTGCACCGCGACATCAAGCCCGCCAACGTCATGCGCCGCCGCGACGGGCGCCTGGCCCTCATCGACTTCGGCGCCGTCCGCGACGTCGTGCGCGGCGCCGAGGACGGCAGCACCATCGCCGGCACCTTCGGCTACATGGCCCCCGAGCAGTTCGCCGGCCGCGCCGAGCCCGCCAGCGACCTGTACTCGGTGGCCGTCCTGGCGGTCGCCCTGCTGTCCCGCCGCGACCCGCAGGACCTCGTCGGGCCCGATCACCGCCTGGCCTGGCAGGACGCGGTCGACGTCAGCCCCGAGCTGGCCGTCCTGCTGTCCGCCATGCTGCGGCCCGACCCTCGCGACCGTCCGCGCCACGCGGGCACCCTCGCCGAGCGGGCGCGCGCCCTGGCCCGCGGCGACGCCAGCGCGGTCGACGGACTGGGCGCGGTCGCCGTCCGCTCGGCCCGCCCTCTGGCGTTGCCTCCCGCCCCGCCGCGGCCGCTGCCCGCCGCCTACGCCAAGCGCTTCGCCCCGCTCAGCGGCTTCCATCTCACCTTCGGCGCCATCTTCGCCAGCGTCGGCGGCGGCGTGGGCAGCGTCTTCCTGATCTCGGGCCTCGCGTCCGGCGAGGCGCTGTTCGCCCTCATCGGTGGCGGCCTCGGGTCCCTCTTCCTCTTGGTCGGCCTGGGCTTCCTGCGGGCGGGCTTTCGCAAGCGCACGAAGGTCCGGCGCGTCCTGACCGAGGGCGAGGTCACCGTGGGCGAGGTCGTGGACACCGGCTACGACACCTCGATCAGGGTCAACGGCCGCTCGCCCTACCAGCTCGCCTATCGGGTCCGGGTCGACGGTCGGGTCTACGACGGCCGCCTCACCGGCTGGGATCCCCACCTGGTCGATCGCCAGCGCGGCGAAGAGGTCCCCATCCTCTATCTGCCCTCCGACCCGGCGGCCAACGTGGCGATCGTCGAGCCGTGGTGATCCAGGTCAGCCCCGACGAGGCGCGCCGCGCCCTGGTCGGCCACCTCGGCCTGCGCGCCGTCACCCTCCCGCCCGGCGCCGCCGGGGTGCGCGCGCTGCTGACCGAGCTCCGCTGCATCCAGCTCGACCCGCTCGACCGCATCGGCACCAACGCCGATCTGGTCGCCCTCGCGCGCCTCGACGGCCTGGCCCGCGGCGACGTCTACCGCTTCGCCTACCCGGGCCACGCCTTCGAGCACTTCGCCAAGGAGCGCTGCCTCCTGCCCGCCTCGGCCTTCCCCCATTACCGCGACCAGGCGGCCCAGACCCCGTGGTGGCGCCTGGGCGACCGGCTCAGGCGGCTGCCCGAGGGCGTCCTCGAGCGCGTCCTCGACGAGGTCCGCGCCGTCGGGCCGGTCACCGCCGGCGCCCTCGAGGACCACGGCACGGTCGAGCCCATCGACTGGTCCGGCTGGAAGGGGACCCGCCGCGCCACGTCCATGGCGCTCGAGGTCCTGTGGACGCGCTGCCGCGTCGTCGTCTGCGGGCGCAGCGCCGACGGCAAGCTGTTCGACGTCCCCGAGCGGGCCCTGCCCGAGCACGCCCACCAGCCGCCGATCCGCCCCACCCACGGCGACGCCTCCGAAGCCTTCGCCCGTTGGGCGCTGGTCGAGCGGGCCCACGCCGCCGGCCTGTTGTCGATGGCCGCGGGCCCGTGGTGGTCGATGCTGACGGCCTGGCGGACGACGGACCTGCCACGCCGGCTGGTCGCCGAAGGGGCCCTGGTCGAGGTCGAGGTCACGGGCGCCAAGCGCCGCTATCTGGCGCCGCCGCGCCTGTTCGACCGCGCCTTCCCCGACGACGACGGCCGCATGCGCGTCCTGGGCCCGCTCGACCCGCTCATCTGGGATCGCGCGCTGGTGCGCCACGTCTTCGGCTTCGACTACGTCTGGGAGGTCTACAAGCCGGCCGCCAAGCGGCGCTGGGGCTGGTACGTCTGCCCGCTGCTGCACGACGGCCGGCTGGTCGGCCGCTTCGAGGCTCACATGGAGGGCGCCGACCTGGTCGTGGACGGGCTCTGGCGCGAGCAGGGCGCGGCCTTCGACGAGCGCGCCTTTCGCGACGCGCTGGACCGACACCAGGCGGCCTGCGCGCCGGTGGCTCAGCGTCCGTAGCGCCGCGGCTTGGGCCCGAGGCCGAAGACCTTCGCCAGCAAGAACAGCAGGGCCAGCAGGACGCCCGTCGTCGTGGCGCCCACGGCCATGGTGGCGTTGCGGTTGGCGGCGATGCGCGTCTCGAGGTCCTTCTGCGAGCGCTGCACGACCAGCACCGCCCGCACCTCGTTGGCGTCGTAGCCGTCCTCGCCCGGCTCGCCGTGGCAGGTCTGGCACCCCTCGGAGTTCTCGATGGGCTTGAGCACCGTCAGGACCGGCTCGCCGTCGACCACCTCCTGCCGGACCTGGACCTCCTTGGCGTCCACCAGCGCCTTCCACTCGGCGCGGTCGAACGCGAACAGCCCCGCGGCCGCCTGCGGGTTGCCGTCGATGTTGTCGAAGCCGACGCGCTTCAAGTCCTCGATGCGCGGCAACATCTTCGGCCGGGTCTCCTCGATCCAGCCCAGCACGCGCGGGTCGCGCAGACGCTTTTCCACCTGCACGCGCGTCGCCCGGTCGGTGTAGGCGAACGTCCGGTCGGTGCGGACCACCTCGACGGCGGTCAGGTTCTCGTCGCCCCTCAGCTTGGCGACCAGCTCGCGCACCACGTCGGCCCGGCCCTGCAGCATGTTGGTGCGGATGGCGCTCTCGAGCGTCAGCGCCTGGTCCAGCCCCGCCTTGCGGTCCAGCTCGCGCAGCGATTCGGTCGTGCGGTTGATGTTGAAGATGAGCACCGTCCCGAAGGCGACGGTCATCACGACCAGCGTCACGCCGACCAGCAGCGTGGCGATCATGGCGCCGCGGTTGCGCCGGACCAGCTTCTGCAGCCGCTCGCGCGGGCCGATGGGGCGCGCCTGGATGGGGCGGTCGGCGACGAAGGCCTCGAGGTCCTCGGCCAGCTCGGCAGCGCTGGCATAGCGTTGCCGCGCGATCTTCTCCATCGCCTTGAGGCAGATGGTCTCCAGATCCAGCGGCAGCTCGACCCCGCGCACCTTCTTCGCAACGTCGCGCGGGCGGTCCGGGTCGCGCTCGAGCACCTGGATCATCACCTCGACCGGCGAGTCGCCGACGAACGGCGTCCGTCCGGTGACCAGGTGGTACAGCGTCGCGCCCAGCGCGTAGACGTCGCTCAGCGGCCCGATCCGGTTCAGCTCGCCGTTGGCCTGCTCGGGCGGCATGTAGTGGGGCGTGCCCATCAGCGCGCCCTCGCGCGTCATGCCGGCCCGCTCCTCGAGGCTCTTGGCGATGCCGAAGTCGGTGATGTGCGGCTCCCCGGCGGCGTCGACGAGGATGTTGTCCGGCTTGATGTCTCGGTGGACGATGCCCTTTTCGTGCGCGTAGGCCAGCGCGCGCGCCACCTTGGCCAGCGCCCTCACGCCTGTCTCGACGTCGCGCGCCGAGCCGCTGCGGATGAGGGCGCTGAGGTCGCGGCCCTCGACGAACTCCATGACGAAGTACGGACGTCCCTCGGTGTCCTCGCCGAGATCGAAGACCTGCGTGATGTTCGGGTGGTTCAGGTGCGCTGCCAGCCGCGCCTCGTTCTGGAAGCGGATGATCTGCGCCTCGGAGGCGTGCTCTCCGGTCAGCAGCACCTTGATGGCGCACCAGCGCGACAGCTGCAGCGCCCAGGCCTTGTAGACGACGCCCATGCCGCCGCGGCCCAGCTCTTTGACGACCTCGTAGCTGCCGATGCGCAGCAGCACGTCGCTCGAGCGATAGGGCAGGGTGACCACCCGCTCGACCGGGCCGGTCGGCACGTCGCCGCCGGCCGTCAGGCGCTTGCCGTCGGCGTACTCGTGGACCACCAGGCTCAGGCGGCCAGGCGCGCGGCTGGCGCTGGGCGACGTTGGCGGCGCGGCCCCGGAGACCCCGCGGACGGTGATGGTCTCGTCCGGCACGGTGCCCGGCGCCATCTTCTGGGTGACCGCTGGGATCCAGGCCAAGGTCGCCTTCGCCGGCGGCGGGTGGGGCGCTCCGGTCGGCGCCGGGCGCTCTTCGTCCAGCAAGACGGTCGCCGCCGAAGGGTCGACGGGGTCGCCCGGCCTGCTCCCGCTCACATCTGCTCCGAGAACAGCGCCGCGCTGGTCACCTTGTCGGCCTTCAAGACGAAGTCGTAGACCGCCACGTGCTGCGCCTCGACCGGCAGCAGCTCGGCCGCGCAGCGCCGGCCCAGCTCGGTCAGCATGTTGGCGGTCACCATCTTGAAGTAGGCGTCCGCGGCCTGCTTCTCCAGCTCGCGCGCGAAGCGCAGCACGGCCAGCTTGCGCTCGTCGTCCGGCTTCGAGCCGTCCAGGATCTCGGCCGGGATCTCGGGCGTCGGCGCCGTCGCCGGGTCGATCGGCTTGCCGCCCAGCTGCTCGCACCACCTCGCCAGCGCGTCCCGGTGGGCCGTGTGGTCCGCCATGAAGTGCGCCGCGACCGCGAGCACCGCCGGGTCGCTCGCGATGAACGGCAGCTTGGCCGCGGCCGCGTAGGCGTTGACGGCCCCCTGCTCCATGGCGATGCCCTTGTTGTACAGGGCCGCGTCGTTCGCCTCGGCCTCGCCGTCCTTGGCCTTCTGCTTGCCGTCGCCCTCGACCACGCCGCTCGGCGCCTCGGCCTTGGCCTGCCCACCCTCAGCCCCGGCCTCGCCGCCCGCCTTGTTGCAGGCCGCCAGCCAGGCCGGGATCAGCAGCCCCGCCCCCGCCATGCGCAGAAAGCCACGCCGCCCCGCACTCACGCCCTCACCACGGTCCCCGATGCGTGCCATATCGCCCTCCTCGTGACGCGGAGCATGACGCGAACCGGGCGAGGGTGTCCATGCCACCCGGGTGACCGCCCGGGTCGCCGTGACGACGGCTGCGCGCGCCTTGAACCGGCCGCGCGCGTGAGCCTCCTGTCAGGTGGAACGCGAGCGAGGAGGAGCCCATGGCCGCGAGGGAGCAGATCACCATCGAGCTGAAGCACGACCAGCTGCTCGCCGCCCGCCACGGCGGGGCGATCACGCACTGGACGCCCATGTCGCCGCAGCCGCCGCAGGTCGACGGGCTGCCGGTGTGGCGCCAGCCCGAGCGGCAGCATCACTTCGACTGGCTGTCCGGCTGGTCCGAGCCCGACGACGACCGGGCCGCCACCCCCACGCCAGAGACCAACCTGCACGAGCGCTTGGTGGCCCAGGACGGCACCGAGCTGCACCAGGTCGCCATCCGGCCCGAGCGCCGCGACAACGTCTGGGGCTGGGTGCGCGTGCTCGAGCCGGTGCGCGCCTGACGCAGCCCTACCCATGACGCCGAGCGCGCTCGCTACCAGCCCAGAAAGCCGAGCGCGCTCGCCTCGTCCTGAAAGAAGCCGACGCCGCCGAGCCGCGCCATCGTGACCACGGCCTGGGCGACCTTCATCTCGATGGGACGCCCGCCGAAGATGGCGACCCGCTCGACCTGCTTGCGGTGTGTGAACAGCCACTTGCCCAGCACCAGCTGGGCACGCAGCGGCGGGTCGCGCAGCTCGGTCAGATCGACCAGCGACGTGGTCGTCCGCTCCCGCCCGAAGGTCGCCACCGCCTCGTCGAGCATGGCGACGTAGGCGCGCACGCCCTCCATCGACCCCTTGCCGACCATGCGCGTGCGCGAGCGATAGCGGGCGTCGAGGGTGAAGGTGATGTGGCCCTGGCCGCGCCACTCGCGCTGGAACAGGATCTCGTCGGCGGCCTCGGGGGCGGTCTGCTCGTTGGACATGGGTCTCCTCGGGGTGGGCGGGATGCTACACCACTGGGCACGGCGCCGCGCCTCGATTAGCGTGCGCGGCATGTCGGACCTGCCCATCGAAGCGTTGCGCGAGGACTTCCAGGCCGCCCTCGCGACCCACGACACCCTGCTGGTGGTCGCCCCGACCGGCTCGGGCAAGTCGACGCGCCTGCCGGTCTGGCTGTCCGAGACGCTGGGCGGCCCGGTGCTGGTCGTCGAGCCGCGCCGCGTGGCCTGCCGTACGCTGGCGGGCTTCGTCGCCGAGGCGCTGGGCGGCGAGGTCGGGCAGGCGGTCGGCTACCGCGTGCGCTTCGAGGACCGCAGCGGCCCGAGCACGCGCATCCTGTTCGCCACGACCGGCGTGGCCCTGCGGATGCTGCAGCGCGACGACGCGTGGCCCTGGGTGGCGGTGCTGGTCGACGAGCTGCACGAGCGCTCGCTCGACCTCGATCTGCTGGTCGCGCGCCTGGCCGCGCGGGACCTGCCCGGCCCGTCGGCCGCCAAGCTGGTCATGACCTCGGCCACCGTCGACGCCGAGGCCCTGGCCGCGCGCCTGGGCGCCGCGGTGCTCGAGGGCCACGGCCGCACCTTCCCGGTGCAGGTCGACTACGCGGCCGGGCCCAGCGAGCCCAGCGCCCGCGACCTCGAGGCCCGGATCGCCGACGCCATTTCCGGGGTCATCGAGCGTGCTGGCGACGACTCCGGCGACGTGCTGGTCTTCCTGCCCGGCAAGGGCGAGATCGCCCGGTGCGCCGCCGCCCTCGAGCCGCTGGCCCGCCGCCACGCCTTCGACCTGGTGCCGGTCCACGCCAGCCTGCCCGCGCCGCGCCTGATGGCCGCCTTCCGGCCCAGCTGGCCGCGCCGCCGCGTCTTCCTGTCCACCAACGTCGCCGAGACCTCGGTCACCCTGCCCGGCGTCACCACCGTCATCGACCCGGGCCTCGTCCGCGCCACGCTGCACCGCGCCGGCCGCGCCGCGCTGGCGGTCGTCCCCTGCAGCCAGGCCTCGCTCGACCAGCGCGCCGGCCGCGCCGGCCGCGTGCGCCCGGGCCGCTGCCTGCGCCTGTTCGCCCGCGGCTTTCGCCCCGAGCCCCACACCGAGCCCGAGATCGCCCGCGTCGCGTTGGACCCGCTGGTGCTGGACGCCGCCGGCCTGGGCCTCGAGGGCGAGCGCTTCGACCGCGCGCCCTGGCTGCGCCCGCCGCCCGCCTTCGCCGTCGCCCGCGCCCGCGAGGCCCTGCGCCGCCAGGGCGCCCTGGACGAGCGCGGTCACCTGACCTCGCGCGGCCGCCAGGCGCTGGCGCTGCCGACCTCGCCCCGCGACGCGCTGCTGCTCGCCGAGGCGCCGCCCGCGCTGGCCGCCACGCTGGCCGATCTCGTGGCCCTGCTCGAAGGCGACACCGATCTGTTCCTGCCGGCCGGCGCCCTGCCCGACGGCCGGCGCGAGGCCTCGGACGAGGCCCGAGAGGCGCTGCTCAGGGACGCCGACGACGAGGTCTCGGCGCAGATCCTGGCCCTGCGGCGCGGGGACGCCGACCGGCACGGCCTGCACGCCACGCGGCTGGCCGAGGTGCGGCGCGTCGCGGCGTCGCTGCGGCAGGCCCTGGGCGTCGCCACCCCGCCCGAGCAGGACCGCGACCCGCTGCCCCGCCGCGACGCGCTGGCCCGGCACCTGCTGGAGCGGTGGCCGCAGGCCGGCTTCGTGCTGCGCGCGCGCGCCGAGGCCAAGCGGGCCCGGGCGGGCGCGGACGCGGGCGACGGACGCGAGCCCTGGGCCAACGGCGCCGGCGACGAGCTGTGGGTGCGCCCCTGGTCGCCCCCGCACCCGCGTCCCTACGGCGCGCCCGAGCGCCGCGCCCCGACGGCCGGCGTGCTGCTGGGCCACTTCTGGCTGGGCGGTCCGGGGCTCGAGGTGCGCGGCTACGGCCGGCTGCTGCTGCCCTGCGCGCCCGCGCTGCTGGCCGAGGCGGGGCTGGGCGAGGTCGAGGTCGCCGCCGCCGAGCCGCGCTCGGGCCCGCGCGGCGTCGAGGTGGTCGGGCGCACGGTCCGGCGCCTGGCGGGCGTCGTGCTGGCCGAGGACGAGGCGCCCCTGCACGGCGAGGCGCTGTGCCAGGCCGTGGCGCGGCTGGTGCTGGACAACCGCCTGGGGCGGTTCAAGGGCTGCGCCGACCCCGTCCGCGACCACGTGCACCTGCACGCGCTGCTGGTCGCCTGGCCCGAGCACGACGTCGCGGAGGCGGCGCGCGGCTGGCCGACCGACGACCCCGCCGCCTACCTGGCCCGGCAGCTGGCGACGCTGGGTGTCGAGGCCAGCGCCGATCTGGCGCTGCTCGAGCCCGACGACCTGCGGCCCGATCTGGCGCGCCTGACCGGCCTGCCGGAGGCGACCATCGCCGCGCTGCGCGAGGACTTCCCGCGCACCTGGACCCACCTGGGCGCCCAGTACGGCTGCGAGGTCGGCCCCCAGAGCCGCGTCGTGACCCTGGAGCCGCTGAACGCCGCCGCCCGCAAGGCGCCCGACCCGTCGCCGCGCGTCCTGCCCCGCTTCCGCGGCTTCCGCGTCCGTTACCGCAAAGCCAGCCGCCTGGTCGATCTACGCTGACAGCTCGAAGCGCAACGACTCGCCCTGCCGCAGGAGGTGGACCTGCCCGGCGAAGCCGACGCGCGCCTCGTCGGCCCAGCCGTTGGCGAAGACGACCTCGAGGCGCGCGCTGGTGATGACCACGCTCAGCCAGGCGCCGCCCACCAGGAAGCTGGTCCGCAGGCAGGGCATCGGGTCCGGCACGCGCGGGTCCAGCCACAGCACCCGGTCGCGCACCGCCGCGCCGGTGTAGCCGCGCTGCACGAGATCCACCGTGCCCGCCATCGCGCCCAGGTGGATGCCCTCGGACGTCGTGCCGCCCTGGATGTCCGCCACGTCCGACCGCAGCGCCTCCTGGAACAGGCTCCACGACCGCGCGCGGTCCAGCCGCGCCAGCACCCAGGCGTGCACGACCCGGCTCAAGGTCGACCCGTGCGACGTCCGCCGCACGTAGTAGTCGACGTTCTCGGCGATCCACGCGGGCTCGAACCGGTAGCCCATGTGGCCGAGCAGCTCGACCAGCTGCTCCTCGGTGAACAGGTAGAACAGCATCAGCACGTCGGCCTGCTTGCTGGCCTTGTAGCGGTTCGGGTCGTCGCCCTCGGCCTCGATGAGGCGGTCGAGGCGCTGGATGTCGCCGTACCGGCTCCGGTAGGCGTCCCAGTCCAGCTCCTCGAGCCCGGCGTAGCCGTCGAACTGGCTGATGACGTGGCCGTCGAACACGACCCGCAGGCGCCGCGCGACCTCGTCCCAGTGGCGCCGCTCCTCGTCGGTCACCCCCAGCTGCGCCGTCAGCTCGGCCGCGCGCCGGGGGCCGATCGCCTCGAGCGCCTGCCCAGCCACCCGCAGGCACCAGGCCGCCATGACGTTGGTGTAGGCGTTGTCGTCCAGGCCCGGTCGGCCGGACCCCGGCAGCCGCGTGTGGAACTCGTCCGGGCCCACCACGCCGCGGATGCGAAAGCGCCCCAGCCCCTCGTCCCAGGTCGCCAGGCTCGCCCAGAAGCGCGCGATCTCGACCAGCATCTCGGCGCCGTGGGCCGCCAGGAACTCGTGGTCGCCGGTCGCGCCGTAGTACCGCCAGACGTTCCACGCGACGGCCGCCCCGATGTGCCGCTGCCGGTCCGTCTCGTCGGGCACCCAGCGGCCCGAGCGCGGGTTGAGGTGCAGCCGCTGGCTCTCCTCGCGGCCGTTGCTGCCGCTCTGCCACGGATAGACCGCCCCGCGCAGGCCCAGCGCCGACGCCAGCCGCCGCGCCGCGTCGAGCCGCCGATAGCGGTACATCAGCAGCTCGCGCGTCAGCTCGGGCCAGGAGACGTCCAGGAACGGCTGGATGAACAGCTCGTCCCAGAAGACGTGTCCGCGATAGGCCTCGCCGTGCAGCCCGCGCGCCGGCACGCCCACGTCGCGGTCGATGATGTGCGGCGACACGACCTGCATCAGGTGGAACAGGTGCAGGCGCAGGACGCGCGTGGTCTCTTCCAGACCCGGACCCAGCGTGATGTCGCAGCGCTTCCAGATCTGCGCCCAGCGCCGCGCGTGGGCCGCCTCGAGCGCCCCGAACCCGGGCAGGTGCGCGACGCGCTCGCGGGCGTCGGCCAGCGGGTCGCTGCTGGCCGGGTCGCGCGAGGTGTGGACGCTGACGACCTTGTCGACCTCGATGGCCCGGCCCGGCCGCGCGTCCACCAGCAGCGTCTGGTCGATCCGGTCGCCGTGCTCGTCGACCCGCCGCGGCCGCAGCTCCGGCACGTTGACGCGGGTGCGGGCGATCTGGGCCATCCGGACCCGCGACTGGCGCGTGCAGACGTCCAGCCAGATCAGATCCGGCCCGGACGCGCCGGTCCCCAGCGGCGTCAGGTGCTCGCCGCGCAGCGCTCCGTACCGCGCGACCCCGGCGTTCCTCACCGTCCCGTCCAGGCTCGACCGGATCTCGACCGGCCCGGACCAGTTCTCGGGCAGCAGCTCCCAGCTCAGCGCGCCCACGTGCGGGTCGTCCATGCTGACCAGCCGCCGCGCCGTCAGCACCGTCTGGCGGCCGTCGCGGTCGCGCAGGCGCATCACGCGCGACAGGACGCCGCGGCGCAGATCCAGGGTCTGCGCGAAGGCCTGCGTCCGGCACGCGTCGACCGACAGCCACTCGCCCCCGACCGGGCGGAAGCTCAGGCGCAGCCAGTTGGGCCAGTTGACCAGATCCTCGTTGACCAGCACCTCGCCGCGGACCTCGGTGGCGATGCGGTCGTAGCCGCCCGCCAGGTAGGTGCCCGGGTAGTGATGCGGCCCGGCGTGCTCCTCCTCGGCGGCGCCGCGCGTGGCGAAGTTGCCATTGCCCAGGGTGCACAGCGCCTCGCGGTGGCGCTCGCGCTCGGGGTCGGGGCGGTCGAACGACAGCGTCCACGAGGCCCGACGCGGGCCGTGGTCGATCCAGCGCGCCAGCATCCGGAGCAGCTCGGCCACCTCGCGCGGGTCCGCCAGCCGCAGGTCGGCGCGCGTCGGCCGCAGCGGCGCCCCGACCAGCACGCCCACCCCGCGGCCCGAGACGAAGCGGAAGGCGTCCTCGTCGGTGTGGTCGTCGCCGACGTACAGCGGCGTCAGCTCCTCGTCCCCGCCGGGCAGCAGCGCCAGCACGCGCTCGACCGCGCGGCCCTTGTCCCAGGCGACGTCGGGGCGCAGCTCGAGCACCTTGCGCCCCGGGCGGACCGTCAGGTGGCGCGCCTTCGAGGCGACCTGGTGGACGGTGCGGGTCACCTCGGCGGCGGCGTCCGGCGCCATGCGATAGTGCACCGCCAGCGCGAAGCGCTTGCGTTCGACCAGCACGCCGGGCAGGTGCGCCAGGTCGCGCGTCAGCGTCTCGGCGGCGGCCTTCAGCTCGGGCAGCGCGTGCCGCCCGGCGTCGGCCTCGAAGGTGCGGCCGTCGGGCCCGGCGACGTCGAAGCCGTGACTTCCGGCGACCCACAGGCCTTCCACGCCCAGCCGCGAGGCCACGTCCTGGCGGTCTCGCCCGCTGACGACCGCCACGGGACAGCGGGCGACCAGCGCGCGCAGCGACTCGCGGGTCGGCTCGGGCAGCTCGGCGGCGCTGGGCTGGTCGACGATGGGCGACAGCGTCCCGTCGTAGTCCAGGAACACGGCCACCCGGCGGCGGCCAACGTGCGCGATCAGCAGATCCAGGCACAGCGCCGAAGCCAGCGCGCTCGCGCGCACCGACCCGGCCTCGGCGAAGGTCGGCAGCTCCGTCAGCCGCGCCACCACCCGGTGCGCGCCGGCCTGACGCAGGGCGCCGCCGTCCCCCTCGCGCGACACGCCCACCACCAGCCCGAAGCCCTCGTCGCGCGCCGCGGCCACGCCGGCCACCGCGTCCTCGACGGCCACCGCGCTGGCCGGCTCGACCCGCAGCCGCCGCGCCGCCTCGCGGAAAAGGGCCCGCTTGCCGCTCAGCCCCAGCTCGGCCGCCACCCGGCCGTCCACCCGCAGGTCCGCCAGGTCGGCGACCCCGGCCGCCTCGAGCACCTGCCCCGCGTTGCGGCTGGCCGACACGAAGGCGACGCCCAGCCCCAGCCGCCGCCAGCCCCGCAGCGCCGTCACCGCGTCTTCGAAGGCGGTCACCCCTTCGCTGGCCAGCAGCGCCTGGAAGCGCTGGTCCTTGTCGGCCGCGAGCGAGGCGACCTGCTCGTCGTCGACCTCGAGCCCGCGCGCCTTCAGCAGCGCCCGCAGCCCGTCGACCCGCGGCTTGCCGTCGACGTGCTCCCGATAGTCCTCGTGCGTGAACGGCCGGGCATCGCCCAGCTGGGGCAAGGCGGCGTCGAACAGCGCCTTCCACGCCCGCTCGTGCAGCCGCGCCGTGTCGGTGACGACCCCGTCCACATCCAGGACGACGGCGTCGAAGCTCGGTTCCTTGGCGCTCACGGCCCCAAGCCTAAGGCACTTCCGAGGCCCCCCTCAGGCCCCGGTCGTCAGCGGGCGCACGGCCGATCTTGCGGTGCCGCCGCGGGTCGCTCATGCTGTTCGATTCGGGAGGACACCATGAGTCGAGACCGCTGGAGCTACGCTCCACTCCTCGCAGGGCTCGGTACGCTGCTGTTCGTCTTCGGCGGTTGCGACTCCGGGCCGGACGAGATCACCGAGACCCGCTTCGACGAGGGCTCCGCCTGCGTGCGCTCGCTGACGCCAACCGCCTCGAAGATGATCCAGCCCGGCGACGAGCTGGTGGTCGAGATCTTCTCCGATTGCGTCCCCTGCGGCGGGGCCGTCGAGGACCTCAGCTGCGAGGCCGCGCTGGTCGAGTCGCAGATCCTGGTCTTCAGCTCGGCCCGCGTCACCACGCCGACCACCCAGCCGAAGGCCTGCTTCAGCGCCTGTCGTAAGGCGACGGCCGAGTGCGAGCTGGGCCCGGTCCCGGCCGGCAACTACGCCCTGCGACTCGGCAGACGCGTTTGGCCCATCGAGGTCCCCGGCCCGATAGAGTGCCCACCGCGGTGACCGACCAGCAGCTCATCGAGCTTCCCGGAGTCCCCGCCTGCACACCGTAGTCAGCGCCAGGAGACGCGCCCGGGTCACCCCTCGCGAAGGGCTGGACCTCCGAGCGTCGGCAGGTCGCGGATGGCCTTGATCCGCTCGAAGTCGATGTCGTCGTGAAGCAGGGTTCCGGCCATCTCCAGCGTCAGGGCCGCGATGAAGCAGTCCACCGTGCTACGGATGGTCAGGCCGCCTCGACGGCCCTCGAAGTAGATGCGCGCGGCTTCCACATGGGTTCGCCACGGATCGCTGGGCGACAGGAGGCGCTGGGTCCCCAGATAGTCGTGCAACGTCGACCACTCGGCTTCATCTCGGGCGCCCTGAAGAAGCTCCTGGCAGCACACGGTCGGGATGGAAAATGGGACGTCGCTGCGCTCGAGCTCCTCGAGCCGCCGAGTCGCTCGGGTCTCGCGGCCCCGGAAGAAGTCGACCAGGACCGAGGTGTCGACCACGATCACTCGCCGTCCTCCCGGAGCGCCTTGTAGTCGTAGTCGGGCCGGAGCTGCACCTTCCCCTTGAGGTCGAGCAGGCTCTTGCGACGGCGGGTCGCGATGAGCGTCCTGAGCGCCTCGTGGACGAGCTCCTTCTTGGTTCGAATCCCAGTCAGCTCGGCGGCTTCGGCGAGCAGATCGTCGTCGATGACGATGTTGGTGCGCATGGCTCACCCCCTCCGAGCACGCTATACACATCGAATGTGTACGGCAAGCCGAGTGGCCCGGTGGGTCGGGTGGGCCTGCCTGGACCCAAACGCGTGCAGGGTGGTGCGACCGGACCCCGGGACCTCGGGCAATGACCTGCGAGCGGGTGCGGGCAGTCCCGGGACTGGGGCTTGCTGAACATCAGTTCAGACCGGGGCAGTCCCGGGACCTCGGGCAACGACCTGCGAGTGGGTGCGGGCAGTCCCGGGACTGGGGCTTGCTGAACATCAGTTCAGACCGGGGCAGTCCCGGGACCTCGGGCAACGACCTGCGAGTGGGTGCGGGCAGTCCCGGGACTGGCTGGAGCCACCATGGACCCTGGTTCGATTTAGTCCCAGGACCGGTCGGGGCGACCGTCGGCGCCGTATCGAACGGTCCCGGGACCTGTGGCGGGGGCTCAGGGCTCGGAGGTCGGCAGGCCGCGGGGCCACAGGCGCCAGGCGGTGTAGATGGCGCCGACGAAGGCGACGTTGGACAGCAGCATCAGGCCGATCGCGTACGAGCCGGTGGCCTGGTAGACCAGGCCCATCACGATGGGGGGCAGAAAGCCGCCGAGGCCGCCGACGGCGCCGACCAGGCGGGTCACGGCGCCGACCTGGGCGGCGGGGATGCGGCGGCCGACCAGGGCGAAGACGGCGCCGTTGCCGACCCCCAGCGAGGCGGCCAGCATGACGAAGCCGACGGTGGCGGTGCGCAGGTCGGGCTCGAAGGCGGTGACGATGGCGCCCACGCCGATGGCGATGAGGGCCCAGAGCAGGACGATGACGAGGTGCGGTCGTAGCACATGTCGCACTTCATCATGAGGTGCGCCTTCGAGCTCATCTTGGGGACGCCGAAGGGGCAGGCGAGCACGCAGTTGTTGCAGGCGATGCAGCGCGGCTTGCGCGCGGTCTGGACGATGCCGTCCTCGGTGCGCTTGATGGCGTCGGCCGGGCAGACCTCGGCGCAGGTCGGCGAGTCGCAGTGCATGCAGACGACGGGGACCGTCTGCGGCGAGCGCGCCCGGTCGATGAAGTCGAGATGGATCATCGACTGTCGGGGCGGATGGTCGTGACCACCGAGGCGCGCAGGGTGCAGGTGCCGCGGCGGCTCTCGGCGGTGACCCAGTCGCCGTCGGCGACGCCCAGCGTCTCGGCGAGGCGCGGGTGCAGCTCGAGGCACGGCTCGGGTAGTGGTCGACCAGCGGGCCGATGCCAGCCGCGGCGCCAGTAGACGGCGGTGGGCGGGCGCTGCAGCCACATGGCGTAGCGGTAGGTCAGGCCGAAGGTGGCGAAGAGGACGGCGAAGGTGTAGGCGACGAGCGCGGCGTCGAAGTGGGCGAGGTTGCGCGAGCCCACGACGATGAGGAGGGCGAGCAGAAGCGTCAGCCCCAGGCCCCAGGCGGTGGCTATCGTCACTTCGCGACGCATGGAGGTCCTCGCGGTCCGAAGGAGCGTCGGGGCCGATCGCCGATCGGGCGGCGGCAATCAGCTCCTATCTCTGGGGGGACTCGCGAATTTTGGACGTTCGGGTCGGGTGGTCAACCCCACGGTCCGGAGCCATGACGCCGTGCAGGAGGGCCGCTCCCCTCTGGGGAGAGGGGCGGCGGCGGCTCAAGGGCAGCCGTTCGCGGCGCCGGGCGTGGCGGGGGTGGCCTGGGCGAAGTCGGCGCCGTTGTCGCCCGTGTCCACGCCGTTGGGGCAGCGCGACAGGGTCCCTTCGCCCGGGTCGGTGCCGGCGTGGGTGCCGCCCTCGTTCGCGCCGGGGACCGGGGCGGTGTACGAGACGGCCTCGACGACGCCGCTCGTGGCGTGGACCAGGCGGACCGCGTCACCGTCGGGTCCGCCGTTCTGCAGGAACGAGCCGCTGACGGTGACGGACGCGACGCCTTGCGGCAGGGCGCTCGTCACCGGCGAGAAGCCGACCACGAGGTAGGCGCCCGGAGCCAGGGTCGCGCCGGCGTCCCCCAGCGGGACCGCCTTGATGAGCCCGCCGCCGGTGCCGTTGACGCTCTCGAGCACGTAGTCGGCCAGCACGGCCGGCTCGCTGCCGGCGTTGTAGAGCTCGACGAACTCGGCCGTGTCGCTGCCCGGGTTGTCGTAGTCGATCTCGTTGATGACCAGCGCCGCCGACGGCTGGCACTGGCCCTGGGCGTCGCACGCGAAGCCGCTGGGGCAGGCGCCGCAGCTGCCGCCCAGGCAGGGGTCGGTCCCGCACTCCTTGCCGGCGCAGTCCTCCTGGCACTGGGCGTCGAAGGTCAGCCGATACCCGGACGGCGACGTCTGGTACGCGTCCACCACCACGTAACGGGTCTCGCCGGCCTGCAGCTCCATCGTCGGCAGGAAGTCGCAGCTGGCGACCTTGACGCTGCAGCCCTCGTGCCAGCGGAGGCAGGTGCCGTAGACGTCGTCGCAGTCGGACGCGATGTAGACCAGGGCGTTGTGGCCCGACTCCTCGTCGAGGCGCACCGTGTAGACGCCGGCCGCCGGCGCGGTGAAGGCCCACACGTGGTCCTGCACCCCGTCGCCGCGGACGGTGCTCTGGAAGAACGGGCAGTCCTTGAATTCGAAGTCGTCGGTCATCCCGGCGGTCGACGACACGCCCACGAACGGCACCGTGTCGACCTGGAAGGCCGTGTCGCAGCTGTCGCCCTGGCCGCCCAGGACGCACTGGCCGGTCGGGCCGCAGGTCGTCCCGCCCGCGCACGCGCCGCAGCTGACCCCGCACACCGGGTCGATGCCGCACTCGAGCCCGCTGCAGTCCGCCTCGCACAGGTCGACCTTCAGCGTGTAGTCGCCCCACTCGCTCGACGTGTGGCCATCCACGATGGCGTAGACGACCTCGCCCGGCTGCAGCACCACGCTGACGCTGCCGACCATCCAGGTGGCCCCCAGGCAGGTCTGGTTGATCTTCGTGCAGTCCCGCACGACGTACAGGTCGAAGACGTCCCCGTTGTGGGGCGAGAGGGTGAACCGGTACTGGCCGAACACCGGCGCCGTCATCTCGTAGATGCGGTCGGTGCCCTTGCCGCCCGAGCTGAGGTTTCCGGGGCAGTTGTTGAAGCTGTAGTGGTTGCCGCTGCCCCAGATGAAGCTGTCGTGGCTGTAGGGCCAGGTGTCGATGACGTCGGTGACGGCGTCCGAGCACTCGGGGATGGGCTGGGACGCCTCGCACTCGCCGTAGACGCACTGCTCGCCCAGCGGGCAGGCCCCGCACGACCCGCCGCACCCGTCCGGCCCGCACTCCCAGCCGGCGCAGGTCGGGTCGCAGCCCTTGTCGATCTTCAGGATGTACGGGCCGCTGTCGGTGATGTGCCACGACCCGTCGACGAAGATCATGACCTGCTGGCCGGCGACGAGATCCAGCTCCAGCTTCTCCTCGCAGCCGACGCAGGCGAGGTCGACGCCGCCCAGGCACGCCCCGCCCACGTTCGAGCACGACGTCGAGACGTACAGGCCCGTGTCGAAGGTGCCGGTCAGCGTGAACACGTACGGGCCGCTGACCTTGGGTGTGAAGCTGTACACCCGGTCGAGCGCGTCCTGCCCGATGGCGCCCGGGCTGCCCGGACACGCGCCGGCCGGCACGCCGTAGTGGCTGGTCGAGGTGCCCCCGGTGCTGCGGCTGTCGCTGTACGGCACCGAGTCCACCACCAACGCGTCGGAGCACAGGTCGCCGGTCGGCACCTTGCACGCGCCCAGGACGCACTGCTCGCCCGCCGCGCAGGCCCCGCAGCTGCCGCCGCACCCGTCGCCGCCGCACTCCTTGCCCGAGCACTTGGGCGCGCACTCGCACTGCCCGCTCGAGCAGGTCTCTCCCAGGGCGCACGTGCCGCACGAGCCGCCGCAGCCGTCCGCGCCGCACTCCTTGCCGCCGCAGGCCGGCGCGCAGAGGGGCTCGCACTGCCCCGAGACGCACTGCTCGCCGGCGCCGCACGCCCCGCACGACCCACCGCAGCCGTCGCCGCCGCACTCCTTGCCGCCGCAAGCCGGCGCGCAGATGGGCTCGCATTGCCCCGAGACGCACTGCTCGCCCGCGCCGCACGTCCCGCAGCTGCCGCCGCACCCGTCGCCGCCGCACGCCTTGCCGTCACACGCCGGCTTGCACGTCGGCTCGCACTGCCCGAACTTGCACTGGTGCCCCGCGCCGCAGGTGCCGCACCACCCGCCGCACCCGTCGCCGCCGCACTGCTTGTCGGCGCACGACCCGACGCACACGGGCTCGCAGCCGCCCGCGACGCACTGCTCGCCGACCCCGCAGGTCCCGCACGCCCCGCCGCACCCGTCCTCGCCGCACTGCTTGCCGCCGCACGCCGGCGTGCACAGCGCCTGGCACTGCCCGTCCACGCAGGCCTGCCCCTCGCCGCACGCCCCGCAGCTGCCGCCGCACCCGTCGCCGCCGCAGGCCTTGCCGCCGCAGGCCGGCGCGCACACGCCCTCGCACTGGCCGCCGACGCACTGCTGGCCGGCGCCGCACTCGCCGCACACGCCGCCGCAGCCGTCGTCGCCGCACGCCTTGCCGTCGCAGGCCGGGGCGCACACGGGCTGGCACTGCCCCCCGACGCAGGCGTCGCCTTCGCCACAGGCGCCGCACAGCCCTCCGCACCCGTTCGGTCCGCACGCCTTGCCGTCGCAAGCCGGCGAGCACAGGGCCTGGCACGCGCCCCCCACGCACTGCGCTCCGGCGCCGCACTCGCCGCACACGCCGCCGCAGCCGTCGTCGCCGCACTCGAGGTCTGCGCAGCTCGGCGTGCACGCGTCGGGGCCGGCGTCCTGAGTCGCGTCGCCCGGCTGGCCGTCGTGGGCCACGTCGCGGCCGGCGTCCTCGGCGATGTCGTCGTCCGCGTCTCCGTCCGCTGAGCCCTCGTCGCTCGCGTGGCCGTCGGCGCCCTTTGTGTCGGCGCCCTGTGCGTCGCCGCCCTGAGTGTCTTCGGTCGTGTCCGCGACCACGTCGGGCAGGCCGACGGGCGGCGGAGTGCCTTCGCCGGGGCCCGCACAGGCGGTCAGCAGGATCAGCAAGGCGAGGGGGGCGAGCAGCTTCATCGCGGGTCTCCCGGGGGCGCGAGCGGACGCGGGAGTCTGCCCGCGAGGCTCCGCGGGTTCAACCCCGTCGCGACGCCGTCAGAGCCCCGGTCGTGCCTTTTCACACTGAGGCACGGCCCGGCTCACGGTAGGGGCATCTGCGGCTTTGGGGTGTGGTATTACGCACTAATCTGGGGCGTCCAGGAGCGCGGAGGGAGGCGGGGCGGTCAATGAATTCGGAGCCAAACGTCCGCTAGAGGGAAGTGGCATTCCCGATGCAAGGCATGGGGGCGTGGCTCCCGCCAAGGTCGGCTCGGGGCCCGCAGGCCGCATCCACGTCGCGCGGCCACGAGGAGGTGGGAGATGCGTAACACGAAGTCGATGAACCGATGGGTCCGGTGGGGGGGCGCGGCGCTGCTCGTAGCGCTGGCCGGGTGCGCCCAGGGCGGTGAGGCGTCACCACCCAAAGCCTCCGCCCCGGGGACCCCCACGGTCGTGCCCAAGGCCGAGGCGAAGCCCGACGCGCCCCAGGTGCCCGACGACCCGTCCACCTGGCCGGTCGAGCAGCACCCCATCATCGCGCCGCCCGCGGTGCCCGAGCCCATCACGCGCCGCACCCCGGCCAAGGTCGTCGTTCACCTCGAGGTGCTCGAGCTCGAGATGGAGATCGCCGACGGCGCCACCTACACGTTCTGGACCTTCGGCGGCACGGTCCCCGGGCCGCTGCTGCGCGTCCGCCAGGGCGATCTCGTGGAGCTGCACCTGCAGAACCACCCGAAGAACACGATGCCGCACAACATCGATCTCCACTCGGTGACCGGGCCCGGCGGCGGCGCGACCAGCACCTTCACGGCCCCCGGCCACCAGACGCGCTTCACCTTCGAGGCGCGCAACCCCGGCACCTACGTCTACCACTGCGCGACGGCGCCGGTCGGCATGCACGTCGCCAACGGCATGTACGGCCTCATCGTCGTCGAGCCCGAGGAGGGCCTGCCGCCGGTGGACAAGGAGTACTACGTGATGCAGGGCGACTTCTACACGAAGGGCGCCTTCCGCGAGCCGGGCCTGCAGCCCTTCGACATGCAGCGCGCCATCGACGAGAACGCCTCGTACGTCGTCTTCAACGGCCGCGACGGCGCGCTGACCGGCGACAACGCCCTGCGCGCCAAGGTCGGCGACAACGTGCGCCTGTTCTTCGGCAACGGCGGCCCGAACCTGGTCAGCTCGTTCCACGTCATCGGTGAGATCTTCGACCGGGTCTGGGTCGAGGGCGGCGACAGCCAGAACAACAACGTCCAGACGACGCTGGTCCCGGCCGGCGGCTCGACCGTGGTCGACTTCAAGCTCGAGGTGCCCGGCACCTACATCCTGGTCGACCACTCGCTGCTGCGTGCCTTCAACAAGGGCGCCATCGGCATGATGGTCGTCGACGGGCCCGAGAACAAGCGGATCTACTCGGGCAAGGAGGTCGACGAGGTCTACCTGGCCGAGTACGCGCCGCCGGCCACCGACTCCATCAAGGCGGCCGCGGGGGTCGAGGGCAAGGAAGCCCGCATCGCGCGCGGCAAGGCGACCTACCTGGGCTCCTGCACGGCCTGCCACCAGCAGAACGGGTCGGGCGTGCCGAACGTCTTCCCGCCGCTGGCCAAGAGCGACTGGCTGATGGCCGACAAGGACCGGTCCATCAAGGCCGTGCTGTCCGGGCTGCAGGGCGAGATCCAGGTCAACGGGGTGAAGTACACGGGCGTCATGCCGCCGCTCAACCACCTGACCGACCACGAGATCGCCGACGTGCTGACCTACGTCCGCAACAGCTTCGGCAACTCGGGCGACGAGGTACAGGACGCCGACGTCGCGCGCATCCGGGCCTCGATCCACGTCCCGAAGGACGGGGGGCACCCCTGATGGGCGCCGCGCTCCGAGCGTGCCTCGGGGCGCTCGCGCTCGCCGTCACCGGGGCGGCGAGCGCGGCGACCCCGCCGGCCCCCGCCGCCGTCCCGCCCGCCCCCGGCATGGTCCTGGTGCCGGGGGCCGACTACCGCCCCTTCTACCCGGCCAAGGACGAGGGCCCGCGCGCCGTCCCCGCCTTCTGGATGGACGCGCGGCCCGTGACCAACGCGCAGATGCTGGACTTCGTGCGCGACGACCCGCGCTGGCGCCGGTCGAAGGCCTCGCGCCTGTTCGCCGACCCCTCGTACCTCGCGCATTGGGCCGGCGACCTCGAGCTGGGGCCGCAGGCCGGGCCCGCGCAGGCGGTGACCTACGTGTCGTGGTTCGCGGCCAACGCCTACTGCAAGGCGCGCGGGGCGAGGCTGCCGACCGAGGCCGAGTGGGAGCTGGCGGCGCAGGCCGACGAGACGCGGCGCGACGCGCGCGGCGACCCCGAGTACACGCGGCGCATCCTGAGCTGGTACGCCCGCCCCGGGGCGACGACGATGCGCGAGGTCGGCCAGCAGGCGCCGAACGTGTACGGGCTGCACGATCTCCACGGCCTGGTCTGGGAGTGGGTGCAGGACTTCAACGCGTCGCTGGTCAGCGCCGACAACCGGCAGGAGGGAGACCGCGAGACCGGCCGCTTCTGCGGCGGGGCGGCGATCGGCGCCGCTGACTCCAGCGACTACGCGGCGTTCATGCGCTTCGCCTTCCGGTCGAGCCTGCAGGGCTCGTACGCGGTGCGCAACCTGGGCTTCCGATGTGTCATCGAGGCCGCCGACGGCGGCCGGGAGGTGCGGAGATGAGGACGAACTACGGTTGGATGGTGGCGTTCGGGGCGGTGGCCCTGCTCGGGGCCCTGGGCATGGGATGTCAGGAGGTCGGAGCGCCGGAGGCGCCCACGCCGCTGGCGGTGGCCGAGGGGCCCGCGGTGCAGGCGGCCGAGGGCGCGCCGGCCGAGGGCGAGGCCAAGCCGTGCTGCCACGGCAAGGACAAGGCGGCCGCGGCGGCCGAGGCGGAGGCCGAAGACTCGCCGGCCGTGGCGGAGCCGGCGGGCGAGTCGATCTACGCGCTGGAGGGGACCTTCACCGACCAGGAGGGCCGCGAGACCTCGCTGGACGTCTTCGAGGGGCACCCGACGGCGATCGTGATGTTCTACGGCAGCTGCGCGTCGGCCTGCCCCATCCTGGTCAACGATCTGAAGCGCTATCAGGAGGCGCTGCCCGACGACGTGCGCGCGGCCTCGCGGGTGCTGCTGGTGACGCTGGACGCCGCCAACGACACGCCCGAGCGGCTGGCCGAGTACGCCAAGCAGTACGAGATGCCGACCGACCGGTGGCGGCTGGTGCGCGGCGACGAGGCGCTGACCCGCGCCCTGGCCCTGGTCCTGGGCGTGAAGTACCGCCAGCTCGACAACGGCCACATCAGCCACTCCAACTTCATCACGCTGCTGGACGCGCGGGGCGCCATCGCCTTCCAGCTCGAGGGGCTCGCCCAGCCGGTCGACGAGCTGGTCGAGCGGACCGTGGGGTTGGCGCGCGCCCCGGCGCCGGCCGCCGTGGCGCCGGCTTCCATGTGACCCCCATGTAATAGGTGGCGGCGTCAGCGCCGCGGCCGGCTCCACAGGACGGACGGCTGGCGGCAAAGGCCCAGCACGGCGCCGGCGCGGACGGTCCCCTCGAGGGTCCACGGCAGGGCATAGACCCCGCCGTGGATCTGCTGGGCCAGCACGGCGCGGGCCTTGGCGGCCGGCGAGGGGTGGCGGGCCGCGGCGGCGCCGGGGGCGTCGGGGTTCAGGACGTCGTGCAGCATCAGCAGGCCGTTGAGGGCGCGCGTGGTGGCCGGCTGGAAGATCTGGACGCCGAAGCTGGGGGCGCCGACGAAGCCCGCCTGGAACAGCGGGTGCGCCAGCGAGCGCGTGTTGGTGATGCCCGCGACGTTGGCCGACACGGTGACCGGTCGGTCGGCGGTGGCCCAGGCCTCGGCGGCGGCGATCTTGGTCAGGTACTGCGCGGCCTGGTAGGTCGTGCCCTGCAGGGTCACGATGGCGCGGGCGATCGCCACGTCGCCGACGACGTGATGCCCCGGGCCGGGCAGGGCGCCCAGGCGCCCGAGAACGCCCTTCCACAGCGGCAGCCTCTTCAGCTGCGCCTCGACGGCCCCGCGGTCCTCGGGCTGCACGCACGACGGCACGGTCGGCGAGATGTACAGCGCGACCGAGCGCACCACGTCGGGCCCCAGCGCCCGCGCGATGGCGTCCATGGCCGCCGACAGGCGCAGCTCGCGCGCGGCCCCGGGCGCGTAGGCGAACAGGCCCAGGTGGACGCGTCCGTCGTCGCCCTCCTCGGCGAAGCGGCGCACGGCCGCGGCGATGGCCCCGGGCGCCTGCAGCAGATCCCGCGCTCCCGGCGCCGTCACCAGCGCGCCGGCCAGCGGGCGCTCGCCCCGATGGCCGTTGAGCAGGCGCTCGGGCTCGGCCACGTCCACCCACAGCACCGTCGCGCCGGCCTCGAGCAGCATCGCCGTGGGCGCAAGCTCGGCGCTCGCGCCCAGCACCGCGAAGCGCTGCCCGGTCAGATCCAGCGCGCCCCCGTCCGCCGCGATGCGCTCGACCGTCCAGCGCACCCCGGCGGCCGCCCGAGCGGTCATCAGGCTCCGCTCCTGCAGCCGATCGAGCAGCGTCAGCACCTCGCGCCCGCGGTGGACCCGCCCCTCGAACGGCACCTCGGCGCGCAGCCCCGGCTTGCCGCCCACCGGCCGACGCGCCAGCTCGATGTCACGGGTGGCCTCGGCCGCCAGATGCGCCGCCAGCGGCTCGAGGCTGCCGTTGCGTCGGAAGGACAGCTGGTCCTGGGTGCGCTGCGCCAGAAAGCGCGCGATCTCGTCCCGCCGCGGCGAGCCCGCCCGCGCCGCCTCGAAGCGCACCAGCGCGTCCCCGTAACCGTCCTTGAACCCGTCCGCCCGCTGCGGAAAGCGCGCCGGGCCGAAGGTCTCGGGGAAGGCCTCGGCGGCCCCCTGCAGCACCCCGTGGAACAGGCGCGAGCCGCTCTGCCCCTCGGGCAGCACGACGCCCTGCTCGATCGTCCGGCCGCCCGCGCCCTGCTTGTTCTTGCGCGCCTTGCCCACGAGGACCTCCGCCCTGTTGTGTGGTGAAGGGGGCTTCATAGGCCTTCGCCCGGCGTCGCGCAAGGCCGGCCCCCGCCCTCGCCGAGGTCGCCGAGGTCGCCGAGGTCGATCCGTCGCGCTCAGCCGCGCGTCAGCCCGAACGCGTCCAAGAGATCCTCGAACCGCTCGCCCGAGACCGTCAGCTGCCCCTCGCGGACCAGCTCGGCCGCGGGCCGCCCCATGAACAGCCAGGCCCGGAAGGCTTCGCTCGCCCCCTGGACCGTCACGTGCGGCGCCGCGGCCATCCGCTCGTTCACCTTCAGGTAGTCGGGCGTGAAGGTCAGCTCGAAGTGGCGGTCGTCGACCTGGAACGACGCGACCATCCGATGTCCGCCGCGGTAGCGCCGCTTGAGCGAGATGAGGCCCCAGCCGATGTTCACGGCGTCGTCCTCGCGGGGGCGGTCGAGCAGGCGCCCACCCCAGCGGGCGAGCGCCATCAGCGCCGGCTCGAGGTCGGCGCCCGCGGCGGTGAGCTGGTAGGCGGTGACCGACGCGGGAGGCGGCAGCTTGACCTGCTCGATGAGCCCGTCGGCCTGCATCTGCTTGAGCCGCTTGGCCAACAGGTTGGTCGTGATCCCCGGCAGCCCGTTCAGCAGGTCGCTGTAGCGGCGCGGGCCGAGCAGCATGTCCCGCAGGATGAGCAGGGTCCAACGCTCGCCCACCACGTCCAGCGCGCGGGCCAGTCCACAGAACTGCTGATAGCTGCGTCGCGTCTCCGAGCTCATGTCTCTCTGGCCTTTACTTTGTGATTGATGTGGGATGCAAGCAGTAAAGCTCAACGGCCAGGACCCGCCCATGCATCCCAGCGCCTCAGCCGGCCTCATGACCCCCTTCGCCCTGCTCGCCGTCGCCCTGGTCGTCGCCTGGCCCGCGCTCGTGGCCCGCGCCGGCCGCGCGCTCGGGGCCCCGCCCGCCCAGATCCGACGCCAGGTCGCGCTCACGGCTACCGTCTGGCTCGCCATGCTGGTCGGCAGCGCCGCCCTCGCCGCCTCGGGCGTCCTGCGCCGCTGGGACGCGATGCCGCCGCCCATCCTCCTGATGCTGCTCGGCCTCCTCGTCCTCACCCTCGGGCTGGCGGCGTCGCGCGCGGGGGCCTGGCTCGCCCAGGGCCTGTCCTACGCCTGGCTCATCGGCCTACAGGCCTTCCGCTTGCCGCTCGAGCTGGCCATGCACGCCGCGGCCGAGGCGGGCCTGATGCCCCCGCAGATGACCTGGACCGGGCTGAACCTCGACGTCCTGACGGGCGCGACCGCCCTCCTCCTGGCGGTGACCCTCACCCGAACGGCCGTGCCGCGGCCGGTGCTGGTGGCCTGGAACGCCATGGGACACGTCCTGCTGCTCGTCGTGGCCACCGTGGGCATCCTCTCGCTCCCGCTCCCCTTCCGGGTCTTCATGAACGAGCCCGCCAACGTCTGGCTCACCTGGCTGCCCTTCGTGTGGCTCCCCGCCGTCATGGTCATGTCGGCCCTGTTCGGTCACGTGGTCCTCTGGCGCAAGCTCCGGACGCGACCCGACGCCCGCTGACGCGATGGCGAACGCCCCGGCGCGTTGCGGGCGCAGACGCCGCGCTGCGTCCAGACGTGTTGACTTGAGTTTCAGGTGGTGGCAACTATCAAAAAGTAAACTTTCTAACGAGGTCTCGACATGCATCCCGACGCTTCTCTCCTCCTCCAGCTCCCCTTCCTGATCCTGCCCCTGGCCCTGCTCGCGACCTGGGCGCTCCTGGTCCGCCGCGCGGGCCGTCGCCTCGGCGCGCCGGCCGCCGAGGTCCGCCGCCGGACCTGGCAGGTGAGCCTGGGGGGCGCCCTCTGGCTGGTCGTCGCCACCGCGCTCGCGCTGTCCGGCGCCTTGAGGCAGTGGGACGCGACGCCCCCGCCCGTCCTGCCGTTCATCCTGGCGATGATCGCGGGCGCCTTCGTCTTCGCCTTCTCGAAGGCGGGCACCTGGGTCGCCCAGGCGACACCGGTCGCCGTCCTGGTCGCGATCCAGGGATTCCGCCTGCCGCTCGAGCTGGCCATGCATCGAGCGGCCGCCGAGGGCCTCATGCCACCTCAGATGACGTGGTCCGGGCTGAACCTGGACATCCTGACCGGCGTCTCCGCGGTCACCCTGGCGCTGCTGGCCTGGCGTCGACCGCTCCCCCGGTGGATCTTCGCGGTCTGGAACGCCACGGGCGCCGTCCTGCTCGTCACGGTGATGGCGATCGCCATCCTCTCGCTGCCGCTGCCCATCCGCACCTTCATGAACGAGCCCGCCAACGTCTGGGTGACCTACTTCCCGTTCGTCTTCCTGCCGGCCATCTGCGTCCAGGCCGCCATCGCCGGGCACCTGCTGGTGCTGCGTCGACTGCGGTTCGAGGCGCTCGAGACGCCTCCTCCGGCGGTGCGCCCCGCTTCGGCGCCGGTCCCGGGCTGATCGCCGTCCGATCGACGCGCGGGCCGCGGGCGCGAACGGGGGCAGGCCCCGGCCGCGCCCGCGGCCGAGCTCAGTCGGCCATCGCGGGATCCAGGGCGACCATGGCCTCGTGGGTCGAGCGGAACACCCGGCCGCGCCCCAGGTGGTCGGTGAAGCCGACGCGGGCGAGGCGGTCCATGACGGGGCCCTTGACCTCGGCGAAGTGCAGGGTGACGCCGGCGTCGGCGAGGCGGCGCACGAGCAGCTCGAGGCTCTCGAGGGCGCTGGCGTCGATGGCGTTGACGGCGCTGGCGATGAGGACCACGTCGCGGACGTCCGGGTGGTCGGTGATGGCGGCGGTCAGGCAGTCCTCGAGGTAGCGCGAGTTGGCGAAGTACAGGCTCTCGTCGATGCGCACGGCCAGCACCTTGGGGCTGGTGAGGACCTCGTGCCGGCGCACGTTGCGGTAGTGCTCGGTGCCCGGGACGCGGCCGACGATGGCGACGTGGGGGCGGGTGGTGCGCCACAGGAACAGGGCTATGGAGATGCCGACGCCGGCGATGAGGCCCGCCTCGATGCTGTGGCCCAGGACCAGCACCACGGTGACGGCGCTGGCGACGAAGTCGGCGCGGTCGTAGCGCCAGGTGCGGACCAGGGTGTGGAGGTCGACCAGGCCGATGACGGCCACGATGATGGTGGCGGCCAGGACCGCGCTGGGCAGCAGGCGGAACAGCGGCGTGAGCAGCAGGGTCGCGACGGCGATGAGGACGGCGGTGAAGACGCCGGCCGCCGGGGTCTGGGCGCCGGCCTCGTAGTTGACGATCGAGCGGGAGAAGCCGCCGGTGACCGGGTAGCCGCCGGTGAGGGAGGCGGCGAGGTTGGCGGCGCCGAGGCCGAGGAGCTCCTGGTTGGGCTCGATGCGTTGGCGACGCTTGACGGCCAGCGACTGGGCGACGGAGACGGACTCGACGAAGCCGACGATGCTGATGAGGATGGCGGCCGGCAGGAGCTGGAGCCACAGCCCCGCGTCGAAGTCGGGCAGGGTGAGGGGCGGGAAGCCGCCGGGGACGGCGCCGACCGTGGCGACGCCCTGGGCGTCGAGGCCGAGGAGGGCGACCGCGGCGATGCTGGCGACGACGGCGACGACCGGGCCGGCGCGGACGATGATGTCGGCGACGGCGGGGCGGACGCCGCGTCGCTTCAGCAGAGGGCCGAGGCGGCGGCGGATCCACATGAGGAGGGCGATGGTCAGGCCGCCGACGGCCAGCGTGGGCAGGTGGACGTCGCCCAGGTTGGAGAGGAGCTTCTCGGCGACCTCGACGAGGTTGTCGCCGCCGGCGCGGAGGCCGAGGACGGGGCCGAGCTGGCTGGCGGCGATGACCAGGGCCGAGGCGGTGATGAAGCCCGAGATGACGGGGTGGCTGAGGAGGCTCGCGAGCGAGCCCAGCCGGAGGAGGCCGAGCCCGAGGAGGAAGAGCCCGGAGAGCGCGGCCAGGATGAGGGCGACCGAGGTGTACTCGGGGCTGCCCTGGGCCGCGATGCCGCCGGCGGCGCTGGCGGTCATCAGCGAGACGACGGCGACGGGGCCGACGGCCAGGGTGCGGCTCGAGCCGAACAGGGCGTAGCCGACGAGCGGGAGGATGGAGGCGTACAGCCCCACCTCTGGAGGCAGGCCGGCCAGCAGGGCGTAGGCCAGGCTCTGGGGGATGAGCATCAGGGTGACGATGGCGGCGGCGAGCAGATCGCTCGTCAGGGAGCCACGGTCGTAGGCCTTGAGCCACGTCGCGGCAGGGAGCTTGCGGAGCAGATTCATTGGGTGACCTCGCTTGGGGCGCTCCGGCCCGGGTGCGTGGACCAGTAAAGCAAGCACCGTGCCTAATCACCCGCCCCGCGCCCCATCAGGCCTCTGCGCCCGCACCCAGGGCGCCTCCGGCCGATCGGTGCCGACCGAACGCAGCCCCGCTGGACGGCCCGCTCGGCAGCGCCGACGCCCATCCGTCGCGACAGTCGCAACGCACGTGCGACATCTCGCCCGGCCCTCCCCATCGACCGGCCCCAGGTTGACAGGGGGCAGGGCCCTGGGCAGCGTAGCCGGGATGACGTGGCCGCAGGGGCATCCGGGACGAGGACGCACGCGGGGGGGCTGGCTCGTCGCGTCGCTCGTCGCGCTGGTGCTGGTGGGCGCCTCGGGGCCGGCGTCCGGGCAGCCGCCGGCGCGGGTGGGCATCCCGCCGGGTCAGGAGCGCCTGGTCGGCGAGATGATGGGGCTCGGCGAGGACCTCCCGGGCGCCTGCCGCCTGCTCGGCGCGCGCATCGTCATGAGCGAGGTGGCTGCGCGCTTTTCCTGTGGCGCGCCCCCGGTCGAGCTCGAGATCGCCCTCCGGCACGTCGCCGAGGACGGCCCCGCGCTCGCCCGGACCGACCGCTTCCGCCTGGTCGCGCGCGCCGGCGCCCCGCCGCCCGAGCTGGTGACCGCGCTGGCCGCGCGCGTGACCGCCCGCGAGGCCGCCTTCAAGTGGACCGCCCTCGACGCCCCCACCTCCGACCCCGCCGCGCCGCCCGGCTCGTCCGCCGCCGCGCCCGCCCCGTCCTCCGCCCCGCCGCGCGCCGACACGCCGCTGTCCGTCCTCGCGCCGCTCGGCTCCGCTCACCTCGGGCCCTGGCTCGTGCTGCTCGCCCTGGCCCTGGCCCTCGTGGCCTCCTGGCGCTCCGTCGCCCGCCTCGGCCGCGCCGACCTGCTGACCTCGTCCGCCGCGCTGCTCCTCGCCCTGGCCGCCCGCGGCCTGGCCGGCCTCTGGGGCCCCCTGCGCGTCAACGGCGCCGGCCCGCTCTGGGTCGAGGGCGCCCTCAGCCCGCTCCTGCTCCAGGGCTACGGCCCCGGCTACCCCGAGGTCCTGGGCCCCCTGGCCGCCCTCGCCCCCGCCCGCCCCGACCAGGCCCTCTTCCTCGCCAACGCCGCCCTCGGCGCCCTCGTCGCCCCGCTCGCCTTCGCCGCCGCCCGCCTCGCCGGCCTGCCGCGCACTCCCGCCGCCCTCGCCGCCCTCGTCGTCGCCCTCGACCCGGCCTCCGTCCTCTTCTCGGCCACCGAGTCCTACTTCCCGCTGCTCACGGCCCTGCTCGCCGCGGCCGGCGCCCTCCTCGTCGCCGCCGGCCGCCGCACCTCGCTCCGCCACGCCGCCCCGCTCGCCTGCGCCGCCGCCCTCCTGCTCGCCCAGGCCGTGCGCGTCCACCCGGCCGCCTGGCCCGCCGCCGCCCTGGTCCCGCTCGCCATCCTGGCCGGCGCCCGCCCCGCCGGGCACGCCAGCCTGCCCCGCCTCGCCCTCGCCTCAGGCCTGGCCGCCCTCGCCGTCGCCCTGACCAGCGGCGGTGTTCTGGCCCTGGTCGCCGCCGAAGCCGCCGCCAGCGCCTCGGTCCGCGACACCGTCACCCCGCCCTCGACCTTCGCCCTCGCGGGCGCCGCCGCGCTCCTGGGCGTCCTCGGCCTCCGCTTGGCCCCCGGCCGCGCCGCCGGCTGGCTGCCCCTGGCCGGCGCCGCCGTCGCGGCCTGCCTCCTCTTGCGCCCCATCTTCGCCCAGAGCCCGCTGTGGCAGGCCAGCTTCGACCGGCTCTTCCTGCTCTGGCCCCTGCTCGCCGGCGTCGCGCTCCTGCCCGCGCGCCTCCTCGCCTGGCGCCCCTTCGCCTTCGTCGCCCCGGCCCTGGCGGCGGCCCTCCTGCTCGTCGCCCACCACGCCTGGCGCCCGCCCAGGACCACCGACCACGCCGAATACCTCTGGCTCGCCCAGCAGCTCGAGGCGCTCGAGCCCGGCTGCCTCGTCGCCCACGTCGAGCGCGCCGGCGACCGCATGCTCATGCTCCCGGCCTACCGCGTCCCCGGCGCCCGCCGCGAGCTGGCCGGCGTCGTCCGCCTCCCCGGCGACTGGACCCCCGCCGACCTCGCCCGCGAGCGCTGCGTCGTCTACGTCCGCAGCTCCCTGTGCAGCAGCCCCGAGGGCCGCCCCCTCTGCGACGCCGCCGAGGCCCAGCTCCCCCTGACCCCCCTCGCCCGCACCGCGCTGCCCGCCGTCCCCAGCCGCGCCGGCCTCACCTACGACCGCGACCCGGTCGAGGTCGTCCTCTCCCGCGTCCGCCGCGCCCCCTGACCCGGCCCAGGCCCGAGAGCCCATTCCACCCGTCGTTCGCCGCGCCCCCGAGGCTTAGGCCCCCCTTGACGCCCCGATCCGGACCGCGAACAATCCCGCCGAACCTGTACGTACGGGGTGATGCCCCCTCGTGGTCGATCGATTCACACGGGGCAACGGCAGCGCGAGAGGGGGGACCCGCATGAGCAAGAAGTCGCTCACCGAAGCGGAGGTCTGTCAGAACTTCATCACCCCGGCCATCGCGAAGGCCGGCTGGGACAAGCTGACGCAGGTCCGCCGCGAGTACACGTTCACCGCGGGCCGGGTCATCGTCCGCGGCAAGCTCGCCTCCCGCGGCAAGCAGAAGCGGGCCGACTACCTCCTCTTCTATCAGGCCAACCTCCCCCTGGCCGTCGTCGAGGCCAAGGACAAGAGCCACTCCGTTGCAGCCGCGACTCGATAGACGGCGAAGATGAGATGAAGCGACCTGACTTCGCCTCATCCTTTACGGTCCCGCCACCTTCGGCCGACTCGCCAGGAGCCCCCATGAAGAGCCCGTCCCCAAGCCTCCCAATCCCTTTTCACGACGAGATCCGGCCGGGGATCGCGCTCTGCCTCTCGGGCGGCGGATATCGCGCGATGCTGTACCACCTCGGGACGTTGCGCGCGCTGAACCAGCGAGGTTGGCTGGTGCGCCTCACGCGCGTATCCAGCGTCTCCGGTGGCTCCATCGTAGCGGGACTGCTGGGGCTGCGTTGGCGTGAGCTCGCCTTCGACGCCGACGGACTCGCGACCCGGTTCGGCGACCTCGTGGAGCAGCCCATCCGAGCCCTCGCCTCCCGCACCCTGGATTGGAAGGCCGTTGCGCTCGGGCTCCTTCCGTTCACGTCCGGGGCCAACCAGGTAGCGCGCGCCTATGACCGCCACCTCTTCAAGGGCGCGACGCTCCAGAACCTACCGGACGAGCACGAAGGGCCGCGCTTCGTCATCAACGCGGCCAACCTCCAGACGGGCGTTCTCTTCCGCTTTTCGCGCCCGTACATGGCCGACTACAAGCTGGGGATGTGGGAAGATCCGGTCCTGCCGCTCGCGCAGGCCGTCGCCGCCTCCTCGGCGTTTCCGCCCATCCTCTCACCGATGCGCCTGAAGGCTCCTGCGGCGCCGGAAAAGGGAAAGCCGACGCTAGCTCGTGGCAACCCGGAGCTCCAGCGGGAGCTGCGTCGCCACATCCGGCTCACCGACGGGGGCGTCTACGACAACTTCGGCCACGAGACCGCGCACAAGTTCCGCTGCGTCTTGGTGAGCGATGGGGGCAAGCGCCTCCAGGACGTTCGTCGGGGCGGCCTTGAGTGGTTCGGACAGCTCCTCCGGGTCCGCGCCATCTTCGACGACCAGGTGCGAGCCCTTCGTACGCGCTGGCTCGAGCGCGAGCTCGCCAGTGGGCACCGTCTAGGCGCGTACTTCTCGATCCAGGGCGAGCTCGTCACCCGCTCGGGGCGCCACCCACTGCCGGAGGGACCCGAGAGTCGGCCCGACCTGGCCGACATCGACACGCGCCTCACACGCATGACCCAGGCCGATATCGACGCGCTCGTGGCCTGGGGCGAACGCCAAGCATCCCGCATGCTCGATGTCCTAGAAGGCGAGAGGGTGACGCCCGACCTTGCCCATGCGCCCGCGGAGGCTGCATGACCCCCACCGATCCGTTCCTCGGCCCCGACAGGAGACCGTCGGGCGATTGGGGGGCGAACCTCGAGCCAGCGGCCTTCGGCGCCGCGCTAGCGGGCGCGCTCTTCCTTCCGGATTCGGCGCGCTCCCCTGCGGAACTTCCAGTTGGGTGGCCCGCACGCGGAATTCTCAGACAGGCACGCCCCTGGTGCGAGGCGCAGCACCTCGACCCCGCGAAGTCGGGCGCGCTCTGGCAATTCGAGGCCTGGGTGATCTCCCGCGGCCTACGTCTCCTGCTCATGGAGTCTGACCTTCCTGCCCGCGACGACCTGGAAGCGTGGGTTTCGGCGCTCCGCGATGCGCCGGGCGTCGCCTCGGTCGTGGTCGAGCGTCCGGCGCCCAAGCGCGAGGTCGCCTGGCACTGGCCCTTCGACTTCGGCTTCCTCCAAACGCCGCGCTCTGCAGCCCTTCGGTCCGGCTTCGACGACCGCGGCGGCCTCGAGCACCTCAGGCGGACGGTCGCGGCCGATGCTTCCTCCGAGACGATCGACCTGCTGGTCCTCCCGAGGTGCGACCTCGACGTCGACGCGCCTCGACCGGCGGGTCGCGTCAACGCGGTACTCGTCTGGGTCGAGCCAGCCGACCGCGAGCCGGCGCTCGAGGTCGCCTCCCGGGCGCTTCGCCGCTTCGACGCCGAGGCCGCGGTCGTCGTCGCCACACCCGAGGATCCGGCGGGCTGGCTGGTCGACCTGGTCGCCGCCCTCAGCCACGACCAGGCGCTCGACGTCGCGCTCTTCGAGACGGCCTCCAAAGGGGGCACGTCCCTGCCGCCGCTCATCCTGGCGCGCGGCACCGGCCTGGACGCCAGCCGGCTCAGCGACACGGTCGTCTCCATTGCTGATCGTCTCCACAGCCGAGGCTGGCTCGAGTCCGCCGAGAAGCTGGCGCTGAACCGGCTCTCCCACCTTCAGCTCCACGACTTCGAAGGGCTTTCGGGCGCACTACGCCGGCGAGGCTGGGACCTCGACCACCCCAAGCTCGCGGTCAGCGCCGATCCCGACGAGGCGCTCGAGGCGGCCCTCAGCGACTTCGAGTTCCACGCCGAGTCTCACGGCGCGACCGACCTGCTCCCCCTCACCCTGGTTGGGCGCGAGCTCCTCGAGACCCCACTCGCCCGGCACCTGCAGGCCCGGGTCACCCGGGCCGACGCTGGGAAGGAAGCCGCCGCGCTCCAGGTGTTCGAGCCAGGAGCGCGGCACGCCGTTCACGTCGCCATCGCCCCTCCCCAGGACGGGTGGTCGGCCCTGGCCGCACCCTTCCCCATCGACGAGCTGCCGCCGTCCACCTCCGGTCACACCCTCACGGTCGTACTCGCGCCCCTGGTCGGCCGCGAACGCACCCCTTTGATGCGATCCCTGCACCTTCCGGCCGCAGGTCCTTCGGATTCGGCAACCGTCGAGATCGTCGTTCCGAACGACGTCCCGCGCTATCGTGCGCGGCTCGCCGTGCTCCACCAAGGTCGCGTCCTCCAGACCGCGGTGCTCGACGGATGGGTCGGAGCCGGGCAGACCGAGGAGCGCATCCGCCTCATCCCCGAGGCCATCCTTCGCGGCCTCGCGCCGGAGCCTTCGGACCAGGGTTTTGACGCCACCCTGGTGTTCAATCACACGCCCGCCGGCGAAGCGTTGATCCTCGCGATCAAGGACCAGGAAGCCGACCTCCTCGTCCTCCCGGACAAGGCCGAGCAGGCGGCGAGGTCCATCGGGGAGCTGCTCGACGAGTATGCCGAGGGCCAGGACGGCACGCCCGACGACGAGCGTACGCGCCAACTCTACGTACGCCTGGCGCGGGCGGGTCGCGTGCTCGCTCGATCCCTCGAGAAGGATGCCGGGCTCAACGCGGCCGCCTCGGCCGATCGCCTCCAGGTGATCTCGGCGCGCCCCGATGCCGTCCTTCCGCTGGAGGTTTGCTACGACGGACCACCTCCCGACGACGCGGCAACCGTCTGCCCCACCGACTTGCAGATGGACCCCGCCGGCGACTGCTCGTGGGAGTGCCCCGGGGCGTCTCGCGGGGTCGTCTGCCCGTTAGCGTTCTGGGGTCTCCACAAGGTCATCGAGCGCCACCTCCACGCGCCCGCGGTCGCCAGGGCGGTCACCAAGGAAGGGGCCGATTTCGCAGTCCTGCAAGCTCGGGCGACCTCCGAGGACCGGCGACGGCGTGAGCAGGTCGGGCTCGGCGATGGTGTCCTCTGGGCCAGCTCTGTTCGCGCCAACAGGCCCGAGGGCGTGCTCCCGCAAATCGTCGCGGCGCTGGACGACGACCTTGGGTCGGAGCGGTTCGCACAGGTCTCCTTCTGGGCGGATTGGGAGAACAACCTCAATGCCCGCTCGCCGGGAGTGCTGGTCGTGCTGGGCCATACGGTGGGAGACGCGGCGACACTCGCCATCGAGATCGATAGGCAGGACCGGCTCCCCCAAGCGAGCATCGAAGCCGACCGGCACGTGCTCGGGCGCGACGGGCGCCGCCCCATCGTGCTCCTCCTCGGCTGCGACACGGCGGTCGGCGGTGAGACCCCCTTCACGCTCCTCGCCACCTGGCGACAGGAGCAGGCCGCCGTCGTCGTAGGGACTTATGGCCGTGTCATCGGCCGACACGCCGCCGGTACCGGCGCGGAGCTCGTGCGCTCCCTACTAGAGCTGTCCGCGTCGGGTGCCGCCGATCCCGCGCTCTCCCCGACGGTCGGAGACGCGTTCCGGATGGCGCGAAGAAGGCTCGTTGCGGCGGGCAAGACCATGGCGCTCGGCCTCGTCGCCTTCGGCGATGCCGACTGGAGGCTCTGACATGCTTCGCATCGAGATGCTCCCGGCGAGTTACGGCGACTCCCTCTGGGTCGAGTACGGGTCGCCGGACCGCTCCCACCGGGTCCTCATCGACGGCGGCCTCGCCGGAACCGCCCGCCTTCTCGAGCGACGGCTCGGAACGAAGTCCGCTCCGCTCGAACTCGACCTGCTCGTCGTCACCCACATCGACGCCGACCACATCGCCGGGATCCTCGCCCTTCTCGACGAGCATGCGGATCGCCTTCGCCCTGGCGACGTGTGGTTCAACGGGCCCGACCACCTCGATCCTGACGGCCTCGGTGTCTACCAGGGCGAAGTCCTCTCGCGCCGTCTCGACCAGCTGCGGTGGCCTTGGAATCGGGCCTTCGACGGCGGCGCTGTGGTCGTGCCCCAGCACGGCCCCTTGCCGATCGTGCGCCTTCCCGGAGGGGCGACCTTGACGCTTCTGTCTCCCGACGCCGAGCGCCTGCGTCGCCTTCGGCGCGCATGGAACCGAGAGATCCCGAAGCTCGAGAAGCGACTCGAGGCCCTGGACAGGCTGGGCGGCGAAGACGAGTCGGAAGAAGAAGGCGCGGCGAGCCCGTCCGTGGATGTGGAGGCGCTCGCGGCCGAGCCGTTCGAGGAGGACGACGCGGTTGCCAACGGCTCCAGCATCGCCTTTCTTTTCGAGTACGGAGGCTGGACGTGCCTGTTTTCGGGCGATGCTTTTCCGTCCGTTCTGCTCGGCGCGCTCGCAAGGGTCGAGTCGCTTCCGGACCGCCTCGACGTGTTCAAGCTGCCTCACCACGGCAGCAAGGGTAACCTCAGCCGCGAACTCGTCGCGCGCCTACCGGCCGCGCACTACCTCGTCTCGACCAACGGCAAGCGGTTCAACCACCCAGACGACGCCTCCATCGCGCGCATCCTCACTGGGGACCTCGCGCCGAAGATCCTGTGCTTCAACTACCGCACGCCACGCAACGAACACTGGTCAAGCGCGGACCTCCAAAGCTGCCATGCCTACGAGGCCAGGTATGCCGCACCAGGGGCGTCGCTCGTCCTCGACTTCGACGAGACCTGAGACCCGTCGAACGACTGAGGAACGAGTCGTGGGTACCTCAGGCGATCGAAGCGGTCACGCGGTCGCCGTCACTTCGAGCTGACGGTGGGGTGACGGGGCGGGTGACGACCAGGCGCAGGCCGTCGGGTTCGAAGCCGAGGGAGCTGAGGGGCTGAAGGGGAGCTGGGTCGGCGGTCAGGAGGTCGGCGACCAGGGGCGTCAGGTCGACCGAGCGGCCGGAGGTCTCGACGCCGACCAGGCGCCAGCGGCCCCGGCCGGTCTGCTGGACCTGGCGGGCGACGGCGAGCTCGCGCCGGGACAGGTGGATTCGGATGCGGGCGGCGTCTCGGGGCAGGCCCTTGCACTCATAGCGGGTCAGGACCGGCTCGCCGGCTTCGACCTCGAGACCGAGCAGGTCGAAGCCGGCGCCCGACCAGAGCTTTGCTATGTGCAGGGCCTCGTGAGGCTTGCGCTCGTCCAGCGCCTTGGCGACCAGGGCGCGGGTGTGGCTGGACGGGGGAAAGGCCGAGACCAGGAGGTCGCGGCCGCCGGGTAGGTCGAGCAGCGGTGCGGTCGTCTCGACGACCCAGGCCAGCAGGGCCGCCTCGGCGGCGTCGCCCCACGCGGCCCGGGCGGCCTGCTCTTCGGCCAGGCTCTCGGGCGTCACGATGCCCGCCGGCCCGCCGGTCGCCGAGCCGAGGGTGCCCGGGGCGGCCGACCAGCCGAGGGCCGCGTGCGAAGCGGGCGGGCTGGCGACCGGAGCGAAGTCGGGGGCGAAGACCGAGAGGGTCACCTCGAGCGGCTCGCGCAGGGTCAGGCCGAGGCGGCGCACCCACTGGGACGCCTCGACCTCTGGATCGAAGAGCAGGCAGTCGAGGCGCGGCTCGATGCAGTCGGCCAAGGTCGACCGCGGCGGCTCGCCTTCCAGCTGGTGGGCGACCCAGGCGGTCAGGCGGGCGGCCCAACGGCGGTGCCAGGCGCGCCAGGTGTCCCGGTTCTCGGAGGCGATGACCAGCGTGGGCAGGTAGTCGGCGAGCTGGTCGTCAGCAACGGCGTCCACCAGGGCTCGCCGAAGCGCGCTGGCGGTCTCGAAGCCCACCCGTCCCAACAGGTCGTCCCGGCCAATGCGTCCCCGTCGCATCACCTCGGCCGGACGCGCGCACCAGCGTTCGAGCGCGGTCTCGATCTGCGCCCGCTGCTGGGGAAGCAGCGGCTCTAGCTGGGGCCTCAGATCGCGGGCCAGTTCGGACGCATGACGGCGCTCGAGGAGATCGGCCAGGCTCCCGGTCTCGATGGCGGCCAGGGCCTCGGCGAAGACCGGGCCCAGCAGCGGGTTGCCGACCAGCTGCCGCGCGAGCGCCTCGCCGAAGTGTCTGAGCGGCGGACCCTCTGGGCGCTGGGTGTCGAAGAGCAGCCGGCCCGGCTCGCCCGGCTGCTGACCCGGGACGTAGAACACGTCCTCGAACCGCCCCTGCCGCCAGGGCCGCGGGGTGAGGTCCGGTCCTTCCAGGGCCAGCTCGACCCAGGCGTCTTTCGCTTGCTCGACGGGCGGCGACCCGCCCAGCCAGGCCCGGCGGACCCGCTCCAGGTCGACCGCGGGCACGAGCCGGCTGACCTCGGCCAGGGCGCAGAAGGCGGCCAGGTGCTCGCGGAGCGCGGCCGCGAGCTTTCGAGCCAGCTGGGTCTCTTCGAGAGCTCCGTCGGAGCGGACCGTCTGCCGCAGCGAGACCTCTCGCACGCCCAGGCGCTCGGCGAGGCCGCGGCGGTGGCTGGCGGCGACCCGCGGCAGGTCGGGGAAGTACAGGCGCAGCGCGCTCCGATCCTCGTCGCGGGCCAGCCAGGCCTCCTCGCCGGCGCTCCGCCAGCGAAGGGCGCCGTTGTGCTCGATCAGGACCGGCACCTCGGGCCCGTCGTCGATCGACAGCACGTCGACCAGCGCCTCGAAGAGGGCGGCGAGCCGGGTCCGCAGGCTGCCCGTGAGCGCATCGGGGTTGGGGCAGCGTGAAGCGAGCAGGTCGAGCAGGGCCGGGGCGCGACGGGCGGTGCGCTCGTCTCCCAGGCTCTTGATGGCGCCCAACTCCTCCAGCACCTCGTCGTGTCCTGCGTCGATGGGCTCGGCCAGGAACACGCGGCGCGGGTCGCGGTGGGCCGTGAGCACGTCACGGGGGGCCAGGCGCTCGGGCAGCGGGATGAACGTGGGTTGCTGGGTTGCAGGGTCGAGATGCTCGCGGAAGAGCGCGCGGGGCAGCCAAGCGGTCGAACCGAGGCCGTGGCGCACCGCCGAGTCCTTGTTGTCTGCGGGCAGCCCTTCGAGGGTGTGGCCGACCTCGGAGATCGAGGGCGGTCCGTCGAGCAGGGCGGCCAGGGGGCGCGCGAGGTGGTCGGCCCCGGCCGGCTGGAGCGGCGGCGGGGCGTCGAGCGGGTCGACGCGTCCCCGGTCGCCCTCTTCGACCAGCGGGACGGCTCCGGCGGGCGCGACTCCCAGGCGGGCGAGGAAGGCGTCCGTCAGCAGGGGCTCGCCATCAGGGCCGAGCAGGCGAGCGCGGTCCACGCGGTCGGCGGTGAGCTGGCGAGCGGGCTCCCAGCGGCCCTCGGTCGTGGGCAGGAACAGCGTGGCTATGGCGCGTCCGAAGAAGCGGCGGTCCTCGGAGTCGGTGAAGGCGCGCCAGGCGAAGTGATCGGGCGGGTCGGCCGGCAGGAGGGCCTTGGCGAAGGCGAGTAGATCGGTCTGGTCGGCTTCGGTGAGCGAGGGCTGCGTCTCGAGGTTCGCCGGGTCGCGGGGGATCTGGCGGAGATCGCCGAGCACCGCGTCCGGGACGAAGCGGAGGGCGCCCGAGGGCTCCTCCCAGGGCCCGAGGTTGAAGCGCGTCACCGCGCGACCGAGGCTGAGGAGGGCCTGGGGGATGGCGATGGCGTCGTGCTTGGGATCGCGCAGGACGAAGAGGCGGCGCTCGGCGCGGAGCCCACGCTGCTGTCGGGTCGGCAGGGCGACCGCATCGAGCCCCGTCGGGCCTGGAACCGGGATCAGCCGGATGCCGGCGCCGGCGAAGGTGTCGCAGAGGTCCACCGCTGCCTTCCGCCAGGTGGGCGTCCAGTGACCAGAGCCGAGCAGGTGATGAAGCCAAGCGCGGGTGGCGGCCCAGAAGGCGCGGTAGGCCGCCTCGGGGCGGACCTCGCGGAAGAAGGAGGCGGCGAGCTGGCGCCAGAGATCCCAGGACTTGCCCGGGAACAGCTGGTTTCGGAGGGCGAGCACCCAGGGCTCGGGCGCACCGTCGGGACGACCGGCGAGCAGCCATAGATCCTCGCGAGGCAGCGCTTGGTCCCGGCAGGCCTCGCGGAGGCGCGCGACGTGGAGCTCGGCGGCTCTTTCGAGGAGGGCCAGGTTGTACCGGCCCACGTCGGAGCTCGCTCCGAGCGCCATCGTGTCGCGGTCGGCCTTGAGCTGGAAGTCGGCGTGGACGTCGAGCGGAAGGCCGGTGCCGACGCGAGTCGGGAGGTAGTTGAAGAAGGCGCCGGTCGGGGCGCTTCCCACGGGAGGCCATGCGACGCTGACCCGGGGCTGCGGCACGGCGTGGTCGGCGGCGCGGGCGAGAGCCGCCAGGTCGGGGTGGGTCTGGGTGCTCAGGCTCCAGCCGGTCGCCGAGGGGTTGGGGCTCCGCTGGACGCTGACGGCGATCCCGGGGCACTGCAGCGTGATGAAGTGCAGGCGGACCGCGGCCAGGCCGTCGACCTCGTCCTGGATCTGCTGCCGGTGTTGCGGGTCCTCGACCTCGAGCAGGACCGCGGTCTCCATCGCGTCGAGGCCCTCGGCCGGCGCGTCCGCCCGGCGCAGCGGCCGGGGGAAGTGGAAGCTCGGGCGTCGCTCGGGCCCGAGCGACTCGATGCGCTCGTCGAGCTTGGGAAGCTCCGAGCCGGGCCACTCTGCGGGGTTCAGCTCGGACGAGAGCTCGAGCCCCCACCAGCCGCCCTCGGCGAGTTTGCTCCAGACCTGGACGCGGCGGGCCACGCCGAAGACCGAGCGGAAGCCGATGCCCTTGTTGCCGAGCTGGCGGTCGGCGGACTTGTTCGAGGTGTGGAGCGCGCACAGGGCGTTGAAGTCGCGCCGGGCGACGCCTTGCTTCGGTTGGTCGTAGTCGAAGGCGGGATCGACGGTGAACGGCGCGCCGTCGTTGGCGACGACGAGCCGCCCGTCCTCGAAGCGGACCTCGACCTGCCGGTCCGCGCGGTCGAGCGCGTTCTGCAGGAGCTCGAGGACCACCCGGCCTGCGTACTGCAGCGTGACCGAACCTTCGGCGCGGCGGCCGATGAGGGCCGCCTCGCCGCCCCCGTGACGGATGTAGTGCTCGGCGTGACGGGTGAAGGCGGCGACGACGTCGCTCCAGTGTGCGCGCGACATGAGGACCTCCTGGGCACGAGGATCTCGCGTTCTACCCCAGCGGTTTGGAACTCGGCAACCGAGGTGGTCGGGCGGCTCGAGGGGAACCAGCTCGGTCCGAGCGCTCGCAGTTGGCCTGTTGCAAGAGCGAGACGGGTCCCGAGCGCTCGCAGGTGGCCTGTTGCAGCAGCGAGACGAGTCCCGAGCGCTCGCAGGTGGCCTGTCGCAGAAACGCGACGGGTCCTGAGCGCTCGTAGGTGGCCTGTTGCAGAAACCAGACGGGTCCCGAGCGCTCGCAGGTGTGACGTTCGGGTTGCGAGGACCGCTTGCGAGCGGTCGGGAGGGCTGTCCCGCTGGAGAAGGCCGACCTGCGAGCGCTCGGCGGGCGTGACCCTGGGGAGACACGCCCCCTACGAGCGGTCGGGGGGCGCGTCGGTTTTCAATCAGGAGGCCTGCGAGCGGTCGGGGAGTCCTTCGGTTTCGGAACGCGTCACCTGCGATCGTCCTCAGGGCCATCGCAGATTGCGAAGCGCCGGCGTGGTCGGCGGGGTCCATAGCGCCGGCATGGCCGGCGCGGTCCATAGCGCCGGCATGGCCGGCGCGGTCCAGAGCGCCGGCGTGGCCGGCGCGGTCCAGAGCGCCGGCGTGGCCGGCGCGGGGCCGCCTGCGGCGGCGGACGACACTGCCTCACCTTGCGTGTCCTGGCGATCGTCTCGGGGTCGGTTGACAGGCCCGGCACGGGTCGGGCTACGCTGGTGGGACCGTTTCATGGAGGTCGGCTGCCGGAACGCACGAGGGACTCGGGGTCCCGCGCTGCGGGGCAGCATCAAGTCGTCATCGTTGCAGGAGGTCGTCATGAGCAAGCTCTCGGTTCGGGTTCAGAACATGGCCAGCATCGCGCGGCAGGTGAGCGCCGCTGCCAGGACGCACGCGGAGCTCCTCGCCGAGGGGCTGCTCTCGGAGTGTGTCGCCGCCGGGGTGGCGCCGCCGGCCGACCCGGGCGCGACGTTCGCCTCGGCCGCTAACGTGCTCGACGGGCGCACCGAGGGGCTCGTCGCGGCCGAGCTGAAGTACACGGCCGAGCAGTCGGATGACGGCGGCTTCCGGGCGAAGCGCGACGCGGCGTACGCGAAGGCTGCCGAGGCCACCGCCGACATGCGCGGGCTGGTGCGGGACTTCATGGGGGCGGGCGCCGTCACGAGCTACGGGCTGGCGGGCGCGACGCCGCGCAGCGCGGACAAGCTGGCGGGCTTCCTCGAGAACGCCATCCACCTGATGGAGCGCAGCCCCCGCGCCGCCGAGCGGCGGGGCGTCGGCAAGCTGGACACCGCCTTCGTCGTCGCCGAGCTGACCGCGGTCCGCGAGCCGCTCGCCGAGGCGATCGACGAGGTCGACCGCGAGCACCGCGAGTCGCAGGAGGCCATGGGCGCGCGCGACCGGGCGATGGAGGACTGGCGCCGCGCCTACCAGTACGCGGCCAACGTCTTGTCCGAGGGCTTCCGCATCGCACGCCGCGACGATCTCGCCGAGCGCCTGCGTCCGACGGTCCGCAAGGCCAGCGGCGACGAGGCTGCGCCCGCCGAGTCCGAGGCGGTCACCGAGACCCCGGCCGCGCCCGCGCCGGCCGAGCCGGTCGACGCCTGAGAGCGCACGTCCGCGGATCCCGAATACGGGGTCCGCGGACGGGGCCGACCTCCGACCGCGGCCCGTCGAGGCCAGCCTCCCGCGCGTTCGCCCCGCCCGCTGACCGGGCTCCGCCCGTCGTGCAACAACACGCGGCACGCCACGCGGAGAACGCGGCGCCGTCGACCTTCAGACCATAGGCCGGTCCGTGGTTGCTCGCGGCTCGAACGCCAAGGGCGAGCCGACGGTGCGCCGCCGGCTCGCCCTTGAGGACACAGTCCCGAAGATCGGAGATCGATCTACTGGATCTGTTTGATGACCAACGTCGCCGAGACGGGACGGGTGCCTCCGGCGAGTGGTGTCACCGTGAGCGCCGCGGCGTTCCCCGCCGGGTTGCGGATCGTCAGGATCGTGCTCTCTACGGTCGTCTGGACGAGCACGTTGTTGACGATCTGTGATGTGCCCGTCGCCCGTCCCGCCACGGTGCTGGCCACGTCCACCGGCCCGGCACCCGAGTCGAGCGCCAGGACGAGCTGCCCAGCCTCGCTGATGCTCACCTGCCAGAACACTTCGTAGACGCCGATGTTCGGAAGCTCGAATGTGTTCGGACCGGTCCGCGCGATGCCGTTCGTGACGCCGTCCTGTGGGAAGTCGACTGGAGCTCCCACGGCGACCGTCGCGGCGTTATCGGGCGGCATCAATGCATAGAAATAGCCGAACGTCATGATGCCACCGGCAGGGCCCTGCGGGCCTTCGGGCCCGGTCGGACCCGCGGGGCCCTCAGGGCCCGGCTCGCCATTGCACACGTAGTCGGTCTGGCCGCCTACGGTGTACGCGACGCCGCCATAGGTGCAGTTTGAGCCCGGTCCCTCGGAGAAGCCCACGACGGACTCTCCATCCGCGCCTGCGGGGCCCGTCGGCCCTTCGGGACCAGCGGGGCCCATCGGGCCTTCGGGACCGGCAGGTCCAGCGGGGCCCATCGGCCCCTCGGGGCCCGCGGGACCCATCGGGCCCTCGGGGCCGGCAGGTCCAGCCGGGCCCGTCGCGCCGGTCGGACCCGCGGGGCCCATCGGGCCCTCGGGACCCGCGGGGCCCATCGGGCCCATCGGGCCCTCGGGGCCGGCAGGTCCAGCCGGGCCCGTCGCGCCGGTCGGGCCTGCGGGGCCCACCGGCCCCTCGGGACCAGCGGGGCCCATCGGTCCCTCGGGGCCGGCAGGTCCAGCCGGGCCCGTCGCGCCGGTCGGACCAGCGGGGCCCGTCGGCCCCTCGGGACCAGCGGGGCCCGTCGGCCCCTCGGGACCAGCGGGGCCCGTCGGCCCCTCGGGACCGGCAGGTCCAGCGGGGCCCGTCGGGCCCTCAGGACCAGCGGGGCCCATCGGTCCCTCGGGGCCGGCAGGTCCAGCGGGGCCCGTCGCGCCGGTCGGACCCGCGGGGCCCATCGGGCCCTCGGGACCCGCGGGGCCCATCGGGCCCTCGGGACCCGCGGGGCCCATCGGGCCCTCGGGACCCGCGGGGCCCATCGGCCCCTCGGGACCAGCAGGGCCCATCGGGCCCTCGGGGCCAGCGGGGCCCATCGGCCCCTCGGGACCAGCGGGGCCCATCGGCCCCTCGGGACCAGCAGGGCCGATCGGCCCCTCGGGACCAGCGGGGCCGATCGGCCCCTCGGGGCCGGCAGGTCCAGCCGGGCCCGTCGCGCCGGTCGGCCCCGCGGGGCCCATCGGGCCCTCGGGACCGGCAGGTCCAGCCGGGCCCGTCGCGCCGGTCGGACCCGCGGGGCCCATCGGGCCCTCGGGACCCATCGGGCCCTCGGGACCCATCGGGCCCTCGGGACCCATCGGCCCCTCGGGACCCATCGGCCCCTCGGGACCCATCGGCCCCTCGGGACCCATCGGGCCCTCGGGACCCATCGGGCCCTCGGGACCCATCGGGCCCTCGGGACCCATCGGCCCCTCGGGACCCATCGGCCCCTCGGGACCCATCGGCCCCTCGGGACCCATCGGCCCCTCGGGACCCATCGGCCCCTCGGGACCCACCGGCCCCTCAGGCCCCTCGGGACCTGCCGGGCCTTCGGGACCCTCAGGACCTTCGGGGCCCTGGGGACCCATCTTCCCCTTCGGTCCGCGGGGGCCCATGGGGCCTTCGGGGCCTCTTTCGCCCACGCAGAAGCAATCGAGTCCGTCGACCTTCGCATCGCATGGGCCGACATCGTGGCCATCCGATTCGGTGTCCTTGCCATGTGGGACGTCCCCGTAGGGCGGGCTCACGTCCGGTTTGTCCAGGTCAGAGCCTCCCCCGGGATAGCAATCCTCGCCCATGAAGTAGAGCGGGAACGAAAGTGAATCATGGGAGAGGATGTTGTGGCCTTCGGAGGCAAACCAAGCCTCCCAGTCGATCCACACCTCGTTGTCGTATCGCTGGTCGTAGGCCCAGACGGTGATTTCGAACGCGCCCGCGACCTCCGAGCCCACAGCGACGCACTCGGTGAGGCTGCCGCCGTGCTGGACGGAGCTCACGACGGTCGGACCGCCCGACAGCTCACCCTTTGTGACCTGCCACACGAGCCGGATCTTGTCGTCGTCGATGTCCGTGACGATCGCGCAGACCTTGGTATCGGCGCAGATCGTGTTGAACTTGGAAGGGTTGAATTCAAGGAGCGTGAGCGTCGGCGGGTGGTTGAGCGCCGCGATCCCATCGAGCCCTCCGACCGGATCGCTCTCGCAGTGACTGATCAGCAGGATCTCCGTGGTCTCGGCATCTGCGACCTCGACCCCTGCGGCGCGTGCCGGCTCGCACCCGCTCATCGGTTCACCGGCCGCGTCGATCGGCGTCGCGGACACGTCGTAGCATCCAGCGGGAAGTGTGAAGAAGTGGTCTGCGAACGCGTGGTTCGCCGCCGGGTTCATCGGGTCGCCCTGGAACTCGAAGGGCAGGAACGGCTCGGTCGCCTCGTGGGTGACGGCGTCGGCGGGATCCAGCGACTCGCCGTTGCAGGCGACGCGCGTCACGACGTAGTGGAAGCCCACGGCGCCGTCGGCATGCGCCGACAAGGCGAGTCCAGTAGAGGTGTGACCTGGGCCAGGTTCCGCGGGACCGTTGGGCCCGCCGGTACAAGCGACCAGGCCGAGGGCCGCGGCGAGACTCGCCGCGAGTCCAAGGGAGAGGGCAGGACGCATGGGTTGACCTCCAAGACATCGACGCCCTCCGGTGGGGCCACGCAGAGCGGACGATGGCCGCTGCGTCGCCAAGAGAGTGGCGCCGACATTCGGGGTGGAGACGCCGCGACGACCTGCCGCGGCTCGGATCCCGGAACGCGTTTCGAACACCAGGGCGCTCAGGCAGCGAGCGCGGAGACGGGCGTACGCGTGACGATCGGGAGATGACCTACCCTACACCGGCCTTGTGCTGCGGCCCTGTGCCGGGTCGATTCCCGGGTCGTGTCGCTTATTTCTCGGCCATCTACGTCCGTGTCGGGACGGCGCTCGCCGCGAGCTGGCCGGCGTCGTCCGCCTCCCCGGCGACTGGACCCCCGCCGATCTCGCCGGCGAGCGCTGCGTCGTCTACGTCCGCAGCTCGCTCTGCAGCAGCCCCGAAGGCCGCCCCCTCTGCGACGCCGCCGAGGCCCAGCTCCCCCTGACCCCCCTCGCCCGCACCGCGCTCCCCGCCGTGCCCAGCCGCAGCGGCCTCACCTACGACCGCGACCCCGTCGAGGTCGGCCTCTCCCGCGTCCGCCGCGCCCCCTGACCGGCCGCGCTCGACGCGTCAGCCCACGCGGCAACCGGCGTGGGTACCAGAGCGGGTACCGCGCTGCTTCAGGCGTGTTGGCCGTGCCTTCGAAACACGAAAGCCCCCGGTTTCCCAGGGGCTTTCTTGGAGCCGACACGCGGACTTGAACCGCGGACCTGCTGATTACGAATCCGTTGCTCCGGTTTCTCGATGGGCCGCAGGCTGTGCGGCCCTGACGATGGATGGAGCGAACGAGCGTGTCACCCAAGGACGGTGAAGTGCTGGAGATCGTTGCGTACGCCTGGGTGACGCGCCACATGACCGCGCCGCGCGACAGTGTCGTTGTGCAACAATCTCGTTGCGTTGCGCCCAATCGTCGGCGCCGCCGCAGAAAGTCCGCAACAGATCGCGCCGATCGCCCGACTTCTCTTAAGAGGCCCGGCGCGGCGCCGGTCTCGACACCGGAGCGACCCATGCGGACACACGACGTCGATCAGACCCTGCACCTCGAGCCCGTGGACCTGACAGGGTGCCTCGCGCACACGGCCTTCCCCTGCCTCTGCCCAGAACATCGCGAGGGGGCGCCGGCGGCGATGATCTACTTGGGGCGGGTGCTCAGGCCGACGAGGGTGGCGGTTGGGAGGGCGGCGTTCGCGTGGAGTTGGAGGGCGGCCTAGCTCTTGCCGTCCTCATCTTCCTTGACGAGCGCCTTGATCTCTCGAAGCAGTGCCACTGCTTCCTTGTGCGGCGTTCCCATACCCAGGAGGTCACGCGCCCTGTGAGCCAAGTGGAGGGGCAGCGCCAGACGCTCGCCCATCCGGACCAGGCCGAAGCCGAATCCAACTACCGCGCTGACGATTACAGCTCGAGCCGATACAAGAGCAACCAGATACCATCCCGGCCCTTGGTCAGCCGTGGCACCCTTCACGTCCTCCCACTCGGGCAGGTCGGGCAGGGAGTGTAAGGCGAAGAGGGCCACGGTGATGACCATGCCAGCACCCGCAGCAGCCACCCACCATGCCGCAGTCTGCCGACCCGAGGTAGCAGCCGCAACCCCGTCAGCGGCTTGTTGGGCAGGGCGTTTCGGGGGCGGAGGGCTGCCTCCCGTGGGACCCTTTGCTCCTCCGCTCGGATTAACGATCTTCCCGGCATCATCGATGACCAGGGCGAAATCGTCGAGGGGGAGATCTTCGTTGGTCCTAGCTTCGGGCGTCTCGCGTTTCGTGCTCATCAGACTCCAGCGACCTTCTGTAGCCGGATCGCCGCCGCCTGTCGTGAGACGCCGAAGATCTGAGCAACGAGGTCAGGTTGAAAGCCGACACGCTTCCCGTACTCGGCCACCATCCAAAGCGGCATCAGCAGGCCTGCGGCGTAGCCATTGGCCTGGGCTTCCTTGATGTCGCCCTCGAAGTTCGTGTCCCGGAACTTCCCCTCTTGCAGCTCATGGATGTGGTGCAGCATCAGGTGCCCGAGCTCGTGCGCGATCGTGAACCGGCGTCGGAAGATGGGCTCCGAAAGCGTTTCCGTGATGTAGGCGTCAGCTCCATCAACCTTCACCCGACCCGAGACAGAGGGGTCCCACTCAGGACGAATCTCGACGTCCATCATGCGAGCAAGCAGGTGGACGTCGATGGGTGGACGGACGAGTCCAAAGCGGTTGAGCAAGTCCTCCGGGGACAAGTACTCCCTCTTCAGGTCCCACCAGTGGGTACCCTGGACCACCAACGCCACAGCCTCACCTCCATGCCCTCAGGCCGCACGATCCTTGCATGACGGATCGTGCGTTACAACACCGCCTGTAGCGAATGCTACAACGCAACGAGGTGCGGCGTAGTTCCAGGCTCTTCGCGGCTACCGCGCGGCCAGCGCCCCACCGACAACGCCGGCGATCAAGGCGACCCCGCCGACGATCCAGACGGTCGGGCTCGACCAGGTCGACGGCGCCGGCGCGGTGACCTCGAGGACGACCGGCGGCCGATCGCGCTCGAGCTCGAGCTGGGCCTCGAGGGCGGTGACCTCGCGGGTGCGGAGGACGCGCTCGGCGGCCAGCTCGCGGCGGCAGCGGGGCAGCTGGGCCTCGCGCGCGTCGAGCAGCTCGACGACGACGGACGCAGGGAGCAGGACGCCGTCGCAGGGGACGACGTCGCCGGCGGCGGGCTCGTGGGCGCGCTCGCAGGGGGCGGCGGCCGCGGGCGCCGCGGCGACGTGCAGGGCCAGGGCGGCGAGGGCGAGACGCACCGGCTACTCCTCGAGGCCGAAGGCCTTGTTGACGCGATCGGCGAGGCCGCCGGGGCGGGCGGCCGCATCGTGGATCTCGGCGCGCGCCGCGTCGGCGTCGTCGCGCGCGACGGCGAGCTCGGCGGCGTGGTCGTCGCGCGCGTCGAGGCGCTCGCGCTCGAGCGCTGCCTGGCGCCGTCGCCGGGCCCGCTCTGCGGCGACCTCGGCCCAGGCTGCCGCGGCCTCGGACTGGGCGCGGCGGGCCCGCTCGAGGAGCGCGGTGCGGCCGCGGCGGCCGAGGAGGATGCCGACGACCAGGGCGGACACGACGGCGGCGAGGGCGAGCCAGGGGCGGATCCGGGCCCAGGTCTCGCGGAGCCAGGTCATGGCTCGTGGTCCGGGGCGGGGCCGGCCGCCTGGTCGAGGGCGTGGCCGCCGGCGGCGGCCGCGGCGCGGCGGGCCGCGAGGCGGGCGTAGGTGATGGTCGTCCAGCTGCCGGCGGCCAGGCCGACGACGGCGCCGGCGAGGGGCGCCTCCTGCCAGACGCCGAGGCCCCAGCCGAGGCTGGCGCCCACGGCGACCGAGTAGCTCCGGAGGGCGACGTCCTCCCACCAGGGCTCGGGGATCATGTGCGACACCCGGTACGCCCGCCAGGCGCGCTTGGCGACGTCGGTCAGGGCGCCGACGGCGAGGGCGACGACGGCGCCGCCGAGGATGATCAGGAGGGCGAGGTCTCCGGCGCTCATGCGACCCTCTGCTGGCGCTCCAGCTCGTCGAGCCGCTCGCTGTGCGCCTCGAGGCGCCGGTCGACGCGCTCGTTGATGGCGTCCTGGTGGTTCGCCCGCTGCACCAAGGCGCGAAGGTCGGCGCGAATGGCACCCAGGTGCGAGGACAGGAGCCAGACGCCGCCGGCGACCGCGACGATGATCGCCAGCGTGTCGCCGCCGAGCTGCCCGGCGCCGGCGCCGGCAAGGGTCAGGGTGATGTACTTCACGCGGAGGCCTCCGAGCTGGGCGGCGACCAGGCCGCGATGATCTCCCACTCGCGTGGGTCGACGTGGCGCCACTGCCAGCCGATGAAGGCCTGCGCGGCGGGGAAGACGCCGAGCCACTCGGCGAGCCGGCCCTGGGCCTTCTTGCCGTAGCCCGGGAAGGCGGGGATGACGACCGTGAAGCCCTTCTCGCGCCAGGCGGCGACGGACTTGGCGGGGTAGTCGAGGCCCAAGCGGTCGTCGTTGCCGTACGCCTGGGGGATGCCCGCGTGGGCGCGGTTCAGGTCGTGCCAGGGCAGGCGGCTGTGATTCCACGGGGCGCCGTAGCTGGTGACCATGATGATGTGGCCGGTCGCGAGCGCCGCGTCCATCAGGCGCCGCGCCGCGGCGGACTGGCCGTAGTAGTCGTGCTCGACGTCGAGGATGATGCCGTCGACCTGCCAGGCGTCCGCCAGGCGCGCGAGCTCGCGCATGACGGCGACCTGGGTCGCGGGCGCCGGCCAGCCCCAGACCCAGATGCGGGCGCCCGTCTCGCGGATGGCGCGGAGGTACGGCTCGGCGCCCTTCGTGTTCCAGTACTCGATCGTCCGGCCGCCGCGCGTGAACGGGCCCAGGATGGCGACCCACGTCAGGCCCGACTGGCGGATGCGCCGGGCGACATCGGCCGGCTTGCCGCAGGCGGCCAGGCCCGACATGAACATGCCCTTGCCCGTGGGCAGGCCCGGGGCGGCGTCGACGGTCACGATCTGCGGAGCGCTGTTCGCCGCGAGCCAGCGGCGCATGGTGTGCAGGAGCATGCACCGCATCATCGCCCAGCTCGGCCAAACGCTCCGGGTCGGACCCGGAGTTGGCGGCCAGGACGTGGCACGCTGGGGCCATGAGCATCGACATCCGCTTCCGCCTGGACCACGACGAGAGCTTCACCCACCTCCTCCGGGACCTAGGACGGCGGCAGATGCCCTTCGCCCTCGCCCTCGCCCTCACCTGGACCGCAAAGGACGCGCAGGCCGCGGTTCGCGAGCAGCTCGGCGACACGTTCACGCTGCGGTCGAAGTTCGTGGCGGCCGGGATCCGCGTGCAGCCGGCGACGAAGACGACGCCGGTCGCGCGTGTCCACAGCATCGACGAGACGAAGTTCCTCGGCCGGCACGTGATCGGGGGCGGGGCGGGGCCGAAGACGCCCGAGCAGGGCACCCGGACGGTCGCGATCCCCCAGGTGGGCACGGGCACCGCTCGGCCGACGCTGCAGCACCGGACCGGCAAGCGGCTTTGGCCGGCTGGCTTGCTGACCCAGAAGTTCAGGACGCAGAAGGCGACGGGCGAGCGGGTCGCCATCCGGAACCGCTATTTCATCGTCAACCAGCCCGGGACCGGATCGGCGCTGCTGTTCAAGCGCATCGGCAAGGGCAAGAACTCGACGGTCCGCCTGATCTACGTCCTGCGCGGCTCGGTGGACGTCACGCCCCGGTGGCCCTTCCGCGCCCAGGTCGAGGAGGCCGTCCGCGAGGCGTGGCCCCGGAACGCGAGGAAGGCGATCCAGCGGGCGATCGACACGGCGCGGCCGCGGAAGGGCTGAGGGTCAGAGGGGCTCGCAGGGCGGGAAAACCTTTGTGCTCTTGGGCGTACCGTCATCGTGCCAGCTCTTGTGGGTCCCGCACGCGCTACCGTCCCGGCGCTCCCCTTCATTTATCAGGATGTCCCCGAACCATGACCGGGACCACCCGTGCATGAGACCGTGCTTGTACGCGGTGGACGAATGGCGCACAGGGTCGTCCTCATTGAAGACCCACCGCAACACTTCGCCGTGCTCTCGCCCTCTCTCGTATGGCGTCTCATGCGTCATTCGACCGCGGTCGTCCCAAAGCTGGGTGAGTCCATGGCGCAAGCCATCTGCGTAGGCCTCGCGGCGCGTGACCAGGCCATCGAGATTCCACTTGACGTGGTAGCCGTGTCTCGTGCCGCTCGGCTTCTCACACCAAAGCTCGAGACCCATGGGCGGCGCGTCACCCCGAGCCACCGCACCCTCTGGACACGGTGGCTCGGCTCCCATGAACGACGTGCTGACCGGTGCATGTTCTTGGGGCTCGGCCTCCACGTCGCACCCAGCGCACACCAGCGCAATCGCGACCATCCAACGCATACCTACCTCCTCGGAGCAGGATGCGGCGGACGGACGTGGGCTGCAAGGCTTCAGCGGACGAGGCACCTGGCGACCGCGTATCCGGCGTCCTGGTCGTGCTCGGCGAGGATGATCATCGCGCGGACGCCCGTGCGCTTGGCCGACTTGGTGCCGATGCCGTGCGGCCCGGGCCGCACGTAGTCGCCCGGCTTGACGGTCTGGTCGATGGCCAGCGGAAGCTTGCCGACGAGTCCGACGGCGGTCCACTCGTCGGGGCGCTGGGTGCGCGGGACGTAGGGACGCGCCGGGTCGTAGTCGGGGGACTGGATGCGGCGTCCCTCGTCGTCGAGGACGTAGGCCCCGAACACGTCGCGGACCCAGCGCCCCGACCAGCTCGACCACGCCGCGTCGCCCAGGATGGCCGGCCGGGCCGACGTGATGCCGATCGGGTCGTCTCCGGGACCGGCGAGCCGGACGGCCTCACCCTCGAGCGCGACCAGCCGGCCGTGAGGCAGGGTGCCCGGGCTGGCGTTGGGGAACAGTTCGGCGTAGTCGGCGCCGGTCTCCGTCAGCGAGTCGCAGGTGATGAGGCCAGTGACCGACTCGATCCGCCACGTCTGGTTCCCGGTGCTCGGCTCCGGTGTCCCGGTCGGATCGTCACCGCCTGCGATGCTCTGCGCGATGTCGTTGATGGTGTACCTCGACGCGACCGTCACCGCCCGCGCCGCCGTGGCGTCGGAGTCCGAGGACCCGATGACGGCCGCCTGGTCGCCCGACGCGATCGCGCTGGTGGACGCGAGCACCGCGGCGTTGTCGCCCGAGGCGATCCCCCCCTGCGACGCCAGCGCTGCCGACTGGGCGCCGCTCGCCTGGCTCGACACCGAGGCGACGGCCGCCGCGTTGGTGCCGCTGACGACGGCGCCCTGAGAGGCCAGGGAGGCCGTCTGGTCACCGGTCGCGGCGCTGTTCACGCTCGCGACGGCGGCCGCGTTGGCCTTGGTCGCGGCGCCGGCGTCCGAGTTCTGGGAGGCGATCACGGCCGAGCGCGAGACGGAGGCCTCGCAGTCGGAGTCGCTCGCGATCACGGCGGCCGCCGTGCCCGAGGCGGTCCCGTCGCCGCCGAGGACGGCGGCCTTCGTCCCGGTGGCCGAGCCGTCGCCGGCGATGGCCGCGGCCTTCGACGACGAGGCGCCCGTGCTGCCGCCGCCGGCGATGACCGCCACCTGGTCGCCGTCGAGGCTGGCGCTCGAGCTGGCGGCCGCGAGGGCGTTGCTGGTCGTCGCCGCGGCCTCGGCCGAGGTCGAGCCGACGATGGCGGTCTGCGCCGCGCCGGTCGGGATGGTGGCGACGGACGAGGCCATGATGGCGCTGCGGTCGCCGTGCACCTCGCAGGGCGTCGACGGCGACGTATCGCGCGAGGCGATCACGGCGGACTGGTTGCCGACGGCCACGCCGCCGCTGCTGGCGAGCACGGCCGTGTCCCAGCCGCCGGCGTTCGTCCGCGACCCGCTGCTGGCCCCGACGAGGGAGGTGAGGCCGTCTGCCGTCCCGGCTGACGACGCGACCACCGCGGCCTGGTCGGGCGTCGGCCCGCTCACGCCGCCGGCGTCGCCGCTCCGGATGCCGCGCGCCCCGTGCAGGGCCGCCGCCATCTGGCCGTTGTCCTCGCCGTCGAGGCTCACCCCGCCGACGTCCTCGACGACGGCGCAGATCTCCTCCTGGACGCGGTTGGCCCAGTCTGCGGTCAGGCGGGTGGCGGGGACCCCGATCCCGGGGTTGCCCCCGGTGAAGTAGCCCGGGTCGCCGGTCTCGGCGGGGGTCGGCAGCTCGGAGGCGGTCGTCGGGTGGGTGATGCGCTTCATGGCGGGTCCTCAGACGTACTCGAAGAGGGGGATGGTGTGGGCCGGGCGCACCCGGAGGAAGAGGCACTCGAGGCGGGCGCGCAGGTCGCTCGACGTCGAGGCCGGCGCGGTGACCAGCCAGACGTGGGGCCACTCGTCGGAGTAGAGCGGGTCGCCCACGTCGGAGTAGTCGACCAGGAACTGCTGGTAGTAGCTGACGGTGATCTCGACGCCGAGGCGGGCGGCGAGCTCGACGAAGTAGGCCTCGGTCGCACCGCCCCTGGCGGTGAGGCGCGCGTGGACGAGGGCGCGGCGCTCGTCGTCGGTGGCCGGCGTGCCGCCGCAGTCGTCGGGCAGGCCGACGTTGCGCTCCCAGGCCGCGAGCAGCTCGTCGGCGGTTCGCGGGTCGGCCTCCTCGATGAGGTCCTGCCCTCGGTCGTGGACGCGGGCCAGCTCGGGCGCGGCGCCGTCGAGCAGCTGGCCGGGGAAGCGGCGCAGCCAGAACGGCCCCTTGGGAAGGAGGCGCCCGAGGAGCCCGCGGTAGGCGGAAGCGGCGAGGCGGATCAGCACGGGTCAGCTCCAGGTGACGGCGCCCAGGACGGGGAACTGGTGGGCGGCGATGACCAAGTCCGACAGGCCGGTGCCGTCGCTGTTGATGTCGTCGAGGGTGTGCGAGACCTCGCCCTCGGCGGCCGAGATGGCGGCGCGGATCTGGCTGTTGGCGATGGTCGTGCCCGGCTCGCCCTCGCGGAAGAACAGCGATCGCAGCTCGGCCTCGACGGCGGCGCGCACGTCGGCGGTGTCCGGGTTCAGGGCCACCTCGAGGTCGACGGTCAGGGCCTCGGGCGCCAGGACGTAGACGGAGGCGGTCACGGGCGCGAGCTCGTCGATGTACGCCTGCACGGCGGCGACGCTGGCGGGGATGGGGTCGTCGACGTCGTCGGTGATGAAGCGGACGACGACCGTCCCCGCACCCAGGCCGGCCGGCACGACCCAGACGCGGCCGACACCAGAGACGGCCAGGGCCCAGGCCTCGTAATCGGCCTCCGCGCCGCCCTGGGGCGGGGAGGCGATGCGGGCCAGGATGCGCGCGCGCAGGGCGTCGTCGGTCTCGACGTCGACGCCGCCCTCGAGGCCGCCCTCGCCCACCTCGCCCTCGCTGGCGAGGCCTGCGATCGGGGACTCGAGGCGCATCGCGGCGCCGGCGGCGGTGTCGCCCGCGGCGCCCGGCGCCTCGGCGGTGACCGACACCGTGACCTCGCCGCTGGCGACGGTGGCCTCCTCGTCCACCAGGTAGACCGCCCCGTCGCCGACCCGGAGGATGCGCCAGCCGACCGGGACCACCGTGCCGTTGTCGCCCTCGAGAACGACGTCGCCCGAGGCCTCGACGGCGGGGCGGCGGGTCAGGCCCCAGATCGCCGCGTGGCGGTCGAGGGAGGCGTCGTCCGCGGTGTCGGGCAGGACCTGCCGGGCGATCCAGTCGAGGTGCCCGTGCAGCAAGTGGGAGGCGCCGGCGAGGACGGCCGACAGGCCCCACTCCAGCGTGCCGCGGATGTTCACCCTGGCCTTGGCCGCGGGGTTGGAGAGGGCCGCGACCAGGTCGGCCCGGGCGCGGGTGACGATGGTGCCCAGCGAGGGGCGAGTGAATCCGGTGGTCGCCATCAGGAGGTCTCCTCGAGCGCGGCCCAGAGGTCGCCGAAGCGCATCGAGGCGCGGCCGTCCTCGGCGCGGTACAGATCCACGGTCAGCGCGATGGTGTGGGTGGCCGTGCGCTCGGCCGTGACGTCGACGCGGCTGACGAGCCCCTCGTCGACCATCCAGGCCAGGGCCTCTCGCGCGTACTCCCGGGCGCGGGAGGCGGTCTCGGCGGACGCGCGGGCCCGCTGCAGCAGCCACAGCCGGGAGCCGTGGCTGAAGCCGGCGAGCGCATCACCCCACCAGCCTTGGCGGTCGGCGTCGGGCGTCGGGAGGGCGTCGTCGTCCTCGGCGCGCCGCCAGGTCCACAGCGAGGACACGACGGCGACCTCGAGCACCTCGGCGTCGTCGAGCCAGTGGGTCTCGTCGACGGGGGCCCAGTCGAGGGTCGCGGCGAGGGGGGCGATCTGGGGCGTCACGAAGAGGACCTCTACCGAGACCGGCTCGGAGACGTTGCCGAACGCGTCCGTGGCGCGCGCCTCGAGGAGCGTCACGCCCGGCTCGAGCTGCATCCCGAGCGACCAGGTGGCCGTGCCCTCGACCTCGACCCAGTCGCCGCCGGCGACGCGCACCTCCACCAGGACGACGCCGCTGGTCGCGTCCTCGGCGGTGCCCTCGAGGAGGTAGTCGGCGGAAGGGACCAGGCCCGCGACCGACGTGATCGTCACCGTGGGCGCGATGCTGTCGAGCGTGACCGTCTGCGTGACGATGTCGGAGACGTTGTCGGCGCCGTCGGTCGCCCGGACCTCAATGGAGTTCTCGCCCTCCTCGAGCTCGGCCGAGTAGGTCCAGGCGTTCGTCCCGGTCGCAGGCTCCCAGTCGCCGCCGGCGACGCGCACCTCGACCAGGTCGACGCCGGTCAGGTCGTCGCTCGCGGTGCCCGTGATCTCGAACGGGGTCGCCGTCGCCTCGTCGCCCGAGGTGATCGCGACCTCGGGCGGGGTCTCGTCGACCGGGTCGGCCGTCAGCGTGACGGCGTCGAGGTACCAGCCGGCGCGGGTGTTCTCGTTGAGGCGCGCTTCGAAGGCGAAGCGCAGCACGACCTGGTCGCGCGGGGACGCGCCGAGCGCGGCCTCGAGGTCGCACGTCACCGGCACCCAGGACGATCCGGTGCCCTCCCATCGGCCGATCGTGGGCAGCAGCACGCCGGCGCTGGCGTCGGGCGCGGAGGCCGAGTAGCCCGGGGACAGGAGGCCCGTCGCCACGCCCGCCCAGGTCGCGCCCCCGTCCGTCGAGAGGTGGATCTGGGCGCCGCTGGTCGTCGTGTTGACGACGGTCAGCCACTGGGCCCAGCTCAGGACGGCCGACTCGTACTGCGTCAGGTCGGGCAGCTCGACGTCGACGACGCTCTCCTCGTCGCTGGCGTGGTTGCCGCTTGGGTTGGTCGCGAGGACCCACGAGCCCGCGTAGGCCGAGGTAGGGCCGTTGGTGCCGCCGATGGTGCTGCCGACGGCCCACGTGTTCGGCTTCGCGGTCGGGCTGCTCGTCGCCCAGCCGGCCGGCAGCGCCCCAGCCTCGAAGCCCTCGCTCAGCAGCGTCGCCATCAGCTCACCGCCTTCACTTTGGTCGACGCGCTGGTGATGGTGCCCGTGATCGTCACCGGCGCCGTGTTGGTCGACACGCCGCCCGGCCCCTCAACGGTCAGCCCCTCGGTCGGGATGGTGACCTCGACCTCATCCCCGACGCGGGCCACCCCCGCATCGGCGCCCTCGCCGAGCCGGATCTCGTGCGGCGTGACCAGCTCGATGCCGTCCCGGCGGAGGATCACGGCCTGGCCCTGGTCGTCGTACAGGGCCACCTCGCCGCCCTCGAGCCCGGTGATGCGGTACCGGCGGTCCTCGACCATGAGGACCACGGGATGGTTGGCGGCGGCCCCGACGCGGACGACGAGCGCCGAGGCGCCAGCGAGGGGCACCGCGGTCAGGCCGTAGGGCTGCAGGTGCTCGACGTCGTCGTCGGTCTCGCCCTGGTGGACCTCGACCTGCAGGGACTGCGCGCGGCCGGCGTCGTCGACCAGGCGCACCCGGCCGCGCGAGATGAGGCCGCGGGTCATGGCGGTGAGGCGGTCGATGACGCTCATCGTTCGTTCTGCACGGAGGTGAGGATGCGGGACCAGTACGGCAGCTCGGCGCCGTTGCTCAGCTCTTTGAGGGTCCCACCGCCCCCGGTCCCCGGCTGCCGCGCCGGCGGCGGGGCGAAGCCCTGTACGGGGGCGAGCTGTAGGGCGGTGAGCGAGCCGGCGCGGGCGTCGAGGCTGAAGGTCACGGCCGTGATGAGCAGCTCGGTCGCCGCGAACCCGACGCGGGGATCGGTGACGAGGACCCTCTCGTTGGTCGCCCAGAGGCGGCCCGTGCTCTGCCGCCAGCCCTGCACGATGTACGCGGCCGTCAGCCCCTTGCCGGCGCGGGTCGTCGCCTCCCACTCGGCCAGCTCGCGACACCGGGCCGCGTCGGCCGCGCCCGACGGCTTGATGACCTTGACCCTGCGTCGCTGCAGGTCGACGTCGCGCGCGCCGCCAACGGCCGCCGTGACGTCGGCGCCGGAGTCCCAGTCGCTGCCTGCCGCGCGCTGGCCCTTCACCCTGTACTCGCTGAAGCGGCCCGAGCTGACCGCCCGCGCGCCGCCCTGCAGGATGTTCCCTCGCGGCCCGCGCACGAGGGGGTCGTCCGCGCGGCCGGTTCCGGCGCGGGTCATGACCAGGCGGCCCCAGGCATCGTCGGTCAGCAACAGGCCCCGGTCGCGCGAGGCGCGCTCGATCGAGTCGAACACGCTCTCCTCGGTCTGGATGCGCAGGCGGCCGAGCCGCGGCCCGGTGTCCACATCGCAGACCACCTCGACGTCGTAGTAGTCGGCGAGCTGCTCGGCGATCACCTCGAGCTTCTGGTTGCGGAACGTCACCGGCCCGTCCGGGTCGGGGCTGCAGTCGGCGAGCTCGCCGGTGCGGGAGCGGCCGGAGGCGACGCCCGACGAGCTCTTCGCGTCCTCCTCGACGCCGGCCTGGTCCACGAATCCCGTGATGACCAGGTCGTCGCCGATGTAGATGTCGACCAGGTCGTCGGCGCGCAGGCTGGTCAGGCCGACCTGGTCCGGGTACGTCGAGGCGAGCGAGACCGACCACGTCGCCGCGAGCTGCTCGATGTCGCGGGTGACCGTCGCCGACGTCCAGCCCTCGTGCCAGCGGCCGTTGACCAGCAGGCGGACCAGGTTGCTCGGGGCCAGGGCCGTCACGAGACCACCAGGACCGAGCGCGAGACGAAGCCCGGGTGCGAGATGCGGTTGCGCGCCGCGATCTCCTCGGCGCGGGCGGGGTCGGCGTAGAGCAGCTGGGCCAGCTCGAGGGTGCTCGTCACCGTCGGCGGGGTGATCGTGCGCAGGCGGGCCAGGGGGGCGGCGCGGGCGGTGAGGTCGTCGATGAGGGCCGCGCGCAGATCGACGAGGGCGGCGTAGGCCGTGGCGTCCTGCTCGAGCTCGGCCTCTGCCGAGATGCGGGCGGCGGTCTCGTCGCGCAGGGCGATGGCCTCGTCGTGCGTGTCCCAGGCCTCCGAGCTGGCGAGGGCGACGGTGGCCGCGAGGGCGGCGCGGACGACGGCGCGCTCGATGACCCAGTCGTTCATGGCGGCGACCTGGTCGGCCACCGTGCCGGAGAGCGCGGGCGGGGCGGCGCCGGCCTCGGTCGTCAGGAGGCGCAGCGGCCGCACCGAGCCGACCAGGCGCAGCGCGGCGTCGAGCTGGCCGAGCAGCTCGTCTATGGGCGAGCTCGTGTCGATGCTGTCGAGGGCGCGGGTCACCGCCGCCACCTCGGCGACGACGCCGGCGCCCGGGCCGGTGATGGTCTGGCGGACGCTGGCGATCTGGCGCGTGAGCGTGCGGGCCGCGCGGCTGGGGAGCCACTCGGCGACGCCGCTCACCTGCAGCTCGCTCGCGGCGGCGGCGCCGACGGCCTCGATCGCGACGTCGGCCGCGGCGACGGCGGCCGCCTTGGTGTCGGGGACGACGGACGGGAACGACGCCGAGCCGGCCTCGATGAAGCTCAGCTCGAACCGCGCCATGCCCCCCTCGGCCGAGCTCTCGGAGTAGGAGCCCGGGCGCGCGTAGACCCGCAGGGTGCCGAGCCAGGGGTGCACGAGCGTCCCGGGCCCGGGCGCCTCGAGCGCGTCGAGCAGCGCGTCCCGGGAGGCGCGGTACTCGGCGCCGATGACGAACGCGGTCAGGGTGATCGGGCGGATGGCGCGCCCGAGGTCCTCGACCCCGGGGACGTCGCGCTGGGGGTACTCGTGCTCGACCAGGCGGCGGCCGAACGTGCCGCCGGTCTGGGTCGCCTCGAACGGGACGCCGCGGAACGAGGCCGGGCGCAGCTCGTCGCGCCAGGTCATGGGGCCCCCGTGCCGAGCGTGCGGCGGCCGACGTCGGCCTTCACCGGAACCCGGGCGGGGTCCGAGGTCTCGGTGTTCACGCGGGCGCCGTCGGGGAGGTTGCGGAAGTCGACCTCGACCTGGACGCGTCCGGACGCGCCGTCAGCGCCGGCCAGCCGCGGCAGCGAGACCCCGAACATCCGCTGGCTGAACTCGGCCGGGTCGACCTGCTTCGCCCGCTCCTCGAGGTCTGCCTGGTGTTGGCCGACGACGTCGCGCACGAGGCCTGAGGTCCCTGCCCCGCCGAATACGTGGCCAATGCCCGGGATGCGCTGCAGCCAGCTCGTGGCCTCGCTCGCCACCTCGAGCGCGCGCTTCGCAGCAGCGGTGACATCGTCCCAGTACACCGCCAGCAGCGCGACGCCCGACAGCACCAGCCCGATCGGTCCCAACGAGAGAGTCAGCGCCGCGCCCATGGCGCCGATGCCTACGATGATCATCCCGTCCGGCCCGAGCCACTCCGCGGCGCGGACGAGCCCCTCCACGAACCGGCCGATGCCTGAGACCACTGCCTGCCAGTCGATGCTGCCGAGGGCCTCACCGAGGCCGACGACGAAGTTCGTGAGCTTGGTCGCGATGATCTCTCGGTTGGCGCGGACCCATTCTGTCAGACGACCGAGCAGCGGCGTCACCTTGGGCAGGAGATCGGACGCCACCGAAACCGCGACGCCGCGCACGGCTGAGCCCAGGCGCGACTTGGCGTCAGCGTACTCCTCGGCGAGCTTCGCGCCCTCGGCCGTGACGTTGCCGTTCGCTTCCTGCTCGGCGCGGAGCTTCAGCAGCTCGGCGGTGGAGAGGTTGGCCATCAACGCCATCTTCTTGCCGGACTCTCCGAAGACCTTGCTCGCGACCGCCGCCCTTTTCGTGGGGTCCTCGATCTGGCGCATCGCCTGCACCATCAGCTCGAAGGCCTCGCCGTTGTCGCGCGCGCCCTTCACCTGCTCGAGCAGGGCCGGACTGGCGCGCTTCAGGAATGTGAGCAGCTCGCCTTCGCCGAGCTTCGCCTCCCCGATGCGTTGCGACAGCTCCGAGAGCGAGTCGCGGAACTCGTCGCTGGTGATGCCCGCGATGCCAGCGGCGTACTCGTACTCCTGCAGCGTCTCGATCCCCATCCCCACTCGCGAGGCGAACTTCGCCATGACGTCGGTCGCCTGCGCGTGGCCGTCGACCAGGCGCATGATGCCGCCGGCGGCGCCTACGACGGAGACACCGCCGACGAGGCTGCCGAGGCCGACGAACTTGCCGATGGTGCTGCGCACCGACCGGAGTCGGTCACCCAGCCGCTTCCAGCCGCCGGCGCCCCTCCTCGCGTCCGCGCCCGCCTTCTTGGCCGCCTCGCCCGCCTTCTTGGTCTCGGCGGACTTCTTGGCCTTCAGCTCGCTCAGCCGCTTCGTCTGCTCGATGTCGACGATCTGGATCTCGAGGCGAGCGCGGTCGTTGGTGATCTCGCCCTTGGCCACGCGCTGCTCGATGCGAGCGACGGCGATGTTCCGCTCGATCATCATGGCCAGCTCGGACAGGCCCTTGGCTCGGGCATCGGTCAGCTCGAGGCGCATCTGATCGATGGGCGTGATGCCCTCGGCTTCGCGCTGGTAGCGCGCGGCGGCCTGCGTCAGCGAGTCGGTCGACGACGAGACTTTGGCGATCCCGAGCGACGCCCCCAGGGCCGCCCGCTGGATGTCCTCCAGGGCGCCGCGCATGGCCACGCGCGCCGTCGACGCCGCCTTCGCGAGCGGCGCGGTGAAGCTGTCCTGCAGGCCGATGGCGGCGCTGATCCCGACTTCACTGGCCACGTCGCTGCTCCTCTACGATCCGGTTCGCCTGCTCGATCCACCAGCGGATCTCGTCGGCCTCGAGCTCCCAGCCGTCCGAGGGCGACCAGCGGTACCAGTGGACGAGGTCGGCTACTCGCTCCCGCCAGTCGGCGGGGAAGGCCGCAAAAAATCGGCGATGACCACCCCGCAGGCGACCACGTCGACGGCGTCCATCTCGTTGGCGGACGAGGGCGGGATGGATCCAAGACGGGAGATCAAGGTCACCGTCTCCGCCCACTTGTCCATGCCGTCGACGGCACGCAGGTCGGCGCCCTTGGGGCGCCGCAGGGTGATCTCGTTGATCGTCTTGCCGTGGGCCTCGACGGGATAGCTCAGCTGGACGGTCTTGCTGCTCACGTGCGGTCGCTCCTCAGGCCCTCGAAGCGGAGGGTCGCTCGGCCATTGCTTGCGGTCTTCGTCACGTCGTTGACCTGCCAGGCGTTCGCGAGGACGCCGACCCGGCCGTTGGCGTTCTCGACGGTGATGGTTCCGTCCTCGAGGTCGGCGAGGGCCTCGAGGTCGTCGCCGGCGTCCATCACCTCGACCTCGACGAAGGGGGTGGTGAGCTGCTCGGAAAAGCCCACCGGGCCATTGAGTCCGGTCTGGGTCTCGCGGGTGGCCCTCTGGCCGAGGTTGTGGCTGACCTCGCCCGCGACGACGAGCTGACGCTCGCCCGCCGCCACGTAGCAGGTCCCGGCGAACTTGTTACCGGCCATGGGAGGCTCCTCAGGTGGTCTGCAGGCGGTACTGGGCGAGGACGCCGAGCACCGTCAGGGGGTTGGCGAGGTCCGGGGGGAAGAGGACGTCGACGCGAGTGGGATTGCCGGCGTTGCGCTCGACGACGAGCCCAGCGATGAAGGCGTCGGCGTTCTCCACCAGGCCGTTCCCCTCGAGCTCGCGGTAGGTGGCGATCAGCTCCGCGCGGATGACGTTGGGCGTCACGCCGCGGACGCCGGGCCGCAGGCGCGTGCCGTTGTCGACCAGGCGAGTCCGACCGAACCTCTGCAGGACCCTCGACCGCAGGGTTCGCAGGATGCGGGCCAGGGTGTAGGGGGTGGTGACGTCGAGCCAGGCGTCGTCGGCGCCGCCGTGGGCGTTGCGCTGATACGTCGAGATCGCCCGCTCGATGGCGACCTCTCCCGTGGCCGTGACGGCCAGGGTCGAGATGCCGTCGTGGAGCAGTGCGTTGCGCTCGCTCCACGTGAAGCGCGCCGCGACGGCGGGGGCCAGCACGCCGCGGAGGATGAGAGTCTGGAGCGGCAGGGCGGGATCGTCGTTGAGGGCGCGGGCCGCCTGGGCCATCACCGCCGCCGCGATCTCCCAGGGCGGCGTCGGTGTGCCGGCGATGCCGACGATGGTCTCGTGCGGGTTGTTGCGGCCGCTGCCGAGGGTCGTCAGCGTGCCGTGCGAGGCGACGCGGGCGGCCCACACGTGGCCGTAGATCTGCCGGAGCGGCGACCACCGGCCCGTCAGGTCGTCGTACTCGGCGACCAGGAGGTCGAGGTTGCCGGCGTCGCTGAGGCCGGTGGCGACGTGGTCGTACGCGATGTCGCCCATCGCGGTGATGGCGTCCGCCACCGAGGGGTCGGTCGCGCCATCGGCCATCGCCACGATGGCGGCGTCGACGCCCGCGGGGGTCTCCTCGCCGTACTCGGGCCCCCGGTAGTTGAGGCGGACGTCGATGGCGTTGCCCTGGGTGCCCGCGTTGCGGGCGGTCAGGGTGACGACGCCCAGCTCCGCGGCCGCGGTCACAGGCAGGTTGGTGTCGGCGTTGATGGCCGCCGCCACCGCCGTGGCGATGTCGGTCGCGGTGTCCTCGTCGGCGACGGCGACCTCGACGAGCTGGCCGGCGATGTAGATGGACAGGGTGCCGTCGGCGGTCGCCGTGCCGGTGACCTCGATCTCGCCCGTGGCCGCCACGCCCGAGGCGTCATCGTCCAGCGCGATGACCCACAACTCGCCGGTCGGGTCATTGGCGCGGTAGGCGTGGACCATCCGGTGCGCGATGCTGCCGCGGCCGAAGTAGGTGGCTGCCTGGTCAGCGCCGAACACGCGCGTCAGGACTCCCGCCGCGACCGACCCCGTCGAAAGACGCTGCGCCACGATGAGCGCCGGGTACACGTCGGCCACCGGAGTGCCGGCCTGGCTGGCGTCGACCTCGGCGTAGAACAGCGGGACGCGGGTGTTGGCGGGGAGCGTGGCGAAGGGGACGGTCATGTCAGGCCTCGGGCGCCGGCGCCGGCGTCGGCTCGGTGGTGACGTCGGCCGCGGCGAGACGGCGGCGCCAGTAGGTGGTCAGGGAGACGGGGGCGCCCGTGGCGGGCAGGTGCGTCGGCCCGCCGCGGCGGCGCTCCTCGAGGGGGATCGCGACCTGGAGGCCGGGCGCCGGGTAGACGTGGATGCGGCTCATGCGCCCTCCAGCTCGTGGTAGGCCTCGGCCTCGATGGTCCCGTCCGGCTGGCCCGTGCCGTGGACGATGCAGTCGACGGCGATGCGCACCTCGGAGAGGTCCTCGTCGTCGTCGGGCTCGTAGCCGTAGCCCTCGTGGTACGCGACCGTGAACGCGATCACGACCGCGCCGCGGTGGTGCGCGCTCTCGTTGTGGCGGCCCTTCGTGACCCGCATCCTGGCGACGTCTTCGAATCGATTGCGCCAGGCCGTGTCGCGGAACAGGGCATCCTTGATGCCGCGCTCGAGCACGTCGAGCTGGGCGGCGAGCGCGGCCTCGGGGGACGGCGTCTCGGGGTCCACGATGAAGTGAGCCTCGACAATGACGTCCTCGGTCCGGGTGTACGACCCCGTCCCGCCCTCGCTCTCCTCCTCGACGCCGGTCCCGGTCAGCGCGACCAGCGCCGGCCCCTCGAGCAGCTCGTCGTCGCTCAGGGGGGTGATGCGCGAGTCGTGCGCCGTCCAGGTCGGCAGGGCCGCCGCAACGACGGCCAGCGTGGCCAGCCGGATGTCGGTGGGCGTCGTCATCGTCGCACCAGGTAGAGGGTCGCGCCGCCGCGGCCGTCGGGGTGCACCTCGGTGACCGCGTAGGTCACGTCCTGCACCTCGACCCGGTCATCCTTGCGGGGCGCCGTGTCGAGGTCCGCCAGGCGCACGTGCAGCACGGGCCGGGTGGTGTTGTGGGCGATGCCGTCGTCGAGTTCGATCTGCTGGTGGGCCGCGTCGAAGACGGCGCGCGTGGTGAGGGGACCGCCGCCGCTCGGCGTGTACACGACCGCGCGACCGAAGGTCTTGGTGACCATCCGGTTGGTCATGTCGGTCAGGCGGTCCCACTGCACCATCGCGCGTCAGCTCCTATCAGGCCGCGTTGCTGAGCTGCTTCCAGACGGCGGCGCCCTCGCTGGCGTCGACGCAGCCGTAGATCTCGTCGTTGGTGGTGTCGAACCACATCGAGCCGACCGAGTAGCCGTCCGCCGAGTCGTCGCCGACCCCCGGCGCGGCGCCAGCGGCGAAGTTGTGCTTCGGGATCGCGAGCACCGAGGCGAGGACGTTCGGGCTCATGTCCGGGGTCAGCACGACCTCGACCGTGTCGTCGTCGGCCGCGGCGTCGGCGATGGCGTATCCGACGGCCTTGTCGGTCTCGTCGGCCGTCGCCTCGAGGGTGTCCGTGGCCCAGAAGACGATGTCACCCGCCGTGATGGCGAGATCCGCCTCCTTGTCGAGCGCGAAGACACCGCGCCGACAGCCGACGAAGTCGGCGCCCTCGGCGGCGCTTCCGAGCGCCACGACGACCAGGTCGCCGATGACGTAGACCTTGTCCTTCACCACGCCGCCCGAAGGGGCGGTGAGGGTCAGGCGATCGCCGTCCTGAGTGAAGTTGGTGGCCATGCTGTGCTCCGAGGGCGGTTCGAGCCCGCCCGGTTCTTCGGTTGGTGTGCTCGAGGATCAGCCGGCGTACGGGTTCTTCACGAACGCGCGCCATTCGATGACCTTCGCCGCAAAATCCTCAAAAACGGCGAACCACATCCCGACGCCGAACTTGATCTCCGACGCCATCTGCGGCCCCTCGGCCCCCTGGAGGTAGGCGTACTCGAGCGTGTCGACGACCGCGGGATCGGCGCCGAGGTACCAGTTGGTCTCGGACACGTCGTCGAGCAGCGGCTCGGCGATGATCTCCAGGCGCAGGAGATCGTCGGTCATCGCCGTCTCCTTGGCCGTCGGCTTGTAGTTCGGGCTGTAGAGCTGCTCCCACGCGCCGAGCTGCGCCTCGGGCGTGAAGATGAAGCGCGGCCGCAGGCGGATCTTGGCGCCGTCGACGCCCGTCTGGGTGCGCATCAGCTTGCGGCCGGCGTTCAGCGCCGTGGCGCCCGGCGCGGCGGCGCTCGCGAGGTTCTTGTGGTCGGCGTGGAAGAGCGTCTTGCCGTCGCCCATCGTCGGGTTGCTCGTGATCTGCTCCCAGGTCACGAGGTTCTCCATGTCGACGACCTGGGCGGCCTCGAGGCTCGGCAGGCGCGAGAACGCGTCGAGGTCGTCGTCGATGAGCATCTCGCGGGTGAACATGTACCCGCCCGCGTACGTGGCGAGCGCGTACTGCTCCTTCGCCTCCCCGATGGTGCCGAACTTGATCTCGGCACCGGGCAGCTTCTTCTTGAGCTTCGAGCCCTCGCCGAGCTGGGTCCTGGTGACCTGCTTGAAGTCCTTCAGCGTCGTGCGGCGCCCGAACTTCACGAAAGTCCGCTCGAGGCGCTGGTACTGGTCGCGCAGGGACTTGTTGGCGACGTTCGACAGGAGGATCGGGAAGTCGTCGCCCGAGTGCATGCCCGAGCGCTCGAAGAGCACCTGCGCGACCTCCGGGATCGAGGCGCCGGAGTCGATGCGGCCAGCGCGCACCAGGCTCATGCGCGCCATCTCCCCGAGCGACAGCCCGCGGAACGGCCGGCCGACGTCGGTCAGGTCGCCGCGCCCGAGCCGGTGTGCGAGGGCGTTCTCGAAGCCGCCGAGGATCTTGGTCCGCTCCTCCGTGCCCACCTCGATGTTGCCGCCGTGCCGACCGCGGGTGCCCTTGCCGTCGCGCTCGGCCGCGAGCTCGAACAGGCGGCTGCGCGCCTTGCCGAGCGGGACGGCCTCGTCCACGAGCTTGCGCACCTCGGCGTCGTTCTTGTCGAGGCCGAGCGCCTCGGCGCCGCTCTCGATGCCACGGATGCGGGCGCGCTCCTCGGCCCGGACGCGTTCCTTCTCCGCCCGCTCGGCATCGGCCTTCGCCGCCCGAGCCGCCTCGTCGTCGCAGGTGCAGTCCTCGCCCTGGCCCTCGCACTCGGGGCAGGTCTCGTCGGCCTCTTCGGCGCGGCTCTTCTTCTCGGGGGGCATGGGCCTCTCCTGTGCATTGCGGCTCGCGCCGCGGAAGCCGGATCCCGCGTCCGCGGGAATCGAAACTGCGCTGACCTCGAGGGGCTCCCAGTCGATGGCGCGGTAGATGGGCGCCTCGCCCTTCTTCCGCTCGGGGTTGACCTCGAGCCACTCGTTGACGACGTACCCCACGCTGATGGAGCGGATGATGCCGTCGATGATCTTGCCGGTGATGTCCGCGTCGCCGGGCGCGCGGCTCAGTCGCACGCGGGCCAGGCCGCGGCCGTCCTCGATGCGCCCCGTCCCGTCGACCACGACGCCGATGACGCTGCTGGTGCCGTAGGACCAGTGCGAGTCGAGCAGCGGAGCACCGCCGTTGAGCCGGCCGAGCCGGACGTGGTCCGCCTCGAGGCTCAGCTCCTCGACCCATCGCTCGCCTGTCCACCAGTCCCGGCGAGTGACCGCGGCGCCCGTGGTCCAGACGATCTCGAGCGTCCGAGACTCCTCGTCCCAGGTCTCGGGCCGCACCTCGACCTCGCGGACGTGGGTGGGACCGGCGGATGCACCGTCGCGGGGTGTATAGCCCTCGGCCGCAACGCGCTCGAGCCAGGGCGCCCGGTAGCGGACGGCCTGGTCATCGGGGGCGGCGCCGGTGGGCGGTGTGCGAGAGGGCGGCATGTCGCCATGATAGGCCGGCTTGCGCAAACACTCCGGGTCGCCCGTTCAGTCGTCCGAAGCCTGTGATTCGTCAGCGCTTTCGCCGCCCGTCGCGATCCCCTCTCGCTGGCGTAGGTAGTCCTGCGCCGTGCCGGAGAGCGCCGTCTTTCTCGGGTCCGAGTCCAGCATCAGGCCGAGGTCGTCGGCGAGTTCGAGCGCCTCGGCCTGCTCGCGAAGGGTCTCGGCGTAGTCCTCGCCGAGCGATGCGGTCTCGCGCGGCAACGACGACAGACCCGAGCGGATGGCCGCCGACGCGGCTGCGACCTCTTTGATGGGGTCGAGCAGCGCGGGTCGGGGCGGACGCCAGTCGACGGGGTAGCCGTCGGGGCGCTGGGGTAGAAGGCCTGCCGTGACCGACGTCTCGATGAACCACCGCCAGGACGGCATGCACAGGCGCGGGATGGCGACCAGGTACTGCACCGATTCGATCCACGCGTGGAAGTCGAGCCGGCCGCCTCGCATGGAGCTGTAGTTCACGCCGCGCAGGTCGCCGGTCATGAGCTCATAGGTCATGCGGGCGCCGGCGGCCGCCGCGTGCAGTTCGGTCGAGAGGTACTCGTTGTAGCCGCCGACCGTCGCGGGAGCATGCAGCTGGAATCGCTTGCCGTCGCGAACCTCGAAGATGTGGCCGGGCTGCAGGTTCTCAACGGGGTTGCCGTCCGCGTCTACGGCGGCGTTGAACCCATCCTCGTCGTCGTCGCCGCCCCCGTCAGCCCATTCGCCGCCGTCGATGGCACCGACGACGCAGCTTTCGGCCTTCTTACGGGTGCGCTCTGCGAACCGGTAGTCGTCGATCTCACGCAACAGCCGGGCCACAGCCGACAGATGCGGCACGCCCCGGACCTGCCCCGGCCTCATGTCGAGGCTGTTCGCGAGGTGGATCACACCAGCGGCCGGGATGAAGCTGGAGGTGGTCGAGCCTCGCAGCCCGGCGGCGCCGACCCAGCCGTACGTGTCTCCCGGGTGCGAGTCGAACAACCAGTACCCGGTGCGCCGCCCGATCGCGTCGAACTCGACGCCCTGGATGACGACCCCGCCCTCCGACGACGGGACGCTGTCGTGCGTCTCGTCCAGGAGGTCGGCCTCGAGGACCTCGAGCTGCAGGGGCACCGGCAGGTCATCTTCCAGTCGCCGCAGGCGGCGCCTCACGAAGGCGTCGCCCGACTCGAGCATGCCGAGGACGGCCTGGTACTGCAGGCCGTAGAAGTCGATGTCGTCTCCGACGCAACACTCGGCTGACCACGCGTCCCAGAGCGCCAGGACCTTCGCGTCTAGGGTCGGATCGCCGGTCTTCGGGCGCGGCCTGATCCCGGTCCCGACGATGCGGCTCGCGAGCTTCGTCAGCGCTGACGCCGCGTACGGGTTGTTGCGCCTGAGATCCCGGGAGCGCGCACGCAGGGTTGGTGCGGCCATCGCCAGCTCGGCGTTGGCTGAGCTGTTGCGCGGGAGCCAGTCAGCGGTGTGCCGCCCCTTCTTCGCGGCGTCGTAGCCCGAGCGCTTGCCGCGCCGGCCGCCGAGCCACGGCGGCATGTTGCGAGACCACCAGTTGCCGCGAGCGCCCTTGCCCATCACTCCCCCCGGCTGAACTGGACCAGCGCGTACCGGCGCCGCCGGCGCCCCCGCTGGCCCTCCATCGCGGCGAGCGCCTTCCTCATCTCAGGCAGGCTCTGGTAGGTGAGCATCTTGTCACCGTGCCGCACTGAGAGGACTCCGGCCGCGATGGCCTCGCGCAGGTTCTGGATCTGTTCGTCGGTCCAGGTCGCCATGCGGCCATCATCGCCCAGCTCCGCCAAACGCTCCGGGTCACCACTCGTAAGTCTGCTCGCGCTTCCGTGGCCGCCGCTTCTTCGCCTTCGCCGGCGACGGAGCCGCTACGGGCGCCGGCGCGGCCGATGGCGGGCCCTGGGGGATCGGCGGCAGCTTCCGCGCCTCGCGGTCCAGCTTGTAGCCGGCGCTGATGGTCAACCCGTCCAGGGCAGCGAGGTTGTAGCCCCACAGGTCGAGTATCTCGTTGGCTGCACCCGACGGCAGCTCCCAGTAGCGCAGCCGGTAGCCGCGCGAGAGCTTGACCTTCTGGACCTCGGCCGTGAGCTGGTCGAAGTACTCCTCGCTGCAGGCCAGCGAGAAGTGCATGTAGCCCGGCATCGGCAGGCCGCGCGGGTGGTCCTCGGCACGGACCATCTTGAGCCGGGCGTAGATGGCCTCTTTCGCCGTGTCGACGCCGACGCGGACGAGCTGCGCGCCCTTGAGCTTCGCCCTCGACCTGGTCCGCTTGCTGCCAGGGGCTGGCCAGATGGGCAGACGCTTCTCGACGTCCGACTGGCCCTTGATGGCCCAGACCACCGGACGCTTGCCCAGTCGGCTGGTCACGTACTTGTAGGCCTCGTCCGTGTAGGCCGACGTGTCGAGGCACACCGCGCGGATGCGGATGGCGCCCAACGTCTCGTGGGGGTACTGGGCTTCGATGGCGGCGCTGAGCTCGGTCCAGGCCTGCGGGTTGGTCGGGTCGATCTCGATGACCTGGTGGTGCACGTGCCACGACTCGCGGCCGGCGCCCCAGCCCACGACGAGCAGCTCGAGGCGGTCGTGCTGCATGTCCACCGCCGCGGTGAGCAGGGCGACCTCGGCCGGGACGAGCGGGAGCCCGTCCGGACCGGCAGGCCGGCCGTAGTCTTCGCGCCGGGCGAACAGCGGGCCGCCCTCGGGCTTGTCCCCGCTCGTATCCTTCCAGGTCTCGGCGAAGAGGGTGTTGACCGTGGTCTTCCGCGTGACCGGGTCCTCGTGCGTCTTGGTCCAGATCCGGGCGATGTCAGCCCAGGTGTAGCCCAGCCCGTGAGGCGAGTAGAACGAGGGCAGGTGGTAGGACTTCGTCTTGCCGTCTCCGACCGGCCTCCCATCGTCGTCCAGGGTGGGCCGCCACTGGCCCGCAGGCAGCATCAGCTCCTTCTCGTGGTTCTGGAGCAGGACCCCGCATTTGCAGCAGACATAGCCGGCCTGGTCCGGACGCCCCGTCGGCCACACCAGCCCCTTGAAGACCAGGACCTGGAACTCGCCGCAGTGGGGGCAGGGCACCCAGTACTGCCGCTGGTCGCCCTCGAGGTACGACCGCTCGATGCGGCACTCGTCATGGATCGTGGGCGTCGAGCACTCGTATATCTTGCGGTCAGGGAACGTGCCGGCTCGGCGGGCGGCCAAGTCGACGACGTCGCCCTCGCCGTCCACGTCGTACGGGTAGACCGAGACCTCGTCGGCGAACACACGCTTGGCGGGCATCGAGCGCACGCCGGCCGCGCTGTTGGCGCCGGCCAGGATCAGCACGCCGCCGGGGAACTCCTTGAGCAAGATGGTGTTGCCCGAGTCCCGCTTGCGTGCTGAGGGGATGCGCTCCGAGACCTCGGGCGAGGCCTCGATGAGCTTCTTCAGCCTCTGCTTGCTGAACCGCTCCGCCATGTGCTCGGTCGGCTGCATGATGATCATGGGGGCGGGGTCGTGGGCGACGGTGTAGCCGATCCAGTTCAGGCCGATCTCGGTCTTGCCCACCTGGGTGCCGGCCTGAACCACGACGCGCTCGCAGGGGTCCTGCGGTGACAACGCGTCCATGATCTCTCGCAGATACGGCGTCCTGCTCGTCCGCCACAGGCCGCGTTCGGCCGACTCGGTCGATGTCAGCACCCGATGCCGGTCAGCCCACTCGCTGACCGTAAGGTCGTCCCGAGGCCGCAGGCCGGCCGCGAGCGACAGGAAGACCATGCGCTCCCGGACCAAGGTCACGCCTCCGCCGTCGCGAACGCCTGGACCCGCGCATCCAGGTCGCGCAGGGCCTCGGCGCACGCCAGCTCGAGGCGGCGACGCATCTCGTGCTCCGTCTCGACAGCGCACAGCGCGGCCGCGTGTCGGGCCGGGATGCTCATCACGCCCTCGCGGATCATCGCCGCGAGGTCGAACAGATGCCGCCGGATCTGCTCCAGGTCGCCGAGGCGCTTGCGCTCCTGCTCGAGCTTCAACTCCTTCAGCGCCGCCTCCGCGGCGAAGAGCCGCGCCCGGGATGCGTTGATGTCCGGGACGTCTCCGGCGTCGTCGGCCGACGTCTCCGCCCGGGAGCGCGGGCCCGCGGCTGCCCGTGGACCTGGCCGGTCGGACTTCGGCCGCACCATGCGGGCGCGCCGCTCGTCGCTGGCGTCCGGGTTGATGCTTCCGTCGTGGTTGACGACCAGGTAGCCCGAGCGCTCCCACTTCCGCACGGTCTCGCGGCTGACCTCGCAGCGTCGCGCGTACTCGGCGCGGGAAATGCCAAGCTGTTTGCCACCCGGCACTACGGCCTCCCCGACCTCACCCTACAACCCCTACAACCTTTCCCGCGGCCCTGTGACCAGTGACAGCGAGCGGTCTCGCGGTACCCGCTCGAGGCCCCCCCGGGGGGGAAGGACCCAGGAAGGGGCGCTCCTGCTGGCACAGCCCTTGCATCATCGCGAATCCTCGTCGTCGCAGCCGTCGTCGTCCATGGCGGCCCGCAGCTTGCGCAGCGCGGATGCCAGGGCGGCGAAGGCGGTGGTCTTCTTCATCCCGAGCAGCTCGGCGATCTCGACGGTCCGGAGCGGGCCACGCTCCGCCACGTCCAAGGCGCACGTCTCGGGCACATCGGAGTCCGTCGGCGCTGGCGCGTTGCGCCCCAGATGGAAGCGGCAGGTAGTCCACGGGCAGGGCCGAGGCCCATCCTGGCAGTCCGCCCTGGTCTGAGGGCGAGAGCCGGCCGCCACGCTGTCCGCGTGTTCGACTGCCCTCCTGGTCTGCGCCCTCGATGCCACGTGACCTCTCCTGCCTCAGAACGGGATGTCGTCGTCGCCGAGGCCCTCATCGTCGCCGACGTCCGCAGGCTGCGAGAGGGGCTGATACGGGCGCTGCTGAGGCCGTCCCTGGCCACGAGAGCCCTGCCCATTGGCCCGCCCCTGTCCCGCCTGCCTGCCCTGGCCTCCCTGGCGCTGCTGAGCGCCTCGAGGGCTGCTGCCTTCACCGGAGCCCCCGGCGCTGTCCAGGAACACGAGTTCGCGGGCAACGACCTCGGTCGAGTACTTCTTCTCGCCCGACTGAGGATCGTCCCAGGACCGGGTCTGCAGGCGCCCCTCGACGTAGACCTTGCGGCCCTTCGACAGGTACTGCTGCGCCAGCTCGGCCAGGCGCCCCCACAGCACCACGCGGTGCCACTCCGTACGCTCCTGACGGTTGCCGTCGCGGTCCTGGTAGCTTTCGCTCGTGGCGATGCTCAGGCTGGCCACGCTCTGGCCTCCCTGGGTGGTCCTAACCTCAGGGTCGGCGCCCAGGTTGCCGACGATGATGACCTTGTTGACGCTGCCGCTCATGTTGCGGGCTCCTGATGATGAGGGGAGACAGAGTGGCGACACCCGTGGAGACGCCCAAAACCCAGAGATTCCGAGCCCATAACTAGACTGTCTCCACTGTCTCCACTGTCTCCACTAGAAATACATACAGGGGCGGATTCGCGCCGGCCGCCCATGGGCCAACGGCGTCCGCGCACACGCGCACCCGCGCGAGCACACCTGTCGAGTGGAGACAGTGGAGACAGTGGAGACAGTGCGTGTAAGTGCTCAAACATACAGCGCTCTCTGTGTCTCCCCAGGCCTTTGTGGCTGTGGCGACTCGGGGGAGACGTCGAAGAGCCTGCGGGGCAGGCAGACCATCCGGCTCTTGCCCTTGTCCGGCACCCTGGTGTCCTTCGTGAGGCGGCTCGGCTTGTCCCCGTCGGTGATGAGCCATCCCTTCTGCTTCCAGGCCTTGAGGATGGCCTCGGGCTGGTAGCCACACTTGCGCAGGTACTCGTCGAGCGGCCGTCGGTAGATGGCCACGTACTGCCAGTCGGCGACCCGAGGCCAGTAGCCCAGCCAACCTGCAGGCGGATCCTGAGAGCCGCGGTCGCGGCGCCCGATGAATGCCGCCTCGTTGGCGTACAGCCAGGAGACGATGTCCTCGAGGGCGCGCTCCTCGCCGGCGGCGTCGCCGATGTCTGCGGCCAGGTCGTCCCAGATGATGGCGACTGGGTCCTGCCAATCGAGGCCGAGCGCCAGGTTCACACAGCGGTGCGTCATCGACAGCGCCGCTCGGATGGATGCGATGGCCGAGGCGGGCCCGCCGTCGGCGTCGGCTACGTACTGCCGGGTCAGGTCCTGGTAGTCGGCACGCATCTGCGGCCAGGCCTTCCGGTGCTCGAGGAGCCACGCCACGAAGAGCGGGCCCGCGTGGCCGTGGTGCTCGAGCAGCCCCTGGGTGATGCGCTCGACCAGGACCGCGTGGTGCGCCTCGTCGCCCCCGAAGGGCGGCCCCTCGACCTCGAGGCAACGTGAGCGCGTTCCACCGTGCTGGCTGAAGCTCACGGCCGGCTGCTCGCCGCTCGACAGGACGACCGTGCGCCACGACCTGGTGCGCTCGGTCCGCTGGATGTTGCCTCGGCCTCGGCCCTGGCCCTGGGCGGCCATGTACAGCACGTTCGCGATGCCCTCAGGCCTCGTGACGCGCGCGGTGTCGTCGAGGATCAGCGGCAGGCTGTGAAGCATCTCCAGGGTGCGCTCGATGCTCACGAGCGAGGAGTCCCAGCTCTTCATGTACGACGTCGCCGCGCGGTCGTCGGGGTCGCCCCAGACGCTGGCAGCGACGCGGAGCACGGTCGACTTGCCTGTCCTGGTCCTGTTGGCCCAGTCGAGGATGAAGTTCGGGGCGCCGAGGACCTCGAGCAGCACGCTGGTGAAGGCCGCGTACAGGCACAGGGCTGCGCGCGGATGGGACTGCAGCGGCCCCACCGCCTCGAGCCAGCCGTCCAGGCTCCCGCGGCGCCTCATCGCCGAGACGAACTGCCGGTCGCCCTCGGCGAGGTTGCGGAAGCTGACGGTGTCCCGGGTCCACTGGCTCGGCGACGTCGTCTCGAGGTCGCACTCGGTGGCCCGCCCGTCCCGCGCGAAGTGGGTCGTGCCCCACAGGAAGCCCTTGCTCCCCTGGTCTCCCTGCCATCCCATCGTCGTGGCGACCTGGGCCTCGGGGATGCGCAGGTAGTTCTGCGCCTCGTACTCGCCGAGGTACTTCGACAGGTCCTTGCTGTTGTGCGTGTTGACCGGGAGGCCGAAGTCCGCCAGGCCGAGCAGCTTGTTCGCGTTCGCCGTCTCGGAGCGCGGGACGACGCGCTGCCGCCAGCCGTTCGGCAGCCGCCAGTGCAGCGACAGGAGCTGGCTGCCGGTGTCGATGTCGACCATGCGGCCGCCGATGACCAGGGGCGCGTGCATCATCGTGCGGTGCTTGAGCGGGTCGTCCTCGTCCTGGCGCTTCGTCGACAGCCACCAGCTGCCGGTCTCCTTGGAGCCGATGTAGTAGCCGTAGGGGACGAGGGCCTCGGGGTCGGGCGCGTCCTTCACGCCGGCGCCGACGGGCACGAGCTCGGCGTCGGTGCCGAAGCCCGAGAACAGGTCGGACTTCTTCCACTCCTTCTTGGGCGGCTCGGCCGAGGTCGCCGCGGGCTGCTGCGGGGGCGCCGCGGACCGCGGGGGCGGGCCCGCCGGTGTCGAGGGCGACGGCCGCCGCTCGGCATGGAGCAGCTCGCCCGGGACCATGTCGCCCCGCTTGGCCGCCTCCCGCACCTTGTGGGCGAGCTCCTTGCGGCTCCACGCCGGCTGACACCGCGGGTTGTACTCGCTGACCAGCAGCTCGAGGGCGACGCCCTCGTCGAGCATGAAGCCGCGGACTAGGCCGACGGCGGTGCGCAACGTGACGTTGTGGCCGCCCTGACCTGCAATGGCCGGGTCGCGTGTAGCGAGCCACTTGCGCGCGCGCTCGAGCGCCGTCGGCTCGGGCGCCCGGCTGGGCCCGTCGAGCGGCATCGCCGCCTGGGCGGGCTCCTCGCTCCGGATGAGCTGCAGGATGCGCTCGGGGAGGAAGGCCGGCTCGTCGACCTCGACCGCCCACTCGTATCGCCCGCCCGAGGGATGGATGGACGGCGGCGCCACGATGTAGCCCGACCCCTCGCCGCGCACGTCGATGCCCTTGGGCAGGGCGCCGCGGGCGTTGCCGACCTGGACGCCGGGCTTGAGGCGGTAGAACAGGTGCAGGCCGCCGCTGCCGGTCCGCGCCGCGCGCGTCCGGGGCAACTGCCCCAGCTCGCCGAGGGCCTCGCGTCGGTCGATGTCGAGGACGACGCCCAGCTTGCCGCCGGTGACGAGGCCGACGTTCGCGTCGGGGTGCTTCGTCCACCAGGTGGCGATCTGCGCCTCGTTCGTCGTCGCGACGGTCCAGCCAGCCTTCCCGAGGCATCGGTGTGGCGTCTTCTCGCGCTCCGTCACCGGGAACACGCGCCAGCCCTTCTTGGCGTAGGCGAGGGCCGCCTCGAGCAAGCTCATGCGTCCCCCGGGACGTTCAGCACCATCGTGAAGGTCCAGTCGAGCTGGAGGCATGCTACGCCGGGTTCGACCAGCTGCTCCGGATCGGTCGACACGCGACCGGCCAGGCGGACCTTCCCCGCCATGATGAGGCAGCGCGCAGACACCGGCCTTCCGGACCGGCCGATGATGCCGGATCGCTCGACGAGCTGCTCGAGGGTCATCGGCCGCGCCCCCTCGCCGGGGTCGTCTCGGCGACGAGCGCAGCGCGCAGGGCGGTGAGGGCCTCGATGGCCTCGTCGGCCTCGGCGATGAGCCGGCGCCGCTCGGCCGCGTCGAGCCGCTCGTCGACCATCGAGGCCTGGAACTCGCGGACGACGTCGGCGACCTCGGTCATGGAGGTCATGACGCCCTCGGCCACGTTCGCCGCCGGCTCGATGTCGTCTCGGATGACCCGGGCGCCCACGCGCTGGGCGATGGCGTCGAGCGGCTCGATGGTGTCCAGCTCGGTGCACCACACGACCAGGTCGCTGGCGGCGACGCGGTACTCGCGGCCGGTGACGCTGTTCGCCGGCCGGAGCATGCGCGAGACCTGGCCGCAGCCGGGTGTGAGGCCGAGGGCCGCCTCGAGGCTGTCGTGGGTGATGCCAGTGGCCCCGTCGACCAGGCGCCGCAGCACCGCTTCGACGAAGCGCGGCTTCACTGACAGCGTCGGATCCGGCCCCCTGTTACGGCCGCGGCCAGCCGAGGCGCTACGGTTGGGCGGCATCGCACACCTCCCCGGGGCTCCCCGGCTTGAGACGGAGACCCTTCTCGTAGTCCTCGACCCGCATCTGGCGGAGGGTCTCCCGGAGGTCCAATTCCTGACCATAAGCGGCCTCAGCCTTGGCCAGGAGCGCCGCCGTGATCGGCTTTCGACCATGCCGGAGGTGCGAGATGTAGCTCTCGTCGACGCCGAGATCGGACGCCACGCGCTTTCGTCCCCGCTCCTCGATGATCTCGAGGAGGGTCTTCGTCGTGTTTCCCATGCTGCGGAGAATGAGCAATGGTCACAGCCGGTGTCAAGACTGTCGTGAGCATGAGTCAATCGTTGCCGTGCGATGATGCTTCTGCGAAGCCTGCGCCCATGGAGAACTCGATCGGCCAACGCATCGCAGATCTTCGGGAGGGGCTGAAGTTGTCCCAGGCCGAGTTGGCGCGGCGCGCGGGCATCGCCCCGAGCTACGTCAACAAGGTCGAGCGGGGGAAGATGGACGCCACCTTGCGGTTCCTCGAAGCCGTAGCCCCTCACCTGGGAGTCGAATGGTGGGAGCTCGGCTCAAGCGCACCTGTTGCGGCCCGACCGTCATCAGACCAACCTGCGATCGTCGTCCCTGTCGAGCGCGACGTCGCTGAAGATGGGGGGCTGAACACGATGGGCGCCTTCAACGCCGCGCTCCCTGTCCGCTTGGATCGTGGACCGGTGAAGCCGACCAAGAAGGTCGTCGAGCACGCCGCCCTGACTCACCCTGATGCGACATCGCGATGGTTCGCGGTGGAACTCGACGAGAAGGCTGCCAGTGGAACCGACTTCAAGCCTGCGGACATCATCATCTTCCGTCCCGACGACTTAGAGGTCATGCTCGACGACCAGCTCGTGGTAGTCGCCCGGCATGAACCCACCTTTGAGATGCGGCTGGCCCACTTCCATCCCTACCGCCGGGGACCGTACGCCACCCCTTTCAAGAAGGGCGGCGAGTTCATGCAGATCGGAGACGAGCAGTGGGAGGTGATCGCCAAGGCCGTCGAGTTGCGTCGCCGCATCGACAAGCTGACGGAACCCGACGTGATGGAACCCGGGTGATCTCGCGCGTCTCTGCGCGTCTCAACTTGAAGCGTTGATCCTCGACCGACCGCCGGGGTACTGCTCACCTGTTCACGTTCGACGGGGAGCGGCCGATGTCGGGAGCAATCAGCGGAGTGCGGGCGTCCCGGGCCTGGAGCCGGGCAGGGCTCGCGCAGCTGGCCAGCCGGGTGCGTGCCGACTTGGCACCAGGGATCGCACCCTGGGAGGCCTTCCCGGCCCGCGAGGTCCTCGCGCGCGAGATCGCCGTCGACGTCGGCGGCCGGCCCCTCCCCGTCCGGGCGCGCGGGAGCCAGTGCGTGCCCTCGGACGTGTGGGCGACGACCTACATGCGCGGCGACACGGCTGTCATCCTATTCGGCCCCGACACCTGGTCACGCCTTCAGGCCGACGAGGGCCGCGCCCGCTTTTCGGCCTGCCACGAGTTGGCGCACGTCGTCCTCCACGGCGCCGAGCTGCTCGAGCACGGCCAGCTGGCCCACGCCATCGAGGAGCGCATCTCGCCGCGGGACTACGCGACCTCAAGCGAGTGGCAGGCCAACACGTTCGCCCGGTTCCTGCTCGTCCCGCCAGAGGGCCTCTTCGTACTCGAGGCCGAGGGCAGGCTCACCGCGGCGACCGTGCGGGACACCTACGCCGTCTCGACGGAGGCGGCGGCGGTGGCGGTGAAGGCGTACAGGGCCAGGTGAGGTTCCCGCGTGATCATCACCCTGTTACAATGGAGGACGTCATCCGTCTTGGTAGCTCGAAAGGAACGTTCATGTCGTGGTCCCCGCTCTTCCCCAAGGGATGTCCTCCACGCCAGGCCAATGCGCCGAGCGGAACGGTCTACCGATTGGTCGACAGGGCATCACCACGCGCGAAAGACTTCTTGAGCCATCGGCAACGCAAGCCCGAAATGGAGTACGCCGACATGTGTGAGGCCTGCGGCCTCTCGGTCTACAGGTCGAGGGAGGACGTGGAACGCCTCCGTCGCATGACTGGCCTGACAAGGAAGAAGCGCGTGGCGCAGGCGACGGTCGACGGCGCCCCGGGTCGCATGCTCGCGACCCCCAGGTCCGATGACTCGCATCACACATGGTGGCTCCCTGATGAAAACAACGTCTGGGAGATGTTCCAGGTGGTCTCGTGAGCCTTCCGCTGAATACCGTCCTCGGCTCACTCGAGCTAGGCGAAGTCTTCGTCTACTACGACCGCCCGTGCCTGTTCGTCTGCACGAGCAAGTCCGGCCAGGTCTGGCTCGCGAGCGCCGCGGACGAAGACGATGATGGCTGGGAGACGTGGCTCTACGTACAAGTCTCTACCGACCGGCTCAATGCGATTCGCTCAGGGCGCATCACACTGAGAGATGCTTACGTCTCCGCGGAAGATGGGGTGGTCTGCAAGGTTCTGCTCGAGGCGACGACCGGACTCGCGACAGTGGAGCCGCTCAAAGCATCCGCCATCCCAGACGAGTGGCTCGCAGAAGAGGGCGAGCGCCTCGAATTGGAACCTCGAGGAGAAGCGATCTGGGAGCGCGCAGTTCGGTCGAATCGCGAAGTCGTCGAGTTGGTCTTCGAGACGGCGCACGGTGGGCGTTCTGAGGTGCCTGCTGCCGATGTTGGGGGCGTCCTTACTCGCTTCCAATCGACGGTCGATGTTCTTCGGAAGCCTCGCAGGCTTAAGAAGGCTCACCCGCGGCCAGCCTCCGATGAGACCCAGCTGATGTTCAGCACCACGTTCCCTGGCTCTCTGGGAATCAGGTTGATGGCTTGGGCACCGGCCGACTTGTTTGGCGACAGCCCTCTACATCAGGCCGTCACGACCCTCGGAAGCCTCATCCGCTGCGGCGGCGACACCGATGCTATCAAGGGGGCACTCGAGGAACTCCGGCCTTGGGCGGCAAGCCGCTATCGCGACTTCCTCCGAGCCGTCGTGTCGAGTCGAAAGCCCATCAAGTTGGAATGGGCATCTCGCACAGGTGCTGATGTTGTCGAGATGAGTCCCGTCCAGGCCCAGATCGCCCTCGCGGCAGTCGAGGTTTTCGTGCAGGAGGATCCGGTCGAGCATCAGGTGCGTGCCAGGCTGGTTGCCGCCAACCTCAGGTTGAAGTCCTACGAGATCGAGGCTGATGACGGTAAGCGCTACTCGGGAAGAATGCTCGAGGACGCTTTTGCGACCGTTGAAGGCGCGAGCCTTGGGTCCTGGTTCATGGCCACCTTGGTGGAAACCGTTGAGATTGTTGAGACGACGCAGGTGCGTTCGAGCAAGTTCGCTCTAGTCTGGCTTGAACCCCTATCGCCGGACGATCAGGGCGATCCGAAGGATTCGGGCGGGTCGCCAGAGGCAGAGTGACGCCCTCGATCGCGTGTCAGCCCCCGCGCGATGAACGGCCAGGTCAGCCCGCCGCCTCGAAGGCAGGCCTCGACACCTCATCGGCCGCGCCTGGGAAGATGACGTGTCGCGCGGGGATGCCAGCGCCGCAGAGCGTGGCGACCATCAGCGGCGCCCTCACGACGTTCCACGAATGGACGATGACCCGGCCGGAGCGCTTCTCGGGGTCGAGTCGGCGCGCGATGTAGTCGGCCACCTGCTGACCGTTGCCGGCGCTCTCGCCGAGGTCGTGGTCGAGGAACACGAGGTCGAACCGCTCACGGTCGAGCGCCTTCGCCGCCGCCTTCGCGCTCCAGACGTGCGTCACGTCATGGCCGGCGAGGCGGCTGGCGAACGTGTCGTGGCGGACCTTCTCATCGTCGAGAACCAAGATGCGCATGGGGCTGACCTCCACCCCGGAGCCTACCAGAAGCCCACCCGACCCGCGATCTGGCACCTGTGACCATGCATCACTTTCGGCCTTGACGTGTGATTCATGGTCACGCATGCTCGCCTTCGTCCCAACCGACGGAGGCATCATGGAGCGCGACGACTACACGGCCCGTGCGGCCGCCCTGCGTGACCTGTCCGAGCAGATCCGCGCCTACGTGAACGCCAAGGTGCGACGCTCGCCGAGCGACCGCGTCGGCGAGTTGATGGGCGCTGCCATCACCTTGCGCGAGCACCTCGAGGCCGACGCGGCGCGCCTGGAGGGCGAGGCGGCTCTCCGCGCCGGCCGGCCGACCCGAGTCGCCGCCGGGCGCGCCGGCGCTTGGGCTGGCCCGCGCATGGCTCTTCCCGCCGGCGCCGCCGAGCTGGTCGAGGTGGCGTCGTGATGCATCTCGTCGAGTGGACCGGCTGCTGCGAGCCGCCCAAGGCTGCGGTCGAGGCCTGCGCGGCCATCAAGGACCGGCATCATCTTCGAGCCTTGGCCCATTGCTACGAGGCCGAGGGCGGGTACGACTCCCGCTTTGCCTGGTGGATCTACCACCACCTGAGGGTCAACGACGATGGCTTCGACGTCGGGCCCTGGGCGCTCGACGACAAGGGGCGTTGGGTGCGCCACTTCCTTGGTCTGGAAGGCTCGCCGCCTGCCGTGAAGCTCGTGCAGGCCCGCAACGGCAAAGACTGGTTCCAGTACGTCAGGCCTGGGCTCTTTGCGCAGTGGGCGTGCAGTGGAGGCCCTCGGGTTGCGTGGAGCCGCGACGTGGAGAAGACGAAGGATTCCGCGGACGCGAGCTTGATGCACCACGGCCTGCGCCTTCAGGACTCCCGCGTGAAGCCTTGGACCGACCGCTTTCCCGACGGCCTCTGCCTCAAGTGCCACCGCGCCGAGGTCGAGAAGAAGGCCATCGAAGCCTACCGCGCCGCCGGCGGCCGGGAGCTGCTGCACGGCAGGAGGACGTCGTGAACCTGGGCAACCAGCAACACCGCCGGCTGCTGCTCTTGAAGCTCGACGCTATGCAGCCCGAGGATCTGCGCGAGTACCTCAAGCGGGCCTGCAAGGTCATCGAGGACCTCGAGAGCGAGCTCGCGGAGACCGAGGAGGAGGTCCGGCGCGCCGAGAGGCGCCTCGAAGATGTCCAAGATGAGTTGGATTCGTCCCAGTCCGACCTGGAGGACGCCTGGGCCGAGAAGGCCGAGCTGAAGACCCTCGCGCTCGAACTCGCCGAGCGCATCCCTGGCGACGTGGGCCACATGCTTGTCCCCTACCTTTGGGCGGCTGACAGCCGGGGCGTCCTGCGGCGCCTGGCCTGGCTGCCGGTGTCGGATGCAGGTGCGGGGAAGGCCTGCTGATGCTGCTCCGCCCTCGCCAGGAGGTCTTCGTCGGCCGTGTGCTCGCCGCGCTCGAGGAGCACGGAAGCACCCTCGGCATCGCGCCGACGGGCGCCGGAAAGACCGTGATGATGTCGGCCATCATCGGCCGGCACGGCGGTCGCGCGCTGGTTCTGCAGCACCGCGACGAGCTCGTCGAGCAGAACCGGCGCACCTTCCAGGCCGTCAACCCGGGCGTGGGCTCGACGGTCTGGACGGCGTCCGACAAGCGCTGGTCGCAGACGGCGACGTTCGCGATGGTCCCGACGCTCAGCCGCGAGGGCTCGCTGTCGAAGATGCCGGCCTTCGACCTGGTCCTGTGCGACGAGGCGCACCACGCCGCGGCCGACAGCTGGATGCGCATCATCGAGCGGGCCCGCGAGCTGAACCCCGACGTGAAGGTCTGCGGTGTCACGGCGACGCCGAACCGGGCCGACAAGAAGGGGTTGCGGAAGGTCTTCGGCAACGTCGCAGACCAGATCACGGTCGCCGAGCTCATCCGGGCGGGCCACCTGGTCGCGCCGCGGGCGATGGTCATCGACGTCGGGATCAGCGACGGCCTCTCGAAGATCCCGAAGACCCGCGTCGGCGAGTACGACATGGCCGCGGTCGAAGCGCTCATGGACGTCGCCCCCGTGACCGATGCCATCCTGGGCCAGTGGCGGGCGCAGGCGGGCGACCGCAGGACCATCGCCTTCTGCAGCACGGTCGGCCACGCCGAGCACGTCGCGGAGGCCTTCCGCGCCGCCGGCGTCGCCGCGGCCTGCGTGACCGGCGAGACCGGCAGCGAGGAGCGCAAGCGCACCTTCCGCGCCCTGGACCGCGGCGAGCTGCAGGTCCTCACCAACGTCGCCGTCGCCACCGAGGGCTTCGACAGCCCGCCGATCTCCTGCGTGATGCTCCTGCGGCCGTCGAGCTGCGAGAGCACGATGGTCCAGATGATCGGTCGAGGCCTGCGCACCATCGACCCCAAGCGCTACCCGGGCCTCGTCAAGACGGACTGCGTCGTCATGGACTTCGGCCGCTCGCTGCTGACGCACGGCGGGATCGAGCAGCTCGTCGACCTGGACGGCAAGACGCCGGGCGAGGGCGAGGGCGGGCCCCGCTTCGCGCCCAAGAAGGCCTGCCCGGGCTGCAAGGCGATGGTGCCGCTCGGCTGCAAGTCCTGCCCGCTGTGCTCGTACTCCTGGCCGCAGGAACTGCGCGAGGTCCAGACGCTCGAAGAGTTCCGGATGGTCGAGCTCGACCTCCTCATCGGGCAGTCGCCGTTCAGCTGGTGGTCGTTCAATGAGCGCTGCCGCGTCGCGACGGCCTTCAAGGTGTGGGCGGTCGCCTTCTCGAAGTCGGGCGTGTGGCACGCCTTCGGGGGGGACGAGGGCGTCGTCGAGCATCTCGCTTCTGGAACCGAGAACGTCTGCGTCGCCGCCGGCGACGACTGGATGCGCCAGCGAGGCGACCGCAAGGCCGCCGGCCGCAACCGGGAGTGGCTCGCGGCCGAGCCGACCCCCAAGCAGCTCGCGCACCTCGAGCGCATGAAGCTGCCGACCGCTGTGAGCCGATACGAGGCCGCCTGCCTCATGACCCTCAAGTTCGCCAAGCGCCGCATCGAGCGCGAGCTCGGCGTCGCCGCCTGACCGGAGACACGATGGGACTCCTCCCGACCAAGCCCACCCCGCCGAAGACCGCGCTGTCCGAGCTGAGCATCCTGCTCTACGGGCCGCCGAAGATCGGCAAGAGCACCTTCGCCGCCTCGGCGCCCGCTGCGGTCTTCCTCGCATGCGAGCCGGGCCTGAACCACCTCGAGACCTTCAACGTCCCCGTGCGGGACTGGCGGACCTTCGTCGCCGCCATCAACGAGCTCGAGGCCGGCAAGCACCAGTTCAAAACGGTGGTCATCGACACGGTCGACAACGCGGCGATGTACTGCACGGCGCACGTCTGCGCTCGGCTGGGCATCGATGACCCCTCGGACATGGGGTACGGCAAGGGCTTCGGCGCGGTGAAGAAGGAGTGGACGCTGCAGGTGAACCGCCTGTGCGGGCTGCCGATGGGCGTCATCTTCATCTCGCACTGCCTCGAGAAGGAGGTCGAGGTCGACGGCGGGAAGAGCGCCATCGTGCTGCGGCCGAGCATCAAGGGCAGCCAGGGCGATGTGGTCGCAGGCCTGGTCGACACGATCCTCTTCGCCACGGCCGATCGCGAGGGCAACCGCGTCCTGCGCACGCGCCCCAACCCGCGCAGGTACGAGGCCGGGTCGCGCACGCGCGTCCTGCCCGACCCGCTGCCGCTGGAGTGGGCGGCCCTCGAGGCTGCGGTCGCCGAGGGCATGCCCCCGGCCGCGCGCCTGCGCGAGGCCATCGTCACGGAGATCCGCGGCAAGCGCTGGACCCGCGACCAGGTCGCCGCGCTGCTCGCGACCGTGGACGCCAAGACGGCGGACGACGTCGACAAGGACAAGGTCGACGGCCTCGTCGAGACCCTCAAGGCCGGGCCCCCGGCCACCGACGCGGCCGCGGCCGCCTGACCCTCAGGAGAGACCTGCCATGACCATGACCTGCGTCTTCGACTTCGAGACCTCTGGCCTCGACTGCCCCGGCCGACACGAGCCCATCCAGCTCGCCGCGGTCCTCCTCGACACCGACCTGCGCGAGGTGGGCCACGTCGAGACCAAGATCCGCATGACCCACCCGGAGAGCGCCGATCCCGAGGCCCTCGCGATGAACGGCTACAACGCCGAGGTCTGGGAGCGTGAGGCCGTCTCGCGTGAGGATGCCGTCGCCGCCCTGTGCGACCTGGTCGGCGCGCCGCCCGAGTATGCGACGGTGGTCAAGCGCGGGTGGGTGAAGACGGAGGGGCGGTGGTCGGGCCGCTTCTACGTCGAGCTGTCGAGCAAGCTCTGCGGCATGGCCCCGGCCTCGCTGAGCGACCTGCTGCAGGTCGGCTCCCGCGTGTGCTGGGACAGCGAGCCGGCTGGCTCGGCCATGCGCGCCGAGAACTACACCTGGCGCTGGTCGGACTTCGCCGGCGTCCGCGTGCGGGACGTGCTGCCCCCGGTGCGCTTCGTCGCCCACAACGGCCTCGAGTTCGACTGGCCCATCCTGGTCGACATGGCGACGGCCGCGGGACGCTTCGTGCAGGGCCGCGACTACAAGCCGGTCCCGGAGCTGGGGGTCGCTGGGACGCTGCTCGACACGCGCCAGATCGCCTACACGCTGCAGCTCGCGTGCGGGACGGGTCGGTTCCCGTCCACGCGCAACGGCGAGCTCGCGCGGGCCCTGGGCATCGACGTCGACGAGGGCGCGCTCCACGAGGCCCTGTACGACGTGCGGGTCACGGCCGAGGTCCTGCGCCGCGTCTGCGGGTCGCTGCGGGACAGCTTCGCCCAGGCGCCGACGGCCGCCGCCGCCTGACCAGTTCGCGACCACGGCGCGGGAGTTCCTCCGTCACGCCATGACCCCGCGCCGTGGTCGCCCTTTCCACTTCGAGGCCCGGATGGACATCACCTTGAACATCCCGCTCCCGCCCGTGGCCAAGGGCCGGCCTCGCGCCGTGCCGGGCCCCGCGGGCCGGCCGCGGATGGTCACGCCGACGAAGACGCGGAGCTTCGAGGCATCGGTGGCTCTCGTCGCGTCGGAGAAGGCGCCGCGAGACATCATCGAGGGGCCGGTGCGAGTCGACATCCTGGCGGTGATGCCAAGGCCCAAGCGGCTCGACCAGGGCAAGCGGCATCCGACCGGGCTGGTCTGGGCGCCTGTCCGCCCGGACGCGGACAACATCAGGAAGGCCGTGCTCGACGGCCTGCAGACGCTGTGGCGCGACGACGCTCAGGTCGTCGCCGGCGACACGGTCAAGGTCTACGCGGAGCGGTTGGGTCGGCCTCGGGTGGTCGTCCGCATCCGCACGCTCACGCCGGGCAGCATCCTCGATCTCGTCGAGGCGCTCGGCCTGGAGGCATCAGCATGAAGGTCAAGGCACAGGTGACGGCAGCTGGGTCGTACGAGGGCGGAGCGCCCTCCGTCTACCTCTGCATCGAGGACGAGGAGTTCGAGTTCCGCTGCGACACGCCGGAGGATGCGCGCGCCTGGGGCGCCCGGCTGTACGAGGAGGTCGTCCTCGTACCCGAGTCCGCGGCCATCGCGCAGGAGAAGTGCGAGCACTGCGGCTCGCCGTGCACCGAGCGCCTCCGGCTGGCCGACTACGGTTTCGCCTGCATCGGGTGCGTCGGGGAGGCGCTCGAGCGGGCCCAGACGCAGCTCGTCGGCGCCGTCGCCGGGGAGCGCTCGGCCGACCAGGAGGTCGAGCGCCTGCAGGCGCAGATCGATGCCGCGCGCGAAGCGGTCGGCAAGGCATGGCTACGGCCGGGGTCGACCTTGGCCGAGGCGATCGCCCTGAAGATGAAGAGCCTCGAAGCGGCGGGCCAGCCGGGGCTCGAGGATCTCGTCGGCGCTGTGCAGCTCATGTCCCTCGAGGCCATCGCTCGGGAGGGCGGCTGCAGCGTGCGTGACGTGCTCGAGCTGGCGATCGCCGACTACATCGAAGCGCAGCCGCCGACGTCGCTCGCCGCGCCCGAGCCCGAGGACCGCAAGGCGCTGGTCGGTGCCTGCGTCAAGCGGTTCGGCCTCAAGGACGCTGCGGCGCGCCTGGGGGTGTCCACCGGCGCCGTCCGCAACTGGGCGAACGGCCATAAGGCGGTGACCGACGAGCGCGCCGACCAGATCCGCGCGCTGCTCGCCGAGCCCGACACCGCCGCGGCGGCATGACGTGGAGGCCTTCGAGCTGACGTCGGCCGACGACGCCGGCGACGACCCGCGCGTCCCCGACGCGGCGCGCGACCGCGCGAAGGCCGCGCTCCGGAAGCTGCAGGCCCTGCCCCAGTCGGAGCGCCTCATCAGGCAGGAGCGGGCCCGCCTCGTGGCCCGCCATGGACATCGCATCCGCGCCGAGTACGCCGCCCTCGAGGTCCGAGGCGAGCAGCTCGGCCTCATCTCTCCCCTCGAGGTCGGCCATGGCCGCGAAGACCAGTGAACTCGCCCTCAGCCTCATCGAGGAGTCGCCGCACAACCCGCGCCGGCGGTTCGACGAGGACCGCCTCGCCGAGCTGGCGGCCTCCATCACCGAGCACGGGGTCCTGCAGCCGATCCTCGTCCGCCCGCACCCCGGGGGCGGCAAGCGCTTCGAGATCGTCTGCGGGGCGCGGCGGTTCCGGGCGGCGGGCGCGGCGGGCCTCGAGAAGATCCCCGCGGTCGTCCGCGAGCTGGACGACCGCGCCGCGGGGCACGCGCGCATCATCGAGAACAACCAGCGGGCCGACGTCACCCCCGTCGAGGAGGCGCAGGCCTTCGCGGCCTTGGTGCGGCTCGGCGAGGACGCGGTGGAGATCGCGACGCGCATCGGCCGGCACGAGCGGTACGTGCGCGACCGCCTCGCGCTCCTCGACCTGCCGAGCGGCATCCTCGACCTGGTTGAGGCCAGCCGTGTCCGCCTGGGCGCCGCGATCGCCATCGCGCGCCTGGCGCCGGCGACCCGCGACGACATCGTCAACGAGGTGATCGAGCGCGAGAGCCGGGGCACGTCGGCCGATCCCCTCTCGGTCTCGACGGTCCGTCAATGGGTCGGTGGACGGTGGCTCTCGCAGGCCCCATGGTCCCTCGACGACTCGACCCTCGGACCTATCGGGGCCGGGGCCTGCTCGGCCTGTCCGTATCGCGCCTCGGCGCAGCCCGACCTCTTCGAGGACAGCCACGAGGACCGCTGCATCAACAAGCCCTGCTGGGATCAACGTGGTGAGTCCTTCTGGGCGCGGCGCAAGGCCGAGGTCGAGGCGGCTGGCGGCGAGGTCATCGACAGCGCGCGGAAGGCACCGCACCTCGTCTCGAGCGACGCCTTCGTCCACTTCGACGGGGCGCGGAACGTGCGAGTCGCCGACGTCGTCGCGGACCTCCAGGTAGTCCCCAGCCTGCGCGCGGCCCCTGAGTACTCCGGGAAGGTCTTCGAGGTCGTCTACGACCCGGCGGAGGTCGCGGCCGCGCTCGAAGCCACTGGGAGCCAGGAACTCGCCGACCGCATCCGTGCCAAGGATCGTCGGCAGCAAGCCGAAAGCGACAAGGAGCTCCAGCGCAAGCAGCGCGAGGAGACCAAGGCCAAGCACCACGCTGCGATGGCCGCGGTCCTGGCCTGGATCTCCGACGGGCGAATCGAGTGGGACGAGGTCGTCCCGCAGCTCCTGCAGCTCATCATCCGGACGGCCCGGCAGGACAGCATCATCGCCGTCTGCCGGCGCCGCGGCATCAAGGCCGAGAAGAGCGTGGTGCACGGGACGTACCTCTGGCAGGACGCGCTCCGGAGTGCGGCCGAGAACCCCGAGTGGAGCGTGCGCGACGAGCTGGCGCTCCTGACCGAGGTCCTCGTCGAGGAGTCGCACCCGCACAGCACGTACCGGACCAACGAGCCATGGGCCGCGCTCCGGCGCGCCGCGGGCTTGCGGGTGCCGAAGGCGGAGGGCTGACGGGTGAGGTGGCAACGAGCAAGCGACCGCCGGGCCGCCCTGCAGGCCCGCATCGACCAGTGGGTCCGCGAGCACGAGGCCGCCAAGACGCCACGCGACCGAGCTGGCGAGGCGCTCGCAGACTGGGCGCGCCTCTACGTCTCCGGGTGGCACAGCTACTCGGTCTGGTCGGGCGACGAGTCCTGGTGGCACGTCGAGCGGCGTGAGGGCGGCGAGGTCGTCGAGGTCTTCCGGGTCGAGTGCAGTGAACGGACGCGCGTCGACTGCCTCCTGGCTCAGAGCCCGCCGGTGGTCCTCGACGCCATGGCGGCGACGCCGCACTGCCCGCCCGAGCTGCGCCGGGCCTGGGAGGATGCGCGATGAGAGACGGATGCCTCAGGTGCGGGCACCTGCACGACCTCTGCGAGTGCGGCCGCACTCAGTGCTGGAGGCTGCTGGACGGCCTCTACTGCCCGGAGCCGCGAAGCCCCGATTCGAGGTACTGCCAGGCGCACGCAGCCGAGCACGCGTGTGATCTGGTCGTCGAGGCGGCCGGGTCGGAGGTCGCGGCCGCCGAGCGCGAGGTCCTCGACACCGCGGACCGCCGGCGCAACGGGCCGACGAGCAAAGACGTCGACGCTCTGGCCGCGGCTGTGGACCGGATGCGCAAGGCCAAGCAGAAGCTCGCGGAGGTGTCTGGTGTCTGACTTCGCCCTCGCGCCGCCGCCGTCGGCCTCGGCCGGCCGCTACAAGACGATCCTCGCCGATCCGCCCTGGATGGAGAGGGGCGCCGGCAAGACAAAGCGGGGCGCCGACCGGCACTACCCGCTGATGCACACGCGAGACATCGCCGCCCTGCAGCCCGGGCGCCTCGCCCATCCGGAGGGCGCGCACCTCTGGCTCTGGGTCACAAACAACTTCCTGGCCGACGGTCTCGAGGTGATGCGCGCGTGGGGGTTCAGGTACGTCAGCAACTGCGCCTGGGTGAAGACCGGCGCCGAGCAGCTCGCCGAGGGCATCACTCTGCAGCAGGGCCTGGGCCAGTACATCCGGGGCTCGCACGAGCTGTGCCTGTTCGGGGTCCGGGGAACCCTTCCGTACAAGCTGGACCAGGACGGCAAGCGCTGCCAGACGCCCAGCGTCTGGGTGGCCCGCCGCGGCCGGCACAGCGCCAAGCCCGACGTGAGCTACGAGGCGATCGAACGCGTCTCGCACGGGCCCCGCCTCGAGATGTTCTGTCGCTCGCCCCGGCCGGGCTGGGACGTCTGGGGCAACGAGGTGGCCAGCTCGGTGGAGCTGTCACAATGACCCACACGGACCTGCTGCGACTACAAGCCGAGGCGGCCGAGGCTGAGTCGCTCGCCGCCGCCTTGAGGGCGCGCGCGCTGCGCGCCCAAGCCGAGCTCGAGGAGAGGACCAGGTGTCAGGACCATTCCGTGACGACGGGATCTACGTCGTCCACATCACCTACGAGCGAGCCCGAGACCGGTGGCGTGTCGATGGCTACTTCCGTGGCCATCGAGCGAGCTCGCGCACGTGCGCACGGTTCGGCACCCAGCAGGACGCAGAGCTCTGCGCCACGACGATCTGGCGCGACTATCTCGCAGGCCTCCTCGAGGCACCGGAACCCCCGCCCGTCCTAGTGCAGGACCTGGTCGACCGATTCGTCGCCCGGTCGACATCCAAGCGCGGTCGCGAGCTGTCGCCGGCGACAGCCAGGGCATACCGGACACAGCTTCAGTCGCTGGTGGCGGCCGCAGGCGCGGACTGGCCGATCATCCACCTCACCAGGCGTCACGTCGAGGCCGCCATCCGTCGACCGGCGAGCGTCCGCTCTCAGGCGCAGTACCTGCGGGCCATCAGGGCGCTCGTTCGATGGTCCATCCGGCAAGGCTGGATGCCCGTCGACATCACCGAGGGCGTCCACGTCGATCCGGGCCCCGTCCAGCTCCGCCCTTTCCTGCAGCCCGAGGAGATCGAGCCGTTCTTGGCCGCCTGCTCTCCGGCGATGAGGGTTAGGGCGGGCCTCATCATCCACACCGGCCTGCGGGCTGGCGAGGCCGTCGCGGCTCGATGGGCCTGGGTGCAGCGCGGCCTCGGCACGCCCACTCTGCGGATCCCGGCCACGGACCCCGCAACTCCGGGCTGGCGCTCGAAGGGCCGAAAGGTCCGGGTGATCCCGCTCTCGAATCCGGCGCAGGAGTTCCTCGAACTGGCGGCCGAACGCTGGGGGCGTGACGGCTACATCCTGCACGACGCTGACCAGCCCATCCGGCACGACAACTGGTGCGACGACGTCCATTCGGCCTGCGCTCGAGCGAACGAGCGCGCTCGCCGAGAGGCCGAGGAGGCGGGCGTGCCGTTCCGACAGGCCGTGACCGATGTCGACACCCACGGCCTCCGGCGCACCGCCGGCGTGCTCTGGCTTGCCGCCGGCATCGACATCTTCGACGTGTCGCGCCTCCTGGGCCACGAGTCCGTCACGACGACCGAGCAGGCCTACGCAGGCGTCGCCGACAGCCGGCTCGCGAGCCTCATGGATGGAGTCAACGCCCGCGCGCAGCTGCCGAAGATCGGGCCCGAGAGCGTGTCACCCACCGTGTCACCCAAGCGCGCAGAACAGGGCCGTAACGGCGGTTCGAAACGGAAAAGGCCCTGATTTCTCAGGGCCTTTTTGGAGCCGACACGCGGACTTGAACCGCGGACCTGCTGATTACGAATCAGCTGCTCTACCGGCTGAGCTATGTCGGCGCGAGCGAAGGCGGAGTATAGGCATGCCGCCGGGGCTGGCAAGAGGAAATTGGGGGCGGCTGGCTCGGCGGCCGGGTCGGGGCCGGGTCAGTGGAAGTCGTGGGAGCGGTAGTTGGGCAGGCCGCCCAGCGGGTCGAGGCGCTCGAAGTGCCAGCCGATGACGTTGATGACGCCCTGCTGCTGCTCGAGGCGGCCGCGGATGAGCAGGGCCGGGGCGGTCGCCAGCAGGACCCGGTGGCGGTCGAAGAGGTCGGGCATGACGACGATGTTGGTCATGCCGCCCTCGTCCTCGAGGGTCATGAAGAAGACCCCCTTGGCCGACTCGGGGCGCTGGCGGCAGATGACCAGACCGGCGACGGTGACGGACATCCGGTCCGGCAGGCCGGCGAGTCCGTCCGCGGGGACGACGCCGCGGCGGTCGAGCCAGGCGCGGTGGAAGGCGATCGGGTGCGCGGTCAGGCTGGTGCCGGTGAAGGCGTAGTCGGCGCGCGTCTCCTCCATGACGGTCATCGACATCAGGCGGGCGGGCGCCTCGTCGCTGGTCCGCAGCGGCAGGGGCGAGCGGCGCTCGCGAAGGCGCCCCAGCAGCTGCCACAGGGCCTGCCGCCGCCCCGGCCACATGGTGCGGAAGGCCCCCGCCTGCGCCAGCGCGATCAGCGCCCGATCGTCCAGCCGCGTCCGGAACACCAGCGCGTCCAGGCTGCTCAGCGGCCCCTCGGCCAACGCCTCCTCGAGCGCCTCGCGCGCCGCGGTCGACAGCCCGCGCACCATCCGCAGCCCCAGCCGCACCGCCGGCGGGCCGACGTCGTGCTCGAGCGTGCACTCCCACCGGCTGGCCATCAGATCCACCGGCCGCACCTCGACCCCGTGCCGCCGCGCGTCCGTGATGAGCGTCGCTGGCGAGTAGAACCCCATCGGCTGCGCGTTCAGCATCGCCGCCAGGTACTCGGGCGCGTAGTAGTGCCGCAGCCACGCCGACGCGTAGGCCAGCAGCGCGAAGCTGGCGGCGTGGCTCTCGGGGAAGCCGTAGTGCGCGAAGCCCTCGAGCTGCTTCAAGATGCGAAAGGCGATGCCCTCGTCGACCCCGCGCGCCAGCATCCCGTCCCACAGGTCCTTGACCACCCCCTCGAGGTGGTCGGGCGCCCGCTTGAACCCCATGATCTTGCGCAGCCGATCGGCCTGATCGGCCGTGAAGCCGGCCATGGTGATGGCCACCTTCATCCCCTGCTCCTGGAACAGCGGCACCCCCAGCGTCCGCGCCAGCACCGGCTCGAGGTCCGGATGCAGGTAGGTCACCGGCTCCTCGCCCCGCCGCCGCCGGATGTACGGGTGCACCATGTCGCCCTGGATGGGCCCCGGGCGGATGATCGCCACCTGCACCACCAGATCGTAGAAGCGGTCGGGCCGTAGCCGCGGCAGCGTCGCCATCTGCGCCCGCGACTCGATCTGGAACAGGCCGATGGTGTCGGCGCGCGCGCACACCTCGTAGACCTGCGGGTCGTCCATCGGCAGCTGCGCCAGATCGACCACCTCTCCCCGCCCCTGGGCGACCAGGTCGATGCACTTGCCGATGACGGTCAGGATCCCCAGCCCCAGGAGATCGATCTTCACCAGCCCGACCGGCCCCAGGTCGTCCTTGTCCCACTGGATGACCGTCCGCCCCTCCATGCTGGCCGCCTCGATGGGCACCACGTGGTCCAGCGGCTCGGCCGTCAGCACGAACCCGCCCACGTGGATCGACCGGTGCCGCGGCAGCCGGTCCAGCCGCCGCACCACGTCCACCAGCGCCTCGACCCGCGCGCTGCCCGGGTCCAGCCCCGCCGCCGCCGCGCCCCCCGCCGCCAGGTGGTCCGCCGCGTCCCCGGCCTCGCGCCGGTCGACCTGCGCCGACAGCCGCGCCCCCACCTCGACGTCGAACCCCATGACCCGCGCCACGTCGCGCACCGCGCTCTTGCCGCGCCAGGTGATGGTCTCGCACACCATCCCCGCGTGCCGCCGCCCGTAACGCGCGTAGACGTACTGCAGCACCTCCTCGCGCTCCATGTGCGCGATGTCGATGTCGATGTCCGGCGGGTCCTTGCGGTTGTCCGTCAGGAAGCGCTCGAACAGCAGATCCATCCCGATGGGGTCGATGGCCGTGATCCCCAGGCAGTAACACACCGCCGAGTTGGCCGCCGACCCGCGCCCCTGCACCAGCACGCCGCGCCGCCGCGCCCACGACACGATGTCGTGCACGATGAGGAAGTACCCGGCCAGGCTCAGCCGCGCGATGACCGCCAGCTCGTGCTCGAGCTGCCGCCGGTGCGCGTCGGTCAGCCGCTCGCCGTACCGCTCGGCCGCCCCCTCGGTCACCAGCTCGCGCAGCCGCGTGTCGTCGCACCCGCGGTCCTCGCCCGCCCCCGGCTGATAGGCCGGCAGCACCGGGTTCAGGTCCTTGCACACGTCGAACCGGCACCGCGCCGCCACGTCCAGCGTGCGCGCCAGCGCCTCGGGGTGGTCGGGCCACATCCGCGCCATCTCGGCCGGCCCCTTCAGGTGCCAGGCGTCGTTGGGCAGCAGCCGCGTCCCCGCCTCGTCCAGCGTCACCCGGTGCTCGAGGCACGTCAGCACGTCGTGGGCGACGCGATCCTCTCGGTCGGCGTAGCGCACGTCGTTGGTCGGCACCCACACGAGCCCGTGCCGCTCGGCCAGCCGGATGAGCCGCGCCGCCTGATCGTGCTCCCACGCGAGGCCGTGCCGCGTCACCTCGACCACCAGATCGTCGCCGAACAGCTCCCTCAGCCGCGCCAGCTCGCGCGCGGCCGCCGCCTCGCCCCCCTCGGCCAGCGCCCGCGCGACCGGCCCCTCGTAGGTCCCGGTCAGCGCCACCAGCCCCTCGGCGTGCTGGCCCAGGGTCGCCCACGTCGTCTCGGGCAGCCCGCGCTCGCGCTCGAGCCGCGCCCGCGACACCAGCCGGCACACGTTGCTCCACCCCGTCCGGTCGCGCACCAGCAGCGGCAGGCGCGCCCCGCCCTCGAGGGTCAGCGTCGCCCCGTGCACGATCCGCAGCCCCGACCCCTCGGCCGCCACCTGCAGCCGCACCGCACCGCCCATGTCGTCGCGATCCAGCACGGCCAGCGCCGCCAACCCGCGCGCCACGGCCCGCGCCGCCAGCCGCTCGGGCGCGCTGGCCCCCTCGAGCAGCGAGAAGGCCGAGCGGGCGTGCAGCTCGGCGTAGACGGGCGGGGCGGCGGCCGGACGCAGCGGACGCGGCGTCGCCTTGACGAGACGGAGGGCCATCGCCCCGATCTATCTGAACGCATGTTCAGAGATCAAGGGCCGGGACGCTCAGGGCGTCAGGCGCAACCTCGGCAGCTCGCGTGACGGGTCGGACGGCCGCGTCCTGGGCTCGACGATGTACTCGTCGTCGTCGCCGTCGCCGCGCCCCCGCAGCTTGGTCCAGCTCGGCCCGCCGCGCCGCGCCAGGGTCACGGTGTGCGCGATGACCGCCGCCTCGCGCAGATCGACCTCGATGTTCGCGTCGGCGAAGCCCTTGCGCCGGACCACGAAGTGCTCGGCCTCCTCGCGCGGCGGCAGCGTCAGGCTGCACGGGGTCTTGCACAGCGCCTGGCCCCCGCGCAGCACGGTCGCCCCGGCCGGGACCGACTGCACGCTCAGCTGCGCCGGCTTCGGCCCCGGCTCGGGCGCCTCGGCCTGCTCGTCCTCGTCGACCACGCGCAGCCCGCCCGCGTCGTCCTCGGCGAAGGTCAGCGTCGTGACCGGGACGTCCTCGTCGGCGATCTCGGCGTCGGGCTCGTCCGCGATGAGCTCGAGCGGCATGTCCAGGGTCGCCGCCTCGTCGATGACGCCCGCGCGGGGCGCCTGGGGGGCCTCGACCCGCGCCAGCGCCGCTCCGGCGGTCGCTCCGGGGCGCTCGGCGGACGGCTCGGGCCAGGCGATCCAGGCCACCGCGCCGAGGCCCAGCGCCAGGGCAGGCGCCGCCCAGGCGAGGTGCCGCCGCGTCCCCGCCCAGCGCCGCTCGGGCGTCCGCACGGTGCGCAGGTGCTTGCGGTTGCGCATCCGCGCCAGCGAGAAGAGCGGGTCGGTCGAGAACGTCTCGGGCGCGTCCCCCGCCGACGCCAGCATCAGGCGCTCGAGGACGTCGGCGACCTCGCTGGCGCTCGCGGGCCGGTCCTCGGGGCGCTTGGCCAGCAGGCGATCGAGCAGCTCCTGCCACGCGCTCTGCACGCCCTTGGGGAGCTTGGCGTCGAGGGTGACCGGCTTGGGCTCCTCGTGCACGTGGCGCGCGAGCGTCACCATCGGGTCGTCGTCGATGAACGGCGGCTCGCCCGTCAGCATCTCGTAGAGGAGGATGCCGACGGCGTACAGATCGCTCGCGGCGTGGACCTCGGCGCCAAAGGCCTGCTCGGGGGACATGTAGGGGGGCGTGCCGAGCGTCGTGCCCATGCGGGTCATGCGGACCGCGTTGGGCTCCTCGAGGCGGGCGACCGGGGCCTCGTCCATGACGCGCGCGAGGCCGTAGTCCATGACCTTCACGAAGTCGGTCTGGCCCGAGTACTCGCACAGGAAGATGTTGTCGGGCTTCAGATCGCGGTGGACGATGCCCTTGCCGTGCGCCTCGTCGAGGGCGCGGCAGACCTGGGCGCCGATGCGGGCGACGCGGGCCGGCTCGAGGCGCTCGTCCTCGTACAGGACCTCGCCGAGCGAGTGGCCCTTGAGCAGCTCGAGCACGAGGTAGAGCAGGCCGTCCTCGGTCTGGCCGAAGTCGATGAGGCGCACCGAGTTGGGGTGCTCGAGGCTGCTCAGGACGTAGGCCTCGCGCTTGAAGCGGCGCGCCAGGATCTCCTGGTCCTCGAGGACGAACTCCGTGCCCGAGTTGATGAACTTGATGGCCACCTCGCGCCCCACGACGAGCTGACGGCCGCGGTAGACCGCGCCCATCGCGCCGCGCCCGATGGGGGCGACGATCTCGAAGGCGTCGTGCAGGACGCGCGAGATCAGCGGATCCGGCGCCTTGGCCTTGGGGGTCATGGGGGGGCCTCGGGCAGGCTGGTCGGGGAGAGGGGAGGGGGGCCGACCGACGGAGACGGCGGGACGAGCGGCGGAGGGAAGGAGGGCGCCGCGAGACGACGGCAGGCGAGACGAAGCCCTCCGGTGAGCACCACCGAGAGGCGGTCATGTCTCGCAGTCAACAGCATCGCTCGATCGACAGCTCCTGACACCAAAAGCCACAGCGCAGGCCGGCCGTCAACCGATCGGCAACCGCTCCGAGCAACCGACTGGACCCTTGCCCGCCCGCCAACACATCCGACACGCTAGCCTCACCGACCCGGTCCCTCGCTCCCCCGCTCGAACCTCGTTTCACTACGGCGGCGGGACGCGCTACAGTGGCCGCGGCAGATGCCGACAGGAGTCACCGTGCCGACGAGGCTGGTCTTCCCCGCGGTGCCGGCTGGCGCCGCCTTGTTCTTCGCCGTCCTCTCCCTCGCCGCCTGCGCGGCCGCGCAGTCCAACGTGATGGCGCCCGAGGTCCCGTCGCGCCGCCTGGCCGAGGACGAGGCCCGCTGGCGCGCCACCGCCGCCTACCAGCTCGCCCAGGAGCGCTTCGCCGAAGGCGACGACGCCGGCGCCCTGCGCGCCGCCAACCAGGCCTTCGACGCCTGGCCCAACGCCAGCACCGCCGTCATCCGCGGCACCATCCTCGGGCGCCTCGCCCGCCACCGCGACGCCTTCGAGGCCTTCCTGATGGCCCTCGACATGGACCCCAACGTCGAGGAGCTGGTCCTCATCCGCGCCGGGCTCGCCGATCACGGCGCCCGCCTCGAGCCGCCCATGGGCTGGCTCCGGCTGCAGACCGACGCGCCGGACACCTGGGCCCGGCTCGGCGGCCGTCGGCTCAAGCTGCCGCGCAGCGTCGGGCTGGTCGCAGGGGCCCACCGCATCGTCCTCGAGCCGGCCGGCCAGCTCCCCGAGGTGCGCGACGTCGTGGTCGAGGTGGGGCGCGGCCGCACCGAGCAGGTCGCGCGCTGAGGCTCAGCGCAAGGTCAGCGGCGACCGGCTGACGCGCCCGCCCGCGTCGACGGCCCACACGGCGAGCGCCCCGTCCAGCGCGGACGCCGGCAGCACGGCCGAGGTCACCGCCCCAGGCACCTCGGCCAGCAGCGCGTCGCCTCGCCTGAGCCGATAGGCGACCACCTCGTCGGCGTCGAAGGCGCCCGTCCACCAGACGGTCACCTGGCCGTCCACCACGGGGCCCGCGCGCAGCGCCGCGTCGGCCGGCCACTGGGGGCGCCCGTCGTCGTCCGCGGCCGGGACCGAGGGCCCCGCCTCGGTCTGGACCAGGGGCGAGGCGCCGCAGCCCGCCAACAGCGCCGCGGCCAGCCAGGCCGCCCCGATGAGCCGTCGCGTTCGCATGGGCGGCGAGTATGCGTGCCCCCGACGATGCGGGCAACGGGAAGGCGCCGGCCTAGTTCGCCCCGGGCGTCGAAGGCGCCAGCCTTGTACGGCCCGGGCGCGTCGGCTATGAACGCCCGCGTGGGACTGCTCGACGATAGACGCGTGCTCCTCGGGGTGGGCGGCGGCATCGCGGCCTACAAGGCCCCCGAGCTGGTTCGCCGGCTCCGCGACGCCGGGGCCGACGTCCGCGTGATGCTGACCGACGCCGGCGCCCGCTTCGTCTCGCCGCTGGCGCTCGAGGTGGTCAGCGGCCACCCCGTCGGCCAGGCGCTCTGGCAGGCCGACGCCGACAGCCGCATCGTCCACACCGACGTCGGCCAGGAGGTCGATCTCATCCTGCTCGCCCCGGCGACCGCCAACCTGATCGCGCGGATCGCCCACGGCTTCGCCGACGATCTGCTCTCGACCTCGATCATGGCCTGCCGCACCCCCGTGCTCGTCTGCCCGTCGATGAACACGGACATGCTCGACAACCCGCTGGTCCAGCGGAACCTGCGCGAGCTCGAGGCCCTCGGCCGCTACCACGTCCTGCAGCCCGGCGAGGGGCTCCTCGCCTGCGGCGTCACCGGCCCGGGCCGCCTGCCCGATCCGCCCGAGATCATCGAGGCCTGCGCCGCGGTCCTCACGCCGCGCACGCTGGCCGGCGTCCGCGTCACCGTCTCGGCCGGCCCGACCCGCGAGGCCATCGACCCGGTCCGCTTCATCACCAACCACTCGACCGGCACCATGGGCTTCCAGCTCGCCCGCGCCTTCGCCGCCGCCGGCGCCACCGTCCGCCTCGTCGCCGGGCCGGTCGATCTGCGCACGCCCGTCGGGGTCGCCGCGCGCGTCGACGTGACCACGGCCGCCCAGATGACCGAGGCCGTCGTCGCCGCGTGGCCCGAGACCGACGTCCTGGTCATGACCGCGGCCGTCGCCGACTACCGGCCGGCGGCCCCGCACGCCCACAAGATGAAGAAGGCCGAGGGCGACCTCGCGCTGCCGCTGACGCGCACGACCGATATCCTCGCCCATGTGGCCGGGCTGCCCGGGCGCGCCGACCGCCGGGTCGTCGGCTTCGCGGCCGAGACCGACGACGTCGAGGGCCACGCGCGCGCCAAGCTCGACCGCAAGGGCCTCGACTGGATCATCGCCAACGACGTCGGCCGCGCCGGCGTCGGCTTCGGCCGCGGCGACAACGAGGGCCTGCTCCTCGGCCGCGAGGGCGAGCGCCACGTGATCTCCCGATGTGACAAGGCCCGGTTTGCCGCCCGGATCGTGTCACTCCTGTCCCCCCACTTGAACCCACGCGGGCTCGCGGCGCGGGCCGAGGGGGCCTCGTGACCCAGCGAGAGGCCCTCCGCGAGGCCGTCACCGATCTGGTCGTCGATGTGCGCCAGTGGCTCGAGTGGCACATGCACCTCGGCGCCGACGAGATCGGCGTCGAGGCCCTCGAGGCGCCGCCGCGGCCCCGCGCCGCGCCCGCTCAGGCCCCCGCGCGACCCGCGCCAGCGCCCTCGGCGCGACCCGCGCCGGCGCCCTCCGAGCGCCCCGCCCCCCCTGCGGCCCGCCCCACAGCGCCGCCTCCCGGACCCCGCCCCCCGCGCTCCGGCGAGTCGCTCGACGCCATCCGGGCGGAGCTGGGCGACTGCACGCGCTGCGCCCTCTCGGCCGGGCGGCGCAACCTCGTCTACGGCGTCGGCAACCCGAACGCGCGCCTGGTCATCGTCGGAGAGGCGCCGGGCCGCGACGAAGATCGCATCGGAGAGCCCTTCGTCGGCCGCGCCGGCCAGCTCCTCGGGCGGATGCTGGCCTCCATCGGGCTGACCCGCGCGGACGTGTACATCTGCAACGTCCTGAAGTGCCGCCCGCCGGACAATCGCGATCCCGAGCCGCACGAGGTCGCCGCCTGCAGCCCCTTCGTGCAGCGCCAGATCCAGGCGGTCGGCCCCGCCGTCATCCTGACCGTCGGGCGCTTCGCGTCGAACGTCGTGTGCGGCCTCGATCTGCCGATGAGCGCCCTGCGCCTCGAGGTCCGCTCGCACGCCGGCATTCCGGTCGTGCCGACCTGGCATCCGGCGTACCTGCTGGGCAACCCGCGCGCCAAGCGCACCGCCTGGCACGACCTCCTCAAGGCGCGCGAGCTGCTGCGGGCCTGAAGGCCGCCGTCATCGCGTCCGCCGGGGGCGCATCACGGGCGCATCACGGGTCGAGGGGGGCGGCGCGGCCGGCGTTCGAAACGAAACGAGCCCCCGGGCCGAAGCCTGGAGACTCGTCGCAACGGTCGACCGCCCTGAGCCCAGGGCGAGCCGAAACGGCCTACAGGCCGTCCTTGAACTGCGGCGCCGCCTTGAAGGCGATCTGCTTCGAGGCCGGGATCTCGATGCTGGCGCCGGTCCGCGGGTTGCGGCCGGTGCGCGCGGCGCGCTCCTTGACGTTGAACGTCCCGAAGCCGGGGTACGAGAAGCGCCCGTCCTTGATGGCGTCCACGAGCGAGTCGAAGACCGCCTGGACCAGATCGGCCGTGTCCTTCTTGGACTTGCCGCCGACGCTCGCGTGAACCGCGTCGATGAGCTCGGACTTCGTCATGGCTCGGTTCTCCTAAGGGAAGAGGGGGCTGGCGTCGGCGCCGAGCGGGTGGACCCGCTCGACGTCGGTCCGCGCGCAGCAGCTCAGATGTTGTCCTTCAGGCCGGGCGCCGGCTTGAACGACACGCTCTTCGAGGCCGAGATCTCGATGGCCTCGCCGGTGCGCGGGTTGCGGCCCTGGCGCGCGCCACGCTCCTTGACGTTGAAGGTGCCGAAGCCGGGGTACGAGAAGCGGCCGCCTTCCTTCAGCGCGTCGCCCATCGAGTCGAAGACGGCCTGCACCGCGGCGGCGGTGTCCTTCTTCGAGAGGTTGCCGCCGGCCGCTTGATGCACCTTGTTGATGAACTCGGTCTTGTTCATTCGAGAAACCCTCCTGACTGCTGCCGTCACGGCAGCGGGGACGTGTGGGTGAACGACTCCCGTCCGAACCTCGTCCGGCGTCGTTCCGATTTCGAGCTGAGCGTTGATGTGTGCGGTTCTCCGGCCCCTCGAGGCCGTTTGCGGCCATCCTAGGGGGGCGTGATCTCGGCTGTCAACCGGATTTGCGCAGTTGAGGCGCATGAAACAAGGCTGATCCGCACTTCGGGTGCGGCCGTCCGAACGAAATGCCAATCCCTACGCCGTGTTACATCGCTTGGGCCCGCTCGGCCTTGTAGTTCGCGGGCGAGCGCGCCCCCCGGTCCCGCGCGATCGGCCCACCCGACCCCCAGCGCCCCCTTTTGGCTGGCCACCGGTCCCCTCCCGAGGTACAGACGCCCCCCGTGACACCGATGCGGCTCTCCGACTTCCTCTACGACCTGCCCGAGCGGCTCATCGCCCAGGCGCCCCTGCCGCGGGCCGAGGACGCCCGGCTGATGCTGCTGCCGCGCGCCGACGAGGGCGCGCTCGGGCACCGGCACATCCGCGACCTCCCCGACCTCGTCCGCGGCGACGAGCTCTTGGTGTTCAACGACACGCGGGTCGTGCCGGCGCGCCTGCACGGCCACAAGGACTCGGGCGGCGCGGTCGAGCTGCTCGTCGTCGGCCTCGGCGCCGAGGGCGACCTCGAGGCCATGGGCCGCTCGTCCAAGCCGCTGCGCCCCGGCGCGCACGTCACGCTGCGGACGGGCGCGTCGCTGCGCGTCCTGCAGGCGCTCGGGCACGGCCGCTACCGGGTCGCGCCACCGCCCGACGGCCCCCAGGGATGGGACTTTCTGGCGGCGCACGGCGAGATCCCGCTGCCGCCCTACATCCGCCGCGACGAGGGCCCCCGCCCCGAGGACCACGCCCGGTACCAGACGGTCTTCGCCCGCGCCCATGGGGCCGTCGCGGCCCCGACCGCGGGTCTGCACTTCACGCCCGCGCTCCTCGAGCGCCTCGCCGCCCGCGGCTGCGAGACGGCCTTCGTCACGCTCCACGTGGGCCCGGGCACCTTCCAGCCCGTGCGCGCCGACGACCTGCGCGAGCACGTCATGCACGCCGAGCGCTACGAGATCCCCGCCGCCACGGCCGAGGCCATCGCCGCCGCCCGAGCCGCCGGCCGACCGGTCCTCGCGGTGGGCACCACCGTCGTGCGCACCCTCGAGGCCTCGGCCGCCCGCCATGGCGCCCCCGTCCCCGAGCGCGCCGAGACGGATCTGTTCCTGACACCCGGCTCGACCTTCCGCGTGGTCGATCAGCTGTTGACCAACTTCCATCTCCCCGGGAGCACCCTGCTCATGCTCGTCTCGGCCTTCGCCGGGCACGCCCGCACCCTCGCCGCCTACGCCGAGGCGGTCCGGCGCGAGTATCGCTTCTTCAGCTACGGCGACGGGATGCTCATCCGATGACGCAACCCGCCCCCAGCTCCACTCCGCCGCGCGCCTTCGGCTTCGAGGTCCTCGCCACCGACCCGACGACCGGCGCCCGCCGCGGCCGCGTCCGCACCCCGCACGGCACCATCGAGACGCCGGTCTTCATGCCGGTCGGGACCCAGGGCACCGTCAAGGGCGTCACGCCGGCCCAGCTCGTCGAGCTCGGCGCCGAGATCATCCTGGGCAACACCTACCACCTGTATCTGCGCCCCGGCACCGAGGTCGTCGGCGCCCTCGGCGGGCTCCACCGGATGGCCGCCTGGGACCGCGCCATCCTGACCGACAGCGGGGGCTTCCAGGTCTACAGCCTGCGCGACATCTCCAAGGTCACCGAGGACGGCGTCACCTTCGCCTCGCACCTCGACGGCGCGCGCCACACCCTCACCCCCGAGAAGGCCATCGCCATCCAGGAGACGCTCGGCAGCGACATCATGATGGTGTTCGACGAGTGTCCGCCCGCGCGCGCCGAGCGCTCCCGCGTGGTCGCGGCGATGGAGCGCACCCACCGCTGGGCGCGCCGCTGCCTCGACGCCCGCCGGCGCGAGGACAGCGCCCTGTTCGGCATCGTCCAGGGCGGCGTCGACCTCGACCTCCGGCGGCACTCGGCCCTGACCTTGCGCGAGCTCCCGTTCGAGGGACTCGCCATCGGCGGCCTCAGCGTCGGCGAGTCGGCCGACCTGACCTACGCTACCGTCGCGGCCACGGCGCCGCTGCTCCCCGAGGGCAAGCCCCGCTACCTGATGGGCGTCGGCACGCCCGAGGATCTGCTGACCTGCGTCGGCCACGGCGTCGACATGTTCGACTGCGTCCTGCCGACCCGGAACGCCCGCAACGGTCGCATCCTGACCTCGCGCGGCGACCTCAACATCCGCAACCACCGCTTCCGCACCGACGAGCAGCCGCTCGACCCCGGGTGCGCCTGCTACACCTGCCGCCACTTCTCGAGGGCCTACCTGCGGCACCTCAACCGCTCGGGCGAGATGCTCTTCGCGACCCTCGCCACGCTGCACAACCTCCACTACTTCCTCGACCTGATGGCGCGCGCGCGCGCCCACATCGAGGACGGCTCCTTCGCTCCGTGGCGCGACGAGGCCCTCGCCCGGCGTCGCGAAGGGGTCTGAGCCCCCCGGAACAAAGGCCCGACAGGCGTGGTTCAGGGCCCCATCCCGCTGCGCGTGCGCTGCGGGAGGCAAGCCGCTATTAGGTTGACCGGTCTGGGGCGCTCTGCTATTCGTTGCCACCCGGTTTGGCCCGGGGCGCGCCCGTTTTCCTAATCATTTCGGCACGTTACGTCCCGAGCCGGGCCCTGCAGGGGGAGAGCGTTGGATCTGCTTCGCAACTTCATCTTCGTCGCCCAGGAGTCGCTGACCCCCGGTGGCGGCGCCCCGCCCGCGTCCAGCCCGGGAGGGCCGACCCAGGGCGCGCCCGGCCAGGCGCCGGGCTTCGGCTTCGACCAGATCCTCTTCATCCTGGTGATGCTGGCCATCTTCTACTTCCTGCTCATCCGTCCGCAGCAGAAGCGCGCCAAGAAGCACCAGCAGCTCATCGGCAGCCTGAAGAAGGGCGACAACGTCATCACGTCGAGCGGCATCTTCGGCCGCATCGTCGCCATCGAGGGCAACACGCTCACGCTCGAGATCGCCAAGAACACCCAGATCAAGGTGCTCAAGGGCTACGTCGGCGGGCTCGCGAACCCCGAGACGGAAAAAGAGCTCGCCACGCCTCAGGCGACCTGACCCCGGACCCCTCTCCCGATGGCGTCGCGGCCCAGCCCGCCGCGGTGACGCGCCCGCCCCCTCCCAAGGAGCCGAACCAGCATGGACAAGAAGCGCAGGTGGCGCATCGTCGCCCTGTGGGCCCTCGTGGTGTTCAGCGTGCTCTACACGCTCCCGACCTTCGTCGGCCGGGACAAGCTGCCCGAGTGGTACACGAACGTGTTCTCCAAGCAGCTCAACTACGGTCTGGACCTGCAGGGCGGCCTCGAGCTGCGCTACACGGTCGACTGGAAGCGGGCCATCGAGGACAACACGCGCAAGCTCGGTGACACGGTCCGGGCGCAGATCGTCGACCAGCTCGCCCGCAAGGAGAACCGCAACCCGGTCGACCTGACGGCCGAGCAGATCGCCGCCTACCAGGCCGGCATCACGGTCCAGGTCCCCGAGTACAACCGCCTCCAGCTCCAGTTCAAGGACAAGGCGACGGCCGACCTGCTCGACGACGAGATCCTCGAGCAGCTCGACTCGCGCTTCGTCCTCAGCCGCGAGAGCGACACGACCTTCGAGCTCACCCTGCCCGACGAGCAGGTCGCCGAGATCCGCGAGCAGGTGGTGCGCGAGACGCGCGGCATCATCAGCAAGCGCGTCGAGGCCTTCGGCCTGGTGGACCCCGACGTCCGCACCGCCGGCCTGAGCGACATCGCCGTCCAGATCCCGGGCGTCAGCAAGGCCCAGATGGAGACCGTGCGCCAGCGCATCGGGCAGACCGCCCAGCTGACGCTGCGCATGGTCGACGAGTCCAACACGTTCTTCGCGGGCGTGCAGAGCCAGCTCGACGCCTTCAAGGCCCAGCGCCCCGACAGCGACATCGCGCTGGTGCCGTCGCACCCCACCGGCCCGTACGTCCGCGCGACCCGCAAGAGCGATCTGGTCCGCTTCGTGCGCACCCTCGACATCCCCGCCGACCGCGTCGTCGGTTACGAGGAGACCGAGATCACCGAGGGGAACATCGTCAGCGACAAGTACTGGCGGACCTACCTGGTCGAGGCGACGGCCGCGATCACCGGCGATCACCTCGCCCGCTCGCAGGTGCTGTACGACGAAAAGGGCATCCCCTACGTCAGCCTGGACTTCAACGCCGAGGGCGGCCGCATCTTCGCGGACGTCACCGAGCGCAACGTCCAGGAGTACATGGCCATCATGCTCGACGAGAACGTGGCCTCGGCCCCGATCATCAACGAGAAGATCGGCGGCGGCCGCGCCCAGATCACGATGGGCGCCGGCGGCAACCCCCAGCGCACCCTCAACGAGGCGCGGGGCCTGGTGACGGTCCTGAACCAGGGCGCCTACAAGGCCCCGGTCTACAAGGTCCACGACCACGAGGTCGGCCCCAGCCTGGGCGCCGACTCGGTCAGCGCGGGCACGACCTCGATGGCCGTCGGCGGCGCGCTCGTCATCATGTTCATGCTGCTGTACTACCGCGCCTCGGGGATCATCGCGGTCACCGTGCTGCTGTTCAACATGCTGCTCATCCTGGTCCTGCTGGTCAGCCTCAACTCCGCGCTGACGCTGCCGGGCATGGCGGGCATCATCCTGACCATCGGCATGGCGGTCGACGCCAACATCATCATCTTCGAACGCATCCGAGAGGAGCTGAGCGCGGGCAAGTCGCCGCGCGCGGCCGTCGACGCCGGCTACGAGAAGGCCTTCTCGACCATCCTCGACGCCAACGTCACCACGGCGCTCGCCGGCGTCATCCTGCTCAACTACACGAGCGGCCCCATCCGCGGCTTCGCCGTGACCCTCCTCATCGGCATCGTCTGCTCCGTGTTCACCGCGGTCTACGTCAGCCGCGTCATGTTCAACTGGTGGCTCGCTCGTCGGCCCGCCACGCTCTCGATCGGCTGAGGAGGCGCGCGCATGCGGTGGATCAAGGAAGACATCAACCTCGACTTCATGGGGGCCCGTAAGAAGGCCTTCTTCCTGTCGCTGGGTCTGGTGGTCCTCAGCCTCCTGGTCCTGATGGTCCAGGGGCTCAACCTGGGCATCGACTTCAAGGGCGGCAGCTCGCTCATCGTCGCCTTCGACGACGCGGCCGACGTCGACCGCGACCGTCTGGAGTCGTCGGTCGCCACGCTGGTGGCCAAGGAGCTGGGCGTCGAGGGCACCCAGGTCTCGGTGCAGGACTTCGACTCCGGCACCCAGAGCGTCGTCGAGGGCAAGCCGGCCGAGCGGTTCCTCATCTACACCGAGGTGACCTCGCTCATCAGCCCCGACAAGCGGGCCCAGATCATCTCGGCCCTGCAGCAGCAGCTGGGCGAGGGCGCGCGCATCGACGTGCCGGCCGAGGGCGCGGACGTGTTCGACGTCCGCTATCCGGCCGAGGGCCCCATCGGCGAGCGGGTGACTCAGCTGCAGCAGCTCTTCGCGGGGCTCGGCTACACCGAGACCTCCATCGAGTCGGGGTACGAGAAGGAGGCGCGCATCGCCTGCATCAAGGACCTCAACATGCTGCTCGAGGACGCCGCCCGCGAGCGCGCCGGCGACGGCCTGGGCGACGACCCGCAGATCGCCTACCGGCAGTGCGAGGAGCGCGTCACGCAGGAGGCCTCGGCCAAGCAGGACACCCGCTTTACCGTGACGGTCGAGGAGCTCAAGGGCAAGGTGACCGAGCAGCTCGCCGCCGACTTCGCCGGCTCGTTCATCGCCGTCGAGTCGTCGACCAGCGTGTCGCCGTCGGTCGGCCAGGATCTGCTCGCCAACGGCCTGCTCGCGGTGCTGTACGCCATCATCGGCATCCTCATCTACATCACCCTGCGCTTCGACTTCCGCTTCGCGCCGGGCGCCGTCGTCGCCCTCGTGCACGACGTCATCATCACCATGGGCATCTTCGCGCTGCTCCAGGTGAAGTTCTCGCTGCCCATCATCGCGGCCCTGCTGACCATCGTCGGCTACTCGCTCAACGACACCATCGTGGTGTTCGACCGCGTGCGCGAGACCTTCGACGCCTACCGCGGCCGCGACATGAAGGAGCTGCTCAACCGAGCCATCAACTCCACCCTCAGCCGCACCAGCCTGACCTCGGTCACGACGCTGCTGGTCGTCGTCAGCATCCTGCTGCTGGGTGGCGGCCTCATCCGCGACTTCGCCCTGGCGCTGCTCATCGGTGTGGTGGTCGGTACCTACAGCTCGATCTTCGTGGCCAGCCCGCTCGTGTACTACACCTCGCAGTACATGGAGCGCCGCGAGGCCGACAAGGCCAAGAGCGGCCGGGGCGACCAGCCCAAGCCCGCCCGGGCCTGATCCGCGCGGAAGACACGACGGAGCCGCGGCTCGCCTCCCTGGGCGGTCCGCGGCTCTCGTCATTTCGAACGCCCTGCGCTACGGTGCGCCCGCCGTGACCGCCCTCGCCCCGCCAGCGCCCGCTCCGTCATCGTCCGCCCGCGTGCAGCCGCGCTGGGAGCTCGAGCAGCCCGACGAAGCCCTGGTGGCCGCGCTCAGCCGCCAGCTCGGCGTCCCCGCCGTCGTCGCGCGCCTGCTGGTCAACCGAAAGGTCCACGACCCGGCCGAGGCGGCCGCGTTCCTGGCGCCGCGGCTGCAGCACCTGCCCGAGCCGTTCGCGATGAAGGGCATGGACGCGGCGGTCGACCGCATCTTGCACGCCATCGACCACCGCGAGCCGGTGTGCGTCTGGGGCGACTACGACGTGGACGGGGTCACCTCGGCGTCGCAGCTGCTGCTGTTCTTCCGCGCGCTCGGCGTGCCGGTCGGCTACTTCGTCCCGGACCGGTTCACCGACGGCTACGGCCTCAGCGCCCCCCGCATCCGCGAGCTGGCGCGTGGCGGCGTGCGCCTGTTCGTCACCGTCGACTGCGGCATCACCAGCGTCGCCGAGGTGGAGGCCGCTCGCGAGGAGGGCGCGGACGTCGTCATCGTCGACCACCACCAGGTCCCGGCGACGCTCCCCCGGGCCGCGGCCATCCTGAACCCGCACCAGCCCGGCTGCGCCTACCCCTACAAGCACCTGGCCGCCTGCGGCGTGACCTGGATGCTGCTCATCGCGCTGCGCGCGCGCCTGCGCGAGCGCGGCCACTTCGCCACCCGGCCCGAGCCGGATCTGCGGGACTGGCTTGACCTCACGTCCATCGGCACGGTCGCCGACATGGTGCCCCTGACGGGCGTCAACCGGGTCATCGTCAAGACCGGCCTGACGCAGATCGGCCGGTCGCGCCGCCCGGGGGTGGTCGCCCTGCGCGAGGTCGCGGGCCTGGGGGCCGAGCGCATCACCGCCGGGCGCATCGGCTTTCACCTGGGGCCGCGCATCAACGCCGCCGGCCGCGTCGCGCACGCCAGCGCCGGCGTCGAGCTGCTGGTGGCCGAGGACTACGACCACGCCCTGGGGGTCGCCCGCCAGGTCGACCAGCACAACGACGACCGCCGCACCATCCAGGACGAGACGTTCCGCGCCGCCGTCGCCCAGGCGGCCGACCTGCTCGGCGCCGGCGGCGAGCGCCGCACCCTGGTCCTCGGCCACCCGGACTGGCACCCGGGCGTCCTGGGCATCGTCGCGTCCAAGCTGGTCGAGCGCTTCCATCGCCCGACCATCCTGCTCACCATCGCCGACGGGCTCGCGTCGGGCTCGGCGCGCTCGGTCGCCGGCTTCCGCCTGGTGCACCACCTCGAGCGCCTGCGCGATCACCTGGTCAAGTTCGGCGGCCACGACCACGCGGCGGGCCTGACGCTCGAGGACGCGCGCCGCCCCGACTTCTGCGAGGCCTTCGAGCGGGCGGCCCACGAGGCGCTGAAGCCCGAGCAGCTGCGGCCGCGCCTGCGCCTGGACGCGCGGGTGCCGCTAGGCGAGGTCTCCTTCGAACTGGTCGAGGCGCTGCGGCAGCTCGAGCCTCATGGGCAAGGCAACCCCGAGCCCACCTTCCTCGCCGAGGCGGTCCCGGTGCTCGAGGCGCGTCCGGTCGGGGCCGACCGCAGCCACCTGAAGCTGACCCTGGGCACGCCGGAGGCCCCGATGGACGCCATCGCCTTCGGGCAGGCTGAGGCCGCGCCGGCGCCCGGCGAGCGCGTCGACGTCGCCTTCGTCCCCGAGGTGAACGTCTTCCGCAACCAGGCGCGGCTGCAGCTGCGGGTCAAGGCGCTGCGACCGGCCTGAGCGGGCTCCGCGCCGCCACGAGCGCCGACGGCATCCGGGTTGACGCGCGCGGCGAGCGTGTTAGTACGCGGGTCCCACGACCCATTCGGAGGCCGACGTGAACAAGGTGTTTGGGAGCGCCCGCGAGGCGCTGTTCGACCTCACCGACGGCGCGACCGTGATGAGCGGCGGGTTCGGCCTGTGCGGCAACCCCGAGAACCTCATCGCGGCCATCGCCGAGCGCGGCGTCAAGGACCTCACGGTCATCTCGAACAACTGCGGCGTAGACGGCGTGGGGCTCGGGATCCTGCTGCAGAACCGGCAGATCCGTAAGATGATCTCCAGCTACGTGGGCGAGAACAAGACCTTCGAGCGCCAGTACCTGTCGGGCGAGCTCGAGGTCGAGCTGTGCCCGCAGGGGACGCTCGCCGAGCGCATCCGCGCGGGCGGCGCCGGCATCCCCGCCTTCTTCACGCCGACGGGGTACGGGACCGTGGTCGCCGAGGGCAAGCCGACGGCCGAGTTCGACGGCGTGCCCTGCGTCATGGAGCGGGCGCTGACCGCCGACTTCGCCATCGTCAAGGCCTGGAAGGGCGACACCCACGGCAACCTGGTCTTCCGCATGACCGCCCGCAACTTCAACCCGATGATGGCCACCGCCGCGCGCGTGACCATCGCCGAGGTCGAGGAGCTGGTCCCCGCCGGCGAGCTGGACCCGGACAGCGTCCACACCCCTGGCATCTTCGTCGCGCGCATCATCGAGGGCTCGGACTACCAAAAGCCCATCGAGCAGCGCACGACCCGCCCGCGCGCCTGACCCACGACCCCCTGACCGCGTCGGAGCCCGCCCATGCCGCTCACCCGAGAAGAGATGGTCCAGCGCGTCGCGCGCGAGCTGAAGGATGGCTACTACGTCAACCTCGGCATCGGCATGCCGACGCTGGTCGCCAACTACATCCCCCGAGGCGTCGAGGTCATCCTCCACTCCGAGAACGGGCTGCTCGGCATCGGCCCCTTCCCGGTCGAGGGCGACGAGGACCCGGACCTCATCAACGCCGGCAAGCAGACGGTGACCACCGTCCCCGGCTCGTCCTTCTTCTCCAGCGCCGACTCCTTCGCGATGATCCGCGGCGGCCACATCGATCTCGCCATCCTGGGCGCGATGGAGGTCAGCCGTGAGGGGGATCTCGCCAACTGGATGATCCCCGGCAAGATGGTCAAAGGCATGGGCGGCGCGATGGATCTGGTGGCCGGCGCCAAGCGGGTCATCGTCATCATGACGCACGCCTCCAAGGACGGAGAGCCCAAGCTGCTCGACGCGTGTCGGCTGCCGCTGACCGGAAAGCGCTGCGTCGACGCGGTGTTGACCGACCGCGGCTGGTTCGACGTCGTGGGGGAAGGCGACGGCCGCAAGCTGGTGTTGCGGGAGATCGCCCCCGGCGAGACCGTCGAGGGCCTCCGCCAACTGACCGAGGCCGAGTTCGAGGTTGCAGACGACCTCCGCACCATCAGCGTTTGAGCCCGGCGCCGACGGCCCGCTCGCCGGAGCCCCGCCGCCCACGCCGCGCCACCCGTTCCGCGACTGGCTCGGGCGCCTGCTCGACCCGGTCACGCCCGGCATGGCCGCCGACGCGCCGCGCGCGCGGCTCGCGCCGGTGCTCCTCATCTTCGCGCTGCTCGCGACCCAGACCGTGCTCCGCTACAAGGCGGGCTTCCTCGCCGAGGACGGCTGGCAGGGCGCCCACCTGCTCATCGGGTTCACGACGGCCCTGACGGTCATCGGCCTGTTCCACGGCTTCGGCACGCTCCGCCGCGTCCGCGCCCGGACCTGGGTCCTGCTCGCGGCCTCGATGGTCCTGCTGGCCCTGTTCTGGTACTTCGGCCGCATGGACGCCTACCACAAGTGGTGGCGCGTCCACCTGCACGACGACGGGCCCTACTCGCCCATCTACGCCTTCATGTACTTCTCGGTCTGCGCGCTCCTGTTCCGGGCCGCGCTGCCGCTCCTGTTCGCCCGCTTCGCCCTGGGCCTGCGCCCCGGCGACCTGGGCTTTGCCGCAGCGACCAACCCGCACCCGCCCACGGTGCGCCGCATCTGGCCGCTGTACCTCGCGATGTTCCTCGTGATGGTGCCCTTCCTGGTCGCCGTCGCGCAGACGCCCGCCTTCCAGGCCAAGTACCCGCTGTGCCGCGAGATGATCCAGCCCGGCGGCGTCATCTCCCTCGAGCACCTGCTCGTCTACCAGGCCTTCTACTTCCTCATCTTCGTGTCGGGCGAGGGCTTCTGGCGCGGCGTGCTGACCTTCGGGACCGAGCGGGACCTCGGCCTCTACGGCATCGTCCTGATGGTGATACCCTACGTCACGGCCCACTTCGGCAAGCCCCTGGCCGAGACCCTCGGCGCCATCGTCGCCGGCTCGCTGCTCGGCTTCCTCGCCCTCAAGCACCGCTCGATGTGGCTCGGCGTCGCGCTCCACTACGGCGTCGCCCTCTCGATGGACCTCCTGGCCATCCGGGCCCGGGGGCTCACGCTAGACCTCTGAGGTTCCCAGGAGCCCCCGCATGCGCGTCATGGCCCTCGACTACGGCGAGGCCCGCATCGGCATCGCCGTCAGCGACCCCACCGGCCTCATCGCCTCGCCGCACTCGGTCCTCGCGGACAAGGACAAGGGCCGCCAGGTCCGCCACGTCGTCGATTTGGCCCGCAGCCTCGAGGTCGAGCGGCTGCTGGTCGGCATCCCCTACGCCCAGGACGGCTCGTCCGGCCCCATGGCCGACACGGCCGAGAAGTACGCCAGGAAGCTGGAGGAGGTCAGCGGCCTGCCGGTGGTGCGCTGGGACGAGCGCTACAGCAGCTTCGAGGCCGAGGAGGTGCTCAAGGAGACGGGCCGCGGCGGCCGCAAGAAGAACGCCCCGCTCAAGGGACGGGTCGACATGATCGCCGCCTGCCTGATGCTGCAGGCCTATCTCGACAGCGGGGCCGCGCGATGAGCGCCCGGCGCGCCGCCCCACGGGGGGCCCGGCCCAAGCGGCATCGCCTGCTCTGGGCGCTCGTCCTGCTCATCGTCCTGACGCCGCTGGTGGCCGTCGGCATCCTGTGGAGCGCCATCTCGAGCCCGCTGGGCGACTCGCCCGACGTGATCCAGGTCCAGGTCCCCCGGGGGGCCAACGGGCAGGACGTCGTCGAGGCCCTGGCCGCCAAGGGGCTGGCCGAGCACCCGCGCCTGACCTACTGGGCCATCCGGCTCGACGGCGGCTTCGACGACCTCAAGCCCGGCATCTACGAGGTCCCGGGCACGTCCAGCACGCTGGACGTCTCGGACATCCTCAAGCGGCCCGCCGCCATCAGCCGCCTGTCGCTGATGATCGTGCCGGGCGACTCCGTCTGGGACGTCGCGCGCCGCATCGAGCAAGTCGGCCTCGGCAAGGCCGACCAGGTCCTCAAGCTGGCGACCGACCCCGAGTTCGTCGTGTCCAAGCTGCAGATGCCGGTCTTCGACCCCGGCTTCGTGCGCTCCGACGGTGTCCCGGTCGCCTGGCTCGAGGGCTACCTCTTCCCCGAGACCTACTTCTTCGACGTCGACGCCGACGCGGCCGAGGCGCTGCGCCGCGTGACCGAGCACTTCTCCAAGGTCTGGACCGAGCTGAAGACCCGCCACAAGGCCGATCTCATGGCCATCCAGGAGCGCTACCAGCTCAGCGAACACGAGCTGTTGGTCCTGGCGTCGCTGGTCGAAAAGGAGGTCCGGGTCGCCAGCGAGGCGCAGCGCGTCGCGGGCGTGTTCTACAACCGGCTCGCCAAGGGCATGCCGCTGCAGACCGACCCGACGCTGATGTACCACCCGGAGCGCCTCGGGCAGGCGCCGCGACCCGACAACCGCAGGGACGCGAGCAACCCGTACAACACCTACGCGATCGCGGGGCTGCCGCCCGGGCCCATCTGCAACCCGGGGCGGGGCGCGCTCGAGGCGGTCTTGAGGCCCGAGCGCCACGACTTCCTGTACTTCGTCGCCATGCGCGACGGCACGGGCGCGCACGTCTTCGCCCGCACCCTGGACGAGCACAACGCCAACGTCCGGAGGTACCTGCGCGGCGAGGGCGCCGGCGGACCCTGACAGACCCGCGTAAACGTTGGCCTTGCGCGTATTCGGGCCGCTGGCCTCGCTTGACAGCGTCGACGCCGGATCGGTAGGCTCCGCCCACTCTTGGGGGACCCGGTCCGGAGGACGATGATGAAGCTGTTCAAGAACGCCGCGCTCGCTTGCGCGCTGGTCGGCGCGATCGCCCTCCAGGCCTGCGGGGACGAGATCAAACACCAGACGGTGACCGACATCGGCGCGGGCTTCCCCGACGTCACGGGCGACGTCCCGGTCGCGGACACCAAGACCGAGGATCTGGGCCCCGACGTCACCGAGACGCCGGACGTCCCGACCAACCCCAACGCCGTGCGCGCGCTGAAGTTCGACCTGGCCGTGGGCGACGACAACGTCACCTGCCAGGGCGTCACCCACTGCACCATCGTCCTCAGCTACGCCAGCGACCGCACCCTGAAGGTGGTCTACACCGAGGACGGCGACGCCGTCGCCGGCCAGCTGGTGAAGTTCAAGGTCGAAAACGAGAGCGAGACCGGCATCGGGTCCATCTCGTCGCTGTCCGCCTACACCGACGAGCAGGGCGTCGCCGCCGTCGAGACCAGCCCGGGCGCCGCCAAGCCGGGGCAGTTCGCGGTCCGGGCCTACGTCGACAACTCCGAGATCCCGCCGCTGTACTTCGACGTCGTGGTCAGCCCCAAGGGGCAGGTGCCGCTGACCATCGCCAGCAAGTACTCGGGCAGCCGGCCGGTCACCACCTACCAGGCCTACCTGTACCGGCAGACGGCGCAGAAGCCCTACCCCTGCACCGAGGTGCTGACCGACGGCTTCAAGGGCACGGCGTCGCTGCAGAGCCCGATCACCAACATCGCCCAGACCTGGAAGATCCCCGAGCTCGAGGGGCTCGAGTCCGACGGGACCCAGGACTACACGGTCTACGTCACGGCCAAGAACCCGCAGCAGGCCATCATCGCGTGGGGCTGCTCCGACGCGGCCGGCTCCGTGCAGTGGGGCATCCCCAAGACCATCACCGTCCAGCTCGAAGACCGCCCGCCGCTGTACGCCGGCACCTACACGGTCACCAGCCACTTCGACTTCGTCAGCGCGCTGCCGGACAGCGTCAAGCCGTGGGTCTACGGCGTCCTCGACTTCTTCGAGGATCCCGTCGGCCAGATCCTGGTCCTGGGCTGCATGGCCGGCAACGAGTTCGGCGTCGGCGCCCTGGACGACCTCTGCGGGCTGGTCTTCAACGACGTCGCCAACCCGAACATCAACGACATGACCTCGACCGGCAAGATCGCCACCGACATCCTCAAGGCGATCATCGCCGGGCTGTCCGAGGACACCATCTGGGGCGACGTCCTGAACTCGGGCGCCGACATCTCCCAGATGCTCAAGCACTTCCAGATCGACGCCTACGTCACCTTCGCGGCCGAGCCGGACGCCGAGGGCTACTGGACCGAGGAGCAGACCGCCGAGAGCTGGCACACGGTCTACGTGAAGTGGAGCCTCAACGCGAACTGCGACCCGGGCTTCGACCCGTCCTGCGGCCTGATGCAGTTCTCGCTCGAGTCCATCCAGCAGAACCCGGTGCAGGGCAAGTTCTCGGCCCGGGTCGAGAACACCTGGGACCTCACCATCGACAAGCACGCGCTGAACCTCAGCTACGGCGCGCTGCTCAACTACATCATCGAGAAGCAGCTGCTGCCGCTGCTCGCCGGTGACGGCACGGACGGCCTTCCGGTCATCGACACCTACGAGGAGCTCATCCAGAGCCTGGTCGCCGGCAAGGAGTGCCTCGACCCCAGCTTCGGGATGACCTGCTGCGCCAAGTTCGGCAAGGACATCGCCTCCAAGGCGGGCAACATCGGCGAGAGCGTCGTGACCGGCATGTGCGACGCGCTGGTGAGCTTCGGCGCCGACTTCCTGCGCGACCAGCTCGAGGGGCTCGACACCTCGACCGGCGACGCCTTCAAGATCGGCACGGCCGAGACCTGCAAGTTCTACGACGTCGACAACGACATGAAGGTCGACAACTTCGGGACCATCGCGAAGCCCTGCACCTGGGAGGTCGACCTCAAGCTCTTCGGCGCGACGACCACCATCGACGCGACCTTCTGGGCGACCCGGCTCGAGTAGGACTCGGCCCGAGACTCCGATGACGAAGGGGAGCCTCCTGCAGGGGGCTCCCCTTCGTCGTTCAGGGCCAGGGGACGCCATCGAACAGGACGCGGAGGCGAGCGCCGCGGGCGGGGTCGACGTGGGTGACCCAGGCGACGCGGCCCAGCAGTTGGGCGCGGAGGTCGGGCTGGCCGTCGCGGTTCTGGGTGGCCGGGCCGTAGCGCACGCAGTCGAAGAGCGTGGCTTCGAGGCGTCGAGCTCGGCGCGCGGCAGGATGGGGCGCTGGTTGACGACGCCGGCCAGGAACACGGTTGTGGGGCGGGCGCGCGCCCCAACCGTCGCGTCCCGTGGCGACCGTCCATCGCCTCGGCGATGTGGCCGCGCCCACGACGCATGCGGCGCCTGAAGGGCACCCCGGGGTAACCCCGGAGGGGTCAGCGCCTGGCGACCACTGATCAAGCTTGGGACGCGCGGCCAGCGACCGGGCCCGTGACACGCGCATCCGCCGTTGGAAACGACGAAGGGGAGCGCGATGGCTCCCCTCCGTCAGCGGTCGTGTCGAGCGCGGGCCGTCAGGCCAGGGCCTTGGCGCGCGCGCTGCGGGACAGCGTCGGGGCGTCGTCGCCGTCGCCCTCCTCCTGGGCGACCCACGCGCGCAGCTCGTCGACCTCGGCGCGCCAAGCGTCGTCGTCGAGGCGCAGGGTGACGAACCCGGTGAACAGGTCGTCGATGATGTCCTCGAGCTCCTCGAGCAGGTAGAAGCGCTCGAAGAGCTGCTCGTCGTCGTCCTGGCTGAGCAGGGCGGGCAGCTTGAGGCCCGAGATCTGGTAGTCCTCGCCCTTGAAGGTCAGCGTCCACTGCTTCTGGTCGGCGATGATGCGCAGGCGCGCCTCCTTCACCTGCTTGCCGGTCTGCAGCGAGGCGCGGGCCTCCTCGGTCTCGGTGGGGTTTTCGGACTTGATGACGTTCTGTTCCTTGATGTCGCCCTGGGCCTCGAGGACCAGCTTGGCGTCGAACCAGACCTCGACGAAGGCGTCCGGGCCCCGCTTGAACAGGCCCTCCTGGCGCTCCGAGCGGAACCAGAGCCAGGTCAGGAACTCGCGGCCGAGGAAGCGCGTATGGTTGATGCGGCTGAGGATGTCCATGCGCGTCTCCTAGCGGCGGCGGGGCAGGGCGAGGGCCGCGGGCTCGATGACCACGGCGCGGTCGAGGACGTCCTCGCCCAGATCCATGCGCTCGAGCTGGGCGTACGGCGTCTTGGGGATGAGCGGCAGCTCGAAGGTGTCCTGGAACAGCTCCTGGAAGACCTCGTTGGTGCGCTTGTTGGTCGTCCAGAGCCAGAGCTTGCCGCGCTGGATGTTCCAGGTCATGTCGAAGGTGCGGATGGAGGGCAGGACGCGCTTGCGCAGCTGCTTCTCGAGCGTGTCGCGCAGCTCCTCCTCCTCGGCCTTGGTGACCTTCTCGCGCCCGGTCTCCTTGCAGTACTCGATGATCGCCTTGCGCAGGTGCAGCTTGAAGGCCGCGGCGGGGATGCGGATCGTGTCCTGCCGGATGGAGGCCATCAGGTAGTCGCCCACCAGGACCTTGTCGAGGTGGAACTCGTTATCGAACGGATCGTTGATGCTGACCCAGCCGAGGCTCTCGTCGTCGTCGCTGTTGAGATCGATCTCGCGGAACTTCCGCCCGTTGAGGGCGGAGACGTAGCGATCGCGGAAGTCCGACGGCAGCTCGCCACCGACGTAATAGGCCGCGGCGGTCACGCTACCGGAAAGCGCACCCATCCCTTGCTCCTGTGAAGGGGCCATGCACCCGCCACGGCGGGTGGACCCGGAAATCGAAGCGGGCGCGGCGACCGTCAGAGCCGCGGCGCCCGCTCGGGGTCGTCAGGTTTACTGCTCGACGATGACGAACTCAACCCGGCGATTGGCCTCGCGCGCCTCCTTCGAGGTGCCCGGGACCGCGGGGCGGCTCTCGCCATAGCCGACCGACTCGAGGCGGCTCGCGTCGACGCCCGCGTCGACCAGCCACTGGCGGACCGAGGCGGCGCGATCGTCGCTGAGCTTGAGGTTCTTGCGATCGGAGCCGACGTCGTCGGTGTGGCCCTCGATGCGCACCCGGGCGATGTCCGGGTTGGCCTTCAAGATGCCCGCCACCGCCTGCAGGACCGGGAAGCTCTGCGGCTTGATGGTCGCGCGGTTGGTGTCGAAGAAGATCTTGTCGGCGATGACGATCTTGCCCTTGTCGACCTTGGCCAGGGTCTCGTCCGGGCAGCCGTCGTCGTCCTGGAAGCCGTTGCGGGTCTCGGGCTCGTTCGGGCAGCGGTCGGCGGTGTCGGGGATGCCGTCGCCGTCGTTGTCCGGGTCGGGGCAGCCGTCGTCGTCCTGGAAGCCGTCGCGGTCCTCGGGCTCGAAGGGGCAGTTGTCCTGGCGGTCGGGCACGCCGTCGCCGTCGTTGTCCGGGTCGGGGCAGCCGTCGCCGTCCTGGAAGCCGTCGATGTCCTCGGGGTCGTTGGGGCAGCGGTCGAGGGTGTCGAGCACGCCGTCGCCGTCGTTGTCGGGGTCGGGGCAGCCGTCGCGGTCGTCGTAGCCGTCGATGTCCTCGGGCTCGGTCGGGCACTGGTCGACGTCGTCGAGGATCCCGTCGCCGTCCTGGTCGCGGTTGATCGGCGGGGCGTAGGTCACGCCCGCGACGATCTTGAACTTGGTGTTGCCGTAGCCGGTCGTCAGGCCCGAGCCGCCGCCGAAGGTGACGGCGACGCCGTAGTCCGGCAGGTGGTAGCGGCCGGCGACCAGGGCCTCGACGTAGGTGGCGTTGCAGGCGCCGACCTCGTCGTCGCCGAGGCAGTCGAAGATGTTGTCGCTGGTCGCGCCGTGGAGCTCGCCGAAGACGTCGAGCTGCTCGGGGATCGCGGTGAAGCGGGCGCCCACGCGCCAGACGAGCTCGCTGTCGACGTCCAGGAAGATGAGGCGCTCGCTGCTGCGGAAGCGGTAGCCGAGGTTACCGGCGATGAGGACCGGGCCGATGCGGTAGTCGGCGATGATCGCCGGCAGCACGGTGAAGCCGTCGGAGACGAAGCTGTCGCCGTCGCCGGTCGGCAGCCCGAGGAGCAGGCTGGCGGCGACGCCGAAGCCGTCGCCCTCCTTGGGCATGCGCAGGATGGGGGCCTTGCCGCTCAGGCGCATGTCGCCGAGGGCGAACGCGGAGATCTCGGCGTCGAGCTCGGGGGTGACGAAGCCGTTCTCCTCGCCCGTGTTGACCAGGAAGATCGGCAGGGCGACGCCGATGTCGACCCAGTCCCGCAGGGCGTAGCTGCCCATGAGATCCAGCGAGAGCTGGTTCTGGATGACCTCTTGCGTGGGCCGGAGGTCCTGGTTGGTCGCGTCGACGAAGCGCAGCGGGTTCTTGCCGAAGGCGAACAGCGCGCTCGCCGACCAGAACCCGTCCTCGGGGATGAACGAGGTCTCGGTGTTGAACAGGTCGCCGGGGTGGGGAGACGGCCGGAAGACCTGCACGTTCACGTTCGGGTTCGCGAGCGCGACGCATGGCGCCACCACCGCGGCGAGGCTCGCCCAGACACCCAGCCAGGTCCTACCCATCGGCCCCCTCCTGAACACCGCTTACCGAGATCGTCCGGGACGTATACACGCGCGCCGGACCGGTGTCCAAAAGGTCCCGAGCGGAAAAGGTCACCCAGGCTTGACGCGGCCGTCGATCCAGGCCGTCAGGTCGACGCCGCGCGGCACGAAGAAGTCGCGCAGCCAGGCGCGATGCAGGCGGTCGAGGCGACGCTTGGTCAGGCCCTTCTGCATCCGCTGCAGCTCGCCGACCGGCTGCTCGAGGACGGGGCCGACCAGCGCGTCGAGGCGGGCCGCGTAGCCCTCCTCGGCCCCGACGGGCGCCATCAGCGTCGGTCCGACCGCGGCGAGCAGGGGCTCGATCCAGGGCTCGAAGCCAGGCAGCCGGAGCAGGGCCGAGGCCGCCGTGTTGAGCCACACCAGCTGTCGATCGGCGCGCGTCAGCGCGCTCAGCGGCGTGGTGCGCGCCAGCTGGGCGCCGATCGAGGCCAGCGCCACGAGCCAGCCGTGGGTCCCCGGGGCCACCGCGGCCACCGCGCCGTCGCCCGCCATGGTCGGCGCGCCCGTCAGGGCCACGCTGACCCGCACGCGGACGGGGACGCCGGGCAGCAGGGGCCTCGCGGCCTCGAAGGCGTTGGCCTCGGCCGCGATGCGTTCGGCGTGGGCGGCCACGGAGGGGCCCTCGCCGAGGTCCCAGCGATGGTGGAACCACTCGGCGTCGTCGGGCGGACACTCGGACCGCGTCAGGGCCGCCTCGACGGAGTCGTCGGGCCCGAGCGTGACCTCCGGCGGCCGCGCCCAGGCCTTGCCGGCGGCCTTGCGCAGGGCGTTGTCCTCGCGGACGTAGCCGCGGCTGATCGGGGCGCCGTGGCCGCCGCGGGCGAGCCGGTGGACGTGGTGGGCGAAGGGCTCGGCCGGGTCGGCGAGGAAGGCGGGCGCGGAGTTCAACGGGGCAGGACCTGTGGGGCGAGGTGGGCGATGAGGCGCTCGAGCACGGCCGCGTAGCCGTCCGCGGTGCGCCCGTCGCGTGCGGGCGGCAGGTGGACGAAGCCGCCGAGCGCGCCGGCGGGGAGGCAGCTGGTGAGGTGCCAGAAGGCCGCGTTGCAGACGTAGCCGCCCGCGTCGGGGGAAGTGACCACGCGCTGGGCCGGCGTGTCGAGCGCCATCGCGAGGGCGTCGGCGTCCCAGGCGCAGCGGCGCTCGTCCGGCGCGCCGTCGGACAGGGACAGGCCGAACGGGGCCACGCCGTCGACGTCGGCCTCGGCCGATCCGACGCGGTTGCGGGCGACGCGCTCGATGGCGACGGCGTCACCGCGGCCCACGCCGGTCGAGATGACCATCACCGGACGCAGCTCGGCGACGAGGGCCGGGATCGCGCGGGCCACCTCGGCGTAGGTCACGCGCAGCTCGCGCCCGACGACGGGCAAGCCGGCGACGACGCGCCCGTCCAGCAGCCGCGCCGCGCCGCCCGAGGGGTTGTCCGTGACGTCGCGGAAGGATCCGAACCCCGTGACGAGCACGCGAGGGGCCGCGGTGGGGGCCGGGGCGATCACGGCTTGACGAACCGGGCCTTGTTCTCGGCCCACCAGCTCTTCCAGTGGCGGACGTGGTTGCGTTGGGTGCGCCAGCGGAAGTCCACCAGGTGCCCGGTCAGATCGCCGAGCACGCGCAGGGCGTTGCGGGCCGCCACCGTGTCCTTGTGGGCGATGGCGTCGATGAGCAGGGGGACCGAGCCGGACGACATCATCTTGCCGTCGAACCTCAGCCCGCGGGCCTCGAAGCCCAGCCGCATCCACTGGTGCCAGCTGTCGTCCTTGTGCGCCTCCCAGAACTTGCGCCACGCGGCTACGACCTTGCGGCGGCGCGCGGCGCTCTTGCCGGCGATGGGGCCGTCGATGGGCTGGTTGGTGGCCTGCCGGAGGGCGTCGTGGGCGGCGAGGCGCACCTTGGCGTCGGGCGAGTCGAGCAGCCCGAGCAACGCCGGGATGACGTCCTTGCGTCCCAGGCGGCCGAAGATGCGGGCGGCCGTGCGCTCGAGGTCGTGGAGCGGGCGCTTTCGAAGCGACTCGCTGAGGTAGGCCTCGGGGCGCTCGAGCAGGCCGAGGGCGATGGCGACGGTCGACGGGGTGTTGAGGTGATAGAGCGTCTCGAAGAGGGCGCCGGCCCAGGCGGGGTCGGTGGCCTTCGAGAGGCTGGCGAGCAGGCCCGGGATGGCGGCCGGGTCCTCGAGGGTGCGCACGGCGCGCAGCGCGGCGCGTCGCACCTTGGCGTTCGGATCCTCGAGCGCCCCGACCAGCGGGAAGAGCGCCTCCTTGGCGCGCAGGGTGGTGAGCTTGTCGACCGCGGCCAGGCGCAGGGCCGCGTCGTCCATGCGCATGACGCCGACCAGCGCCTCGACGTGCGCCAGGAAGGCCGCGTCGCCCGCGTCGACCCAGTCGCGGACGGGCCCCCAGTTGAGGCAGCCGTGCAGGCGATCTTCGACCGAGCAGTAGATGCGGACGTGGAAGTGGTCGGCGTGCGGGTTCGAGTCGCTCGGCTGCTTGAGCGTCTCGTCGAGGCGGCGCAGGAGCTCGGGCGAGGCGCCGTCCAGGCGGGCGCGTTCGACGAGGCGCCCCTTGAGCCAATCGGCGACGAAGATCCACTGGACGGGCGCCTCGGTGTCTTCGAGCAGGGCACGCACGAGCGCCAGGTTGCGCGCGTCGTCGAAGGTGACGGTCTTGCCGTGCGCGCGCGCGGTCCCGTCGGGGCCGAAGGCGACGAAGTTGCGCAGGTTCACGGGCTTGCCGCGCGCGTCGACCGCGAACATGCCGAGATCGGCGTCGCGCCCGGCCTGGTGCGACACGCTCCAGGGGATCTTGCCCCCCTCCTGGAAGTTGAAGTTGCCGCAGCCGATGACCGAGCCGGGGTAGGCGTCGACCACCCGGGCGGCCACCCGCTCGAGCAGCGCGGCCAGTTCCTTGGTGCCGTAGTTCGTCTTGCGCTCGGCGATGTGCTCGAAGAACGCCCAGCCCTTCCCCTTCAGCGGGATCTCGACGCCCGCGAGCAGCTTGCCGCCGCTGGTGCCGCCGAGGCTGGTCGAGCCTTTGGGCGAGGCGAGCAGCCGCTTGGCCTCGGCGCGCGTGGGCGCCGGCGGCAGGCGCGTGGCCGATGGGGCCGTGTCGGGGGGCGGCGTGGGCTGGCCCAGGGCGGGCGTGGCCACGCCCAGCGACAACGCCAGGGGGAGCGCGAGGACCACGGCCGTGACGCGAACGAGCGACATGGGCGCAGAACCTACCACAAGGCCGCGCGGGCCCGAAGAAAGCCACGCGAGCGTCACGCCCGCGTGGCACGAAAAACGTGGGGAAGATCTCCCTCGGGAGGCGTGCCTGCAGCGCGCCGGCCCCGTAACACCAAACGGTTCCGCGCTATTCCGGATTCTGCAGTGAATTCCCAGCCTTTATGCTTGACACCCTTTCCGGCCAAACCCTACGGTACGATTCGCAGCCGGCCTCGGAACCTGGCTGTTCGGGAGCAACGCGCGGTGGCCAGCCCCACACGCAGACGGAGCCGTCACTCCGTCGGCTGACGCCGCGATCGTCACATGAAGAAGAGGATGGTCCTGATGGCCCCTACGCCTGTCGCGAAGAAGAAAGTCGCCGAAGCCTTCTTTTGCAAGTTCCTCAATCGTGAGGTCCGCGTCCCGGAGTGCATCGACGACTACGTCAACGCCAACTCGCTGAACGTCAGGCATTCGCCGTGCTTCAAGTGCTCTCAGGGCCTCAAGGCTCGCATCGAGTACGCGAACAGCTAGATCCCGCCTCCTTCCGTTAGCCGACCTCATCAACACGCCCCGCTCGCCGATGTTCCGACCGGCAGCGGGGCGTCGTCCTTTCGAAGGCTACGCCGTCCGCCCAGGGGGCGGGTGGCCGGGTTGCGAATGTGACGCATGACGCAAGTGCGTCATTGTCGGCCAGAATGACGCGCGGCGTCATCGTGGGTGATCGGGAGCGTCGTCGAAGTGGGCCCAGATTAGCAGGGGATTCGGCGGCGGCCATGACCTGGCCGGCGTGACGCGCAAGTCCCCGAAACCGGGTCCCGCGTCATGGCGGGTCGGCCCCCGGACGTGGCCGTAACCCGCTAGGACCACTTGTGATCGAGCGCGACTCCGGGCGTCGTGACGCGCGCGTCGTGACGCGGTCGCACCGCGGGGGCGTCGACGTGTCCTTCCTCCGCGACCGGCCCCCTCGCCCCGGGTCGACCCGCGTCGCGGCGCGTCAGGCCGACGGCGAGCGCGGCAACTCCACGACGAAGCAGGCTCCGGACGGCACGTCGGCGCGTGCTCGGATGCGTCCGCCGCAGGCCTCGACCAGCTTGCGGCTCAGCCACAGCCCGAGGCCGAGGCCGCCCTTGTCCGCGCTGCTCTCGAGGCGCTCGAAGCGCTCGAAGATCCGCTCCTCGGTGCCCGCAGGGATCCCGGGCCCCTCGTCCCGGACCGTCAGCCGCGCGACCGCGCCGTCCACGTCGACCGTGAGGGCGACGGGGCTGCCCGGGGCGTGGCGCAGGGCGTTCGAGATCAGGTTGGTGACGACCTGTTCGAGCCGGAGCGCGTCACAGCGGATCCACACGGGCGGCCCGTCGGGCAACATCATGGTCACCTGCGCGCTCTCGGCCTGGGCCTCGAACCGGGAGGCGACGTCGCGGACGAGCTGAACCAGGTCCACGTCGTCGGACGACAGCTCGAGCCCGCCGGTGGCGATGCGGGTCACGTCCAGCAGCTCGCGGACCAGGTGCGACAGGCGAAAGGCGTGGGTCTCCATCGAGGCCACGCGATCGATGACGGCCTGCGCCGACATCGATCCCGGAGCGCGCCGCCAGCGGCGGAGCAGGCCCTGGAGCTTGAGGATGAGGCCGGTCAGCGGCGTGTTCAGCTCGTGCGAGGCGATGGACAGGAACAAGTCGCGGGCGCGCAGGGCCTCGGCCAGCTCCTCGACCAGGGCCTCGCGCTTGAGATCGGCCTCGACGCGGTCGGTGACGTCGCGCTCGACCAGGGCGAAGCCACGGTCGGTGTGCGCTTCGGTCAGGGCGCTGACGACCACGTGCGCGACGAAGCGCGAGCCGTCCCGGCGCAGGCCCTGGGCCTGGAACTCGGCCCGGCCGGCCACGCGGCTGAGGGCGAGCTGGGGCTCGAGCGGGTCGTCCTCCGGGTCCTGGGACCAGAAGAGGCGCCCCGCGGCGCGCCCGACGACCTCGGCCGCGGTGAAGCCGTGGATGCGCTGAGCGCCGGGGTTCCAGCTCTCGATGCGGCCGTCCACGCCGACCATGATGATGGCATGGTCGCGCACGCCGTCGACGAGCAGCCGGAAGCGCTCCTCACTGCGACGCAGCGCCACGGAGAGCTCGGGATCCGCGACCACGGTGGGGACCGCCGGCAGGCGGGCGTTCGCGATCGCGAGCTCGCGCTGGTGCCGCAGCCGCTGGCGCGTGCGGCCCACCGCCTGGGAGACGGCGGCCGCGCTGGTCGCGTCGCGCCATGGCAGGCAGGCGACGTAGGGGCCGATGCGAGGCGAGGTCCGCAAGGCGTCGCGCCAGCGGGCCAGCTCGTCGTCGCGCACGACGACCAGCGTCTCGACGTGTGGGGCCACGTCGCGAGCGCGCTGGAGCAGCGTGAGGTCCGCGAGCGCGTGGGGCTCGAGGACGAGCGCGCCCAGGGCCGGGGCCAGGCCGTCCAGACGACTGGCGGCGTCACTCGGGTCCCGCGCCGGCTCGAGGCGCAGATCGGCGTCGGCGCTGAGCGCCTCCGACAGGGTGGCGAGGTGGGACGGCTCGAGCCCCACGGCGAGGACGGTGGCGGCGGGCATCCTCAGTCGGCGAGCAGCGGTTGGTCGAGCAGCGCGCGTCCGGTCCAGACGCGGAGCAGATCGGTCGTCGGGGCCATGACGTGCGCCGCGCGCGCGTCGCGCAGGTGGCGATGCATGGCGCTGTGTTCACGATAAGCGCGGCCCCCGCCCAGTGTCATGGCCTCGTTGGTCACCGCCACGGCGCAGTCGGCCACGTCGGCCTTGGCCGCGCAGAGCAGGGCGAGCGCCTCGGGGTCGCCGCGATCGCCCGCGCGCGCCGCTTCGGCCACGAGGGCGCGGGAGCGGGCGCCCATCGCCCAGAGGGTGCCAAAGCGGTGCTGGAGGACGCTGGCCTCCGACAGGCTGGCGCCGCTGTGGCTGTAGCGGCGATCGGTCAGGCGCTCGCGGGTCTCGTCCAGGGCCGCGGCGGCGACGCCGAGGTAGGTCCCGGCCATCGCCATCAGGAAGTAGGGCGCCACGATGGAGAACACGTACCAGATCTGGTCGCCCTCGGCGCCCAGCAGGTCGGCCTCGGTGACGCCGACCCCCTCGAAGGTGACGGTCCGCGCCGAGTTGCCGCGCACGCCGAGGCCGCGCCACTCGGGGCCATGGCCGACCCCCGGGGCGTCGCGGGGGACCACCAGCATCGAGAAGTGGCCGGGTGGGGCGTCGGGATCGCCCGCGACCAGCGAGATGACGTACGAGTCGGCGTGGCCGCCGTTGGTGACGAAGGACTTGGTGCCGTGGACGCGCAGGGTGCCGGGGGCGACGTGTTCGAGGCGGGTCTCGGGGAAGTAGAAGTGGGCGCCGCTGCCAGGTTCGCTGAGGGCCAGGGTCGTCAGGTGGCGGCCCCGGGCGATCGGTTCGAGGTAGGCCTCGACCTGATGGCGCGTCGGCTTGGCGGACAGGCACGCGGCGGCGACCGAGTGCATGCCGAAGCAGAGCGCGGTGGAGGCGCAGGCGCGCCCCAGGATCTCGCAGACGGCGGCGAGGGCCTCGAGGCCGTGTCCGTCCCCGCCGTAGCGGGCCGGGATGACGAGCCCCCCCAGCCCCGCGTCGAGGAGCGCGCGGATCGCCTCGGTCGGCCAGCGGGCCTCGTGATCCACCGCGGCGGCGAGGGGGGAGACGACGTCGCGCGCGATCTCTCGAGCGCGACCGAGCAGCTCAGCGAGCGCGACCGGACCCATGGTGACGAACCAACCTCCTCAGGCCGCGGGGCGGCCACACTGCGGAGGCTAGTCCGAGCGCAGGGAGGCATCCAGAACATGGGCTTCGAGCGCCGGTCCGCGAGCGCCCTCGGAGGCGTCAGCGGATGCGGAAGGTGAAGCGGTGGCTGTGTCCGTCGCTGGAGGTGGTCTCCTTGACGACGGTGCGGCCGGAGTGGATGGCGCGGAGCTCGACCTCGGTCAGGCTGACGCGGTGGAAGTGGCCGAAGGTGCGGGTGGTCTGGCGGGCGATGCCGCCGACCGGCGGGCTCGCGAGCTCGGAGGCGCTCAGGGTGACGCGGTGGCTGTGGCTGGCGTCGACGCTGGACGTGAACTGCAGGATCGAGGGGCCGGGGACCGGCGAGCCTTCGGAGGGCAGCGGGGCGTAGCCGGCCTCGGCGCCTCCGCTGCAGGCGGCGAACGCGAGGAAGGCGAGCGCGGCCAGGCGCGGGGCGACGCGGCGGGAGGGGGCGTTCATGGCTAGGCCTCGGGGGGTTAGGAGGCTGTAGTGAATAAGCTGATTCGCCGGCTCCGGCCGATCTCGGGCAGCTCCGGCCCCGAGAGACGCTGCGGCGAACCGCCCGGTTCACCTCGGTCCCTCGGAACCGGATCTGCTCCGACCTCGGCTCGGATCCGACGAATCCCATTATTCACTACAGCCTCCTAGGGGGGGGACGCGGCCCGGACACCCTAAGCGCCTCGCGGGGAGGGTGAAGCCTACTTGCCGAGCCAGCCCAGCGAGTAGGAGCCGTCGGTGGCGATGTCCTCGGGAGCTTGGCGGTAGTTGGCGTCGATGAAGGCGGAGATCTCGGGGGCCGACACGCACTCGGCGGTGTAGGTGTGCTCCCAGGCGACGACCGCGATCGCGCTGGGGAGGTCGGGATACGGCGTCAGCACCCAGCGGAAGGGGCCGCCGTCGTCGGCCGGACGCGTCTGGGCGAGGGCGCGCAGGTAGTCGACCACCGCCGCCGGGGCGCACGGGTGGTAGAGGAAGGCGACGCCGCCGTGCTCGAGGTTGTGGACCCAGTTCTGCGGGGGCAGGAAGTCGTACTCGCCCCAAACGGCCCAATGCCCGCGGTGGGGTCCGCTGGAGGGCGGATGGTCGGTGTACTCGATGGGCTGCGGGAACGCGATGTGGCTGCCGGGCAGGGTCGCCGGGACGTGGGTCGCGACGCCGGCGACGCACGGGCCGGGCGTCCAGCTGGCGTCGGAGCACGCGAAGTCGACGAGATCGGGGTTGGAGGGCGTGGCGTCCTCGGCGGCGTCGGGGCCCGCGTCGTCGTCGGAGGTGTCGGGGACGTCCGCGACGTCGCCCGAGTCCAGGTCACCCGAGTCGTCGTCGCCCGAGTCCAGGTCGCCCGCATCGCCGTCGCCCGAGTCCCCGTCGCCCGCGTCCCCGTCGCCCGCGTCCTCGTCGCCCGCGTCCTCGTCGATCGTGTCGTCCCCTTGCAGGGAGTCCGCGTCCGCGAGCGTGTCCCCGACCGCGTCCGGCCCCGGCTCGGCGTCGCCCAGATCGTCCTGGCCGTCCTGCTCGTCCTGCCCCGAGTCGGCTCCGGCGTCGACGTCGGCGCGAGGTCCGGTGTCTCCCGAGCCGGCCGGCAACTTCGCGACGTCACAGGCCCCGAGGGCCAGCGCGCACGTCCACCCCACCAAGCTGGCTCGCCACTTCGTCCGGATCACTCGCATCTCGTCCCACTCCACGCACGGGTCGCGCGCGCACCATGCCCGGTTTCGCCGCAGCAATCCACCTCGGCCCGCGCCGCATCCGTCATCGGCCCGCGCGCCGCACGTCGCCCGAGTGTTGCCGGCGCTTCACGCGACTGACACGAAGGTCGCTCACGCTGTCCTCATGCACACGCTCCACGCCACGCCGCCGTTCCCCGAGGACGACGAGGGGATCGAGCTCGATCTGCTGGCCTACGATCCCGCCGACCCGCACAGCGTCCGACGCGTCGAGGACGCCCTGATGCGTCGCTACGGCCTCGCGCGCGCGCCGGCCCTGTGCGACGACCGGCCGCGCGGCCTCATCGCGCGCCTGCTGGGCCTCGGGCGCGGCTGATCGCGCGCGTCGGGCGGCGCCCTCGCGCGCCGTGCTCGAGGCCCGCGCGACGCCTTCACATCGCGCGCGGGACTACCCGACGGGCGCGGACCCCGCTATGGTCCGCGCGCGGAACCGGTCGGCGCCCTCGCCGGCCGCGCCGCGCCGCACGCCACGCACGATCAGGTGACGTCCCATGGCCTCCTACACGCTCCACATCACGCTCCGCGATCGGACCACGACCACGCGCGCCTTCGCGGCCCCGGTGACGACCATCGGCCGCCGCAACGCCGACATCACGCTCGACGACCCGACCGTCTCGACGCGTCACGGCGAGCTGCGCTTCGAGGCCGGCACCCTGCTGTTCGTCGACGTGGGCTCGAGCAACGGCTCGTACACGCCCGACGGTCAACGCATCGGGGCGCCGCTCCCGATGGAAGTCGGCAGCGTCCTCTGTCTCGGCGACTGCCGCTTGCAGGTCCAGGCCATCGAGCGGCCGGCGCCGGTCGACTCGGACAAGACCTCGATGCTCAACGCCGATCAGATCGCGGCGTTGATGGGCGAGTCGGCCGCCGCCCAGAGCGCCCGGCCCGCTCCCGTCGCCGCACGCCAGCCGGCCCTCGCTGGCGCCAGCGCCGCGCCCGCGGCCGCCGCGCCCGTCTACGAGCCGCCGCCCGCCCAGCCGGCGCCCCGCGCGCCCGAACCGGCGCCGCAGGCGAGCCGACCCGAGCCGGCGCCCCAGGCGAGCCGCCCGGAGCCGGCGCCCCAGGCGAGCCACCCCGATCCGGCGCCCCAGGCGCCCCAGGCGAGCCGCCCCGAGCCCCGTCCGAGCGGCCCGACCGCCCACGACGAGCTGGCCTCGCTCGACGACGCCGCGTTCCCCGTCGCCTTCAAGGGCCTCATCCTCGGCGCCGTCCATGGCGCGCTCGACCTCTTCAAGGGCTGGAAGCAGTCGCCGCCGGTCTCCTTCGACGACGTCAAGGCGCCGCTCGTGTCCGCCTGGAGCGGCTTCTTCCCGACCATCAAGGAGTCGACGCTCCCGCTGCTCGCCATCAGCGGGCTGATGGCCGTGCTCAACATCCTGGCCTTCTACGTGAACTCGCTGTTGGGCATCGTCTCGCTCATCGGGCTCGTCGCCAGCGTCGCCAACCTGTTCGCGACCGGCGCCGTCTATCTGTACTTCCTGCGCCGCGAGCTGGGCGCGCCCCTGAGCGCCATCGACGCCGTCAAGCACATGACCAAGCAGCCCGTGCCGTTCCTGGTCAGCCTCTTGCTGGCGGGCGTGGTCGGGCTGGTCGGCTTCATCGCCGTCCTGGTGCCCGGCATGTTCCTGATGGCCTTCGCCCTGCCGGTCTACTTCGTCGAGGGGCGACGCAATCTGGCCCTGAACCGGCGCAGCCTCTTCCTGTTCAAGCAGGACGCCAAGCGGCTGTTCCTCATCGCGGTGACGGCCGGCGCCGGCTTCGCCGTGCTCAGCATCGTGCTGGGCATCGTGGTCGGGCTCGTGCCCTTCGTCGGGGTCATCCTCACCCCGCTGGTGGGCGCGGTGCTCTCGGCCGTCTTCGGCGCCTACGCCGTCTGTCTGATGCTCGAGCTGTACTTCGACGTGCGCGCCCGGGCCAACGATGGCGACCCCGAGGCGGACGCCCGGGCCAACCTGCTCGACTGACCCGCGCGCGGGGGACGCGGCGCCGCGTGCATCACGGCGCCGCGCCCGCGTCCTCACGCGGCCGACGACAGCGGCGCGTCCCACGCCTCGGCGTCGATGATCGCCAGCCAGCGCGGGCGAGCCCAGCTCAGGGCTGGCAGCTCCAGCAAGGCGGCGTAGGCGTCCGTGGCCGCCGCCCCGACGTCGCGCCGGACGTGCTCCATCAGGTCCAGCATCTGCGCCGACCGCCCCGTCATCGCCAGCAGCAGCGCCAGGCGCGCGGCCGTCTCGGGGGCCCCCGCGCGCACCATGGCGCCCGCCAGGTAGGCGATGAGCCAGTCGCTCGTGGCGTCGACCGGGCCCGCGCGCAACATCCCCCGGATGAGCGCGACCGCATCGCCCCAGCGCGCCCAGGCCTCGAACGCCAGGCCCCGCACCCGCAAGGACCGCGTCTCGTCCACCGCCAGTCGACGTAGCCGCGCCTCCATGGGCGCGATGTCCGCCGCGACCATCGCCTCGAGCAGCGTCTCGACCGTCACCGCGTCCCGCGGGCCCGCCTCGAGCCGCTCGAGCAGCGCCTGGCGGCCGGCCTCCTCGTCCACCGACGCGACCGCGCGCACGATCTCGACGCAGCCTCGCGGCCCCCAGGCCAGCAGCTCGCCCATGGCCCGACGCGCGCGCTCGAGCGCGAGACGCCCCGCGCGGCTCTCCCCGTGTGTGCTCTTCATCTCGACTCTCCCTGATGCGCTGGGCGGGGCTCCGTCACCTCCGCGACCGACCGTCAACCGCTGGCTCGGCCCCGCGTCCCGTGCAGGGATCAAAGATCGTGCCAGCGACCCGCGGCCTCGTATCCGGCCGAGGACGCGGCCCGCGCCCGCCGGGCGACGCCCGCAGGTGTGGGATCGAAGCCCCACCGGCGGGGTCTGGCGTTGCCTTGGCCCGCGCATGGGCGGCCACGCTGGTCCGCGGCCGACCTCGTGAGGATCGCGCCGGGGACCACGGCCACCTCGTCAGATGGCTCGACTGGCGCGTTCGACGGCCGCGGCCCGGCGGGCCTCGGGCAGCTCGCGCCACCGCCGGTCGTAGTCGTCGACGCGATAGCGTTCAGGCGCATCCTGGGGCGCCAGCTCGACGAACAGCCGTCTGAACAGCCGCCACTCGGGGCCGCTCCGCGACAGCCGCTCGCCGCCCCACTTGTAGAGGTAGCGCTGCAACAGGAACAACAGCGCGAAGCGCTGCTCGAGCGTGAGGCCGTCCGGCCCCTCGTCTCGCGCCCGCTCGAACGCGGCGTGGTCGTCGAAGCCGGTCGCGTCCCGGAACGCGTAGCCGTCGAAGCGCAGGGCCGCGAAGATGAACGCGTCGTCGTCGTCGTGCTGGCCCAGGTCCTGGTCTCGGTCGGTCATAGGGGCCTCGGGCGCGAGGATAGCACCCGGCCCGGAGCCGGTCGCCAGGCGGGTGACCTGGACCCTGTAGCCGGCGAAAAAAAACGCGAACCGGGATCCTTCCGAGCGCCGCTGGCCCAAGTGCTGGATTCGGTGTGCCATTTTCGCCGTCGGCGGGTGCGGCGCTTGCATTCCGAGGTGCGTTGACTTGGGTGTAAGTGCATGAGAATACATGGGAATTGGTGTATTCTGGCGCAAGTGGCTGCAATGATTGGACATGGCCGAGAGCCCCCGCTCGTCGTATTGAATCGGGTCCCGGTGTGCTCAGGTTGCGGTTGCGGGCGCGCCATAGCCGGCGCGTCTGGCGGGCCGGTCACCCTCGATCGGCCCCAAAGGAGTCAGCCATGCAGACGCACCACCGAGGTGGGCGCTCTGCAGCGGTGCGTCCGCTGTGGAGATGGCCCGTCATGCTGGGCCTCATCGTGGGGTCGAGCGGCGCCATGCTGGCCTGCGCCAACGACGACACAGCGGGGCCGCCCGCGAGCACAGAGAGCTCGATGGCCGCCCTGGCGCAGTTGGAAGGCGAGGCCGAGGACGCCAAGATCCCGACGAAGTACTGTCCACGACCGACCCCTCGCTGCGACAAGATCCCCGACGTGGATCCCTATCGCTCGCTCGCGATCAGCGACATCGAGATCCTGCGCAATTTCACGTTCGAGAACGTGATGGAGCGCATCGTCAAGACGAGCGGCGACCGGTCCATCAGCACCTACGAACTCTACGAGCGCTGGTGGGACACGCAGAACGACGCGAGCCGCGCGCTGCACCCCGACCAGTCCCGATGCGACGACACGATGACCGACGGCGTCGCGACCTTCAACGGCTATGGCTTCGACTGCCCCCGCGCCGAGGGCACGCTCGTCGACACCGATCCCTACGCCGAGACCATCATCGACGACACCGGCGCCGTCGTCCCCAACCCGGACGGCTACATCCCCATCGCCCTGACCAACCGCTTCGACCTCGCCCCGGCCGACGGCTCGCACTGCGGCGAGTACCGCATCGTGTTCGCCAAGCGCTCGGGCCAGACGAACGGCCTCGACCGCAACCTCCTCATCTTCGAGGCCGCCCTCCCCAACCCCTACCCCGAGTGCGGCGTCAACGCCTGCCTGCCCGTCGTGAAGTTCTGGACCAACCTGTCGCGCATCAACAACCCCCATGCGCGGCGCCTGCTGCTCGAGGGCTTCTACTTCATCGGACTGCCCGGCTACGGCCCGGTCCTGCACGCCGACAACTTCGGCCCCAAGGGCGGTCAGATCCGCACCAACCAGTTCATGGCCGCGGCCGGACTCGCCGAGCTGGGCCAGTTCCAGAACTGGCAGCTGCGCGAGTTCCAGCTGACCCGCACCTGCGACGAGCCCAGCAAGTGGTGGCACAAGCCCTCCTGCAAGCTCGGGATCAAGCAGGTCACCGTCAAGACCAACCCCTTCGGCGGCCTCTTCGCCACCTCGGACATCCCGCACTACCGGGCGTTCCAGGGCCTCGATCCGGCGGCGACCCCCGGCGACACGGACGACTTCCTCGACGACATCCCCCGCCTGGCCCTCGCCGATCCGAACCTGTTCTTCAGCGCGATCGACGACAAGTACAACGCCGGCCAGTCCACGGAGCCGCTGTCGTGCGTGCCCGGCGGGCCGTTCCCGCTTCCCGCCGACGCCTGCTACGTGGGCCACGCAGGTGACGTCCCGACGGAATTCCTCGACGCCATCCAGGGGCGCCTGACCGAGCTGGACATCCCCCTGACCCCCGCACAGATCATCAACCGCGCCGACGTGCTCTCCTGCGCCGGCTGCCACCACAACGTCCAGAACGCCGACCTGGGCCAAGGCATCACCTGGCCCGACAAGGGCGGCGAGGACTTCGGCTTCGTGCACATCAACGAGATCGCGCCCGAAAACGGCAAGTTCCGGCTCTCCAAGCCCATGCACGAGCTCTTCCTGCCGCACCGCAAGAACGTCCTCGAGCGCTTCCTCTGCGAAGGCGGCGACATGGTCCAGGGTGGGTATTCGACCGGCAGCACCGACTTCCGGCTCACCACCAGCTCGCCCGAGACCTGGCGCACGCTCGGCGGCTCCCGCGTCGTGCACTGAGCGCCCCGCCTGCGAGACGCTCGCGAGCGTCTCGCGCCCCTGCGACCCCCACGAGGCCCACTCGCCGCCGCCCTCCGCGCGCGGAGGGTGGGCCTCGCACCTCGTAACGCGCGCGCCCTCAGGCGCTCCGCGGCCGCCGGCGCTCGGGTCGTCGCGGCCCCGCCCGGTGCCTCCAGGCGCTCCACAGGACCACCGCCGCCGCCGCCGGCGCCAGGCAGGCGACGACCGCCGCGGCCGCGTGGAGCGGCTCGCCCGCGGCCCGGGGCAGGTTCCACAGCGCGGCCTGCGCCCAGGTCAGCCCCGCGTCCAGGGTCACGAGCGCCGCGAGGAGCCCAGCCAGCCCGCGTCGCCACCGGCGTGCCAGGGAGGCGAGCGCCACGGCCAGGCCGACATCGAAGACGACCCAGGCCCACTTCACCCAGGGCGCCGGGAAGAAGACCTCGGTATCGGCGATCGCCAACAGCAGCGTCCACGGCACCAGCAGCAGGGCCAGCGCCCACCAGACCAGGGCGGGACCTCGCAGCAGGGTCGCCAGCGCGAAGCGCAGCGGGCGGCCGCCGGCGAAGGCCATCAGGACGTCGAAGATCGCCCCCAGCGGGCTGCGGCCGCGAGGGAAGGCGACGTCGATGGGCTCCCAGGCGCAGGGCCGCAGCTTGGCCTTGAAGGCGCGCACCCCGTCGAAGTCGTATAGCGACCGTCCCCAGCGTCGGGCGCGACCCAGCCATGGGCCGACGTCGCCCGACAGCGGCGCCAGCCCAAGGGTCAGGTAGGGCACGTCGGCCTCGGCGAGCGCGCGCTGCAGCGCGTCGAACAGGGCCTCGGTGGTGCCGTTCGGGGCGTCGGGCGACCGCAGCAGGTGCTCGACGAACCAGCCGCCGCGGCCCGGGACCGGGAGCGCGCTGAGCAGCCCGACCAAGGCGCCGTCCAACTCGGCGACCAGCAGACGGCGGTCGCCGGCCTGCGCCAGCGGGTCCACCTGGACCATGAAGCCCATCGGCGCCATGGCGCGCGAGGCGAGCCAACGTCGGGACAGCGCGTCCATGCGGGCGCGCAGCGGATGGCCCGGATCGGCGACGGCGCTTGGGTCGACGGCCCGGACGGCCACGCCCTTGGCGCGCGCCCGACGCAGCTGCTCGCGCAGGCTCCGGGCGCCGCGCAGGGTCTGAGCCCAGTCGGCCGGACGCCAGCTGGGCTGCTCGCCGACGCGCAGGGTGTCCACCGCGCCCGACCCGGCGAGGTCGGCGCCGGTGGCGAACCAGCTGACCCGCCGACCGACCTGGGCGGCGTCGCGCGCGAAGGCTCGGGCCACCTCGCCCAGGCGCTCGGGCGGGGCGAAGGGCTCACCGGCCGCGACCCAGGCGCCGCCGGTGTCGACGTAGGCCACGGCTGCATCGTCGCCGTCGAACCAGTAGCGATAGCCGGGCTCGAGGACCTGCCAGGCTGTCGCCTGCCGGCCGTGCCGGAGGACCAACGCCCGCATCCGCGCCGGGTCGGAGGGCGGGGGCGCGTCGTCGGAGGGGGGCCATCGAGGGTCGGGGACCAGCGGAGCGCTCGCTTTCGGCGCGGGCGACGGCCCGCGGCGCGGCGGAGCCTCTCGCGCGAGCGCGGTCGGGTCAACGCTCGATCAACACGCGGTTCGGACCGCGACGAACGGGGCGCTCGCTGCCGGGCACGTGCGCCGGGGTGGGGTTGCTTGGCGGGGCCGACCCTCGTCATACTCGCGCCTGCGTCGGGCGTTGGGGGCGATCATGCGGGAAGCGGGGCTGAGCGTGGTGCGCTGGGCGGCGTGGTCGGTGCTGACGCTGATGGTCGTCGCCTGCAGCGACGCCGCCGAGGGCGGATCGGCGGACGCCATCGGGGCCTGCACGCCCCGCTGCGAGGGCGACACCCCCATCCTGTGCGGCCAGCACGGCGAGCCGCTGACCGGCGCGCCCTGCGGCTTCGGCCAGGCCTGCTGGAACGGCCTGTGCGTCGTGACGGGCGCCGCCGACGGGGGGCTGGGCGACACCAAGGCGACCGACGACGCGTGGGCCGAAGACCCGGGGCCAGCGTCCGACGCCGTGTGCGTCCCGGACTGCGAGGACCGGGTCTGCGGCGACGACGGGTGCGGCGGGACGTGCGGCAAGTGTCAGGTGCTTGGCCAGGCCTGCGTGGATGGGGCGTGCGTGTGCGACCCGAAGGACCAGACGGCCTGCATCGGGGGGGACGTCTACTGGATCGACTCGTGCGGCAACCAGAGCCTGCTGGCCGCGGGCTGCAAGGACATGGGCTGCGCCGATGGGCAGTGCCTGAGCTGCGCGCCCGCGTGCGGCGGCAAGCAGTGCGGCGACGACGGGTGCGGGGGCAGCTGCGGGACGTGCGAGGGCGCCGGTCAGGTCTGCCAGGCGGGCGTGTGCGTGTGCGGCGGGCTGCCGACCATCGCGTGCCATCAGGGGGACCTGTGGCAGTTCGACGCGTGCGGCGCGCCGCAGTCCGTGGCGCTGAAGTGCGACAGCGGGTGCGTGGGCAACGCGTGCTCGGCCTGCGCGCCAGACTGCGCGGGCAAGCAGTGCGGAGGCGACGGCTGCGGCGGATCGTGCGGGACGTGCCCGCTCGAGGCGCCGCTGTGCGCGGGCGACGGCGCCTGCGTCGAGTGCCTGAGCGACGGCGACTGCGGCGGCGGGGCGTCCTGCGTAAGCGGCCAGTGCGGCTGCCAGGAGCAGGTGACGGCCTTCGCGACGCCGAGCGCGGGGACCACGTTCGTGGTCGACGGCGCGTGCCCGTTCATCGACGTGTACGTCTGGGGCGGTGGTGGCGGCGGCGCTCGCTTCAACGGCGGCCACGGGGGCGCCGGTGGCTTCGCCAAGGTCAGCCTGGCCGTGCAGCCGGGAGACTCGTTCACGGTCGTCGTCGGCGGCGCGGGGGGCGCTGGTGGGTCGGGCGCGGCCTTCGGGCAGGGCGGACTCAACGGCGGCGGCGCGGGTGGGCCGGCCGGGGGCGCGGGCGGCAACGGCGCGGGCGGCGGCGGGGGCGGGTACAGCGCGCTCGTGCAGCACGGTGACTTCGTGCTCGTCGCGGGGGGCGGCGGGGGCGGCGGCGGCAACAGCTCGGTGGCGGCCAGCGGCGGGGCAGGCGGAGGCGGCAGCGGGGCGGCCGGCGGCAGCGACAACGGCGGCGGCGGCGGGCAGCCCGGCACGCAGGTCGCGGGCGGCGCGGGCGGCACCTTCATCGCCAGCACGCCGGGCCAGGCGGGGCAGGCGCTGCTGGGCGGCTCGGGGCCCGGCGAGCAGTACGGCGGCGCGGGCGGCGGCGGCGGGGGCTGGTTCGGCGGCGGCAGCGGCAGCTGCAGCTCGAGCGGCGGCGGGGGCGGCGGCGGGGGCGGCAGCGGTTGGCTGTCTCCGGCGCTGGTGGGCGCGTCCTGGGCGGCGGGTCAGGGCCAGCAGCCCGGCGGCGCCGGCGAACCCCACTACGTGCCGGGGCACGGCGCCGGTGGCGCGGCCGGCGTGCTGGGCAGCCCCGAGTCCAAGCCCGGCGGCGACGGCCTGGTGGTCATCGTCGCGCGGCCGTGACGACGCGCGGCGCGGGCACCCGACGCGCTTGCCCGGCGGCCCCGCTTGGGGCAGCTTAGGCGCCGCGGCCCACGAGGGCCGGGCTGGGCCGGGATGGCGGAATCGGTAGACGCAGGGGACTTAAAATCCCTTGCCCGTCAGGGCGTGCGGGTTCGAGTCCCGCTCCCGGCAACGTCGACGCGGGTGACCGCCCCTCAGTCGATCTCCATCAGCTCGCCGACCGTGCCGACCTGCAGCAGGTTCGTCGAGCCCGACTTGCCGACCGGGATGCCGCCGATGACCGCGATGGTGTCGTCGGAGGTCAGCAGGCCCTTGGCGCACAGCTTGCGCAGCGAGTGGTAGAGCATCACGTCGTAGCGGCCGATGTGCTCGGCCTGGATGCAGTAGACGCCGTAGCAGATGTTGAGGCGCCGCACGACGCGGTCGGACGGCGTGGTGGCGAAGATGGGCACGCGCGGCCGGAAGGCGGCCATGTTGCGCGCGGTGAAGCCCGAGGAGGTCAGGCCGACGATGGCCTTGACGTTGAGCTCCTCGGCCACGCGGGCGGCCGACTTGCAGACGAACTCGACCGTGTTGCTCGAGGGGCGGTTGAACAGCTCCTCCTGGAACAGGGGCGCCTCGGTCTCGACGTGGTGCGAGATGCGCACGATGGTCTTGACCGCCTCGACCGGGTAGCGGCCGACCGAGGTCTCGGCCGACAGCATCACGGCGTCGGTGCCGTCTAGGATGGCGTTGGCCACGTCCGACGTCTCGGCGCGCGAGGCGATCGGGTGGTTGACCATGCTCTCGAGCATCTGGGTCGCCACGATGACCGGCTTGGCGGCGCCCTTGCAGAGCTTGATGACCCGCTTTTGGACCAGCGGGACCTCCTCGGCGGGGATCTCGACGCCCAGGTCGCCGCGGGCGATCATGATGCCGTCGGCCTCGTCGATGATCTCCTGGATGTTGTCGATGCCGACGCGGCTCTCGATCTTGGCCACGATGCCGATCTGGTGCGCCTCGTCGCCCATCGCCTCGCGCACCGCGCGCACGTCGGCGGCCCGGCTGACGAAGGAGGCGGCGATGAAGTCGACCTGCTTGCGGGCGGCGAAGCGGATGTCGGCGAGGTCCCCCTCGTCGATGTACTGCTCGGGGGTGAAGCGCGCCTCGGGCGCCGCGACGCCCTTCCTGCTGCGCACGACGCCGCCCGAGACGACCGTCGCGAGGATCTCGCCCTCGCCGCGTCGCTCGACGACCTTGAAGCGCAGCAGCCCGTCGTCGATGAGCAGATGGTGGCCGGGCTCGAGCTTGGCGATGAGCTCGGGGACCGGCACGTAGATGGCCTCGCGCGACCCGGTCTCCTCGCCGGCCCTGACGACGATCGCGTCGCCGTTGTGGACCGGGAACGGCTCGACCACGTCCGTGAGCCGCATCTTGGGGCCCTGCAGGTCGACCAGGATGCCGCAGCGATGGTCCAGCCTGCGTATGCGCGCGATGAGGTCGCGCGCCGTGTCGTGGTCCATGTGGCTCATGTTGAGCCGGAACACGTCCACGCCCTCGTCGATGAGGGCTCGCAGCATCTCGGTGGAGATGGTCGCCGGACCCAGCGTCGCGACGATCTTGGTCCTGGTGAACTCGGGAATCGACATGAAGTGCCTCGGTGACCCGCTTCGGTGCCCACGATAGCACCTGATTCGGATCGCACAACGGGGCGTCCCGTGCGACCGGGCGTCCCGCGGGCACCAGGTGGGCCGTCAGCGTTGCAGGCACCAGGCCAGGTGCCGCCGGGCGTTGACGCTGTCGGGGCGCAGCGACAGGGCCCGGCGGAAACACTGCGCCGCGTCGAGGTAGCGGCCGAGGAAGCGCAGGCACAGGCCCCGGTTGAACCAGGCGTTGTAGCTGTCCTCGCGCAGCGCGAGGTAGGCCGAGAAGGCGGCCGCGGCCTCGTCCCAGCGCTCGAGGTCGTACAGGACGTCGGCGCGGTGGTACAGGGTCTCGGCGCGCTCTGGCGCGACGCGGAGCGCCGCCTCGTAGGCGGCCAGCGCCTCGTCGAGGCGGCCGCTGGCCTGCAGCGCCTGGCCCAGGTAGTCGCGGATGACCGGGTCGTCGGGCTTGAGCTGCAGGCTCTTTCGGTAGCAGCGCGCGGCCTCGGCGTGGCGGCCGAGGCGCTCGAGGCAGAACGCCTTCTGGTTGTGGATGTAGGGCGAGTCGCCCTTGAGGCTGAGCGCGCGGTCGAGGCAGGGCAGGGCCTCGCCGTCGCGGCGCAGGCGGTAGAGCACGTAGCCCTTGTAGTACCAGGTGTAGGGGTCGACCGGGTGCAGGGTCAGGGCGCGATCGTAGGCGTCGAGGGCCTCGTCGTGGCGGCCCAGATCCCACAGGAGCGATCCGCGCAGGCGGTGGGCGCGCCAGTGGGTCGCGTCGGACAGCAGCGCCCGGTCGCAGGCCGCCAGCGCCTCGCCGAGCCGCTGCTCGTCCTTGAGGCAGTTGGCGTACAGGTACAGGCCGCGCGCGTGGCCCTGATCGAGCGTGATGAGCTCCTGGAGCAGCTTGGCGGCCTCCGCGGGGCGACCGCCGAAGTAGGCGTCCTCGGCGCGCTCGAGCAGGGCCTCGGGCGTCGGCTCGTCGCTGCCCGTGGCCTCGAGCTCGGCCAGGATGCTGCGGGCCCGCGCCGCGAACCACGGGCGCGTCTCGCGCCGGGCGTAGGCCGCCAGCAGCGGGCCGAAGCGTCGGGAGCGCAGGCGGGCCATGGCGCGCAGGAGCCCCTCGGCGGTCGCGGCGTCCGACTCGGGGCCCAGCTGCTCGAGGCCCGTGGCCAGGACCTTGTAGGCCCGCGGGTCGCCCAGGCGGTACAGGACGGCGGCCAGGCTCACGCGCTCGGCGCCCGTCGTCAGGAGCAGCATGTCATGGAGCGCGACGGCGTCCTCGGCGGCGGCGACCTCGGTGAGCAGGCCGATGGCCCCTCGCCGCGCCTCGTGGCCACCGTGCGCGAGGATGGACCTCAGCGTGCGCAGCGCCAGGGCTCGCTGGCCCAGGCGCATCAAACCACCCAGCAGCGCCAGCCGGTTGTCGAGCGAGGCGGTCCGGGCCAGGGCGGCGCGCATCGGCGGGGCGGCCTCGGTGACGCCGGCGCGGCCCAACACGCGGGCGGCCAGGCCGCAGGTCTCTTCGACGGCGAGCAGTGGGATGAGCGTGCGCTTCAGGGTGGCCGCCGGGAGCGCGCGGCCGCCGTCGGCGTCGATCATCGCCTCGAGGGTCGACAGCAGGATGGGCGCGTCCTCGGGCGCCACGCTGCGCATGGCCATCAGCACCTCGGCGGGCGCTGGCGGGCGGGGCAGGGCGCGCAGCGACGGGCCGGCCTTGCTGGCGAGCGGGATGACCAGATCGGCGCCGCCGTCGCCTTCGTCGCGCACGCTGGTCGCGAGGGCGATGAGCGCCTCGGCCGTCATGGCGCGCAGCACGGGGTGACGCCGCACCGACTCGGGCGCCGAGGGCAGCGACCCGGCCGCCCGCACCAGCGCGTCGTGCAGCAGCGCGGCCTGCGCGCGCACCCCCGAGGCGCCGACCTCGACCGTCAGCCCGTGCGCGACCAGAAAGCCGCGCGCGTCGGCGTCCCCGAGCAGGGCGGACAGCCCCTGGCGAGACGCGGCCTGCAGCGGCACGCGCGTGCCGTCGCCGCGCTCGAGGAATGGCAGGTCGACGTTCACCTCGCCATCTTACGGCCCCCCGACCGGGCCGATCAATGACGGGCCGGCTGACCGACAGGGGGCTCCTCGAGCGCGTCGCCGTCGTCGCCGATCGCCCCGACCGGGCACTCGTCCCTGGCCTCCTCGGCGACCCGCCGCTCGTCGGCCGTCGCGGGCTGCCTGGCCACGAACGAGTGGGCGTCCCGGTCGTCGCGTCGGAACAGGGCCGGGGCGATGTCGCGGCAGACGTCGCAGTCGATGCACTGCTCGTCGACGTAGAACCGGCCCGGCGCGTTCTGCGGCCACCGGACGTGGCGAAAACCGTTCATCGCGCGTAACCTACGGCGACTACGGGGCAAGTCAACGCGGCAGGGGCCCCGGCGCGAGCGGAGGACGATGGCAGAGCGGCTCCTGGGCCCGTATCGGCTGGTCGAGCTGAAGGCGAGCGGGCCTTCTTGCGACGTGTGGACGGCTTGGGACACGCAGCTCAACCGCCGCGTCGAGGTGCGTCTGTTGCCGCGCCTCGCGCGGACGGCGCAGAGCGGCGAGGTCCTGTTCAAGGCCTTCGTGGACGAGGTGCAGCGCTGGTCGCAGCTGCGGCACGTCGCCGTGCAGATCCCCATCGACCAGGCCCCGCTGCACGCGGACGAGGCCTGGTACGTCACCGAGGTCGTCGAGGGCGCCATCCCGGTCCGCCGGCTGATCGACGCCTCGCAGCGGCTGCCGTGGACCCACGCGGCGATGATCGTGCACGAAATCGCGGCGACCCTGTCGCTCGTGCACCAGCGCGGGCTGGTCCACGGGCACCTGCGTCCCGCCGCGGTGCTGCTGCAGCTGCGCGGGCGCGTCCTGCTGGCCGAGATCGGCTTGTCCCTGCAGGTGCTCGTCCGCACCGGCGTCGCCGCCTTCGAGGGCATCGGCAGCGTCGCCGACCAGCGCATCTACCTGTCGCCCGAGGCCCTGGCCATGAAGGAGCAGGACGCGCGCAGCGACGTCTTCTCGCTCGGCGTGCTGGCCTTCGAGATGCTGACCGGACAGCTCCCCTTTGCGACCGAGGCCGACGTCCGCGCCCTGACCCGCCCCGGCGCCGCCGTGCCCGACCCCGGTCGCGTCGTCGGCCACCTGCCGCCTGGCCTGCGGGCGCTGGTCCAGGACATGCTGGCGCCCCAGCCGTCGCAGCGGCCCGAGTCGATGTCGGTCGTGCTCGAGCAGCTGCGCTACCTGCTGGCCCGCGACGGCCTGTCGGACGTGCGCGAGGCGCTGCGCGACGCCTTCCGTCGACAGGCCCACCTGTTCAGCGACGACCCGCTGGCCGCGGCGGGCGCGCGGCCGCTCCTGTCCGACGACGGCCCCGAGGCGGAGCGAGCCGCCGCGCCGGTCGACAAGCCCAGCCTCAAGCGTCAGACCGCCCGGATGGGCGCGCCCCGCAAGCAGCTCGAGGGGACGCGCGGCGCGACCGCGACCCTGGCCGGCCCTCCGCGGGCGGCGCCCCCGGCGCGCGACGGGGGCAACGCGGCCGAGCGTCCCGCGCGCTCCGTCCGCCGCAACACCGAGAGCATGGTCGCGCCGGCCCCGCGGCCGAGCCCGATCAAGGACATCCTGGCGGACGCGAAGGCGGCGCCGACGCGCCCCGAGCGTGCCTCGCCCGAGCGGGCCGCCTGGGTGCTGGTCGCGCTGCTCCTGGTCGGGCTCGGGGGCGCGGCCTGGGCGGTGCTGCGCGAGCCACCCCGCGCGGCCGACCTGCCGGCGGCCCCTGCGCCCGAGCGGACGGCCCTGGTGGATCGCGAGCCCGGTGGGCACGCACGGTTGGCGGGCGAGCGCGAGGGAGACCCCACGCCGGCGCCGCCGCGGCCCGACGACCCGGCCGAGGCGGCGCTCGACAAGGCGCGGGCCGCGATGAAGCTGGGGCAGTGGGCCCTCGCCGAGGCGCACGCGCGTGACGCGCTGGGGCTGCGCGACGGGCTCGACCCCGAGCTGCACGGCGTGCTGGCCGAGGCGCTCGAGCGACAGGGTCGCGTGGACGACGCGGTGGCGTCGTGGCTGGCTCTGGACGCGCAGGATCTCCGCGCCACGCGTGGGCACGAGCAGGCGGGCCGCTTGCTCGCCGAGGCCGGCCGTCACGACGAGGCCCTCGTCCCGCTGAAAGAGGCCTTCGCGCGGGGCGCCGAGTCGGCCGAGCTGCTCCGCCGCCTGGCCGTCAGCCACCTGGCCCGCGGCGAGGAGCGCGAGGCCGAGGCCGCCCTGACCCGGGCGACGGCGCTGGGCGAGGACGACCCCGAGGCGCTGGTCGCGCTGGCGACGCTGCTCGAGCGGCGCGGCGATCGGGCCGGCGCGCGGCCGCTGTACGAGGCGGCGCTGGCCCAGGCGCCCGATCTGGAGGCGGCGCGGGCGGGTCTGGCGCGCGTGGCGACCGCCGAGGGCCGGCCGGCCGAGGCCCTGGCGCTGCTCGACGGCGCCCCGGGCGGCGAGGCGGGGACGCTGCTGGCGCAGGCCGACGCGGCGTTTCGCGCGGGGCGCTTCTCCCAGGCGGCGGATCTGTTCGACGAGGTCGCGCGGATGGACGGGCAGGCCACCGCGACGGTGCTGCGCAACCGGGCCGTGGCGCTCGAGCGCGCCGGGCGGTCCCGCGAGGCCATCGCGGCGTACCAGGCGGCGGCCGCGGCGAGCCCCGGTGACGCCGAGGTGCAGTTCCTGCTGGGGCGCCTGCTCGCGCGCGCTGGACAGCGCCAGGCGGCCGTCGCGGCGCTCGAGCGGGCGGCCGCGGGCAGCCCCGGCTGGGAGCCGCCGTTCGAACTCGGCCAGCTGGCCGTCGAGGCGGGTGACTGGCGCGGCGCCGCTCGGGCCTTCCAGGCGACGTTGGCGCGGCGTCCCGACCACCTGCCGAGCCTGCAGAACCTCGGCCGCGCCCAGGTCGAGCTCGGCGAGGCCGCCGCCGCGGTCGAGACCTTCCGCCGCGTGGCGCGCCTGACGCCGGACGATCCGGCACCACTGTTGACGGCGGCCGCGCTGCTCCAGAGGATGCAACGCATCGACGAGATGAACGCCGCCCTCGCCGAGGCCTGCCGCCGCGGCGCCAGCCAGGCCTGCACCCCTCCCTGATGCCCGAAGAGGCCCCCTTGGCCCAGCGCGAACCCGGCTACGAGCGCCACGTCTTCGTCTGCGTGAACGAGCGCCGCGAGGGCCACCCCCGCGGCAGCTGCAAGCGGCGAGGCGGCTCCGAGGTGCGCGACCGCTTCAAGGCCCTCGTGGGCATCCACGGCCTCAAGGGCCGCGTCCGCGCCAACGAGGCGGGCTGCCTGGACTACTGCGAACAGGGCGTGACGGTCGTCATCTACCCCGAGGGCACCTGGTATGGTCGGGTGACGCTCGAGGACGTCGATCGCATCTTCGAGGAGCACGTCGTCGGCGGCCGCGTCGTCGAAGACAAGCTCCTCCGGCTCGAGGAGTCCGAAGACGATGGCACGCAAGGCTAAGACCGCGCCCAAGCGGCGCCCGGCGCCCAGCTCCGGCGGCACGATGATGAGCATGCGCTCGGGCTTCCGCGGCGCCATGGGGCAGCGGCGTCGCCCGGGCGGCAAGCGCGAGGTGACCTTCGTCACCGTGCTCCTGTGGTCGTTCCTGGCCGTCGCGGTGCTGATCCTGGCGTGGCGGCTGGCTCGCTAGACCGCTGACCCGAGCGGGCGGTCAGGGGCGCACGTCCAGCTGCATCGCGAGCACCTCGGGGTCCTCGGTCGGCGTCCGGCACGTGTAGGCCTCGCACAGCCAGGCGCACGACGCCGCGCTGGTCAGGCGCCGGCCCGCGGTCAGCCCCGGGGCCAGCGAGGGGGCGCCGTCGCCGGTCGCCGTCAGCTGGACCAGGATCAGGTCGGGCGCGAAGGCGCGCCCCGCCACGCGGACCAGCGGCCGCCGCGTGTCCGCCGTCCCCGCGACCACCAGCTCGCGCGGCGGGCGGGCGTGCAGCAGGGCGGCCCCCAGCATGTGGCCGAACCCCAGTGGGTTGCGGTTGAAGGTCGGCGCGTAGCGGGCCAGGGTGCGCTCGGCCATGGCCCGCCAGGTCTCGTTGCCACACAGCACGCCCAGGCGCAGCAGCACCTGCGTCGCCACCGAGGCCCCCGACGGCGTCGACCCGTCGTAGCTCGAGTGGAGCCGGGCCACGACGTGCGCGCGCGCCGGTGGCGTGAAGAACCAGGCGTCGTTGGTCGCGTCGTGGAACGTGGCGATCATGCGTTCGGCGATGCGTTCGGCGCGCTCGAGCCACTCGGACTCTCCGGTCGCCTCGTACAGGCGGACCAGGCCGTCCGCCAGGAAGGCGTGGTCGTCGAGGTCCCCGTCGGTGCCCAGCCGTCCGTCCTTCCAGAAGCGGTGGCAGGCGCCGCTCGCCTCGCTGAGGGTGTCGACGGCGAACCGCCCCGCCCGGCGGGCGGCCTCGCGCCAGTCGTCGCGGTCGAAGGCCAGGGCCGCCCGGGCCATGGCGCCGATCATAAGGCCGTTCCACGCCGTCAGGATCTTCTCGTCCCGCCCCGGCTTCACGCGCTGCTCTCTCGCCTCGAACAGGGCCTGCCGCGCGCGCGCCAGCAGCTCCTCGGCCTCGACCGCCGGGAAGCCCGCGTCGGCCGCCGCGTGGGCCACCGAGCGCTCGAGGTGCAGGATGTTGTGTCCCTCGAAGTTGCCCGCCGGCGTGACGTCGTAGACCGCCTCGAACAGGCCGGCCACCCGCTCGCCGAGGCCGGCCGCCTCGAGGACCCGCGTGACCTCGTCCCGGCTCCAGACGAAGAAGCGCCCCTCCTCGCCCTCGCTGTCCGCGTCCTGCGTGGCATACAGGCCGCCCTGCGGCGCCTGCATCTCGCGCACCACGTACCCCACGGTCTCGGCCACGACCTGCGCCCAGCGGTCGTGCCCCAGCGCCTGCCAGCCCTCGGCGTACAGGCCGACCAGCGCCGCGTTGTCGTAGAGCATCTTCTCGAAGTGGGGCACCAGCCACCGCTCGTCGACGCTGTAGCGGTGGAAGCCGCCGCCCAGGTGGTCGTACAGGCCGCCCGCGGCCATGCGGTCGAGCGTCAACGCCACGGCCCGCTCGAGGTCGGCGTCCTCACACGCGACGCCCACGCGCAGCATGAACGACAGGTTCGACGCGTTCGGGAACTTGGGGCGCTCGCCGAAGCCGCCGTGGGCGCCGTCGATGGCGCCGAGCATGCGCCGCGCCAGGCCGTGCAGCTGGCCCAGGTCGGGCACCTGGCCGGTCGCCTCGGGTGGACGCGTCGCCTGCGCCACGATGCGGGTCAGCGCCTGCCCGTCCGCCAGCAGGTCGTCCCGGTGGTGCTGCCACGCCTCGCGGATGGACCCCAGCACCTGCGGGAACGAGGGCATCCCGTAGCGCGGGACGTTGGGGAAGTAGGTCCCGCCCCAGAACGGCGTCAGCTCGGGCGTGAGGAAGACCGTCAGCGGCCAGCCGCCGTGGCCGTCGCGTAGCGCCTGAACGGCCGTCTGGTAGATCTGATCGAGGTCCGGCCGCTCCTCGCGGTCCACCTTCACGTTGACGAAGGCCTCGTTCATCAAGCCCGCGATGGAGGCGTCCTCGAAGGACTCGTGGGCCATGACGTGGCACCAGTGACAGGCCGAGTAGCCGATGGACAGCAGGATGGGCTTGTCCTCGGCCCGCGCCAATGCGATCGCCTCGTCACACCACGGCCACCAGTCGACCGGGTTGTCCTGGTGCTGCAGCAGGTAGGGCGACGTCTCGCTCGCGAGGCGGTTGGGCATCGGGTGGCTCCGGGTTGGGAGCCCCCTGTCTACTCTGCCCGGCGCCGGCTAGGGAAGGTCTCGGTACCACTTGGCGCGCCCGACCGTCTCGACCAGCTGGTCTTGGGTCAGGTCCAGCGTGAACGGCTTGTCGACCATCGGCCCCAGGCAGTCGCGCAGGGCGATTTGCGCGCGGCGCGGCCCCAGGTCCGCCAGCACATAGCCCTCCTCGAGGATCGACTTGATGACCAGCAGCATCTGCTTGCCGGCCTTCACGGGCGCCGACCAGCGCGTCCGCTCCTTGTCGATCTTGTCCCACTGGCGCTGGTAGACGGTCCCGCCGCTCTCGGCCTTGGCGTCGAGCGCGGCCGTCTCGTCGTTGATGCGCTTGAGCTCCGTCTCGCCGGCGCCGATGAGCGCCTCGGCGGGCCCCCGCACCTCCTCGATGACCTTGCAGAGCTCGGCGGCCGCCTTCTCCATCGACGCCGGCTCGCGGCCGATGCCGAACTCGGTCAGCTTCTTCACGAGCGGCTCGACCGTGGCCTTCTCCTTGGGATCGTCGAGCTTGATGCGGCTGAGCAGCCCGAGCATCTCGGCCCGCTCCGAATAGATGGAGTCGATGCGGCTCTGCCCGACCTTCCAGACCAGCTCGAACTTCTCGCGCGGGTCGTTCGGGTCCAGCTCCGGCTCGGGCTGGTTCTCGCGCGCCTTGATGCGCGCCTCGTACTCGGCCCGCAGCTCCTCCTCGCTGCGCCCCGGCGGCGGCGACTCGGCCTCCTTGACCTCGTCCTCGTTGACGATGATGACGTTGGGCTTGCGCTCGCACCCCGAGGCGAGCAGGGCGCAGGTGACGGCGGCGGGCAGCAGCAGGCGACGGAGCTTCATCGAATCCTCTCGAGGTGTCTCGGCCCCGCGTTCGGGCCGCCGCCAAGATAGCCGCTCGCCGCGCCGCACGCCACCACGTCAGGCTCACCGGACGACGGGGCTGCGGTGCTGCGCGCAGGGCAGCGAGCGACGCACCGACTCCATGTGCTCGAAGTCCAGCCGCGCCATCACCCAGCCGGTGCGGTCGGGCGCCATCGCCAGCGGGATGCCCCACGGATCGATGATGGCGCTCTTGCCGTAGCTGCGCCGCTTGCCGCCGTGCCAGCCGAACTGGCCGGGCGCCACCACGAAGGTCTGCGTCTCGATGGCGCGGGCCCGCAGCAGCACCAGCCAGTGATCTTTGCCCGTGTATTCGGTGAAGGCCGCCGGGACGGTGATGACCTGGGCGCCCGCGTCCACCAGCGCCGAGTACAGGCGCGGGAAGCGCAGATCGTAGCAGATGCTCAGCCCGGTCCGCATGCCGGCCACGTCCGCGCACACGATCTGGTCGCCGGCCATGATGCTGTCGGACTCGCGCTGGCTCTCGCTCCCCGGGATGTCGATGTCGAACAGATGGAGCTTGCGGTAGGTGGCCACGATGGGCGCCCCGCGGGTCGTCCCGTCGATGACGACGCTCGTGTTGTAGTAGCGACGCGGGTCGGGTGACCGCTCGGGGAAGCTGCCGACCAGCAGCCAGGTGCCCGCCTCCTCGGCCAGGGCGCGCAGGCGGCCCATCAGCTCGCCCTCGAGCGGCTGCACCGGCGCCTGGGTCCCGGCCTCGGTGCGCAGAAAGACGCAGTTCTCGGGCAGCGCGACCAGCTCGGCGCCCGCCGCCGCCGCCTCGCGGACGTATCGGCCGATCTCCTTCAGGTTCGCCTCGATGTCCTGGGTCGAGCAGAGCTGGACGACGGCGACGTTTCTCACGACGGACACCTCGTGTTCCGGGTGTGTTTCACAATGGGCTTGCGATGTTTCAATGTGAGACTAGGATGGGTGGCACCTCGACAGCCCGCCATTTTCGGCGGCTCCCGAGCCCCTCCCCCCCGTTCGGGGGACCCGAAGGGAATTCAACGCGCGTTCTGTTTCATTTTGAGTCGCCCCAGGAGGGCGGCGGAGGCAGTCTCGGCGCGGGGAGCGAGGTTGGCACGCACGTTGCAGATACTCTGGGGTGCGTGTGGTAATTGTCCTATCCCCAAATCCTCCTTCTTCCCCTCCTGAAGGCTCTACGGGTTCCCCTGTCCGTTCAGAGCCCTCTTCCCCCCGCGGCGTGTGAGTCTCCCCGGCTCACACGCCGCACCCTTTTCGAAGCCCCTCTTCCAAGCCCCTCTTCCAAGTCCCTCTGTCAAGCTATGACATGCTTGTCAGCGGCCTCGAAGGCCGGCGTCGCGGAGAACGTCTGACGGGACGTTCGAGCCGGGGCCCGCCGCCGATTCGGGTCAGGCCGGCGAGCCGCTGGGTCTGGAGGGGGCGAGGGCCTCGGAGCGCGCCCGAACGCGCGAGCGGCGTCCGAGCGCGCTGAGCGAGCCGCTCGCGTCGCGCGCCCGTGGGCGCTCAGGGGCAGGCGCTGATGGCCTCGGACGTGATCTGCGCGACCCAGGCCGCGTCCTTCGCGTGCTCGGTCCAGGCCTTGGTCCAGGCCGCGGGGTCGGTGAAGCCGTACTTGGCGTACAGGTCGAGCAGGGCCTGCGCCTCGCCCTTGCGCTGCGCGCAGTAGATCTCGACGTAGGCCCGCTGCATCGTCGCCTTGTCGTGCACGGGCGGTGCCACCTGCCCCGTCTGCGCGTCGGGGGCGGGGGCCTCGGGCGCCGGGGCCGCGCCAGCGTCCGGCTGCGCGGCGGGGGCCTCGGGCGTCTCGCCGGCGTCCGCCGTCGCCGGAGGCGTCGTCCCGGGCTGCTGGGAGGCCGCGTCCGCTTGGGGCGTCGCCTCCTTCTTGCCGCCGCACGCCGTCGCCGAGAGGGACAGGGCCAGCAGCGCGCCGAGGGCCAGGGTCCATCGCTTCATGTCGTTCGTTCCTTGCCTGTGGGGCCGCGCGCCCCCCCGGGCCACGCGGACGGGAGGCGGATCATCGGGCTCGGGGCCCCGTGGTGTCAAACCGTTGACCTCCAACGAGGCCACCATTACAGAGGCTGCGACCCCTTTCACGTTCCTGCCATCAACGCCCGCCCCTCCGGAGGTAGTCCATGAGCTCCACCACCATCGCGGACATCGTCGCGCGCGAGATCCTCGACTCCCGTGGCAACCCCACCGTCGAGGTGGACGTCGTCCTCATCTCCGGGACCCTGGGGCGCTTCAAGGTGCCGTCCGGCGCCTCGACCGGCGAGCACGAGGCCATCGAGCTGCGCGACGGCGACGCCCAGCGCTACCTCGGCAAGGGTGTGACCCAGGCGGTCGACAACGTCAACACCGTCATCAACGACGCGCTCACGGGCCTCGACGCCAGCGACCAGACCGCCATCGACCAGGCGCTCATCGATCTCGACGGCACGCCCAACAAGTCGCGCCTGGGCGCCAACGCCCTGCTCGGCGTCAGCATCGCCTGCGCGCAGGCCTCGGCCCAGGAGCTCGGGCTGCCGCTGTATCGCTACCTCGGCGGCGTGGGCGCCCGCCGCCTGCCGGTCCCGATGATGAACATCGTCAACGGCGGCAGCCACGCCGACAACACGCTGGACATCCAGGAGTTCATGGTGATGCCGGTGGGCGCCCCCTCCTTCGCCGAGGGCCTGCGCTGGGGCACCGAGATCTTCCACCACCTCAAGAGGCGCCTGAAGAAGGACGGCAAGGCGACCTCCGTCGGCGACGAGGGCGGCTTCGCGCCGGATCTCGGCCGCAACGAGGACGCCCTGACCTACATCCTGGGCGCCATCGAGGACGCCGGCTACAAGCCCGGCGAGGACATCCTGCTGGCCCTCGACGTCGCGGCCAGCGAGTTCTACGACAAGGGCAAGGGCACCTACCGGCTGGCCGGCGAGAACCGGACCCTCTCGTCGAGCGACATGGTCGGCTACCTGGTCGATCTCGCCGAGCGCTTCCCGCTCTTCAGCATCGAGGACGGCCTCGCCGAGGACGACTGGGACGGCTGGAAGAGCCTGACCCAGAAGATCGGCGGCCGGGTCCAGCTCGTCGGCGACGACCTCTTCGTCACCAACACCGAGCGCCTCTCGCGCGGCATCGCCGACAAGACGGCCAACGCCATCCTCATCAAGGTCAACCAGATCGGCACGCTCACCGAGACCCTCGAGGCCATCCAGATGGCCCACCGCGCCGGCTACCGCACGGTCATCAGCCACCGCTCGGGCGAGACCGAGGACACCACCATCGCCGACCTGGCGGTCGCGGTGAACGCCGGTCAGATCAAGACCGGCTCGGCGTCGCGCTCCGATCGCATCGCCAAGTACAACCAGCTCCTGCGCATCGAGGAGGAGCTGGGCGGGACCGCCCTGTACGGCATCGTCTGAGGCACGGCCGGGCGTCCTCCGGCCCCTCGAAACGGACGAAGCCCGCGGGGGATGATCCCGCGGGCTTCGTCATCTGGTCATCAGCCACTCGGGCGGCGCCGAGCGGCGCGTCAGGCCATGCCCAGCGACCCCGGGAAGCGGGGCTCGGCGCCCTGCGGCGGCCGCTCGAGGGCGTGCTGCAGGACCTCGTCCATGCGGCTGCAGAAGTGGATGGTCACCTCGTTGCGCACGGTCTCGGGGATGTCCGGCAGGTCCTTGCGGTTGCGCTCGGGCAGCAGAATGGTCCGGATGCCCGACCGGTGGGCCGCCAGGACCTTCTCCTTGATGCCGCCGACCGGCAGCACCGCCCCGCGCAGCGTGATCTCGCCCGTCATCGACAGGTCGCCCTTGACGCGCGAGTTGGTGAGCAGGCTCGCCAGCGCCGTGAACATCGTCACGCCCGCCGAGGGGCCGTCCTTGGGGATGGCGCCCGCCGGCACGTGGACGTGCAGATCCTGCTCCTTGAAGACCGACTGATCGATGCCGTACTGGCTGGCCTTGCTGCGCAGGTAGCTCAGGGCGAGCTCGGCCGACTCCTTCATCACCTCGCCCAGGCTGCCGGTCAGGCGCAGCTTGCCGCCGCCCGGCATCGAGGTCGCCTCGATGAACAGGATGTCGCCGCCGGCGGCCGTCCAGGCCATGCCGGTCGCGATGCCCGAGATCTCGGTGCGCTCGGCCGCCTCGGGCATGTGGATCTCGGGCCCCAGGAAGAACGCCACGTCGTCGGGCGTGATGTTCCGCTGCTGCCACTGGCCCTCGACGATGCCCACGGCCACGCCGCGGCAGACCGCCGCGAGCTTGCGCTCGAGGTTTCGGACGCCGGCCTCGCGGGTGTAGTTCTCGATGACCTTCGCGATGGCCTCGTCGGTCATCGTGAGCTGCTCGCTCGTCAGGCCGTGCTCCTTGACCTGCTTGGGCAGCAGGTGCTTACGGCTGATGGCCATCTTCTCCTGCAGCGTGTAGCCGGGGACCTCGATGACCTCCATGCGGTCGAGCAGCGGGCCCGGGATGCCGTCGGTCTGGTTCGCGGTCGCGATGAACATCACGTGCGACAGGTCGAACGGCACGTCGAGGTAGTGATCCATGAAGGTGTGGTTCTGCTCGGGGTCGAGCACCTCGAGCAGCGCGCTGGTCGGATCCCCGCGCCAGTCGCGGCCGACCTTGTCGACCTCGTCCAGGATGACCACCGGGTTCTTGGACTCGGCGCGCTTCATGCACTGGATGAACTTGCCGGGCATCGCGCCGATGTAGGTCCGGCGGTGGCCGCGGATCTCGGCCTCGTCGCGCACGCCGCCCAGCGCGATGCGCTGGTACTTGCGGCCCAGCGACTCGGCGACCGAGCGCCCGAGCGACGTCTTGCCGACGCCCGGCGGGCCCACCAGGCACAGGATCGGGCTGCGCCCGTCGCCGCGCAGGGCGTTGACCGCCAGGAACTCGAGGATGCGCTTTTTGACCTTCTCGAGCCCGTGGTGGTCGCGGTCGAGCAGCTCGCGCGCGTGGTTGATGTCGAGGTTGTCGTCCGTGTACTCGTCCCAGGGCAGGTCGGCGAGCCACTCGAGGTAGGTGCGCGAGACCGTGTACTCGGGCGAGGTCGGCTGGATCGTCCGCAGGCGATTGAGCTCGCGATTGGCGACCTTCTGGGCCTCCTCCGAGAGGTTGGCCTCCATCAGGCGGTCGCGCATCTGCTCGACGAAATCCTCTTCCTCGTCGTCCTCGCCGAGCTCCTTGCGGATGGCCTTCATCTGCTGCCGCAAGAAGAACTCGCGCTGGTTCTTGTTCATCTCCCCCTTGACCTCGGAGTTGATCCGCTGGGAGACGCGCAAGACCTCGATCTGCTCGTTCAGGATCTTCAGGGCCTTGCGGAGGGCGAGGCGCACGTCGTCCTCTTGCAGGACCTCCTGCTTGTCCTCGACCGGCACCGCGAGGTGGGTCATGATCATGTAGGCGAGGCGCGAGGGCGACTCGATCTGGCTCACCAGATCCGCGGCGCCGCTGGGCAGCTCGGGGATGAGCTCGACGATCTCGGCGGCGAGCTGCTTGAGCGAGCGGACGAGCGCCGCGACCTCGACGGTCTCGACGTCCTCGACCGCGGCGGCCTCGACGCGCGCGATGATGTAGGGCTCGGTCTGGACGAACGCGCGGCAACGAATGCGCTCGAGCCCCTGCACCACGACGTGCAGCGTGTTCTCGTCTTCGTGGTGGACCCGCAGGATGCGCGCCGAGGTGCCCACCCAGTACAGCTCGTCGGGGCTGGGCTCCTCGATATCCTTGTCGCGCTGGCTGACGATGGCGATGACGCCGCCGGTGCCGACCGCGTTGAGCAGGCGCAGCGTCTTGGGACGCCCGACCGCCAGGGGCATCAGCGCGCCCGGGTACAGGACCGAGTTGCGGAGCGGCAGCACCGGGAGCACCTGGTCGAGCGCACCCCCGCGGCGGCCGCCGCCTTCGCCCGACCCCTCGCCGGAGCCGTCGCCCGATCCGCCGCCAGCCTGACCGGGAGCGAGATCGCGTCGTTCTTCAGAAGACATGCAGGTTTCTCCACAGATGAAGGGCGGTGCGCACCACACGAGCCGCCAACCATGCCGGCTGCGGGCGCAGCTTGGACAAATGGGGCACCGTCCGGGGGGAATCAAGTTTCAACGCCGAGGGCTGCACGCGGCGCGGGACGAGGCCACCGGCCATGACAGCGCGAGTTCTGTCGGGTGGAGTGGAAACAAGCATGACCAATGGATCGTTCCGGGGCAAAGTCCGGGGCGATGCGGGCCCCCGGCGCCGCGTCCGCGGGCGTGGCGGGGCGAGGCCGCCGCTGGCGCGTGGAACGGTGCATTGGCGGGCGCCGCGTGCTATCAACCGGCCGCTGACGAGAGGCGAAGCGCGTGCGAGAGGACTTCGAGGACATCCGACCCGACGACATGGGCTGGACCGAGGCGGGAGAGGCGCGCATCGCCTGGACCGACGGCCACGTCTCCCAGTTCACGCCGGCTCTGCTGCGCAAGATCTGCCCCTGCGCCGACTGCAAGGGCACCCACGGCGGGCCACCCAAGGCGTTCAACATCCTGTCGGCCCGCCAGGTCCAGGGCGCGCCCCGACAGATCCACATCGAGCGGGTCGAGCCCATCGGACACTACGCCATCGCCTTCACCTGGGGCGACGGGCACAAAGAGGGCATCTACTCGTTCTCCTACCTGCGCGATCAGTGCCCGTGCCCCGAGTGCGCGTCGCGCCGGGCCCGCGAGTAGACGGAGGTGGCCGTGAACGACCAGGACAGCAAGAGCACGCCGCCTCGCCGTAAGATCGTGGGCGGCGGCGCCCGGCCGGACGCGCCGCAGCGCCGCGAGCCCCCGCGCCGTGAGGAGCCGGCCCCCAGCGCGCCGCGCGCCGACGCGGCCGGCGGCCGTTCCGAGGGCGGTCAGCCCGGGCGGCGCGAAGGTGGCGGAGGTCGCGGTGGCGAGCGGTTCGAGCGGCGAGGCCTGCCCCCGCGCGGCGCCGGGCGCGGCGGACCGCCGGGACGCGGCCCCCGACCTGCGGGTGGGCCGCCCAAGGCGCGACCGGCGCGCAAGCTCGGCGCCAACGATCCCGAAAAGCTGGAGCGTCGCGCCAAGGCGCAGGCGCTCGCCGCCGAGAAGGGCATCCCGCTGGCCCACGCGCACCGCATCCTGCAGGGCAAGGCGACGCTCAACGAGGTGCTCAAGACGCTGATGCGCAAGGACCGCTTCGAGCGCCTGGTGCGCCACGAGGGGCTCGAGCGCTCGCTCGCCGGCCAGGTCGCCTCGGGGCACCTGTCCAAGGAGCGCGCGCAGCTGGTCACGCGCATCCGCCGCAGCCGCAAGCACCCGCTGGACATGGACGCGACCAAGCGCGCCGAGGTCGACCGCGCGCACGTCGCGATGAGCGTCTTCGGCCGCGGCTGGGTCACCGGGCGCGTCGTGAACGCGCGCATCTACGACTTCGACTTCCAGCCCGACGGCGGCGCGGCGCTCGAGACGCTGCTCAAGCACGACGTCAAGCTGATGGCCGCGGCCCACGATCTCGAGGCGGCCCGCGCGGCCTCGACCCAGGACGAGGCCATCGTCGCCGAAGGGCTCGGCGGCACCACCGATCGCAAGGAGCGCGTGCGCCCCGCCGACGAGGCCCTGCTCGACCGGCTCGAGGCGGGCACGCCCGTCAAGCTGATGCTGCGCGACGGGCACGCGGTCGAGGGGACCGTGTGCAGCTTCGGCCGCTGGGACGTGGATCTCGCGCTGGGCGGGGAGGCGGTGGTGACGGTGCTGTTCCACGCGCTGCACCGCGGCTCCGACCTGGCCCGCTGAGCCGGCGGCGAGCGGGCACGTGCGGATCATCTCGGGGCGCTTCGGCGGCCGCGCGCTGAAGGCGCCGCGGGGCCTGGACACCCGGCCGACCACCGACCGGGTGCGCGAGGCCCTCTTCAGCATCCTGGGTGACGCCGTCGAGGGGGTCCGGGTGGCGGATCTGTTCGCCGGCACGGGCGCGCTCGGGCTCGAGGCGCTCAGCCGCGGGGCGGCGCGGGTCGACTTCTTCGAGGCGGGCCGCGACGCGCGCCGCGTCCTCGAGGGCAACGTCGCGGCGCTGGGGGTCGGCGCGCTGGTCACCCTGCACGGAGGCAAGCTGCCAGGCGCGCTCGAGGCGGTCCAGGCCGGCGAGCCGTGGGAGCTGGTCTTCATGGACCCGCCCTGGGACAAGGGGCTGGGGCTGGCGACGGCGGGGCGCCTGGTCGCGCGCGGGCTGCTCGCGCCGGGGGCGCTGGTCGTCTCCGAGGAGCGCGCGGGAGGCGAGGGCGACGACGCCGCGTGGGCGGCGGCCGGGCTGACGGTGGTCGACCGGCGGCGCTATGGCGACACGGCCCTGGTGTTGAGCGAGGCGCCCCGGTAGCGCTGGCCACCGGCGGGCCGTTGGTGTACACGACGGTCCGGGAGGACGCCGGTCATGCCCGAGACGCTCGCCATCTGCCCCGGGTCATTCGATCCGCCGACCCTGGGGCACCTCGACATCATCCGCCGGGGGCTGCGGCTGTTCGATCGCGTCATCGTCGCGGTGACCATCAACGTCCGCAAAAAGCCCCTGTTCACCGTCGAGGAGCGCATCGAGATGCTGCGCGTGTGCTTCGACGGCGACCCGCGGGTCGACTTCGACAGCCTCGAGGGCCTGCTGGCGAGCTACGCCCGCCAGCGGGGCGCGCAGGCCATCCTGCGCGGCCTGCGGGCGCCCAGCGACTTCGAGTACGAGCTGCAGATGAGCCAGATGAACCGCCACCTGGTCCCCGACCTCGAGACGGTCTTCCTGTCGACCGAGCCGGTCGGCTCGTACGTCTCGTCGTCGCTGGTCAAGGAGGTCGCCTCCCTCGGCGGCGACGTCGGCGCCCTCGTCCCCCCGCACGTCAACGCCGCGCTTCGCGCCCGCTACGCCGCGCCCTGAACCCCGCCCACCCGGAGCACGCGCCCCCGATGAAGTTCGCGCACCGCATCCAACAGGTCGTCCCGTCCGCCACCCTGGCCGTGACCAACCAGGCCGCGCAGCTCAAGGCCGCCGGCCACGACGTCGTCAGCTTCGGCGCCGGCGAGCCGGACTTCCCGACGCCGCCGCACATCACCAGCGCCATGTGCAAGGCCGCCGAGAACGGCGCCACCGGCTACTCGGCCGTCCACGGCCTGCCGGCCCTGCGCGACGCCGTCGCCAAGCAGTTCGAGCAGATCTACGGCCAGCCCTTCAAGCGCGAGCAGATCCTGGTCTCCTCGGGCGGCAAGCACTCGCTCTACAACGCCTTCCAGGTCCTGGTCGACCCCGGCGACGAGGTCATCATCCCGGCGCCCTACTGGGTCAGCTACCCCGACCAGGTCAAGCTGGCCGAGGGCAAGCCGGTCATCGTCCCGACCATCCCGGAAGAGGGCTTCAAGATCGACATCGCCGCCCTGCGCGCCGCCATCACGCCGCGCACCGTGGGCCTGGTCCTCAACAGCCCGAACAACCCCACGGGCGCAGTGCTCACCGCCGAGAACATCCGAGAGGTCGCCCAGGTCGTCGAAGAGCACGACCTGTGGGTCATCACCGACGACATCTACAGCTTCCTGCGCTACGACGAGGGCCCCTTCGCCAACATCCTCATCGAGCGCCCCGACCTGCGCGAGCGCATCATCATCGTCCACGGCGCCTCCAAGACCTACGCCATGACCGGCTGGCGCATCGGCTTCACCGCCGCCCAGCCCGCGCTCATCAACAAGATGGCGACCCTGCAGGGCCAGTCGACCTCGAACACGGTCACGTTCGCCCAGCACGGCGCCATCGCCGCGATCACCGGCGACCACGGCTTCCTCGACGAATGGAAGGCCGCCTATGACGCGCGCCGCCGCCGCATCACCGAGCTGCTGAACGCCATCCCCGGCGTGACCTGCCAGCTGCCCGGCGGCGCCTTCTACGCCTTCCCGGACGTCCGGCCGCTGCTGGGCCGCACGTTCCAGGGCCAGGCCATCGGCACGGACCTGCGCCTCGCCGAGCTGCTCCTCGAGCACGCCCTGGTGGCGGTCGTCCCCGGCGAGCCCTTCGGCGCTCCCGGCTTCGTCCGCCTCAGCTACGCCTGCTCGATGGACGACATCGACAAGGGCGTCGGCCGCTTCGCCGAGTTCGTCCGCAAGCTCGACTGAGCCGCCACGGACCTCCTCAGAAGCGCCCCAGCGTGCGCGGCGGCAGCCCGGTCGCCGCGCACGCGTCCAGACACCGGGGCCCCTCGGCCTCCAGCCGGCACAGGCGCGGCGCTTGCGGGTCGGCCTCGGCGGCGACCACCACCCCGTCGTCCGCCGCGACGAGGCCGTCGAGCACGAAGGCCGCCGACGCCACGAACACCGTCTCGATCGCGTCCGCCGCCGGGTCCCACCGCACCACGCGGTCGGCCTGGCCGCCCAGGTCCCCATAGACGGTCCCGTACACCCGCCCCGCGCCGTCCACCGCCACCGCCCGCCCGAAGCCGCGCCCGACCCGCGGGTCCGCCCCGGACAGCCGCGCGACCTCGCCGCCCGCCGCGTCCAGGACGACCAGCGCCGCCGTCGCAGCCTCGTACTTCCAGCCGTCGCGGTCGAAGGCCCCGCCGCAGGCCACTGCCAGGCCGTCGCCCGCGGGCGCCAGCGGCCCGCAGTTCGCCGTCCCCGCCAGCGGCACGTCCGGCAGGCGCTCCAAGCCCTCTCCCCCCAGCGCGACCCGCGCCAGCCGCCCCTCGTAGTAGGTCTCGAAGTCGGCCGACACCCGGTTCAGGCTGACCCAGGCCAGGTCCCCCACCCGCAGCAGCCGGTCGGGCCGCGCCGGCGTCCCGTCGGGGCCCGTGAGCGCAAAGCGCTGCGTGAAGGCACCGTCCTCTCCGACCACCATCAGGTCGTCGCCGCCGTCGAACCCCCGCGGATCCACCGGCCGCGGGTTGGCGTCGTAGCGCGTGACCAGCACGCGCCCGTCCGCCAGCACCAGCGCGTCGCGCGGGTTGGCCCCAAAGGCCGACCCCACGTTGAGCTGGCGCGTCACCCGCCCGGTCGCCTGCTCGACGAAGGTCAGCACCGCGTTGGGGAAGCGGTCGATGAGCAGCACGGTCCCGGGTGGCGGTGGCGAGGTCGGCACGTCGACGTCGCCCCCCAGCGCGGTCTGGATGCGCGGCGACACGCTGCCCGAGTGCACCAGCAGCGGCGCCAGAGTCCGGCGTGCGTCGCCCGAGACCAGCGCGACCGAGGTCGAGGTGTAGTCGGTGCAGACCACGGCCAGGCCCGTGGCGCCGGGGTCGCCGGTGCCGGCGCTCTTGGGGCTGGGCGGGGTCTCGCAGGCCGCCAGGGCCAGCGCTGTCAGGGCGGCCCGGAGCTTCATGGCGCCGGGTCGGCGACCAGGGCGCGCGCCCAGACGCCGTCGATGTCGGGCCCGTCCGAGGCGCCGTCCCGCGGGAACTTCGCCCCGGTGTCCGGGTTGACGCGCGCCGCCGCCGAGGCGATGCGGACGAAGCGCACGCCCTGCGCGCGGATGACCTCTCCGGCCTCGCCCGGCAGGTCGGCCAGATCGAAGCCGTCGCCGCCCGCCGCCTTGGCGTCGAACGGGTCGACCGGGTTGTCCTCGGCGTGCAGCAGGACCGGCGTCCGCCCGGCGAAGCCGACCCACAGCGCGGGGTCCGCCTTGTACTTGGTCTCGTCTTCGGCCTGGTAGTCGTGGGGGAAGGCGACCCAGCTCTCGCCGTCGGCCGACACCTCGACCACGGCCAGATCCATGAACACCTTGCCACCGCTGGTGCGGAAGGCGTTCTCGAAGATGACCAGGTCGACGCCGGGCGTGTCGACGACGCGCCGATCCGACCAGCCGAGCACCAGCGTGTCGTTCATGCCGGCTTCGAGCCGCAGCGAGAACACGTCCAGGCTGCCGCTCGTCTCGCCGCCGCCCCGCACGCCGTTGACGGCGAGGTCGGCGTTCAGGAACCCCGCGCCGGTGGCGTGGGGGGCGTGCACCACGAGATCCGCCGCGGCGGCCGGCAGCAGGGCCGGGCCTTCGGCGTCCTCGTCCGCGTCGAGCCGCGACAGGTCGTCGCTGGCGTCGATCGCGGCGTCCGCGAAGGCGTCAGCCGTCGGCCTGGGCTGCTCTTCGCAGGCCAGCAGGCACACGGCGACGCACGCCGCGCCCGGGACGAGCCCGGGGCGGCGCCACGTGAGCTGTTTCATCGATCAGGGCGCGGGATCGAGGACCGGCGCCACCACGATGAAGGCGTTCTCGGTCGTCAGCAGCATCTGCGTGGTCCCGGAGACCCGGCGCGCGTCCTTGTAGGTCGCGTCCAGGGACAGCGGCTCGCTGCCCGTGATCCCGTAGCCGTCGTCGGTCACCCCGACCGCGAAGCCGGTCAGGTACACCGGCGGGTCGGCCCACAGGTCCTTGGCGAGGAGCTGCCCGTTGAACCCGAGGCGGAAGTCCCCCGGCACGGCGAGCTCGCTGGTCGCGCACCAGGCGTCCACCGGCGCCTCGACGCCCGCGCCCTCGAGCACGGTCGACAGGCTCATGGCGAAGACCTTGCCGCCGGCGATGTCGCTGTCCTGGCCGGGGTTGTCGCAGTCGGGCCACGGGTCGGCGAAGCCGCCCGCGATCATCAGATCGCCGTCGACGGCCAGGCCGCCGCTGGCGAAGCCCAGGCCCGTGACCACCTGCGTGGCGGACGCGACCCCGTCGGTCCACTGCACGCGGTAGACGCCCTGGCCGGCGTCGTTGTCGACGGCCCCGATGCCGTTGACCAGGATGGTCGAGGCGTCGAGCACGGCGACGTCGTAGTTGCCCGGCGCGCTGAAGGTCGAGGTCGGCGCAGGCGAGGTCGACAGGTCCACGCGCACGATGGCGCCGCTGAAGTCGGCCAGCGTGTAGCCGAAGAAGGCGACGGTGCCGTCCGGGTCGGTCGCGACGTAGTAGCCCGGGAAGACCTCCCAGGCGCTCATCTTGCCGGGGACCACGTGCTCGGCCAGCACCGTGACCTCGTTGGGCCCGGTCCCCAGGTTCCACTCGTTCAGGGTGAGCCGCGTCGAGGACTCGTCCTCGGTGGCGACCAGCTCGAGCACCCGGCCGAAGGGCAGCACCCGGTAGGCCAGGCTGCCCAGGGTCGTCTGGCAGTGCGCGTCCAGGATGCGCCACTGGGGCGACAGCGCCGCCCGCAGCGCCTCGGCGTCGTCGCCGCACTCGGGAATGCACACGTCGTCGACGCAGGCGAAGCCCTCGTCGCACGGGCCGCCGCACGGCTCGGTCGGCACGTCGACGCCGTCGTCCTCGACGTCCTCGCCGCCGCCCTCGTCGCCGACCGCGTCGACGTCGGGCTCCATGATCTCCTGGGACGCGTCCTCGACGACGTCCGGCTCGCCGACCTCCTCGTCCACGTCGGGCTGCGGCCCCTCGTCGCCCTCGACCAGGTCTGCGCCGGCGTCCTTGCCCACGTCGTCGGTCGTCTCGCCGACGTCCGCGTCCGACACCGGCTGCTGCGAGCCGCCGCCGTCGCCCCCGCAGGCCCCGATCGCCAGCGCTCCGCCCGTCAGCACCACCAGCCCCCACCGGGCCGCCGCCTTCCGCATGTTCCTCATCCCGAGCTCCTCGTCGTGTCGTGCCGGGTCGGGCTCGAGACGAAGGTAGCCGGCTCGGGGGGTGGAATCCACAGCGGACATCCACAGCGAACCTGGCCACATCCGCTTCCGCCCGAAGCGTCCTGTGCCGTTTGCGCGACGTCGCAATATCCTGGCTCCCGGGTCTCCCTCGCCCGACCCCTTCCCAGCCTCCCTTCGTGGGCGCTAGTGGGTGCATCGTCGGGCTCGTCGCCGGTCACAGTTGCGGGGGCAGCGCCGGTCTCTCACCGGCTTCCTGCAACGTCGTGCGGGGCCTCTAGCACCCACGCCGCGCCGCGTCAAGGCCGCCCAACGCCGCCCGCCGGGGCGCGTTGACAGCGGGGCGCGGCTGGGGCAGAACCGACGAGGTTTCCGTCGATTAGGGACTAGCCAGTGCGAACGGGTTCGGGACGGCCTCAGGCTCTGCGGGTCGGGTCGTGCAGCGATGCATGAGCCGTCGGCGCCGTCGTCTGGACTGCACGCGCGCGACGAGGCGGTCAGCGTCTCCGAGCTGACCTTCGGCATCAAGGCCACGCTCGAGGGCACCTTCTCGAACGTGGCGGTGACGGGCGAGGTCATCAGCGCGCGGCCGGCCTCGTCGGGCCACATGTACTTCACGCTCAAGGACGCCCGCGCCCAGCTGCCGTGTGTCGTCTGGCGCTCGACGGCGCAGCGCCTGCCGGTGCGGCTGCGCGACGGGATGCAGATCACCGCCTGGGGCGACGTGCAGGTCTACCCGCCCCACGGCAAGTACCAGCTGGTCGTGCGGCGGGTCGCCGAGGCCGGCCTGGGGTCGCTCCTGGCCCAGCTCGAGCAGCTCAAGCAGCGCCTGGCCGCCGAGGGCCTGCTGTCCGAGGAGCGCAAGCGGCCCCTGCCGTTCCTGCCGCGGCGGGTCGGCGTCGTCACGGCCGCCACCGGCGCCGCCATCCAGGACATCCTGACGACCATCCATCGGCGCTTTCCGGCCCGGGTGCTCCTCTACCCCTGCCAGGTCCAGGGCGACGGCGCCGCCGCCAGCGTGGTCCGCGGCCTCGAGCGCCTGGCCGCCCACCCCGAGGTCGACGTCATCATCGTCGGCCGCGGCGGCGGCAGCCTGGAAGACCTGTGGGCCTTCAACGACGAGCGCGTCGCCCGCGCCATCGCCGCCTGCCCCAAGCCGGTCGTCAGCGCCGTCGGCCACGAGACCGACACCCTGCTGAGCGATCTGGTCGCCGATCGCCGCGCCCCGACCCCGACCGCCGCCGGCGAGTGCGTCGTGCCCTCCTTCGACGACCTCGTCCGCGCGCTGGGCCGCGACACGCAGCGCCTCGATCGCTCGATGCGGCGCCAGCTCGCCCAGGCGCGCCTGGCGCTGCGGGCCGAGCGCCTGCGCCTGGGCGACCCGCGTCGGCTGGTGGCCGAACAGCAGCAGCGCCTCGACGACCAGGTCCAGCGCCTCGACGCCTCGATGCGTCGCCGCGTGGGCCGCGCCCGCGAGCGCTGCGCCGCCGCCAGCGGGCGCCTTCACAACCTGCACCCTCGCGTGCGTCTGCGGGCGGCGCGCGCGTCGCTGGGCGCCCTGCAGCACCGGCTCGAGCGGTGCGGCCGCGCGCACCTCGACCGCCACCGGCGGCACCTGTCGCAGCTGACGCGCGCCCTCGGGCACCTCAGCCCCACGGCCAGCCTCGAGCGCGGCTATGCTATCGTGCGCACCGCGGACGGCCGCGTGGTGCGGCGGTCGGGTGACGTGCAGGCGGGGCAGGGGGTCCAGGTGATCTTGCATCGCGGCGCGCTCGAGGCCACCGTGGTGCGGACGACCGACCGTCACGGGTTCGAGGCGCCCGTCGACGCCGGGGACGGTTCGGGCGAGCAACAGGTGGAGAAGGCATGAAGGGCAAGCCGCGGATCCTCATCGTCGACGACGAGCCGAACATGAGGACCATCCTCGCCGGCCTGCTCGGGCGCGAGGGGTACGACGTCGACACGGCGGCGGACGGGCGGGCCGCGGTCGCGACGCTCGAGCGGACGGGCGGCAACGTGCACGCGGTCCTGACGGATCTGCGCATGCCCGGCATGGACGGGATGGAGCTGCTCGAGCACGTGGTGGGGCGCTATCCGGGGCGCCCGGTGGTCATGATCACCGCCCACGGCACGGTCGACACGGCCGTCGAGGCGATGAAGGTCGGCGCCTTCGACTTCGTGACCAAGCCCTTCCAGGCCGACGAGCTGCGCGCCGTGGTGCGCAAGGCCGTCAACACGGCGCTGGCCGATCTCGACGCGCTCGACGAGGACGAGCTGCCCGTCGAGGCGCCCGGCGAGCAGCCCATCGGCAAGTTCGGCATGGTCGGCTCGTCGCGCCCGATGCGCGAGGTCTACCAGATCCTCGACAAGGTCGCCGACTCGCCGACGACGGTGCTCATCACGGGCGAGAGCGGCACCGGCAAGGAGCTGGTCGCCTCGGCGCTGCATCACCACTCGTCGCGGCGCGCGCGCCCCTTCGTCAAGGTCAACTGCGCGGCCATCCCGCAGAGCCTGATGGAGAGCGAGCTGTTCGGGCACGAGAAGGGCGCCTTCACCGGCGCCATCGCCTCCAAGCCGGGGCGCTTCGAGCTGGCCGACAAGGGGACGCTGTTCCTCGACGAGATCGCCGAGATCCCGACCGAGATGCAGGTCAAGCTGCTGCGGGTCATCCAGGAGTCGGAGTTCGAGCGGGTCGGCGGCCTCAAGACCATGCGGGTGGACGTGCGGCTGGTCGCGGCGACCAACCGGAACCTCTTGCAAGAGGTCGAGGCGGGGCGCTTCCGAGAGGATCTCTTCTACCGGCTGAACGTGGTCCCGATTCACCTGCCGCCCTTGCGGGAGCGGCCCGGCGACATCCCGCTGCTGGTCAAGCACATGCTGGCCCGCTTCAACGACCGGCTGCGAAAGGGCGTGACCGGGCTGACCCCGGCGGCCGAGGCGGCCTTCAAGGCGTACAGCTGGCCGGGCAACATCCGCGAGATGGAGAACCTGCTCGAGCGGCTGGTTCTGTTCTGCGAGGGGCCGGCCATCGACGTCGATCTGCTGCCCGACGAGCTCAAGAGCGGGCCGGCGGCGGCCGGTGGGCCGGTGGTCGCCAGCGCGCGCCTCGACCGTGGCCTGACCGGGCGCGTGTCGATGAAGGAGCTGGTCCGCGAGACGACCGCGCAGGTCGAGCGCGAGCTGGTCGTCCAGGCCCTCGAGCAGACCCACGGCAACGTGACGCGCGCCGCGCAACTTCTGATGATCTCTCGTAAGTCCTTGCAGAACAAGATGAAGGAATTCAACCTGCGGGACGAGGAGTGAGGCTGGACATGCGGAACCTGTTGCTTCGTACGCTGGCGGGCGCGACGGCCCTGGGACTCGGAGCGGTCACCACCGCGCCGGCGCTCGCCTCCGAGATGACCGACATCCTGGACCCGTTCGCCCGCTCGGCGGACGCCGGCCTCGACTTCGGTCTGAAGGTCGGCTGGGACATGCTGCACCGCGGCGGCGACATCCGGCGCGAGTTCCGGTGCCTGTCGCACGACAGCCAGGTGGGCGGCCTGTGCCCGGACGGCAGCACCATCATCGACGTCGACGAGCTGACGACCGAGCGCGTCATCCACCGGCTCAACGTCGACGCGACCCTGGCCTTCTGGCGCTACGCGCAGCTGCACGCGCGCCTGCCGCTGGTCCTGTCGGACCGGACGACCCTGGGCTTCGCCGACGGCGTCTACCCCGGCAACTCGACGGTCGACCCCGAGGACCGGCCCAGCCTGTTCAACCTGCCCTTCACGGGCGAAAAGCGGACGGGCCTGGCGGACCCCATCGTCGGCGTGCGCTTCGCCCCGATGAGCTGGACGCGCGACTTCACGCGCCCGACGTGGGCCATCGGCCTCGATCTGACGCTGCCCTTCGCCAGCGTCAAGGAGGCCGACAACACCGCGGTCGGCGAGGGCGTGTTCGCGGTCGAGATCTCCTCGGCCGTGTCGTCGCGCTTCACGGATTACCTGCAGCCCTACTTCAAGGTCGCGGGCAAGCTGAACATCCCCACGGCCAAGAGCCTGTTCGACGACTACGGCAAGACCCAGACCCTGGTGGGCCCCGGGCATGAGCTGGGCATCACCCTGGGCAGCGAGATCATCCCCTTCGAGGACCACGGGGACGAGCGGACCTTCGTCTTCGACCTGGGCGGCAGCGTCCGCTTCAAGTTCGAGGGCCGCGAGTACACCGATCTCTTCGAGGCCCTCGGGACCAGCAAGTGCGACCCGCGCGACACCAGCGAGCCGTGTGATCTCACGACCTTCACGCGCGGCGACATCGACCCGGCGACCGGCCGGCGCCGCAAGAGCGACGGCATCACCGACGTCGAGAACTACGCCACGTTCACCGGCTGGTTCGGCCTGCGCTACCAGATGATCAAGCACCTCGAGCTGACCACGCGCTTCACCGTCGGCTACGAGACGCCGCACTTCCTGACCGCGGCCGACGCCGGCAAGGATCTGGACGGCCGCAACCAGGTCGAGCCGGTCAACTCGAACGGCGAGAACGAGTTCAGCCCGGTCTACAACGAGAACTACGACGCGATCGGGACCCGCTTCCGCACCGCCAACACGATGCTGTACGGGCTGACCGTGTCGCTGATGGGCAAGTTCTAGCCGATGGGCCTGCTGACCGACGGACCGAGCCGCTGCCACAAGGGCGGCGGCCTGCAGGGCAAGCGCCTGGGCATCCTGACCGGCGGCGGCGACTCCCCGGGGCTCAACGCGGCCATCCGCGGGGCCACGCTGACCGCCATCCGTAAGTACGGCATGGAGGTCGTCGGCTTCGTCGACGGCTTCAACGGCCTGTTCGGCGGCCCGCGCGAGGGTGAGCCCGGCTGGGTGACGCTGACCGAGGACTACGTCCAGGGCATCCTGACCCAGGGCGGCACGGTCTTGGGCACCGCCAACCGCGGCAACCCCTTCCAGATGATCGTGCGCGACGAGCGTGGCTTCCCGGTCCGCGACGAGGCCGGCCAGATCGTCACCCGCGACCGCTCGGCCGAGGCCGTGCGGACCATGCGCGAGCTGAACCTGGCAGGCCTGCTGTGCATCGGCGGCGACGGCACGCTGGGGATGGCGCGGGCCTTCTTCGAGCAGCACAAGGTGCCGGTGGTCGGCGTCCCCAAGACCATCGACTTCGATCTGGCGGCGACCGAGGCGACCTTCGGCTTCAAGACGGCCGTCCAGGTCGCCTGCGACGCGCTCGACCGGCTGCGCACGACGGCGGACAGCCACGACCGGGTGCTGGTGCTCGAGGTGATGGGCCGCTACGCCGGCTGGATCGCGCTGCACGCAGGCGTCGCGGGCGGCGCCCACGCCATCCTGCTGCCCGAGCGCCCCTACGACGCCGAGGCGGTGTGGCGGCGCGTCAACGACCGCTTCAGCAAGCACCGCAAGTTCAGCCTGGTGGTCATCAGCGAGGGCGCCAAGCCCATCGGCGGCGAGCACGCGGTGGCCGAGACCCGCGAGCACCCGGCCGGCTTGCCCGTGCTGGGCGGGGCCGGCGAGCGCCTGCGGCGCGAGCTCGAGGCCTTCAGCAAGCGCGAGGCCGAGGCGACCCGGGCGCGGGGCGAGTGGCCCGACGAGGCCCCCGAGGTGCGCGTCGTCGTGCTGGGCCACGTCCAGCGTGGCGGCACCCCGCTGGCCGAGGACCGCATCATCGCCAGCGCTTGCGGCAGCTTCGCCGTGGACATGGCGGCGCGGGGCGAGTTCGGGGCGATGTCGGCCTGGCGCCACGGCGGCCCGGCGGCGGTGCCCCTGGCGGCGGCGCTCGAGAGCCACTTCGTCGACGTCGACCGCGACCCGCTGGTCGCCGCCGCGCGCGCCATGGGCGTCTGCATGGGCGACCCCTGCGACCCCGAGGACGAGGACTGACGTCCCTCTTCCGCCTCTCGGAGTGCCCGCGCTCGCGCGGGCTCGTCGGATCGCCCGCGCTCGCGCGGGCTCGTCGGATCGCTCCGCTCGCGGCGCACGGGTCCGCGACCCTCCCGGGCCGACGGCAAGCGGCTGTCGCACGAGCCTTACCGGAGTGCTCCAGCTTGCTGGAGCCCTGATTCGGCGCAGCTTGCTGCGCCGGGTGTGGCGGCCAGATCCCGGCGGCAAGCCGCCGGGGCCGGGGCTCCGGCAAGCCGGAGCACTCCGAGCCGCCTCCGCCAGCATCGATACGCCATGGCCTGGAACGCGGCGATCCCAGGGCGGAGGTCGCAGGCTGCAGGATCGCCCGCGCTCGCGCGGGCTCGTCGGATCGCGCCGCTCGCGGCGCACGGGATCGCGACCCTCCCGGGCCGGCTGGAAGCCGGCGATCCCAGGGCCGGCGGTCAGAGTCGTTGGAGCGCCCGCGCTCGCGCGGGCTCGTCGGATCGCCCGCGCTCGCGCGGGCCCGCCAGCCTCCCAAGCTCTCCGCTACAGCAGGTTCGCCGCCAGCTCCGCCAGCGGGCTCCGCTCGCCCTTGCTCAGCGTCACCGTCGCCGCGATGGGCTGCCCCTTGAACCGCTGCACGATGTAGGTCAGCCCGTTCGAGACCGAGTCCACGTACGGGTTGTCGATCTGCTGCGGGTCCCCGGTCAGCACGACCTTGGTGCCCTCGCCGGCGCGGGTCAGGATGGTCTTGATCTCGTGCGGCGTCAGGTTCTGCGCCTCGTCGACGATCATGTACTGCTGCGGAATCGAGCGCCCGCGGATGTAGGTCAGCGGCTCGATCTCCAACACGCCCTTGCCGATGAGCTCCTGGGCGCCGCGCGAGGCCGACTTCTTCGGTGTCAGCCCCATCAGGTACTCGACGTTGTCGTGGATGGGCTGCATCCAGGGGCGCAGCTTCTCGTCGACGGCGCCGGGCAGGTAGCCGATGTCGCGGCCCATGGGGAAGATGGGGCGCGAGACCAGCAGCTTCTGGTAGCTGCCCTCCTCGGTGACGCGGTGGAGGCCGGCCGCCAGCGCCATCAGCGTCTTGCCCGTGCCCGCCTTGCCGATGAGGGTGACGAGCTTGATGTCGTCGCGCAGGCAGGCGTCGAGGGCGAAGTGCTGCTCGCGGTTTCGGGGCTTGATGCCGAAGATGGCGTCCTTGAAGCGGGTCGTCAGCTCGATGCGCTGCTGCGACAGCACGATGCGGCCGAGGGCGGTGGCGCGCCCGTCGGCGACCATCACGTACTCGTTCTCGTAGTACTTCTCGTTGCCCTCCGGCTCGGGCAGGGGCAGCCAGCCGGCCTCGAACAGGGCCGAGACCGAGCCGGGGGGCATCTCGACGCCGGTGACGCCCGGGTAGAGCTCGTCGAGGGTGATGGCCTCGGGGTCGTAGTCCTCGGCGTGCAGGCCCAGGGCGTTGGCCCGGATGCGCAGGTTGGTGTCGAGGGTGACGAAGATGGCCGGCTTGTCGGGCTCGGTCTCCTTGATGAAGAGCGCGGTCGCGATGATGCGGTTGTCGGCCTGGTGGCTGATGCGGTGGCCGCGCGGCAGATCGCGGTTGGTCAGCACGACGCGCAGCTTGCCGCCGCTGGGCATGGCGACGCCGTCGGTCAGGCTGCCGGTCTGGCGCATGGCGTCGATCTGGCGCGTGACCTCGCGCGCGTTGCGGCCGAGCTCGGTGGCGTCCTTCTTGAAGGTGTCCACCTCCTCGATGACCACGATGGGGATGCACACCGTGTTGTCCCCGAACCCGAAGATGGCCTGCGGGTCGTGGAGGAGCACGTTGGTGTCGAGGATGAAGTTCTTGGCCGTCATGCCGAGATAGGATCGCGCTGGCCGTCCCTTGTCAACCGGTCGCTGGCGCCAGGTCCACAACCGGCGGTTGTACCGCCACACACGCGCGCCGCCTTGCCCGGCGCGGCCCGGCGTTGTATGACCCGGCCGTGATCAGCACCCAAGTCGACGCCCTCATCCGCCTCGCCCTCGACGAGGACCTCGGCACCGGCGACCAGACGACGCTCGCCACCATCCCGGCCGACGCCCACGGGCGCGCCGAGGTGGTCGCCAAGGCGCCCCTCGTCCTGGCCGGCCTGCCCTTCTTCTCCCGCGTCTTCGCGCTGCTCGACCCGGCCGTCACCGTCACGGCGCTGGCCGCCGAGGGCGCCCAGGTCGCGCCCGGCACCCGCGTCGCCGAGCTCGACGGCCCCACGCGCTCGCTGCTGGCCGGCGAACGCACCGCGCTCAACATCCTGCAGCGGCTGTGCGGCACCGCCACGGTGACCCGCCAGTACGTCGACGCCGTCGCCGGCACCGGCGCGCGCGTGACCGACACCCGCAAGACCACCCCCGGCATGCGCCTGATGCAGAAGGCCGCCGTCGCCGCCGGCGGCGGGGCCAACCACCGCTTCGGCCTCGACTCGGGCGTCCTCATCAAGGACAACCACATCGCCGCCTGCGGGTCGCTCACCGCCGCCGTCACCCGCGCCCGCGAGCGCGCGCCTCACCTGCTCAAGATCGAGGTCGAGGCCACGACCCTGCAGCAGGTCGACGAGGCCGTCGCCGCCGGGGCCGACATCATCCTGCTCGACAACATGTCGACCGCGATGATGGCCGACGCCGTCCGCCGCGTGCGCGCCTCGGGCCGCCCGGTGCTGCTCGAGGCCAGCGGCAACCTGACCCTGGCGCGCCTGCGCGAGGTCGCCGAGACCGGCGTGGACTTCCTCAGCGTCGGGGCCCTGACCCACTCGGCGCCGGCGGCGGATCTCTCGCTCGAGATCCTGGCGTGAGCGCCACGCTCGGCCCGGTCCACCGCTACGACGAGCTGGCCTCGACCAACGACGAGGCGCGTCGGCTGGTGGGGCAGGGCGCGCCCGACGGCACCGTGGTCCTGGCGCGTCGGCAGACCGGCGGGCGCGGGCGGCTGGGGCGCCACTGGTTCTCGCCCGAGGGCAACGTCTTTCTGTCCTACGTGCATCAGTCGCGGCACCGCCCCGAGGCGCTGGCCGGGCTGACCCTGGACGCCGGGACCGCCATCGCCGACGTGATCGCCGACCTGGGCCTCGAGCCCGCGCTGAAGTGGCCCAACGACGTGCAGCTGGGGGGCCGCAAGGTCGCCGGCGTCCTGACCGAGCTGGTCACCGACGCGCCGCACGGCCAGGCCGTCGCCATCGTGGGCGTCGGCGTCAACGTGGCGCTGCGACCGGCCGACCTGCCCGACGCGCTGCGGCCCATCGCGACCAGCCTGGACGTCGAGGCGGGACAGGCCTTCGATCCCGAGGACGTCGCCCTGCGCGTCGCCGCCCGCCTGCGTCAGAAGCTGGCCGGCTTCGAGGCCACCGGCGCGCCCGACCTGGCGGCCTACCAGCGCTGGTTCGCCCAGCGGGGACAGCGCGTCCGCTTCGTCGACCCCGCCGACGGCGTGGTCGCGGGCGTCGTGCAGGGCGTCGCCCACGACGGCGGCCTGCTGGTCCTGGCCGACGGCGCCGCCGCCCCGACGACGGTGCGCGCCGGCGAGATCACCCCCGAGGAGCCCGCGTGAGCGCTAGTCCTGGCGGCCTGCTGCTGGTCATCGACGTCGGCAACACCAACACGGTCATCGGCCTGTACGACGGCGACGAGCTCATCGACCACTGGCGCATCGGCACCAACCGCCTGGCCACGACCGACGAGCTGGGCGTGCTGTACCTCAGCCTGCTGTCGGCCCGCGGCATCGATCCGGCGACCATCTCGGCCGCCGTGTGCGCCTCGGTCGTGCCGCCGATGGTCCACGCCACGCGCCGCGCCTGCCAGCGCTACTTCAACGTCGAGCCGCTCTTCGTCGGGCCGGATCTCGACACCGGCATGCCCATCCACATCGACAACCCGCTCGAGGTGGGCGCCGACCGCATCGTCAACGCGGTCGCGGCCTGGTCGCGCTACCGGTGCGCCTGCATCGTGGTCGACCTGGGCACGGCGACCACCTTCGACGTCGTCAGCGCGGCCGGCGCCTACGAGGGCGGCGTCATCGCGCCCGGCCTGCGCATCAGCCTGGACGCCCTGTTCCAGCACGCCGCCAAGCTGCCCCGGGTGGAGATCGTCAAGCCGGCCAGCGCCGTCGGCAAGGGCACCGTCGCCAGCATGCAGTCGGGCATCTTCTACGGCTACATCGGACTGGTCGACGGCGTGGTCGACCGCATCCTGGCCGACTGGCCCGAGCGGCCCATGAAGGTCGTGGCCACGGGCGGACTCGCCAACCTCATCGCGCCCGAGTCGCGCCACATCGAGGTGGTCGAGTCCTTCCTGACCCTCGACGGGCTGCGCCTCATCTACCGGCGGCACCTCGAGGCCCAGCCGGCCTGACCTGCGACCTGGCCGGCCCTGTACGGCTGCATGCACAGGCGCTAGCATGCGCCCGAAGTCCAGGGTGCAAGCGAGGTTGCATGTTCATCTCCGGTCAGGCGATCCCCGTCGAGGCCATCCCCGAAGACATCCGGCCGCGCGTCGGTCCGGAGGGCCCCGAGAAGATCAAGAGCGCCATCGCCAAGGCGCTCCTGCCGCTGCCGCCCGACAAGCTGGGCGTCATGTTGGGCGTGCTGGTGCGCGACCCCAACGCCGAGATCGCCCAGGCCGCGACCGAGTCGCTGCGCGGCCTGCCGCCCGGCGTCATCAAGGAGCTGACCGCCTCGGCCCTGCCGCCGGCCGTGCTCGACGTGTTCGCCCACGTCTTCCACGAGGACGGCGCCATCCTCGGGCAGCTGGTCCGTAACCCCGCGACCTACAACGAGACCGTCCGCTGGATGGCCCGGGGGCTGCGTGGCGAGATCCTGCAGACCATCGCGCAGAACCAGCGGCGCTACATCGAAGAGCCCAAGATCATCGAGGCCCTCATCGCCAACCCGGCGACCCCGACCCCGCTGCTCGCGCCGGTCATCGAGACGGCCTTGCGCTCGGGCGTCGACACCTCGGGCGTGGTCGGCTTCCGCTCGATGGCCGAGGCCTTCTTCCCCGACCACAAGAAGATGCTGGCCCAGGTCCGGGGCCCGACGCCGGCCGAGCAGGCCGAGCTGGAAGAGCCCGAGGTCGACGAAGAGGGCCTGGAGGAGCTCGAGCTCGAGGCCGAGCAGGCCGACAAGGACGCCGTCGACGCGGACGAAGAACCCGACAAGGAAGGCATCGACGAGGGCCTCCTCGAGAACCTGCTCCGCGAGGGCACCGGGGCTGGCGAGGCGGGCGAGCTGCCCGACGACCAGAAGAAGCAGGCCCTGTGGGCGCTCATCGGCGAGATGTCGGTCGCCCAGAAGGTGCGCCTCGCCATGATGGGCGACGCCGGCGTCCGCAGCCTGCTGGTCCGCGATCCCAAGCGCGTGGTGGCGATGGCCGTGCTGCGCAGCCCGCGCATCACCGAAAAAGAGATCGCGACCTTCGCCATGAACAAGGCCATCGGCGAGGACATCGTCCGCCTCATCGCCCGCACGCGCGAGTGGACGAAGAACTACAACGTGCGCCTGTCGCTGGTGAAGAACCCCAAGTGCCCGCCGGCGCAGGCGATGACCTTCCTGCGCAGCCTGCGCCACCGCGACGTGCAGAACCTGGCGCGCGCCAAGGACGTGCCCGCCTTCGTCGCGCGCTTCGCCAAGCAGATCCTGAACAAGACCGGCCGCTGACCCCGCGCGAGGCCGCGGCGGCGCCGCCTCGGTAGCGGCCGCGGCCCGAGCGCGGGGCGCCTACTTCTCGACGCTGGCCGGTGGCGGGACGGGCGGCATCTCGCTGGTGCGAGAGCCGTCGTCGTCCTCCTCCTCGAGCGAGTCCAGCTCGTCGATGAGGTCGAGGTCCAGCTCCTCCTCGCCCTCGAGCGGCGGCACCGCGGTCGGCGCTGCGGGCGGCAGGGCGACCGGCGCGGGCTGGGCGTCTGCGGCGGGCGCCGGGCCGGCGTGGCGCTCGGGCGGGCCAGGCAGATCCGGGATCTGCGGCGGCGCCGGGACGCCCTTGGGCGACTCGGGCAGCTTCTTGGTGTCGGGCGGCGTCGGGATCGTCTGCTCGGCCCGCAGCGCCAGGTCCCGCAGCGCCTCGGCCATGCGGATGAGCGCGTCGGAGGTCGACTGATGCACCGAGCGGTGGTCGGCGTCGAGCCCGAGCAGCGCCTGCTCGCGCAGCTGGTACTGCGCCACCGCCTCGCGCAGCCCGAGATCGCTCACCTTGACCTGCTCGCGCACGGCCTGATAGCGCTCGCGCACCTCATCCAGGTGCTGCGCCATCGCCAGCTCGTGGTCGTTGGCCTTGCGCACCTCGGCCTCGAGCTTGGCGATGACCTCGCGCGCCTGGTCGCGCTCGTCCTCGACCGTCGCCAGGCGCTCGCGCAGGTGCGCCAGCTCCTCCTCGCTCGCCTGGGCGTTCGCCTGGGCGGCGTCGCGCGCCTGCTCGGCCGCCGCCACCGACTCGGCCGCCTGCGCGGCCTTGGCCTCCGCCTCCGCGACCGCCGCCTCGCGCGCCTGCTCGGCCTCCGTCGCCCGCGCCTCGGCGACCTGCTGCGCCTCGACCGCCCCCTCGGCCCGCGCCTCGGCCGCCTGCTGCGCCTCGGCCGCCGCCTCGGCCTGCGCCACCGCCTCGAGCCGCTGCGCCTCCGCCGCCACCGCCTGCGCCTCGGCCTGCTCGGCCCGCTCGCTCGCCGCCTGCGCCTCGGCCCGGCTCGCGTCCGCCGCCCGCCCGGCCTCCTCGGCCCGCGCCTCGGCCTCCTCGCGCAGCCGCGTCTGCTCGGCCAGCTCACCCGCCAGCTCCTCGCGCGCCGCCTCGGCCTCGCTCGCCCGGCTCGCGGCCTCCTCACGCGCCGCCTGCGCCTCGGCCGCCTTGGCCTCGGCCTGCTCGGTCGCCTGGTCCGCCATCACCCGCGCCTGGTCGGCGTTGTCCGCCAGCTCGCGCGCCGCCTCCGCCTCCCGCGCCGCCTCGGCCGCCTTCTCGCGCGCCTCGGCCAGCGCCTTCTCGGCCGCCTCGGCCCGGATCTGCGCCTCCTCGCCGACCCGCGCCCGCTCCGCCGTCGCCTCCAGCTCGATCTCCAGCGCCTCGAGCCGCTGCCGCGCCGCCTCGAGCTCCCGCGCCTCCTCGCCCCGCGCCTGCTCCAGCTTGGTCGACGCGGCCTCCAGCTCCTCGACGCGCACCTTCAGCCGCGCCGTCTCACGCTCGGCCGCCATCAGCTTGTCGCCCAGCTCCGCCGCCTCGCCGCGCTCCTCGTCGACCGTCTCGAGCTGCGCCCGCAGCACGTCCAGCTCGGCCTGCGCCTCGCGCAGCTCGCCCCGCGCCGCGTCCCGCTCCTTCTCGAGCTCGCTCAGCCGCTTGAAGCCCGCCTGGGCCTGCTCGCGCAGCCGCGCCTCCTCGCTCTCGAGCTGCGCCTGGAGCTGCCGCTCCAGCTCGGTCACCCGCGCGCGCAGCCCGTCCGCGTCCCGGCCGGCCGTGGGCGGCGGCGACGGCTCGTCGAGCAGCTCGAAGTCGCCCAGCTCGAACTCGACCTCCTCGACCAGCGCCGACTCGGGATCGAGCAGCATGGTCTCGTCCTCGTCCGCCTCGAACGCCTGGTAGTCGAGGTACTGCTCGATCGACAGGCCGAACTTGAAGTCGAGCGGCTTGGACAGGTAGACGTCCGCGCGCGTCGGCAAGCGCTGGTGCTGCGCGAAGACCTCGGACGTCGCCTTCTCGCTGACGAGCAGCAGCGGGATGGGCGCGTAGCGCGGGCTCTTCTTGAGCTCGGTGCACAGGCGCCAGCCCTTGGGCAGGTCCGCGTTGACGACGATGAGCGCGGGGCGCCGGCGGCGCACCTCGTCGAAGCCCAGCTTGACGTCGTGGGCGACGATCACGTCGCAACGCGACTGGTCGACCTCCTTCTCCACCAGCTGCCGGGTCTTGGCGTCGGTGTCGATGACCAGCACGGACGACTTGCTCACGCGCGCACCTCTCTCGCGGGACCGAAGGCAGGCCGCAGCTTCGGGCAAGCGCGTCGCGGTTGTCAAATACCGACCCCTGCCGGGGCCTTACAGCCGCGCGAGGGGTACGCCGTCGGGCGGTCCAGATCGCTGCGGGCGGCTACAGCCGGTCCTTGACCGTCGTCGCCAGCTTGAACAGCTCCTCGGGGGTGCAGATGGCCTGGCTGCACGACACCGTGACGATGATGCGCTTGTCGAAGTGCATGAAGGTCAACATCATGATGTCGTTCCAGTACGCGAAGAACCCCTTGGCCGTGACGGCGCTGGTGTCCTCGGCGTTCGGGTAGTCGCGGCGCATCTTGCGGAAGCGCTCGTTGACGTCCCGGCGGGTCTTCTCGCTCCAGACCTGCAGCGACACGCCGAAGTTGGCGCGGGCGGGCGGCGCGAAGTACGACGAGTTGTAGTGGTCGCTCGAGGCGATGCCGACCAGGGTCCCCAGGGGCGCCAGCGTGCGCTCGCCCGTCAGGGTCCGCACGTCGTTGATGGTCAGGTACTTCTCGAGATCGAGGCCGCGCGGCGCCGGCGGGGCCACGGGCGGCTGCACGACGGAGGTCGTGGGGGGCGTCGGCGGCGTCGGGGTGGCCGGGCGCGCCGAGGCGGCGCCGGTCTGCGCGGTGGGAGGCGTCTCCCCGGCCGGGATCGCGGCCTCTCCGGCCCCGGACACCTCGGCGGCCGGCTCGGCGCCCGGCACGTCACCGGACGCGACGGCCGGCGGCACGTCGGCCCTGGAAGCCTCGGCGCCCGCTCCAGGCCCGCCCGCCGCGTTGCCCCTCAAGCGCGCGAGGCGCTCCTGGCGCCGCTCTTCGGTGCGCGCCTTCAGCTCGGCCAGCCGCCGCTCGCGCGCCGCCTGCGGGTCCTCGGGCTCGGCCGCGGCCTTTGCCTCCCGGTCCGCTGGCTTCCTCGCCTCTACGGCGCCCTCGTCGGCCTCGGCCGCCTCAGCGGGCTTACCGTCCGCCTCGTCGGTCCCCGCCTCGTCCGCCTCGCCCTCGTCCTCGGCCTCGTCCGCGGCCGGCTCGGCCTCCTCGGTCGCCTTGCTCGCCGCGGCGGCCTTCTTGGAGGCCTGCTTGGCGCCCTCGGCGGCCTCCTCGGCGGCCTCTTCTGCGGCCTCACCGCTGCCGCACTGGGCGCAGCCGCTGACGATCGCCGACGCGCCCAGCAGGGCCAGGCCCAGGCCGGCGCCGCGCAGGTGGGCTCGCAAGTGCTCGGATTTCATGCGCAAATTCACGTTCGCTCCCCAGGGGCCTCGAGGCGCCGGGATTATGTCGGCGCCATCGCGCGGGTGTCAACGCGCAGCCACCGCGCGGCCTTCCGCCCCGCTCGCCGGCGGCCCGACGACCCTTTCGAGACGGCGGTGACGATTTCGCGCAACGAAACGGGCCGAAGTCCCGACTGTATTAAAGGGGCCCACCCGACGCCCCCGTGACCGCCCCCCGGCAGGAGCCCCGTGACCGCCACGATCCCCATCGCGAGCCAAGCCAGCGCGCCCTTGCGAGCGCTGCCCCCAAGTGCGATGGTACCGCCCATGCCAGAGCGGCTGGAAGGGACGGTCGACCGCATCCGGTTCGTCAACGACGAGACCCATTGGACCGTCGCGCAGGTTCGGGCCGACGGCGCCGTGCGCCCGGTGGTCGTCGTCGGCACCATGCCGGGGCTGCAAGAGGGCATGCGCGTGCGCCTCGACGGCGACTGGGTCGACGATCCCCGCTTCGGCCGCCAGTTCCGCGGCGAGCGCTTCACCGAGCTCATCCCCGCCACCGCCGACGGGCTCAAGCAGTACTTGAAGGAGCACATCCCCGGCATCGGCCCCAAGACCGCCGAGCGGCTGGTCGAGCGCTTCGGCCCGGCGACGCTCGACATCATCATGCGCGAGCCGGCCCGCCTCGAGGACGTGCCGCGCCTCGGACCCAAGCAGATCGAGCGCATCACCCAGGCCCTGCAAGAGCGGCGCGGCGGGCAGGAGGCGCTCATCTTCCTGCACGGCCTGCAGATCCCGCCGGGCCTCGCCAACAAGATCTTCAAGTGCTACGGCGACGACACGGTCACCCGGGTGCGCACCAACCCCTACCGGCTGGCCGAGGACGTCCACGGCGTCGGCTTCCACAAGGCCGACCAGGTGGCGCGGGGCCTGGGCATCGCCGGCGACCACCCGGCGCGGGCGCGGGCGGGCGCCTACCACGTGCTGCTCGAGGCCCGCTCCGAGGGGCACTGCTTCTTGCCCCGCTCGGCGCTGACCGAGGCGACGCGCCACCTGCTGGGCGGCCAGGACGCCGACGTCGACGGCGCCATCACCCAGCTGGTCATGGCCGGGCGCGTGGTCGTCGAGGCGAACGTCCTGACCGACGGCGACCCCAACGACGACCTCGTCTACCTGCGCGGCCTGCACGAGGCCGAGCTGGGCGTGGCCCGCCACCTGGCGGTGCTGGTGGGCGACGGCGGCGCGGCGCCCCTGGACGGCGACCCCGAGGCGCGCGTCGCGCAGGCCGCCGCCCGGCTGGGCATCGATCTCGCGCGCGGCCAGACCGCGGCCGTGAAGCTGGCCCTGGGCTACCGGACGGCCATCGTCACCGGCGGCCCCGGCACCGGCAAGACCACCATCATCCGCACGCTGCTCGAGGCCTTCGGCCTGCCCGCCGACAAGGTGGCCCTGGCGGCGCCGACCGGCCGCGCCGCCAAGCGCATGACCGAGTCGACCGGGCTCGAGGCCAAGACCATCCACCGCCTGCTCGAGTTCGCGCCCCACGAGGGGGGCTTCCAGCGCCACGAGGAGGACCCGCTCGACGCCGAGCTGGTCATCATCGACGAGGCCTCGATGCTGGACCTGCCGCTGTTTCACGCGCTGGTCCGCGCCATCCCCGTCGGCGCGCGCCTCGTGCTGGTGGGCGACGTCGACCAGCTGCCGCCGGTCGGGCCGGGCGCGCCCTTCACCGACCTCATCCGCGGCGGCTCGGTCCCGGTGGCGCGCCTGACCGAGATCTTCCGGCAGGGCCGGGGCTCGGCCATCGTCGACAGCGCCCACCGCATCAACCACGGCGAGGTCCCCGAGCCCACCGGCGCGGGCACGCCGCTGCAGGACTTCTACTTCATCGCCCGCGAGAGCCCCGAGGACATCCTCGCCACCATCGAGGAGGTCGTCGCCCGCCGCCTGGCCAAGAGCTTCGGCCTCGACCCCATCGCCGACGTGCAGGTCCTGGCGCCGATGCGCGGCGGCCCCATCGGCGTCGACCACCTGAACCTGCGCCTGCAGGCGCTGCTCAACCCCGCCGGCGCCGAGACGCCCGAGGTGACGGTGGGCGGGACGACCTACCGGCTGGGCGACAAGGTCATGCAGATCCGCAACGACTACGAGCGGGGCGTCTTCAACGGCGACATGGGGCGGGTCTGCCGGGTCGACGACGACGGGCTGGGCGTGGCCATCGACGGCCGAGAGGTGCGCTACGAGCGGCGCCAGCTCGACGATCTGGTGCTGGCCTACGCCGTTTCGGTCCACAAGTCGCAGGGCAGCGAGTACCCTGCCGTGGTCATGCCGGTCAGCACGCAGCACTTCAAGATGCTGCAGCGCAACCTGATGTACACCGGCGTCACCCGCGGCAAGCGCCTGGTCGTCCTGGTCGGGACCGCCAAGGCCATGCACATCGCCGTCGCGCGCAGCGAGGTCGCGCGGCGCAACACCCTGCTCGCCGAGCGGCTGAAGGCGGCGCAGAAGGAGCTGACCCGGGCGTGAGCGAGGCTTCGTGGGACTTGGGACCGGACGGGCCGGTCGAGCGCGGGCAGGTCATGTACCTGGCGCACGCGGGGCAGCTGACGCCGGTGATGGCGCGCGGCGTCAGCGGGCGGCGGGTGACGGCGTTGGGGCTCGACGGGGGCGAGCGGTCGCTGGCGGCCGAGCGCTTCTATTGGATGGGCCAGCACCGGGTCGACGACGTGGCGGCGCTGAGGACCTACTGGGCCAAGGTGCAGGCGGGCGCCGACGCGGTCGACCTGCACGAGGCCTGGCGGCGGCTGACGGCTTCGCAGCAGGCGGGCGCCGTGGCCGGCGCGGGCGGCGCGGGCGACGCGGGCGGCGCGGCGCAGACGGTCGAGACGGTCGAGACGGTCGAGCCGACCCGCCTGGCCCAGCTGGCGGTCGGTGGGACCGACGGCGAGCAGGTCGACGCGGTGGTGCTGGCCATCTTCCGCGACCCCAGCCGCTTCAAGGTCAAGCGCGGACAGGTGCAGGTCGCCTCGCCCGAGGCCGTCGAGGCCGCCGAGCGGGCGGCGCGCGAGGAGGCCGAGCGCGAGCAGCGGCTGGCCTGGGCGACGGCGGCGCTGCGGAATCGCTTGGGGGAAGGCGAGGCCCCCGAGGGTCCGCCCGAGGCGGTCGAGGCGGCGGCGCGCGACGGGATCGAGGCGCTGATCGATCTGGCGACCTTCGGCGCCGAGGGGGCGCGCTCGCCCCAGGCGCTGGCGCTGCTCGAGCGGCTCGAGCGCCGGCCCGCAAAGGCCGACCCGGGGCCGGTGGCCTTCGACCTGCTGGTCACGCTGGGCGAGCTGTCGCGCGACGACAACCTGTTCGTGCGGCGGGCCGGCGTGCCGATGGCCTTCCCCGCCGAGGTGCTGGCCGAGGCCGAGGAGCTGGCGCGACGCGCGCAAAGCCGCCGCGAAGGCGTTGGCCTGCCCAGCCAGCGGGCGCCGGCCGACATGACGGGGCTGCTCACCATCGCGGTCGACGACGCCGCGACCACCGAGGTGGACGACGCCTTCGCCGTCGAGGGCAACCTGCTGCACGTCTTCGTCGCGGACGTGGCGGCCATCGTCCCGCGCGGCAGCCAGGTGGACGCCGAGGCGCAGCGCCGCGCGTCGACGCTGTACCTGCCCGAGGGCAAGGTCCCGATGATGCCGGCCGTGCTGGCCGAGGGCGCCTGCAGCCTGCAGGAGGGCGAGGTCCGGCCGGCGCTGTGCTTCACGGCCGAGGTGCTGTCCGACGGGCGGCTGGGCTTCCTGGAGATCCGAGAGGCGCTGTGCCGGGTCGACCGGCGCGTCACCTACGACCAGGCCGACGCGGTGCTGGCGGGGCCGGCGGGCGCCTCCGGGCTGCCGGACGAGGTGGCGTCGCTGGTGCGGCGCGGCGCGGCCATGATGGATCTGCACCGGCAGCACCGGACCCGCAACGGCTCGCTGTCGTTCCAGCGCAGCGAGATCGTCTTCGAGATCGCCCCCGACGGGACGGTCGACATCGTCCGGGGCGACCCGAACGGGCCCGGGCGGCGCCTGGTCAGCGAGATGATGGTCGCCGTGTGCGCGGCGACCGGCGGGTACTGCCGCGAGCGTGGCCTGCCCTGCGTCTATCGGGTCCAGCCGGCGCCGGACGTGCCGCTGCCCAAGGTGGACGCCGCCTCGCTGGGGCCGGCGGAGCAGGTGAGCCTCTTGCGGACCCTCAAGCCGTCGGGGCTGACGACCCGGCCGGCGGGCCACTACTCGCTGGGGGTCGACGCCTACACGCAGGTGACCAGCCCCATCCGGCGCTACCAGGACCTGCTGATGCACTACCAGCTCAAGGCGGTGGTGCGGACCGGGCGCCCGGCGATGAGCGACGGGCAGCTGCTGACCCTGTTCAGCGACGTGGACAAGCAGGCCGGCGTGCTGCGGCGGGTCGAGCAGGACTCGCGCAGGTATTGGGCGCTGCGTTGGCTCGAGCAGAACCCCGAGGCGGTGCTGGACGGGGTGGTGCTGCGAGAGCTCGGACGTGGGCGGGTCCTGGTCGAGATCGGGGCGCTGGCGCTGCAGACGCCACAGCAGCTGGCGCGGGCGGGGGGCGGCGGACGCGGGCGGCCGCGGGCCGGGCAGACGCTGCGGCTGAAGGTGGCGCAGGTCGACGCGCGCAAGGACACGCTGGTGTTGGTCGAGGCGACGTGAGCGAGGGGCAGGCGGACAAGCGCGCGGTGGCGCTGTCGTTCGACCAGGGGACCCTGGTCATAGAGGCAGACACCCCGCTGGCCGACGACGAGCTGCCGCCCGACTTCGTGGCCGACGCGCGGGCGGGCGGGCGGCCGCGGGCGCCGGCCATCGCCTATCGGCGGGCGCTGACCCACCTGACCCGGGCGGGCTTCCGGGTCGAGGACCGGGCGCGCGGCTACGAGGAGCTGGCGCTGACGCCGCGGCGCCTCCGAGACCCCTACCCGCACCAGCGGGAGGCGCTGGAGGCCTGGCGGCGGGCGGGGCGGCGCGGGGTGGTCGTGCTGCCCACCGGGGCCGGCAAGAGCTACGTCGCCGAGATGGCCATCGCGACCACAGAGCGGTCGACCCTGGTGGTCGCGCCCACCATCGATCTGATGACCCAGTGGATGAACCTGCTCGAGAGCGCCTTCGGGGCCGAGCGGGTCGGTGGCCTGGGCGGCGGGCTGTACGATGTCAAGCCGCTGACGGCGACCACCTACGACTCGGCCTACATCCACATGGAGCGGCTGGGGGCGCGCTTCGGCCTCATCGTCTACGACGAGTGCCACCACCTGCCCGGGCCCAGCTACGCCCAGGGCGCCGAGGGGGCCATCGCGCCCTTCCGGCTGGGGCTGACCGCGACGCCCGAGCGGCCGGACGGGTCGCACGCGCTGCTGGACACGCTCATCGGGCCGACGGTGTACCGGCGCGACATCCAGGATCTGGCGGGGCTGTACCTGGCCGAGTACGAGGTCGTGCGGCTGCGGGTCGAGCTGACGCCCGACGAGCGGGCGGCCCACGACGCGGCGCGGCAGGAGTACCGGGCCTTCATCGTCAGCGAGGGCATCCGCATGTCGGCGCCGGACGGGTGGGGGCGCTTTCTGATGAAGTCCAGCCAGTCGCGGCGAGGGCGCAGCGCGTGGCGGGCCTGGCGCGAGCAGAAGCGCATCGCGCTGGCCTCCGAGGGCAAGCTCGAGCTGCTGGCCAGCCTGCTCAAGCAGCACCGGAGCGACCAGGTCATCGTGTTCACGGCCGACAACGACTCGGTGCACGCCATCAGCCGGCGGCACCTGATGCCGGCCATCACCCACCAGACGCCGGCGGACGAGCGGCAGGCCATCCTCAAGGCCTTCAACGAGGGGGCGCTGCGGGCGGTGGTGACCTCGCGGGTGCTCAACGAGGGGGTCGACCTGCCGTCGGCCAACGTGGGCGTGGTGCTGTCGGGGACGTCGAGCGTGCGCGAGCACGTGCAGCGGCTGGGGCGCATCCTGCGGCGGCAGGAGGGCAAGGAGGCGGTGCTGTACGAGGTGGTGACGGCCGACACCGGCGAGGAGCACATGAGCCAGCGGAGGCGAGAGCACGGTGCTTACCGCTGACCTGGTCCGAGCGTCGGTCAAGAAGGGCGTGGTCGTGCCGCGCTACGTCGACGCGGGCGACGAGCGCCTGCAGGCCGAGGCCGAGGCGCTGATGGAGGCGTTCCGGGCGCATGTGGGCCAGCCCATCGGCGCGCTCGAGGAGGCGATCGCCGACCTCATCGGCGACTCGACCGACTACCTGCGCCAGCGGGGGCTCGCCAAGCTGCTGATGGACCGGGCGCGGGTCGAGACGGTGGCGCCGCGGCCGCCCAGCGAGGTGCGGGCGGTGGTGTTCCGGCACGCCGGGGCGTTGTGGCCGGTGGGGCCGCCCGGGGTGGCGGGGCTGCACGACCGGGGCGCGGCGTTGGCGGCGGCGGCGGCCGAGCTGGGGCTGACGGTCCAGGCGGTCGAAGACGCGCTGTACGCCGACCTCAAGGCCGAGCAGCGGCTGGTCGAGGTCGACCTGCCCCCGGCGCGGACGCTGCTGGAGCGCTACAACCTGGCGCTGGCCCAGGCGGTGCTGCTGCGGGCGCGGCAGGCGGTGGTGACCCTGGAGGGCGCCGACCCCAAGCGGGTGCGGCAGCTGTTCCGCATCATCAAGTTCCACCGGCTGATGCACCGGGCCGAGCGGACCGAAGGCGGGGTGCGGCTGACGCTGGACGGGCCGCTCAGCCTGTTCCGGCAGACGCAGCGCTACGGGCTGCAGATGGCGCTGGTCCTGCCGTCGCTGGCGCACGCCGAGCGCTGGCGGCTCGAGGCCGAGGTCGCCTGGGGCGACCAGAAGCGCGAGGCGAGCTTCGTCGTGTCCTCCGAGGACGGCCTGGCCAGCGAGGCGCCGGATCTGGGGACCTGGGAGAGCGACGAAGAGAAGCACCTGCGGGCGACCTTCGGCGCGCTGGACACGCTCTGGCAGCTGCGGCGCGGCACCCGCATCGTCGACCTGAAGGGCCGCGGCGTGCTGGTGCCCGACTACACCCTGCACCACCGCGACGGCCGGGTGGCGCTGCTCGAGATCGTGTGGTTCTGGCGGCTGCAGGGCTTCAAGGACAAGCTGGCCCTGGTCCGCAAACACGGCCCGGGCAACCTCATCGTCGCCGTCGCCACCCGCATGAACGTCGACGAGCGCGACACCACCCTGGACGAGCCGGCGGTCTACCCCTTCAAGGGCGTCATCCAGCCCAAGAAGCTCATCGCCCTGGCCGAGGAGGTGGGGCGCAAGGACTGAGGCGGTTCGCACCCCTTCGGGCGCCGCAGCGAAGGCCTCGCGGTGGTTCGAACCACTTCGGACGCTGCCGCGAAGGCCTCGCGGTGGTTCGAACCCCTTCGGGCGCTGCCACGAAGGCCTCGCGGTGGTTCGAACCACTTCGGACGCTGCCGCGAAGGCCTCGCGGTGGTTCGAACCACTTCGGACGCTGCCGCGAAGGCCTCGCGGTGGTTCGAACCACTTCGGGCGCTGCCACGAAGGCCTCGCGGTGGTTCGAACCCCTTCGGGCGCTGCCGCGAAGGCATCGCGGTGGTTCGAACCACTTCGGGCGCTGCCGCGAAGGCATCGCGGTGGTTCGAACCACTTCGGGCGCTGCCACGAAGGCCTCGCGGTGGTTCGAACCCCTTCGGGCGCTGCCACGAAGGCCTCGCGGTGGTTCGAACCACCGCGATGTGCTCGCCGCAGCCGGTCGGGTCGGTTCCAACCAAGCCGCGGCGCTTCGCGCAGCGGGCGGCGTCGGTTCGAACCCACCGGGAGGCGTTCGCGCAGCGGGCGGCGTCGGTTCGAACCCACCGGGAGGCGTTCGCGCAGCGGGCGGCGTCGGTTCGAACCCACCGGGAGGCGTTCGCGAAGGGAGCGGCGTAAGGTTCCGAGCCTGCGTTCCGCCGCCGCAGGCGGCTATGGACCGCGCAGGCCTTGCCTGCGCTGTGCGATCGTCGCGCCTCCCCTGCACCCGCGTGGTCCATAGCGCCGGCATGGCCGGCGCGCTCCATAGCGCCTGCGGCGCGAACGACAGCGCCGGCGCGGCCGGCGCGAACGCCTCGGCGACCCGGCTCGGGGCCTGGTGTGCCGTTCCGCCGCCGCAGGCGGCTATGGACCGCGCAGGCCTTGCCTGCGCTGTGCGATCGTCGCGCCTCCCCTGCACCCGCGTGGTCCATAGCGCCGGCAT
>JAWLBL010000009.1:0-43533 GCA_041687695.1 Myxococcota bacterium | reverse complement strand
GGCCGGCGCGCTCCATAGCGCCTGCGGCGCGAACGACAGCGCCGGCGCGGCCGGCGCGGACGCCCAGCGACCCAGCGCGGGGCCTGGTGTGCCGTTCCGCCGCCGCAGGCGGCTATGGACCGCGCAGGCCTTGCCTGCGCTGTGCGATCGTCGCGCCTCCCCTGCACCCGCGCGGCCGGCGCGAACGACAGCGCCGGCATGGCCGGCGCGAACTGCCGTGCGGCCTAGTTCGGGGCCTGAGGCGCCGTTCCGCCGCCGCAGGCGGCTATGGACCGCGCAGGCCTTGCCTGCGCTGTGCGCTTGTCGCGCCTCCTCTGCACCCGCGCGGCCGGCGCGAACAACAGCGCCGGAACCGTCGCGTCGGCGCAGCCGACGCCACAACGCGGGGCTCGGGGGCGCAGCCCCCGTGGCGCGCTCCATGGCGCCTGCGGCGCGAACGACAGCGCCGGCATGGCCGGCGCGAACTGCCGTGCGGCCTAGTTCGGGGCCTGAGGCGCCGTTCCGCCGCCGCAGGCGGCTATGGACCGCGCAGGCCTTGCCTGCGCTGTCCGATGGTCGCGCCTCCTCGGCACCCGCGCGGTCCAGAGCGCCGGCATGGCCGGCGCGAGCGCCTCCAAAGGCCGCGTTCGCGATGGCTTCGGCTCAGGCCGCCCCGGCGGCCCAGGCCTCGAGCCGCTGGCGCATGCGGTGGGCGTGGCCGCCTTCCCAGTACAGGCGCTGGCAGGAGGGGCAGCGCCAGACCTCGGTGGCCGTCTTTCGGGCGCCCTCGGGGATGAGGGCCAGCGCGTCGGGGGCGGCGAGGGCGATGGGGGTGTTGTCGACCAGGCAGCGGGTCAGCGGGGCGCGCAGCCAGTCGAGGCCGTGCTCGGCCGCCAGCTCGCGGGCGGCGGCGTCGAGAGTGTCGGCGCGCAGCACCCGGACGTGGCCGCCCGCGGCCTCGCGCAGCTCGAGCATCTTGCGGTCGCGGGTCAGGACGACCCGACCCTCGGCGGCGGCCCAGGCGACGATCTGGCGGTCGGCCCAGGCCTCGGGGGCCAGCACCGTGTCGTGCCCGGCCGCGCGCAGCCAGCGGCCCAGGCGCGCGAACATGCGGTCGCAGACGAACCTCACGCGCCCCCGTCGGGCGGGGCGTCGAGGAAGACCGAGACCACCTCGCTCCAGGCCCGGCCCAGGTTCCTGCGGTTGTAGCCGCCGCCGCCGAAGCCGATGATGCGGCCGCCGGCGTGGCGCTCGGCCAGCGCGCACAGGCGCCGCGCGGCGTGGGCGTGGGCCGCGGGCGACCACTGCAGGTTGGTGATGGGGTCGCCGGCGATGGAGTCGGCGCCGCACTGCAGCAGGACCACCTGGGGCCGCTGGGCATCGAGGAAGGCCTCGGCCTGCTCCCAGGCGGCGAAGAAGGCCTGGTCGTCGGCGAAGGGCAGCAGCGGCAGGTTCAGCTTGGTGCCCTTGGCCGCGCCGCGCCCGGTCTCGCCGGCGGCCCCGGTCCCCGGGTAGAGCGTCCGGCCGTCCTGGTGGATGTCCGCGATGACCACGTGGGGGTCGTCCTCGAAGGGGTAGTACAGGCCGTCGCCGTGGTGGGCGTCGATGTCGACGTAGGCGACCCGCTCGATGCCGTACTGGGCCCGCAACGTCTCGATGACGACGCCGCAGTCGTTGAAGACGCAGAAGCCCCCCGCCTTGTGGCGCATGGCGTGGTGCAGCCCGCCGATGGGCACGAAGGCGCGCCGGCTCTGGCCCGCCATCACCCGCTTCATCGCCTCGAGCGAGGCGCCGACTACGGTCGAGGCCGCCTCGAAGACCCCGGGATAGGCCGGGGTGTCGCCCTCGTCGAGGAAGCCCGCGCCGTGCATCGACAGCAGCTCGACCCGGTCGACGTACTCGGGCGTGTGGAAGCGCTCGATCTCCTCGCGGGTCGCCTCGCGCGGCGCGCAGACGGTCACCCGCGTGTCGAGCCCCCGGTCGACCATGGCGCCCCAGAAGGCGTCGAGCCGGTCGGGCCCGAACGGGTGCCCGGCGCCGAACCCGTAGCGGGCCAGCGCGGGGCTGCGGTAGACGGCGACATCGATCTCGAAGGCGGGCTCGGGCTGATGCATGGCGAGCCATCGTAAGCACCGGACCCCGCGGCCGCAATCGACGGCGCGCCGGGTCGGCCAGCCCCTTGGCCCAGCCCTCCGATCGCGTTAGACCCTCGCCATGAACCTGCCAACCCTGCCCGCTCCCCGCCTGGGTGACCGCGCCCTCTTCCCCGACCTCGAGGCGCGCGCCTTCTTGAACCACGCCGCCATCTCGCCGCCCTCCGAGCCGGTGCGCGCCGTCGCCCACGAGGTGGTCGGCGACTACGCGAGGAAGGGCGTCGGCGCCTTCCTGAAGTGGCGCGACCGCCGCGAGGGGCTGCGCGCGCGGCTCGGGCGCCTCATCGGCGTGGGCGCCGAGGACATCGGCTTCGTCGCCAACACCACCACCGGCGTGTCGACCATCGCGTTGGATTTCCCCTGGCGGCGCGGCGACCGGGTCATCGGCTTCCGCGGCGAGTTCCCGACGAACATCACCCCCTGGCAGCAGGCCACGGTCGACCACGGGGTCGAGGTCGTGCTGCTGGACGCCGACACCTACCGGGTCGACCCGGCCGCCGGGCTGCGGGCCCTGGAGACCGAGCTGCGCCAGGGGGCGCGCCTGGTCGCCGTCAGCGCCGTCCAGTTCCAGACCGGCCTGCGCATGCCGCTCGAGGCCATCACCCGCCTGGCCCACGCCCACGGCGCCCAGGTCTTCGTCGACGCCATCCAGGCGCTGGGGGTCGTGCCGCTGGACGCGCGGGCGCTGGGCGTCGACTACCTGGCCTGCGGCAGCCACAAGTGGCTGATGGGCCTCGAGGGCTGCGGCTTTCTGTACATCCGCCCCGACCGGGTGGGCGAGCTGGTCCCGCGGACGGCCGGCTGGCTGAGCCACGAGGAGCCCATCCGCTTCCTGGTCGAGGGCGAGGGCCACCTGCGCTACGACCGGCCCATCCGCCGCAAGGCCGACTTCGTCGAGACCGGCGCGCTCAACGGGGTGGGGCTGGCGGCGCTGGACGCCTCGGTGGGGCTCATCGAGCAGCTGGGCGTCGAGGCCATCTACCAGCACGTGCAGGCCTGGCACGATCGCATCGAGCCGCAGCTGGTCGAGCGGGGCTTCGCGTCGATGCGCGCGCCCTGGGCCGAGGGCCGCAGCGGCAGCCTGAGCCTGCGGCCGCCCCAGGGGACGACCGCCATGGCGCTGGCGGCCGCGCTGGCCGAGCGCGGGGTGGCCGTCAGCACGCCCGACGGCCTGTTGCGCCTGGCCCCGCACTGGCCCAACGGGCTGGGCGAGGTCGAGCGGGTGGTCGAGGCGGTCGACGAGGCGCTGGCGGCCGCCCGGGGCTGAGCCGGGGGCGACCGCCGCGCCTGACAGGTCACTTCGGGGGCAGCCGGATGGCGCCGTCGAGGCGGATGACCTCGCCGTTGAGCATCGGGTTGGTGACGATCGCCTCGACCAGCTGGCCGTACTCGTCGGGGTCGCCCAGGCGCGCCGGGAAGGGGACCTGGGCGCCCAGCTCGGCCTGCACCTTCTCGGGCAGGCCCGCCAGCATCGGCGTCTTGAACAGGCCGGGGGCGATGGTCACGACGCGGATGCCGCTGCGGGCCAGATCGCGCGCGATGGGCAGGGTCATGCCGACGATGGCGCCCTTGGAGGCCGAGTAGGCGGCCTGGCCGATCTGGCCGTCGTAGGCGGCGACGCTGGCGGTGTTGATGAAGACGCCGCGCTCGCCGTGCTGGTTGGGCTCGGTGTCCTGCAGGCGGGCGGCCGTCAGGCGGATGGTGTTGAACGAGCCGCCGACGTTGACGGCGAGGATCTTGTTGAAGGCGTCGAGCGGGTGCGGGCCGGCCTTGGACAGGACGCGCTGCGCGATGGCGATGCCGGCGCAGTTGACGACCACGTTGGGGACGCGGCCGAACCGCTCCTGGGCGGCGTCGAGGGCGGCGTTGACGTCGGCTTCGCTGGTGACGTCGGTCGCCTGGAAGAAGGCGCGGCCTTCGCCGGCCTCTTCGGCGACGCCGCCGCCGCTGGTGCGGGCGAGGTCGGCGATGACGACCTTGGCGCCGTCGCGGGCGAGGCGCAGGGCGGTGGCGCGGCCGAGGCCGGAGGCGCCGCCGGTGACGAGGGCGACGACGGACGAGAGCTCCATGGCGTGGCTCCTGGGACAGGGGGACGGGGTGGTTGGGACGGCGGAGAATAGCAGGCCGGACCGCGGGTTCAACCGCCGTCTGCGACGTGCTACGGTGCGCGCCGGAGCTGCCCTGGGAGACCGAGAAGATGAACCGTTTCGCATGGATGCCGACCTCGCTGCTGGCCCTGGTGATGACCGCGCTCGCCGGCTGCGGCGACCACCAGAAGGCCGCGCTCGACGAGCTGGCCGCGCAGGGGCTGACCGAGGTGACGCTGACCAAGGTGGAGGGCGGCGACGCCTGGGGCGTGACGGGCAAGAAGGACGGGCAGGCCTGCGAGGGGGTCATCCGCGTCTCCTCGCCGGTGGGGGCGAGCAAGCCGACCTTCGAGAGCAAGCTGAAGTGCGGGTCGACCGCAGAGGCGGCCAAGGAGACCGCGGCGCCGGCCGCGCCCGAGCCGGTGGAGGACGAGGGGCCCAGCGCCGAGCTGGCCAAGGCGTGCGACGGCGGCGCGATGGACAAGTGCCGCGAGCTGGCGACGGCGCTGATCGAGGGCCCGCCGGGCACCCGCGACCCCGAGCGGGCGCGCGCGCTGCACGGCAAGGCCTGCGACGGCGGGCAGATGGCCTCGTGTGATGCGCTGGGGACGCTGCTGATTCGCGGGCTGGGCGGCGAGCAGGACGAGCCCAAGGCGGCGGAGCTGTTCAAGAAGGCCTGTGACGCCGGCTACATGGACGGCTGCGCCAGCGAAGGGCGGGTCTTCTACATCAACCGCAAGTTCAAGGACGCGCGGCCGCTGTTCCAGAAGGCCTGCGACGGCGGCAGCATCCGCGGGTGTGTGGCGTTGGCCACGGCTCTGCGCGAGGGCGCGGGTGGCGGCAAGGATCTGGCCGAGGCGCGGCGCCTGTACGACACGGCCTGCGCGGCCGGCGACACCACCGCCTGCACCAACCTGGGCGTGATGCTGGCCGAGGGTGAAGGCGGGCCCAAGAACCCGCAGCGCGCCAAGAAGCTGCTGGGCGAGGCCTGCGAGCTGAAGGACGAGGTCGCCTGCGCGCGGCTGCGGCAGCTGAAGTAGCGGCGGCGGGCGCAGAGGGCCTCGCGACGCGGAGGTGGCGAGCGCCGCGAGCGGCGCTGATCCGACGAGCCCTCGCGAGCGAGGGCACTCCAGGAGCGGCGGCGGGTCGCGGAGCTGGCGAGCGCCGCGAGCGGCGCTGATCCGACGAGCCCTCGCGAGCGAGGGCACTCCAACGTGCGGTCCGGACGTCACGTGCAGCTGGATGCGCCGGTTGGGAGGTCATCCTTGGCATCCCGCGCAGCGAGCTGCGCGACCCACGAGCCCGAGCAAGCTCGGGCAGTCCGGTTGCCAGGCCCGGCAGTCCGGTTGCCAGGCCCGGCAGTCCGGTTGCCAACGCCCGCCAGAGGCCCGGCAGTCCGGTTGCCAGGCCCGGCAGTCCGGTTGCCAGGCCCGGCAGTCCGGTTGCCAGGCCCGGCAATCCGGTTGCCATGCCCGGGGGCGCCATTGGACTGCACGAGCTCGCTCGTGCTCCGGCCTGGCGCAGCTCGCTGCGCCGTCAGGGGCGGCGGCGGGCGGCGAAGCGGTGGACGGCGATGGCCTCGCGCTCGCACTTCCACTCGCGGCGGCTCTGGGCGGGGCAGGGGGGGCGCTGCGCGAGGGCGGCGGGGTCGACGGCGAAGGCCGGGTGGTCGGCCAGCACGGCCTCGATCTCGGCGGCGTAGCGGGGCACGTCCGTCGCCAGGTGCATGAGGCCGCCGGGCTTGAGGGCCCGCGCCGCCTCGTCCAGGAAGGGGCGGGTCAGCAGCAGGCGCTTTTGGCGGTGGGCGGCGTTCCACCAGGGGTCGGGGAAGAGCACCTCGAGCACGTCCAGGCAGGCGTCCGGGGTGAGGGCGGCCAGCACGGTGCGGGCGTCGGCGCGCCAGGCGAGCAGGTTGCTCAGGCCGGCGCGCTGGGCGCGGGCGTTGGCGATGTCGACCCGGTGGCGGCGGATCTCGAGGCCGACGACCTGCCAGCCGGGGTTGTGCTGGGCGGTGGCCAGCAGGCGGAAGCCGTGATCGAAGCCGACCTCGAGCAGGGTGGGGCGGCCGGTGGCGCACGCGGCGCGGTAGGCGGCGGCCTCTTCGGCGTAGCGGGGCTGCTCGAAGAGCAGGCTGCCGCCCAGGGCGCCGCGCAGGCGGGCCTTGTCGTCGGTCATGGCAGCTCCAGGCCGAGGGCGAGGCACAGCCGCCGGAGGTCGGCGGGGGCGGGGGCCTCGAGCCGGTCGAGCGGCGCGGGCAGATCGAGCCGCAGCCGATGGGCGTGCAGGGCGGGGCGGCCGAAGGTGGGGCCGCCGGGGTCGCCGTGCATGGCGTCGCCGATCAGGGGGTGGCCGACGGCGGCCAGGTGGACGCGGACCTGGTGGGTGCGGCCGGTCAGCAGGGCGACCTCTAGCAGGCTGGCGTCGGCGCCGACCGCCAGCGGGCGCACCCGCGTCTGCGAGGGCTTGCCGTCGCGGGTGACGGCGGGGACGCCACGGGCCGACCCGATGGGCAGGTCGACCAGGCGCTCGCCGCCCTCCCAGCGGCCGCGCGCCACCGCCAGGTAGGTCTTGCGGCCACGCGGGGGGCGCATGGCCTCGCCCACCTCGGCGACCCGCGCCTTGCGCAGCGCGAAGAGGTTGAGCCCGGTGGTGCCCGCGTCGAGCTGGTGGACGGCCCAGACCTTTCGCCGGCCCAGCTGCGCCATCAGCCGGGCCTGCGCGCAGTCGGGGTCGTCCAGGGTGCGCCCGGTCGAGGGCAGGCCGGCCGGCTTGTCGATGGCGATCACGCCGTCGTGGTGGACCAGGATCGGCAACGGGAGCAGGCCCGCCGCGGCCGGCCTCACAGCCGCTCGGTCAGCGCGCGCAGCTTGTCCTGGGCCTCGTCGGCGAACCACGCCTCCATGAAGCGGTCGAGCCAGCGCTGGTCGGCCTCTCGCATCTGCTGCGCCAACTGGCGCGCCAGGATCTGCTTGGTGACCCGGACGCCCGCGCCGGGCTTGTTCGCCAAGGTGCGCGCCAGTACGACCGCCTCGGCCTGCGCGTCGGCCGCCACCACGTCGGCGTAGCCCGCGTCGGCCGCCTCTTCCGGGGTCATCATGGTGGCGAACATCGACAGGCGCGCCGCGGTGGCCGGCGTGGTCCGCGCCCCCAGCAGCACCAGGGTGCCGGCCGGGACGGGGATGCCCAGGTCCACCTCGCCCAGGCCCAGCTTGAGCGGGCCGCTCTGCACCACGCGGAAGTCGCAGGCGAGCGGCAGGATGAAGCCGCCCGCGATGGCGTGGCCGTGCACGGCGGCGAAGGTCGGCGCCGGCAGCTCGACCAGGCGCGCGACCGTCTCGCAGAAGTCGCGGAAGAAGCCGCGCATCTGGCGCTGGCTGAAGTCGAGCACGGTCTTCAGATCGAAGCCGCCCGAGAAGAGCTTGCCCGGGCCGCCGTCGAGGACCAGCGCCCGCGGGGCGTCGACCTCTAGGTCGGCCAGGTGCTGCTCGAAGGCGGCGACCAGCGCCGGCGAGATGGGGTTGCCCGCGCCGGCGGACAGGGACAGGCGGACGACCTCGTCTTCGAGGTCCTGGCGAACGAGCGGTTCGAGCGTGGTCATGGGGCCACTGTGGACGTCTCGAGGCCGGTGGACAAGAAGTCACTGACCTTGACCACGCGGACCTGTCCGAAGCGCTGCAGCGTCGGGATGAGGTCGCGGTTGCCGACGGCGACCAGGACCATGCGGTCGGGGTCGAGGCGGCCCAGGCTCTGGTGGACCTGCGCGTCGGTGGGCGCGGCGAGGGCCGCGGTGTACCCCTCTAGCCAGGTGACCGGGACGCCGTCGACCGTCAGGTGCAGGTACTGCTCGAGGGTGTCGGAGACGGTCTCGAACTTGAAGGGGAACTGGTTGATGATCTTGGCCTTGGCGGCGGTCAGCTCGGGCTCGGGCGGCGGCTGGGCCACGACCCCGCGGAGCTCGACGAGGGACAGCTCGACGGCGCGGCCGAGGTCCTTGGGCGACACGAAGGTCGAGACGTACATGGGCCCGGAGTGCTGCCCGCCGAAGTCGACGGCGAAGCGGGCGCCGTAGGTCAGGCCCTCTTTGACGCGCAGGACCTGGTTCAGGCGCGAGGTGAAGTCGCCGCCCAGGATGTGGGTGCCCAGCCGGAAGGCGGGCCAGGCCGGGTCGAGCAGGGTGACGTCGCCGTCCTGGCCCAGGCGCCACTGGATCTGGTTGATGCTGGGGTCGTCGCGGTCGAGCAGCAGCACGGTGCGGCCGCGTCCCGCCGCCGACATGGGGCGCTTGGGCTCGGCGCGGTTGGCGAAGGGGTTGGTCAGGCACTGCCCGTCTTTGCACAGCTGGGCGCAGCGGCCCTCGATCTCGCCTGGGGTGCAGACGCCCTCGCCCCAGCTGGGGTCGCCGAAGGCCTGCTCGACCCAGGCGCGCATCGCCTGGGGGTCGAAGCTGCCGCCGATGGCCAGCACGCTGTGCCGCGGGACGACGACCCGGTCGCGGAAGGCCACCAGATCGGCGCGCTGCAGCTTGGGGAGCGTGGTCAGCGTGCCGGTCGACAGGCGGCCGCGCGGCGTGCCGCTGTACAGCGCCGCCATCAGGCCCAGGTTGGCCAGCGAGTTGTGGTCGTCGGCGAGGCGCTTGAGGGCCGACAGGCGCAGGGTGCGGGTCTTGGCCAGCGAGTCCTCGGGGAAGGTCGCGTTGCGGACCACGTCGACGAAGAGGCCCTGGAAGCGCTCGAGGTCGCGCGGCTCGAGGGTGATGACCGAGCCGCGGACGTTGAAGGTCTGTAGATCGGCCCAGGCGCTGAGCTCGGCGCCCATCGCCTCGAGGGTGCGCGCGACCTCCTCCTCGCTGAGGGTGGGCGTGCCGTTGGTCAGCATGGTCGCCGTCAGCGCGGCCAGCCCCTCTTGCCCGGCGGGGTCGAGGGCCGAGCCGGCGCGCGCGACGAGCTGCATCTCGACGTAGGGGTTGGTCGCGTTGGGGATGAGCAGGACCTCGAGCCCGTTGCGCAGCTGGAAGCGCTCGACCGCGGGCAGCGAGAGCGGGGCGCTGGCGCCAGCGGCAGCAGGGGCGGCGGAGGCGGACCTCGGGGTGGCGGTCATGGTCATCATCCCGGCGACGAGGGCGGTGGTCAGGGCGACGAGGCGAGGGCGGCGAAGCGGCATCAGCGGCTCCCGCTGGCGGTGGGGCGCGCGGTGACGCGGCCGTCGGTCAGGGGGGCCCCGACGATCTGGGTGTCCCAGGCGAGATCGTGGGCGGCGCGCAAGAGCGCGGCCTCGGGCGCCGAGTCGGCCGGGTCGAGCGCGCCGAGCATGGGGCCGGCGAGGTCGATGGCGACCTGGCGCTGGCGCTGGGCGGCCGCGTCGAAGTCGTGGAGATCCATGGCCCACGACACCAGCGTCGCGTAGGCCGCGGCGCGGGCCACCTGCGCGCGGTCGGGGCGCTGCAGGCGCGAGACGTCGATGGTCGGCGGGCCCTGGGCGCCCTCGGCCAGCACCCAGCGGGTGAAGCCCACGAGGTAGGCGGCCTCCTGGGTCATCGCCGCGTCGTTCATCTTCTTCACCCGCGCCGCCAGCTGCTTGGCCAGCCCGTCGACCTCGGCGCGGGCGGCCGCCAGCTCGGCGCGCGAGGCGGTCAGGGCGGCGGTGCGCTTGGCGGTGCCCTTTTCGTTGTCGGCCATGTAGCGCTCGATGGCGGCCTTGTCCTCGGGGGTCGCGGCCGCGGCCAGCTGGCGCTGCGCGCGTTGGTCGAGCAGGCGGATGGCGTCGGCCTCGGCGTCGAGGGCCTGCGCCTGCTCGCGCAGCTCCCAGCGGCCGAGGAGCAGCTGGCCGGCCTGGGTGGCGGCCTCGCGCACGGCGGCGGGCAGCTCGGGGGTCGCGGCGACGTAGGCGTCGAGCAGGCCGAGGACCCGCTGCGGGTTGACCACCGGGACCAGGGTGCGGTTGTCGGGGCGCAGCACCTCGCGGGCGACCCGCTGGATGTCGGCCTGGGTCACCTGGCCGTAGACCTCGAGCCGGTCGAAGAACAGGGTCGGGTCGTCGCTGGCGCGCAGCGAGAAGCCAATCATCTCGGCCTTCTTCTGGTGCGACAGGTTCTGGCGGACGATGGAGCTGCGCAGGCTGGCCACGGCGCGGTCCAGCTCCTCTTGCGTGACGCCCTCGTTGATGAGCTGCACGACCGAAGCGTCCAGCTCTCGCTCGAGCTGGCGAGTCGACATGCCGGGCTCGAGGCTGGCCGACCACAGGTACATGTAGGGGTGGCGGATGGGCAGCAGCATGCTCTGCAGACGGCCCAGGCGCGGGTGGGCCGTGTGCACGAACTTCTGCTGTAGCCGCGAGGACTTGCCGCCGTTCATGATCTGGTCGATGACCTGCAGCACGGCGTAGTCGCGCTCGCGCACCGGGGGCGCGCGGTAGGCCCACAGGACCATCGGCGTGTCGACGGCGGAGACGACGCGGTCGCGGCGGGCGGCCTCCTGGCGGGGCTCGGTCGGGAAGCGCTCGGGCGGGATGTCGCGACGCTCGAGGTGCCCGTAGGCGGCCTGAATCCACTGCAGGGTCTGGGCCGGATCGTGATCGCCGACCACGACGATGTAGGCGTTGTTCGGGGCGTAGTAGACGCTGTGGTAGCGCTGGGCCTCCTCGACCGTGATGGCGTTGAGGTCCTTCATCCAGCCGATGGTGTCCCAGTGGTAGGGGAAGACCTCGAAGACCCGCGACTGGAGCAGCTCGGCGGCCTTGCCCTCGGGGTCGTTCTCGACCCGCAGCAGGCGCTCGGATTTGACGACCTCGCGCTCGGGCTCGAGGTTGAGGAAGTCGACCTTCATGTGCTCCAAGCGGTCGGCCTCGATCTCGATGACGTCCTTCAGGTGCTGGCTGGGCAGGTTCTCCCAGTAGACCGTCTGGTCGAGCCAGGTGAAGGCGTTGAGCTGGATGCCGCGGCTGGCCATGGCGGCGAAGTAGTCGGGCACCTTCTCGGTGCCGCGGAACATCATGTGCTCGAAGAAGTGGCTCAGGCCGGTGATGCCGTGGGTGTCGCCGGCGCCGGCCTCGTTCTCGTTGACCGAGCCGACCTTGAACCAGACCTGGTAGCTGACGAGCGGGGCCGAGCGGTCCTGGACCATGTAGACCTCGAGCCCGTTGTCGAGCGTCGCCCGGGTCACGTCGGGGCGGACCTTGACGGGGGCGGCGCCGGGGCGGTCGGTCGTGGGCGAGGTCGTCGTGGACGTACTCATGGGGGCGCTCGCGGGGCTGCGGGTGGGGTCGTCCGACTTGACGGCGCCGCCGGCGCACGCGGCGAGGAGGAGGCCGAGGCCCGGCAGGAGGGGGGCGAGCTTCATGCGTCCTCTTCTTCGGCGGTGCTGCGTCGCGGGAGGTCTTCGGGTGGCGCGTCCTCGCCGGGGATGGCGTACTCGCCGGTGAGCCACTTGCCCATGTCGATGGTCTTGCAGCGGGCGCTGCAGAACGGGTGGTGGCGGTTGTCGGCGCGAGGCGGCAGCGCGTCGGAGCAGACGGGACAGAACGTGTGCGGCATGAAGCGGTGAGTCTCTCAGCGGTGGCGCGGCCGTCAAGGGGGCGGCCGTGACGGGGTGAACGGCGATGGGTAAGGCAGGCCGGCGCGTCGGGCAAGGGCCGCGCGGCCCGCTCGCGCAGGCCGGGAACAACACGGAGGCCGCTCGCCTTAGTCTTGGCGCCGTGCCGTGCTGCCTCTATGCTGGCCGACGTAACGCGCGGCCGAAGCAGCTCTTCCCGGAAGGTCCATGGGCTTCATCTATTTCGTCCTCCTGCTCGGAGGGCTCATCTTCTTCCACGAGCTCGGCCACTTCCTGCTCGCCCGCGCGATGGGCGTGCACGTCGTGACCTTCTCCATCGGCTTCGGGCCCACCCTGTTTTCGTTCAAGGGGCGCAAGAAGGGGCCGATGCCGCCGACCGAATACGTCATCGCGGCCCTGCCGCTGGGCGGCTTCGTCAAGATGTACGGCGACGACCCGTCCGAGGACGTGCCCGACTACGCGCGCTCGGTGTCGTTCAACCACAAGGCCGTGTGGCGGCGCTTCCTCATCGTCGCCGCCGGGCCGGCGTTCAACCTGCTGCTGCCCTTCTTCCTGTTCTTCGGCCTGGGCCTCAACGTCGACAAGACGGTGCCCAGCCAGGCCGGCACGGTCGCCCCCGACAGCCCGGCGCACGAGGCGGGCATCCGCCCTGGCGACCGCATCGTCGAGGTCGAGGGGCAGCCCATCACGGCGCTGTGGGAGCTGTCGCGCGTCGTGTCGAGCCGCCCCGAGGAGGCGGTCAACGTGGTCTGGGAGCGCGACGGGCAGCGCCTGTCCGCCGACATCCGGCCGCGCCTCGAGACCGAGAGCCGCGTGCCCGAGCTGGGCCTGACCGAGCAGGTCGCGCGCATCGGCATCGGGTCGGACTACCTCTTGCCCATCGTCACGGTCGCGCCCGGCTCGCCGGCCGCCCAGGCGGGCGTCAGGACCTTCGACCAGGTGGTCGCGGTCGACGGCCAGCGCATCGAGCGCCTGGACCAGCTCGAGGCGGCGCTGCGCAAGGCCGAGGGGCGTCCCGCGACCCTGGGGCTGCTGCGGCCCGAGACCGCGCCCACCGCCGGCCTGCAGGTCACCGTGGCCCAGCCAGTGACCGTGACGGTGCCGCCCGGCGACGGGCTGCGCGGCCTGGACAGCGCCGAGCTGGTCGTCCGCAACGTCGTCGCGGGCTCGCCGGCCGAGAAGATCGGCCTGCGCCCGGGCGACCAGATCCTGACCGTCAACGGGCAGAAGCCGTCCTCGTGGGACCACATCAGCCGCGCCGTGCTGGCGAACGCCAAGAAGGAGCAGACCGTCACCTGGCAGCGCGACGGGCAGACGCTCGAGGCGGCCTTCACGATGATCGAGGTCCCCTTCCCCACGCAGATGCAGCCCAACCGCAAGATCCAGGTGTTCGGCGCCCAGGGCGGCGGCTACACCGACGCCTTGCCCCTGGTCGACAACCCGCGGCGGCTGACCTACGCCCTCGACCAGATGTGGGACGGCACGACCGAGGCCATCGGCGACACGGTGGCCAGCATCGCCGGCCTGTTCCGCGGCGCCGTGCCCATCGACGACATCGGCGGGCCGCTGCTCATCGGGCAGCTGGCCGCGCAGACCAGCGAGTTCGGCTGGGAGTACTTCTTCCGGCTGATGATCTTCCTGTCGGTGAACCTGGGGCTCATCAACCTGCTGCCCGTGCCCATCCTGGACGGCGGCCACATCCTGTTCCTGGCGCTCGAGGCGGTGCGGCGGCGGCCGGTGTCGCTGCGGACGCGGCAGATCGCGACCTACCTGGGCTTCGCGTTCATCCTGGTGCTGATGGTGCTGGCCTTCAAGAACGACATCGAGAAGGTCTTCTTCGGGCCGACGGCGTGACCGGGCCCGGAGGGAAGCCGACGCGGCGGGCCAAGGCGCCGACCGGGCCGCAGGGGCCGGTGGTGTTCGCGCTCGACAGCGGGGGCGAGCACGTGACCGCGGCGCTGGTGCGCGTGCCCGAGGAGGTCGGGCGGCCCGAGGGCGAGTGGCGCCTGCTCGAGGAGGTCACGAGCTACCGCGGCGTCCACCACTCGGACGTCGTCCTGTCGTTGCTCGAGGAGCTGCTGGCGCGGCAGGGCGTGACGCGCGAGCAGCTGGGCCTGGTGGCGGTCGGGCGCGGGCCGGGCGGGTTCACCGGCGTGCGCGTGGCGATGGCGACGGCGGTGGGGCTGTCGATGGGGCTGGGTGTGCCGGTGTGGCAGGTCGGCAGCCTGGACGCGCTGGCCCTGAACGCCGCGGGCGCGCCGGGGGTGGCGGTGCCGCTCATCGACGCGCGCAAGGGCGAGGTCTACGGGGCCGCCTACCGGGTCCCGGCCCAGGGGCCGGTCGAGCCCCTGCTGCCGGCCCGCGTGGCGCCGGCGGACGCGCTGCTGGCCGCGGTGCGCGAGGTGACGGACGCGCCGCTGCACGTCTTCGGGTCGGGCGCGCTGGCGTACGGGTGCGTCCGGGCGGCGCCGCCCCACTGGCACGTGCTTCCGGCGCGGCATGTGGCCGCGGTGGCCCTGCGTGAGTGGGAGGCGGCCGGCCGGCCCGCCGAGGGCGCGCCCCTGGACCCGGCGTACGTGCGCAAGTCCGAGGCCGAGCTGGCCGCCGAGCGCAAGGGCCTGTGAGGGGCCGAGGGACCGCGCGCGAAGGCGGGCGGGGCGCGGGCCGGGGGAAAGGTCCTCGTTGACAGGCCGGGGGGGCGTCAGTATCTTGGCGCGACCTCCGGGTCAATCGCTTGGAACCTACCCGAACTTCACGGGTTTTCCGCTAGCCGACCCGGCTGACGTGCGTGGTCGGCGGCTTGCTTTCGAGACGGCGCAATGGCCTACAAGCACACCAAGTTCATCTTCGTGACGGGCGGCGTGACCTCGTCGCTGGGCAAGGGTCTGACCGGAGCGGCGCTGGGCGCGCTGCTCGAGGCGCGCGGGCTCAACGTGACCCTGCTCAAGATGGACCCGTACATCAACGTCGACCCGGGGACGATGAACCCCTTCCAGCACGGCGAGGTCTTCGTCACCGACGACGGGGCCGAGACCGACCTGGATCTGGGCCACTACGAGCGCTTCACGTCCATCACCACCAGCCGCCGCAACAACTTCACGACCGGCCAGATCTACGAGTCGGTCATCGACAAGGAGCGGCGCGGCGAGTACCTGGGCGGGACGGTGCAGGTCATCCCGCACGTCACCAACGAGATCAAGGCGCGCATCCTGGCGGCCTCCGAGGGGCGCGACGTCGCCATCGTCGAGGTCGGCGGGACGGTGGGTGACATCGAGTCGCTGCCCTTCCTCGAGGCCGTGCGCCAGATGCGGCTGGACGTCGGGCACGACAACGCCATCTACGTGCACCTGACGCTGGTGCCGTACATCAGCGCGGCGGGCGAGCTGAAGACCAAGCCGACGCAGCACTCGGTCAAGGCGCTGCTCGAGATCGGCATCCAGCCCGACATCATCGTGTGCCGCACCGATCGGCCGCTGTCGCAGGACATCAAGCGCAAGATCAGCCTGTTCTGCAACGTCCGCCCCAACCGCGTCATCACGGCCGAGGACCAGGCGTCCATCTACGCGCTGCCCAGCGCGCTGCACGCCGAGGGGCTGGACGACCAGGTGGTCGAGGCGCTGGGGATCTGGTGCCGGGCGCCCGATCTGACCGAGTGGGAGCGGGTGGTCGCGCACGTCACGCGTCCGCACGACAAGGTCGACGTCGCCATCGTCGGCAAGTACGTGGATCTGGTCGAGAGCTACAAGTCGCTCAACGAGGCGCTCAAGCACGGCGGCTTCGCCAACGACTGCCGGGTCGAGCTGCACTACCTGGACGCCGAGCGCATCGAGGCCCGCGACCCGGACACGCTGGCGACCCTCGAGGCGGCCAACGCGCTGCTGGTCCCGGGCGGCTTCGGCCAGCGCGGCATCGAAGGCAAGATCGAGGCCATCCGGCGCGCGCGCGTGTCGGGGCAGCCCTTCTTCGGCATCTGCCTGGGGATGCAGTGCGCGGTCATCGAGTTCGCGCGCAACGTCGCCGGCGTGCCGGACGCCAACTCGGCCGAGTTCGAGCGCGAGGGCGGCAGCCCGGTCATCCACCTGATGGAGGCGCAGAAGAGCGTGAAGGCCAAGGGCGGCACCATGCGGCTGGGCTCGTACGCGTGCGCCCTGACCCCGGGCAGCCGCGCCGAGGCGGCGTACGGCAAGCGCCTGGTGAGCGAGCGCCACCGCCACCGGTTCGAGTTCAACAACGCCTTCCGCGATCGCCTGCACGAGCACGGCCTGTCGGCGACCGGCGTGAACCCGGACCTCGATCTGGTCGAGGTGGTCGAGGTCGGCAGCCACCCGTGGTTCGTCGGCGTGCAGTTCCACCCCGAGTACAAGTCGCGTCCGCTGCGCCCGCACCCGCTGTTCACCAGCTTCATCGGCGCCGCGGTCGAGCGGAAGCGCACCGCGTCCTGAGGCGTAGCCAGCGGGCCTTCCACGGACTCGTGGGGGGCGCCGCCGGCCTGAACGTCCGAGCAGCGCACGATGTTGCGCGGCGTCCCGGCGCCGCCTACCGTCCGCGCCGTGGTCAGCATGGACGCAAATCATTCGGCTCGGAACGAGGGACGGCGGTTCTCGCCCGCGGAGCGCGTCGTCGGGCGCCGCGACGACGGCGACCCGGTGATCCGCCTCGAGATCTACGGCATCGTCATCCTGGCGTTCGCCGTGGCGCTCCTCCTCGCCCTGTTCACCTTCGACCCGGTCGACGTGACCCCGACGGGCGGCACCCGCACGCGCCCGGCGGTCAACGCCATCGGCCCCATCGGCGCGCACGTCGCCGACCTGTTCCTGGGCGTCGTCGGGCTGGGGGCCTTCGCGGTCGCCGGCACCTTCGCCCTGCTGGGGCTGACCTACCTCATCGGGCGCCGCTCGTCGCTCACCCGGCTGGACGTGCTGGGCTGGGTCGGCGTGCTGGTCTCGGCCTGCATCCTGGCGCACGTCGCCCTGGCGCCGGCGCGCTTCTTCGGGCACCTGCCGGGCGGGGCGATGGGGGCCTACGCGGGCGAGGTGACGCGCGCCTTCTTGTCGACGCCCGGGACGCTGCTGGCGGCGGTGACGCTGCTGGTCGTGTCGATCATCGCCATCACCCGGCGCAGCATCTTCGAGCTGGGGCTGCTGCTCGGCGCCGGGCTGCGCCGCGCGTGGGCCTGGGGCCGCGCCGTGATGAAGCACGGCGACGCGGACGAAGCGGCCGAACGCGAGGCGCTCGCGGACGACGGCCCGATCATCAAGACGCCGCAGGTCCCGGCCGCGGTGGCCGCCCAGGCCGGCGAGGTCGTCGCGCCCAGGACGCGCGCCGCCACGCAGCCCAACCCGCCGCGCGGGGCTGGGGTGACCGACAAGCCCGCCGTGGCGCCGCCCAGGCCGCCGCCGGCCGCCGCCCAGGCGCCGGACGCCGAGCCGAGCGACGCGGACGAGGACGACGACGGGCCGACCATCCACGCGCCGCGGCGTCAGGTCGCGCCGGCGGGCGCGGTCGACGAGGCCGGCGCGGAGGACGAGGAGGACTCGGCGGCCGACGAGCTCGACGACGAGGACATCCTCGAGGCGCGGGGCGACCTGGACGACGACGAGGACGACGAGGCGCCGGTGCCGCGGCGCGTCGTCGAGGACGAGGACGACGAGGACGAGGGCGTGGTCCTCGAGGACGAGGGCCGCGGGGACGCGGACGGCGAGGCCCACCTCGACAACATCAAGATCGTCGAGTCGGCGGCGATGCGGCGCAGCCGCGACCTGACGGTGGGCGAGCAGATCCCGCTGCGTCCGGCCAGCGCCGAGGCCAGCGAAGACAAGCCGTTCGAGCTGCCGAGCCTGACGCTGCTGGACTACAAGCCGCCCGAGGGGACCTGCTACGACCGCGAGCTGCTCAAGCGCAACGCGCAGCTGCTCGAGGCGAAGCTGGCGGACTACCGGGTCAAGGGCAAGGTGGTCGAGATCCACCCCGGCCCGGTCATCACGATGTACGAGTTCCTGCCGGCGGCCGGCGTGAAGATCTCGAGCATCGCCAATCTGGCCGACGATCTGGCCATGGCGCTGTCGGCGCTGCGCATCCGCATCGTGGCGCCGATCCCGGGCAAGAACGTGGTCGGCATCGAGGTGCCGAACAGCGCGCGCGAGATCGTGTGGCTCAAGGAGATCCTGGGCGACCCGGTCGCCAGCAAGTCCAAGAGCAAGCTGACGCTGGCGCTGGGCAAGGACATCGTCGGCAACCCGACGGTGATGGATCTGGCCAAGGCGCCGCACCTGCTGGTCGCGGGCTCGACCGGCTCGGGCAAGTCGGTCGCCATCAACAGCTTCATCGTGTCGCTGCTGTACAACGCCACGCCCGACGACGTGCGCTGCATCTTCGTCGACCCGAAGATGCTCGAGCTGAGCATCTACGAGGGCATCCCGCACCTGCTGCTGCCGGTCGTGACCGACCCCAAGCAGGCCGCCGTCGCGCTGCGCTGGGCGGTCAAGGAGATGGAGCGGCGCTACAAGCTGATGGCTGACCTCGGTGTGCGTAACCTGGCGAACTACAACGCCAAGGTGACGCTGCTGACCGAGAACCCCGACCAGCGGCTGCCCGAGAAGCTCCGCATGGCCAAGTCGATGCGCGAGGCCAAGGGGTTCCCGGACCCCAAGGGCGTCATCCTGGACTGCGACGGCAAGGAGCTCGAGAAGCTGCCGCTCATCGTGGTCATCATCGACGAGCTGGCGGACCTGATGATGGTCGCCTCCAAGGACGTCGAGATGTCCATCGCGCGCCTCGCGCAGATGGCGCGCGCCTCGGGCATCCACCTCATCCTGGCGACGCAGCGCCCGTCGGTCGACGTCATCACCGGCCTCATCAAGGCCAACTTCCCGACGCGCATCTCGTTCCAGGTCGCCTCGAAGATCGACTCGCGCACCATCTTGGACCAAAAGGGCGCCGAGGCGCTGCTGGGCATGGGCGACATGCTGTACCTGCCGCCGGGCAGCGCGGCGGTCAAGCGCGTGCACGGCTGCTACGTGTCCGAGGACGAGGTCCACGCCATCGTCGCGCACCTCAAAGAGCAGGGGCGGCCCGACTACGACCTGGGCATCCTGGCGACCGACGACGAGGAGGACGCGGGGCCCGGCGCCGAGGGCGGCGACGAGTACGACGAGTTCTACGACCAGGCCGTGCGCATCGTGGCCGAGACGCGCAACGCGTCGATCAGCTTCCTGCAGCGCAAGCTGAAGATCGGCTACAACCGCTCGGCCCGCATCGTCGAGAAGATGGAGCGCGAGGGCATCGTGGGCCCGTCCGACGGCACCAGCCGCCCGCGCGAGGTCTTCATCGATCCCATCTGAGCCCGTGGGGCGGGGCGGCCGCGGTTCGCGCGCGTCGAGCCGCGCGAGCGCCCGCCCCTCGATCCGCCCGGCGCCCGGTCAAGCGGTTGTGTAAGTAGCCGTTGCGACTAGGGTTTCCTTGAAAGAGGCGGACAGGAGGCCCCGATGGCACGCAGCGAGCGAAGCGCCAAGGCGACGATCGATCACGAGACGATTCGCGAGTGGGTCGAGGCCCGCGGGGGCTGTCCGGCGCACGTCAAGGGCAGCGGCGGCAAGGGCGACCCGGGCATCCTGCGGATCGACTTCACCGGCTTCAGCGGCGTCGACACGCTCGAGAAGATCTCGTGGGACGAGTTCTTCGACAGCTTCGAGGCCAACCAGCTGGCGTTCCTGTACCAGGACACGGGCGACAGCCGCTTCAACAAGCTCGTCAGCCGCGACAGCGTCGACGTCGGGGAGCGCGGCCGCCAGGGCAGGGGCAAGCAGCGGGGCGGCTCTAGCGGGCAGCACGGCCACGCCTGAGCCCGAGCGCGCGGCGAGGGTGCGGGCCCCGCCGCGCGCACGCGAACACCGACCATGAGGGGGGGCGGTGCGACCAGCGGGCGTGGACCTCGGCGGAGGGGCCGGGGTCCACGCCCGCCCAGGTCGGGCGGGTGGGCCGCGCGCACGCGGCCAGGCCGTGCCGCATGCGACGTGGACGGGGGCGCGTGGTCTCCGGACATCGCCATCCGGAATTTCACGTTCTGCCGGTATTTCACGTTCTAACAGCGCGGGCTGGGCGCGGGTGTCCGGAGCGCCGCGTGCGTCGCGCAACGGACTGAAAGTAGAGCGCGTTGCTGCGCTGCAGGGCGCGGGACGGGGCGTCGGGGGCCGCGGTTGCGAGACCGCGGTGGGTCGTGCATGGTGGGCGCGCTCATCCATCACTACCGACCCGAGTGACGTCGAAGACGTAGTCCGCTGCGTTGGGGCGGCGTCGCACCCCACCTCGTGCCCGAGGAGCGCGCATGGGCTCGTCCGTGTTCACGCCCGACGCGACCGCCACCCCGAACGTCGCCGCGCCACAGCTCACGTTCGACGCCGGCGATCTGGCGCCGCTCGCCCTCGCGATCGGCCGGCTCATCGGCCTCATCGTGCCCGACCCGGACGACGCTTCGCGCTTCGCAGTGAACTTCGCGTGGTTCGAGGACCCCCGCGGCTGGACCCGAGGCGACGGCACCCGCTCCCCCGGGTTCGCCGACATCGACGTCCAGCAGGCGCTCTCGCTGCTCACTCAGATCATCGGCTCGGCGGCCGGCCAGACCCTGGGGGTGCCGCAGGCCTTCGACGGCGCGCTCTGGTACAACCTGCCGCTCCCGGTGACCGGCGGCGCGGCCGGCGCCAACCGCCCGTCCCCCTTCTACATCGTCGCCGCGAGCCCGCAGCCCTCGACACCCGGCACCGTCTTCGGCCTGGGCGTCAACCGCGCCTTCACCATCGCCCCCTCGGTCGACCCCGACACGGACGGCCTGACCATCACGCCCTACGTGTCGGTCCCGCTCGTCCAGGTGGACGGCAAGGCCAGCCCGCCGGTCTCCTTCGTCATCGGCGACCAGGACCACCCGCTCGAGCTGGGCGTCACGCTGCAAGGCGCCGCCGGCCTGTTCGGCTCGGGCGCCGTCTCGTTCGACGGCCTGCAGTTCGCGGCCCGCGTGTCGTTCACCGGCGCGCTGCCCACCTTCGAACTCGTCTTCGTCAACCTGACCCTGCCCGGGCAGCCGACCGGCAACTACTCGCTCTCGGATCTGCAGGCGCTCGGCGCCTCGACCTGGATCGCCGCCGGCCTCAACGTCGTAGCCGCCCAGGTGCTCCGCCACGTCGCGCCCGAGACGCAGGCGCGCGTGCAGGCCTTGCTCACGGACGCCCTCGCGCTGCTCGGCGTCGCCGGCGACCTGCCGGCGCTCGACTGGTCGCTCGTCGCGAGCCTCGGCGACTCGGCGGCCGACCGAGCGCAGAACGCCAAGCGCGCCTTCCTCGCCTGGGCGAGCGCGCTCGTGACCACTCCGAACGCGCTGGCCGGCTGGCTCGAGACCCTCGGCGACGCCTTCCGAGGCCAGTCTGGACGCGAAGGCGGCGCCGTCGTCTCCGGACGCGGCACCTCGGCCTCGCCCTACGCCCTGCCCCTGTTTCACACCACGATCGCCATCGGAGCCCAACAGGTCCCGCTCGAGGTCGACCTGACCGCCTGGTCCGACGTCGACGCCGACGGCGTCTCCCACCTCGTCCCCGGACTCTCCGTCGCCTTCGGCGGCGCCGCTCTCCCGGGGACCTGGACCACCACCGTCCCCGTGGTCGTCGCCAGCGCCCACGCCGACGTCCTCGATCTGGCCCTCGACGGCCAGGGCGGGCTGGCCCTGTTCCCGACCCTGTCCTGCTCGGTCGCCCTCGGCAACCAGGAGCCGTCCAAGCCGCTCGTCTCGGTCCCCGACCCGGCCGCGGCCGACGCCACCTTCCAGATCGGCGCCTTCCAGGCCGGCTTCGCCTACCAGCGCGCCCTCGGCGCCGTGACCCCGACCGTCCAGCTGACCAACCTGACCTCGGCGGCCGGGTCGTGGGCCATCATCGACCTGACCAACGTCGCGCAGGTGATCCAGGTCGGCGAGCAGATCCTGGCCCAGGAGGCGCTCGCCCAGCTGCAGAAGTTCTTCGGCTTCGAGGCCGGCGTCACCTCAGGCGCTCCGGCCGCGCTCGCCGCCGCGCTCGGCATCGTCCCGCCGCCCGGCCAGAGCGCGTGGCCCCTCCAGACCCTGCTCTCGGCGGACGGCACGCTCGACGCCGCCGCCCTCGATCGCCTCCTGGCCTCCCCGACCGGCTGGCTGGCCGCCTACTTCCGCGACAGCCTGGTCGCGCCGCAGACCGGCCCTGCGCCCTTCGTCGCCCTGGTCGGCGGCCTCGCGCAGGTCTTCGGATGGACCGGCGCCTCGACCTCGGGCGCCGGGACCCAGCTCGACCCCTGGTCGACCCCGCTCTTCGCCTCCGGCGGCGTGACGCTCTCGCTCACGGCCTTCAGCGCCTCCCCCGCCGACCTGCAGCTCGGCGTCACCGGCAGCTTCCAGCTCGACGTCGGCGGCGACACCCTCACCACGTCCACCTCGGTCGGCCTCGTGGCCGTGCACCTGCCCGACGCGGCCGGCGGCGGCCTGGGCGCGGTCTGGGTGCCGGGGGCCGAGGCCCGCATCGAGGTCGCCCCGCCCACCTCGGGCGACGACGCCTCGGCCCTGTCCTTCGCGGTCGCCGGCCTGACCGTCGCGTCGTCGGCGCTGGTCGCCAGCGGCGGCTGGACCCGGGCCTCCAGCTGGTACGTCGGCGTCACCGCGCGCCAGGTCACGCTCTCCTCGGCGCGCCTGGCCGGGCCCATCGCCCTGGGCGACCTGGCCTTCATCTTCACGCCCGAGACGGCGGCCGGACAGGCGCTCGCCCAGCTCGCGCAGCCGCTGGTCTACCTGGCGGGCGCCTTCCTGCTGCAGCTCGGCGGCTCGTTCGGCGTCGCGGCGGCCACCGTGCTCGGCCTGCTGCCGGATCTGTACGACTACTTCGAAAGCGCTCCGGCCGGTCAGCTCCCGTGCAAGCTGCCCGACGCGCAGTGGCCGACCATCGTGGTCACCGACGGGCAGGCCTTCTTCCAGGGCCCGTGGGACCTCCTGGTCGGCCAGCTGTCCGCGCTCTTCGCCAAGCCCGCCTACGCGGCGACCGCCGTCGAGCTGGTCGCCTGGGCGCTGGGCGCCAACTCCCCAGCCACCGCGCCCGCCGGGGACCGCGAGGACCCGTACCGGATGGCGTTCCCGCAGGTCTTCGACGTCGAGGCCCTGCTCTGGAGCGACCCGTCGACGGACGGCGCGCCCGGCTGGCTCGGCTTCGGCCTGCAGCGCGTCGTCTCGGCGACCCTGGGCCCCATCGCGTTCCAGACCGTCGCCCGCGCCGACGTCGCCCGCCTGGCGCTGCCCGGGGCGCAGGGGCAGCCCGACGGCGCGATCCCCCTGTTCACCCTCGAGGGCACCTTCACCCCCGCCAGCGGCGACGCCCTGGCCGCCCTGCCCACCGGCGCGACGGTCACACGCGCCGTCCTCGGCGGCGGCCTCGACACCTCGGGCGTGCTGACGCCCACCGTCTCCTTCGACCTGTCCGGGCAGACTCAGCCCATCGTCCTGTCGATCCCGCCGACGGACACGCAGGCCCTGCAGCTGGTCTCCGACACGCTCGGCGCCTTCATGGTCTGGCTGACCGGCCAGGTCCAGACCCTGGACGCCGGCGCCCCCGACACGCCGCTGCAGGCCGCGCTCTCCCTGCTCGCCGACCTGGGCCTGGTGACGACCGACACCTCCGGCGCGCCCCAGGCCGTCAGCGCCTCGGGCTTCCAGGCCCTCGTCGCCGACCCCTACGGCGCCCTTCAGGCGACCCTCGCCCCCGTGCTCGCCGACCCCGAGCGGCAGGCCGCCTTCATGGCCGACCTGCAGGTCCTGCTGGGCATCCGCACCTTCCAGCTCCCGCCCGGCCTCGCCGCCCTGTCCGTGCTGCTCGAGGCGGTCGGCCTCCTCACCGAGACCTCGGGCGGCAAACACGCCGTCGTCATCCAGCGCTGGCTCGACCTCTGGAGCCACCCGGTCACCTACCTCGAGGACCAGCTCGGGGCCCTCTTCACCGACCCCGCGCGCCTCGCCCAGGTCGTCACCGAGCTGCAGGCGGTCGCCACGCCCACCGCCCTGCCGCCGCTGCCCTGGGGCCTCCGGCTCACGGTGACCAACGGCAACCAGGTCACGCTCGACTTCGCCCAGCCGCTCGCCTTCGCCGACGTGCTCCGCTTCGCGCCGGCGTTCACCGTCGACCTCAAGGCGCTCACCTTCGGCGCCACCGCGACGCTGTGGTCCACGGTCTTCGGCGCCGGCCTCACCGCGGCCATCGGCCTCGGGCTCGACACCGGCTCGCAGCCGACCGCCACCTGGTCGCTCGCCCTGACCTCGCCCCCCGATCCGACCACCCCGGCCCCCTTCGATCCCATCCCCCTGTGCGGCCTCCCGTCGCCGTTCGACGGCTCGACCCCCTACGGGCAAAGCGTCCAGGCCCTCTTCGGCCGCACGGTCCCGCTCTTCGTCCTGGCGACCGCGACCACCGGCCTCCTCGACGCGGTCGTCCTGCCCTCGAGCCCCTTCGCGCGCACCCTCCTCGGCGCGCTCGGCCTCACGACGACCCCGCTGGGCGGAGGCACGCCCCGCGCCGCCTCGCTGGTCGGCCTCTTCATGCATCCGACCGAGTGGCTGCTCAGCCCCGCCGTCGTCGGCGACGGCCAGGGCCACCTCGACCTCCAGCGCCTCGCCGAGCTCCTCGCCAGCCTCGTCGCGACGCCGGTCGTCGGGCCGGCCGGCGTCACCCTGGCCGCCAACCAGGCCGGCGACGGCGTCGTCCTGACGGGGCTCCCCTTCGCCACCAGCACCCTCTCGCTGGCGGCCGACGCGACCGCCGGCCTCGTGCTCGCCGTCCACATCGACGAGACGCTCCCCGCCCCCGCGCCGCCGGTCGAGGTCCAGCTCGACGCCTCGCTCACCGTCCCCGTCCGCGACGGCGTCCCCGCGGGCCCGGTCCAGCCCGCCGGCACCCTGTCGCTGACCCTCCCGCTCCCGGCCTCCGGCGCCTTCGCCGGCTCGTCGGTCACGGTCATCACCGGCTACTCGGCCAGCGCCGGCTTCAGCCTCGCCTTCTCGGGCCAGATGGGCGGCACACCGTTCCCCGCCATCACGCTGGTCCCCTTCACCGGCTTCAGCCTCTCGGGCGCCGCCAAGGCCCTGTTCCCGCTGGTCGCCCAGAAGGCCTGGGACGCCTTCCAGAGCTGGCCGAACAAGCCGGCCGCCCTCTCCGAGCTGGTCGCCAGCCTCCAGCTCGCCGCCAACGCGGTCGGCATCGACAAGCTCGTCGACCCGAACGACGACTACACCAGCAAGACGGCCGACTTCGACACCACCGCCCTGGCCGGCGCCGTCCTGATGTTCGCCCGCAGCCCGGCCGCCGCCGGCCAGTGGCTGGCCAGCCGCCTCGTCGCCGACCTGTCGACCTCCATCCCGGGCCTGTACACCCTCCTGACGGGCCAGACGGCCTCGGGCCAGGCGGCGACCGACGCCTCCGGAGGCGCGGCGCCCGGCTTCGGCCTCACCGGCTTCACCTTGGAGCCGGGCGGCCAGCGCCTCGCCTTCACCCCGACGCTGGGCACCCAGGCGGCCACCGTCACCGTCGCCTTCGGCAACGTCGCCGACTCGGGCGATCCCGTGCTCGGCGTCATCATCACGCCGAACGTGATCCTCGGCCCGGTGCAGGTCTCCGCGGGCCTGGGCGTCGGCGCCGCGGGGCTGGGCACGTCCACGGTCGCCCTGTCGTTCACGGCCACGGCCACGGCGCAGGTCCTCCTGCCCGAGTCCGCGCGCATCCCGCCCGTCAACCTCGGCCCGGCGCTGGTCTTCACCGTCGACGCCCCGGCCTGGTCGCTCACCTTCTACCCGGCGGGTCTGCCGACCGGAGACGCCGCCTTCCCGGCCGTCGCGCTCCTGCCGTCCCCCGGCCTCGTCAGCGCGACCGCCTCCGCCCCGCCGGCCCCGCTCGCCTGGCAGTCCTGGCTGCGCCAGCTGGGGCTGACCTTCTTGGGGCCCCTGCTCGCCGACCTCGCCCTGCGCGTCGACACCGTCACCCGCGCCCTGACGACCTCGCTCATCCCGTCGATGACCACCGGGCCGACCCTGGCCCAGGTCCTCAGCGCCTTCGGCCTGCTCGCCGGCCCCACCGCGCCGCTCGCCGTCGCCGACCTGACCGCCTTCGCCGCCAGCTTCGTCAAGAACGGCCAGGTCGACTTCCTGGCCGTGGTCACGCGGCTGGTCTCGGCCGTGCTCGAGACCGTCGCCGCCGCCGGCGTGCCCCTGCTCGACATCGACCACACGAGCGACCCCAACAACCCCTACCGCATCCTGGTCACCCTCGCGGGCACCAAGGCCGGCGACGGCTCCGGGACGGACTACGCGCTCGACCTTACGGTGCGCGACCTGTCCCTGACCCAGCCGGGCGCCTGGCCCGGCATCGTCCTGCAGGTCGGCGCCTGGCAGTCCGCCGACGCCTCGCCCTACTGGATCGCCGAGACGGCCAAGGTCGGCTTCCAACCGCCCAACGCCACGCCCACGCAGCCGGGCATCCTCATCGACCTCGTCAAGGTGGTCACCGACGCCCAGGGCGCCCCGACGCAGCTCTCCTTCGCGCCAGCCCTGACCCTCGCCAGCGTCGGCGTCGACGTCCGCGGCACCGGCAATGGGCCGCTCGTCTCCAAGGCGGGCTTCGCCCTCGGCTCCATCCAGCCTCGCGTCTACTTCTACGCCGACGCGACCCCGGCCGTCTGGCTCGGCGCCTCCATCGAGCTGGACGACCTGTCGCTCCCCCTCGCCGGCTCGGGCCCACCGGCCGCTGGCTCCAACCCCATCGCCAACAACCTGATGGGCAGCGCCCTCGGCAGCGACACGCCCAACCCGGCCTTCTCGGGGGCCGTGTCCTACGTCGCCCAGCTCGCCGGCGCCGGCAGCCCGGCGGGCAACTTCCACCTGGCCCTGCACGGCGACGGCGACGGCGACACGCCCGACCAGCTGTGGATCCCCATCCAGCGCCAGCTCGGCCCGCTGTACTGCCGCGCCCTGGGCGTCGGCTGGGCCGGCGGCGCCTCCCCGCCCTCGACCGGTCACCTCCTGCTCGGCTTCGACGGCCAGGTCGCGGTCGGACCGCTGCAGATGGACGTCGTCCAGCTCGACATCGGCCTGCCCGTCACCCACATGGGCGACGTCTCGGCCTACACGCTGGATCTGGCCGGGCTCGACGTCGCCTTCGAGGGAGGCTCCGTCACCATCGGCGGCGGCCTGGTCAAGCAGACCCTCACCATCAGCGGCAAGTCGGTCACGGCCTACGACGGCATGCTCACCGTGGCCGCGGGGGCCTTCGGCATCTCGGCCGCGGGCCAATACGCCGAGCTCGACGGCTCGCCCTCCTTCTTCGTCTACGGCGTCGTCGACGCCCCGATCGGCGGCCCGCCCTCCTTCTTCATCACCGGCGGCGCCCTGGGCTTCGGCTTCAACAGCCAGCTGCACCTGCCGCAGCCCGACGCCGTCGCCGCCTTCCCGCTGGTGGCCTGGGCGAACGACCCGCACTCGGCCCCGACGGACATCGCCACCGCCTTCACCAAGCTGGCCACGCCCAGCCTGGGCGACTACTGGCTCGCCGCCGGCCTGCGCTTCACCACCTACGAGATGCTGCAGTCCTTCGGGATGCTCGTCGCCACCTTCGGCCGCGAGCTCATCGTCTCGCTGATGGGCACCTCGTCGCTCACCGTCCCGGTCGCCGTCGGCGGCAAATCCAGCGTCCCGACGGCCATCGCCCAGGTCACGCTGCAGTTCTCGGTCACCTTCATGCCCGACCGCGGCGAGGTCGCCGTCGGCGCCTCGCTGACCCCCGACTCGTGGCTGCTCGCCCCCGACGTCCACCTGACCGGCGGCTTCGCCTTCTACCTGTGGTTCGACCCCGGCCGCGGCCTGCCGCCCAACCCGCACGCGGGCGAGTTCGTCCTGACCCTGGGCGGCTACCACCCCGCCTTCCAGCCGCCGTCGTACTACCCCAGCGTCGACCGCGTCGGCTACCACTGGCAGCCGGACGACAGCATCCAGCTGCGCGGCGGGTGCTACTTCGCCCTGACGCCCCACGCGGCCATGGCGGGCTTCGACCAGTCGCTCACGTTCTCGGCCGGCCCGCTCGCGGCCTGGTTCGACGCGCGCGCCGACTTCATCGTGTGGTGGAAGCCGTTCTACTTCGTCGGCGACATCTCCATCTCCATCGGCGCCTCGCTGCGCGTCGATCTGCTGTTCGTGCACCACACGTTCAAGGTCGAGATGGGCGCGTCCCTGCGCCTGTACGGGCCCCCCATCGGTGGCCGGGTCCGCGTCGACTGGTACATCCTGTCCTTCAGCATCGGCTTCGGAGCCAGCGAGAACCCGAACGCGCCGCTCGCCGACTGGAGCCAGTTCGACCAGTCGTTCCTGCCGCAGACCTCGGCCACCACCCCCGGGGGCGCCCTCGCGGCCCTCGGCGACGACGACGCGCCAGCCCCCAACAGCGCCTCGGTCGTCACGGCCAGCGTCGCGACGGGCCTGCTCGGCAACGCGGCGGGCGCCCAGGGCAGCGACCCCAACGGCGGCTGGATCGTCGACCCCGGCGCCTTCTCGATCGTCGCCCGCAGCGTCGTCCCGGCCAGTGAGTTGACGACCAACGACAACCCGGACCACTCGCAGTCCGACGCCAAGGTCGTCGCCACCAACGCCTCGCCGCTGGTGGTGGTGCCCATGTCCAAGGCGGCCCTGACCTCGCCGCTGGACGTCACGCTGATCTTCGACGACGCGCCCTACTCGACCGAGTTCCTCGTCGCCACCCCGGCCACCTCCAGCGTCCCCGACTCGCTCTGGTCGCCCGACGCCAGCGCGACCGTCCCCGCCTCGGGCAGCGCCGGCGTGACCCAGGCCCTGACCTCGCTGACCCTCACCCCGATGCCCCAGGCCCAGCGGGTCACCCTGGTCGACCACCTGCCCAGCTTCCCCCAGGCGCGCCTGGCCCAGGGCGACGACTGGCCGGTCCCCGTCACCTGGGACGAGGTCACCCCCGCGCCGCCGCCCACCGCCCCCGCGCCGACCTCGACCGCGGCCCTCGAGGCCCTGCAGGCCGCGCTGGCGCCCGCCGCCCCCGCGACCTCGCGCCGGGCCAGCCTCTTCGCCGCGCTCGCCACGGGCTCGAGCCAGCTGGTGACCGATCCGGCCACGCCCGTGATGCGCCAGTTCGCCCCCTCCCTGCTGCAGGCCGCCCCCTCGCTCGTCACGACGGGCGGCGAGCTCCCCCCCATCCCCGCCTCCTGAGGAGCGCCGCATGCCGACCGTCTACGCCACCCCGACGCCCCAGCTGCAGGTCGCCCAGGCCATCCCGCCCGCCCTGGACGCCGGGGCCTACCAGCTGGTCGTCTCGCAGGCCATCACCGCCGGCCAGAGCCAGGCGCGCTACCAGACCCAGTACACCTTCACCGTCGCCGGGCCGCGCTTCTCGATAGACCCCGGCGCCGTCTTCAGCCGCTTCCCCACCCCCAACGGCCGCGGCATCTACAGCAACTTCCTGCCGCAGGTCATCCTGGCCAACGCCTCGCTCCCCTGGTCGCGCGTCATCAGCCCCAACACGCCGGTGACGCCCGGCAAGATCGCGACGCCCTTCCTGGGCCTCCTGGTCGTCGGCGACGACGACGTCGCGGACGGCAGCCTCGACGCCATCCCGCAGCCGGCCGGCGCGACCGTGGGCGATCTGCTCGCGCCGATCACCGCCCAGCTGCTGACGCCCGCCTACGACGCCGCCCTCAACCCGGACGGCATCCAGCTCGACGACGGCGAGTCCAAGGACGATCCCTGCAACATGGTCGACCTGCCGGCCGCGCTCTTCGCGCAGATCGCCCCCAGCCAGGCCGATCTCTCCCTGCTCGCGCACGTCCGCAACGTCGACCAGTCGGCCAGCGTGCAGCCCCCCGCCTCCCCCGAGGGGTGGTTCGCCGCGCTCGTCGCCAACCGCTTCCCGGCCGCGGGGACCTCCGCGGGGCCGACCACCAGCCGCGTCTATCTGGTCTCCTTCGAGGGGCTGTCCGACTTCCTGCCCGACGGCGACCGCTACGACCGGCTCGCCTCCTTCCAGACCGTCCGGCTGGCCGTCCTGTCCAGCTGGACCTTCGTCGACGTCAGCGACGGCCAGGTCACCGCCAACTTCGGCGCCGACGTCGCCGCCCTCGACCCCCAGCCGCTCGCCCTGCCCACCGATCTCACGCCCGAGATCCAGCAGAACGCCGACGCCGTGCGGCTGCTGGGCCAGGGCTTCGTCGCGCTCAACCACGTCACCCGCCAGGGCGAGACGACCCCGGCCTTCTATCGCGGGCCGCTCGTGCCGGTCGCCATGGCCGAGGGCGTCAGCGTCTACGTCGACGACTCGGCCTCCGGCTTCCCGCCGCCCGACCCGAACGCCAGCTGGGCCTGCGCCGACGCCGCGCTGCGCTTCGACCCCGACCTGGGCGTCTTCGACGTCTCGCTCGCCGCGGCCTGGCAGCTCGGCCGCCTGCTGGCGCTGCAGGACGTGCAGTTCGCCGAGGCCCTGCAGGGCTTCCGCCGCGGCCTGCAGAATGATCTGCAGCGCGTCGTCTCGCGCACCCTGGCCGCCGCCCGCGTCAGGGCCCTGTCCGTCCCGCGCGAGGCCAGCCGCCTGCTCGGCGCGCAGCCCTTCCGCGCCCCGCTCGCCGAGGCCCTGGCCCAGCGCATCGCCCCCGCCCTGGTCGGCGACCCCGCCACGGGCGCAGCCGGCGCCTTCGGGCCCCTGGGCCACCGCCTCGCCAAGAACCCCAACCGCGCGCGCCGCTTCGCCCTCGAGCGCCGCCGCCTCGCCGAGGAGCCCTCCCGATGACCCAGGCCGCCCCTCTCCGCCGCCCCGCGCCGCCCCGCGCGAGCGTGCTCAAGGCCTTCGCCGCCGACCCCGAGCGCTTCGTCGGCCTGCTCGGCGGCGCCGGCGACGACCCCGCCGCCGGCATCCCGCCGGTCGTCACCGGCTTCCTCGAGGGCCTCGCCGTCTTCACCCCGGTGCCCTTCAACTACCTGGTCGCCGATCCACGCATGCTCCCGGCCGAGTCCATGCGCTTCTTCTACGTCGACCCCAACTGGGTCCGCGCCCTGCTCGACGGCGCCTGCAGCATCGGGCGCACCACGACCCTCGACCAGGCGCAGGATCAGGGCATCGTCTCGTACCTGCAGCAGCTCGTGTCCGAGGGCCAGGGCACCGACGGCCCCTTCCAGAGCGGCCTCCTCATCCGCTCGCGCCTGGTCGCCGACTACCCCGGCTTGCAGATCCGGGCGCGCGACGCCAGCGGCCAGCCGCTCGGTAACGTGCGCGTCGCGACCCTGTCCAGCGAGGTGCTCGTCGCCCTGTTCACCGGGCTGGCCGCCTCGATCGATCTGACGCAGCCGCCGCAGGGCCTGCAGTTCGGCGTGTCGGTCGACCCGCAGGGCGGCTGGCAGATCGATCTCCGCGGGCTGGGCAAGCAGAACGACGACCTGGGCGTCAAGCTCGCCGGGACCTACCCGGGCCCCTCCCGGGACCTCAGGACGGTGGCCGACAACTGGCGCCAGGCCGACAAGCGCGTCCTCGACGTCGCGCAGCTCGCGGCCAACCTGGTCACGGCGCTGGGCCCCGCCGAGTGGCCGCCGCCTCCCGCGCAGGGCCAGGCCCCGCTGACGCAGATGACCTCGGCCGAGCTGGCCGTCGAGCTGGTCGACGCCCCCCAGACCGCCACCGTGACCATCACCTGGAAGCCCGAGACGGCGCTCCTCGCCCAAACGCCAAAACGCCGGACCCGCGACCGCGCCAGCGCCGCGCGCGCCGGCCTCGACGCCTTCCTCGAGGGGCTCTGAGCCATGACGCACCCGACCCGCTCCGCCTCCCTCGACAGCGGCAACACCTGCAACACCGTCACGCCGCCCGAAGACAGCGCCGTCCCGACCCCGGGCCCCAACCTCTTCGGCCCCCAGGTCGTCGTGCCCGTCGAGCTGTCGGCCCTGGTGGCGACCACCAACGTGCCCACGAGCGTCCGCTTCGTGAACATGGCCGCCAACTACGCCGACCTCAGCCCCAGCTTCGTGCAGTCGTTCGGCTGCCTGGGCTCGGCCATCACCGGCGGCGACGACTACGCCAGCGTCCCCACCGGCGTGCACCTGCGCTGGAAGCTGCCCGACGGCCTGACCCAGGGCACCGTGGACGGCGACAGCGGCGTGCAGTACCCGCGCGTGCCGAACCGCTGGCTCGTCGTCCGCAGCATGACGCCGCCCTCGGACGCCAAGCCCGACCCCAACGCCCTGCCCACGCCGCCCAAGGTCTCGGCCTTCGTCGTCCAGAGCGACGCGCTGTCGCCGCTGACGACCAACCCCTTCGCGACCAACCCCTTCTACCAGGGGACTACGGCGTCCTCGTTCACCTCGGCCTGGCCGTCGCTGTGCCCCGAGGACCAGGACGAGTCCCTCGCCCAGGCGGTCGGGGCCCAGTACATCGGCGCGATGACCCCGCTCACCGGCTGGACCGGCGAGACCTCGACGGTGCCGCCCTTCCTGACCGCCCTCGGCCCCGGCGATCCGTTCTTCGCCGCCTACTACTGGAACAGCTTCGGGGTCTTCGGCTTCTACGACAGCCTGAGCGATCTCGACTCCCCCGGCGACACGCCCCCGTACACGCTGTCCTACATGGTCGTCGGCTGGTACTCGCAGTCGACCGGCAATCCGCTCGACGGCCTGCCCGACGCGGACGCCTGGGTCGCGCGCATGCAGGCGCTGGGCTGGGCCTGGCCGGGCATGTCGGACCCGCCCGCGGCGTCCAGCGCGCCCGACCCCTTCCCCGGCGACGTCCTGTGCCAGGGCGTCCTGTACGGCGTCGACTGGGAGGGCCCGCAGGCGCCGTATCAGAGCGGCGTCCCGCAGGTGGTCTCGCCGCAGGTCGCCATCGGCAACACGTCCATCGAGGCGCTCTCGGCCCTGGTGGCCTCCAAGCTCCCCGACGACGTCGGCCTCGAGACGCTGCTCGACGCCCTGCAGTACGGCCTCATGGAGGCCCTCGAGGGCCCCGACGGGCTCAACGCCCTGGCCGAGGTGATGCACGACCGCGAGTTCGGGACCACCAACGGCGGGCTGACCTGGGACGTCCGGCCCATCCCGGCCAAGCAGACGCCGACCTCGGATCCGCCGCCCCCGCCGGTGCCGCCGGCCGTCCCCTTCCCGGCCGCCATCAGCCAGGCCCTGGCCCAGCTCAACCGCCTGCAGCTGCAGGCCGACCTCACCGGCGGGCAGGTCCAGTCGCTGCAGCGCTCCCTCTTCGCGACCTGGTACGCCCACATCCAGGCCAACCTGGGCCCCAGCGGGCAGGGGTACCCGCCCGACACGACCATCAAGGGCTTCGCGCAGTCGGTCCTCATGGGCTCGGGCGCCGCGCCCGGCCTGCTGGCGCAGGCGCTGACCTCCCTGTCGGGCCTGGTCGGGCAGATCCACGACCAGATCGACACCCTCACCGCGGCCCTGCCGTCCGCCTTGCCGGGGTACGAGCTCATCAGCGTCCCGATGCCCGGCTTCGAGCAGCCGAACGACCCGGTGGTGGTCATCGCCGGGGCCGACGGCATCGAGCGGTCCTTCAGCTACGGAGGCGACGGCCGCTTCAGGTCGGACGGCCTGCTGGCCTGCCGCCTGTTCGCGCCCGACCAGCCGCCGCAGACCATCACCTCGATGACCGTCTCGGGACCTGGCCTGTCCGCGCCCCAAGAGGTCACCGCCGCCGATCTGGCGGCCGCGCTGCCCGCCTTCCCGGCGGGCGGGCCGCTCCCCAACGTGGTCCCCGCCCTGGTCGCCGAGATGGTCTTCCTCGACCTGGCCCTGTCCGGCGCCATCGCCCAGGCCGCCCTCGTCAAGGCCGGCGTCGCCCAACCGACAGCCGCGCAGGTCGCCGCGCTCGCGCCCAGCGTCCAGACGCAGCAGACCAAGCTCCGCGCCATCTACGACACCGACCGCGACCCCAGCACGCCGGGCGTCCCGCCGGTCGATCCCAACGCGCACCTCGCCGACTACGGCTTCGCCGGGCTCGCCCCGTCGCCCCTTGGCCTGGTCGACTGGGCCCAGCCCTGGATCCCCATCGCGTTTCAGTGGGGCGCCGATCTCAGCCCCAGCTACGACAACACCGCCTGCGCCGACGCGCTCACCGGCTGGCAGCTCACCGTCGACGCCTCCGACGCCGACGCCCCGGCCGCCTCGCCCCTGCCGACCATCGACTACACCTGGGCCAAGGCGCCGGTCGTCGCCCCCACGCCGATGCCGGTGTCGGGCCGCATCCCCATCAACCCGAACACGACGATGCAGCTGTCGTCGCAGATCACCACCTACGTGCAGGGCCACCCCGACGACCCCTACGACGCCGCCCTCACCGACGCCGCCAAGCGCATCGCCGACCTCCAGATCGTCTCGCAGGCCCTCGGCGGCTTCAACGAGGCGCTCGCCATGATGTCGCAGACCCTGCAGCTCTCGGTCGTCGACCCCTTCGACGGGGCCTTCGGCAAGAAGGTCTACGGCCTGGTCGAGCCCAAGCCGCCCGTCGACCCCTGGCAGCCGAACGGCCCGGTCGAGACCAGCCCGCAGGACATCGACGCGGCCCTCGCCAGCGCCAGCGACCTGGCGCCGGACCTGGCCTTCTCGTTCAACCCCGTCCGCGCCGGCTGGCTCAAGCTGACCAGCCTGCAGCTCGTGGACGCCTTCGGGCAGGCGCAGCCCATCCCGTTCACGACCCCGGTGCTGTCGCAGGCGCTGACGCCCTCGTCGCCCTCGCCCGACAACGCCTGGGCCCAGCTGCCGCCGCGCCTGTCCCAGCCGGCGCGCGTCCGCTTCCAGCTCCTGGCCTCCTCCCCCGCCGACGGGCAGCCGACGCTGGCCACCTCGGACCCGGCGACCACCCCCATCAGCGGCTGGGTCCTGCCGAACCTGCTCGACGCCAGCCTGATGTTCTACGACGCCACGGGGAGCTTGCTGGGCGAGCTGCAGGCCCTCGACGGTAACTTCGGCCCCAGCGTCGGCGGCGCGCGCTGGAACCCGGCCCCCGGGACCGACGCCCCGCTGGGCGCGCCCCCGACCCTTCCCGACCCGCACCTGCAAGCCCTCGTCGACGCGATCCTCACCCTGTGCCGCCAGGCCGAGCCGGGCCAGAACCCGCTGCTCGACTTCCTCGACGCCATCGACGAGTCCCTGTGGACCGTCAACCCGCTCGGCGGCTGGCAGGACCCGACGCTGCCCTTCCTCATCGGCCGCCCGCTGGCCGTGGTCCGCGCCACCATGGCGCTCGACCTCTTCGGCCGGCCCGTCTACGACCAGTCGCTGGGCGGCCTGACCTGGCTGACGCAGCAGAGCCGCCCGTCGACGGCGACCTTCCCGACCTCGGTCCCCACCTGGGACGCCGCCAAGGGCCGCTACCAGTACGACCCCGCCAACAGCTGGCTGAACCTCCGCCTGCCGGTCGTGCTCGGCGACACGGCGCGCAGCCTCGACGGCCTGGTCGGCTACTTCGTCGGGGACGAGCAGGCCGACCCCAAGGCGTTCCAGCGCTTCTACACGGCCTTCGGCCAGCCCTCCCCGCCGGACGGCGACCGCAGCGGCTTCGTCGTCTCCGGCCTCGCGCCCGGCGATAGCCCGGTGCAGCTCAGCCCGGACCCGGCCGCGTCGCCCGTGACCCTGACCCTGCTGGTGGATCCGCGGGCGCCCGTGCACGCGCTCAGCGGCGCGCTCCCGTCCGTCTCCGTCTCGCTGGACACGGCCCAGACCGCGCCAGCGCTGGCCCAGATGGCGGTGACCTTCGCCACCGGCCCGCTGGTCATGGACTCGCAGCGCGTGGCGCTGCCCGTGCCGCGCACCGCCGACGCGACGGGCGCCTGGTCCTTCCTCACCCACCCGGACCCGACCCACTGGGTGACCACGACCGACATCGGCCCGGTCGACGCGTCGGCCGACCTGTCCCCCAACCCCCAACAGCTCGTGGACGGATGGCTGCGCCTGGCCGCCAAGCCGACCTGACCCCCTCGAGGCCGCTCATGCCCGCATCGGATCCCCTCGCGCTCCCTCTGAAGGTCACCGTCTCGCCGTCCAGCGTCCCCGTCTCGGGCGACGCGTGCGACCCGGTCGTAGGCGGCCTGCAGGTCACGCTCACCAACACCGGCGCCGCGCCCCTGCGCTTCCGCAACGACGCCGGGGCGGGCGTCGAGCCGCCCGATCTCGACGACACCGCGCCGTGCGCGATCGACCGCGTCTACCTCAGCTTCCCCACCGGCTCGGGGCCCGGCGCCCTGGCCCCCGAGGCGCTGGCCGAGCGCATCCGCCTGGCCGCCAACCCCTCGACCGAGGGGTGGACCAGCACCGGCGCGCGGGTGCACGAGGGCCTGTCGCGCGTGTCGTGGGCCATCTATCCGACCGGCCGGGTCACGCTCGATCCCGGGGCGTCCTTGACGCTCGATCTCACCGACATCGTCGCCCCGGGCCCGGTGGGATCGACCGTCCTGACCGCGGCCTGGGCCGTGCGGGACTTCGCGCTGGGGCACCGCAAGCTGGTCGTCTGGAAGGAGCAGCCGCTGCGCGCGCTCGTCGATGACGAGGCCCCGCCCATGGTGTTCCAGCTGACGGGCACGGTGTTCGCCAACACCAGCACCAACGCGCTGGTCCCGGTCTACAACCCCTTCCAGGGCGCCACGCTGGCGGTGACGCTGAAGAACACCTCGCCCGTCGACCCGGCGGTCTTCGTCAACGACCGTGACGACGACACGCTGCCGGCCATCACCGACCCGCCGGCCGGCGACGTCGACGTCTTCTACGTCTACTTCGACTGGGGGACCCAGGTCGGCGAGCTGGCGCCGGCGCCGGACCCGGACGACCCCAAGGCCATGAAGATCAGCGCGGCCGACCCGGCGTGGATCGTCCAGGAGATGACCGACGCCAACCTGCAGACCTACTGGGCCTTCGCGCCCAAACCCAAGTCCAAGGCCACCCTGGCACCCAACACGGGGGTCGGCTTCGACGTCGCCGCGCTGGTGGCCAACCCCTGGACCTCCAGCACGACCCTGTACGGGACCTGGGTCCTCGCCGCGTCGGGCCCCGGCACCCCCCAGACCCACGACTTCGTCCCTCAGCTGCCCCCGCAGCCGCAGCTCGGCTACCCCTGGAACGGCGAGGTGCTCGTCACGACCGTCTCGCAGGTCCAGATCCCCAACCCGCTCAACGCCACCACGCTGTCCTTCAGCCTCCAGAACCAGTCGACCCAGGACTTCCCGGTCAGCAACGGCCTGCCCTCGACCGAGCTGCCGCCCATCGACGATCCCAACCCGGGGCCGGTCGACCTCTTCTACGTCTACTTCCCCTGGGGCGACCCCGCCAACGGGGCCCTGTGCTCACCCGAGGCGTCGACCACCATCATCGTCACCCCCGAGCACCCCGACTGGCAGGCCGTCCAGACCAAGGTCGCCAACCCGCCCAAGGGGACCATCGGGACCTACTGGACCCTCAGCATCAAGCCCCAGGGCCAGGGCGTCATCCCGGCCCGCCAGAGCGTCACGTTCACGCTGTCCGGCCCGCCGGACGCCAACGGCATCCCAGGCTTCATCTCGTCGACCACCCAGCCGTTCCGGACCGGCAACACGGCGATGATCATCGCCTATCGGCTCCAGAGCTACGGCGCCAACTCCGCCACGCCCACCTCGGTCCGGCTCGCCGTCCCGCCCGCCCAGGCGGTCATCTTCAGCGTGGACCAGCAGTCCGCCCTGCCGGGCGACACCCTCACCTTCACCATGATGGCGACCCCGGCGACCGACCACCTCCAGCTGTGGCAGATCGTCGGCAGCACGCCCAGCCAGCTGCAAGCCGAGCTGCCGCCTTACAACACGGACCCCGCCTCCACGGGCACGCGGACCGTCCAGGCCGTCCTGCCCTACGCCACGACGAACGTGCAGTACCGCCTGGTCCCGATCGACGGCAGCGGCAACGAAGGCCCGGCCAAGCTCCTGCAACCCCCCGTCGAGCCCCTGCTGTCGACCGGCACGCTGGCCCTGCACGCCTACCCGTTCTCGGCCGCCGGCAAGGCCCTCCCCTGGGTCCTGCCCGCCGTCGCCTACGACTTCGATTGGACGTGCGATCACTCGCTGTCGGCGCGCATCGACCCGGGGGCGGTCGCGCTCGACCTGCCCAACGGACGCCGTGCCAACAGCGGCTCGCAGGTGCTGACCACGCCCGCGCCCGCCACGCCGACGCCGCTCACCTACACCCTCACCACCGACGGGCCGCTGCCGGACGGCAAGTCGGGGGCGCCCAACGAGAGCGTGCAGAGCGTGTCGCTGCTGGTCCTCGCGCCCGCCAAGACGGACGCCGTCGGCAACGCCGCCGCGCCCGCGACGGCCTTCGACGTCGCGACGCCCTCGTCCCCGGTCGTGTCGATCCAGGTGGCGTTCCAGAGCGGCGACAGCGGCAGCGAGCTGATGGCGATCAAGTGGAAGGACGCCACCGGCGCCCAGCACGGCCAGGGCACGCCCGACGACGTGCTCCAGAAGCTCGGCTACCAATGGGTGACCTTCGAAATCGGCCCGTGGACGCTCACCAGCTACTCGGTGACGGGCAGCAGCAGCCCGGCGAGCAAGCAGACCCAGGGCACCGTCACCAGCTTGTCGCTGAGCTTCGACGACGGGCAGGGCGGCACGCCCTCGGTCTCGACCGGCGTCGCGCAGCCGGGCGACACGACCGTCACCAAGAGCGACCCCAACGGCCTCGGCGTCCTGGTCGGCTTCTTCGGCGCGCAGCAGGCGGTGCCCGCGTGGCAGCCCGACGGCTCGCCGACCGATCCCATCGTCGCCCTCGGTCTCACCCTCGACGTTCCCAGCGCCTGACGCCGAAGGACGGCGCTCTCGCACGGGGAAGGTGCCTGCCAGCTCGACCCGCCCTGACGGGCCAGGAGGAGATCCGATGGATGTCTACGTGCTCTCGGCGCACGGCTCGGTGAACTTCGGCGTGAAGTACACCGTGCCGGCCAACTGCAGCGTCGTCTTCTACACCAAGTTCGGAGTGCCCCTGAGCAACTCCGAGGCCCTGAAGATCCAGACCGCCGTGGCCCGCGGGCTGCCTTCGCCGGTGCGCGCGGTCGCCCTGTACAACGGCGGGGCGCAGATGCCCGGCACCATCACGGTGACCGGCGACAACCACATCTTCTACTCGGGTGTGGTCGAGGCGCCGGACGCGACGGTCATCAAGGTGCTCTACGCCGGCACCGACTACACCCTCGACAGCATCCTGCAGGAGCTGCTGGCGCGCTCGCCGGGCGGCGTGACCGTGCACTACCTGGCCTGCCTGGGCGCCGAGGAGTACGCGCGCTGGGTCGCCGAGAACGGGCCGGCCGAGTCGGCCGAGCTCGAGCCTGCCTGACCCTCGGAGCGCCGGCGCCGGGGCGGTCATCGCAAAAGCCCAAGCGGAGTGCTCCACCTTGGTGGAGCCCCCATCCGGCGCAGCTTGCTGCGCCGGGTTTGGCGACCAGATCCCGGCGGCAAGCCGCCGGGGCTGGGGCTCCGGCAAGCCGGAGCACTCCATGGCCGCCTCAGCCCGCATCAATACGACACCCTCGCCGGGGCGGTCATCGCGGCTCCGGCGCCGGTCCGGAGACGAGGGCGGTCAGGCCGTGGCGTCGGTCTGGGCGCGCAGGTGCTTGCCGAGGGCGATGATGTAGCGGAGCGTGACGTCCTTGGGGATGCCGTGGGACGACTCGATCTCGCGGGCGATCTCGCCGACCGGCTTGTGGGCCTGGTAGCCGCGGACGATGTTGGGTGTCGCGTCCTCGAGCTTGTCGCCCCAGGTGGACAGCTCGTCGACGGTCAGCGCAAGGCCGCGGCGGGTCATGCGCCACAGGTACAGCTGCAGCGCGCCGTAGATGGCGGCCAGGATCCACAGCGGCAGCGAGATGTTGGACGTCAGGCGGACCGTGAAGACCGGCTGCCACAGCAGCTCCGTCACGAGCATGCCCGCGGCGAGCGCGCAGGCGATGATTCCGAGCTTGAGCGGGGTCATGGGATCTCGTCGCGGGGGTGCGGGGGGAAGCTTAGGCGCTCGCCGAGGGCCGTTCAATACGCCCGGGGGAGCGACGGGAGGGGGAGCGGCCCGGGCGAGCCGCGCCCCACAACCATCGGCACCCGAGGCGCGGGGTCTACGCGGGCGCCCACGCGAGGGCCCGCTGCCCTTGAAACCCGATAGGACGCGGCGGCTTCCGAGCTCTTACTCGAACGTCGCCGTCGGGGGCGCGTCGTCCGGTGGAGCGGCCGCCTCGAGGCGGCGGTCCAGGTTGCTGGCGAGGCGGTCGGCCTGACCGTCGTCGCGCTGGCGGCGGGGCAGGGGGCCGGCCTTGGCGACACCCAGGCAGGGCGCCAGGTGGCGCAGCACCGGCTCGGCCAACAGCCAGCGCACGCCCTCGGTGGTGAGGTGGATGCCGTCGCCCTGGTAGGCCTTGACGCGCTTGCCGGTGCTGCCGTCACGCACGGTCTCGATGAGCGCCCCCGACCTGGTCAGTGTGCGCCGGTAGGCGTCGATGTAGGTCACGGGACCGCCGAAGGCGGCGACGCGCTGCTTGACGATGTCGCTAATGCGCGGCGCCATCTTGCGCGCGTTCTCGCTGGCGAAGGCGGTCGGGCCGATCCACAGGATGGTGCGCTGACGCCCCGCGCTCATCGCCTTCAGCATGCGGTCGACCCGCTCGGCGTAGACGCGGTCCCAGGCGGGGTCGTCGGTGCGAATCCAGCCCTTCTTGGTCTTGATGGGCTGGAAGTCGTTGGTGCCCAGCGACACGACGAACACGTCGGGGTCGTACTTGCGGACCAGCTCGGGGACCTCTTTGGGCCAGTCGTGGAAGTCGGGGCGGGCCAGGCCGCTCGAGGCCTTGCCCCAGCGGCGCGACTCGACGTCCCACGCGCCGAACAGGCGCTTGAGCATCGGCCCCAGCAGCGTGCCCATGGTCGAGCTGCCGATCATGTAGACGTTCGGCGCCCCGCGGACCTGCGGGCAGCGCCGCTCGGCCGGGCGCGCGCCGGCCTCGGGGGTCCGGGGGCGGATCCCTTCGCCGTGGCCAAGGCCGGCGCGGGCGAACCGGAGGTGCTTGTCGCGTCGGGGTGACGGGCGGGGCGCTTCGGGCTCGGCGTCCTCGGAGGGCTCGTCGGAGACGACGGCGCCCTGTCCGCTGGCCTGGGCCAACGTGACCGGTCGGTTCGTCTGGGAGCAACTCGTCAGCGCCAGGAGACCAGCGCACCCGATGGCTATGATCCAGGGTGTCTCTCGCACGGCCGGCGCAGTGTAGGGGAAGGAGGACGGGGTCGCAATCAAAGGAGAGGGGGGAGCTGGGTGGGGGAGGGGGGAGGGGTAGGTGGGGAGAGGTGGGGCAGGCATGTACTGGCGGGAGCTGGCGGGGCAGGTGAGGGGTGAATGGAGGCGCGGTTGCCGCAGCGTAGGCCAGCCTCGAGGGCTTGGTCCCCGATTGGCGTGACTGATGGGGAGGCGCGGTAGCCTCCGCTTCGGCCGGCCTCAAGGGCTTTGTCCCCTGTTGGCGTGACCGATGGGGAGGCGCGGTAGCCTCCGCTACGGCCGGCCTCAAGGGCTTTGTCCCCCTTGGCCCGCCCTGCGGGCGGTCCAATTCCTCGCGGACGACAAAGCCCTTGACCCCGGCCTCCGCTGCGGCTGGAGGGCCATCAACGCGGGGCGCGGGGGCGCAGCCCCCGTGCGGGCGTCCGGGCCGCTTCGCGTCCCGCACGCTCGGCGTGGGTGGCGGGCGCATGCGATGATCGTGGTGCGGGCGACGGGTCGCTGGTCGGCCTGAGGGCGCAGGGGGACAGGAGCTCGGTGCCAAGACTGCAATTAATCAGTCACCCAATTAGTCGTCCCGGGACGATGCGGACTGGGGTCGCTGGTCGGGGCGCGGGCGCCAAGGTTCGAGGGTGGTGCGAACGCAGAATTATACGGGCGCGCAATTAATCGTCCCGGGACGACGGGGCGGACCCAGGTCGTCGTCCCGCGACGACCGGTCGGTCGCACCCAGGGGCGCTAATTGAAGAGGTATTCAATTGGTCGTCCCGGGACGACGGGCGCAGGGTGGGCGGGCGAGAGTTCCGCCCCGGGACGGCGGGTCCGGCCGAAAATCGACACATGGAGGCCGCGGAGGGCAAAAGAGTTGTTGACAGGATTTGAGGGCAGGAATTCGCCGATCCAGGGTCGGGCCTGGGCAGGCGCTGGAAGCCCTCTGGCAGGCCTGAGGGCGCGCTGATCAGGGTCGAGGGTCGCCGCGGGGTGTTCGAGAGGCCTGAACGGCCGTCCAGGGGGCGATCCGAGGTGGACAACCCCCTCGTGCTACACTTCTCGCTCCCGAACACGAGGAGCAGGGCCGATGAGCGAACGGAATGGCTGCCTGGAGCGACTGTCTGATGGGGACCTGATGGCTACGGCCGACCGGCTGGTCGTGGTGCACCGCAAGGCGGCGGCCAACCTGCTGGCGTGTCTGGTCGAGGTGGTGCGGCGCGACCTTCATCTGGTGGACGGGGCGTCGACGCTGGCCGACTGGTGCATGGCACGGTGGGGGGTGTCCGAGGATCAGGCCTGGACCTACACCAAGGTCGTCGAGGTGGCGCGCAAGTGGCCGCTGGCGTTGGAGATGGTGGCCGACGGGCGGCTCAGCCTGAGCGGCGTGCGGGCGCTGCGCCAGCATCTGTCGAACGACAACGCCGAGGAGCGGTTGCGGGAGGCGGCCGGGAAGACGCGACAGGAGCTTCAGCTTCTGATGGCCCGGTGGACGCCTCGGGCGGACGTGCCGGGACGGGTCGTTCGGCTGCCGGCCCGGCGCTCGGCGGCGGCGCCGGTCGCAGCGAAGACGGCGGCGAGCGAGTCGTCCCGGGACGACGGCCTCCAGCTGGCGGCGCCCAAACCCAAGCATCGGGTCGAGCCGTTGTCCGAGGCGCGCTTCAAGGTCCAGCTGACCGTCGACGCCCGGGTGGCGGCCAAGCTCGAGGAGGCGATGGCCCTGGCCGGCCATCAGGTCGGCGCCGGGGACTACGAGCGCCTGTTCGAGATGGCGTTGGACGCCTTCCTGGCCGCCAAGAAGAAGCAGCGGTTCGGCGTGGGTCGCAAGGCCAAGTCCCGCAAGGTGGCCGCCGTCCCCGCTCCGGCCGAGCGCGCCGAGGCGTCGAGCAACGTCGGACCCACGGAAGGAACGACCGAGCGGGGGCAACCGACCGAAGCGCAAGAGTCAGCCGAGACGAGTGAGCAGGCCGGGCCCAAGGAGCGCAGCCGAGCCATCCCGGCCGACGTCAAGCGGGCCGTGGTCGAGCGGGACGGCTTGCGCTGCACCTATCATGGCCCGTCAGGCCGCTGTCGCGAGCAGCGGCGCTTGGAGTTCCACCACCACGCCCCCTTCGCCAAAGGCGGCGCTCACTCGGCCGACAACATCAGCCTGCTCTGCCAGGCCCACAACCAGCTCATCGCCCGACAAGAGCTGGGCGCCGACTTCATGCAGCGAAAGCGAGCCGCCCGGGCTGAAGGTGGACGCACCCGATCCGCGCTCGATCGGATCCCTCGGGCCCGCTGACCCGTCGTCCCGGGACGGCGACCTGGACCGGCGGCGTCCTGGGACGGCGACCCGCACCCGCGTCGTCCCGGGACGGCGAGCCAGCCCACGTCGTCCCGGGACGGCGAGCCAGCCCGCGTCGTCCCGGGACGGCGACTCGCACCCGCGTCGTCCCGGGACGGCGACGTGCACCCGCGTCGGGCCGGGA
>JAWLBL010000008.1:0-267817 GCA_041687695.1 Myxococcota bacterium | reverse complement strand
GCCGGGGCTCCAGCAAGCTGGAGCACTCCAGGGGCGCTCCAGCTTGCTGGACCTACCGGAGTGCTCCACCTTGGTGGAGCCCCCATCCGGCGCAGCTTGCTGCGCCGGGTTCGGCGGCCAGATCCCGGCGGCAAGCCGCCGGGGCCGGGGCTCCGGCAAGCCGGAGCACTCCAGGGCGCCTCCGCCGGCATCGATACGACGGCCTGTGGGAGCCGGCCCGGCGCTCCCAGCCTCGGTCCTTCGAGTGAACGAAGCCCCGGCCGGCTGGAAGAAGGTGTCGCTACAGGCCAACCGGAGTGCTCCACCTTGGTGGAGCCCCCATCCGGCGCAGCTTGCTGCGCCGGGTTCGGCGGCCAGATCCCGGCGGCAAGCCGCCGGGGCCGGGGCTCCGGCAAGCCGGAGCACTCCAGGGCGCCTCCGCCGGCATCGATACTTGCTGCGCCGGGTTTGGCGGCAAGATCCCGGCGGCAAGCCGCCGGGGCCGGGGCTCCGGCAAGCCGGAGCACTCCAGGGCGCCTCCGCCGGCATCGCTACGACACCCTCTCGAAGGCGGCGCTCCAGCGTCGGCCCTGTCGCCGTCTCAGCCCGCGACCCGCCGGCGGCGCCACAGCAGCGCCGCCAGAGCCAGCAGCAGGCTGACCAGGCCGCTGGCCGGGCCGCCCTGGCAGGACTCGAGGCCGCCCCCCGAGAAGTGGCCCGGGACGGGGCGGTCGTCGATGGGGTCGCAGGCGTCGCCCAGGCCGTCCTCGTCGAGATCGTACTGGTCGGGGTTGGGGTCGAGCGGGCAGTTGTCCGCGTCGTCGTCGACGCCGTCGCCGTCCCGGTCGGGGTCGCAGGCGTCGCCCGCCCCATCGCCGTCCAGGTCCGCCTGGTCGGGGTTGGCCACCTCGACGCAGTTGTCCGCCTCGTCCAGCACGCCGTCCTGGTCCGCGTCGGGCTGGTCGGCGTCGCAGGCGTCACCCAGCCCGTCCTCGTCCCAGTCGGCCTGGTCGGGGTTGGCGTCCGCGGGGCAGTTGTCCTGGGCGTTCGGGACGCCGTCACCGTCCACGTCGTCGTCGCAAGCGTCGCCGGCCCCGTCGCCGTCGCCGTCCAGCTGGTCCGGGTTGGCCACGCCAGGGCAGTTGTCGTCGCACTGCGCCGTCTCGCCGTCCCCGCAGGAGCCGTCCCCCGGCGTGCCGCTGCCGTCGCCGTCCTCGGCCACGCCGTCGCCGTCCGCGTCGACGTCGCAGGCGTCACCCAACGCGTCCTCGTCCAGGTCGGCCTGGTCGGCGTTGGCCACGAGGGGACAGTTGTCCTCGGCGTCGACGACCCCGTCGCCGTCCTGGTCGCCGTCGCACGGGTCGCCCTCGCCGTCGCCGTCGAGGTCCGCCTGGTCCGGGTTGGCGACCAGCGGGCAGTTGTCCTCGTCGTTGAGCACCTCGTCGCCGTCGATGTCGTCGTCGCACGCGTCGCCCAGCCCGTCCTCGTCGGTGTCGGTCTGCAGCGCGTTGGGGGCCAGCGGGCAGTTGTCCCCCTCGTCCTCGACGCCGTCGCCGTCATCGTCGGCGTCGCAGGCGTCGCCCGCGCCGTCACCGTCCGTGTCCAGCTGGTCCGGGTTCGCCAGCGCCACGCAGTTGTCGCCCTCGTTGTCGACCCCGTCGCCGTCGAGGTCCGCGTCGCAGGCGTCGCCCTCGCCGTCACCGTCCGTGTCCAGCTGGTCCGGGTTCGCCAGCGCCACGCAGTTGTCGACCTCGTTGTCGACCCCGTCGCCGTCGAGGTCCGCGTCGCAGGCGTCGCCCACGCCGTCACCGTCCGTGTCCAGCTGGTCCGGGTTCGCCAGCGCCACGCAGTTGTCCTCGCCGTTGTCGACCCCGTCGCCGTCGAGGTCCGCGTCGCAGGCGTCGCCCGCGCCGTCGCCGTCCGTGTCCAGCTGGTCCGGGTTGGCCACGCCGGGGCAGTTGTCCACGTCGTCGTTCACGCCGTCGAGGTCGTCGTCGTCGTCGGCGACGTCGGTCACCGTCAGCGTGACGGTCGCCGGCGCCGCGTCCACGGTCCCGTCGTTCACGGTGAAGGTGAAGGCGTCCGAGCCCACGAAGTTCAGCGCCGGCGTGTACACGAAGCGCCCCGGGGTCGTCGGGTCGGCCTCGAGCGTGCCGGAGGCCGGCGGGGTCACCACCGACCAGGTCAGCGCGTCGCCGTCGACGTCGCTGGCCGGCGCGTCCAGGGTCAGCGGCGTGTCCTCGGGCGTCGTGAAGGCCGCGTCCTGGGCCACCGGCGCGTCGTTGACCGGCGTCACCGTGACGGTGAAGGCGACCTCGGCCGAGGCGTCCACCCCGCCGCCGGCCGTCCCGCCGTCGTCGACCAGCCGCACGGTCACCGTCGCCTGCCCATGGGCGTCCGGCGCCGGCTCGAAGCTCAGCGTCCCGTCGGCGGCCAGCGCCGGTCCCGCCGCGAACAGCGCCGGGGCCGACACCTCGAGCACCTCGAAGGTCACCGCCTGCCCCACCTCGTCCGCCGGCCCCGCCGACACGCCCGTCGCCCACACGGCCGCGTAGGCGCCGCTGTCCTCGGCCACCGTCACGTCGCCGCCCGCCGTGAAGCTCGGCGCGTCGTTGAGCGCCGCCACCGTCACCTGGAACGCCACCTCGGCCGAAACGTCCACGCCCCCCAGCTCGGTGCCGCCATCGTCGACCAGCCGCACCGTCACCGTCGCCGCCCCGTTCGCGTCCGCCGCCGGCGTGAAGCTCAGCGTGCCGTCGCTGCCGACGCTCGGCCCCGCCGCGAACAGCCCCGGCGCCGTGTTGCCGGTCACCTCGAACGTCAGGCCCTGCCCCGCCTCGTCGGGCGGCCCCGCGCTGACTCCGCTCGCCCACGCGGCCGCGTAGGCGCCCGAATCCTCGGCGACCGTCACGTCACCGCCGCTCACGAAGGACGGCGCGTCGTTCACCGGGCGCACCACCAGGGTGAAGGTCTGGGGCTCCGAGACGCCCCCCTCGCTGTCGACCAGGCGCACCGTGATCTCGGCCGACCCGTTGGCGTCGGCCGCCGGCGTGAAGGTCAGCGTGCCCACGGGGCTCAGCGCCGGGCCGGCCGACAGCAGCGCGGGGGCCGTGTTGCCGACCACCTCGAAGGCCACCGTCTGGCCGCCCTCCAAGGGCCCCGGGCTCGCGTCGTCGATCCAGTGGACGTACTCGATGGGCCCGCCGTCCTCGTCGGCCCACACCGTGGTCGCCGGCAGGGTGAAGGTCGGCGGGTCGTTGTCCGGGGTCACGGTGATGGTGAAGGTCACCGGCGCCGACGTGTCCACCCCGCCGCCCGCGCTGCCGCCGTCGTCCTGGGCCGTCAGCACGAACTCGGCGCTGCCGTAGGCGTTTGCGGCCGTCGTGAAGGTCAAGGTGCCGTCGGCCGCGACGCTGGGCAGGACCGACAGGACGCTGGTCGAGCCGGTCGGCGTGACCTGGAAGCTGACCGCCTGGCCGGCTTCGTCGGCGGGGCCGGGGCTGATGGCGTCCACGAAGCCGCTCAGGCTCACCGCGCCCGCGTCCTCGGCCACGGTCACGTCCTGCGCGCCGCCGAAGCTGGGCGCGTCGTTGACCGGCGTGACGGTGACGGTGAACGTCTGCGGGGCCGAGAAGGCGTCGCCGCTGTCGGCGGCGCGGAGGGTGACCTCGGCCACGCCGTTGGCGTCGTCGCGCGGGGTGAAGGTCAGCGTCCCGTCGGGCGAGACGGCGGGCGACACCAGGAACAGCTCGTTGTTGGTCACCGACAGGACGTCGAACTGCAGCGTCTGGTCGCTCTCGTCGGGCGGCCCGACCGAGAGCGCGGTCGCCCAGCCCGCCTGGGCGAAGGTCCCCGAGTCCTCGGCGACCGTGACGTCGGCGCCCTTGGTGAAGGACGGCGCGTCGTTGACCGGCGCGAAGGTCACCGTGAAGGCGTCGAAGTCGTCCAGGGCGCCGCCCGCGCCGGTGTTCCCCTGGTCGCTGACGTGGACCTCGACCAGCACGTCCCCGTTGAAGTCGGCGGCGGGGGTCAGCACCAGCGAGGACAGCGCGGCGTTCATCGCGGCGTGGGGGCCGACCAGCTCGAGGGCGTCGGGGCCGGCCGAGGCGACCGAGGTGAGGCCGGTCGGGTCGACCGACAGGGCGACCTGGTCGGTGTCGAGCATCAGCGTGACGACGTAGTCGCCCAGGCAGATGTCGGCGTCGGCGACCGACACGCCGGAGACGGCCAGCGGCGTGTCCTCGGCGCCCGCGACCTCGGCCGGGACGGTCAGCACGGGCGCGCCGTTGGGCGGCGGCGGCGGGGCCTCGAAGGCGCCCATGTCGCGGCCGGGGCCGACGGGGCGGGCGACGCCGCGCTGGTCGGCGGGCAGCAGGCTGGTCGGGGCGGCCGCGTCGTAGGCGGGGCTGCAGACCGTCAGCGGGACGGTCATGGTCGGGCCGCCGTGGTCGCCCAGCTCGCCCAGGAAGGCGGGGTAGTTCAGGGCGTTGCCCTCGAGCACCGTGGCCGAGAACAGGCGCGAGGCGTCGCCGATGTGGGAGTAGGCGACGGTCATGGAGGCGCCCGCCGAGTTCCAGACGTCGCCGGGGGTGGTCGAGGGGTTGCCGGCGATGATCGAGTTGGTGATGGCGACCGGGTTGCCGGGGTTGTAGGCGTGGACGCCACCGGCCGCGTTGGCGCTGTTGGCGGTGATGGTGACGAAGTCGAGCACGGCCGAGCCGGCGGTGTTGTGGGCCAGATCGATGGCGCCGCCGGTCTTGCCGGCGCTGTTGGCGTAGAAGGTGCTGTTGACGATGGTCGTCGCGCCGCCCTCGGCGAAGATGGCCCCGCCGTTCCACAGGGCCGAGTTGCCGTCGAAGAGCGCGTCGCGGATGGTCAGGGACTGCCCGGTCGCGCGGATGGCCCCGCCGCCGGCGTTGCCGAAGTCGCCGAGGTCGTGGCACCCGGTGAAGCGCATGCGCTCGAGCGTGGTCATGCGCGGGGAGTACAGGCACCCGCCGAAGGTGCCGCGGCCGCCGGTCAGGGTGAGGCCGCTCATGGTGAGGTAGCGGAACCAGGTGCTCTGGCCGCCGGCGTCGACCAGGATGAAGTCGCCGTCGGTCGGCCCGGCGATGGTCAGCTTGTCCGCGCCCGGGCCGGTGATGGTCACGCTCTCCCACTGCCACGGGACGACCAGCCCGGCGCTGGTCAGCTGCAGCGTGCCTTCGAGGCCCGGGGCGAACTCGATGACCAGCGGCTGCCCGAGCTCGTCGAAGGTCCACACGAGCGCGTCGCGCAGCGAGCCGGCGCCGCTGTCGCTCAGGTTGGTGACGGTGCGCGTCAGCGCGAGCGCGCCGGGGGCGGCGACGATCAGCGTCGTGACCAGCAGGGCGCGGAGCAATCTCGGGAGCGAAGTCATTCGGAGTCCTTGTTCGCGGCTCGACGAAACGCGGCCTGGCCTACTTGCAGCGGTCCTGCGCGGTGATGATGAAGGCGACGCGGCGGTTCTTGCGCCGGCCCTCGGCGGTGGTGTTGTCGGCGATCGCGGCCTGCTCGCCCATGGCTGCGGCCTCGAGGCGCTCGGGGGCGACGCCCTCTTGGACCAGGTAGTCGCGGACGGCCTCGGAGCGGCGGCGCGACAGCTCCAGGTTGAACTCCTTGCTGCCGCGGGCGTCGGTGTGGCCCTCGATGCGGACCTTGGTGATGTAGGTCGCCGACGTCAGGATCCTGGCCATGCGATCGAGCACCGGCAGCGAGCCCGGCGTCAGCTTGGCGTCGGCGTAGCCGAAGTGGATGGTCTCGAGATCCACGCCCACGCAGGTGACCTCGAAGGCCTGCTCGGTCGTGACGTCGGGGCAGCCGTCGTCGTCGTCCTCGCCGTTGAGGGTCTCGGCCTCGTTCGGGCACTTGTCCAGGTGGTCCAGGATGCCGTCCTGGTCGTTGTCGAGGTCGGGGCAGCCGTCCTCGTCCTCGAAGCCGTCCATGTCCTCGGGCTCGCGCGGGCAGCGGTCCTGCGCGTCCGGGATGCCGTCCTGGTCGTCGTCGAGGTCGGGGCAGCCGTCCTCGTCCTCGAAGCCGTCCATGTCTTCGGGCTCGGTCGGGCAGCGGTCGGCCTCGTCCGGGATGCCGTCGCCGTCGCCGTCGACCGGGTGCGGCGGCGGCTCGGGCTCGGGCTCGGGCTCGGCGACCTCGGCGGCCGCGCTGGTCCACTGCAGGCCCAGGAAGGTGCGGAAGTCCGGCGTCCCGGCCGCGCTCAGAAGGCCCACGCCGCCGCCCACGTCCAGCGACAGCCCGTCTCCGAGCGCAGCGCGCACGCCGAGGCGCCCCTCGAGCCCGGCCGAGGCCTGCAGCCCGTCGTCCGCCGCCGCGAGCGGCACCTCGCCGGCCACCTCGGGGATGACGTGCACCCCGGCCACCGGCAGGTCGCCCGCGATCCCGAAGGTCAGGGCGTCGCCGACCACCAGATCGCCGAAGACCACCCGGTCGCGCAGCCGATAGCCGGCGTTGGCCAGGAGCCGCGCCGACCCCACCGGCAGCTCGGCCGCCAGCTTGGGCTCGACCCCGAAGCCGCCGCCCATCAGGCGCGCGCGGTCGCCGGTCGGCAGGCGCGTGTCGACCACCACCGCCAGGCCGAAGCCCTCGGCCGGGTCCAGGACGCGCAGCTTGGGGATGACCCGCACGTCGCCCAGGCCGGCGCCGTGCTCGGGGGCCGCCGTCGACAGCCCGTCCAGGGCCTCGCCGTCGCGGTAGACGACGATCGGCACGTCGACGCCCAGCTCGAACCAGTCGGCGATGCCCAGCGCCGCCAGCACGTGCGTCGGCAGGTGGTCGGAGACGACGCTGCGCTGGCGGGTGCCCGAGGCGTCCAGCTCGACCAGCAGGTTGCGCGCGTAGCCGACGAAGGCGCCGACCGAAAGCTGCAGCGGGGCCAGCGCGCGGGTCGAGGCCAGGCCCAGCGCGTCGTCCTGGCGGTTGGGCATGGGCCGGAACGACTCGAGGTCGAAGCCGGTCTGGGCGGGCGCCGGCGCAGCGGTGGCGGTCAGGCCGGCGGCGGCCAGCGCGGCGGCGGCGCGACGGAGCGGGGCGGTGCGAACCATCGGAGACGTCCTCTCGAAGCGTTCGCCCGGTCCGGGGCGGAGTCCGGGCGGCGCCTTTATCGGCGCAGACGCCCGTGATTTCAATCAACATCTCGGCCGCCGGTCCGCTGCGACGGCTCGCCGGGCAGGGCTCAGGGGGCCCAGAGGCCCAGCACGGCGCGGGGCGCGGCGGCCGGGATCGGACGGCCATCGTACGAGGTCGCGGCGCCTTGTCGCCCGGGTCGTCCCCAACGGGCCTCCATAGGGTCTGGCCAATGACCTGAGCCATCGCCGAGGGCCTCTGCAGGGCTTGCCCGGTGCCCCGGGTCGTGCCAGAGGGGCTGAGAGGGGAGGGACGGCGATGGACGCGACGATCGGCGGGCCGAAGAAGCGATGGCGGTTGGCGGGCTGGCGCTGGGTGGCGCTGGCGCTGGCGCTGGTCGCGTGCGGGCCGAAAGCTGGGGGCGAAGCGTCCGGGGCGGCGGCGGCCGAGGGGGCGAGCCCGCCGGGCGGGGTGTGCACGCACGACGGGGACTGCGCGGCGGGGCTGGTGTGTGAATACACGACCTGCGAGGTGGCGGGGCCGTGCGGGACCCGGCGGCTGGACGCCGGCGGGGGCGAGGTCGAGCGGACGACGCACCGCTACGACGCGCAGGGGCGGCCGCTGGGGAGCGAGAGCTGGCGGGGCGGCGAGCGGGTCCGGCGCGAGGAGACCGAGTGGTCGGCGGACGGGCGGCGGGCGACGACGCGGCGGTGGCTGCACGACCCCGAGCGGGCCGAGCCGGACGTGGTGGTGGTGCAGGAGTACGACGCGCGCGGGGCCGTGGTGCGGGTCGAGGAGCGGTGGCCCGGCGACCCCGAGCAGGGCCAGGTCAGCGAGTACCGGTGGCCCGCGCCTGGGGCCTGCCGCGTCCCCGAGATGACGATGCGGTCGCGCGGGGGCGAGCGCGGCTTCAGCCGGGCGCGCTGCGAGGGCGGGCGGGCGGTCGGGACCGAGCTGGTGCGACGGCGCGAGGGCCGCGAGGAGGTCTTCCGGACGCGCCGCTACGTCTGGGACGCGAACGGCCGCCTCGCCGAGATGACCAACACCTTCGGCGCCGGGATCCCCGTGCCGCCGCTGCGGCTGGTCTATCGCCGCAACGCCGCGGGGCTGCTGACCGAGCTGGCCCACGACCAGGGCGCGGACGGCAGCGTCGACCAGCGCGAGGTCTACGACCTGAGCTGCTGGGACCTCGGCCCCGAGGGCGCGCGCTACCGGCCCCGCTGACGCCCGCGGCGCCGGCTCACTCCGGGTCGCAGACGCCGTCGCAGAGGTGGACGGCCTCGCCGGTGCGGAGGAAGTGGACCAGCTGGTCTTGCGCGGCGCGGAGGCGGCGGAGGTCCTCGTGGGTGTCGTGCTCGGCCGGGGCGGGGGCGGTCGGGTCGGGGTTGTCGGGCCAGCCGAAGTCGAACTCGGTCAGGACCGGGCCGGTGGCGGGGGCGGCGACCTCGGGCAGGCCCCAGACCGAGCGGACGGCGGGGGTCAGCAGGCGCGCGCCGACGGCGCGGCCGAGCAGGAAGGAGACCTGGTTGTCGACCACGGAGTCCTCTTTGGCGACCTGCAGCAGGACCGTGCTGGCGGGCGTGCCGGGGAAGGGCTCGGCGGCGAAGCGACGCACGTAGTTGAGCGGCTCGATGAGGTCCATGCCGGTCTGCATGGGGCCGAAGACGGCGACGAACTCGAGGCCGTCGTAGGCCAGCTGCAGCAGGACGGCGAACTGCGAAAAGCCCGTCGAGCGGTTGAGCAGCAGCGAGAAGGCGCCGCCGGGCACGCCCAGCACGGAGCGCGGGACGTCCAGGGTGAGCGTGGCCATCAGCCCGCCGAAGGTGCCGCCCTGCGAGTTGCCGTAGTACCAGAGCTGCGTCGGGTCCCACAGCGGGCCGCCGTCCTGCGCCATCAGGCCTTTGTCGGGAGCGCCGTGGAGATCGCCCTTCATCAGGCGCATCACCGCCAGGTGGTTCATGAAGCCCTGGGTCACCGCCTCGGACAGCTGCGGGAAGCGCCCCAGGTCGCCCGCCAGCACCGCGCCCCAGGTCGGGATGTCGGGCTCGCTCATGCCCTGCATGTCGATGCCGACGATGACGAAGTTGTCGCGCTGGGCCATGGCGCGCAGCCAGTCTTTGCGCGCCTCGGCCTTGGAGTAGAACAGGCCGTGGCCGTACTGCAGGACCGCGGCGGTGCCGGGCGCGGCGAAGGCGGCGTGGGGGATCTGCAGCTCGAAGGCGACCGCCTCGGTGCCCTCGATGAGGGGCGCGCCGTCCGGCCCGCGGCGGATCCGGCGGACGCCCTCGGCGTCGGGGGGCGTGAGGAAGCTGGGCACCTGGGCGACGCCGCTGACGACGCGGGCGATGTGCGGGTCGCCGTCGAGCTGGTCGACCTGGGTCACGGCCCACGCGGGGCCGTCCTTGCCGATGGCCGCCATCAGGGCGTCGCGCATCGCCAGCACCAGCGCGGTGGAGCTGGCCTCGGTCGAGGTCGTGAAGTCGAAGGCCAGCTGCAGCGCGGCGCGGTCGACGCCCGCCTGGGCCAGCGCCGGGAAGACGGCGTCCTCGAAGTGGGCGCGGCGCGCGTGGACGCCCTGGACGGTGCTGGCCGTCTGGTCGCGCAGGGCCACGAAGCCGGGGTGGGCCGGCAGGGCGGCGCCGTTCGGGCCGGGTAGATCGCGGACGGCGACGACGTAGCGGCGGCCGAAGGCGAGCGGGGCGGCGGGGCGCAGCACCACCACGGGCACGCCGAAGCCCTCGGAGAAGTGGTCGATCTCGGCCCAGTGGGCCATGGGCGCGCCGGTCTCGGCGTCCAGGATGAGGGTCGGGCTGTCGGGCTCGAGCGAGGGTGACGGGTCCAGCACGGTCGGCGCGTCGGCCAGGCTGGCGCGGGTGACGCCGGGCAGGGCGAACATCACCGGGGTGATGGGCGAGAAGCCGTCGAAGCGCCGGAAGTGGTCGGGCTTCATCGGCTCGCCCTGGGTGTTGCGCGGCAGGGCCGAGCCGAACTCGAGCCGGGCGCCGTCGCCGTCCACCACGCGGAAGCGGTCCGACGGGAAGGGGAACAGGCAGTGGGTCGCGTCCAGGTTCTCGCAGCCCGGGTCGCCCTCGGTCTCGGCGACGCCGAAGTTGTCCCAGAGCGGATCGGGCGCGGCGTCGGGTCCCGCGTCGGGCCCCGCGTCGTCCACGAGATCGGGCCCTGCGTCGGGGCGGGCGGCGGGCTCGTCCCCGCAGGCGGCGACGGTCAGGCTCAGGGCGGCGGCGGCGAGCAGGGTGCGCATGCCTGCCCACTACCAGAGGTGAAGGTCCGGCGCTACAGCCCCACCAGCGGCAGCGGACCTGATCGGTCAGGGATGGCGATAGACCGTTCCCGAGTCCGCCTACCGATTCCGTGGCCCGGCTCCGTGGCTGTGTCGGCGCACCGATCCCGTCCGCCGTAGCCGCGGCTGGCCCGGTGGTCTGGCTTCAGGGGAGTCGGCGCGTTCTGTCGTGCCCGAGGGTGCTTGGCGGCCCGGTTCCCGGCTCAGGCAGGTGTCGTGCGGCGCTCTGAGTCTCGGAGGTCGACGGCACACAGTCCGAGCACCGCCTTGGCTACCAGGCACCTCGGGGCCTCGCCAGGAGCGACGAGGCCCCGACGCTCTCACCGCTTGGGGTTCATCAGCCGCCACGTCATCGCCTGCACGCGATCCAGCAGCGCCAGCGCTTCGTCCCCGCGCGCCTTCGGCACCGCGCCGGTCGCGACGAGAAGACGCATCGCGGCCGACGCCTCGCGGCACGAGCCATAGGCGATCCTGTAGTGCTGAACCCGGTCACGCCCCGCGCGGCCAGCGCCCTCAGCCAGGTTCAACGGAGTGCTCGCGACCGCCCGCACCGCCTGCTCGGCGACGCACCGCAATTGCGGACTCACGCCGCGCGTCGATGTCACGACCGCCGCCGCCGCCTCGATCGCCAGCGATTCAGCTTGGAGGGAGCTGCCGTTCCGAACCACACCTTGGTTCTGCATGGGGGCCATCCTTTCGTGTCAGTGGATGCGGCCCCACCCCGCAGTGGTCCCCGGCGGCGTCAAGGGTCGCCGAAGGCGACCGGCGCGAGAGCGCCGGCTTGCCCTTTACGTCGCCGGGGACCGCTGCGACCCTCCCGCATCCTCTGACGCGATGGATGGCTCCCTCAGCGACGAGGCCTGTGCCCAGCCCACCTCGGCGCCCGAAGCACGAGCGAGCTCGTGCAGCCCAGACGCAGCGTCCCAATGACGGCCACGGCCACGGCCTCGGCCTCGGCGACGGCCACGGCCGCGGTGTACGGCCACGGCCTCGGCCTCGGCGACGGCCACGGCCGCGGTGTACGGCCACGGCCTCGGCCTCGGCGACGGCCACGGCCACGGTGTACGGCCACGGCCACGGCCACGGCCACGGCCTACGGCCTCGGCGACGGCCACGGAATCCGGCCCTGATAGCGAATTCGTGCAGCCGAGCCCTGATTCATGAACAAGCCCGGACCGCCAGCATCCACGCTACGAGCCGCCCGGTAGCCGAGCCCGATCACCAATCAGGTCTACCAGCGGCAGGGCGAGGGTGAAGGTCGCGCCCTCGTCCGGGCGGCTGTCGAGCTCGAGCCGCCCGCCGTGCTGCTCGCAGATGAGGCGCGCGCTGGGCAGCCCGAGGCCCGTGCCGTCGAGGTGGGCCGGCACGTTGCTCGCCCGGCGGAACCACTCGAAGACGACGCCCTGCTCGGCCGGCGGGATGCCGATGCCCTCGTCCTGCACCCGCACCACCGCCCAGCCGGGGTGATCGGGCCCGTCGGCCGCGGTCGCCGGGGTCTGCTCGACCGTCAGGCGCACCGCCCCACCCTGCGGGCTGTACTTGATGGCGTTGCCGATGACGTTGCCCAGCACGCGCTCGAGCCGCTGCTCGTCCCAGCGGCCCACCACCTCGCCCGGCCCGCTGGTCAGCGTCAGCGTGTGGCGGCTGGTGTCCTGCTGCAGCTCGTCGGCCACCCGGCGCACCAGCGGCACCAGATCGACCAGGTTCAGCTCGAGCTGCAGCCGCTTGCCCGCCTGCAGCCGCGACGCGTCCAGCAGATCGTCGACGATGGTGGTCATCTTGCGGCTCGCGCCCTCGAACCACTCGGCGATGCGCCGGACGGTGTCGGAGGGGACCGAGTCGCCCTTGTCGGCGTGCCGGCGCAGCTGCCGCGCGTTCCAGACCACGACCTGCAGCGGGTTCTTGAGGTCGTGCGAGACGATGGACAGCGTCTTCTCGCGCGTGTGCACGGCCTCGCGCACCTCCTCGATGAGGCGCGCCGTCTCGCTGACGTCGCTCATGACGGCGACGGCGGCGATGACCTCGCCCAGCCGGTCGCGCACGGGCGCGGCGTCGACGCGGAGGGTGCCCACCGTGCCGTCGGGGCGGCGGATGCCCAGCTGGTCGTGCACCTCGACGCCCTCGCGCAGGGCGCGGGTCAGCGGCCAGGCGTCGAAGGGCAACGGCGCGCCGTCGGGGCGGACGAGCGGCAGCCCCTCGTAGTCGGCCAGGTGCGGGCGGTCGGGGATGGGGACCCCCAGCGCCTGACCGATGCGGTCGTTGCTGAGCAGGATCTCGCCCGACGCGCCGACCAGGACCACGCCGCCCGGCATCTGGCGGATGACGGCCTCGAGGCGGGCGCGCTCGGCCTCGAGGGCGTCGGCCAGGCGGGCGCGGTCGATCGCCAGCTGGCGGATGGCGAGCGAGCCGGCGATGCGGCGGCCCAGGGTCTGGGCGAGGCGGACCTCCTCGGGGGCGAAGGGGCGCTGACGGCCCAGGCGCAGGACGCCCTCGGGGCCGCCGCTGGCCGCCAGGGGCACCTCGAGCACGGCGTCCAGCCCTTCGAGGGACTCGCCGGCGGCGTGGCGCGCCACCTCGGGCTCGGCGCTGGCGCCGCCGAAGGTCACCTGCAGCTCGCAGCCGTCGGCGAAGCGGCCGACGAAGGCGCCGGGGAGGCCCGCCAGGTCGGGGCCGCGCTCGCCGCCCAGATCGCCCAGGTGGCGGGCGACCGCGTCGACCAGGCCGAGCAGGTCGTCGATGGACAAGGGTGCGGGGGCGCGGGTCACGGGACCTCCGGGGGTGGGGCGAGGAGCGGGCCCAAGCCATGGATGCCCCCAGGGGTGACCGCTGTAAAGGCGCCGGGCGTCGACTTGAGCCGGCCGGGGGCACGGCCTATGCTCGCCCGCCCGCCCAGGAGACGTCCCATGCGCTCGCACCCGCTCGCCGTCGTCCTCGCCCTCGCTTCACTCGTGGCGCTGAGCCTGGCCGGGGCTACCGGCTGCGGCGGGGCCTCGGGGGGCGGAGCAGGCGCGCCCGACACCGCCGCCCACGACGAGGGCCAGGGCGCCGACGGGTGCACCTGCGGCGCGGCGGTCTGCGGCACCGACCCCTGCGGCAACCCCTGCGGCAGCTGCGAGGGCGGCGCCGTGTGTGTGGCCGGCGCCTGCGAGGCGGCCGCCTCGTGCGACTTCACCGGCTTCGCGGCGGCCAGCGGCACCGCCACCCTGAAGAGCGGCGCGGTCTCGCCCGTGCTGCGCTACGAGGCCCAGGCGCTGCCCTCGAAGGACCGGCTGGTCCTCGAGGCCTTGCTGGGCGACGGCCACGACGGGCCGACCGGCCCCGGCGCCTACGATCTGACGGGCAGCAACTACGCCGACTGCGGCCTGTGCCTGCTGGCCTACAAGGGCTGTAGCCCGCTGGGCTGCGCGCGCACCTTCCTGGCCGACGCCGGCACGGTCCACATCGACGCCCTGCCCGCCGCGGGGGGCGGCGACGGGCAGGCGCTGAAGGGGCGCGTCGAGGGCGCCCGGCTGCGCGAGGTCTACATCGACCCCAAGACCTTCGCGTCGGTGCCGCTGGCGGGCGGCGACAGCTGGTGCGTGCCCGAGTTGGCCTTCGAGCTGACCGCCGATGAGCAGGTCCTGACCGACGCGTGCGAGCCCGCCGGCGACGGGGACCGGGTGGGCGACCGCATCGGCGACTTCACGCTGACCAACTGCCTGGGCGACACGCGCAGCCTGCACGCGCTGTGCGGCAGCAAGCAGGCCGTGTGGATCGCGGCGGTGGCGGGCTGGTGCCAGGTGTGCAGCGAGAAGGTCCCGCAGATCGGCGCCTACTACGAGGGCCACAAGGCCCACGGGCTCGAGGTGATGATCGTGCTGGGCGAGGATCAGGCCGGCGCCAAGCCGACGCAGCAGTACTGCAAGGCCTACGCCGACGCCCACGGGGTCGACCCGGCCATCGTGTGGATCGACCACGGCGAGCTGACCGGCGGCTGGCAAGAGACCTTCGCGAAGATCGACCCATATGCACAGGGCGCGCAGGGCGGGACCATCGGGCTGCCCTGGGAGGCCCTGCTGCGCGGCGTCGACATGCGCTACCTGTGGAGCACCAACTCGGGCCATGGCGATCTGATGACCCACCTCGAGCCGCTGCTGAGCAAGTAGCGCGGGGGCCGGGTCAGCCGGCGACGAAGCGGCGGGCGCCGTAGGGGCCGGGCGACTCGCCGTGCAGCATCAGGCGGGCGGTCAGCTGGGCGGCCTTGAAGGCGAGGCCGATGCCGTGGCCGGTGAAGCCGCCGCAGAAGTAGACGTTGGGCCGGCCGGGCAGCGCGCCGATGAGGGGCAGGCCGTCGGCGGAGAACCCCATGATGCCGGCCCAGCGGTAGTCGACGCGCTTGCCGACCAGGGGGGCGAAGTGGCGCTCGAGGAAGGCCTCGAGGGCGGCGTGGATGCGCTCGTTGGGCTCGTCGGCCGTGCCGACCTCGCGCTCCTTCTCGAGCTGGCGGAAGCCGCCGATGAGGACGCGGCCGTCGGGGAGCTGCCGGAAGTAGTCGAGGACGAAGTTGGCGTAGCAGGGGGCGGCGAGCAGCGGCGGGACGGGCTCGGTGACCAGGATCTGGCCGCGGGTGGGGTAGATCTTGTCGGCGAACCAGCGGTCGATGAGGTGCGAGTAGCCGTTGGTGGCCAGGACGACGCTGCCCGCGCGGAAGGTGCGCTGCTGGGTGCGGACCAGGACCTCGTCGTCGGCGCGCACCTCCAGGGCGAAGACCTCGTGGTGCGGGTACAGGGCCGCGTCGGCCATCGACAGGATGGCGCGGACCAGGGCGACCGGGTGCACCTCGCCGTCCTCGAGGTACAGGACGCCGCCGGCGAAGCCGCGGGCGTTCAGGTGGGTGGCGATGTGCGCGGGGTCGACCACCTCGACCGGGATGCCCTCCTCGGCCATGAGGGCCGCCGAGCGGCGCAGCTCGTCCAGCTCGTGGTCCGAGCCGGCCAGCGAGTAGGTGCCGCGCTGGACGAAGTGGCAGGCGTGGCCGCGCTCGACCACCTCGGACCGGATGAGCGCCAGGTTGTCCTGCGAGTGGCGCCACAGCTCGCGGGCCAGCGCGCGGCCGTGCCGGGCGACCTGCCGCGTGAAGTGCTCGACCGAGCCGCAGGTGACGAAGCCGGCGTTGCGGCCGCTGGCGCCGGCGCACACGTCCCCCCGGTCCACGATGGCCACGCGCAGCCCCTGCCCGCGCAGCCAATAGGCGATGGAGCAGCCGGTGATCCCCGCGCCGACGACCAGCACGTCGACCTCGACCTCGCCCGCCTGCCCCGAACGGTCCTGCCAGTAGGCGACGCTCATGCGCCCTCGTCGGTCAGATCCAACACCATCTCGATGGCCGTGCAGCGGCAAGGCTGCCCGTCCAGCCAGCACACGTAGTCGACCTCGGCCCAGTAGTCGGCGTGCTCGGCGACCGGCCGGAACCCCAGCCGCGACAGGTAGCGGAAGGACGAGCCGTGCGGCGACTCCTTCCACGAGTGGGTGACGACCGCCTCGGCCCCGAGGCTCCGCAGCGCGGTGAGCGCCCGCTGGGCCATGCGGCGGCCGAGGCCCTGCCCCATGTGATCGAAGGCGACGTAGCTCGACTGGAAGTAGCCGCAGCGGTCGAGCGGGGCGGGCCAGCGGGCGGGCGTCAGGCCTCGGCCGCGGCCGGACGACCAGGCGCCGGGCGGCAGGGCGAAGCGGAAGCCCACCAGCGCGCCCTCGCCCCGGTCGGTCACCACGCGCGCGACGTGGGCGCAGACGGTCTCGCCCCGGGTCGAGCGGCCCAGGTACTCGAGCACGGTCGGGGTCGGGTAGTAACCAGGGCCGACCACGACGTCGGCCAGGGCGGCGACTTCGTCGGCGTCTTCGGCGCGCATCTCGCGCACGACGACGGCGGGCGGCGGCGGGGCGTCGAGGTCAGGGTGCGTCACTGGCGGCCGGGACGAACGCCTCGAGCGGCAGCGCGAGGTCGGGGAAGGCGACGGGGGAGACGGTGCCGCCGGGGCGGACGGTGGTGATCTGCTCCCAGCGGGTGCCGTCGGAGTCGCGGTGGACGATGACGCTCCGGGTCGCCAGATCGACCACCCAGTACTCGCGGACGTCGGAGGCCGCGTACAGGGCCGCCTTGAGGCCGAGGTCGTAGGCGAGCGAGGTCTCGGCGACCTCGATGAGGAGGAGGGCCGAGGCGGCCAGCTCGCCGAACCCGCCCTCGTCGGGGGCCACGAGCGCGAGATCCGGCTGGGGTTCGGAGTCGTCGGAGGCGGCAAAGGAGCACTGCGGGACGAGGTCCGCGCGGCCCAGCATGGCGGCGCCGAGCAGCGTGGTGAGCTTGCGCACGGTCCAGACGTGGCGGCCGCCGATGGGGCTCATGGTGAGGAGCTCTCCGTGGATCAGCTCGACGCGCTCGTCCTCGAAGGCGCCGAGCTCGGCCAGGCGGTCGTACTCGGTGCGCTTGAGGCGCCGCCGGGGCACGGGATCGGGGTGGCTGGGCGAGGTCATGGGGCAAGGGTAGTCCAGACCCGGGGGCGAGGGAATGCCGGCGCGGTCGGCCGTCGGGCGCGACGGCGGCCTTCATCGCGGCCGACGGCAGCGCCTGTGAATTTGTGGCGCGCGGCCTCGGTCACAGGGCCACGGCGACAGGGCCGGAACGATTGGGGATGCCAACATGAAGCGCATGACGAAGTCGTTGTTGATGGTCGCGATGGGATGGCTCGCCGGGGCTTGCGGCATCGACGAGATGCACCAGTACCGGGACAACATCGAGCAGGTGCGGGTCGAGGCGCGGGTCGACGCGCCGGTGGACCTCGAGGTGGCGCCGCCGGCGACCGCCCTGGGCCCGGAGACCGAGTGGGACGCCAGCGACGTGGCGCTGGACGTGACCGAGCGCTTCATCGTCGATCGCTTCGCCGTGCGCCTGGCCGACTTCTCGCGCGAGGGCTCGCTGCGGGCGGCGGTGGGTGCGGTGGCCGCCGAGGACATGGCGCTGGGCCTGGACTGGCGCGTCGCGCCGGCGGGGCAGCCGCACGACGCGCGCTTCGAGGTGGTGGTCGATTCGATGCAGGTCTCGGTCGACGCGCGCGGGCAGGCCGACGTCACGGTGCAGATGAGCCTGCACGGCTGGTTCGTCCCCGAGGGCCGCAAGATCTACGAGCAGTGGACCTGGCACGGCGAGCCGCTGTTCGCGAGCTGGGGCGGGCCGGTCTACCCGAACACGCCCGAGGGCCAGGCGGCCGAGCGCGCCTACAACCTGATGGTGCTGAGCGACATGCCGCCGGCGGTCCTGCGGGACGCGCTGCTGACGGTGGCCGAGGAGGCCGCGAGCGCGGCCGTGCGCGAGCTGTCGGAGCGGACGTGGCGGTGAGGGCGGTGAGTCGGGCGGACGGGGGTCCTGGGCGGCGGCTCAGGATCCCCAGAATCGCAGGACGTCCTCGACGGTCTCGGCGGGCTTGAGCAGGGTCAGCCGGGGGGGCGCGTCGGGCGCGACGTCCTCGTGGCCCCAGACGGCCGGGGCCTGGCGGCTGTTGTAGCGCGACCACATGGCCAGGGTGTAGGCGCCGGCGTCGTGGACGACGAGCAGGTCGCCCGGCGCGATGGGCGGCAGCGGGCGGGCGCGGGCGACGAGGTCGCCGGAGAAGCACAGCGGGCCGGCGACGTCCCAGGGTTCGAGCGATTTGGGCAAGTCCTTGGGGCGCCCGTCGGGGTGGTGGACGGTGACGCGGTGGGGCCAGCGGTCGGGCTGGTAGGCGGTGCGGACGAAGAGGTCGGCGCCCGCGTGGATGACCGCGATGGGGCGGCCGCCGGCGCGCTTGGTGGCCTCGACGCGGCTGGCGACCCAGCCGGCCTTGGCGGACAGGGCGCGGCCGACCTCGGTGACCAGCTGGAAGCGGCCCAGGCCGGGGACCGCGGCCTGGAGGGCGGCGGCCCAGGTGGCGAAGGCGTCGTCGGGGGCGTCGGCGGCGTAGTCGACCGAGACGCCGCCGCCGACGTCGAGGACCGCCAGCGGCGGGCGGCCCGGCAGCGCGTCCACGGCGTCGGCGAAGGCGACGGCGGCCTGCACGCCGCGGACCATCAGGTCGAGCGAGCCGCCCTGCGAGCCAGTGTGGACGTGCAGGCCGCGCACCCAGGGCCAGCGGCGCAGCGCCTCGAGCAGCGCGTCGCCCTCGTCGGCCAGCGCGACGCCGAACTTGCTGGTGGCGGTGGCGGTGCTGGTCGCCTCGATGGCCCCGGCGCCGACCTGCGGGTTCACCCGGACGCCGACCGAGGGCGCGGGGAAGCGGCCGGTCTCGACCAGGGCGGCGATGCGGGCCAGCTCGTGCAGGTTGTCGGCGTTGAGGTGGACGCCGAGCTGCAGCGCGCGGGCGATCTCGGGCGCCGTCTTGGCGGGCGAGTCGAAGACGACCCGGTGGGGTGGGAAGCCCAGGCGGATCGCGTGCTCCAGCTCGGCCAGCGACGCGACCTCGGCGCCCAGTCCCCGCGCGTTGGCCTCGCGCAGCGTGGCGGCGAGCGGGTTGGCCTTGACCGCGACCGCGTGCAGCGTGCCGGCCGGGAAGGCGGCGGTGAGCGACTTCAAGCGCTCGCGGTAGGCGTCCAGGTCGAAGAAGAGCGCGAGCGGCTGGGTGTCGGTGAGGAGGTCCTGGTGCAGCGCGGCGGCGAGGACGGTGGAGACGCGGTCGGGGTGCATGTGGAGGGGCTTAGGCTGGGGGTGGTGGGGGCGTCAAGGGGTGGGGGACAAGGGGGGTGGGGAGTCAAGGGGAGGTGGGGGGAGTCAAGGGGTGGGGGTGAAGGGGGGTGGGGGGCAAGGGGAGGTGGGGGGCAAGGGGGGGTGGGGGGCAAGGGGGGCCCGACGCTGGTAGCCTCCGCTTCGGCCGGCCTCAAGGGCTTTCTCCCCCTGGCCCGCCCTGACGGGCGGGCCAATTCCTCGCGGACGAGAAAGCCCTTGACCCCGGCCTACGCTGCGGCTGGGGGGCTCTCAAAGCGGGGCGCGGGGGCGCAGCCCCCGTGGGGGCGTCCGGGCCGCTGCGCGTCCCGCCGCTCGGGCACTGGCGCCTGGGGCTGGGATGGTGGGGACGCTGGACCCGGGGTGGTGATAGTCTGACATTATCATCGACTTGGGCGGAGCCCGCCCGGGGCGGAAGTCGGTGACCCGCCCCGGGGCGGAAGCCAGTTGCTTGGCCCGGTGCGGAGGTCGGTCGCCCGTCCCGGACGGAAGCCAGTCGCCCGTCCCGGGGCGGAAGTCGGTGGCCCGCCCCGGGGCGGAAGCCAGTTGCTTGGCCCGGTGCGGAAGGTCGTCGCGCCGGGGCGGAAGTCGGTGGCCCGCCCCGGGGCGGAAGCCAGTTGCTTGGCCCGGTGCGGAAGGCCGTCGCGCCGAAGCGGACGTCGGTGACCCGCCCCGGGGCGGAAGTCGGTGACCCGCCCCGGGGCGGAAGCCGGACAAGAAAACGACATCGGGAGGGGGCGAGGGGCGAAATAGTTGTTGACAGGTTTTCGTGGCCCGAGATCGGCCGATCCGGGGTCGACATCGGGGAAGGTCAGGAGGGCCCCTGGCAGGCTCTACAGCGCCCTGATCAGGGTCCTGGGTCGTCGCGAGTCGTCTGGAAGGCCTGAACGGCCGTCCAGGGGGTGTTCCGAGGGGGCCGACCCCCCTGTGCTATGCTGCCGTCACTCGATGGGAGGGCTGCGGGATGAGCAAGGGACTGAAGATGCTGGAGAATCTGTCCGACGAGAGGCTGCTGGGGCGGGTCGGCGAGCTGGTTGATCTGGAGCGGCGGACGACGGCCAACCTGGTCGTCCATCTGGCCGAGGTCGAGGCCAGGGAGCTTCATCTGCGCGACGGCAGCCCATCGCTGTTCGACTGGTGCCGGACGCGGTGGGGCTTTGGGGAGGACAAGGCCTACAACTACGTCAAGGCCGTCGAGTGGGTGCGGCGGTGGCCCGAGATGGGGGGGATGCTGGCCGACGGGCGACTGAGCCTGAGCGGTATGCGGGTCATAGGGCCGCACTTGGGTGAAGGGAACGTGAGGGAGCGGCTGGCCGAGGCGGCCGGGAAGAGCAAGCGCGAGCTGGCCGAGCTGGTGGCGAAGTGGGCGCCGCGGCCGGACGTGCCGGCGCGGGTCGTTCGGCTGCCGGCGCCGGCGGGGCGGAGCGCCGGCGCCCCCAAGCGGGCCGAGCGCGAGAGGCCGGCGGGGGAGCCTGTGGGCGGCGGGCTGAAGCTCGAGGCGCCCAGGCCGAAACGGGTCGTCGAACCGCTGTCGGAGGCGCGGTTCAAGGTCCAGGTCACCGTCGGCGCGCGCGTGGCGGCCAAGCTGGAGGAGGCCATGGCGCTGGTCGGCCATCAGGTCGCCTCGGGCGACTACGAGACGCTGTTGGAGATGGCCCTGGACAGCTTGCTGGCGGCGAGGAAGAAGCAGCGCTTCGGGGTGGGCGCGAAGCCGCGGGCGAAGAAGACGCCGGTGACGGCGCCGCCTGCGGAGACCGAGGCCGAGACCGCCGAGCAACCCGGGGCCCCGACGGACCGGAGTCGCGCCATTCCGGTCGAGGTCAAGCGCGCCGTGGTCGAACGGGACGGCCTGCGCTGCACCTTCGAGGGCCCGGGCGGACGTTGCAGGGAGACGCGGCGGCTACAGCTTCACCACGACGAGGCCTTCGCCCGGGGCGGCGAGCACAGCGTCGACAACGTCCGGGTCCTGTGCCAGGCCCACAACCTGCTCATCGCCCGCCAGGAGCTGGGGGCCGGCTTCGTCGCCCGCAAGATCGCCGAGGCGTCGTCCCGGGACGACGGCCTTCCGCCCCGGCGCCACGACCTTCCGCCCCGGCACGACGACCTTCCGCCCCGGGGCGGAAGTCAGGGCACCGAGGCGCCATGATCCGTCGACCGTGCCGGGACGACGGGTTCTCCGCCCCGGGGCGGGTGACTCGCGCATGCTCTCAGCCGCCCCGGCCTGGGCGGGGCCAGGCCGGAAAGTGCGGCCGTGGGCCGCACCCTCCGAAAGCGGCCCGTCGGCCGCGGACGTGGCCACCGTCCCGGGACGGCCGACATGCAGCCGTTTCATAGGCACGAGCTATCACGCCACCCAAGCTCAGCGCCCCGACCATCCCAGCCCCAGGCGCCGTGGCCGAGCGGCGGGACGCGAAGCGGCCCGGACGCCCCTCCCGACCAGCACCATTGGCCTTCGACTGCGCCCCCCGGTGGCTACCGAACCACCTACTCTCCTTCCGTCCCGGCGACCACCACCGGCCCTGAACTCCAGAGACGTCGCCGCCCCCCTCCCCTCCCCTCCCGACGGGGAATTCTATGCGGGAACGGGCATTTGCATTTTTCGTGCGCGGGCCCGGTGTGGTAATGGGTCGGGGCCCGCGGAACGCGGCGGTGACGCCCTTGCCCCCGAGGCCTTCGGGGGGACCGGAGCCCGATGAGCGAGCGAAGCGACACGTCCCTGTATCCGCCGCGGCAGCATCAGGTCATCGGCATCGTCGGCGGCATGGGGCCGTTCAGCCACCTGGACGTCGAGCGCAAGGTGCTGGAGGCGGCGCGGGACCTGGTGGGCGTCACCAGCGAGCAGGACTTCCCCGAGTGGGTGCTCAGCTCGATCCCGGCCACGCCCGACCGCACGCTGGCGATGGAGGGGCGCGCGCCCGACCCGATGCCGTGGCTGCTGCGCAGCCTGCGGCGGCTCGAGGGCGGCCGGACGGCCAGCGGGCACGAGATCCCGGGCGCCGACTTCGCCATCCTGGCCTGCAACACGGCCCATCACTACCTGCCGCGGCTGCGCGAGGCGTCGAGCATCCCCATCCTCGACATGGTCGAGGAGACCGCCCGCTTCATCCACGAGTACCACGAGGGCGCCCGGGTGGGTCTGTTGGCCACGACCGGCACGCTCGAGGCGCGCCTGTACCACGACGCCCTCGAGGCCTTCGGCCTGCGCCCGGTCAGCCTGCAGGACCTCGTCAACGGCGAGACGCTGCAGGAGCACCTCGTCATGGAGCCCCTGTACGGCCGCCTCGAGGCCCGGGGCGGCCGCGGCGCGACCGGCATCAAGGCGCTGGGGCCCAAGCCGCAGCACAAAAAGGCCCTCGAGGACGCCGCCAAGATCCTCATCGAGACCCTGGGCGCCGACGTCGTCGTCTCCGGCTGCACCGAGCTGGCGATGACGCTCACCGAGCCGTCCATCTGGGGCCGCCGTCTGGTCGACCCCACGCGCGTCCTCGCCCGCGCCGCCGTCCGCCGCGCCTACGGCCTGCGCAAGATGCGCCCCGGCCGCCCGGTCGCCGATCTCGCCACCTTCCGCGCCGCCCGCGAGGCGGTCCCGGAGGCCGCCTCGACCTGACGGTCCCCCGCCGGGACCCTCGGGCGCCGCGCCGCCTCCAAGGAGCTCGTCCGTGCCGCACGAACGGTCCAGTCGCATCCCGGGCCTGTACAAGCTCCCCGTCGAGGCCCGCCTCGAGCGCGTCCAGGCCTTCGCCGACCTGACCGAGGACGAGGTCGACCTGCTGCGCGGCGCCGACCCCGAGCGCCTCGCCCTGGCCGATCGCATGATCGAGAACGTGGCCGGCCTGTTCCACCTGCCGGTCGGCTTCGCGGCCAACTTCCGCATCGACGGCGTCGACCGCCTGCTGCCGATGGTCATCGAGGAGCCCTCGGTCGTCGCCGCCTCGTCCAACGCCGCCAAGCTGATGCGCCAGGGCGACGGCATCGCCACCAGCGCGACCGACCCGGTGATGATCGGCCAGATCCAGCTGTGCGACGTGCCCGACCACGCCGCCGCGCGCGCCGCCATCGAGGCGCAGGCCGAGCGCCTGGTCGCCCTGGCCAACGACAGCCAGCCCCGCCTGGTCGCCCGCGGCGGCGGCGCCCGCGCGCTGACCGTCCGCGAGCTGCCCGACACGCCCGCAGGGCCGATGCTGGTCGTCCACCTGCTGGTCGACGTGTGCGAGGCCATGGGCGCCAACCTGGTCAACGCCATGGCCGAGCTGCTCGCCCCCGAGTGCGAGGCCCTGTCGGGCGGCGAGGCCACGCTGCGCATCCTGTCGAACCTGGCCGACCAGCGGCGCGTGCAGGCCGTCGGGCGCATCCCGCTGGCGTGGCTGGCGCGCCCCGACCTGGGCATGGACGGCGCCGCGGTGGCCGACCGCCTGGTGCGCGCCAGCGCCTTCGCCGAGGCCGACCCCTACCGCGCGACGACCCACAACAAGGGCATCATGAACGGGGTCGACGCGCTGCTGCTGGCCACCGGTCAGGACTGGCGCGCGGTCGAGGCCGGCGCCCACGCCTACGCCGCGCGCGACGGCCGCTACACGGCGCTGGCCACCTGGCGGCGCGAGGGCGACTTCGTGGTCGGCCGCATCGATCTGCCCATGCAGGTCGGCCTCGTCGGCGGCGTCACCAAGGTCCACCCGGTCGTCCGCGTGAACCTGAAGGTGGTCGGCGCCGAGAACGCGACCGAGCTGGGCCGCTTCGCCGCCGCCGCGGGCCTGGCGCAGAACCTGGCCGCCATCCTGGCCCTGGCCACCGAGGGCATCCAGCGCGGCCACATGTCGCTGCACGCCCGCAACATCGCCGCCGCCGTCGGCGCCGAGGGCGCGCAGATCGACCAGCTGGTCGCCGAGATGATCCGCCGCCGGACCTTCTCGCACACCGCCGCCGAGACCATCCTGCGCGAGGGCCTGGGCCCGGCCGCGCCCGTCCCGGCCGACGTCCCGCCCGCCGACAGCCTGGTCGCCCTGCGCGAGACCTACTGGCCGCAGATCGAGCAGGTCTTCGCCAAGGTCATCCCGCCGCCCGCCCCCGGCGACACCGACAGCTTCGAGGCGATGGTCTGGTACCAGCTGGGCACCGGCGGCAAGCGCCTGCGCGCGACCATCCCGCTGGCGCTCTACCAGGCCTCGGGCCGCGACCCCAAGGACATCGTCCCGCTGGCCGCCGCCCTCGAGATGCTCCACAACGCGACGCTCACCCACGACGACGCCGAGCGACGCCTGCGCGAGCGCCGGGGCCGCGAGACCATCTGGGTCCGCTACGGGCTCGACCAGGCCATCAACGTCGGCGACGGCATGTTCTACGCCTCGCTGCGCTGCCTCGAGCTGCTCCCCCACCCGCCCGCGCGCACCCAGCGCCTGGTCTCCGCCATCATGGCCCACATGACCGAGGTGGTCCGCGGCCAGATCGCCGCCCGCCGCGTGAACCACGAGGCCGCTCCGGGGGCGGTCGAGCACGGCGACGCCCGCCTGCTCGAGGTCCTGCGCGACCGCATCGGCGGGCTGTTCAAGCTGGCCGTCCTGTCGCCCGGCGTGCTGGTCGGCGCCGAGCCGGACACCGTCGAGCGCCTGACCCGCATCGGCGAGCACCTGGGCGCCATCTTCCAGATCCAGGACGATCTGCTGGACATCGTCGGCGGCGCCGCCGGCCAGCGCCGCGGGGCCAGCCTCGCCGAGGGCCGCCTGAACGTCCTGACCGGCCACCTGGTCACCCACGCCCCGCCCGAGGCCGCCGAGGCCCTGCGCGCCATCCTGGCCAAGCCGCCCATCGAGACCAGCGCCGCCGACGTCTCGCGCGCCGCGATGCTGCTCGAGCAGCACGGCTCCATCCAGTTCGGCCTCGATCTGCTCGACGGCCACCGCGAGCGGCTGGTCGAGCTGGTGGCCGGCCTGCGCGCCGAGCTGCGCGGCGTCCTGCTGGCCATGGTCGACCTGGTCCTGGCCCCGCTGCACGCCCGGGTCGAGCCGCCGGCGGACGAGCCGTGAGCGCCGCCGCCCCGGACCGCGCCGCCACCCTCGGCGACTGGCTGGCCGCCGAGCCCTTCGCCCTGGCCATGTCGTCGGGCTTCTTCGGCTTCTTCGCCCACTGCGGGATGCTCTCGGCCTTGGAAGAGGCCGGCCTGCGCCCCGCGCGCCTCGCCGGCTCCAGCGCCGGCGCCCTGGTCGCGGGCACCTGGGCCTCGGGCCTGGACGCCGCCGATCTCGCCCGCGAGCTGCTAGCCTTGGAGCGCGCCCACTTCTGGGACCCGTGGCCCGGCCCGGGCCTGCTGCGCGGCCGCCTGTTCCGCCGCAAGCTCGAGTCGCTGCTGCCGACCACCGACTTCACCGGCTGCCGCGCCCCGCTCGCCGTGTCGGTCTTCGACGTCCTGTCCGGCAAGACGCGCGTCCTCGACGCCGGCCCGCTCGCGCCGGCCATCCAGGCCTCCTGCACCGTCCCCGGCATGTTCCACCCGGTCTGGATCGGCGGCCGGCCCTACCTGGACGGTGGCGTCCTGGACCGCCCCGGCCTCGCGGGCGTCCCGGCCGGCCACCGCGTCTTCTTCCACCACCTGGCCTCGCGCTCGCCCTGGCGCCGCCGCGGCAGCCCCGCCCTGGCCGTCCCGCGCCGCGAGGGCCTGGTCGCGCTGGTCCTGCGCGACCTGCCGCGGGTCGACCCCTTCCACTTGGAGCGCGGCCGCGCCGCCTTCGAGACCGCGCGCGAGCGCACCCGACGCGCCCTCGACCAGCCGCTGTCGGCCGAAGGCGCGCTGACGCTGTAGTCACCGCCCTGTGGTCACAGCGTGGTCGGGCACTCGGGCGTCAGCGAGGGCCGCAGCGGGCCGATCCACAGCGGCGCCGTGCCGCGGAGGCTGAGGGCGCGGCCCTCGCGGTCGGTCGCGTACACCCGCAGCTGCCCCGCGCCACGCGCGACCACCGTCTGCACGCCGACGTCGTCGTGCAGCAGCCCGACGAGCTCCTCGGCCTCGGGCAACACGGCGCCGGCCCCGTAACGCGTCGAGTAGACCACCCAGCGGTCCTCGTCGATGCGGCCGTCGCAGGGGCCGCCGGTGGGGCCCGGCGTGACCTCGGCGACGGTCACCTCGTAGGCGCCGCCGCCGAAGGCCGTGGGGACGCCCATGACGCGCCAGCGGAGATCGCACGGGTCCGGACAGCGGCCGCCGGCGAGGCGCGTCGCGACCTCGGGCGGCATCCCCATCGGCGGGCCGTCGGCGCGCGTGGACGAGGCGACCTCGGAGGGCCAGCCGAGCACGCAGGCGCGGGGCGCGGTGAGGGTCCGGGCGGCGATGGCGAAGCCCGGGGTCGAGGGCACCGTGCAGACGCCGGTGACCTCGCGCGTCAGGGCGATGACGCCCGGGCGGTCGCGGTCGCGGACCAGCAAGTACTGGTCCGGGGTCATCTGGCAGGGCCCCTGCCCGAGCGCAGCCCAGACCCAGACGGGCGCGCCGTCCGGCGGGGCGCCGAGCGCGTCGGCCTGCTGGCGCGTGATGGGCACGAGGAGGGCGCCGTCGCCGACCGGCTCGGGGATGAAGGGCAGCCCGACCGTGCCGAGGTCGAGCGTGGCCTGGTGCAGGACGTAGCGGGTGCGGGCCTCGGCCTCGTCCCAGACGGCGAGCACGAGGCCGATGTCCTCGGCGTCGGGGCAGCGGCCGGTCCCGGGCGTGTCGGGGCCGCCGAGGGGCACGTAGCGCGGCGTGGGGGAGGGGTCGCCGGCGCACGAGATCGTGGCGGCGGCGAGGGCGAGCGCGGCGAGGGCCGCCCCTCGGGTCAAGGCGAGTCGCATGGGCCGCTCCAGGGCAGGCGGGTGGGGGCGGAGGGGCCGGTCAGGGGGCCGGCGGGAAGGTGGACAGGATGAAGTCGTCGCCGACGCTGTGGCAGCCCAGGCAGGAGCCGGCGCCCGGCTGGGCGATCGCGGGCGGGCCGAGCGGAGAGGACTGGACCCAGAACCAGCCGAGGCCGGACTGGCTGTCGGGCTGGGTCTTGACGATGGCGAGCCAGCCCAGGAACTGCAGGGTGCCGGGGGCGAACTGCTCGGCGACGACGGCGGCGCCCTCGGGGTGCTGGTTGGCCGGGCCGGGCAGGCCGCCGGCGGCGCGCGAGGTGGCGAGCGTCTCGTTCATGAAGACGCGGATGGGGCCGTGGGCCTGCGAGAGCTGGAGGTCGGTGACGAAGGGGAACTGCAGGTAGAAGCCGTCGCGCAGCCAGTCGAGGAAGGCGGCGCCCTGGGCGGGGGGCACCTCGTCGTCGTCGGGGCCTGGGAAGGGATCGACCGCGTCGCCGGGGAAGGGAGAGACCGCGTCGCCGGGGAAGGGGCCGACGGCGTCGCCGGGGAACGGGCCGGCGGCGTCGCCCGGGAAGGGGTCGACGGCGTCGCCCGGGAAGGGCGAGACCGCGTCGCCGGGGAAGGGCTCGACGCCGGGGCCGAGGTCGTTCGGGGCGTCGGCGAGGGGGACGTCGGCGATCGGCACGTCGGACGGGGCGGCGTCGGCGTCCTCGATGACGTCGACCACGGGGGAGATGGGGCCGAAGGCGGGCTGGCCTATGGGATCGCTGACGCCGCTGCCGGGATGGGTCGGGAGGGGGCCGAGCGGGCGGGCGTCGATGCCGTCGCGGTCGCAGGCCGCGAGCGTCATCAGGGCGAGCGCGCACGGGGCGAGCGCGCGCGCGAGACGCACGTAGGGCGGGTGCATGGGGTGCTCCTGGGGTGGGGGCGGGGTGGAGCGGGGTGCGGTGGGGGAATGCGCGAGGTGGGGAGGTCATTGTCTCCCGGGCGCCACCGGCCCTCAACGTTCCGGCGGCGAGAGGTCGAGCGGGTTGCAAAACGGGGCGAAGGCGGCAAAGGTTGGCGGCGTGCTGAACATCACTGCCTTTACAACCCGGCGATGGACCGCTTGTGCCTTCGCCGCGCTGATCATCGTCGCGGCCGGCGGCCTCGGGTGCGGCAAGTCCTCGGGCGACCCGGTCGCCGAGGCCGAGGCGGCCTACGCGGGCTGCCTCGAGGGGACGGCGGACCCGCTGGAGTGCCAGGCCTTCGACAAGGGCCGCGCCGCCGGGGCCGAGGCGGGGCGCCTGCAGGGCGAGCGGTGGGCGCGGCAGCGCACCGAGGACGGCTATCAGCTGCGCAAGGTCGCCAGCCTGGCGCTGGTCGCGGTGGGGATGTGGATCGCCGGCAGCCTGCTGGCGGCGCTGTGGGCGGCCAGGCGGCGCGGCGGGAGCCCGACCGGCTACGCGGCGCACGTGCTGGAGGTGCTGGAGCGAGAGGCCGACCGCGTGCGCGCGCTGGCCAAGAGCGGCGACCCGATGGTGGCGCAGCTGGTCGAGCGGGTGCGCGGGCCGCTGGCCGAGACCGAGCGGCAGGCGCGGCAGATCGGCCAGCTGTGCCGCTCGCTCGAGGAGGCCGAAGCCGAGGGTGAGGGGCCGGCGGACGCGGCGGCGCGGGCGCAGCGCGAGAGCTACTACCGCAAGCTGGACCAGCTGGTCGGGCGGGTCGAGCGGCTGCGCGCGCAGATCGGGCTGTGGCAGGAGCGGCTGGCGACCGAGGAGCGCGACGCCCTGGACGACGAGGTGCGGCACGCCATCGCCGACTTGAACGCGGCCATGGAGGAGCTGGCGTGAGGCGCGCGGTCGTCGGGTTCGGGGTGGCGCTGCTGCTGGCGCTGGGGGCGGCCGGGTTGAGCGGCTGTCCGACGAAAGCGTCCAAGCCGGGCGCCGGCGCGCGCGAGCCGAGCTCGCTGGTGTCGCCGGGGGACGAGGCGGCGCGCGAGGCCGAGCGGGCGCGGATGGAGCGGCTGCGCAAGCAGCGCGAGGCGCTCGAGAGCGGCTGGAAGGTGGGCTTCACCCGGCAGTGGCGGGCGGCCGTCGAGGAGGCGCGCGACAAGGGCCCGAGCGCGTTCCGCAAGGAGGTCCTGGGGGCCTGGTGGATGTTCGGCCTGACGGCGCTGGCGCTCGGGTTCGGGCTGCGCGCGCTGGCGTCCTCGGCGGCGCTGCAGGCGCGAGACCGGCGCGGGCTCGAGGCCACGATGGGCGCCTTCGCGCGGCCGCTGCTGAGGGTGCTGGTCGGGCCGACGCGCGAGACCGGCGAGGCGTGGCCGCGGGCGCTCAGGGCGTCGCGCGACGCCGAGCGGCACCTGCGGCTGGCGGGCGAGGCGGCGCAGACGCTGGGCAAGGGCGACCCGCGCGGGGGGCGGCTGGGCGAGCGGCTGAGCGCGTGGCGCGACGAGCTGGCGACGCTGCGGCGAGGGCTCGAGGAGCGCGGGCCGCACGTGCCCTGGGTGCGCGACGCGGCGAACCTGGCGGCGCTCGAGCAGGCGGCCGCGGCGGCGGCGACCGTGAAGGTCGGCATGGTGCGCGCGGTCGCCAGCGAGGCGGCGGCGACGCAGGACGAGTGGCTCGAGTGGGAGCGGCAGCTGAACGTGCGGCCCAAGACGCCGACCCTGCGCGCGTCGGCGACGACGACGGCGGAGGCCACCGACTGGGTGCGCCCGACCGGGTGGATCGGGGTGGGGCTGACCGGGGCCAGCGTGCTGCTCGTCGCGGGCTGGGTCGCGGCCGGGGCCGTGCCGACGGCGGTGGCGGCGGTGGCGGCGGTGCTGGGGCTGATGGCGGTGTCGGTCGCGCGCACGCACCTGCGGGTGCACGACAGCCCGCCGCTGCTGCCCGGGGCGGCCGACGCGCTGCTGATGCGCCTGGTGGGCGTGGTGGGCATCTCGGTGGGCGTGCTGCTGGCCAGCGCCACGACCGACGCCCAGAGCGGGCTGAACCTGGGCGCTCCGCCGCCGCTGACCATCCCCGAGAAGATCCCGGTGGACGCCCTGCCGGTGTCGCTCACGGTGGCGCCGACGCCCACCCCGACGGGCCCGGCGGGTGGTCCTGGGGCCAAGTGACCGCGCCGACGCCGACGGCCACCGGACGCCGCGTCGACGCGCGCTACGACGACCCGCTGGACCTCGTGTGGGTCGCCGCGGCCCAGCGCCTGGGGGTCCGGATCGCCCGCTCGGCCGAGGTCTACGCCTCGTGGGACGGCGCCGGCACGCTGACCCTGTCGACGCCCGACGACTTCGACGCCGACGACTCGCTGGCCCAGCTGATCTTCCACGAGCTGTGCCACGCGCTGGTCGCCGGCCCGTCGGCCTTCACCCGGGTGGACTGGGGGCTCGACAACACGGACGACCGGGATCTGGTGCAAGAGCACGCCTGCCATCGGCTGCAGGCGGCGCTGGCCGACCGCCACGGGCTGCGCGGGCTGCTGGCCGTCACGACGACCTGGCGGCCCTACTGGGACGCGCTGCCGGCCGACCCGCTGGCCCCCTGCGACGACCCGGCGCTGCCGCTGGCGCTGGCGGCCTGGGACCGCGCGCGCCACGGCCCCTGGGCGGACACGCTCGAGGCGGCGTTGGCGGCGACGGCAACCATCGCGGAAGCCGTGCGGTCGTTCGCGGACGCGCTGCCGACCGACAGCCTGTGGCGGCGCGCCGAGGCGCTGCACCCGACCGGCGCGCGGTTGGGCCCCGAGGGCGCGCGCTGCGGCGACTGCGCCTGGCGGTTCCGCGGCGGGCGCGGCCGGGCGGTCGACCGCTGCAGGCGGCACGCCGGGCGCGGGGCGGGCGAGCAGGCGAGGATCGACCTGAGCTGGCGCGCCTGCGACCGCTGGGAGCCCGAGCTGGGCCCGGACGCCTGCGACGCCTGCGGGGCGTGCTGCCGCGAGGGCTATCACCTGGCGCCGGTCGGGGCGCGCGAGGCGGCGGCGCGCCGGCACCTCGAGCTGCTGACGCGCGACGCGTTCGGGCTGCATCTGCCGCGGCCGGGCGGGCGGTGCGTGGCGCTCGAGGGCGGCGGCGAGGCGCCCTTTCGCTGCCGGATCTATGCCGACCGGCCGCGCGCCTGCTCGGAGCTGCCCGTCGGCGGGGCGGCCTGCCTCGAGGCGCGGCGGCGCGTGGGCCTGAGCCGCTGACGGACCGGAGCCCGGGCGGCGTCAGGTCGGGTACGGGTCGAGGCGCTTGGGCTTGAGGTCCGCGCGGTGGGCGACGCCCCAGCCGAAGCCGATGACCGCATAGAGCACGAGGACGGCGAAAAGGTATTCTGGAAGAATGCGCAGAATGCCGCAGACGTAGCCGGCGACGACATTGACGCCTTGAAAGACGTTGAGCGCCTTGGTCTTGCGGGGGCCGATCTTGGGCAGCGGCAGGTTGCTGACCATCAGCGCGCCCAGGCCGGCCAGCACGAAGGGCAGCAGCTCGGCGAAGGTGGCCAGCTCGTACTTGAGGCTGAGGATGACGGTCGCGGCGACGATGCCGCCCGCCTGCGTGGTGGGCATGCCGTAGAAGACCTTGGGGCTGTCGTCGGCGACCTCTTCGGACAGGACGTTGAACTTGGCGAGGCGGACGCAGGCGCACAGGATGTAGGTGGCGACGAGGCCGCGCATCGCCCAGCCCGCCGCGGTGCCGCCGGACCACAGGTCGAAGGTCACCGGGTCGCGCCACATCATCGAGAAGACCAGGGCGCCGGGGGCGATGCCGAAGCTGACGAAGTCGGCGAAGCTGTCGAGCTGCACGCCGATGTCGCTGGTCGCGTTGAGCAGGCGGGCGGCCGTGCCGTCGAGCTTGTCGAGGAGGACGACCAGCACGATGAGCCAGGCGGCCGACTCGAAGTGCCCCTCGAAGGCGCGGAACATCGAGGTCAGCGCGATGAGCAGCCCGATGAGCGTGATGGCGTTCGGGACGACGTAGCGCCAGCGGGGCGTGCGGGCGCGCGGCGGGGCGCCGGGGGTGTTGGACGGCGTATTCGACATGGCCACGGAAGTTAGGCCAGACGGGGGGGCTCGGCAAGCGCGGTGGCGACCGGCCGGTTTGAACGGCGGCCGGCCGCCGTGGTACTCCTGTGGGCTTGGGAGCACGCGCAGGGAGAGAGCCATGCTGGGAGCGCTGAGGTGGGGGGCCGTCGCGGTCGCCCTGGTCGCCGCGGCTTGTGGGGACTCGGGGACGGGCGCCGGGCCGGGCGAGGGCGGCGACGTCGGGGCCGAGACGGCGACGGGCAAGGACGCCGGAGCCGGGGACGTCGAGGGCGGCGGTCACGACGTGACCAAGGTCCCGGACGTGGGCGACCCGCCGGACGCGAAGGGGGACGAGGACGTGCCGGTCGCCGCGGGCGAGTTCGGCGCGCCCTGCCAGGGCAACGTCGACTGCTTCAGCGGCTGGTGCGTCGAGGGCAAGCAGGGCTTCGTGTGCACCAAGACGTGCCAGGAGAGCTGCCCGGACGGGTTCGACTGCAAGGGCGTGGCCGCCGGGGCGGACGTCGTGTTCCTGTGCCTGCCGCGGGTGCTGAAGCTGTGCGCGCCCTGCCAGCAGGACTTCCAGTGCAACGGCGGCGCCTGCCTGCTGCTCGACGGCGAGCGCCAGTGCGGGTTCGTCTGCGAGGCCGAGGAGGAGTGCCCGAGCGGGTACACGTGCGGGGCGGACCCGGAGGGGCTGCGCGAGGGGTCGTTCTGTCAGCCCGTGACGGGCAGCTGCTCGTGCACGCCGGACTTCGACGGGGGGCAGCGCACCTGCGTCGTGGAGAGCGAGGTCGGGTCTTGCATGGGCGTCGAGACCTGCGACGCCGAGGTGGGCTGGGTCGGCTGCACGGCGACGGCGGCGACGGCCGAGGTCTGCGACGGCCTGGACAACGACTGCAACGGCCTGGTCGACGACGGGCTGCCCAAGACCGAGGCCTGCTCCATCGACAACGCGGCCGGCAGCTGCGCCGGCGTGTCGGTGTGCGCGGGCGGCGGCGGCTGGGTGTGCGACGCGAAGACGCCCGAGGTCGAGGTCTGCAACGGCGTCGACGACGACTGCGACGGGGCCGTGGACGAGGACTTCACCGTGGACGGCGCGTTCGTGCTCGACGGGCACTGCGGCGCGTGCGGGTACGCGTGCGCCGAGAAGATCTTGAACGGCGCGGGCGCGTGCAACGGCGACGCGGCCAACCCGCGCTGCGTGGTGGCCAGCTGCGACGAAGGCTACGTGCCGTACAACGACTTCCAGTGCGGGCTGCCACCGGACGTGGGCTGCCAGCCGTGCGGCAGCGACGCCGACTGCTTCGGGGGCAGCTGCGTGGTGCTCGACGGGCAGAGCGTCTGCGTGTCGCCGTGCGCCGAGGGGGACGCGCCCTGCCCGAGCGGGGCGATCTGCGGGGCGGCGCCCGACGGAGAGCTGCGCTGCCTGCCGGTGACCGGGTCGTGCACCTGCAACGCGGCGACGGCCGGCAAGAAGCGCAGCTGCCAGAGCGACGACGTCCTGGGGAGCTGCTATGGCGTCGAGACGTGCGACGCCGAGGCCGGCTGGACCGGCTGCACCGCGCCCGCGCCGGCGCCCGAGCAGTGCAACGGCGTGGACGACGACTGCGACGGGCTCATCGACGAGGAGCTGGCCGACGAGGGCGCGCCCTGCACCAACGCGGTCGAGGGGGTGGGCGCGTGCGCGGGCGTGCAGACGTGCTTCGGGCCGCAGGGCTGGAAGTGCCAGGGGCCGACGCCCGAGGCCGAGACGTGCGACTTCAAGGACAACGACTGCGACGGCGAGGTCGACGAGGACTTCAAGGCGGGCGGTCAGTACGCCGGGTTCGACCACTGCGGGACCTGCAACCTCAGCTGCGGCGCGGGTTTTCCGAACGCGGCCGAGACGGCGTGCAAGGTGTTCGGCGCCCAGCCGCAGTGCGCGGTGGAGACGTGCGAGCCCGGCTACACCAAGCTGAACGAGTTCCAGTGCATCCCGAACGTGGCGACCATCTGCCAGCCGTGCTCGACCGACGAGAACTGCCTGGGCGAGGGGGCCGCCTGCGTGGCGCTGGCCGAGGGCGGGTTCTGCGGCAAGGCCTGCCAGACCCAGGGCGACTGCCCGGACGGCTACGGGTGCCAGGACGTCGGCAAGGCGTCGCACCAGTGCGTGCCCAGCTCGGGGTCGTGCAGCTGCGACGGCACCAACACCGACCTCGCGCGCGCCTGCAGCATGACCTGGACCCCGCCCGACCCGAACCAGCCCGCCTACACCTGTAAGGGCTCCGAGCAGTGCACCGCCGACGGCTGGGGCGGCTGCCAGCTGCCCGTAGAGGCCTGCGACGGCCTCGACAACGACTGCGACGGCGCCATCGACGAGGGCTTCAAGAACGCCCAGGGCCAGTACGCGAGCGTCCAGCACTGCGGCGGCTGCAACATCTCGTGCCTCGCCCTGCAGGCGCCCAACACCGTCCCGGCCTGCAAGACCAGCGGCGCCGTGCCCCAGTGCGACTACGAGTGCGTCCAGGGCTGGTACGACGTCAACGGCTCGCCGGTCGACGGCTGCGAGTGCAAGCCGGTGGCGGGCGACGACCTGGCGGGCGACGGGGTCGACTCGAACTGCGACGGCATCGACGGCGACATCGCCGAGGGCGTCTTCGTCACCAAGAACGGCGACGACGCGGCCCCGGGCACGCTCGAGGCGCCGATGCTGACCGTCTCGGCCGCCCTGGCGCGGGCCTTCCAGACCGGCAAGCGCGACGTCTACGTGGCCACGGGCGTGTACAGCGAGAGCGTGGCCCTGCAGGCGGGCGTGGGCCTGTTCGGCGGCTACTCCAGCGACTTCACCCAGCGCAGCCCGCTGCTGTTCGAGACGGCGCTCATCGGGCAGGAGCCCAGCGCCGGCAAACCCGGCACGGTCACCGCCGTGAACCTGGGCGCCGCCAGCGCGCCCGAGCCGACCGTGCTCGACGGCTTCACCGTGTTCGGGCCGAACGCCGCCAACAGCCCGGGCGCCAACAGCTACGCCATCTACTTGCGCAACGTCGGGTCCAAGCTGCTCGTGCGCAACAACCGCGTCTTCGGCAACGCGGGCGGCAACGGCCAGCCGGGCGGCGCCGGCGGCGACGGGACGGACGGGGTCGGCGGGGCGCCGGGCCTGGACGCCAAGGACATCGTGACGCGCAGCTGCGCGGCCTCGAACCACACCTCGGGCGGGGCCGGCGGCGCCCGCACCTGCTCGGACGGCGTGGCGGTCTCCGGCGGCAAGGGCGGCGACTCGACCTGCCCCGTCTACAACAGCGCACCCGGCGCCGCCGAGGCGGGCGCCGCGGGCGCGGGGCCGGGCGCGGGGACCGGCGGCGCGGCCGGCGTGGACGCGCGCATCCAGTCGAACTCGGACTGCTACCTGTGCAACACGCCGTCGGTCGGCTCGCACGAGGGCGTCATCGGCAAGTCGGGCGCGGCGGGCACCCTGGGCGCGGCCGGGCCGGGCTGTAGCGCCACGGCCGGGCAGATCGTGGCCGGGCACTGGGTCGGCACGGCCGGCGGCGGCGGCGTCAAGGGCGGCCACGGCGGCGGCGGGGGCGGCGGCGGCTCGGGCGGGGGCGTCGAGGTGACGGGCGGCCAGTGCACGGGCATCCCGACCGCGCCGGCCTCGTGCTGCTCGTCGGGCGGGGCGGGCGCCTGCAGCGACAGCGCGATCCGCAGCTGCGTCTGCGCCATCGACTCCTACTGCTGCAACACCGCGTGGGACAGCCAGTGCGTCGCGCAGGTCGACTCCTTCGGCTGCGGGGTCTGCGCCGGCATCGGCGGCGACGATCTCGGCGGCACGGGCGGCGGCGGCGGCTCGGGCGGCTGCGCGGGCACCGGCGGCCAGGGCGGCCAGGCGGGCGGCGGCAGCTTCGGCGTGTTCGTCACCTGGGACGCGGCGCCGGCCAGCCTGCCGGTCATCGCGAACAACACCATCCGGCGGGGCGCGGGCGGCAGCGGCGGCGCCGGCGGGCCGGGCGGCGCGGGCGGCGTCGGCGGCGCGGGCGCGCCGGGCGGCGGGCCGGGCGACGTCATCGGCAACCACCTGTTCTGCGCGTCGGGCGGGCAGCCGGGCGGCAACGGCGGCCAGGGCGGGCACGGCGGCGGCGGCGGCGGCGGCTGCGGCGGGTCGACCTGGGGCCTGTACGTGTGGCAGGCCGGCGGGAGCGCGAACCTGGGCGCGTACAAGACCGGCAACAGCTTCGTCGCGGGCGCCCAGGGCGGCGCCGGCGGGGCGGGCGGGCCGTCGCTGGGGCAGAGCGGCACGGCCGGCGCGACCGGCGCGGCGGCGGACACCAACTTCTGAGGAGGCGGCGTATGCGCGTGGCAGGAGACTTCGGGAGCGGGCGCGCGGGCCTCGGGCTGGCGCTGGTGCTGGGGGCGGCTTTGGCCGCGTGCGGGGACGACGGGGGCGCCGACGGCGCGACCGACGTCGGCGTGGACGTGAAGGCGGACGTGGCGCCGGACACCGGCGGCGATGCCGGCAAGGTGGACGCCGTGGCCGACGCGGCGGACGCGCCCGACGCCGGCGGGGATGAAGGCGCGGCGCCCGACGTGCCGCCCGAGGAGGGCGCGTTCGGGGCGCCGTGCAGCTCGAACGGCGAGTGTGACAGCGGCTGGTGCGTCGAGGGGCCGCAGGGGTTCATCTGCACCAAGACGTGCGAGATCAGCTGCCCGGCCAACTTCGACTGCAAGGGCGTGTCGGCGGCGGGCGCGGACGTGGTGTTCCTGTGCCTGCCACGCTACGTGCAGCTGTGCACGCCCTGCGCGACGGACACGCAGTGCAAGGGCGGCGCGTGCCTGACCATCGACGGGTCGGGCCAGTGCGGCTACGCGTGCGAGGCCGACGAGGACTGCCCCGAGGGCTTCGGCTGCCTCGACGCGCCGGGCGGCACCCACGACGGGCAGTGGTGCCAGCCCCGCAGCGGGAGCTGCACGTGCACGCCCGAGTTCACCGGGGCGCAGCGGAGCTGCCAGCAGACGAGCGAGCTCGGCAGCTGCTACGGCGTCGAGACGTGCGACCCCGAGCTGGGGTGGACGGGCTGCACGGCGGCGGCGCCCGTGCCCGAGCTGTGCGACGGCAAGGACAACGACTGCAACGGCCTGGTCGACGACGGGCTGCCGCAGGACGAGGCCTGCGAGAACACGGTCGAGGGGGTCGGGACCTGCGTCGGCGTCAACGTCTGCTTCGGCCCGCAGGGCTGGGTGTGCCAGGCGGCGACCCCCGAGCCGGAGACGTGCGACTTCAAGGACAACGACTGCGACGGCGACGTCGACGAGGGCTTCAAGACCGGCGACGTCTACTCGGCCCACGCGCACTGCGGGACCTGCAACGCGTCGTGCGACAGCGGCTTCCCCAACGCGGCGGTGACCTCGTGTCAGGTCACCGGCAGCGCCGCCCAGTGCATCGTCGAGACGTGCCAGCAGGGCTTCATCAAGCTCAACGAGTTCCAGTGCGTCCCGAACGTGGCCAGCATCTGCCAGCCGTGCACCGTCGACGCCAACTGCCTGGGCGAGGGCGCGGCCTGCATCCCGGTCGGGACGGGAACCTTCTGTTCGAAGGGCTGCGCGACGGCGGCCGACTGCCCCGGCGGCTACGCCTGCGAGGAGGTCGGCAAGGCGAGCCCCATGTGCGTGCCGGTGACCGACTCGTGCAGCTGCGACGGCACCAACACCGATCTCTCGCGGGCGTGCAGCGTGACCCACACGCCCGCCGACCCGGGCAAGCCCGCCTACACGTGCACGGGCTTCGAGCAGTGCACGGCCGAGGGCTGGGCCGGGTGCGAGCTGCCGGGCGAGAGCTGCGACGGCGTCGACAACGACTGCGACGGCGAGACCGACGAGGCGTTCAAGGACGCGGCCGGCAAGTACGCGGGCGTCCAGCACTGCGGCGGGTGCAACATCTCGTGCCTCGCCCTCGCCTACCCCAACTCGGCGCCGGCCTGCGACGCCTCCCTGCCGGTCCCGCAGTGCACCTTCGCCTGCCAGCCCGGCTGGTTCGACGTCAACGGCCTCATCGACGACGGCTGCGAGTGCCAGCCGGTCGCCGGGCCCGATCTGGCGGGCGACGGCCAAGACACCAACTGCGACGGCATCGACGGCGAGGTCGCCGAGGGGGTGTTCGTCGCCAAGAACGGCCACGACGACGCGCCGGGCACCCTCGAGGCGCCCATGCTGACCATCTCGGCCGCCGTCGAGCGGGCCTTCGACGCGGGCAAGCGCGACGTCTACGTGGCGACGGGCGTCTACGGCGAGAACGTCGTCCTGCGCGCGGGCGTGGGCGTGTTCGGCGGCTACGCGAGCGACTTCGCCACGCGCAACCCGCTGCTGTACGAGACGGCCATCCTGGGCCAGGCCCCGACCGCCGCCGCCCCGGGCGCCGTGACCGCCGTCGGCCTGGGCGCGGCCGACGCCCCCGAGCCGACCGTCGTCGACGGCTTCACCGTCTTCGGCCCCAACGCCGCCAACCAGGCGGGGGCCAACAGCTACGCCATGTACCTGCGCGACGGCGGCGCCAAGCTGATCGTCCGGAACAACCGGGTCTTCGCCGGCGCCGGCGGCAACGGCACGGCGGGCGCGGCGGGCGGCGACGGCGCCGACGGCAGCGGCGGCGTCACCGGCGGCGCCGCCTATGACGCGGGCACCCGCACCTGCACCTCGACCCACGAGAAGGCCGGCGGCGCGGGCGGCAAGCTGACCTGCGGCGGCGTCGACGTCGCCGGCGGGGACGGTGGCGCCGGGCGGTGCCCGGTCTACGACACCGACCCGCTGGCGGCCGAGGTGGGCAAGGACGGCAAGGGGCCGGGCGCGGCGGGCAAGGGCGGCGCCGGGGGCGTGGACAACACCCACATCACGCAGGGCCCCAACTCCTCCTGCGGGACCTGCTACACCAACTCCGAGAAGAACCACAATGGAGCCTTCGGGACGGCCGGCGCCAAGGGGGCGACGGGCGCGCTCGGGCAGGGCTGCGCCGCCCTGCAGGGCAGCGTGGTGGCCGGGCACTGGCAGGGCCAGCCGGGGCAGTCGGGCGGCGCGGGCGGTCACGGCTCGGGCGGCGGCGGCGGCGGGGCCGGCGGCGGCGTCGAGGTGGTCGGCAACGGGTGCGCCACGGGGAGCACCGATCTGGGCGGCGACGACATCGGCGGCCAGGGCGGCGGCGGAGGCTCGGGCGGCTGCGCGGGCACGGGCGGCGCGGGTGGCTCGGCCGGTGGCGGCAGCTTCGGGGTGTTCGTCATCTTCACGGCGTCCCCCGGCAGCCTGCCGGTCCTGCAGAACAACACCATCCGGCGCGGCGCGGGCGGCGCGGGTGGCACCGGCGGGCCTGGCGGCGCCGGCGGCCTGGGCGGCGACGGCGCCCCCGGCGGGGCCAGCGGCGAGGGCAACGCGCAGATGTGGTGCGCGGCCGGCGGCGCGGCCGGCGGTGACGGGGGCCAGGGCGGCCACGGCGGCGGCGGCGGCGGCGGCTGCGGCGGCGCCAGCTACGGCCTGTTCTTGCACCAGGCCGGCGGGTCGCTGAACGCCAGCGCCTACAAGAGCGCCAACGCCTTCCTGCCGGGTGGTCAGGGCGGCCCGGGCGGTGCCGGCGGCCCCTCGCTGGGCCAGAGCGGCACCCCGGGCGCGGCCGGCGCGTCGGCCGACACCAACTTCTGAGCTCGACGGCCCGGGTCAGAGGTCCGTCGCCACCTGCGCGCCGGGCCTCGCCGGGACGGGCCTGGACCCGACGATGGCGGTGAAGGACCGCGTCAGGGACAGCTCGCGGAAGATGGGCAGCAGGCGCCAGGCCTCCCAGAACTTGTCGATGGGGACCTCGACGCGGGTCGAGTCGGCCGGGTCGTTGTAGACGACCTTGCCGTCGCCCACCGCCCGGACGACGACCCAGTGCAGGCCGGGCTCGCGGGTGCCCCACAGGGTCGAGGCCTGCACCATCGTGACGACCGGGCGCCCCTCGCCGACGGTGGCCTTGAGCGCGAGCAGGTTCCAGGCCGTCCGCGGCAGCCACGGGTGCTCGGGCAGCTCGTCGAAGGCGACCTCGCCGCTGGCGAAGTGGTTGAGCATCGCCAGCAGCATCGCGGTCGTGCTCAGGCCCGGGTCGTAGCCGGGCAGGCTCAGGCGACGCGCCGGGAACGCCTCCCACGACCACTCGCCCAGCTGATCGCGGAGCGCCTCGAGCTGCGTCGCATCGCGCAGCTGCTGGTAGGCGCCCAGCACCATCGCCGCCGCGGTCGGACCGCAGTTGGCCTTGTCGCCGACCTGACGCATCAGGGGCACGGCGATCTCGTGCAGCACCGGCGGCAGCAGGGCCTCGGGCACGACGCCCTCGAGGAACCCCAGCCCCCCGCGCCGCGCCTCGACCGGCGCCTCGGCCTGGGCCGGCCCCACCGAGCCGGCCACCACGACTGGGACGAGCAACGCCGCCGCGAACCTCAGCACGCCTCTCATCGGACCTCCAGCGCGAGCGCCAACCGTGATGCCTTCATCCAGCCAACCGGCGGGACGGCGCGTGGCTTCCCGTGCTGGTTACAAGCTAACAGCCGTTCGGGAACGGTCGAACCCCGAGGTCGCGGGGCGGGTCAGACCCGGGACGGGACCTGGCTCATCGCGTGCTCGGCGAGGGCGGTGATGGTGAGGCTGGGGTTGACGCCCAGGTTGGCCGGGATGACCGAGCCGTCGACCACGAACAGGCCCGGGTGCCCGAAGGCCTCGTGGCGGGCGTCGATGACGCCGCGCTCGGGGCTGTCGGCGATGGTGGCGCCGCCCAGGATGTGGGCGGTGGTCGGCACGTTCAGGAGCAGCTCGGTGATGGCGCTGCGCGGGTGGGCGTCGAGGCGCTCGGCGAGGCGGCGCGTGACCTCGTTGCCGATGGGGATGGTCGCCTGGATGGCGGCGTCGGTGTCGTTGCGCGTCTGCATGCGGCGGCGCCACGGCGCGTACCAGGGGCGCTCGCGGACGAAGCGCAGGTAGTTGTCGACCGGCTGCATGACCAGGACGATGGCGCCGCGCTGCGCGAAGCCGAAGGGCCAGGCGGCCCGGGCGGAGTCGATGGGGTGCGTGACGAACTGCCTGAGCGCCTGCCCGATGCGGCCGAGGCGGCTGCCGCCGTCGGTCATGTGGGTGGTGATGACGGCCAGCGAGTCCGAGCCCTTGGGGTAGCGGCACATCTCGATGTGCGTGTCGTCGTCCGGGTAGGCGCCGGCGGCGATGGCGATGCCGTGGGTGAGGTCGGCCTTGGGATCGCGCGCCTTGACGCCCAGGATGGCCTCGCTGTTGGTGCGCACGTAGTTGCCGACCTGGTCCGACAGGTGGGGCAGGCTGCCGCGCTCCTTGCAGGCGAGCAGCAGCTTGGTGGTCCCGAGGGCGCCCGCGGACAGGACCACGTGCCGGGCCGTGAACGTGCGCTGGCCGCGCTTGAGGTAGGGCGAGTCCGAGCGGTGGGTCCGCACCTCGTAGCCGCCGCCCTCGCGCGGGCGGACGTCCCAGGCGGTCGTCTCGGGGTGCACCTCGGCGCCGTTCTGCTCGGCGAGGTACAGGTAGTTGCGGTCCAGCGAGTTCTTCGAGCCGTGCTTGCAGCCGATCATGCAGCCGCCGCACAGGGTGCAGCCGGTGCGCTCGGGGCCGCGGCCGCCGAAGTAGGGGTCGGGCGAGCGCACGCCGGGCCCCTGCCCGAAGTGTACGCCGACGTCGGCGTGGTGGAAGGTGTGGCCGCGGCCCATCTCGTCCATGACGGCCTGCAGGGCGCGATCGGTCTCGAAGACCTGGGGGGCGCGCGTGACGCCCAGCATGCGCTTGGCCGTGTCGTAGTGCGGCGCCAGCGCGGCCTTCCAATCCTTCATGTGGGCCCAGCGGGCGTCGGCGAAGAAGCGGTCGGGCGGGACCAGCAGGGTGTTGGCGTAGACCAGGCTGCCGCCGCCGACCCCCGCCCCGGCCAGGATGAAGACGTCCCGGAAGACCTCCATCCGCATGATCCCGTAGCACCCGAGGGACGGCTGGAAGAGGAAGCGCCGAAGATCCCAGTTGGTGCGGGGGAAGTCCTCGGGGTTCCAGCGCTTTCCGGCCTCGAGGACGCCGACCCGGTAGCCCTTCTCGGTCAGGCGCAGCGCCGAGACGCTGCCGCCGAACCCCGAGCCGACGATGAGGTAGTCGTAGTCCATGCGTCCTCCTCACAACCCGCGCCGCGCGCGGCTCTTCCGCGCCCGCGCGCCGCCGGGGCGTCCTTGACACCGGAGCGCCGCCGGTGCTAGCACGGCGCCTGCAGCGGCCGCGGCGCGGGCCAGCCCGCGACGACCACCCGCAGATGCTAGGAGCGTCCCTTGGAAAGCGCAAACGTCATCGGGGCCGGGATCCGGGTCAAGGGCACCGTCTCGGGCGCCGGCTCGCTGACCATCCACGGGCGCGTCGAGGGGGCCGTCAGGGTCGGCGGTGACGTGCGCGTCGCCCCGTCGGCCCTGGTGGCGGCCACCGTCGACGGCGCCGAGGTGCTCGTCGCCGGCAAGGTCCGCGGGCCGGTCACCGCGACCAAGGCGGTCACCCTGGCCTCGGGCGCCGACGTCGAGGGCGACATCACGGCGGCCCGCGTCGGCATCGACCCGCAGGCCCGCTTCGTCGGGCACCTGAAGATGGAGCTGGACCTGCCACGCGGCCTGGGCGGCGCGCGCGGCGGCGCCCGCTGGTAGCCGACCGCGCCCGCGGGCCCGTCGCCTCTCGCGCCGGGTCCCGGTTGACGCGCGCCCTCCCCTGACTTCCGAACCGGCACGGCCGCCCGCGCGGCGACCCCCTGCAGCCCCCCCACGCTCGAGGAACGACACATGGCGTCCGACACCATCATCGGCAGCAACATCGCCATCGACGGCGAGATCACGGGCACCGAGGCGATCACCGTCCTGGGCTTCGTGCGCGGGCGCATCCAGGTCAAGGAGGCCGTCACGATCCCGCCGGGCGGGCGCGTCGAGGCCGACGTCGAGAGCCAGTCGGTCGAGGTCGCCGGCTCCGTCCAAGGCAACGTGACCGCCACCGACAAGGTCGAGATCAAGTCGGGCGGACGGCTCGTCGGCGACATCAAGGCGCCGCGCATCCTCATCGCCGACGGGGCGGCCTTCAAGGGCAACATCAACATGCAGGGTTAGCAGGATGGCCGCACCGCAGAGCCGAATCGCGCCGGGACACCGCATCGAGGGCGTCCTCAGGGCCGCCGAGGACCTCGCGCTGGGCGGACACGTCCGCGGACGCATCGAGAGCGACCACGCGGTCCTGGTCGAGGCCGGCGCCGTGGTCGAGGGCGACGCGCACGTCCGCCGCCTGGTCGTGCAGGGCGTCGTCGTGGGCGACATCTTCGCCAGCGAGGACGTCGAGATCGCCGCGACCGGGCAGGTGCAGGGCAACATCAAGGCCCGGCGTCTGAAGTTGACGCCCGGCGGGCGCGTCGCGGGGCGCGTTGAAACCGGGGTCGAGGTGCCCACGGTTCGAGTCGCCATCGGCGGCGCGGCGGCCGGGGCGGCCGCTGGGGCCCGGGGCGCGGCCCGCTATGGCGCGAGCAGCGCGCCGGCGGCCGACCCGTGGGCGGCGGCGTCGTCGCCCAGCCGAAGCGCCTGGCCCGAGCCCGAGGCCAGCGAGGTCGTCGAGACGGGCCCGTCGGCCGGCGCCGGCGAGGTCGTCGAGACGCGCCCGTCGCGCGGCGGGCAGGCGAGCTGACAGGCCCCCAAGCCGGGAAGGCCAGCCAGGCAACCGTCACCACGTTGAGAGGACCGATGAGCCAACCGCGCGAGGAGCTGCTGTCGCTGCTCACCCAGCTGTCGTTCGAGCGGCGCCAGATCGTGCTGTCCAGCGGGCGGACCAGCGACTTCTACGTCGACTGCAAGCAGACGCTGCTGCACCCCGACGGCATGGCGCTGACCGGGACGGTGCTGGTCGACACGTGGCAACAGCAGGGCTTTCCGATCGACGCGGTCGGCGGCCCCACGCTGGGCGCGGACCCGATGACTTGCGCGTTCGTGCTGCAGGCGCGGCGGCGCGGCCAGCCCATCCCTGGCTTCTTCATCCGAAAAGAGCCCAAGGGCCACGGCACCATGTCGTGGATCGAGGGCATCCGCTCGCTCGGCCCCGGCAGCCGCGTGCTGGTCCTCGAGGACGTCATCACCACGGGCGCCTCGTCGATCCGCTCCATCGCCCGCCTGCGCGAGGCCGGCATGCAGGTGCAGGGCCTGTTCTGCCTGGTCGACCGCCTCGAGGGCGGCCGCGAGGCCATCGAGGCCGAGGGCGTCGCGGTGACCGCCCTGTACACGCGCGCCGACTTCCCCGGCATGGGGCCGGGCGCGACGGACGGCGAGTGACGAGGCCGCGGATCGGCCTAGCGCGGCCACGCTTTGGCGTGGGCGTGGCGCTGGCGCTCGTGGCGGCGCTGCTTGCCGGCTGTGGCGTGGCCCTGCAGTCGATCGACGGCCCGGTGGAGTCCTACACCGAGACGCGCAAGGTCTGGACGCGCCACGTCGAGACGTACGAGGACATGGAGAGCCGCCTCTTCGTGTACGCGACGCTCAAGACCGAGCCGTTCCGCCGCGCCTGGGTGCTGGAGTACGCCCGCATCTTCGCGCTGCCCGACTCGCAGCGCGAGCAGCTGCTCGCGACGGAGCTGGCCGAGCTGGAGGAGGCCTGGGTGGTCATGATCGCCACGGCCACCCACGAGCCCAGCTGGAACCGGCTCGACCCGCGCGACGGCATCTGGGATCTGCGCCTCGAGGACGACGCCGGCCGGTTCGTCCGGCCGACGCTGGTCGACCGCAAGCGCAGCAGCAACCCGACGTGGCGACAGCTGTACCCGTACATGGGGGATCAATACACTCTGTGGGAAGTGCGCTTCCCGCGGGTCCTGCCGACCGGCGAGCCCCTCGCCGCGAGCGGGCAGGCGGTCCACCTGATCGTCGCGGGCGCACCCGCGCAGGTGAAGATGTCCTGGAAGCTGCCGTGAAGCACTGCCGAGTCGCCGACGGAACCCGCATCGCCTACACGCTCGAGGGCCCGCCCGATGCGCCGGTGGCCGTCCTGTGCGACGGCATCTCGTGCGACGGCTACGTCTGGCGCTACCTGCGCCCGGTGCTGCTCGAGCGCTTCCAGGTGCTGCACATGCACTACCGGGGCCACGGCCGCTCCGGGCTGCCCCGCGACGCCGAGGCGGTCACCCTGCCCCACCTCGCCGGCGACCTGGCCGAGCTGATGCAGCGTCACGAGCTGGGCCCGGCCGTGTTCTTCGGCCACTCGATGGGCGTGCAGGTGGTGCTCGAGATGGCCTGGCGGCACCCCGAGCGCGTGCGCGCTGGCGTGCTGGTCTGCGGCTCGTACGGCCGGGCGCTCGACACCTTCAAGAACACGGACGTCGGCGCCCGCGTGCTGCCGCGCATCAAGGAGCTGATGACCCGCTATCGGCCCATCGCCCAGCGCGTCGTCCAGGCCTTCATGCCGACCCGCTTCAGCTTCGAGCTGGCCAAGCTCGGCGAGATCAATCGGACCCTGGTGCGGCGCGAGGACTTCATGCCGTACCTCGACCACTTCTCGCGCATGCCGCTCGATCTGTTCGTGACGATGCTCGAGGACGCGGCCGAGCGCACCAGCGTGGCCTTCCTGCATCGGCTGTCGCAGCCCTTCCTGGTGCTGGCCGGCGAGCGCGACGGCTTCACGCCCGCCCACACCAGCCAGTTCCTGGCCTCGACCCTGCCCCACGGCGAGCTCGAGGTCCTGCCCGGCGGCAGCCACACGGCTCCCATCGAGCTGCCCGACGTGCTCGAGACCCGCATCCGCCGCTTCGTGGACGAGCACGGCCTGGCGCGCCCCGCGGCCGCGACGCCGCGTCCCGACACCCTCGCGGCCCGCTGGCGTGTGCGGCGCGCCCTGGTGACGGCGCCCGCTCCCGAGCTACCCGCCGAGCCCCGCGCCTCTGCAGCCGCCGGCTGACGCCTTCCGAGCGGCCGACGCCGGCCGACGCGGTCAGGCTTCGATGCGGAAGAGCTGCTGCCCGGCCAGGATGAGGTCGCCGTCGTCGAGCCCGGCCTTGGCCTTGAGCCGGACGTAGGTGCCGTTGGACGAGCCCAGGTCCTTGAGGAAGAACCGCCCGCCCCGGCGCACGATGACCGCGTGGCTGCCCGAGACGTAGCCGTCCTCGGGGAAGGTGATGTCGCCGCGCTCGCGTCCGAGGAAGATCTCGTCGCCGCTGAGCAAGAAGGCGCTGCCGACGTCCTCGAGCGACACCAGCTGCGCGAGGCGCCCCCAGGTGTCCGGCGGCAGGGGGCTCGCCAGGCCGATGGTCCCGTCGGCGTCCCGCTCGACCGGGCCCACCATGTCGCGCACCAGTTCGAAGCGAAGCAGCTCCTGGCCGATGCGGAAGGCGTCGCCCGACTCGAGCTCGGACTGGTCCAGGATGCGCTTGTAGACGCCGTTGGTCGTCGCCAGCGGCTGTACGAACAGCCGTCCGCTCTCGTAGAACAGCACCGCGTGGCGGCCGGCCAGGAAGTCGTCGTCGCCGAAGTCGATGTCGGCGCCCTCGCGTCCGATGACCGTCGTCGCGCGGGTGAGGGTGAACCCCTCCCCGTCGGAGCCGTCCTCGTTGATGAGGACGATGCGCGCCGGGCTCTCGACGCCCTCGTCGGCGGTCTCGATGACCACGCCCGCCCCGTCGTCCACGGCGAGCTGCGCGGGCTTTTGCACCACGGTCCGCACGTCGGGGTCGTAGTCGAGCGTCGGGACGATCTCCGGCTGCCCGAGCGACGACTGGTCGATCCAGTCGGTGGTCGACGTCGCGGCGCTGTGCTGGAACGGCACCGTCCCCCCGAGGCGCGGCGCCGCCGGCGCGCGTGGCGCCAGCTTGGGTTCGGCGGCGTCGGGCGGCTCGGCCGGATCGTCGGGTGCGGCCGCGGAGGAGGCCGCCTGCGCCGCCGTCAGATCGGACCCGCACCCGAGGCAGAACATGAAGAAGTCTTCGTTATCCTTCCCGCAGGATGGGCAGACAATCACGACGTTCCGCTCCGCTCGTCGAGGACGCCAGGCAGGCCCGGCCGGCCGAGGTTTCCACGGGTATCACGCGGGGTTTCGCGACGTCAAGGCGGCGCGCTCCCCGCGTCCGCCCGCCGAAAGCCGCGCCCCGGTCAGCGCAGATCGACGTCCAGCGCGGTCGCCGCGACCGTCGTCGGGTCCGAGCCGGCGTCGACGGCCGCCCCCGGCAAGGTGAAGGTCCCGGCGACCGACTGGTGCCCGCCCTCCGGCCGCGCCAGAATCAGCGACAGCTCGCCCTCGACGGCCTGCCCGGTGGCCAGCTTCTCGGCGAAGCAGAGCGTCCCGTCGACCACGGTCCAGGACTGTCCGCCCAGGGACGCCGTCCCGGTCGCCTCGCGGTAGCTCTTGCCGAGCAGCGCCCGCGCCGCCGTCACCTGCGCCTCGAAGGTCCCGCCCGCGCCGGTCACCGTCAGCGACAGGGTCGCCGGCCCCGAAGCCGGCGCCGAGAGCGTCAGCGCGTCGTCGGCCGCGCCGTTGGACGCCACCGTCACGACGTCGTCGACCGCCAGCCGGCAGCTGACCCCGTAGGCCGGCGTCTTGACCGTAGCGTCGGTCACCGGCCAGGCCGTCGCGGGCGAGCCCTTGGCCGACCCGCTCGCGTCCGGCGCCGTGGGCGTCGCCTCGCCGCCGCCCGCGTCACACCCCAGCAGCGCCGCCGCCGCCCACGCCACCACCGTCGCCCTGCGCATGCCGTCCCCCTGGCCGTCAGCCCCGATTGATCCCCAGCGCCCGCATCTTCTTGTACAGGTGACTGCGCTCGAGGCCCAGCGCCGCCGCCGTCGCCGTCACGTGCCCGTCGTGCGCGTCGAGCGCCGCCACGATGATCTCGCGCTCGGCGTCGGCCACGAGATCCTTCATCGCCACCCCGCTGCGGTACAGCCCGCCGCCCAGCGACTTGGCCTCGCCCAGCAGCGCCCGCACCTGCGGTCCGTCGATGGTCGCCCCGGGGGTCAGGATGACCAGCCGCTCGCACGCGTTGCGCAGCTCGCGCACGTTGCCCGGCCAGTCGTGCTCGGCCAGGGCGGCCAGCGCCGCGTCCGTGACGTCCTTGGGCCGGACGTCGTTGTCCTGGCAGACCCGCGCGACGAAGGCCCGGACCAGCTGCGGCAGGTCCTCCTTGCGGGCCCGCAGCGGCGGCGCCTGGATGGGCACCACGTTGAGCCGGTAGTACAGGTCCTCGCGGAACTCGCCCTCGGCGATGGCCGCCTCGAGGTCCTTGTTGGTCGCCGCGACCACGCGCACGTCGACCTGGATGGGCCGGCTGCCGCCGACGCGCTCGACCTCGCCCTCCTGCAGCGCGCGCAGCAGCTTGGCCTGCACGTCCAGGCGCATGTCGCCGACCTCGTCGAGGAACAGCGTCCCGCCGTGCGCTAGCTCGAACTTGCCCTTGCGCGCCTGGTGCGCCCCGGTGAAGGCCCCGCGCTCGTGCCCGAACAGCTCGCTCTCGATGAGCTCCGAGGGGATGGCCGCGCAGTTGAGCTTGATGAAGGGCCCGTCCGCCCGCTTGGAGCGGTCGTGGATGGCCCGCGCGATGAGCTCCTTGCCCGTGCCGCTCTCGCCGGTGACCAGGACGCGGCCCTTGGACGGCGCCGCCAGGGCGATGGTCTCCTTGAGGCGCTGCATGGCCGGCGAGTCGCCCAGCAGCTCCCACTGGCTCTCGACCCGCGCCTTCAGGGTCTGCAGCTCGCGCCGCTGGCCGGCGAACTTCAGCGCGTTGGCGACCGTGATGAGGATCTTCTCGGTCGACAGGGGCTTTTCGATGAAGTCGTGGGCGCCGCGCCGGATGGCCTCGAGCGCCATGTCGATGGTGCCGTGGCCGCTCATCACGATGACCGGGAGGTCGGCCCGCGCCACCTTCATCTCCTGCAGGACGTCGAGTCCGTTGCCGTCGGGCAGCTTGACGTCGAGCATCACGAGGTCCACCGCCTGGCCGCGCAGCGCCTCGACCGCGGCCGCGACCGTGCCGGCCGTCTCGGTGCGGTAGCCCTCGATGCTGAGCGAGCGCGACAGCGACGTCTGGATGTTCTTCTCGTCGTCGACGATGAGGACCGTCGCGGTCATGGCGCTCCCCCCGGCAGGCGTCCGAACGCCTCAGAGCTCGATGTGCTTCCAGTCGCCGCTCTTGAACTTCCAGACCATGGCCCAGCACATCAGGACGGCGTAGATGAAGGCCGCCAGCCAGATCCCGATGAGGCCGAAGTCCCAGACGATGCCCAACAGGTAGGCGAGCGGGACGAGGCACGTCATGTGCAGGACGAGCTCGACCTTCATCACGTACTTGGTGTTGCCCGCGCCGTACAGGGCCTGCGCCAGGATGAGCGCGATGGCCAGCAGGGCCTCGCAGCCTCCCAGCATCCGCAGGGCGCCGCGCCCGGCCTCGATGACCTCGAGATCCTTCGAGAAGAGGCTGAAGAGCGCGTCCGGGAAGAGGATGGCGGCCAGGCCGACGACGCCCATGACGTAGCCGCCGATGCGGACCGACTCCCAGCCGTAGCGCTCGGCGAGGTCGGGGCGGCCGGCGCCCAGGGATTGCCCGACGAGCGTGGCCGTAGCGGTGCCGAAGGCGATGGAGGTCATGAAGGTGATGGACAGGATGTCGATGATGACCTTGGTCGCGGCGACGTAGATGGGAGGGCGCGCCTGGATGGCGTGCAGGCCGAGATCGCCCACGGCGGGGACGCCCTCGGCGGCGGTCAGCCACGGGACGGCCTCGGCCGCCCAGAAGCCGGCCGCTTCGACGCTCTTGACCACGGCCTGCTGGTCGAGCATGCCGACGATCTTGAGGAACAGGCCGAAGCCGCTCATGACGAAGACGGTCGCGAGGCCGCTCGGGACGGACAGGCGGACGATCTCCCAGATGAGCTCGCGGCTGACGTTGCCCAGGCGGTAGTAGCGGTAGCGCTTGATGAACTTGGGCCACAGGGAGAAGCCGAACATGACGACGAAGCCGAGCATGCTGGCGATGGCCGAGGCGATGCCGGCGCCCTCGACGTACATGGGCTCGATGGGGCCGGCGCCGAAGATGAGGACGTAGTTGAGGATGACGTTCGCCACGTTCATCACGATGGCGGCCATCATGTGGGCCTTGGTGAAGCCGACGCCGTCGAAGAACGCCTTGTACGAGACGGTGGCGACCATGGAGAAGACGCCGAGCATGCGCCACTCGGCGTAGGGGATGCCGACCCGCAGGACGTCGGGGTCCGAGTTGAAGAAGGGGAAGACGTCGGCGACGAACAGGTAGCCGCAGATGGCCGCGATGAGGCCGCTGGTCACCGTCAGCACCAGCGAGTTCGCGAGCGCGCGGCCCGAGCCGAGCCAGGAGGCCTCGCCGAAGCGGCGGGCGACGATGGCCTGCGTGCCGACCTGCATGGCGGACAGGAAGCCGCCGACCGCCCACATCATGATGAGGGAGTAGCCGATGGCCGACTGCCCGGCGATGCTGTACTGCTTGGGCAGCCGCCCGACCATGATCGTGTCGAGCAGGTTGATGGCCGTCTGCGTGAGCATCGCGAGCACGACCGGGTACGCGAGCCGGAGCAGCCGCCCCGTCAGCTCCCGGTCGAGGCGCCAGAAGGCGCGGTCGCCCGGCGGGCTCGGCGGGGGCGCGGTCGGCGCCGGTTCGACGTAGGGGGGGCTCTCCAGGCTCATGCTCCTCACGCGCCGCGGGGGCGAAAGCCGCGACAATGAAACAGACGCCGGCCAGCCGCGCAAGGGTTACGCGGGCCGCGCGAGCCGAACCCGCGGCGGGAGCGGGCGCGGCGACCGGGCGAGGGACGCGCATCGGGCCGTCGGCGGAGCCCGGGTGGGCGCCGCGTCGACCAAGTCGGAGGCGCACACCGGCGGGCCCCCTGCGGCGCGCCATGACAGGCGCTTTCGCATGGACTGCTTTGTCTTGACAGTCGACGGGCTTGACTCCATGTTCGCGCTCGACGTGGCCCCGCACGCGCGGGACAGGCCACGTCGACCCGACACCATCATTTCCCGTTCCATTGCCATCGCATCCTGCTGTCGCCCAGACGGGCGTCGCCGCACGCGCCCTTGACCTCGCTTCGCCTTGGAGAGGACCCCGCCATGACCCGGTCGATTCGCCTCGTGCCGTTCCTGTTCGCCGCCGCCCTGTTGGCGCTGATGACCGCGTGCGGCCCCGAGTACCCGAAGTGCGAGGCCGACAAGCACTGCGCCAAGCAGAACGAGGTCTGCGTCAACGGCTTCTGCCGCCAGTGCCGCGACGACGCGCAGTGCGCGCAGATCGACCCGTGCCAGGAGTGCGGCGCGAACAACGCCTGCGTCCGCCGCGCCGGCTGCTGCAAGAGCGACCTGGACTGCCCCGGCGGCCGCTGCTGGAAGGACACCCCGGACGCGGTCACCGGCACCTGCGGCGGCCTGTGCCGCACCAACGAGCACTGCCCGGCCGGCCAGCGCTGCGCGGGCGGCTCGTGCGTGCCCGACGTGGCCTGCACCGGTGACGCCCAGTGCCCGGCGGGCCAGCGCTGCGTGAACAACGAGTGCGTGGCGGCCTGCGACACCGAGGCGGTCTACTTCGACTTCAACGAGTACACCATCCGCCTGAGCGAGGAGCAGAAGGTGCGCGACAACGCGACCTGCATCCGCGAGCGCGCCGCCGCGCACCAGGTGTCGGGGCACGCCGACGAGCGCGGCTCGGACGAGTACAACCTGGCCCTGGGCCAGCGCCGCGCCAACGCCGTCGCCCGCCAGTACCGCCAGCTCGGCGTGACGGACGACCTCATCAGCACCATCAGCTACGGTGAGGAGCGGCCCGTCTGCAACCAGAGCAACGAGGAGTGCTGGCAGCAGAACCGCCGCGTCGAGACCGAGCGCCGGTAGCCCTCCCTTGACGGGCCCCCTCCGCCAAGCTAAACGCCCGAGCGTGTCGAACCGCTCGGGCGTTTTCGTTGGTCTGGTCCTCGCCGCGCTGGCCGTGGCGACGCCGGGGTGCGCCACGCTGGGCGAGCACGAGAAGCTCACGGCGCGCGTCAAGGAGCTCGAGCTCGAGCGCGAGCGCGTCAAGGCGACCATGGAGCAGGACGTCAAGCGCATGGAGAACCTCCACGCGCTGCTGACGCAGGCCGAGGAGACGCTGCGGAACCAGGGCGCGAACCTGGGCATCCGGGTCGAGCGGCTCGAGGCCGACATGCCCAAGCTCAAGGGCGACCTCGAGGCGCTGCAGGTGCGGCTCGAGCGGGCGCTGCGCGACGTCGAGGTCATCAAGCGCGAGCTGGCCGACAAGCTCGGCTCGACGCGGCTGTTCCTGCCGGCGGATCTCCCCAAGGACGCCGACGGGATGTGGAAGGCCGCCGAGGACCGCCGCAAGGCCGGGCAACTGCTCGAGGCCAAGGCCATCTACCAGACCTTCGAGGCCAGCTTCCCGAGCGACCCGCGGGCCGACGACGCCCTGATGGCGATCGGCGGCGTCCAGGAGCAGGAGAACGATCTGACGGCGGCCATCAAGACCTACGGGGCGGTCGAGGGCCGCTACCCGCAAGGGGATCAGGCGCCCAAGGCCGTGCTGCGCATCGGCGAGCTGATGACGGTCCAGGGCGCGTGCAAGCGGGCCAAGGACATCTACGACTACCTGCGCAAGCAGTACAAGAGCGCGCCCGAGGCGGCCCAGGCGGCCAAGCGCCTCGAGACGCTCGGGAAAGACTGCAAGGAGAGGTAGCGCGTGCTGGTCTACGACCGCGCGTTCGACGTGGCCGTCATCGGGGCGGGCCACGCGGGGTGTGAGGCGGCGCTGGCGGCCGCGCGCATGGGCGCGTCGGTGCTGCTGGTGACGCAGAACATCGACCGCGTCGGCTGGATGAGCTGCAACCCGGCCATCGGGGGGCTCGGCAAGGGGCACCTGGTCAAGGAGGTGGACGCCCTGGGCGGCGCCATGGCGCGGGTGACCGACCGGACGGGCATCCAGTTCCGGCGGCTGAACACCAGCAAGGGGCCGGCCGTGCGGGCCAGCCGGGCGCAGGCCGACAAGGTGGCGTACGCGGCCGAGATGCGGCTGGTGGTCGAGAGCCAGCCCGGGGTGGTGGTCAAGCAGGCCGACGTGCTGGATCTGGCCTGGGAGGAGGTCGACGGCCGGCCGGTCGTGCGCGGGGTCGACACCGACCTGGGGGTGCGCTACCTGGCGGGCGCGGTGGTGGTGACCAGCGGGACGTTCATGCGCGGCCTGTGCCACTACGGCGAGACCAAGGTCAAGGCCGGGCGCGCCGGCGACCGGGCCGCCTATGGGCTCAGCGCGACGCTCGAGCGGCTGGGGCTGCCGCTCGGGCGGCTGAAGACGGGCACCGTGCCGCGCCTGGACGCGCGCACCATCGACTGGGAGGGGCTCGAGGTGCAGCCGGGCGACGACCCGCCGCGCCCCTTCGCGATGTACGGCAGCCGCGTGGTGATGCCGCAGGTCCCGTGCCACATCACCTGGACGACGCCGCGCACCCACGACCTCATCCGGCAGAGCCTGCACCGCTCGCCGATGTACTCGGGCGACATCGTCGGCACGGGGCCGCGCTACTGCCCGTCCATCGAGGACAAGATCGTCCGCTTCGCCGACAAGGAGCGCCACCAGATCTTCCTCGAGCCCGAGGGGCTCACGACGCGCGAGATCTACCCCAACGGCATCTCGACCAGCCTTCCCATCGACGTTCAGATCGCGATGGTGCGGTCCATCCCGGGGCTCGAGCGCGCCGAGATCAGCCGCCCCGGCTACGCCGTCGAGTACGACTTCGTGCCGCCGACCGAGCTGGACCACGCGCTGGCCGTGCGCCGGGTCGACGGCCTGTATCTGGCCGGCCAGATCAACGGCACGACCGGCTACGAGGAGGCCGCCATCCAGGGGCTGCTCGCCGGGGTCAACGCCGCGCTGCGGGTGCGCGGCGAGGCGCCCTTTGTGGTCGACCGCGCCGAGGGGTACGCGGGCGTGCTGGTCGACGACCTGGTGACGCGCGGGGTGGACGAGCCGTATCGGATGTTCACGTCGCGGGCCGAGTACCGGCTGATGTTGCGCGAGGACAACGCCGACGAGCGGCTGATGCCGCGCGGGCGGGCGCTGGGGCTGGTCGACGACGCGACCTGGGCGGCCTTCGAGGCGCGCCTAGCGACGGTCGAGGCCGGGCTCGAGCGGCTCCGGGCGACCCAGATCACCCCCTGCGACGCGACCAACGATCGCCTGGCGGCGCTGGGGTCGGCGCCGCTGGTGAAGCCGGCCACGCTTGAGGAGGTGCTGCGCCGCCCCGAGGTCGAGGCCGCGCACCTGCCCGCCCTGGGCGCCGAGTGGGTCGCGGCGCTGCCGCCCGAGGTGACCGAGAAGATCGAGGTCCGGGTGAAGTACGCCGGCTACATCGCGCGGCAGGACAGGCAGGTCGAGCGCTTCCGCAAGCTCGAGGACGTCGCCCTCCCGGGGGACCTCGACTACGCGGCCGTCGCGGGCATCACCACCGAGGTCAAAGAGCGCCTGCTCCGCGCGCGCCCGCGCAACATCGGCCAGGTCAGCCGCATGATGGGCGTGCCGCCGGCCGCCGTCAGCGCGCTGCTCATCCATCTCAAGAAACGCGCCGGCTGAATCATTGGCCCTCGCCGGCCGGGTCGGGTATGCAGCGGGCTCCCACCCTCACCCAAAGAAGCTCGAGGTGCGCCGATGTCCTCCAAGCTGTGCGCTGTGGCGCTCGTCAGCCTCCTGGTCGGCTGCGGCGGCGCCAAGCCCCGCCCCGACGACCTGCCGCGCGCCGGCGATCCGCTGGCCGCGTGGGTCCCCGCCGACTCGCCGTACGTCTTCGGCGCCGTCGAGCGCGCCCCCGAGGGCACCTGGTCGCGCGAGCTGACGCGCATCGCCCCCGCGACCGAGCGCCTGCTGAACGCGGTCGACGCCGTGGCCGGCCAGCTCGGCCCCGAGGCGCTGGGGTTCGAACTCCAGGCCGTGCTCGGGCTGCTGGGCGAGCTGCGCGGCCGCATGAGCCCGCAGGGCCTGACGCAGCTCGGCATCGATCTCGAAGCGCCCATGCTGATCTACGGGGTCGGGCTGATGCCGGCCATCCGCGGCCGCCTCGCGAGCGGCGAGCGCTTCCGGGCGACCCTCGACCGGGTCTTCGCCCACCTGCGCCTGACCCCGCAGACGCTCGACCACCACGGCGTCCGCGCCCAGGTCGTCGACCTCCTCGGCGGCGAGCTGCAGCTGGTCGTGGCCGTCCAGGGCGACGAGCTCGCGACCGCCCTCTTCACGCCCGGCACGCGTGACCTGGTCCTGGACGCCGTCCTGCTCGGCCGCCTGGGCGGCCCCAGCCTCGCGACCACCGGCGCCCTCGAGCGCCTCGCCCGCGCCTACGACGTGCGCGCCTGGGGCCTGGGTTACCTCGATCACCTGCGCCTGCTCGAGGCCCTCACGCCCGCGGCCACCGGCCTCAACGGGCGTGTGGCGGCCGCCCTCGGCGCCCCCGAGCTGCCTCCCGGCTGCCTCCCCGAGGTGCGCCGCCTCGTCGAGGCCGCGCCCCGCCTCGCCTTCGGCGCCCGCGCCGTCGACGCCCGCCGCAGCCACTGGGTGGCGCAGCTCGAGCTCGCCTCGGACGTCGCCGCCATGCTGGCGAACGCGCGCGCCACCGTCCCCGGGCTCGGCGCGGACCTCCACCGCGGCAGCTTCGCCACCTTCGGCGTCGCCATCGATCTCCAGAAGCTCGCCTTCGACCTGCTCGAGCGCCTCGGCGAGCTGCGCACCCAGCCCTACACCTGCGAGTCCCTGCAGGCCCTCAACCCGCTGGCCGAAAACGCCGTCGCCTTCCGCGAGACCCTGGCCGCCTACCCCGCCCTGCACGGCTTCGATCTCGCCATCTCGACCCTGCGCATGGACGACGGCGTCCCCCAGGTCGTCCAGGGCACCGTCGTCGTCGCCAGCCCTCAGGCCGCCCAGCTCGTCGACATCGCCGCGACGCTCCTGCCCGCGGTCGCCGAGCTCGGCCTGCGCCCCGACGCCCGTCCGGTGCGGCTGCCGCTCGCCGACTTCGGCGTCCCCGACCTGGGCGACCTGTGGGTCGCGCTGACCCAGTCCGCCCTGGGCGCCGCCTTCGGGGGCGCCACGCCCGAGTCGCTGACGCGCGTCCTGACGGCGCCGCCGGCCCCCACCGCCCCGATGATCTTCGCGCGCCTCGACCGCGCCGCCTTCGAGCGCCTCGACACCGAGGAGACCATCGCCGGCATCGCCCTCATGGCCGGCGAGGGCGACGACCCGGCCGTGGCCGAGCTCATCGCCGCCCTGCGCGCCTTCGGAGAGGCCGTGGCCTCGCAGTACGGTGAGCTGACCGTGTCGGGCGCCCCGACGCCGACCGGGCTCGCCTTCGAGATCCAGCAGGCGCTCGTCCCCTGATCGCCACGCCCCTGAGCGGGCTCAGAGCGCGTCGCGCAGCGACAGCCCCATGCCGGCGCGGTGCACCAGCCACCGATCGCCGTGCCGCCGCAGCTCGACCGTGACGCGCTGCCCGTCGCGGAACCGGTAGGGCTTGCGCCGCGTGCCCTCGGCCGGCTCGCCCTCGAAGACGGGCCGGAAGCTCGCCTTGGCGAAGCCGGCGTCCTCGTCGACCTCGACGCGCAGGCCGTCGAGCTGGACGTCCCAGCGGTCCCAGAGCTCGCGCTCCGCCAGGATGCGCCGCGTCAGCCCCTCGGCGTCGTGCCCCAGGCGGTCCCGGTAGTCGGCCGCCAGGTGGTCGTGGATGGCGTCGCCGTCACCCGCCTCGGCCGCGAGCGCCAGCGCCTCGAGCGTCGCCGTGACGCGCGCCTCGGCCTCGCTCTCGCAGCCCCGCAGGCCCAGCCATGCGGCCATCCCCACGGCCACGACGGCGATCGCGACGAAGCGCGCGTTCACGGCACCAGCTTCAGCCAGCTCGGCAGGCCCGAGTCGGTCGCGATCTCGCTCTTGCCGCTGGCGGTGCGCCCGAAGATGGCCTTCAGGATGCGCCGGAACTCGCGGTAGTGCGGCACGCGCTCCTCGAGCTGCCGCCGCATGTTGCGCCGCTGCATCTCGAAGGTGCGGTGCGACGTGTTCGACAGGTCCCACGCCTCGGCGTAGTAGTTCGCCTCCGTCTGGATCTGCACCTCGAACAGCTGCCCGCCCCAGCGGTAGACGTTCTTGATGGCCTCCCAGCCCGTGCGCTTTTTCTGCTCGGGCGGCAGCGACAGGTAGTCCTTGCGCTCGACCAGCTCGAGCGGCGGCAGATGCTCGATGCGCTCGCCCGCGCTCAGCGCCAGCTCGGCGACCAGCTCGGGCTCGAAGGCCATCTGGCTCATCAGCGCGTCGACCCGGTAGCTGTCCTCGCGCCGCGCCGTCAGGATCTTGATGCCGAAGACGTCCTTGATGTACTTCGAGCCGGCGTTGAGCATCTTGTCGCGCTGCACCACGGCGTCGACGTCGAAGAGCGCGTCGCAGACCTTGTTCCAGATCTGATCGTTGGCCTTGACCCGCGTCAGGACACGCGTCGCCGCGATGTCCTCGCTGGTCTCGAGGGGACGCAGCTCGAGGTAGCTGGCGCGCGCGTAGAGCTTGCCGAACGGCTCGTTGACCGCGGTCCGATACTTGTACCGGCGCGCGATGCGGGCGGCCAGCGTGTGGTCGGTGGTCCGCTTGAGCCGCTGCCTGGTGATGGTCTCCTCGATGACGATGCGTGCGCCGTCCTTCTCGGCCTCCTCGCTGGGGCCCACGAGGACGCGCGCGACCAGCTGGATGCGCCGCGTCCGCGCCAGCTTCCAGGTCAGCAGCGTCGCCAGGTCGTACAGGCGGTGCTCACCCGCGAGCACGGCCGCCTGCCACTGGGCGCGCGCGTAGGCGACCTCGCGCACGCTCATCTCGAGGACCGGCAGCTCGTCGCCCTTGGTCGACGCCAGCTGCAGCGCGTCCAGCTGCTGCGCCAGCCCGGCCAGCAGCCGGTTGGTGCGGTCGTTGCGCACCAGGAGCGCGATGGGCGAGTCCTGGACGCCGACCTGCAGCTGCGACTGTAGCCCGAACCAGCCGTTGCCCGCGCTCCGCGGAGCGCGGCCAGGAGCGGCCACCGGTGCGGAGGCGTCGGGGACGGCTCCCGACCTCGCGGCCGCCGCTAGGGTGACCGAGGGCGCGGCTTCGCCGGGGGCAGCGCCTCCACCCGGTAGACCTTCCGGTTCAGCCGGCCCACCCACGAGGGCAAGTTCGCGTTCAGCTCCGCCAGCGTCGGGCGCCGGCCGAACTCCGCCTCGACCCTCCGGACGACCTGACGGAAGAAGTCGCTCGTGTCGCTTCGCGCGAACCCGAGCGCGAGCTCCCGTTGCGTCACCGTCCATCGACCCTCCCGAGCGTGCACGCGGTACTGCCAGGAGAACCGCGGTGGCGCCCCGGCGTCCTCGGCCGCGGCCACCCCTGCGACGGGGACCGCCTCGACCCGGACCCAGGCTATATCCGGCGCCTCGTACCGTACAGTCAACCTCTGCGCGCGGCCGGCGACGCGATCGTTCCAGTACTTTTCGGTCGACAGCTCGAACAGCGCCTGCATCCGCGCGACGGCGTCCGCGCGGTCGGCCTCGGGCGCCTCGTCCCAGATGGGCCCCAGCTCGTCGGCCAGGCGCTGTCGGTAATCGACGTGCTGGTGCATGCTCGCGAGGTCGCCCGACACCCAGGCCGCGTGGATGGCCTGGACGGTGGCCTCGGGGCCGGGCGACGCGGGGGGGGCCTCGAGGCAGGCCCCGAGCGATAGCGTCAGCGCCACGGCGAGCGGCGCGAACACGCGACGCGCGCGACGATTCCGCCAAAGTGAAACGAGCTTTGAAGATTCCCTCGCCCGTCCCGTCTCTGCCGCTGCCAACGACGCCGACCACGACGCCCCGTTCGGCCCGCACCTGATGGAGTCAGCCATGTCCCGCACCCTCCGCCCCTCCGCTCCGCTGCTCGCCCTGTCGGTCATGGTTCTGTCGGCGACCGCCACCGGATGCTACATCGAAGGCGGCACCCATGGCTGCTACGACGATTGGGATTGCCCAGCCGGCTTCTACTGCGCGGCCGACGGCGTCTGCTACGACGCGACGCCCGCGCCGCCGCCGCCCCCGGCGTCGGGCTGCTACCGCAACAGCGACTGCGCCCCGGGCTATTTCTGCGGCTCCGATGGCGTGTGCTACCAGGAGGTCGAGTGCACGTCGGACTACCACTGCCCCACCGGCGAGTACTGCGAGTCCGACGGCTTCTGCTACGCCCTGCCCGGCTGCGTCGACCACGACCAGTGCCCCGCCGGGACCTACTGCGCGGTCGACGGCCAGTGCTGGGTGGGCGAGCTGTGCTGGGAGGATCAGGACTGCGCGCCGACCGACTACTGCTCGGACGTCGGCCTGTGCGAGCCCTTCCCCGGCTGCCTGTCGGACAGCGAGTGCCCCTGGGGCACCTTCTGCGCGGCCGACGGGATGTGCTACCCCGACGCCGAGTGCTACGACGACTGGGACTGCGGCGGCGCGGACGTGTGCATCGACGGGATGTGCGCCGAGGTCCTGACCTGCTACAGCGACTGGGACTGCCCGGTCGGCAGCTACTGCGACGCCTGGGGCTACTGCGCCGCCTACTGAGCGACGCGGGCCCGCTCCTCCCCGCCGGCCGGCCTCCTCTTCGCGAGGGGCGCCGGCCGTCGCCGTTCAGGCGCCGCCGAGCAGATCGCGCAGCATCTTGCGCAGCGCCCCGATGCGGTACGGCTTGGGCAGAAAGGCCGTGCCCCGCGTGGCGGTCAGCTGCTCGGCGACCTGGGGCTGCGCGAAGCCCGACGAGATGAGGATGGGCGTGTCGGGCAGCCGCTCACGCAGCGCCGCCAGCGTCGCCACCGCGTCCTCGCCCGGGATCGAGATGTCCATCATCACGACGTCCGGCCAGCCGGCGCCCTCGCCCTCGCCCGCCCCGCCGTCCAGGAACGCCAAGGCGGCGCGGCCGGTCTCGAACAGCCGCGTGTCGAAGCCGATGGCGCTCAGGGCCTCGCCCAGGAAGGCGCGGATGCCGGCCTCGTCGTCGAAGGCGAGCACACGCGGGCGCGCCCGGTCGCCGCGGGGCGCAGCGACGCGTGGAGGCTCGTCGGGCGGGGGCGCCTCGGCGCGCTCGGGCGGGTCGCAGGCGGGCAGGACGACGCTGAAGGTCGCGCCGCGCCCCGGCTGCGAGCGCACGCCGAGGTGGCCGCCGTGCGCCGTCACGATGGCGTGGGCCATCGCGAGGCCGAGGCCCGTGCCGTTGCCCATCGGCTTGGTCGTCCAGAAGGGCTCGAAGATGGTGCGTTGGTGCTCGTGGGGAATGCCACCGCCGGTGTCGGACACGTCGACGGCGACGTAGCGCCCGGGGGCGAGGTCCTCGAGCGGGGCGGCGGCGCGGACCTTGACCGGGCGCGCCCCGACGCGTAGCAGCCCGCCGCCGGGCATGGCGTCGCGGGCGTTGATGAACAGGTTCAGCAGGACCTGCTGCAGCTGCGACTCGTCGCCCAGGACCCAGGCGCCGGGCGGCGGGTCGACCTCGACGCGGAAGGCGCCGTGGAAGTGCGGGCGCGCGAGATCCAGCGCCGTCGCGAGCAGGGCGTCGATGGCCAGCGGCCCGCGCTCGGGGTGACGCGCCTGCGCGAAGTTGAGCAGGCGCGCGGTCAGCTGGCTGCCGCGGCGCGCCGAGTCGGCGATCATCGACAGCCGCGAGCTGGCGCGCGGCCCGAGATCGACCTCCTCGAGCAGCAGCGAGGCGTAGCCCTCGATGGTGCCGAGGAGGTTGTTGAAGTCGTGGGCGATGCCGCCCGAGAGCGTGCCGAGCGCGTGCAGCTTCTGGGCGCGCGCGGCGTTGCGGAGCAGCTGGTTGTGCTCGGTGCGGTCGACCCCGATGGCGATCATGGCGGGGCCACGCTCGTCGTCGACCCGGACGCCGTGGCAGGCGACCTCGCGCAGGACGCCGTCGGCGCGGACGCAGCGCACGTCGAACAGGTCTCGCGAGACCTCGCCGCGCATGCTGGCGGCGTAGCGCTCGGCGACGATGGGGTGGTCGTCGGGGTGGAAGACGGCCGGGTCCAGCAGCGGGCGGCCGATGAAGTCCTCGGCGGGGCGGCGCAGGACCAGGCTCATGGCCGGGTTGACGTACTCGAAACGCTCGTTGCGGATGACGGTGACGGCGACCGGGACGTGCTCGACCAGGGTGCGGTAGCGGTGCTCGCTGAACTGGGCCGAGCGCTCGAGGGCGTCGCGCGCCATGGCCATGCCGATGACGCCGCCCAGGGTCTCGAGCAGGGCGAAGTCGAGCTTGGGCTGGGCGTCGCGGAAGAGCAGCCCGAGGACCCCGGTCATCTGCCCCGAGGCGTGGACGCGCACGCCGACGGTGGTGCGGTAGCCTAGTTGGATGGCGGCCTCGCGGGCGGGGCCTTCGGGGTAGGCGTCCACCGAGATGACGGCGACCGGGGCGCCGCGCGCGGCCTGGCCCGCGGCGCCGACCTCGGCGTCGAGGCGCTGGATGTGCTGGGTGACCTCGTCGGGCACGTGCCGGTGCGAGACCAGGGCGATGCGCTCGCGGCCGGGCACCGGGCAGAACAGCATCACGCCCTGGGCGCCGGTGAGCTGCTCGCAGGCGTCGAAGGCGGCGCTGACGACGGACGAGGCGCCGCCCGTGCCGGTCGACAGGCGGACCAGGCGCGCCAGGACGTCGAAGGCGCTGTCGGAGGCCGGTGGCGGGCGGACGACCATCAGGGCTGCAGGCTCTCGGCGGGCGCGGACGGGTGGGCCGCGGCGCGGTGGCGGAAGGCGGCGAGGGCGACCAGGCCCAGGGCGACGCCGAACCACAGGGTGCAGAAGCGGACGAGCAGGGTCGCGGCGGTGGCGACGGCGCGCGAGTCGGTGAGGGCCAGCGCCTTGGTGAGCAGCGCGATCATGGAGCCCTCGGTGGCGAGCAGGCCGCCGGGCAGCATCGACAGCGCGCCGGCGATGGTCGCGAAGGCGTAGACGAAGGTGGCCTCGGCGAGCGTGGCCTCGACGCCGGGGAAGGCGTTGAGGATGAGCCAGGTGCCGACGGCCTCGCAGCCCCAGGCGACGACCGACAAGGCCGTGGTCCACAGGAGGGTGCGCGTGCCGATGAGCCGCAGCATCGCCTGGTGGGCCTCCTCGAGCTTGGGCGTGACGCGGCTCAGCACCGGCATGCGCCCGAGGACGGCCAGGGCCAGGCGGCTGGCCGGGGGCCAGGCGACGACCGCGAGGAGGGCGGCGGTCAGCCCACCTGCGAGGGCCAGGACGCCGACGCCGTAGCCGCTGGCCGAGGCGGCGCCGAGGGCGGCCAGCACCAGCAGCGCGAGGAAGTCGGTCAGCCGCTCGGCCACCACGATGGGCGCGGTCGTGGCGACGGGCGTCCCCCAGCGCTGGCGGACCAGGAAGCTCTTGAGGACCTCGCCCACCTTGCCCGGCGTGATGGACATGACCATGCCGGCGAGGAACGCCAGCGCGCTGTCGACGCGCGGCAGGCGCACGTCGAGGGCGGCCAGGTAGACCTCCCACTTCGCGACGCGCAGCGCGTAGCCGACCAGCGACAGCGCCAGCACCGGCCCGAGCGCCGTCAGATCGAACGAGGCGATGCCCTGGGCGAGCTGCGAGGCGTCGGAGTAGACCATGAGGCCGACCCCCACGAGCACGCCGAAGACGACCCCGACGCCGACGCGTCGGCCCAGCGCCGTCATGTCAGGGCCCCGCCGCCGGGCAGGCGGGCAGCCCCGCGCGGGCCAGGGCGGCGCTCAGCGCGTCGGCGGCGCCCGCGGGCGGCGTGCCCAGGCGCGCGGCCCAGGCGCACGGGTCGGCCAGCGACGGCGTCCCGACCAGCGCCGTCAGGGCGGCGTAGCCGGCCTCGGGGGCGCCGACCTCGGCCGCGCAGACGAGCTCCGCGTAGCGGGTCTGCTCACCGCGGGGCGTGAGGTCGGCGTCGCGGGCCAGCCAGGTCTCGCACAGGGTCTTGCGCTCGCCGGGGTTGGCGTGCTCGTGGCGCCACAGGGTGCTGCGGGCCTCGGTCGCGTCGGCGCCCGCGACCGAGGGGGGCGGCGGCGTGGCGCCGGGATCGGCGGCCGGGCGGGCCAACGCGGCGGTCAGCTCGGCCAGATCGCGGCGGATGCCGGCGGCGGACTGCTCGTAGGGGCCGACGTAGTCGGGCGCGGCGGCGAGCAGGCGGGTCCAGTCGTCGCGGAGCTTGTCGGCGACGTCGCGGTGCTCGGCCGGGATCTCGCCGGCGCGGCCGGCGCGGGCCGACACCAGCAGCAGGCGCTTGACGTAGGCCAGCAGATACAGGGTGTGCGGGCTGGCGGGCGCCTCGCGGTGGAGGCGGTCGGCCAGGGCGAAGGTGCGCTCGAGGCGCGCCTGGTCGGCGCTGGCCGAGAAGCTGAGCAGGGCGAGTCGCTGCAGCAGGATGGCGTCGGCCTCGCGGGCGCCCGGTTGGGCGCCGTCGGCGAGCGCCTCGTAGACGCCGAGGACCGTCTCCGGGGTCGAGCGGGCCAGGGCGTCGCGCTCGAAGGCGTCGAAGTCGGCCTGCGTGGCGAGGGCGACCGGCGCGAGCGGCAGGGTCGGGGCCGGGGCGTCGGGGGCCCGGTCGAGGCGGCGCTCGACCGAGGGGGTCAGCCGAGGGTCACCGGCCCGGCCGTCGGCGCAGGCCGCGAGCGCGGTCGCGAGGGCCAGGGCGATGGCTGTGCTGCGAATGGGCATGTCAGGCCGACTCCAGGGAGGCGAGCGTTTCTAGGAGGTCGGTAACACTGCGGTCAAGGACGGGATGCCGCAAATCGGGATCGAGCTCGGCCAGCGGGCCCAGGACGAAGCGGCGGCGGGCGAGCTCCGGGTGCGGCAGGGTCAGGGTGGGCGAGGCGAGGCGGACCTGGCCGTGGCCGTCGTCATAGAGGAGGAGGTCGAGGTCGAGGGTGCGGGGGCCCCAGCGGACCGTGCGGCGGCGGGCGGCGGCGCGCTCCATGGATTGCAGGGACAGCAGCAGGGCCTCGGGGGCGAGGGTGGTGCGGACGCGCGCGACGGCGTTGACGTAGTCCGGCTGGGGCGGGCCGATCGGCGCCGTGCGGTGCAGGCGCGAGGCGGCCTCGAGGTGGAGGTCCGGGCAGGCGTCCAGCCAGTGGAGCGCCCGGGCGACGGCGGCGCGGGCGTCGCCGAGGTTGGCGCCCAGGCCGATCCAGGCGCGGCGCGGCCCATGTCTCGATGTAGCTTTGGGCATCGTCCTGTGCTACGAGGCACGTCCCTTAGGGGGGCCGACCCTAGACCCGCACCCAGAGGACCACCCCGACATGACGAGCTCGAGACCCATCGCGGGGGCCCGGACGCGCGGCGCGCTGCCTCGCCCGATTTCGCTCGTGATCCTGGCGTTTTGTACGCTGACGCAGTGCGTCTGTCAAAACACCCGGGAGGACCGGCCCGCCGCGGCCGGCGAGTCGCGGCCCGTGGCGACCAGCCCGACGACCGCGGGCGCCGACGCGCAGGCGGCCCGCCCGGCGACCGGTCCGGCCCTGCCGGCCTGGCTGGACGTCAAGGACCTGGACGCGGCCGAGCGGGAGATCCTGCTGCAGGTCTTCTCCGAGCAGTTCGACCCCTGCGGCGCGCCTCGCAGCTTCCTCGAGAGCCTGCACGACCCCAAGCGTTGCGAGCGGGCGACGACGCTGGCGAACCAGACGGTCGCGCTGGTCGGTCAGGGCCTGAGCAAAAAGCAGGTGGTGCGCGAGCTGCTCAAGGAGCTGCAGCGCACGGCGGTCAAGGCCGAGTTCGACTTCACGGGCTCACCGCGCCTCGGCGACCCCAAGGCCAAGCACGTCGTCGTCGAGTTCACCGACTACCAGTGCCCCTACTGCCGGGCGGCGTCCGGGCCGCTCAAGGAGCTGGTGGCGGGTAGCGACGCGGTGCTGTACGTCAAGCACCTGCCGCTCGACATCCACCCGATGGCCCGCGAGGCCGCCGTCGCCTCGCTCGCCGCCGCGCGCCAGGACAAGTTCTGGGCGCTCAACGATCTCCTGTACGAGAACCAAAAGCGCCTGACCTCCCAGGTCATCCGAGAGCTCGCCCAGCAGGCGGGCCTCGACATGGCGCGCTTCGAGGCCGACATGAAGGACCCGCAGCTCGTGGCGGTCCTCGCGCGCGACCTCGACGAGGCCAACCGATTCAAGGTCGATGGGACGCCGACCTTCTTCCTGAACGGCACGATGGTCGAGCTGCCCGAGCTCGAGGACAAGCTCGCCGAGTAGCGGGCAGGTAACATTGGAGACCAAGACGATGACGACGAACTACAAGGTGGCGGACATCGGCCTCGCGGACCGCGGGCGTCTGAAGATCGAGTGGGCCGAGAGCCGCATGCCGGTGCTGATGGCGCTGCGCGAGGAGTTCGAGCGGACCAAGCCGCTCGCCGGCGAGCGCATCGCCGGCTGCCTGCACGTCACGAAGGAGACGGCGGTCCTCATCCGCACGCTCCGCGCGGCGGGCGCCGAGATCAGCTGGTCGGGCTGCAACCCGCTGTCGACCCAGGACGACATCGCCGCGGCCCTGGCGGCCGACGGGTTCAGCATCTACGCCTGGCACGGCATGAACACCGAGGAGTTCTACTGGTGCATCGACCGCACCCTGGACTTCAAGCCGACCCTGACGCTCGACGACGGCGCGGACCTCATCTTCCGCGTGCACTCCAAGTTCCCGGAGCTGTGCGAGAGCATCAAGGGCGGCACCGAGGAGACGACCACCGGCGTCCACCGCCTGCGCGCGATGGCCGATGACGGGGCGCTCAAGTACCCGGTCATCGCGGTCAACGACTCCGAGACCAAGTGGGACTTCGACAACGTCTACGGCACCGGCCAGTCCAGCCTCGACGGCATCCTGCGCGCGACCAGCATCCTGCTGGCCGGCAAGACCTTCGTCGTCGCCGGCTACGGCCACTGCGGCCGCGGCGTCGCGCAGCGCGCCAAGGGCATGGGGGCCAACGTCGTCGTGACCGAGATCAAGCCGACCGCGGCCCTCAAGGCGACGCTCGAGGGCTACCGGGTCATGCCGATGGACGAGGCCGCCAAGATCGGCGACATCTTCATCACCGCGACGGGCATGAAGGACGTCATCGTCAAGCGCCACTTCGCCTCGATGAAGGACGGCGCGGTGGTCTGCAACACCGGCCACTACGACTGCGAGCTGAACCTGGGCGACCTCGAGACGCTGGCGTCGCGCAAGCGCACCGTCCGCCCGAACAACGAGGAGTACACCCTCGAGGACGGCCGCCGCGTCTACGTCATCGGCCAGGGGCGCCTGGTGAACCTGGCCGCGGCCGAGGGGCACCCCTCCGAGGTCATGGACATGTCCTTCGCCAACCAGGCGCAGGCCCTGTGCATGGTCGCCTCGACCCACCAGGATCTAGGCCGCAAGGTCTACACGCTGCCGGCCGAGAACGACCAGCGAATCGCGACCATCAAGCTGCAGACCCAGGGCATCGCCATCGACGCCCTGACCGAGGAGCAGATCACGTACGCCACGGACTACTCGGCGGGCACCTGAGCGCCTGGCTCAGGCCCCGGCCCGAAGACGGCCACCAGGCGGCGACCCTCGGGTCGCCGTTTGCGTTTTCGACGCCGTTCCAGCAGCTTGGAGCGTGGCCCGGGGCTATTGTTGACTTAGTAGGTCACCATTATTACAAACTGGCCCGGTGAGGTGACACCGCGATGGGTTCGGTCCTGATCATCGGCGTCGGCGGCCTCGGCGCGCCGGCCGCCCTCAGTCTGGCAGAGGCAGGCCACGCCCTGCGTCTGGTGGACCCCGATCGGGTCGAGCTGTCGAACCTGCAGCGCCAGGTCCTGTTCGGCACGGCCGACCTCGACCGGCCCAAGGTCGCCTGCGCGGCCGAGCGCCTGACCCAGGTGGTCCCCGGCGTCCAGGTCGAGCCCGTGTTCGGCCGCTTCGACGACGACACGGCCGCGGAGCTCCTGGACGGGGTCGACCTGGTCCTCGACTGCACCGACGACCCGGCGGCGCGCTTCCTAGTCAACGACCTCGCCGTCGCACGCGGCCTGCCCGCGGTCATCGCGGGCGTCATCCGCTTCGAGGGGCTGGTCGTCGCGGTCGCGGGCGGCCACGGCCCGTGCTTTCGCTGCCTGTTCGAGACGCCGCCCGCCCCCGACGAGGTCCTGACCTGCGCCCGCTCGGGCGTGCTCGGCGCCATGGCCGGCGTGGTCGGCCACCTGCAGGCCCTCCGTGCGATCTCGCTCCTGTCGGGCGACGTCGCGGCCGCCACCGGCTTCGTCACCACCGTGGACGGCCTGCGCGGCCGCGTGCGCCACGTCCCGCTCCCCGAAGGCGCCGACTGCCCCACCTGCGGCGGCCTCGCGCGCCGCGTCGACGTGACCGCCGACCTCTGCCCCATGACCTACGTCCGCACCAAGCTCGCCCTGGAGCCCCTCGCCCCCGGCGCCCTCGTCGAGGTCGTCATGCGCCGCGGCGAGCCGGCCCGCAACGTCCCGCGCAGCCTGCGCGAGGACGGCCACCAGATCCTGGCCGCCGGCGAGATCGCCCGCGACCGCTTCCGCGTGCTGGTCCGCCGCGCGCCCGCCCCCGCCCCTTCCGCGCTCTGAGGAACCCGCCGATGCCCGTGACCATCAAGATCCCCGCCTCGCTCCGCAAGTTCGCCGCCGGCCAGGACGCCGTCAGCGTCGACGGCGACAGCGTCCGCGCCGCCCTCGACAACCTCGAGGGCGCCCACCCGGGCATCAAGAGCAAGCTGTGCGACGAGCAGGGCAACGTCCGCCGCTTCATCAACATCTACGCCAACCAGGAAGACATCCGCTTCCTCGACAACCTCGACACGCCCCTGGCCGACGGCGCCGAGCTGCAGATCGTCCCCGCCATCGCGGGCGGCCGCTGAACCGATGTCCCTGACCGAGACCCAGATCCAGCGCTACGCGCGCCACGTCCTGCTCGCCGAGGTGGGCGGCGCCGGCCAGACGCGCCTGCTCGCGGCGGCCGCCCACGTCCAGGGCGACGGCCGCGCGGCCGAGGAGGCGGCGCTGTACCTGGCCGCCGCCGGCGTCGGACGCCTGTCCCTGTCCCCCGCCCTCGCCGACCGCCTGGGCCCGCGTCTGGCCGACCTCAACCCGGACGTCTCCCTGGCCCCGCCCGCCGCCGACGCCCACGTCGTCGCCCCGGCCCCGGCCGACGATCGCCTCGCCGGCGCCATGGCCGCCCTCAGCGCGCTGGCCCACCTCTCGGGCGCCGCGCCCGGCCACGCCTGGGCCGCGCCCGACGAGGCCCGCCCATGACGCCGACGCCACAGTCCATCCTGGCGCAGCCCAAACTCCGCGCCGCCATCGACCGCCACATCATGGCCTGGTTCCCGCGCGAGGCCTGCGGCCTGCTCCTCGCCGGCCCCGACGGCCCCGAGCTCGTCCTGGCCGACAACCTCGCCGACAAGTACCACGCGCTCGACCCCGACACCTACCCGCGCACGGCCGAGCGCGCCTACCTGCTCAACCCGCTGCTCATCGAGCGGGCCGAAGCCGACGGCAAGACCGTCGTCGCCATCTTCCACAGCCACGTCCGGGTGGGCGCCTACTTCTCCGAAGAGGACGTCCAGCAGGCCCTGTCACCCTTCGGCGACGGGCCGCTCTACCCGGGCGTCGCCCACGTGGTCTTCGACGCCCAGGACGACGGCGTGCGCGGATTCGCGACCTTCGCCTGGAGCGACGAGGCCGGGGGGTTCGTGCCGTCATGAACACGCCCGCCCAGATCCTCTCCAACCCGGGCCTGCTCAAGCTCGAGCTGATGATGCGCGGCCTGCGGCTGCCACCCGACGTGCGCGCCGCCCTCGAGCAGGACGGCTTCGGCGCGACCGGCCACGCCCTGTTCGGCAGCGCCGAGGACCTCGACCTCGTGCTGCCGCAGGAGACGTGGGTCTCCGCCCCCATCCAGCGCGACGTCACCCACGCTTCTCCTTACGAGCTGGTGCGCCACGGCGACGGGTACGCCCTGACCGTCGCCGGCCCCACCGCGCCCCGGACGCCCGTCCGCGTCTCGCACCACCCCCACTTCTACGGCCACCGGACCTCGACCGGCCTGCCCTTCGGCCGCGTCGGCACCGTCCACGGCCCCTACCTGGCCCTGTCGCCCACCAACCGCTGCGCCTTCCTGACCGACGCCGACCGCTGCCGCTTCTGCAGCGTCGGCCAGGACGCCCCGACCCACGGCGGCCTGCCGGTCGACGACGTCCTCGAGGCCATCCGCGTCGCCCGCGACGGCAACCCCATCGACATGGTCTACCTGTCGGTAGGCCACCTCGGCACCCGCGACGGCGGCGTCGCCTTCCTCGAGCCTTACGTCGCCGCCATCAAGAAGCACTTCGACGTCCTGGTCGCCGTCGACGCCCTGCCGCCCGAGACCGACGACTGGATCGACCGCACCTACGCGATGGGCGTCGACGCGGTCAGCTACAACCTCGAGATCTTCGACCCCGAGCGCTTCGACCGCATCTGCCCCGGCCCCGCCCGCGCCATCGGCCGCCAGCGCTTCCTCGACGCCCTCGCCTACGCCACCACCGTCTTCCCGGCCGGCGGCGTCGCCTGCCACCTCATCGTCGGCTTGGAGCCCCTCGCCTCGACCCACGAGGGCATCGAGACCCTGACCTCCCTGGGCGTCCTGCCCGTCCTGCCCATCTACCGCCCCTTCAAGGGCCGCGACATGCGCAAGGACAGCGACATCGAGCGCTTCCAGCCCTCCCTCGAGGAGCTCGCCGGCCTGTACGGCCACCTCTACCAGGCCGTCCGCAGGCGCCGCCTGAGCTGCAACCTCGTCCGCGACATCGCCATCGTCACCACGCCCCTCGACGCGCGCTTTTTCAGCGAGGACAACGGCTTCTGGTCGTCGCTGCGCCACCGCGTCATGGGCACGCGCCTCGCCCGCCGCACCTCCGCGCGCCTCAGCGATCTCCGCCGCGCCCTGCGCGTGCGGGAGGTCGGCGTCGTCGACAACGGTTAGCCCGCTTGGCCCAGCCGCAGCCCAGCCCGCCCTCCGTTTCACCCCCAGCGCCGCCGGCGGCCCGCCAGTTCGAGATCGATCGCCGCCCCATCGCGATCGTCCTGCTCAGCCGCTTGAAGCGCCAGCTCTGGCTGGCCTTCGTCGTCACCTGCTTCGCCCTGCTCCTGCGCGTCCCGCCCCCCGACGGCCTCGCCCAGGCCGGCTGGAACACGCTCTGCATCTTCGCGCTCTGCGGCACGCTGTGGGTGACCTCGCTCCTGCCGCTGGCCATCACCAGCCTGGTCGCCATCGCCTCGCTGCCGCTCTTCGGCGTCATGCGCGCCGAGGAGGCCTACCAGTTCTTCGGCTCCAAGGTCGTCTTCTTCGTCCTCGGCGCCTTCATGCTCTCGGCGGCCCTCATCGGATCGGGGCTGTCCAAGCGCCTGGCCACCCTGACCGTGCGCGCCTTCGGCGGGACGCCGCGCCGCCTGGTCCTGGCCGTCTTCGGCCTGTGCGCCGTCGCCTCGACCGTGATGAGCGGCCACGCCGTCGCCGCGATGGTCTTCCCCATCGTCCTCGACATCGCGCGCGCCATGAAGCTCAAGGCGCTGCGCAGCCGCATGGGCGCGGCGCTGTTCTTCGCGCTCGCCTGGGGCTGCATCATCGGCTCGAGCCTGACCGTCCTGGGCGGCGGCCGCGGCCCGCTCGCCATCGGCCTGCTCGAGGAGGCGACCGGCCACGCCTGGACCATCACCTTCATGGAGTTCATCGCCTTCGGCGCGCCGCTGGTCGTGCTGATGCTGGCCGTCGGCGCCGTCATGCTCGCCTGGCGCTTCCCGCCCGAGGTCGCCTCGACGGCCGACGCCATCGCCGTCCTCGAGGGGCGCCTGCGCGACATGGGCAAGATGAGCGGCCGCGAGCGCGCCGTCGCCCTGGTCCTGGTCGTCACCATCGCCGCCTGGGCCGCGCTCGGCGACACCCTGGGCATCGCCAACATCGCCATCCTGGCCATGGCCGCCCTCTTCGCCCTCGGCGCCGTCACCTGGCCCGAGGTCGAGGAGAACGTGAACTGGGGGGTCATCGTCATGTACGGCGGCGCCATCGCCCTGGGCAGCGCGATGGACCGCTCGGGCGCCGCCCTGTGGCTGACCGAGGCCGTCCTCGGCGGCCGCGAGCTGTCCCCCCTCGTCCTGATGATGGTCATCGCCTTGCTCAGCGGCACCCTCACCGAGCTGATGAGCAACTCGGCCGTCGTCGCCATGCTCATGCCGCCCGCGCTCACCCTCGCCGAGCACTACGGCCTCGACCCGCGCGCCATGACGATGTGCATCGTGCTACCGTCCGGCTTCGCGTTCATGTTCCCCATCTCGACCCCGGTGACCGCCATCGCCTGGTCGGCCGGCTACTACACCCCGCGCCAGGTCGCGCAGAGCGGCCTGTGGCTCAACCTCATCGGCTTCGGCTGCGTCTTTCTGCTCATGAAGTTCTGGTGGCCCCTGCTCGGCGTCCTGTGGGCGCCGTGAAGGCTCGGAGGGTCTCGCCATGACCGCTCGGTCCGACCGTCACATCCTCGCCATCCTCACGCCCGCGCGCATCGGCGACACGCTCCTCCACGCCGCCCTCGCCGAAGCCCGCGCCACCGGGGCCCGCCTGACCGTGGTCTACCTCGAGGACCAGGACCGCCAGGAACACCTGCGAGAGTGCCTGACCACACGCGGCTTCGTCGGCGCCGGCCAGACGCGCGCCATCGGCGACCTCGCCCACGCGTGCGCCCAGAGCGCGGGCGCCGAGCGCCTGGCCGAGGTCAGCGCCGCCGCCCAGGAAGCGGGGGTGCCGTGCGTCACGCGCATGGCCTCGGGCCGCTTCGCCGACAGCATCCTGCGCCTCGCGACCGACCTCGGCGCCGACCGCGTCTTCGTCAGCCGCGGCCGCATCGGCCCGCTGTCACGCCTGTTCGGCGAGCGCGACTTCACGCGCCTGCGCCGCCACCTCGGCCCCGCCCTGCAGCTCGTCGAGCCCGAGCTCAGGGACTCGCAGCCCTGACCCGCTCGGACCGGGCCCCGCGCGGGCCATGTCCGCTGTTGCCCACGCCGGCCGCAAGTGGCATTGTCGCCGGCGCCTTCGACTCCACCGCGCGTCATCGCGCCCGACCCATGGCCGACTACGGAGAACTCAATGGCCTACATCGTTGCGGAGCCTTGCATCAAGTGCAAGTACACCGACTGCGTGACCGTCTGCCCGGTCGACTGCTTCTACGAAGGCGAGAACATGCTCGTCATCAACCCCGACGAGTGCATCGACTGCGGGGCCTGTGAACCCGAGTGCCCGGTCAACGCCATCTTCGAAGAGGACGACCTCCCCGACAAGTGGAAGGAGTACGTCGAGCTCAACGAGCGGCTCGCGGGCTCCTGGCCCAACATCACCGAGCAGAAGGAGCCCCTCGACACGGCCGACGAGTTCAAGGACGTCGAGCGCAAGCGCGAGCTCCTCAGCGAAGAGCCGGCCTGACGAGCCTCAGCCGGCCTGTCCCTGCGTCTCGCGTGGCAGGCCGGCCTCCTCGAAGGCCTCCCAGGCCCGCATCAAGGCGCGCAGCGTCTCGGGGGTCATCGGCAGCCCGGCGCTCAGGGTGAACACGTCCCCGACCTGCCGCAGCGACAGGCCCGGCAGCCCCGCCTCCGCGAGCGCCCGGTCGAGGTGACGCGCGATCTCCGGATTGACGTCCATGGTCGTATCCCTCCGCGACGCACTGTCGCGGGGGGCGCGCCGGCCGTCAAAAAAAGCCGCGTCACATGAAGTTGCCCGCCGTGCGCAGGCGCTTCTTCAGCCACTGCGCGCGGCTGGCCCAGTCCTGGTACCACAGGCGCTGGCCGTCCTTGGGCGACAGCTGGGCCGCCTCCAGGAAGGCGCGCTCGGCCTCCTCCAGCTCGCCCACGTAGAACAGGCTGCGGGCCATCAGCCGCAGCGACTCGCGGCGCAGCGCGTCGTCGAGCGGGTCACGTCCCCGGTCGGGGCCGCCGTCCGCGCCATCGAGCGCGGCGATGACGGCGCGCAGGACGCGGACGGCCTCGGCGTGGACGTCCTCGCTCGACAGGCGCCGGCCCAGCAGGTACAGCGCCAGCGTGTCGCCGGGCAGGTCGGCCACCGCCGCGACCAGGTACTCGACGGCGTCCCGGCTGCCGCGCCCCAGCAGGTAGGGCCCCAGGATGGGCTCGCGCTGGCCGCTCGCCAGGACGGCCGCCTTGACCAGCACGTTGCGCAGGCGGTCCTCGCTCTGCGGCTCGGCGGCCAGGGTCTGGTACAGCTTCAGCGCGTCCAGGTACTTGCCCGCGCGCCACAGCGCGTCGCCGGACAGCTCTCGGACGTAGGCCCGCGTGACGGGGTCGACGTTGCCCAGGGCCAACAGCTCGGCCACCTCGCGCTGCGTGCCGTCGGCGTCGCCCCGGCGGGCCAGCAGCTCGACGATGGGCACGCGCTTTCGCGCGTCCTTGGGGACGAAGCGGACGATCTGGCGGTGCAGCGCGATGGCCCCGTCGTACTCGCCGGCGTCGGCCAGCGCCGAGGCCTGCGCCTCGAGGCGCGCGATCTCCAGCGGGCAGGTGCGGTGGAAGATGCCCTTGACGTCGAAGCGCTCGCGCGCCAGCGCCAGCGCGTCGTCCGGCAGCGGCACGCCGTCGATGAAGGCCTCCCACTCGGCGATGAGCGCCGGCAGCGGACGGCCGTAGGCCGCCTCGAAGTCGCCGTCGCCGTATAGCGCGCGGAAGGGCGCCGGGCCGTGGGTGTCCAGCAGGTAGCGGATGAACGAGCCGCTGAGCGTGTAGGCCTTGCCGGCGGCCTGCGACCAGAACCCGTCCGGGCCCATGATGCTCGCCAGATCGGGCGCCAGCCCCTCGCGGCGCATGGCGGCGCTCCACTGGTGAAGGGTCATGCTTCCGCCGTACCACTCCATCGCCTCGGCGGCCCCCTCGACGATGGCCATGTGCGGGAACAGCCACATCCGCGCCGGGACGTGCAGCGGCCCGGGCGCCCACGCGCCCAGCACGACGTGCGCCAGCTCGTGGTGGATGACGGCCGCGCCGTAGGGCACGCGGTTGATGTGGATCTCGCGCACCCAGGGCTTGGCGATGTAGACGCGGTCGGCGCCCATCATGCGGCGCTTTTGGCGCGACGAGCCGTAGACGTAGCTGGTGATGCGCTCGGGGAAGCGCTCGCCGAGGGCCAGGTCGAGCTGCTCCAGGCGGTAGGTGTGGTCCTCGAGCAGGCGCCGCGCCTCGTCGGGCGGGATGACGTCGCGGTCGTAGACCAGGACGATGCGGTCGTTCTCGAGGCGGCCCCCCAGGACGCGCTCGATGTGGGCGCGGTCGATCTCGAAGCCGAGGTGGCCGCGCGCCCCGTGTAGCCCCGCGGCGACCACGACCGCCGCGACCAGCGCCGCCCAGGTGCGGACGCGGCCCTCGCTCAGCCGGGCCAGCCGGAAGCGCCGCTCGGCCGGGTCCCACAGCAGGGCCGCCGCGCCCCAGAGCACGGCCAGCTGGGCCAGGTTGCTCAGCCGGAAGGCCGCCAGGCGCCCGTCCAGCTCGATGAGGTCGTCGTAGACGGCCCCGGAGAAGAAGCCGGCGAAGGCGTTGTAGGCGAAGATCGGCGGCTCGAGGTACAGGTGCGCCAGATCGCGCAGGACGAACGCCAACCAGAAGGCGACGAAGAGCAAGAGCCCCTGCCCCGTCCGGCGGCGCCACAGGCCCGCGAAGGCGCCCACCTGCGAGGCGAACAGCATCGACAGCCCCGCGCCGGCGACATAGAAGCCGACGCTGCCGATGGGGTCGCAGTTCTTGACCCACAGGCTGTTGAACAGCAGCACCAGCGGCGGAACGGCCAACAGGGCCAGCGTCGTGCGGGCCGCGGCCCAGAACGCCGTCGAGACACGCGGGCCGCCAGGCGTGCCGGTCTGGGACTCGGCCGTCCGACGCGCGACGCTGGCGCCCACCAGGCCCGTCAGGACGCCGCCGACCAGCGCGAGCGCCAGGCTCGAGTAATAGCCGAGGGACCCGAAGCCCGGCACGAAGCAGAGCGCGACGGACATGGCCGCCAGCACGCCCGCGGAAATGCGGGCGGTGCGGGTCGGCAGCAGGCTGGCGAAGAGACGTCTCACGCGGTCGCATCCTATGTCGGCCCGCGGGCTCGAGACCATGTCGAGGCCCCGTGGAGCCCCTGGTCACCGCAGGTCACGTCGGACAGGCAACCACCTGAGATCACGAGCCATTCCGGCCCGCGCGCGGCGCCGGAACGGCGCGTTCGAAACGCCGACTGCCGGCGTCATCCGTCGGGGCGCGAGCGTCCGCGGGATGGCCGGCAGTCTGGACCGAGCGCGCGGCCGGGCGGCCGCGGCGGCTCAGAGCGACGAGAGCTGCGTGTCGAGGCGGCTCTTGAGCCGGCTCGCGCGCTCCTTGGGGATGATCCCCTTGGAGGCGACGTGATCGAGGTACGAGGCAGCGAGCCGGACGGCCTCGGCGGCGGCGCCCTTGTCGCCCCCCTCGAGGGCGGTGCGGGCGCGCTTGAGGTACGTGCGCGCGGTCGCCTTGAAGAAGTTGTTGCGCGCGTTGCGCTTGAGGCTCTGGCGGTGGCGCTTGATCGCCTGCTTGTGGTTGGCCACGTCGGGCTCCTTTTCGTGTCCTGCGTTCCGCGCGTCGCGAGGTCCTGCGAATCCCTCGTCGCGGTCCCCGCGCCCCGTCTCGGTCAGAGACGGCGAGCGGAAGGGCGCAGCTTGTAACAGCCGCCCGGTCCGGCGTCAACGGTCAAGCGCCCGCGACGTCGGCCCCGGCGGACGGGTGGCTTCAGTCGAGCGCCTCGACGAGGGTCGCGACGCCCTGGCCGACGCCGACGCACAAGGTCGCGAGGCCCCTTCGGGCGCCGCGCGCGCGCAGGGCGTGAGTCAGGGTGACCAGGACGCGGGCGCCGGACATGCCCAGCGGGTGCCCCAACGCGATCGCGCCGCCGTTGACGTTGACCCGGGCCTCGTCCAGGCCCAGCTCGCGGATGACGGCCAGCGACTGCGCGGCGAAGGCCTCGTTGAGCTCGACCAGATCGAGGTCGCCGACGGCCCAGCCGGCCTTGGCCAGCGCCTTGCGCGCGGCGGGGACCGGCCCGATGCCCATGATCGTCGGGTCCACGCCGGCGGTGCCGGTGGCGACGATCCGGGCGAGCGGCGTCAGGCCGCGCTCGCGGGCGGCGCGCGCCGAGCAGACGAGCATCGCGGCGGCCCCGTCGTTCAGGGTCGAGCTGTTGCCGGCCGTGACCGAGCCGCCCTTGCGGAAGGCGGCGCCCAGGCGCGCGAGCTTGTCCAGGCTGGTGTCCGGGCGGGGCTGCTCGTCGGCCGCGACGACGATGGGATCGCCCTTGCGCTGTGGGATGACCACAGGGACGAGCTCGGCGTCGAAGGCGCCGGTCCGCTGGGCCTCGATGGCCTTGCGGTGGCTGGCCAGGGCGAAGGCGTCCTGATCGGCGCGGGCGATCTCGCGCTGCTCGGCCAGGTTCTCGGCCGTGCAGCCCATCGCCTCGAGCGGGAACCGGGCCTCCATGCGCGGGTTCGGGTAGCGCCAGCCCAGCGCCGTGTCGTAGGCGACCAGGTTGCCGAACGAGGGCGCGCCGGTGGCGTTGCGCGGCACGCTGTAGGGCGCGCGCGACATGGACTCGACGCCGCCCACGAGCAGGACGTCGGCGTCGCCCGCCCAGACCGCCCGCGCGGCCATGTTGACGGCCTCGAGGCTCGACGCGCACAGCCGGTTGACCGTCACCCCGGGCACCGACTGCGGCAGGCCGGCCAGCAGGGCGGCCATGCGCGCGACGTTGCGGTTGTCCTCGCCCGCCTGGTTGGCGCAGCCGGCGAGGACGTCGTCGATGGCCGCCGGGTCGACGCCGCTGCGCGCCACGACGGCCTGGAACACGTGGGCCAGCAGATCGTCGGGGCGCACCGCGGCCAGGGCGCCGCCGAAGCGGCCGATGGGGGTGCGCAGGGGGCTGACGAGGACCGCGTCGCGGTCGCCGTCCCGGTGGGGGCTGGAGCTTGGCATGGCCGGGTTCATAGCCCAGCCCAACCCGCGCGGGAAGGGCCGATTCCCGCGGCGGCCGGCCCGACGCCCCGCGCCCCCCGGCCCAACCGGTTGTTGCCATCGCGGGCGCGATGCTGGTAAGCGCCACCGGCATGAAGCGACGGACGACCCTCGACATCCTGAAGCTGGCGGCCGCGGGCGAGCGCATCGCCATGGTCACGGCCTACGACGCCACCTTCGCGCGCCTCATCGACGAGGCCGGCGCCGACATGCTGCTGGTCGGCGACTCGCTGGGCATGGTCGTGCAGGGCCACGACTCGACCCTGCCGGTCACCATGGATCAGATGGTCTACCACGTGCAGGCCGTCGTCCGCGGCAGCCAGCGGGCGATGGTCGTGGGCGACCTGCCCTTCATGTCGTACCAGGTCTCGGTCTCCGAGGCCGTGCGCAACGCCGGGCGCCTGATGGCCGAGGGCGGCTGCCAGGCGGTCAAGCTCGAAGGGGGCGCCCGCTCCGCCGAGGCCGCGCGCGCGATGGTCGACGCCGGCATCCCGGTCGTGGGCCACCTGGGGCTGACCCCGCAGTCGGTCAACGTCTTCGGCGGCTTCAAGGTCCAGGGGCGCGAGGCCCAGGCCGCCGACCAGCTCGTCGCGGACGCGCAGCTGCTGCAGGACGCCGGCTGCTTCGCCCTCGTGCTCGAGCTGACGCCGGCCGAGCTGTCGCGGCGCGTCACCGAGACGCTGCGCATCCCCACCATCGGCATCGGCGCCGGGGTCCACTGCGCCGGCCAGGTCCTGGTCTGCTACGATCTGCTCGGCCTGACCGACCAGTTCTCGCCCAAGTTCCTCAAGCGCTACGCCACGCAGGCCCAGGACGTGCGCGAGGCCACCCGCCGCTACGTGGCCGAGGTCAAGGCCGGCGAGTACCCCGGCCCCGAGCACAGCTTCTCCTGATCGGATAGGGATCCCCCGATGCACGACGGCCTGCAGGTCCTCCGCGACCGCCACGCGATGCGCGCCTGGTCGCGCGCTCAACGCGCCGCCGGGCGCCGCGTCGGCTTCGTGCCGACGATGGGCTACCTGCACGACGGGCACCTGTCGCTGGTCGACGCGGCCCGCGAGCGCTGTGATGTCGTGGTCGCGTCGATCTACGTCAACCCCACGCAGTTCGCGCCCCACGAGGACTTCGGCGTCTACCCCCGCGACGAGGCGGGCGATCTCGCCAAGCTGCGCGCCCGCGGCTGCGCGGTCGTCTTCGCGCCGGACGACCTGTACGAGCGCGGGCGGGACGGGGCGCCGCCCCACGAGACGTGGATCACCGTCGAGCACCTGTCGCTGCCGCTGTGCGGCCAGAGCCGGCCCATCTTCTTCCGCGGCGTCGCGACCGTGGTGGCCAAGCTCTTCAACATCGTCGAGCCGGACGTCGCGGTCTTCGGCCGCAAGGACTTCCAGCAGCTGCGGGTCATCGAGCGCATGGTGCGGGACCTCGACGTCCCGGTCGAGATCGTCCCGATGCCGATCGTGCGCGAGGCGGACGGGCTGGCGATGAGCTCGCGCAACGTCCGGCTGAGCCCCGACGAGCGCCAGCGCGCCGTCGCCATCCCGCGCGCGCTCGAGGAGGCCCAGCGCCGGCTGGCGGAGGGCGAGCGCGACGCCGAAGCCCTCCGCCAGGGCATACGCGAACGCGTCGAGGCCGCGGGAGGCCGCGTCGACTACGTCGAGCTGGTCGACTCGGCGCGCCTGACGCCGCTGACCGTCGTGGACGTGCCGGCGGTGCTGGCCGTGGCCGCCCACTTCGGCTCGGTGCGCCTCATCGACAACCGCGAGCTGACGCCCGGCTGATCGGGCGTCGCTCCTCGGCCGAGCTGGTCACAGCGGCCCCTGCGCACCCCGTGACGATCGACTGCGCAAGTCTTGCGCACCGATCTGGACGCGGCGCCGCGGGGCGCCAATCATCGGCGGTCATTCCACCCGAGTGGCGCCGCATGGTACGATCGTTGCTCACTCGGTGAGACGCCGCCGCGCGCGAGGGGGGACCCGCGCCAGGCAGCCCAACGCCGACGCCAAGAGGACACCATGGGGACCCACCGCCAGACGCCGCTACGGCCGCATCTCCTCGCCCTGGGAATGCTCGCGCTGCTGCTCGGCGGCTCGCCGGCCGTCGCGGGCGAACCCGACCGCTGGGCCGGAGCCTCGCTGCCCCAGGCGACCGCCCCCAGCCCCAAGGCCGACGCGTACGTGCCGACCTGGTTCCATGAGGTGGTGCGCCGCTACGTCGACCCCATCGAGCGCGCCAAGGCCATCGGCGCCCAGCGCAGCCGCGCCAACTGCGTCCCCACCATGACGGTCGAGAAGAACAACTGCGACGGCGTCGACAACGACTGCGACGGCCTCACCGACGAGGACTACGACGACGGCGTCGCCTGCACCCTCAGCAAGTGCGTGGGCGGCGTCGCGACCAACACGCCCCAGGACGCCTTCTGCAACGACAGCGAGCCCTGCACCGCCGACTGGTGCGACAAGAAGCTGGGCTGCATCAACTTCCCCGACCCCAGCGGCAAGCCCAACCCGTCGCTGGACGACGACAACCCCTGCACGGATCTCGTCTGCTACAACGGCAAGAGCGTCAACCTGCCCGACGACGGCAACATCCCGACCGACGGCAAGCAGTGCACCGACGACTACTGCATCGGCGGCCAGCCCTATCACGACATCGTCCCCGGCAGCTGCTACATCAAGGGCAAGTGCTACCTCGACGGCATGGTGCAAAAGGGCGGCCTGTGCGGCGTGTGCCGCCCCAACGAGAGCCAGACCTCGTTCTCGGGCAACCTGTACGCGACCACCTTCGACAACGGCGCCCTCGACGCCGGCTGGAACGTCGTCGACCACAGCGCCTCCGGCCTGAAGTGGCGCATCACGGAAAAGCGCGCCTACTCCACCGCCGGCGCCCTGGCCTTCAACAGCCCCACCACCCACACCTACGCCGCGCCCAAGCGCGTCGACACGACCGCCTTCTCACCGGCCGTGAAGCTCCCGCTCAACACCCCGGCCGTCACCCGCTTCCGCCTGTGGCTGCAGACCCAGGAGTACAAGCACTCGGCGACCCGTGACGTGCTGTGGATCGGCGCGGTCGAGGTGAACCCCGACGGGACCTACGACACCGACCCCGCCAAGGCCACCGCGCTCTACAACACCTACGACGTCATCAAGGGCACCAGCGAGGGCTACTGGTACAACCTGACCGTCGACCTGACCGCCTTCCACGGCAAGGACGTCCGCGTCTTCCTGCGCTTCGACTCGTACGACACGCAGTCCAACCAGTTCGAAGGCGCCTACGTCGACAACTTCGAGATCCGCACGCTGTGCTGCACCAAGCCCGAGCACTGCGACGACGAGGACGACTGCACCACCGACTTCTGCGCCCTCGGCAAGTGCGAGCACTTGAACGAGTGCGCGGACGACTGCCAGCCCAACCCGTCGAACATCCTCATCCTTCAGGACACCTCGGCCTCTCAGGAGGGGGCTGCCACCATCTACGCCTCCGAGTCCATCTGGCAGTCCACCGTCGACGTCATCGACCAGGTGACGGCCTACTACGAAAACGGCGCCAACTTCGCGCTCAAGACCTTCAAGTCCGCCGGCGCGGGCGGCTGCGAGGTCGTGGGCGACCAGCTCGAGGTCGGCTGGGGGGCCAGCCGCGACGATCTCGCGGCGTACCTGTCCAACCTCAAGCCGACCGGCAACACACCTATCACCGATGGCTTGTACGGGGCGCTCGAGGTCTTCGAGAGCTCGCCCTACACCGACTCCAAGTTCGTCATCCTGATCTCGGACGGCGGCAGCTGCGGTGGCGATCCCGTCAAGGCGGTCGAGGATCTCTTCGATGCCGGCATCCAGACCTTCGTCGTCGGCATCGGCAAGAGCGTCGACGTGGCCACCTTCAACAAGATGGCCATCGCCGGCGGCCGCGCCAAGGAGCCGCAAGGCCCGGGCGACACCTACTACTATCACGTCGAGAGCAAGTTCCAGCTCGAGGACTACCTGCACGAGTCCTTCGGTCTCGCGGTCGGCGAGCGCTGCAACTCCATCGACGACGACTGCAACGGCGAGATCGACGACGACGTGGTCCCCATCACCTGCGAGATGGAGTGCGGCGGCACCCAGGTCATCGGGCACATGTACTGCAACGCCGCGGGCGAGCTAGAGCCCTGCCAGCTGCCGCCCGAGGTCGAGTACTGCAACGGCAAGGACGACAACTGCAACGGCGTCGTCGACGACCCGTGGGTCGACGCCATCGGCCCGGTGCTGGGGCAGCCCTGCACGGTGGGTGAGGGGGCCTGCGCCGTCACGGGCGTCTGGACGTGCCCCACGGACGGCGTCAGCGAGGCCGTCTGCTCGGCCGTCCCGACGGCGGGCAGCGTCGAGGTCTGCGACAACATCGACAACGACTGCGACGGCTTCACCGACGAGGACCTGACCAAAGACTGCCCGTCGACCTGCGGTGGCAACGACACGGCCACCTGCGTGGCCGGCCAGTGGATTGGCTGCGGGACCGGCGGCGTCGGTCAGGCCGACGACCAGTGCGACGGCGTCGACAACGACTGTGACGGCATCACCGACCCGCTGTTCCCTCAGGTCGGCGCCAAGTGCGACGGCGCCGACGCCGACCTGTGCGCCAACGGCACCTGGACCTGCAAGGCCGATGGGTCGGGCGTCGAGTGCGTCAACGAGGCGCCGGCCAACCTCAGCGAGGTCTGCGGGGGCGGCGACGAGAACTGCAACGGCGTCACCGACGAGGAGGGCGCCGTCGGCTGCACGACCTACTACTACGACGCGGACGGCGACGGGTACGGCGTCACCGGGACCGGCCGCTGCCTGTGCGCGCCCGACGGCAAGTGGACGGCGCCGGTCGACGGCGACTGCAACGACGGCAACGCGGCCGTGAACCCGGGCGGCGGCGAGCTGTGCGACGGGCTCGACAACGACTGCGACGGCGCGACCGACGAGTCCGACACCAACCCCAAGGCGAAGCTGTCGAAGGCCTGCTACACGGGACCGGCGGGCACCCTCGGGGTCGGCACCTGCAAGGCCGGCGTCCAGCAGTGCACGGCCGGCGCGTGGGGCGCCTGCACGGGCCAGGTCACACCGCAGCCCGAGACCTGCGACGGCCTCGACACCGACTGCGACTGGCTGGCCGACGACCAGGAGCCGGGGCCCACGGGCACCACCAAGGACCACCCGTGCAACAGCGTCACGTGGTGCATGTTCGGCTCGTGCATGTGCGTCGAGGACACCAAGACCAGCACCTGGGGCTGCATCCTCGACTGAGCCTCTACGACCGCGCGGGGGCCCCGAGCGGGCCTCCGCGGCTCACAGGGTTCGCAGGGCGTCCGCCAGGACCTCGGCCCCGAACGCGGCCTCGACCAGCTGAGTGAAGTCGGGCGGCGGCGGCGCGGTCCAGCGCATCTGCTGGTTCGTGCCCGGATGCGTGAAGCCCAGCGCCGCCGCGTGCAGCGCCTGCCTCGGCATGCGCCGCGCGGCGGCCAGCTCGACGGCGGCGCGTCCACCGCCACCTCTGGGCACCGGACGTCCATACAGCGTGTCGCCCACGATGGGGTGCCCTGCCTCGCTCAGGTGCACCCGGATCTGATGGGTCCGCCCCGTCTCCAGGCGTAGGACCAACAGCGCCAGCGCCTCGCCCCGCGCGACGACCCGCCAGTGCGTACAGGCCCTCCGCCCCTCGTCGACCCGCCCGGTCATCTTCTTTCGGTCGCGCGGGTTCCGCCCGAAGGACGTCTCGATGGTGCCCTCGTCAGCCAGCCGCGGCCCGACGACCACCGCCAGATAGCGCCGGTGCACGTCGTGCGCCGCGAACTGCGTCTGCAGCGCCCGGTGCGTGGCGTCGTCCTTGGCGACGACCAGCAGCCCCGACGTGTCGCGGTCGATGCGGTGGACCAGGCCGGGCCGCTCGGCGCCGCCCACCTCGCTCAGCTCGTCCAGGTGGTGCAGCAGCGCGTGGACCAGGGTGCCGTCCGCGTGCCCCGCGCCGGGATGGACGACCAGGCCGGCGGGCTTGTCGACCACCGCCACCCAGGCGTCCTCGTAGACGACCGGAAGGGGGATGTCCTGCGCGGTCAGGTGGCGCTCGGCGGGCTCGGCCGCCGCCCACGCGACGACGTCCCCCGCCTTCAGCCGGTGACCCGCCTTCAGGCCGGCCACCTCGTTGACCGTGAGCCGCCCCTCGGTCAGCGCGCGCGAGACCTGGCTGCGGCTGGTGCCGGGCAGGCGCTCGCTGACCCAGGTGTCCAGACGGTGGCCCGCCTCGTGGGCGGCCACCGTCCAGCGCTCACTCGAGACCATGGACCACTAAAACTTGTAGAGGTCCGACAGGTCCTTGATGTCGTCGATGTCCAGCCAGTTGTCGTGGATGTACTGGACCGCGACGCTCGCCGCCCCCGTCTCGACGACGTGGTTGATGAGCTGCGGCAGGCTCCACTTGGCGACCTCGACGCCGCTCGCGACCAGGTCGTCCAGCGCCTTGACCAGCACCTTGGCGCCGTCCTCGCTGGCCCACAGCAGGCCGGTCCACTCACCCGAAGCGCTCGAGGCCTCGAGGGCCGAGTCGATGCGCTGCAGCTGGTAGTCGACCTCCTTGATGCCCTCGACGCGGTCGGGCGTGACCACCGCGTAGTCGACCGACTTGCGGCTGCGGCCCTTGCGCTCGGCGTAGTCGACCACGACCGTCAGGTCGGCCGTCGACCGGACCAGGTTCTCGATGACGTACTTGCGGCTGACCACGTCGCCGTAGCCGACCAGGACCGGCCCGACCAGGTGCGCCTTCGCCGCGAGCAGCGAGCCGACCTCGCCGGTCGTCTCCCACTCGGGGTTGTTGAAGTACTTCACGTTCGGGATGGTGAAGGCCTCGGGCTTGTAGCCGGTGACGACCGCGAGGTCGCGCACGCCCGACTCCTTGATCGCCTTGGTCGCCCACGCCAGGACCGGCTTGCCCTCGACCTCGAGCATCGCCTTGGGCGTCTCTTCGGTCAGGCGGCCGAAGTTGGTCCCCTTCGACGCCGCGAGCAGGATGCCGCGCGCCGACCGGGTGCTCTTGGGCAGGTAGGCCTTCTCCCACTTCGAGTACTCTTCCATGCCCTGCAGGCGGAAGATCTCGGCGACCGTCGGCAGATCCTCCTCGACGTGCGCCAGGGTCTGGTGCTCGACGAGGTAGGTCGCCATGCCCTGCATCGCCTTGATGGCGGTGCGCAGGATCTGGTTGGCCCAGATGACCATGCTGACGCCGTGCGCGCGGAAGTCGTCGGTCGGCGTCGCGTAGTACATCGTCGGCACGATGACGATGGGGTGCCGGTCGCCCCACTCCTTCATGAACGCGAAGATCTCCTTGGGCGAGGCGATCTTCGAGTGCATCAGGATGGCGTCGGCGCCCGCCTGGCGGTAGGCCTCGGCGCGCTTGAGCGCCTCGTCCATGCCCCAGCCGGCGATGAGCGCCTCGACGCGGGCCACGATGCAGAAGTCGTCGTCCGACTGCGCGTCCTTGCCGGCCTTGATCTTGCCGCAGAACTCGTCGACGTCGGCCAGCGGCTGCGCCTCGCCCTTGATGAACGAGTTGGTCTTCGGGAAGACCTTGTCCTCGATGCAGACGGCGGCGACGTTGCGCTGCTCGAGCTTCTGCACGAGCCGGCGCATGTTGTTGAAGTTGCCGTAGCCGGTGTCACCGTCGAGCAGAATGGGCACGCTGGTGTTGTCGGCCATGAACTCGAGCACCTCGAGGACCTGGGTCCACGAGGCCTCGTTGTTGTCGCGGACGCCCATGGCGGCCGAGATGGACAGGCCGCTGCCCCAGATGCCCTTGAATCCGGCCTCCTCGACGATCTTTGCGGACAGCCCGTTGTGGGCCTCGCAAATGAACTCGAGGTCCTTGCTCTGGAGCATCTGCTTGAAACGCGTGGTCTTCTTCATCGAAGGTCACTTCCTCTGGCCGCGGCGAAGCGAGCCCGCCGCCCGGTGGTCGGAGGCACGGCGCGTCCCCGCCGCCCGTGCTGCGATCCGTCCTCAGGAGGGACAGGTGTTGAGGCCCGAAGGCCGCGCTTTTACCCCGCCCCGTTTGGATTTCGCAACCAAAGCCTGTCGCCCGTCCGGATATTCCGCCCGCCACCCCCGCACGCTCCCCCGCGTCGCCGGGGAGACGGCCGCCCGCCCCCACCGGTCGTAGTCGCGCGCCCCCGCGACCGCTGCTATGGTGCCCGCCCGTGAGCACCTCCGCCTTCCGATCCCTGCCACCCGCCCATGCGCTCACCGACGCCCCGGCGCTCGTCGCCACCGGCGCGCCCCACGCGCTACGCGTCGACGCCGCCCGCGCGGTCCTCGCCGAAGCCCGCGCCGCCATCGCCGACGGAGCCGCTGCCCCCCCTCACGACGCCCTCGCCGCCCTCGCAGCCCGACGCCTGCGCGAGTGGCTCTCCCCCCGCCTGCGCCGCGCCGTCAACGCGACCGGCGTCGTCATCCACACCAACCTCGGCCGCGCCCCCCTGCCGCCCGGCGCCCTCGACGAGGCCCTCGGCTACTGCAACCTCGAGCTCGACCTGGCCACCGGCCGCCGGGGCTCCCGCCGCGCCCTCGCCGGCCCGCTGCTCGAGGCCATGACCGGCGCCGAGGCCGCCCTGGTCGTCAACAACAACGCCGCCGCGGTCGTCCTGATGCTCACCGCGCTCGCGGCCGGCCGCGAGGTCGTCATCAGCCGCGGCGAGCTGGTCGAGATCGGCGGCAGCTTCCGCGTCCCCGACATCATGGAGGCCTCCGGCGCGCGCCTGCGCGAGGTCGGCACCACCAACAAGACGCACCTGCACGACTACGCCCGCGCCATCGGCCCCGACACCGCGGCCGTCCTGCGCGTCCACCCCAGCAACTTCCGCGTCGTCGGCTTCGTCGCCCGGCCGAGCGACGCCGATCTGGCCGCCCTCGCCCACGATCGCGGCCTGCCGCTCCTGCACGACCTCGGCAGCGCCGCCCTCGGCCCCCTCCCCGCCGCCCTCGGCCCCGACCTCCTCGCCGACGCCGACCCGCGTCGCGCCCTGTCCGCCGGCGCCGATCTCGTCTGCTTCAGCGGCGACAAGCTGCTCGGCGGGCCCCAGGCCGGCGTCGTCCTCGGCCGCCGCGACCTGGTCGATCGCCTCGCCCGCCACCCGCTCGCCCGCGCCTTCCGCGCCGACAAGCTCACCCTCGCCGCCCTCGAGCACGTCCTGCTCGCCTACCGCGCCGGCCGCCCCGACGACGTCCCCGTCTCGGCGATGCTCAACGCCACCGCCGACGCCCTCACCGCCCGCGCCGAAGCCCTCGCCGCGCGCCTCGCCGCGGCCGGCGTGTCCACCCGCGTCGCCCCCTCCGACGACCCCATCGGCGGCGGCAGCCTCCCCGAGACGACGCTCCCTGGCGCCGCCGTCGCCCTGCAGGTCCCCTCCCCCGGCGCCTTCGCCGATCGCCTCCGCGCGGCGCAGGTGCCCGTCGTGGCCGTCGTCCGCGACGACGCCGTCTGGCTCCACGTCCGCACGCTCCTGCCCGGCGACGAGCTCCTCGTCGAGCAGGCGGTCCGCGCGACCGCCGCCGCGGGGCCCGACGCGCCCGACGAAGCGATGGACGCTTGACAGGCCGGGGGCACGCGTCTAGCTTCCTCGCCCCTACGCGGGGACGACCGTTCCGGCCGACGCGATGGCCCACCCCCGCGCGCCCTAGGAGAAGCTCATGGCAGTCAAGCTGCGCCTCGCCCGCCATGGCGCGAAGAAGCGCCCCTATTACCGCATCGTGGCCGCCAACGACGCCGCGCGGCGCGACGGGCGCTTCCTCGAGCTGGTCGGCACCTATGATCCGAACGCCAACCCGCCCGCCGTCCGCCTCAAGCGCGACCGCATCCAGCACTGGCTCGATCAGGGGGCGAACCCGACCGTGACGGTCGCCAACCTGCTCACCAAGTACATGGCTGGCGAGGACACCGCGCCTGCGACCACCCAGCGCCGCGCTCCCGCGGTGGCTCCCGCCGCTGCGGCCGCTCCGGCCACGCCGGCGGCGCCGCCCGCCGCCGAGTAGTCCTTCGGGGGGACCCCCATGGAAGAGCTCATCAGCTATCTCGCTCGCGCGCTCGTCGACAGCCCCGACGACGTCCAGGTCAACCGCAACGCGGGTGACGATGCGGACGTCTACGAGCTCAGCGTCGCGCAAGACGATCTCGGCAAGGTCATCGGGCGTCAGGGCCGCACGGCCCGCGCCCTCCGGGCCGTCGTCCGCGCGGCGGCCTCGAAGACCGGTCGCCGCGCCCAGCTCGAGATCCTCGAGTAGGCCCGCAGCCCGCCGCCCTGGCGGGCGTGGCCGATCTCACGTTCGTCCCGCGCCCGCACGGCCTCGCCATGCCTTTCATCGTCCTCGGTAAGCTCATCCGGCCCCACGGCCTGCGCGGCGAGCTGCTGCTGCATCGCTACAACGAGGCGTCGCCCGTGTGGCGCCGCGGCAGCGAGCTCGCCGTCTTTGCGGCCGAGCCGGACGCCGCGTCGGCGCAGGGAGACGTCGTGGACGGCGATCCGAGCCGCCACGTCATCATCGACCGCCTGCGCCCCGCGCCCAAGGGCCGGACGCTGGTGGTCCTGCGCGGCGTCGACTCGCGCGAGGCCGCCGAGGCGCTCTGCGGGCTGCACGTCGCGGTCCCGGTCGAGGCGCTCGCCCCGCCCGAGGACGACGAGATCTACTTCCACGAGGTCCCCGGCTGGGCCGTCGAGACCGAGGCGGGCGACCGCGTCGGCTCTGTCGTCGCCGTCATCCAGGTGACCCAGGACCTCCTCGAGGTGCGGCCCGAGGGCGGCGGAGAGACCTTCTACCTCCCGCTCGTCGCCGACGTGGTCAAGCGCATCGATCGGCCGGGCCGGCGCATCGTCATCGATCCGCTCGAGGGCCTGCTGCCGTGACCGCGCCCTCCCCGTTCCGCTTCGACGTCGTGACGCTGTTCCCCGAGCTGGTCGCCCCCTACCTGGGCGGCAGTATCCTGGGCCGCGCGGCCGAGGCGGGCCTGGTCGACGTGGCCTACACCAACCCGCGCGACTTCTCCGAGGACCGCCACAAGACGGTCGACGACACGCCCTTCGGCGGCGGCGCGGGCATGGTGATGAAGCCCGAGCCCCTCGCCCGGGCCGTCGAGCACGTCCGCGCCGCGCGCGCGCCCGCCCGGGTGGTCCTGCTGTCGCCCGCCGGGCGGCGCTTCGACCAGCGCGTCGCGGCCGAGTACGCGGCCCTGGGCAGCCTGGCCCTGGTCTGTGGCCGCTACGAGGGCGTCGACGAGCGCGTCGCCGAGCACGTCGTCGACGAGGAGCTGTCCATCGGAGACTTCGTCCTCACCGGCGGCGAGCTGGCCGCGATGATCGTCATCGACGCGGTGAGCCGCCTCATCCCGGGCGTGCTCGGCAACGAGGCCGGCCCCGGCGAGGAGAGCTTCACCGGCGAGGCCCTGCTCGAGCACCCCCAGTACACGCGACCGCGGATCTGGCGCGGTCACCCGGTCCCCGAGATCCTCCTCAGCGGCCACCACGCAGCCATCGAACGCTGGCGCCGCGACCAGCGCCTCGTCCGCACCCGCGCCCGCCGCCCGGACCTGCTCGGGCCCGATCCGGCGTCGGATCCACCGGACGCGGACGACCGCAACCCACAAAGAGCTTGATCCCGGGGCGCGAATGGATATCTATATCGCCCTCATTCATCACCCGGTCCGTAACCGGGCGGGTGAGACGGTGGCCACCGCGGTCACCAACCTTGACATCCATGATCTCGCCCGGACCGCCCGGACCTACGACGTCCGGGGCTACTTCGTGGTGACGCCGATCGCGCAGCAACGCTCGCTCGTCGAGCGCATCGTGTCCCACTGGCAAGAGGGCGAAGGCAAGGCCTTCAACCCCGTCCGAGCGCGCGCCTTCGAGCGCGTCCGCGTCGCCCCCGACGTCGACCACGCCCTCGAGGCCATCTCCGCCCAGACCGGCCACCGGCCGCTGACGGTGGTGACCGGCGCCGCGTTCAAGGACGACACCATCAGCTACGACGCGCTCCGGGCGCGGCTCATCGACGAAGACGGCGCCGCCCTCATCCTGTTCGGGACGGGATGGGGCATCACAGACTCCCTGGTCGCACGCTGCGACCTCCGCCTCCCCGGCCTGCGCGCGGTGCCCGGGAGAGACAGCTACAATCACCTGTCGGTGCGCTCCGCGGTCTCGATCGTCCTCGATCGGCTGCTGGGCGACCGGTGACACGAGGTTCGAGGTTCCCATGAGCGGCCCCAACATCATCGCCCAGCTCGACCAGCTCAACATGCGCCAGGATCTCCCGGACTTCCGCCCGGGCGACACCCTGCGCGTGCACGTCCGCATCCGCGAGGGCGAGAAGGAGCGCGTTCAGGTCTACGAGGGCGTCTGCATCGCCCGCCACAACGACGGCCTGCGCTCCTCGTTCACGGTCCGCAAGGTCTCGTACAACGTCGGCGTCGAGCGCGTCTTCCCGCTCCACAGCCCCCGCCTCGAGCAGATCGAGGTCAAGGAGCGCGGCCGCGTCCGCCGTGGCAAGCTCTTCTACCTGCGCACGCGCCGCGGCAAGGCCGCCCGCATCAAGGCCCTGCGCGACGTGCGCGGCGCCGCGGTCTCCGCCTCGTAGCGCCGTGGCCGGCGATCTCCTCTCCGATCTCGGGCTCGATCACGGGCCCCGGTGCGGAGAGGTCGAACGCTGGGCGCTCGACGCCGGGTATGGTGCCCTCGTAGGCCTCGACGAGGCTGGCCGCGGTCCGCTGGCCGGCCCCGTCGTAGCCGCCGCCGTCGCCCTGCCCTGGCCCTGCCCGATCGAGGGCCTGGACGACTCCAAGCGCCTCAAGGCCGAGGTGCGCGAGGCGCTGTTCGCTGAGATCCAGCGACACGCCCTGGCCTACGGCATCGCCGACGAGCCGGCCGAGGAGATCGACCGGATCAACATCCTCCAAGCCTCCCTGAGCGCCATGGCCAACGCCTGGCGCAAGGCCACCCGAGGCCGGCCCGAGCTGAAGGACGCCCTGGTCCTCGTCGACGGCAACCAGCGCGCGCCGCTCCCCTCTCGGGTCGAGCAGCGCCCCCTGGTGCAGGGCGACGCGCGGTCGATGAACATCGCGGCGGCGTCCATCCTGGCCAAGGTCACCCGCGATCGCCTGATGCTGGGTTATCACCGGCGCTGGCCGGGCTACGGCTTCGACAGCCACAAGGGCTATCCGACGCCGCAGCACATCGAGGCGCTGGCGCGGCTGGGGCCCTGCCCCATCCACCGGCGCTCGTTCAAGTGGCCGACGCCCGCCGCCCGGCCCGAGCCCGCCCCGACGTGAGCGCCGACCGCCGCCGCGCCCTGGGCCGCCGCGGCGAGGCCCGCGCCGCCCGCTTCCTCAGGCGTCAGGGCCTGCGCATCATCGCGCGCAACTGGACCTGCGCGGCCGGCGAGCTGGATCTGCTGGCCCGCGACGGCGACGTGCTGGTCGTGGTCGAGGTCCGCACCGCGGGCGCGCGCCCCTTCGCGGGCGGGCCTGAGCAGACGGTCGGCCCCGACAAGCAGCGACGCCTGGCGCGCCTCGCCCAGCGCTGGCTCGCCCAGAGCCGCTGGAAGCCCGCGGCCGTCCGCTTCGACGTGGTGGGCGTCACGCGGCTCGGCTGGTTCCGCTGGGACGTGCGCTGGTACCGCAACGCGTTCGAAACCGCGGCCTGAGCCCCGGGAGGCGAGGCCGCAGCCTGAGTCGCGTGAGGCGAAGGCGCAGCCTGAGTCGCGTGAGGCGAAGGCGCAGCCTGAGTCACGTGAGGCGAGGCCGCGGCCCGACCCGCGCGAGGCGAAGGCGCAGCCTGAGTCACGTGAGGCGAGGCCGCGGCCCGACCCGCGTCACGACCCGACGGGCGGCTCCTCTTCCGCCGGCTCGACCGGCAGGGCCGAGCTCGGCACGCAGAAGCGCAGCTCGAGGTACTCGCGGCAGGTCGACGCGCTGGGGCAGTCCGTGTCCGTGGCGCAGGCGCGCGTGCAGAACGGGTCGCTGCCCTCCCAGCTGGCGCAGATGGCGTCGACGCAGAACGGGTGCTGCTCGACGACGCAGGTGAAGACGGCCGCGCCGCCCGCCTGCTGCTCGCACACCTCGATGATGGAGTTGGACAGCGGGCAGTGCATGAAGTCCGGGTCCTCGTCACAGGCGCCGAAGGCGAGCGCCATCACGAGCAGCGTCGAAGCGACCACGAGAGTGCTGCAGCGCGTTTGCATGAACGAGGGTCCTTCCTTCGGGCCGTCGACGGGCCGGGTTGCGAGCTGTCGACGACGGATTGTGTGGGGCCGCCGGGGCGGTGTCAACCAGGCCCTCGGCGCGATTTCGCAGGGTTGGGCAGGGTTGACGTCCTTCACGGGGCGTCGGGCACGAAGATGAGGGTGGTCAGCCAGGTGATCTCGCCCTGGGTCAGCGACAGGGTGCCGTCGGCGCCGACCTCGGCCCGTCCCAGCTCCTCCAGCTCGGCCGTCTCCGACGCGACGCCATAGACCCGGTAGGTGGCGCCGACCTCGGTCGCAGACACGTCCAAGACCTGAACCTCGAAGGCTCCGGCCTTCGCGACGACCGGCTCGGGGCTGACCGTGAAGGCCAGCGTGCCGGCCTCCTTGCCGATCCAGGGCTCGACGTCCAGCGGGGGCAGATCCTCGGCCGCGACCTGGGCCCCGCGGACCTGCTGGTCGAAGTGGCCGAGCGGGTACTTGACGACGCCCGCCGCGGCGCCGAGGCGGAGGCGACCGCCGGCCAGGGTCACCGTGCCGCCGTCGGCCGTGGTCCACGGCTGCGCGTCGGCGTCGAGCGGCGACAGCACGATCGGCCGCGGGGCCGTCACGACCTGACCGGCTACGACCTCCTGGTAGTACAGCGCCGTCGCGAGGCCCAGCGACTCGCCGACCACTTGCATCTTGTGGGCCATGACCGGCAGGCCCTCGGCGACGAAGGTGCCGTCCTGCCCGGCCTCGGTCGTGAAGCAGGTCAGCGGCGTGCAGGCCAGCACCTTGGCGCCGGGCAGCGGCTGCCCGTCGACGTCGACGATCGTCCCCGCGGCCGAGGCGGTCGGAGCGGCCGTGTCGGGGCCCGTGGCGCCGTCCGGGTCGGCGTCGGGCTGCGCGTCGGCGTGGGTGGAGGCGTCGTCGTGCCGCGGGGTCTCGGCCCCCGCCCCGCCGTCGTCGCAGGCCGGCAGGCCCATGATGACGACCGCTAACAACCACTTACGCATCCGCCCCTCCAACGCCCTGGCAGCGCCCTCATCCGAGGCTCGGGACGATAGCGGAACGGCGCCCCCGGGTCACGCGCCGCGACGCGTCCTCGCGTGCACCGCGGGATGTCCCCCGATCGGCGCCGCGATGCGCAGCCAAGCTTGGTTCCGCGCTTGCCTTGGTGCATCATCCGGCGTCGACGACGTGCGCTCTCGGACGCCCTCGGGGGAGGGCTCGCGGGGCGCGCCTGCGCGGTGAGCGCGGCGGCGGCGGACGGGCCCGCCGAGGCGCTCGGGGTCGCCTTGACCCCCCCACCGGGCGACAGCTATAACCCACTGACGTTCCACTGGTTTTGGTGCCCGTGGATCGACGCTTGGAGCCCGATGATGCTGCAGTTCCGCCGCCCCGCCCTCCTCCTGACGCTCGCGCTGCTGGCGCCCGCCCCGATGGCGACGCCGGCCTTCGCCGAGGAGCCGCTCGAGTTCGAGGCCGATCTCGTCGTCAGCCCCGAAGTCCTGCAGAAGCTGGTCACCGAGGGCACGACCCTCGCCGGCCAGGGCAACCACCTCGAGGCGGCGCTAAGGTTCAGCGACGTCGTCGCCAACGGCGATCCCTCGGCGCCGGTGGTCCAGGAGGCCCAGTTCGGCCTCGCCGTCGCGCTGTACGAGTCCGGCCTGTACCAGTCGGCGCTCAAGCGCTTCGAGCCGATCGTCGACGCCAAGGACACCCACACCAAGTTCCAGAAGTCCCTGCCCTACCTGCTGTTCATCAGCCGGCAGATCGGCCCCGAGGACTCGGTCCTGTACCTCATCGCCGAGTACGACGCGGCGCTGTACCCGCCCGACTTCGCGGACGAGCTGAACTTCCTCGTCGGCCAGTACCACTTCAACCAGTCGCTGCTCGAGGACGCGCTCGCCCGCTTCCAGAAGGTCGGCGAGCTGCACGGCGAGCTGTTCGTCCGCGCCAAGTACTTCGAGGGCGTCATCAACGTCATGCAGTCGCGCCTGGACACCGCCGCGACCAGCAACGGCGACGTCGAGCCCGACATCGAGCGCCTCAAGGCGGGCGCCGAGGCCTTCAAGGAGGTCCTGCGCTACGACCGCGACAACGGGGGCAACGCCGCCGTCCGCAAGATCGTGACGATGTCGCACGTCGCGCTCGGCCGCCTGTTCTTCTCGACCCGTCAGTACGACCAGGCCGTGAAGTACTACGACCAGATCGCCAGCGGCTCCGACCAGTGGCTGCCGTCGATCTTCGAGGTCAGCTGGGCCTACTACCAGCTGCAGAACTACCCGCGCGCCCTGGGCAACCTGCACACGCTCAACAGCCCCTACTTCGCCGACCAGTACTTCCCCGAGTCGCGCGTGCTGCAGGCGCTCATCCTCTTCTACAACTGCAAGTACGACGAGGCGCAGGCGGTCGTGAAGGAGTTCATCGCGGACTACTACCCGCTGATGAACGAGCTCTCGAGCGAGATCAACCAGTTCGCCGACCCCAACGCCTTCTATTACTGGCTCGCCCGCCTGTCGAAGACCGAGAACACCGAGTTCTCGACCCGCTTCAAGCGCATCTTCAACGCGGCCCTGGCCGACCGGAAGCTGCGCCGCAAGTTCCAGTTCGTCACCGTCATCAACGGCGAGCTCAAGCGCATCGAGCAGCTGCAGGCGCGCAACCCCAAGGCCAAGGCCATCCTCGACGAGCTGACCGGCGAGCTGACCGCCTACCGCAGCCTCGTGGTCGGCGAGGCCGGCAGCCTCGCCCAGGCCCGCCTCGAGCGCGTGCTCAAGGACCTCAAGGGGCACCTCGCCGGCGCGCTGAAGATCACCCAGGAGACGATCAAGGCGCAGCGCGGGGCCCTCGCCAACAGCGTCAAGCTCGAGCAGCAGGCCGCCGCCAAGGTCAAGCACCCCATCGTGGTCGACGACGAGCACTTCGAGTGGCCGTTCACGGGCGAGTACTGGAAGGACGAGCTCGGCGCCTACATCTACGACATCTCGTCGCAGTGCCCGGTGTCCGGCGCCCCCGCCGCGGCCGCCGGCAACTGAGCCGGGTGTTACCGGACCGATGCGCGCCCGTTACACCGTTCGACCCTCCTGCCTGGCAAGGAGCCCGGTAATGACCCGACGTCTCTGCACGCTCCTGCTCGCCATCGTCGTGGGCGCGTCGCCCGCCGCGTTGGCGCAGCAGCCCAAGGCCGGCGACAAGGCCGAGCTGTTCAAGCCGAAGTTCACCATCCAGACGAAGTCGCGCGACAAGACGTCGAAGGAGAAGGCCGAGCAGACCGAGGCCGGCATCCTCGCGAACATCGACAACCAGAAGATGATCATCAACCTGACCCCGGTCGATGATCCCGAGTACCCCAAGCAGCTGTTGGCCCTGGCCGACTTCTACTGGGACCTGTCGGACATCTTCGGGCGCAAGTCGCAGACCGACGAGCTCGAGCAGGCCATCTACGACGCCGAGGACAAGGGCGAGACCGCGAAGCTGGCCAAGCTCAAGGCCGAGCAGCAGGGCTACCTGAACGAGCAGGCCAAGAACCAGGAGCTGACGGTCGAGAAGTACCGCGAGGTCATCCAGCGCTTCCCCAAGTCCAGGGATCTGGACGAGGTGCGCTACTACCTCGGCTACAACTTGAACCAGATGGGCAAGGCCGAAGAGGCCGTCGCCGCCTACAGCGACCTCATCCGCGAGCACCCGACCTCGAAGTACATCCCCGACGCGCTGGTCAACGTCGGCGAGCACTACTTCAACCTCAACGACTTCTCGAACGCGCTGGCGCTGTACGAGCACGTCAACCAGTACCCGAACGTGCCGATCTACGGCTACGCGGTCTTCAAGCAGGCGTGGTGCCACTACAACCTGCGCGCCTATGACCTGTCGCTCGACCGCTTTTTGCAGGTCCTCAAGATCGCCGAGCAGCAGCAGGCCGCGGGCATGAAGAGCGGCATCGAGCTGCGGGCCGAGGCGCTCAACGATCTCGTGCTGCCCTTCGCCAAGGTGGGCAAGCCCACGGCGGCCATCGCCTTCTTCAAGAAGTACTCGCCCGACAAGTACCTCGACATGTCGAGCCGGCTCGCCGCCATCTACACGGAGGAGACCGAGTACGACAAGTCCAACCGCCTGCTGCGCAGCCTCATCAAGGAGGCGATGACGGCCACCATCGACGGCAAGGACGTCAAGTACATGGTGGTCCGCTTCCAGCGGCAGGTCGTCGACAACGCCCACCGCAAGGCCGACAAGATCGCCACGGTCGAGGAGATCCGCGAGCTCATCCGCCTGTTCGAGGAGATCCGCGGCGCGGCGCCGCCGGACTTCATCGCCAAGGAGGAAAAGGACGTCGCGGCGATGATCCTCGAGATCGCGACCGGGTACCACAACGAGTACAAGCACACGAAGGCGCAGCTGACCCTCGAGGCCACGCAGATGCTCTACGACGAGTACCTGCGGCTCTTCAAGGACGCCGACAACGCCTACATCATCACCTGGAACAACGCGACCTTGATGTACCTGACCGGCAAGTTCGAGCAGGCGGCCGGCGAGTTCGAGAAGGTCATCGAGATGAAGCCCGACGGCGAGTACACCGACCAGGCCGCCGAGTTCGCGGTGCTGTCGGCGGTGAAGGCCCAGGGCGGCAAGAAGGTCAAGCAGAACCTCAAGAGCGAGTCCGAGGGCGACCTCAAGCCGGTCGAGATAGACGCCGCGGCGATGCGCTTCGCCAACGCGGTCGACCGCTGGATGGAGGTCATCGCGCGCAAGGGCTTGAACCCCGAGAACGCCGACAACGTGCCGCCGGCGCGGTATCTGGCCGCCAAGGTCTACTACGACCACAACCACTTCGACGAGGCCGCCAAGCGCTTCGCCGACTTCGTGGCCAAGCACCCCGACCACGAGTTCATCGAGGACGCCGCCCGCTACGTGCTCAGCGCGTACAACCACGCCCGCGACGTCGAGAACCTGCAGAAGTGGGCGGTCGAGTTCGAGAAGAACCCGACCCTGATGGCGACCTCGCTCAAGGAGGACACGCAGCGCATCAAGCGCGAGTTCAACTTCCTGAGCTGCTTCAAGCCCGAGAAGGACGAGAAGTACCTGACGGCCGCCAAGTGCTTCTCGGACTACCAGAAGAACGACCCCAAGGCCCCCAAGGCCCCGTCGGCGCTGTACAACGCGGCCCTCAACTACTTCAAGGCCAAGCGCGTCGAGGAGTCCATCCAGGTCCAGGCGCGGCTGTACGAGGAGTACCGCAGCGACGAGCTGGCCCCGATGGCGCTGTACGCCATCGGCGACATCTACCGCGAGACCACCGTCTACGACGAGGCCGCGCGCATGTACGAGATCTTCGTGGCCAACCACGCGGATCACCCGCAGGCCGAAAAGGCCCTGCGCTTCGCGTCGATCTTCCGCAAGACGCTGGGTGAGTACGACAAGGCGGTCGAGAACCTCGAGCTGTACCTGAGCCGCTTCAAGAACAACGAGAACGCGCCGATGGTTCACCTCGACATCGTGCTCATCCGCCAGACCCAGGACCGCCCCACCTGGGTCATCAAGGCCGTCGCCGAGCACCTCAAGCGCTTCAAGAAGGAGCCCGCGTCGGTGCGGCTGCAGGTGCTCAACGCGCGCGCCAAGGCCTACCGCAAGCTCGACAAGGACAAGGACGCCGCCAAGGCCTTCGACGAGGTGCTGGCCACCTTCAAGACCCTCAAGGAAGACGACCTCAAGGATCTCACGCTCCCGGCGGTCTCGGCCGTGGCCGAGGCCCGCTTCCAGATGGGCGAGGGCGTGCTGCGGCGCGCGCGCTTCATCAAGCTCGAGGGCAAGAAGGAAAAGGACGTCCAGAACAACCTGAAGAAGAAGCTCGAGCTGATGAACGAGTGCCGCGAGATCTACAACGAGGTCATCAGCTACGGGCACCCGGGCTGGACCATCGCGGCCTACACGCAGCTGGGCCTCGCCTTCCGCGATCTGGCCGACAACGTCGAGAACACGCCGGTGCCGCGGTCCATCATGTACAACGAAGAGGTCAAGGAGCAGTACCTGACCTACATGGCCGAGCAGGCCGAGCAGATCCGCGCCAAGGCCATCGAGAACTACAAGCAGGCGCTGGCGGTGGCCCGCGAGCACCACTGGTTCAACGAGTACTCCGAGCGCGCCGAGCAGGCCATCGCCCAGCTCGACCTGACGGACGCCTCCATCAAGGAGTTCCGTCTCCGTCCCGACCACACGGCGCCCAACAGCGGCCTGCCCAACTTCAAGCAGGAGCTCCAGTGATGCGTGCCTTCCGTATGACGTGGCCCCGCGGGGCCCGCGCCGCCGCACTCCTCCTCGCCGTCTCCTTCGCCGCGCCGGCGCAGGCCGCGTCCCCCTTCGAGGACGCCATGAACATCGTCGAGGACCCGGCGCGCCTCGCGAAGGACGCCGCGGCCGCCGAGAAGAAGTTCCAGGAGGCGGCCAAGGCCAACCCCAAGAACGCGCACGCCTGGTACAACCTGGGCCTGCTCGCGCGGCGTCGCGGCGACTGGGCGGCGGCCGGCAAGGCCTTCGAGAGCGCCCTGGCGGCCGACCCGAAGTACCTGGCGGCGCGGGCGCGCCTGGCCGAGCGGGACCTGCGCGCCGGCAAGACGGCGGCGGCCGTCGCGGCGCTCGAGAAGCTCGTCGAGGAGGACCGCTTCCAAGCCGAGGCGCGCAACATCCTGGCCGAGCTGGCCATCGAGAAGAAGGACTGGCCGGGCGCCATCCGCCACGCGCGCAACGTCCTGCTGGGCAACCCGGACAACGTCAACGCCTACCTGAACCTGGCGATCGCCTACTACCGTCAGAACCTGGTCGACCAGGCCGGCCTCATCGTCACCAACGCGCTCGAGCGCAACCCCAAGGCCGCCGCGCTGCACAACATGTTCGGCCTCATCTACCTCAAGAAGGACGACTCGAGGAATGCGACCAAGTCGTTCCAGACGGCGCTCGAGGTGGACCCGGACAACCTGGACGCCCGCATCAACCTGGCGACCCTCGAGCTGGCCTACGGCGACTTCGAGTCGGCGCTCAAGCGCCTGGACGAGGTGCTGAAGCTGCGGCCGAACGATCCGAAGCTGGTGATGACGCGCGCGGTGGCGCTGCGCGGCCTCAAGAAGTTCGACGAAGCCGAGCTGGGCTACCTGCAGGTCCTGAAGCTGGACCCGAGCATGACCGAGGCCGAGTACAACCTGTGCGTGCTGCACGCGCAGTACTCGAACAAGTGGCTCGAGGCCCGCAAGTACTGCCAGGGCTACGCCGGCCGGCTCACCAAGAAGGACGCCAAGTACAAGGAGCTGACCCGGCGCGTGAAGAGCATCGAGTCGACCATCAAGGCGCTCGACCTCGACAAGCCCGCGGCGCCCCCGGGGGGCCAGGACGGGGCGCAGGGTGGCGCCAAGCCCCCGACCGGCAAGTAGGAGCCGGCCCTGGACCGCTACGATGAAGGCCCTGCCCGCAGCCTGCGCGCAGGGCCTTTGCGTTTTTTTTGAATTTATGGGTGGAGCCGGGAACAACCCGACCCGAGGGGTGTCGAGCCTGATGCGGACCGGCCGCCCGGGCGAGGCCAGGATCGGCCGAAAACCCCATGACGACTAGCCAATGGCCCCCGTACCCCGTTATGATTCGCACCAGCCCCTGCCTGTCGTGGGGCGAGAGGAGTGACCCATGAAGCGCTTCGTTGTGGTGACCGCCTTCCTGGGGTTGGGGCTGGCCCTGCCCGTGACCGTGTCGGCGCAAGACAAGGGTGAGGACGACGTCGAGGTCTTCGACTTCGAGGAAGACACCCTGACGACCGACTACCTCAAGCCGAACACCTTCCTGATCGACGGCCTCGGCGGTGGCCGCCAGTCCAGCCTCATCAAGGTGCGGCTCGACTTCGTGGCCGAGATCGTCAAGTCCGCCGAGGACATCTGAGTCGGCCACGCAAGCGGCTGGTGACTCGCCTCGAGGACCAACTGGACCCCATCGTACCAACGACGCGGCCGGCCCTCACCTGGGCCCCCACCCGGACACGGGGCCGCCGCGCCCATTCGCCGCTCGCCGTCGGGCGGGTCACGCGCCGCCTGGGCGTGACGGACGACGAAGCATTTCGCGCCGTTAGGGCGTGACGTAGACACCGGGCCGCGTCATGGACAGGATGGTCCGTGACGCCCGCCGGACGCGCTGACAAGCAGACCAGTGGGAGTGGGAGCCGCGGCTCGGCGCGGCGCCCAGGGGCACCTGACGACGTAACCACGTCGCGTCGTGTGAGGACGAAGCCATGGCGGAGATCTCGTTCACCATTTTCAGGAACGGCGCGCGCGTCGGCGAGCAGACGTTCGACCGGCCCATCATCAACGTGGGCAAGCTGTCGACGTCGAACCTGCGCCTCGACGACGTCAACGTCTCTCGCAAGCACGCGCTCATCGAGCTGCGCGAGAACGGCGACTGGCGGGTGACCGACCTGGGCTCGACCAACGGGACCAAGGTCAACGGCGAGAAGGTCGTCCAGGCGACGCTCAAGGACGGTGACCGCATCGTCTGCGGCGAGACCGAGATCGTCGTCAAGATCACCGAGGACCCGTCGCTGCGCACCGCGATGGTGCCGCGCATGACGGACGCGCCGCCGGTGCCGGTCCGCCCCGAGCCGCCGCCGACCGCGCCCGAGGCGCCCAAGGAGCTGGCCGGCCTCGGGCAGCAGTCCTTCTATCAGAAGCAGGGCGCGGGCGCCGGCAAGGCGTCCGGCGGCGCCGGTGACGGCGACATGGTCTTCGAGGTAGCGCTGCTGTGGGGCGAGACCGTCCTCAGCATCGACCACTTCAAGACGCCGACCGAGGTGGTCGTCGGCGAAAAGCCCGGCTGCCGCTTCACCCTGCCGTCCGAGGCGCTGGGGGTCGCGTCCTACCCGCTCATCGTCCCCAAGGGCGACGCCTTCGCGCTGAACCTGAAGAACGACGCGATGGAGGGCGATCTGCTCGTCGACGGGCAGGTCAAGACCATCGCCGAGGCGCGCAAGGAGGCGCCGGGCGGGCAGTTCGTCATCGGACGCAACACCCGCGCGCGCGTCCGCTTCGGCGAGTTCACGCTGCTGGTCAGCTGGGGCCCGGTGCCCAAGCGCGACAAGGCGGCGCCGTGGGCCGTCGACTTCAACCCCTACATCTACATCGCCCTGTCGGCGATCGTGCACATCACGTTCCTGACCATCCTCAGCCTCATGCCCGAGGAGTCCCTGCGCAAGCGCAAGGACCCGGCGGCCAAGCGCGCCAAGATGATCGAGATGCTCAAGGTGGCGCAGGAGGAAGAGAAGAAGCTCGAGGAGGAGCAAAAGCCCGAGGAGGAGGACAAGGACAAGAAGAAGAAGGTCAGCGACGACATCGTCGAGGAGATCAAGGTCGTCGAGGAGGTCGTCGAGCAGCCCAAGGAGAAGCCGCGCGAGCCGGATCTGCTGAGCAAGCTGCACAAAAAGCGCAACGACGACATCCAGAAGCAGCTCGACGCGATGCCCGAGGACCAGCGCAAGGACAAGGCGCGCGAGATCGCGATGACCGCCGGCGCCGCCAAGGTGCTGAGCGAGAGCAACCTGATGAACACGCTGCTCCAGGACACGCCCAACATGGGCATCAAGACCCTGGGCTCGATGGACCCGAACGCGCCGTCCTTCGGCGGCACGGTGGACCCCTTCGGCGGCGGGACCTTCGACGGCGGCGGCTTCGCGTCGGCCGACTCGGTGGGCGGCCCGGGCGGCCCCGGTGGGCCGGGCGGCCCCGGCGGGCCGGCGATCCAGGGCATCCGCGAGGCCTCCCAGCGTGACATCTCGCTGGCCGACCGCGACGTCAAGCCGGTCGCCATCGCCACCAACGCCAACGTCAGCGGCAAGCTCGACAAGAACACGGTCCAGTCGATCATCCGCCGCAACCTGTCCGGCATCCGGTGGTGCTACCAGGACGCGCTGCAGCGTAACTCCAAGCTGCGCGGCAAGCTGACCCTGTCCTTCACCATCCTGCCCAACGGCAAGGTGTCCAACACCAGCGCCAAGAACCCGACCATCACCGACGGCGAGCTCATCAGCTGCATCACCGGCAAGATGAACCGCTGGAAGTTCCCGTCGCCCAAGGACGGCGGCGTGGTGCAGGTCTCCTATCCGCTCATCCTCAAGACCCAGTGACCGACGCTGGGTCGCGGAGCACGGTCCCCATGACGAACGTCATCGCACGACTCCAACGCGCCGGCGCCACGGTGGTCACCATCGCCTTGGTGGCCCTCGTGGCGGCCGGCGCGCCCGCTTGCAGCAAGGCCAAGAAGGACGCCATCGCCCTGACCAACCAGGGCGTCCGGTCCTACGACGGCAACGACTTCAAGACGGCCTACGTCCACTTCCAGCGGGCCACCGAGATCTGGCCCGAGGCGGTCGAGGCCTACTACCACATGGGCCTCATCGATCTACACGAGCGGCAGGATCTGGACGCCGCCCTCGCGAACTTCACCAAGGCGCGCGAGCTGGCGCCGGGTGACCGCGACGTGCTGTTCCAGCTGGCGCGGCTGCACGAGGACAAGGGCAACGTCAAGGAGGCCCTCGAGGCGGTCGAGGCCGTGCTGAAGGTCGACCCGAACTACGCGCCGGCGCACCACGTCCGGGGCACGGTGCTCAAGAAGCACGGCGACTTCGACGGGGCCGACGGCGCCTTCCGCGAGGCCATCGCCTGCGACCCCAAGTACGGGCGCAGCTACGAGGCGCTGGCCCAGATGTACGAGGAGTTCGAGCACGAGAGCGAGGCGCGGGCCGTGTACGAGGAGGCGCTGCGCCACGCCGAGCGGTCGCCGGACGTGCTGAACAACCTGGGCGTGCTGAAGCTGCAGGGCGGCGACGCGCCGGGGGCCATCGATCTGTTCCGAGAGGCGATGATGCGCGACGCGACGCGCACGGACGCCCTGTTCAACGTCGCCTACGCCTACACCCAGGCGGGGCAGCTGTCGAAGGCCATCGGGGCCCTCGAGAGCTACGAGAAGAACGCCGACCCGAGCGCGCCCAACTGGAAGGAGACGGTCCAGACCGCGCGGGCGATGCGGACGGCGCTGCAGACCGAGCTGAACAGCAAGGGCGAGGCCGAGGCCGAGAGCGAGTAGCGCTCGGGTAGTCGGCGGGTGAACGCGGGGGCTCCCTGACGCGCGGCGCGGGGCCTGCCGCGTTCGCGCGTTTCGAAGACATGGAAAACTGGTACCGCATCCAATCGGCCCTGCTGGCGGCGATCATCTGCGCCGCGCTGGCCATCCATGTCCTGTTGCGGGGCCAGCGGCTGCCCCTGTTCAGCCGCTTCGCGTGGTTCAACCTGAACCTGGTGACGTGGTTCCTGGTCGAGGCGCTGACCGTGTCCGAGGCGCTGGGGCCGCGGCTGGCGGCGGGCGCGCAGGGGCTGGTCGGGGGGATGCTCCCCTACACGTGCTTCGGCTTCTTCGCCGAGTTCGCCGACGACCAGAGCCGGTTCGCGCGCGTGTCGCGGCGCCTTCTGCTGGCGCTGTCGACGGCGCTGGTCGCCTTCGCCGTCCTGGCGTGGCCGCCGCAGCTCGAGATGCGCCTGGCGCTGCTGGCGGGCGGTGTGGTGCTGGCGCTGCTGATGTCCATCCTGGTGATGGTGCGGCGGCTGGGGCAGGTCGCCTCGCGCGTGGACCGCACGCGCCTGAAGGTGCTGCTGGCGGCGGGCGGGCTGGTCTTCTCGCTGGCGCTGGCCGAGTACCTGCCGGGCCTGGGGACCTCGTCGGTCGGCAACATCCTGGTCGCCGTCTACATGTACTTCATCTTCCAGGTCATCACGCTGCGCCGCGTCCTGGATCTGTTCGAGTTCCTGGGCCGCTTCGTCGTTCTGGCCGGCTTCGCCATCGTCATCAGCCTCATCTACGCGCTGCTGGTCGGCTGGTGGCGCCACGATCTCGGCCTGTTCCTGTTCAACACGACCATCGCCACCATCGTCGTGCTCATCCTGTTCGACCCGCTGCGCAACTTCGTCGAGGACAAGCTCAACGAGCTGGTCTTCCGCGAGAAGTTCGAGTTCACCAAGCAGGCCGAGTCGCTGCGGGCGGGGTTGGCCAGCGTCATCGACGTGCGCGCGCTGTCGGACGTCGTGCTGCGGCGGCTCGAGGCGTCGCGGCGCGTGACCCACGCGGGCGTGTACCTGCTGGACGAGGACGGCCTGGCCTACGCGAACCTGGGCTTCGTCGGCACCGAGCCGCCGGCGCGCCTCGACGCCATCTCGGCGCGGCCGTTCCTGACGCGGCTCACCGAGGACAAGCTGGTCACCATCGAGAACCTCGAGAGCGAGCGCGACGAGCTGAACAAGAGCGGCACCGCGCAGGACCAGGCGCAGGTCGAGGTGCTCGACGCGATGATCCAGACCATGGAGGAGCTGCAGTCGGCGCTGACCATCGCCTTCGTCAGCGGCGAGCAGCTGCTGGGGTTTCTGAACGTCAAGGACGAGCGGCTGCGCGGCGCCTACAGCACCGAGGAGATCAAGGCCCTGGTGGCGCTGGGCGCGCAGGCGACCATCACCATCGAGAACTCGCGCCTGTTCGACCGCATCCGCGAGCGCGACCGCCTGGCCGCCCTGGGCGAGATGGCCGCGGGCCTGGCGCACGAGATCCGCAACCCCCTGGGGGCCATCCGCGGCGCGACGACGCTGCTCAAGGAGGACCCCGAGCAGGGCACCGTCTACCTGGGCATCATCGAGGAGGAGGTCGACCGCCTGAACAGCGTCGTCAGCCAGTTCCTCAGCTACGCCCGGCCGCTCAAGGGCAACCTGGACCCGGTCGACGTCAACCAGGTGCTCGAGCGGACGCTGACCCTGCTCAAGGCCCAGGACTCGAACAGCACCATCGAGTACATCTCGGCCCCCAACCTGCCCAGCATCCGCTCGGACCCGGAGCTGCTACGCCAGGTGGTGCTGAACCTGGCGCGCAACGCGGTCGAGGCGATGGGCGACACCGGCGGCAACCTGACCATCACGTCGGCGCTCACCTGGCGGCGCCCCGCCCCGGCGGCGACCCGCGCGCCCGGCCAGGACCGGGTCGCCTACATCCGCCTGCGCTTTCAGGACGAGGGCCCCGGCATGCCGACCGAGGTGCTGCAGCGCCTGTTCATCCCGTTCTACACGACCAAACCCAACGGGACGGGCCTGGGCCTCGCCATCTGCCAGCGCATCGTCCGCAGCCTGGGCGGCACCATCGAGGTCTCGTCGCGGGTCGGCGACGGCACCACCTTCAGCATCTACCTGCCCGTGCAGGAGACCTCGTCGCGCACCACGACCTCGACCTGAGCCCGCCGCTCAGGGCCGCGGTTCTGCTCAGGAATGCGGCGCTCGGCCCGCTGGTTACCTCACGCGCAGGAGAGCCCCGGGTGCTCTCCTCGTCCAGTCGTCTCGCCGCGGCGTAGCCCCACGCCGGCGCGGTGGATCGGCCTCGCCGCCTTGCTAGGAGGACCCAGCTCCCATGACCCTTTCCAGGTTCCCGCGCCTGATGACCCGACGGCGCGTCACCGGCGCCCTCGTCGCCGCCTCGATCCTCAGCCTCGTACCCGGCGCCTTCGCCGAACCGCCCCCCAAGCTCTGGACCGAGCGCTCGCACGTCGAGCCCCTCGACCCGGACGCCCCCGTCAGCATGCGGGCGTTCTCCACCCTGGCCCGCGACCTGTCCCCCGCCGTCGTCAGCATCTCCGTCAACCGCAAGCCGCAGGCCTCGCGCAAGGACCACCCCTTCGCGCCCTTCTTCGGCTTCCGTGGCGGCGAGCAGGGCAAGAGCCTGGGCTCCGGCTTCATCATCCACGCCGACGGCTACGCCCTGACGAACAACCACGTCATCGACGGCGCCGACAAGATCCAGGTGCGCCTCGCCAACGACAACGTCTATGACGCCAAGGTCGTCGGCACCTACCCGCAGCTCGACGTGGCCCTGCTGAAGTTCGAGGCGAGCGAGCCCCTGACCGCCGCGGCCCTGGGCAACTCGGACCAGCTCGAGATCGGCGAGTGGGTCGTCGCCATCGGCAACCCCTTCGGCCTCAACCACACGGTGACCGCGGGCATCGTCAGCGCCAAGGGGCGCCGCGACGTGCAGCCCGGCCGCCAGCCGATGTACGCCAACTTCATCCAGACCGACGCCAGCATCAACCCGGGCAACTCGGGTGGGCCGCTCATCAACATCCGCGGCGAGGTCATCGGCATCAACACGGCCATCAACGCCGCCGGGCAGGGCATCGGCTTCGCCGTGCCGGTCAACATGATCAAGAAGATCATGCCCCAGCTGGCGCAGGGCAAGGTGCAGCGGTCCTACCTGGGCGTGAAGATCGGCGAGGTGCCGGTCGAGCTGGCGCGCAAGCTGGGCTTCCGCAAGTCGACCGGCGCCCTGGTCCACGAGGTCGTCAGCGGCACGCCGGCGGCCAAGGCGGGCGTGCAGCCGGGCGACGTCATCCTGTCGTGGAACGGCAAGGAGGTCGCGCACTGGGAGGACCTGTCCTGGTTCGCCTCGACCTCGAACCTGGGTGAGCCGGTCAGCGTCGACGTGGTGCGCCAGGAGCGCCGGATGCAGCTGGCCGTCCAGCTCGCGGAGTTCCCCGAAGAGCAGGTCCGCGAGGCCGCCGCCCCGGCCAAGGCGCCGACGCCCAAGGGCCTCACCTCGAAGGTCCTCGGCGCCCGCCTGTCGGACGTGCCGGCCGCGATGAAGCGCGAGCTGCGCCTGTCCGACGACGCCACGGGCGTGCTCGTCCTCGAGGTCGAGCCGGGCAGCCGCGCCGAGCGCAGCGGCCTCGAGGCCGGCGACGTGGTCCTGCAGCTCAACTACAAGGACATCGGCAACGCGCAAGCCCTGGACAAGGCCCTGGGCCAGGCTTCCAAGGGTGACATGCTCTCCCTGCTCGTCCTCCGCGAGGGCCGGAAGATTTTCATCCCGCTCGCGCGTTGACACCCAGACTGAGGTGTCCGGGCCGGTCCCCCCACGGTTTCGCCCGGCGCCTCAGGTGTCACCGTTCCTCCTCAGGTGACTCTCTCGGGCGATCGCAGCTCCCATCCCCCCCGGGACGCTGCGATCGCCGTTTTCGTTTCGAAGCCCGGCGGTCGCGACACTCCCAGATCGGGACCGACTGCGCCCTGCAGAAGGTCAGCACCTTGGTGCTGGCGCTCTCTGCGCCCTGCAGAAGGTCTGCACCTCGATGCAGGCGCTCTCTGCGCCCTGCAGAAGGTCTGCACCTCGATGCAGGCGCTCTCTGAGCCCTGCAGAAGGTCTGCACCTCGATGCAGGCGCTCTCTGCGCCCTGCAGGAAGGTCTGCACCTCGGTGCTGGCGCTCTCTGCGCCCTGCAGGAAGGTCTGCACCTCGGTGCAGGCGGTCTCTGCGCCTTGCAGGGAAGGTCTGCACCTCGATGCTGGCGCTCTCTGCGCCCTGCAGGGAAGGTCTGCACCTCGATGCTGGCGCTCTCTGCGCCCTGCAGCGAGGCCTGCAGCTTGATGCAGGCGGCCCCTGCGCCCTGCAGAAGGTCTGCACCTTGTGCAGGCGGTCTCTGCGCTCGTCGCAGGTTCCACGCGCAGCGAGCTGCGCTGCGTCGGGGCGCGAGCAAGCTCGCGCACTCCGTCGGCGCCTCGACTCGGCCACTGCCACCGGCCACGGTGACCGGCTACGGCCACGGCCACCGACTACGGCCACCGGCTACGGCCACCGGCTACGGCCACCGGCTACGGCCACGCCGATGCCGTGGCCAGCGCCGCGGTCAGATCGCCGGTCGGCTCAGCTCGGGACCTTGGCCCAGTCGGCCATGAACTTGTCCAGGCCGCTGGTGGTCAGCGGGTGGTTGAACATCTGGTCGAGCACCGACAGGGGCATGGTCGCCACGTGGGCGCCCATCAGCGCCGACTCGACGACGTGCTGCGGGTGGCGGACCGAGGCGACGAGCACCTGCGTCTCGAACTCGTAGTTGCGGTAGATGGTGCAGATGTCGTCGATGAGCTTCATGCCGTCCGACGAGATGTCGTCCAGGCGCCCGACGAAGGGGCTGATGTAGGTCGCGCCGGCCTTGGCCGCCAGCAGGGCCTGGTTGGGGCTGAAGCAGAGGGTGACGTTGGTGGCGATGCCCTCGTCGTAGCAGGTGCGGCAGGCGCGCAGGCCGTCCTTGGTCAGCGGCAGCTTGACGACGACGTTGTCGCCGAAGCCGGCGAACTCGCGGGCCTGGGCCATCATCTCGTCGTAGCTGACGGTGGTCACCTCGAGGCTGACCGGGCCGTCGACCGTGTGGACGATGGCGTCGATGACGTCCTGGAAGCGCTTGCCGGTCTTGGCGACCAGGGACGGGTTGGTGGTCACGCCGTCGCACATGCCCATGGCCTGGGCGGCCTTGATCTCGCCGATGTCCGCGCTGTCGATGAAGAACTTCACGGGGCCTCCTGCCGCCCTGCTCGGGCGCGTGTCCGCTGTCCGCCAACCCGGGGGTCCGGGGTCGGCGGCGTCATAGCACAGCGGGCGCGACGCGCCTACTTGCAGCTGCCGGTGGCCGTGGGGCCCACCAAGGCCCCGAGCCCCTTCTTGCCCGAGTTGCCGAAGCTGGTCCCGCCCGCCCCGGGCAGCGGCGCGTTGGTCGCCTTGTTGCCGGCGCACACCGGGCTCGCTCCAGGGACCAGGTAGACCGCGAAGGACGGCCCGCCGCCGCCGCCGCCGCCCTGCCCGCCGTTGCCGCCCTTGCCGCCCTTGCCGCCCCAGCCGCCGTCGCCGGCGTTGCCGCCGCCGATGCCCGGCTCGCCGCCGTAACCCGGGCTGCCGCCCTTCCCCGCCGCGCCGGCCGCCCCGCCCGCGCCGCCCGCGCCGTAGGTGATGGTGTTGCCTTGGATGGTGGGCCCGCCGCCGACCACGAACACGCCGAAGCTGCCGCCGCCGCCCCCGCCACCCTTACCGCCGGTCCCGCCGCAGCCCCCGGAGCCGCCGCCGCCGCCGCCGCCGCCGTGCGAGTGCTCGTCGATCCAGCCGTCCTTGTCCTTGCCGCCGCCGCCGCCGCCGCCGCCGCCGCCGCCGCCGCCGTTGGCCCCGTCGCCGCCGTCGCCCCCGGACGATGGCCACCAGTTGCCGGCGCCGTCGACCGTCCCGTCGGCCGCTCCGCCCGTCCCGTGCGCCCCCGACGCGCCCGCCTCGCCGAACCCACCGCCGCCGCCGACGGACTTGGTCGCGCCGGCCGTCCCGCCCGTGGCGCCCTGATCGGCCGGCTGGCCCGGCTTGGCCTTCTTCTCGCTGTCGAAGGTCGGGTTGTCGCCCCAGCCGGCGTCGCCGCCGTCGCCGCCGCGCGCCGACGCGCCCTGCGGACACAGGCTGTCGCCGCCCGCGCCCCCCAAGATGGTGATCTTGGGGTTCCACCAGTTCTCGGAGCCGCCCGTCTGCCCCGGCAGCCCGTTGACGCCGTCGGCGCCCTGGAACCCCGGCGCGCCCGGCAGGCCCGGCCCGCCGTCGCCCGGCTCGATGACGTTGCCAGCAATCTCGAGGGCCGGCGTGCTGTTGCGCACCCAGACGGCCTGCACCGGCCCGCCCGGGCTCGGGTTGCCGGTCGTGCGCACGACGAAGCCGCCGAACACGGTGGGCGAGGTGATGCCGTCGGCGACCACCGCCCGCAGCGCCCCCGAGAAGTCGAGCACGTCCGAGAAGATGACCGTCTGGTGGACCTTGGGGTCGCGGCTCCAGCCGATGGCCTCGTAGCCGCCGGCCACGCTGACGCCGTCGACCAGGGTCACCCGCTCGAAGTACGTCCCCGAGGACACGAGCACCATGCGCTTGGGGACCTGCGCCGCCGCGAACTGGATGGCCGCGTTGATGCTGCGGAAGGGCTCGTCGCGGCTGCCGACGGTGTTGCCCGTGTCGTAGCCGCCCATCGAGACGAACACCGCGCGGTCGACCTCTCCGTCGATCCCGTCGCAGTTGCTGTCGGCCAGCTCGGCGTCGGGCAGGTCAACCACGCCCGGCTGGAACTCGCACTGGTACTCGCACCCGTCTTCGATCTTGCCGTTCAGGTTGGCCCAGCCGGGCAGGCACTGGCCCATCGCGCACAGGCCCTGCTGACACAGCGGCTGCGCGTTGGTGTAGGCGCAGACGTGCTCGCAGGCGCCGCAGTGGTTCGGGTCGAGCAGGATGTCGATGTCGGGCCCGCAGCGGCACGACCCGCTGTCGGGCCAGCACTGCTTGCCCAGCGGGAAGCCGTCGCCGTCCTGCATCTCGGTGCAGGTGAAGTCGTCCGGGCAGTCGGCGTCAGCCTCGCAGGGGTCGAGGCAGTACGGCAGCTCGTCGACGGTCGCGCACAGGGCCCCGGGCGCCCCGCAGCCCTTGAACGTGTCGGGGCTGGTGCACTGCTTGAGGCAGCCGACCTTCTCGACGGCCACGCACAGGAAGACGACGGGGCCGTGCTGCGGCTGGTTCTTGCAGACGTAGCCGGACGGGCACTCCTGCTGGCAGGCCTTGGAGCAGTAGCCCGTCGCCCCGCCCTCGGCGCCGATGCAGTAGCCCGAGTTGCACACGTCGTGGTCGGTGCACGGCCAGCCGATCTCGCCCTCGACCGGGCCCGTCACCTCGGCGTCGCTCTCGCCGCCGGTGTCCTCGGTCGGCGTGACGTCCACCGCGTCGGACTGCTTGACGTCGGGCGTCACCGTCGGCAGCTCGCCCAGCAGATCGGGTCCGTCGCTCACGTCCGCCTCGCCCTCGATGGGCGCGTCCCCGCCGCAGGCGGCGAGCCCCCCGAGCAGCGCCACGCAGATGGTCCCCAGGGCGAAATTGGCGAGAAGCAGACGACCCATCCCCAGCTCCTTGGCGCGAGTCGGCGCAGTATAGCAGCGCCGACGGCTCGCTGGTACGCCGCTGGCGGCCCATCGTCGGCCCCTCGTCCGAAGCGCCCTCCGGTCCGCCATCGGCCCATCCATCGGGTTGACGCCCGTGGGGCCGAGAGGCAGGCTGCGAGCGACCCTGGCCCCTCCCACGCTGCCCGGAGCCGCCCCTTGCCCGTGCCCGCCCCCCGTGTCGCCCTGTCGGCCGCGCTCGCGGCGGCCCTCGTCGCCCTGCCCGCCGGTCCCGCCGGGGCCAAGGACCTCGGCGGCAAGCTCGGCATCGGCGTCGAGCAGTCCATCGGCGGCGTCTCCGGGGCCGCGCTGCGCTACTGGCCGGGCCAGGCCTTCGGCTTCCTGGTCACCTTCGGCGGCAACTTCAGCACCTTCGAGTACATCGCCGAGCGCACGGGCGACGACGACGAGGTCACGCGCACCACCGAGACGGGCCTCGCCACCGCCGTCGACCTGTCCATCGGCTTCGTCTACAACTTCGCCCGCTCGCTGCACGCCAACCTGGGCATCGGCCTGCGCGGCGCCCTCGGCTTCCGCACGGCCCAGGCGCAGCGCCAGGCGGCCATCCGCGCCGGCGAGACGGACCCCGACGCGCTCGAGGCGCTCGACGGCGGCACCGAGTTCGCCATCGAGGTGCCGCTGACCGTCGAGTTCTTCCTGTCCGACAGCTTCAGCGTCAGCGCCTCGACCGGCCTGCTCTTCTCGCTGGTCCCCGCCGAGGGGCCCATCCTCGAGGGCGAGGGCCTGAGCCGCCTGACGCCGGACGACACCTGGGGCATCACCCTGGGCGCCGGCTCGGTGACCGGCACCCTCGGGGTCGTCTACTACTTCTGAGGTCCGGCGCCCCGGGGCTCGCTGGTGGTCCAGCGGCCCAGGGTCTGGCTACTTGTTGAGGACCAGGAAGTAGACCGCCGCCGCGGCCGCCGCGAGCACGACGATGGCCACGCCGACGATGAGGCCGGTCTTGCCGCCGCCCTTGGCGCCGCCCGCGCCCACGCTGCTGTCGCCCTCGAGCACGGCCGCGAGATCCGCGCCGGCGGCCTCCATGCTCTGGCTGGCCCGCTTGCCGTCGAGGCCGAGCGACTGCGGGACGCCCTTGTTCTGCCAGAAGCCCGAGAAGTCGAAGCGCGCCTTGCCGCCGACGCTGAGCTTGGAGACGTCGATGGGGGCCGAGGCGTCCGAGCCGTTGGCGCCGACCGGCGTCAGGCCCAGCATCGACAGGTTCAGGATTTCTTCCTGGATGAGGGCGGCGATGCGCTCCTCGGGCGAGTCCAGGTTCTCGGTCGCCTTGGGGTCGAACAGGCGCTGGTAGACGCCGGCGAGGTCGTAGCCCGTGACCTTGAGGTTGTGGGCGAAGAGGTAGTTGGCGAGCGCCTCGCCGAACTCGCGGGCCGAGGTGTAGCGCTTCTTGGGGTCCCGCGCGAGCGCCCGGGCCAGGATGGCCTCGAACTCGGGCGTGACCTGCGCGTTGAACTTCGACAGCGAGGGGACCTCGGCCTTCTTGACCAGCTCGACCGTCTCCATGTCGGTCTTGCCGAGGAAGAGGCGACGGTTGGCGAGGATCTCCCACAGGACGATGCCGGCGGCGAAGATGTCGGCGCGGTGGTCGACGTTCTGCCCCTCGGCCGCCTCGGGCGCGAGGTAGCTGAACTTGCCCTTGACCATGCCGGGGTCGGTCACCGTGACCTGGGTCATGGCCTTGGCCAGCCCGAAGTCGGTGATCTTCACCTCGCCGGCCTTGCTGACCAGGATGTTCGGCGGCGACAGATCGCGGTGGACGATGTGCAGGTGCTTGCCCGCGTCGTCGACCTTCTCGTGGGCGTGGGCGAGGCCCTTGCAGACCTCCATCATCATGAAGCAGGCGATCTCGAGCGGGAACCGGTACCCGATCTCGGAGGCGCGCTGGAACATGCGACGCATGTTGCAGCCGTCGATGTACTCCATGACGATGAAGTACGTGTTGCCGCTCTTGCCGACATCGAAGGTCTGCACGATGTTGGCGTGCGTGAGGAGCATCGACAGACGCGCCTCGTCGAGGAACATGTCGATGAAGTTCTCCTTCTTCGACAGGTTCGGCAGGACGCGCTTGATGGCGACCTGCTTTTGCATCCCCTCGATGCTCTGCGCCTTGCCGAGGTAGATCTCGGCCATGCCGCCAGCGTCGATCTTCTTGATGATCTGGTACCGCTGGTGGCTCGAGCCTTTCGCGCTGGCTTCCGCTGCGTTCATCGAATCCGTGCCCCTGGCTTGGCCCGCGGCGCTATCGCTCACGGCCCGGCGACTATACTTCATCGGACCGGCGCTGCAACTCCTGACCCCGGCCCAAGTGCGCGACTCGACGGAATTCTTGCGCCCCGGGGGCGCCGCGGATAGGACTCGGCCATGCCGAGCCCCGCCCTCATGTCGCTCGCGCTCGTGGCGGCGGCGCTGCTGACCGCCGCGCCCGCCCGGGCCCAGGCCCAGGCGCCGCACGACGCGGCGGCCCTGATGTACTCGACGCAGCTCAGCTTCGGCGGCGACGGCGTCCCGATGGTCACCATCGGCGTCATGGACGGCCAGCAGATCGTGCGCGTCAAGACGGGCCGCGGGCTGCGCGTCACCCTGTCGGGGCCGGCGCGGACCGTGGTCGAGCTGCCCGCGGGGCGCACCCTGACGGCGCGGGTCGAGCAGGGGACGCCGGGCAAGGTGCGCTACCGCGTGGTGCTCGAGCGGCTGCGCGGCGGCGACCTCGAAGCCGTCAAGGAGGCGCGGCAGCGCTGGGGCGACCGCGGCGTGACGCTCGAGGAGGTCTCGCTGGGCGGCATCGTCGGGCTGCCGGGGCGCGTGCTGGACAACCGCCGGGCGCTCATCGTCGAGAAGGGCTTCCACGACACCCAGGCGCGCGCCGAGGCCCGCGCGGCCGAGCTGGCCAGGCAGTGGGAGCTGCCCGAGGCGCCGAGCGTCTACGCCGATCCCGTGACGCGGGCGCGCGGGCGGGTGCTGGTGACCGAGGAGGGCTCGGGCCTGCGGCTCGCCCAGGACGATCTGGTGACCCTGAGCGGGCTGGGCGGCGAGCCCGTCGAGGTCGAGCGGGTCGAGTACGGCCGCGGCTACGCCCACCATGGGTTCCAGGATCGGCGCTTCCACGGCGAGATCGTGCTGGCGGTCGACCCGACCGCGCGCCTGGCGGTGGTCAACCGCGTGTCGGCCGAGACGCTGCTGGCCGGGATCGTGCCGTCCGAGATCTTCCCGACCGCGCCCGCGGCCGCGCTGGAGGCCCAGGCGATCACGGCCCGCGGCGAGCTGCTGGCGAAGCTCGGGGTGAGGCACCTGGCCGACCCGTTCCTGGTGTGCGCGACGCAGCACTGCCAGGTCTACAGCGGCACCGCCAAGGAGAAGGCGACGACCACCGAGGCCGTCCAGCGCACGCGCGGCAAGATGCTGTTCGACGGGCGCGGGCACCTGGTCGACAGCGTCTACAGCGCCTCGTGCGGCGGCCACACCGAGCACAACGAGGTGGTCTGGGAGGGCGTGGCCCACCCGACCCTGCGCGGCGTGGCCGACGGCGGCGAGGGCGAGCTGCCCTGGGCGCGCGGGGCGGCGCCGACCGAGGAGCAGCTGCGCGCGTGGCTGGTCGCGCCCTCGAGCGCCCACTGCGCGACGACCTCGCTGGGCAACAAGGTCTTCCGCTGGCAGCGCGAGCTGCCCGACGTCGAGCTGGACCGGATGGTCAACGCGCAGCATCCCATCGGCCACGTCACGCGCTTCGAGGTGCTCGAGCGCGGGGTCAGCGGGCGCCTTCAGCGCGTCCGGTTCGTCGGGGCCAAGGGCGAGGCCGTGGTGCGGGGCGAGCTGGCGGTGCGGCGGCTGCTGGGCAACCTGCAGAGCGGGATGTTCGTGGTCGACCGGCTCGAAGGGCTGTGGCGCATCACCGGCGGCGGGTGGGGCCACGGGGTCGGCCTGTGCCAGTACGGCGCCATCGGCCGGGCCGAGAAGGGCCAGTCGGCCGAAGCGATCCTGGAGCACTACTACCAGGGCACCCGGGTCGAGTCGGTCTACTGAGGCGGCGGCGGCTCGGCGGGCGCGTCCGGCGGCGGGCGGGCGCCCACGGGCGCGGTCAGCCGCCAGCCCTCGTCGGTCAGGACCAGCTCGGCCTCGGTGTCGCCGACGACCACCCGGGCGCGCTGCTCGGGCCGGCTGGCGCGGGCCAGGGTCAGCAGGCGCTCGGCCTGGGCGAGCAGGGCGTCGCGCTGGCGGGCGTACAGCGCCTCGAAGCCGGCGCGGTCGAGGCCCTCGCGCGCGTCGGGGTGCAGGAGCCCGAAGGCTTCGCCGGGGCGGCCCTCGACCAGGGCGCGGTGGTAGGCCGCCACGGCGTCGGCGGGGTCGGGCTCGGGGGCGCGGGTCGGGGCCGAGCAGGCGGCGAGGAGGGTCGCCGCGAAGGCCAGGCGTCTGAGCGGCGCGCCGTTGCGGATGGCCGGGTTCATGGGGTCCCCTTGGCGGCCCGTGGCCAGCGGATCTCGAGGTGGAGGACGTCGGCGCGGTCGACCGCACCGGCGGCCTCGGCCCACGCCGGGTAGTCGTCCGGGGCGACGCGCCCTACCCCCAGGGAGAAGCGCTTGTCGAGCCGCAGCACGCGGCCGCCCTCCTCGAGCGCGACCTCGCGGGTGAGCTGCATCAAGGGGTGATCGACCCGGGCGGGGGCCGGCGCGCGCGGGAAGGCGGCGCCCTCGGGCAGGGTGATCTGCACGGAAAAGCGCAGGCGCCCGGTGCGCGCGATCCACAGCGGCGAGCGACGCTGCGGCACGACCACCGTGGCGCGGCCGATGCGCTCGGGGCTCAGGCCCAGGGTCAGGGCGGTGGCGTCGCGCTGCGGGGTGGGCAGCTGGCCCGTGGCGCGCCACGACAGGCGCAGCGGGCCCCCGCGGGCGTCGAGCCCGCCGAGCGTCACCTCGTCGACGGAGACCCCCGGCAGGCTCTGCTGCACGACGCCGGCCAGGACGCGATCGCGGGCGTCGGGCGCCATGTCGACCAGCACGTGCCGCCAGCCCAGGGCGTAGTAGCCGGTCAGGACCTCTTGCCCGGTCGCGACGAACGCGCCGTCGGGCCGGATCTCGACGTGGGCGTCGACGCGGCGCTCGCCCTCGCCCGCCGGATCGCGCGGCAGGGTGGCGACCAGCGGCGCCGGGCAGGGCCCGACGACCAGGGCCGGCGCGCCCTCGAGCAGGGGCGAGAGGAAGCCGAAGGGGACCAGGCGGCTGGCGGGGTCGAGCCAGAGGATGCCGTCGTCGCCGAGGTCGGCGCGGACCAGCGGGTACTCGAAGTCGGCGAGATCGAGCGGCGCCGGGCCGTCCCAGGGGGCCGGGTCGCCGCGGGTCCAGGGGCGGGCCAGCGCCACCTGGCAGTCCAGCCCGGCGGCGCGACACAGCGCGACCATGAGGCCCACGCGGTCGCCGCTGCGGCTGGCGGCGGTCAGCGCGGCCGAGCCGAGCCAGGGGTCGCCCTGCCCTTCGGTGACGTGGTCGAGGACGGCATCGTACAGGGCGGACAGGCGCGCGCGCGGGTCGGCCGGCGGGGCGTCGCCGAGGGCGCGCCGGGCCAGGGCGTCGAGGGCGGGGCTGGGGCGCAGCCGCGGCGCGAGGGCCTCGGCCAGGGCGGCGCGCAGCTCGGCGAGATCGAGGTCGCTCGAGACGCGGACCGAGGCGCGGCGGCGGTCGGGGCGGACGTCGAGCGGCTCGGGCAGGACGCGCGGGCGCCCCTGGACGGTCCAGACGCGCAGGCCGGGCTCGGGGCGGGCGGGGGGCGGGACGTCGCCCAGCGTCTCGATGCGCAGGGAAGCGTCGGGGGCCGCGCGCAGGAGGAAGCGCGCCGTGGCGACGTGGCCGCGGTCGCTGTCGAAGAGGAACGGGGCGAGCGACCAGTGCGGCTGCAGACGCGGGGACGGCGGCTCGAGCCAGAACCAGGCGACCTCGGCGACGGCGCCCGCCTCGAGGGCCGGCAGGCTGATGGTGGTCTTCTCGAGGAAGTCCTCGGGCTCGATGGGCTGCAGGCGGCCGTCGGCGGTCGGCTTCCAGGTGCGCGCGATCAGGATCTCGGCGTCCTCCGGCAGCGGGATCTCGCCCAGCTCCTCGACGGCGGCGTCGTCGAGCAGGTGGACGACGCGATGGACGCGGTGGACCAGGGCGCCGCCGGGCAGCACGGTGGTGTGGCGCTCTTCGAGCAGGTGGCGGACCGAGGCGTCGTCGTCGACGCCGGTCTCGTCGAGGGCGGCCAGCGCGAGGGCGTGCCCGTCGGCCAGCGGCAGGCCCAGATCGCGCGACGCGTCGAGCGCCCGGCGGCGCCCGGCCACCGACAGGGCCGGGACGTGGCCCAGATCGCGGCGGGCGGCGGCGGCGGCGGCGCGGTCGCCCTCGAGCAGCGCGACCCGGAGCAGGAGATCGATCATCGCCTCGCGGTGCACCCCGCGGGCGAGCCCCTGGCGGGCCAGATCGCGCGCCTGGTCCAGATCGCCGGCGGCCAGGGCCACGCGGGCCAGGGCCACACGCGCGCGGGCCTCGGGGCGGCCGGGCGGCGAGGCGGCCAGCAGCGCCGACAGGACGGCGCGGGCGGCGGGCAGGCGAAAGGCCTCGTGCTGCAGGGCGCCGACGCGCAGCGCCAGGTCGGGGCAGGCGGGCAGCGGCCGGTCGAGGACGTCGGCGCGGACCTTGAGGGCCTCCCAGCGGGCGTCGAGCACGGCCTCCCAGGCCGCGCACGAGGAGGGCAGGCGCGCGGCGCGGGCGTCGGCCAGGGCGGCCGCGCGGCGCTGCTCACCGCCGTCGAGGGCCAGGGCGAAGGCGACCGCGTCGGCGTGGGCGGCGAGCGGGCCGGCGTCGGCGACGCCTTGCGCCTGGGCCAGCTCGGAGCCGTCGCGCAGCAGGTGGACCAGGGCGGCGCGGGCCTGGGCGTGCTCGGGGCTGCGGGACAGCGCGGCCTCGAGGTGCTGGCGCGCCTGGGCGGCGGCCGCCGTGCGTGGGCGCGTGGCGTCGGCCAGGGCGGCGCGGGCCAGGGAGGGGGCGGCGACGACCGGGTCGCCCAGGGCGGCGAGGGCGTGGCCGGCGCGATCGGCGGCGGTGACATCGCCGGCGTGCAGGGCGAGGTCCAGGGCGACCAGGCGCGCCAGGACGGGCGGCAGGGTGACGCGGGGCGCGGCCGGACGGGCCGGGCGGACGAGGACGCGCACCGAGGGCGCGGCGTCGCGGTCGGCGACGTGCAGCTCGACGCGGCGCGGCAGGCCGGGGCGCGGATCGGCATCGGCCGGCACCGTGGCCGTGACGCGCTCGGGGGCGAGGGCGCCGAGCCGGTCGACGCGGGCGAGGGTCCGGCCGCCCTCGATCAGGCGGAAGGAGGCGGCTCCCCAGACCTCTAACGTGAAGGGGCCGGCGCCGTCGGGGAGCGTCAGCGCGGCCGCGTAGACGCCGGGGCCGTCCTCGGGGAAGGCGACGGTGCCGTCGGGGGTGGCCACGGGCGCGCCGAAGGCGAAGTCGGCGGGGGCCTCGGCGGCTTCGGGGGCGGTGAGGCGGGGCGGCACCGAGGCGAGGCCGGTCGCGGGGCGCGGGGCGAGGCGGCCGGTGGGCCAGTACTGGCGGACGGCGCCCAGGGCGGCGCGGGCCTGGGCGAGGGCGTCGGCGGCGGTGGGCAGCGCTGGCAGGCGCAGGGCCATGGCCTCGAGCAGCTCGGCGGCCTCGGGCGGGGCGGCGGGGTCGGCGACGGCGGCCTGCACGGCGTCGAGGCTCGCGGCGTCCAGGGCGATCTGGTCGAGCTGCGCCAGGGCGCGGACGGCGGCCCAGCGGCGGAGCGCCTCGGGGGCGCGCGGGTCGGCGAGCAGGGCCAGCAGGGCCGCCGCGGCGGCGTCGGGCTCGCCGGCGGCCTCGGCGAGCGCGGCCACCCAGGCGCGGCCGACCGGATCGCCCGCGCGGGCCAGGGCCTCGGCGTGGGCGCGGGCCTCGGCGAGGCCGCCGGGGCCGCCGCGGGTGGCGAGGGCCTCGACGAGCTGCAGCCGGGCCAGGGCGTCGCCACGTTCGGCGGCCTGGCGCCAATCGGACAGGCGGGCGTCGAGGCTCCGCCGGGCGTCACGCGCCGGGCAGCCGGCCTGCAGGCCGAGCAGCATGGCGAGCCAGGTGAGGAGGACGACGCGGCTCACGGCGCGGCCCCCTGGGCGGGCGGGTCGAACACGAGCACCAGCGGCGGGCGGATGGCCTGATCGAAGGCTTGCATGAAGGCGCGGAAGTCCGAGTAGTCCTGGGGCGCGACCTGGTCGACCGCCAGCTCGAGGTGGGTCTCGACGACCGGGGCGCCGGCGTCGAGGCGCCAGTGGACGCTGTAGCGGCCGAAGCGGGAGGTGTCCTGCGCGGAGTTGGGCAGCGCCTCGGGCCGCCAGCCGGGCGGCAGGACGTACCGGAACTTGAAGCGGTGCGTGGCCGGGGGGCCCAGGACGACGGCGTGCACGCGGCGGGCCTCGCTGGCGAGGCGGCTGGCGAAGCCGTCGGCGCCGGCCGGGCGCGGGACCTGCAGGGTGGCGCCGACGCGGGCGGCGACGCGCGGGGCCTCGGCCGTGAAGGACAGCTCGAGGGGGCGGGCGCGATCGGAGGGGTCGCTGATCGCGTGGCTGGCGAGCTGGAGGCCGGGGTAGCGGCCGTTGAGGAGCTCCTCGAGGCGGTCGGTGCGGGCGTCGGCGTCGGCGAGGCGCTCGCGGTAGCCGGGGGCCTGGCTGCCGCGGAAGGCGACGAGGCCGCGCAGGCCGGCGGCGCCGTCGTCGCGCAGGGCGACGGTGTACTCGCCGTCGACGCCGCTGCGGCTCGCGGCGTCCGAGGGGGACTGGCGGAAGGGCTGCGGGACGTCGGGGTCGAGGATGAGGACCTGGGCGCCCTGGTCGAGGGCGGGCAGCTCGCCGAGGCCGAAGGTGCGGGCGGTGGGGTCGACGTACAGATCGCGGTCGGGGAGCCAGACGATGGCGTGATCGAAGGCGGCCAGGGTGGGCAGGGCCTCGGGGACGCGGCCCAGGCGGCGGGTGCGGACCAGGGCGACGCGGGCGTCGACGCCGGCGAGACCGAGCAGGGTCACGAGCAGGGTCGCCTGGTCCTTGCAGTCGCCGAAGCGGCGCGTCCAGACCTGGTCGGTGCGGTAGGGCTGGTAGCCGTGGATGCCGAACTCGAGGCCGACGTAGCGGATGTCGCGGGTGACGCTCTCGACGACCCGGCGGACGAGCAGGGCCTCGGAGACGTTGGTGGGGCTGGTGCGGGCGGCCTCGGTCTGGGCCTCGACCCAGCGGCGCATGGCGGGCGTGACGACCTGCTGGGGCCGGACCAGGCGCAGGTAGCGCTCCACGACCTCGGCCCAGCTGGCGAAGGTGGTCGCCTGCCACAGGGCGGCGACCTCGGCGGCGCCGGGCATCGCGGGCTCGAGCGGCAGCGGCGGCAGGTCGCGGCCGTCCACGCGCCAGCGGACCCGGCCGTCGGCCAGCGGCTCGCGGGCCTCGGTGACGGTGGCCCCGGCGGCGGAGACGCCGGGCGGCACGACCAGGCGCGAGGCGAGCGGGAGGTCGGCCGGCGCGCTGACGGTCAGGACGAGGCGGTGCTTGGGGACGGTGTCCTGCAGGACCTCGAGCAGATCGACGGCGCCGGCGATGAGCGGACGGCCGACCGAGTCGACGCGGTGGCGGACGGCGATGACGTCGCCGGGCTGCAGATCGTCGAAGGGGACGGACAGCTCGCGGAGGTCGTAGTACAGGCCGTACCAGCTCTCGGAGATCTGCGCGACCTCGCGCTCCAGGACCGGCAGGGACAGGCCGCCGCGGTGGACGCGGGCGTCGAGGACGCGGACCTGCTGCTGGGTGGGGTCGAAGCGGATCTGGGTCGAGCGGGCGGCGCGGTCCTCGGGGACGCGGTGGACGCGCACGACGCGCTGCTCGAGGCGCGAGGTGGTGCCGTCGGGGTGGACCTGGACGTGGACCTCTTCGGCCAGGACCTCGAAGGCGGCGTCGGGGGCGCGCGAGGGGCGGGCGAGCAGGGCGGCGTCGACGGCGACCTCGAAGGGGAGCGCGGCGTCGGCGGCGGGGGTGAGGCGCTCGAGGGCGGCGCGCAGATCCGGGTTGGCGGGGCGGACGCGCAGGGCGCGCTCGAAGGCGGCGACGGCGGCGGGGGTGTCGCCGAGCTCGAGGCGCAGGCGGCCGACGCTCTCGAGCACGTCGGGATCGAGGCCGGCCTGGGCGGCGGCGGCGTCGAGCAGGCGGCGGGCGCGCGGCTCGTCGGCGCGCGCCAGGGCGGTGCGAGCGGCCAGCAGGGCGTAGCCGGGGCGGTCGGGGCGGAGGCGGGCCAGCTCGGCCAGGGCGTCGATCGCGGCGCGCGAGTCGCCGGAGGCGGCCTGGGCCTGGGCCAGCGTGGCGCGGTGCTCGACGTCGCCCGGCGCGGCGGCGACCAGGGCCACGGCCAGGCGCGCGGCCTCGTCGGGGCGGCCGAGCTCGAGGGCGGCGCGCAGGGCCTCGACCACGACGCGCTCGTCGGCGTCGGGCGTCGCGCGGTCGGGCGCGAGCCGGGACCAGGCGGCCTCGGGCTCGCCGTCGAGGCGGTCGGCGCGCGAGGCCACCAGGCGGTGGAGGCGTCTCACGTCGGGATCGTCGGCGGCGGAGACCTCGGCCAGCAGCAGCCGGGCTCGGACGCTCTGGCCCTGGGCGGCGGCCAGCTGGGCCAGGGTCAGGCGCAGCGCCGGCTCGCGGCGGCCGTTGGCCTCGAGGTGCAGCAGGATGCTGGCGCGAGCCTCTTCGCGGGGGACGTGGGCCAGCGCCAGCAGCAGCCGGTCGGCCGGCAGGCGGACGGCGGCGTCGGTGAGCAGGAGGTCCTCGAGCAGCGGCGGCGCGGCGGCGTCCGCGTCGTCGGCCGCGTCGACGCCGGTGTCCAGGTCGGGCAGACCCAGGCGGCGGCGCGCGGCGGCCTGCAGCAGCGCGCGATCGAACGCGAGCGGCGAGGGGCCGCCCACGGCGAGGGCGGCGTCGACCGAGAGGCGCGCGGTCGGGGCGTCGGCCGCAGGTGCGGGGAGCGACGAGGCCAGGGCCGTGGCCGTGGTCTGGAGATCGGGCAGCGGGCGGCCCTGGAGATCGGTGAAGCGGGCGTAGATCGCGGCGGGCGCGCCGGCGTCGCGGGCGAGGGTGAGGACGAGGTGGTTGTCACCCGGGCGCAAGGTGGCGCGCGCCTGGAGCTGATCGGGGACCGGGAAGGCCAGGGCGCGGGCGGCCCCCAGCGCCTGCCCGTTCAGGCTGACCGCGAGGGCGCCGCCGCCGCCGAGGCGCAGCAGGACGGCGCGGCGCGCCGGCGAGGTGACGGTGGCGGCGAGGTGGACGACCGCGGGGCCGTCGGAGGGCAGCAGGGCGTCGACCGAGGTGCCGCCCGGGGGGCCGTGATCGGTCAGGCGGGTCCAGGTCACCGGCCCGAACAGGCCCTCGGCGGAGGCGTCGGAGCCCGGCGCCGGCAGGGTGGGCAGATCGGCGTGGGCGCGGGTCGGGGCGGCGGGCGGGGCGGCGAGGGGGCCCAGGGCGCGCCAATCGGTGATGAAGCCGAGCTGGCGGGCGGCGGCGCGGGCGGCGGCGTCCCGCAGGTGGCGCAGCGAGAGGAGCTGGGCGCGCGCGGCGACCGCGGGGGCGGCCGAGCGGGCGAGGCGATCGAGCGCGGCGGCCTGCTCAGCGACCGGCAGGGCGTCCAGGGCCGGGGCGAGCTGGAGGAGGCGCGCGGCGGCGTCGGCGGCCCCGGGGCGGCGGGCCAGGTCGGCCAGCTCGCGGCGGACGGCCTCGCTGGGCGGCAGGGCGTGGGTGGCGGCCGGCGCCGCGGCGCACAGGAGCGCGAGCGTGGCCAGGAGCAGCGGTCGGACGGATCGGGCGATCACCGGGGGCACTGTAGCCGGTCTCGTCCCGGGCGCCCACCCGGGGCCGCGCGATCGCCGCGGGATCGGCCGCGGCTCAGCCGTCGAGGGGATCGCGGTGGCGGACCAGGACCTGCCACTGCCCGGCGGCGGCGGGCGTGATCCGGAAGTCGTACACGCAGGCGTAGAGATCGCGGAGCCGCGTGACGCACGCCTCGAGCAGGGCGCGGTCGGGGCCGCGCTCGACCTCGATCCAGCCCCTGTCGGAGCTGGCCGCGCGGGGTCCTTCGGGGGTTCGGTCGGTCATGGGGTCCTCGGAGAGCCTCGCGCGGGAGGGGCGCGAACGTCAGGAACCGACGCAAGGGGTGTGCCAACATTCATGGGGGGGCCGGACGGTGGCAGAACTCCAGGGCTCAGGGTCGCGCGGGGCGTGAGCTTGGGCAAAAAAGCCAGCCGGGACCGCGTATTGCCCTCCCCCCTGGGGTCGCGTAGACTCCGCCGGACCCTGAGCTACCCCTTGATTTGGTGCAGCGCCGATGAGTGAGATCAGCCCCGGGATGACGCTTGGCCCCTACCGCCTCGACCAGCGGAGGGCGACCTTCCCCTTCGGGGAGCTCTGGGAGGGCACGGACAGCCAGGACGCGCGCGCGCTGGTGCTCGTCCTCGACCCGGGCGTCGAGGGCGGCGCCGAGGCGGCGACGCGGATCGTCAAGGAGTCGGCGCGGGTCGACTCGCCGAACGTGGTCCGGTGGATCGCCTCGGGGGCGACGCCGGACGGGACGCGCGGCTTCGTGGGAGCGCCGCTCCTCGGGACGATGAGCTTCAGCGATCTCGTCGGCAAGGACGAGGGCGTCGCGCCCGCGGTGGCGGCGCCAGTGGTCCACCAGGTGGCGCGGGCGGTGGCGGCCGCCGGCGAGCAGGGCCTCGAGCACCACGCCCTGTCGGGCGAGCTGGTCCGGCTGGTGCCGATCGACGGCGGCGGCTACGGCGTCAAGGTGTACGGGTTCGGGCTCGTGGGCGCGGTCGCCGAGCACAAGCCGCTCAAGAAGAAGGACCCGTACCTGGGCGTGCCCGAGTACATGTCCCCGGAGCAGTGCTCGGGCAAGCCGACCGGGCCCCAGACCGACGTCTACGCGATCGGCACGCTGCTGTACGAGGCGGTGCGCGGGCGGCCGCCCTTCGCGCCGACCATGGCCGGCGCCAGCGCGTCGACGACGCTCAAGCGGCACATCTTCGAGAAGCCCCTGGCCTTGCACCTGCGCTACGGCGGGCTGGACCACATCCGCTCGTACGAGGCGGTCGTCATGAAGGCGCTGGCCAAGACGGCGGCGCAGCGGCACGGGACGGCGGCCGAGCTCGAGGGCGAGATCGCCGCGCTGGTGACCGGTGAGATGGGCGCAGCGCTGGTGGCGGCGGAGGCCGTGGCGAGCGTGGGCGCGTCCAGCGGCGGCCGCGCGCGGCGCAGCACCGAGGTCCTGGTGGGCCTGGCCGATCAGATCCGGGCGGTGGCCGAAGGCGCCGAGGCGCGGGCGGCCGCGGAGCCGCAGGCGGCGCCCGAGCCGGCGCCCGTCGCCGAGCCGGCCCAGTCGACGCCGGCGGCGCCCGAGGCCGAGGCCGAGGCCGAGCCCCAGGCCGAGCCGACCTCGACGCCGAGGCGCCGGACCGAGACGCTGGCCTTCGGCGGGCAGTCGGTGCGCGACGCCGTGCTCGCGGCGGCCCAGGCCCGCGGCGAGGCCGAGGCGGCCAAGGCGGCGGCCGCGACGGAGCCCGAGCCCGAACCGGAGCCCGAGCCCGCGCCGACGCCCGCGCCCGAGGCGGCGGCGGACGAGGCCTCGACGGACGGCGCTCAGGCCGACGACGAGGCGGACGAGCCCGAGGTGACCCAGGGCCCGCAGCGGCGCGGCAAGAAGAAGGGCAAGAACAAGAAGGGACGCCAGGCCACGCACACCAGCACGCAGCCGCTGGGCTCGCTGGCGCAGAACGCCGGCGGCAAGGCCGACGACAAGGCGACCGCCAAGGCCGCGCCCGTCGAGGACGGCGAGGTCTATTCGCGCACGCGCCGGCAAGAGGACGCCACCATCGTCGAGCTGGCCGCGCTGAACCCGTCGGCGGCCAAGGCCAGCGGCGGCGAGGGCGGGGGCGACGCCGACGCCTGGTTCATGGGCGCCGGCGAGACGATGGCGCCGCTCGACGAGGACGAGCCGTTCGGGCAGCAGGCGCGCGGCTCGAAGGTGTGGATGATCGCGGTGCCGGTGGCGCTGGTCGTGGCGGGCATCATCTGGTTCGCGGTGGGCGCCGGCGGCACCCCCGAGGCGCCGGCCCCGGGGCCGACCGCCAAGCCCGAGCGCCCGCGCGGCTCGGCCCTGGTGCAGGAGGCGCCCGCGTCCGCGACCATCGCGCCCGAGCCGGGCAAGGCCGCCGCCGAGGTGAAGCCGGAGGCCCCGGCCGAGGTGAAGCCGGAGGCCCCGACCGAGGCCCCGGCCCAGGTCGACCCGGACCAGGGCGCGGCCGGCGACACCAAGGCGACGCAGGAGGCCGAGGCCAAGCGCCTCGCCGACGAGGCCGCCGCCAAGGCGGCGCTCGAGGCCAAGGCCAAGGCGGACGAAGAGGCGCGGGTGCAGGCCGAGGCCGACGCCAAGGCCAAGGCCGACATCGAGGCCAAGGCCAAGGCCGAGGCCGACGCCAAGGCCAAGGCGGACGCCAAGGCCAAGGTGGACGCCGAGGCCAAGGCCAAGGCCGCCGCGGACGCCAAGGCCAAAGCCGAGGCCGACGCCGAGGCCGACGCCAAGGCCAAGGCCGCCGCGGACGCCAAGGCCAAGGCCGCCGCGGACCCCAACGCCGAAGCCCGGGCCAAGGCCGCCGCAGACGCCAAGGCCAAGGCCGCGGCCGACGCCAAGGCCAAGGCCGCCGCAGACGCCAAGGCCAAAGCCGAGGCCGACGCCAAGGCCAAGGCCGCCGCAGACGCCAAGGCCAAAGCCGAGGCCGACGCCAAGGCCAAGGCCGCCGCAGACGCCAAGAAGGCCGAGGCGACCCCGGCGGCCGCGGATCCCAAGGAGGAGAGCAAGAAGTTCCTCCAGCTGGGGATTCAGGCGTACAAGAAGGGCAACTTCCAGGTGGCGGCCGGGTACTTCAAGAAGTCGCTCGGCCTCGACGGGGGCAACTCCCTCGCGGCGAAGTACTTGAAGGCGGCCGAGGACAAGCTCGCGGCGCCCTGACGAGGCCGATCGGACCCAAGGCGGACCAGGATTGCCGCGCACCCCTGACGCGCTCCGGCCCAAGGGCCTGCAGCTCCTCGACGGCGTCATCTGGACGAGCGCGGTCTCCCTGGCCGCGCTGCTGCTCGTAGAGGGCTACGAGCTCGTCGAGCACCCGGCGTTGACGGTCGTCGTCTACGCCCTGGCAGCGATCTCGGTCGGCCTGAGCGTCTGGCTGGACGTCCGCCGCGTCCGGGACAGCCGCAGCCCGGGCGCAGAGCTCCGGCGGCTGCTGCCCGAGACGCTGATGCTCCTGCCCATCTTGCTGCTCACGGGCCGCCCGTCGCTGTGGGCCCTGTTCGTCTTCGCCCGGCAGGCGCTCGTCCTGCTCCGCGTCGCGGCCGGCACCGCCCGCTTCCGGCGCTTCATGGACGCCCTGCAGGAGGCCCCGGCCAAGGTCCTCGTCCTGAGCTTCCTGCTCATCATCGCCGGCGGGACCATCCTGCTGACCTTCCCGCGCGCCACCACCGACGGCCAGGGCGCCGGCTTCGTCGATGCCCTGTTCACGGCCACCTCGGCCACCTGCGTCACGGGCCTCGCCACCCTCAACACCGTCAGCGATCTCTTCGAGGACACCAGCCGCCAGACGTTCACCACCTTCGGCCAGTTCGTCATCATGATGCTCATCCAGATAGGCGGGCTCGGCATCATGACCCTGTCCGCCGCGATGGTCGTCATCCTGGGCCGCCGCCTGCGCCTCAAGAGCGCCTCGCTCATGCAGACCCTGCTCGACGAGAGCTCCGCCGCGGCCCTGCGCCAGTCGGTGCGCGACATCGTCACCATGACCTTCGTCGTCGAGGGCCTCGGCGCCTTCGTCCTCTTCTTCCCCTTCCTGGAGCTGACCGACGACCCCGGCCAGGCCGCCTGGTACGCCATCTTCCACGCCATCAGCGCCTTCTGTAACGCCGGCTTCTCGCTGTTCGGCGACAGCCTCGCCAGCTTCGCCGGCGACCCGCTCATCAACGGCACCCACGCCGCCCTCATCATCCTGGGCGGCCTCGGCTTCACCGTCGTCACCGCCCTGACCGCCGCCCGCTCCTGGCGCCACGGCCCCGCCGGCTTCTGGCGCAACCTCCCCCTGCACGTGCGCCTGGTCCTGCTGATGAGCGCCGGCCTCGTCGCCGCCGGCATGATCCTCTACTTCTTCCTCGAGTTCGACCGCAGCCTCGCGGGGCTGCCCACCCAGCACAAGCTCCTCGCCAGCTTCTTCCAGTCGGTCAGCCTCCGCACGGCGGGCTTCAACACGGTCGATCTCTCCGAGATGTCGCGCGGCATGCTCGTCATCGCCTGCTTCTTCATGTTCGTCGGCGCCAGCTCCGGCTCGACCGGCGGCGGCGTCAAGGTCACCACGGTCGCCGTCCTCTTCGCCTCCATCCGCGCCTCCCTGTTCGGCCGCCCCGAGGTCGAGATGGGCCGCCGCACCATCGGGCGCGAGGTCGTCACCCGCGCCATCTCCATCGTGGCCATCGCGACGACCGTCCTGTTCGGCGGCGTCGTCATGCTGATGCTGACCCAGCCGCACATCGCCTTCGAGAGCCTGCTCTTCGAGGCCGTCAGCGCCCTGGGGACCGTTGGCCTGTCGCTCGGCGCCACCTCGCAGCTCACCGTGACGGGCAAGCTCATCATCACCCTGCTGATGTTCGTCGGCCGTCTCGGCCCCCTGACCATCGCCCTCGCCGTCGGCGAGCGCCGCAGCCGCGTCGACATCCACTTCCCCGAGGCGCGCATCATCGTCGGCTGACGACGGGTCGTGCGACCCGCACGGCGGCAGGCGCGTGATCGCGGCGAACCGGGTGGCGCAACTCGGCGGGACGCCCGAGCACGCCCAACGACGACCTCACGATGGCCATGCACCCACGCCCAGGGCGGTCGCAAAGTCGCCTATGGGCTCGCCACGCCTCGCATTCAGCGCGGCGAGCCGCGCTACGCCGGAGCACGAGCGAGCTCGTGCAGTCCGGTCGTCGGACGCCGCGGTGGATTCGAGGCGGCGAGTCTTGACGGACTGCCCCAGCTCGCTGGGGCTCGAGGGCCCGCGCAGCTCGCTGCGCGCAACGCTCGACGGACTCTGCGATGACCCTGCACCCACGCCGGGGTCGGGTTGACAGGTGAACCGCGAAGTGGTTTGCCGGTGGTCTCACCTGCAGTCCACCCTTCACCAGCCGCGGAGGAACGCCTCATGGCCTACCAACTCCCCGAGAACTGGTCGATCGAGTCGATGATCGACTACTGCACCGCCACCATCGCCGCCCTGCGCGCGACGCCCGAGCTGGCGCCGCTGGCCGAGCCCTGGGTCGCCAAGCGTACGGAGCTGCGCTCCGAGCGTCAGACCCGCGACGACGCCCGTGACGCGGTGACCGAGGCCGCGGCCGTCCTGCGCGTCGCCGACGCCGGCTGGGACTGGGAGGTGACCAACCTGTCGAGCGCCGCCTATCAGGCGGCCCGCAAGGACGCGGGCAAGCCCCCCTACGCCCAGCTGTTCGGGACCATCAAGGCGACCCAGGCGGTCAAGTTCGGCGCGGCCAAGGCCGGCGAGTACGCCGAGGGCCTCATCGCGCGGGGCACGGCGCTCGACCACGCGGACCTCACCGCCCCGCTCGCGGCCTTCGTCGCGGCCACCGAACGGCTGGGAGCCGCCGGCCGCGCCCACCGCGCCGCCCGCGTGCAGGCTCAGACCGCCGAGATCCGCCGCGTCGCGCTACACGGCGAGCTGGAGGGGCTGGTCGCCCTCACCGAGCTGGGCGTGTTGACCCGCTTCGTGGGACGCGACGACCTGGTCCGGGCGGTGCTCGCGCCGTCTCGGAGCCGCCCTGGCCGTCCCGCCACGGCCGTCGAGGTGGTCCCCGATCCGGTCGAGTCGGACGCGGACCTCTGAGCCTGCCCGGCCCTCGTGCCACGGTGCGACGCCTGTCCCCGGGCCTCGTCCGCCTCGCGCTGGGCCCAGGGAGGCCTCCTCCGTAGCACCCGGGGAGGCGCATCCAGCCCTGGGAAGCCAACTCCGTGGCTCCGATGCAGCTGCAACGGAGCCACGGAGGCCACCTCCGCAGGCCCATCGCCGGTGCCGTGGGCCCACGGAGGCCTCGCGCGTGCGTCCGATGCGCGTCCGACCGGCCCTGGCGGCGACGACGACGGCCTTGACCGCCTCGCCCCCCTGGGCCAACGTGCCGCGCGGGGGCGTCCTACCGCGCCCTCGGCGGACCCGGGCCACCCCAGGAGGCTCTCCTTGCAACGCTTCGCGGTCATCGGCCTCGGCCAGTTCGGCGCTCGCGTCGCCCAGAGCCTGACGGATCTGGGCGCCGAGGTGCTCGCCATCGACTCGAGCCCACAGATCATCGAGACCTGGCGCACCCGCGTCGCCCACGCCATCGTGCTCGACGCCACCGACGAGGCCGCCTTCCGCGCGAGCGGCGTCGACGACGTCGACAGCGTGGTCGTCGCCATCGGCCGCGACATCGAGGTCTCCATCCTGGTCGTCGCGCAGCTGGTGCGCCTGGCCGTCCCGCACATCCTGGCGCGCGCCTCGAGCGCCCTGCACGAGCAGATCCTGCGGCTCATCGGCGCCCACGACGTGGTCAACCCCGAGGAGGCCATGGGCGAGAACGTCGCCCGCCGGCTGGTCGCCCCGGAGATGCACGAGCGGCTCATCCTGCCGACCGGCCACGAGTGGTTCGAGATCGACGCGCCGGCCAGCTTCTGGGGCAAGACCCTGGGCGAGCTCGAGCTCCCGGCGACCTATGGCGTCAACGTCATCGCCATCCGCAAGCACCGGCCGCACATCGACACCGAGGGCAAGAGCGTCTTCAAGCAGGAGGTGGTGATGCAGCCCGACGAGCGCGACCTCATCGAGGAGGGGGACATCGTCGCCATCGTCGCGACCGACGCGCAGATCCGCGACCTGACCCGGGCCTGACGCGTGTTCACGCGCCGCCTCGAGGAGCTCGCGGACGTCTTCTCGGTCCAGAACGCCGGGATCCGCGCCAAGGTCACCATCGCGCTGGTCGGCGTGCTGGCCCTGGTCATCCCGCAGATCCTGCTGACCGTCGCCTACATGGTCGAGTTCTTCGCCTACGGCACCGCGGTCGACCGCCTGGCCTACGCCGCCGAGTCGGTCGAGGACCTGTCGCGGCAGGCGACGCAGCTCTTCGTCGACGGCTTCCCCCACTACGAGCAGGACCTCGTCGAGCAGACGGCCAGCATCGCCCGGCTGCGCGACACGGCGGGCCGCCTGGCCGGGACCTTCCCCGAGTACTCGGCCGAGCTGCAGGAGATCGCCGCCGGCGTCGAGCGCTACGGCGAGGTGACCGCCGACGGCTTCGCCGAGCTGCGCGAGGGCACGCCCGACGAGCACCCGTGGATCGCCGCCCTCGAGCGCGTCCGCCAGGACCTCGACCGCAGCATCGTGCGCTGGAGCCTCGAGAACCCCAACCCCACCGCCGACGCGCTGGCCCGCCGCGTCCAGTTCCTCGAGGAGTTCGCCAGCACCCTGCCCGAGCGCCTGGTCGGCGAGGCCCTGGCCCCCAGCCTGTGGCAGCGCGCCAACAACGCCGCCCGCTGGAGCGCCGCCGCGGCCCGCTCCGAGCAGCTCGCCGCCGACATCCTCCGCCGCATCTCCAGCTTCGAGGCCCAGCTCGCGCAGCGCGGACGCCAGGCCGGCCAGGCCATCCGCACCAACGTCGACCGCGCCGACCGCTACCTCATCACCCTCGTGCTGCTGACCATCGTCTACATCACCGTGGTCATCCTGGTCCTGCCCGGCCGCCTCGTGCAGCCCCTGCGCCACGTCACCTCGGTCATGCAGCGCGCCGGCCTCGGCCACCTCGGCGTGCAGGCCCGCGTCGTCGGCACCGACGAGGTCGGCACCCTGGCCCAGACCTTGAACCAGATGCTCCGCCGCATCCGCCAGTTCGACGACCTCAAGCGCGACCGCATCTATGAGGACCGCAACCGCCTGCGCATGCTGGCCGACCTCGTCCCCTACCCGCTCGCCGTGCTCGACACGCGCCACCGCGTCGAGCACGCCAACCGCGCCTTCCGAAAGCTCTTCGTCCTGCCCGACCCCTACGAGGACCTCGACCTCATCGAGCTGGTCCGCGGCCCCGACGCCGCCGCCTTCCGCGAGGCCCTCGAGGGCGTCCTGCGCCGCCGCCGCCCCGTGCGCCGCCTGGCCGTCGCCCTGACCGACCGCCGCGGCCGCCACAGCTACCTGATGACCGTGCACCTCGGCCGCAACCGCGCCGGGCTCGTCTCCTACCTGATCGTGCGCCTCGAGCCCGCCCAGGAGACCGCCCCCGCCGATCACGCGTGATCACGACCGGATCACGGGCCGATCGACGTTCCCCACAGGTTTTCCACAGGCGCGACCCCCTCCGGGCCGCTTGAACGGGCGCGCAACCGAAAAGTGACCTCGCGCCTGTGGAAATCCGAAAGCGCTTAGATGCTGGCGGGTTAGATTTTCGCGGCCAGCGGCGAAATTTTCCCGATTCCGTGAGCGGTCCCCAAGGACTTGACGCGCGGAATGTTTCGCTAAACGAGCGTTTGATTCCGCTCCGAGTCGCTTGTCAAGCCCTTCGGAGCGCCTGCGAGAAACACCGCAGCGCGTCCTGCGCACGCAACGACGCCCCGTCGGCCGCGCGAGAATTCCCGCAAGGCCGCGCGCAAAAGTTGCGGACGTCCTGACCCGCGCGGCGCCGGCAGGCGCGCCGCCTCGGCGGAGAGGGCTGCGCTCGAGCGGGCCGCTCAGACCGCCGGACGCCGCGCGAGCGCCCGCTCGACCGCCTCGTCCTGGGCCTCGAAGAGGCGCCGGATGCCGCCCTCGGCCAGCATCAGCAGCGCGTCCAGCTCGTCGCGGCTGAAGGCGGCGCGCTCGCCGGTGCCCTGCACCTCGATGAAGCGCCCCTCGCGGGTCATCACCACGTTCATGTCGACGTCGGCGCGCGAGTCCAGCGCGTAGTCCAGATCCAGGTAGGCGACCCCGCCCAGCAGGCCCACGCTGACGGCCGCGACGGGGCTCAGCAGCGCCGCCCGCGAGGCCAGGCCGCCGCCGATGAGGCGCTCGACGGCGATGCGCGCGGCGGCGTACCCGCCGGTGATGGCCGCGGTGCGGGTGCCGCCGTCGGCCTGCAGCACGTCGCAGTCGATCCACAGGGTGCGCGGGCCGAGCTGGTCGATGTCGAAGGCCGCGCGGAGCGAGCGGCCGACCAGGCGCTGGATCTCGGTCGCCCGCCCGTCGACCTTGCCGCGGGTCGAGGCGCGCTGCGTCCGCTGCGGCGTCGCGCCGGGCAGCATCGAGTACTCGGCGCTCATCCAGCCGCCGCCCGAGGCCACGCGGAAGGGGGGCACCCGCTCCTCGATGGAGGCCGTGCACATGACGCGCGTGTCGCCGAAGACGGCCAGCACCGAGCCGAGCGGCGCGTCGGTGAAGTCGGGCACCAGCGAGACGGGGCGGAGGGCGTCGGGGGCGCGGTCGGAGCGGGGGGCGGCGGTCATGGTCGGTCTCCGGGCGACGGGGAGCGGGTGACCTACACCGCCGGGCCGGCCGGGGCAAGCCTCCACCACGTGGCCGTGGGCCGGGGCCGTGGGCCGGGGCCGGGGAGCCGGGGCCGGGGCCGGGGCCGGAGCCGTGGCCGGAGCCGGGGCCGGAGCCGTGGCCGGAGCCGTGGCCGTCGCCCTCCGCGCCGGGGGAGGGACTCGCAAGTGGATTCCGGGCCCCTGCGGCGACTATCATCGGGGCCATGATGCGTCTCCGCCTGCCCGCGTGGCTCGCCGCGTGCCTGTTGGCCCTCACCGCGCCGAGCCCGGCCACGGGCCTGACCGTCGCGCCCCTCACGCTCGAACAGGTGGTCGCCCAGGCCAGCCTCGTCGTGCACGGGCACGTCGTGGCCACTGTCTCCGAGCCGGCGCCGGGCTGGCCGGGCGGCGTCCGCACGCGCGTCACCGTCGCCGTCTGGGAGGTCGCCAAGGGCCCCTGGCTGGGCGACCTGCCCGTCGTGGACTTCGTCCTGCCCGGCGGCACCCGCGGCCGCCTGCGCACCGTCGTCCCCGGCCTGCCCTCCTTTTCGCCCGGCGACGAGGTCGTCCTGATGCTCGAGGACACCGCCGCCGGCCTCACCCCCGTCGGCTTCACCCTCGGCGCCCTCCACGTCGCCCCCGACGGGGCGGTCCACGGCGGCCCCTCCGCTCCGCGCCGCCCCCTCGGCCCCCTGCTCGACCACCTGCGGACCCTGCCTTGAAGCCTCGCCTGCTCGCGGCCGCGGCCGCGCTCGCCCTGTCTGCGCCCGCCGCCCTCGCCTACGAACACGTCACCACGCAGTCCAAGCAGGCCGCGCGCTGGACCCGCGCCTGCGTGCCCTGGTGGCTGCACGAGGGCCCGACCGCCGGCCTGCCCCGCCCGGAGGTCGGCGCGACCCTGCGCGACGCCTTCGCCGCCTGGAACGGCGTCGAGGCCTCGTTCGTGCGCTTCCAGGAGCGCGGCGTCACCTGCGTCGACGGCACCGGGGCGGACGCCCGCCTCGGCCGCGAGAACGTCGTCGTCTTCCGCGACGCGTGGCCGTACACGCGCAACGTGGTCGCCCTGACCTCGCTCACCTACGACACCGAGACCGGCGCCATCATGGACGCCGACGTCGAGTTCAACGCCGAGGGTTACGACTTCGCCACCGACGGGACGCCCACGGCCTACGACCTGAGGCTCGTGATGATGCACGAGGCCGGGCACATGCTCGGGCTCGAGCACTCCACGGTCTCCGACGCGGTCATGTTCCGGGACGCCCGCGCCGGCGAGCGCGCGCCGGACGCCCTGCACCCCGACGACGAGGCCGGCGTCGTCGCGACCCACCCCGTCGCCGCCTCGCCCGGCGCCTGCGACCCGGCCGCGCCGGTCGCCACGCTCGACGATCCCCACTGCCCGGCCGAGGCCGCCCCCGACGACGGCTGCGCCGGCGGCCGCTCCCCGCGGTCTCCCTTCGCCTGGGCCCTGGGGCTCTCCCTGGTCGCGCTCGGCGCCCGCTCCCTCTCCGCCCGCAGGTCCCGTCCGTGCTGATCCGCCTCGCGGCCCTCGCCGCCCTGCTCGCCCCCGCGCCCGCGCTGGCCTGGAACGCCTACCAGACGGCCAACGGCGATCCGCTGCACTGGAAGACGCTCGACCACACCTACCGGCTCGACGCCAACCTGCCTCCGCACTTCGACCCCGAGATCACCGCCCAGCTGATCGAGGCCGCCTTCCAGCAGTGGTCCGACGTCCCCTGTCGGCCCATGACCTTCACCAGCCAGGGTTACGCCCAGGGCGCCAAGGTCGACGCGAGCGACGGCGTGAACTGGGTCCGCTGGGTCCAGGACGACTGGCCGCTGTCGTCCAAGCTCATCGCGGTGACCTGGGTCCACTTCGACACCCGCTCGGGCGAGATCGAGAACGTCGACATCGACTTCAACCTCGCCCAGAAGCCGTATCTGGCGGGCTCCGAGTGCGACCAGGACGCCCTCGCCTACGATCTGCTGGCGACCATGACCCACGAGGTCGGGCACTGGATCGGCCTCGACCACTCGTTCCACCCCGAGGCGACCATGTTCGAGACGACCTCGCATGGCGACTGCGTCAAGCGCACCCTCGCCGAGGACGATCTCGAGGGCTTCTGCGGCATCTACGCCGGGTTGCCCGCGCCGCCCGAGGACCTCGGCCCGGGCGAGGCGGACGCGGGCGGGGACACGGGCGGCGGCGGCAGCGGCGGCCGCCGAGACGACGACTGCGCGGGCGGCGGGGCCGGGGGCGGCGCGCTGTGGATGTTCGCGGCGCTCAGCCTGCTCGTCGGTCGAGCCACTCGCCGAGGTCGGCGAACACGCGGTCCTTGTCCGGCTCGTTGAACAGCTCGTGGTAGAAGCCCTCGTACAGGACGAAGGCCTTGTCCGGCGCGCCCAGGGCGTCGTGGAAGCGGCGCGCCGCGTCCGGTGAGACGATGCGGTCGTCGCCCGCCTGCATGACCAGGGTCGGCAGCGCCATGCGCGCCGCGCCGGCCAGCACGGCGCGCTGGGTCGCCAGGGTCTCGCTGTACCAGCGTGCGGTCGCGTCGCTGCAGACCAGCGGGTCGCGCTCGTAGGCGCTGACGACCTGGGGATCGCGGCTGAGGTAGGCGGTCGGGATGCCCGAGGGGATGGCCAGCGCCGGCCACAGGGCCGAGGCGGCCTGCCCCAGCGCGTCCTTCCAGGCGGGGACCTGGACGCCGACCGCCATCAGGGGGCTGGACAGCGCCAGGCCCGCGACGTCCGCCGCCTCGCCGCGCGTGAGCGCCCAGGCGGCGGTGATGAGCCCGCCCTGGCTGTGGCCGACGACGAAGAGCTTGCGGCCGCCGGCCTGCTCGGCCTGCTGCCGCCCGAGGCGCACGGCGACGTCGACGTCGCTGAGGTACTCCTCGTACTTCGTCAGGTAGGCGCGCCGCCCCTCGGAGCGGCCGTGGCCGCGGTAGTCCAGGCCCACGCACCCATAGCCGCGCGCGTTCATCGCCCGGAAGACGTGCTCGTAGCGGCCGATGTGCTCGCCGAAGCCGTGGACGAAGACCAGGACGGCCTTGGGGTCGGGGTGGGGGCTCGCGCGCCAGTGGAGCCGAAGCCCGAGGCGCCCTTCGACGGTTCCGGTCTGCATGGGGTGAATCTTAGGCAGGCGCGCGTCCTTTGCCAACGATGGCGAAGGGTTCGACGCCCCGACGCCACGCGCTTTACACGCCGGCTGGCCTCTGATACTGAACACGCGTCCACCCTCGACCACCCTCGTTCGGCGGCGCGACCGCGCCAGAGCGACCCATGCTGCTGCATCTCGCGATCAAGAACCTCGCCATCATCGAGCAGACCAGCATCGAGCTGGGGCCGGGCCTGAACGTGCTGACCGGCGAGACCGGCGCCGGCAAGTCGATCATCATCGACGCGCTGAGCCTGGTGCTGGGCGACCGCGCGCGGACCGAGACGATCCGCCGCGGCGCCCGCCAGGCCGAGGTGCAGGCCCTGTTCCGCCTGCCCGCCGACGCCGAGGTGGCCGAGCGGCTGCGCGCGCAGGATCTGGGCGGCGACGAGGACCCTGGGCCGGTCGCCGGGGCGACGCTGGACGTGGTCGTGCGCCGCATCGTGGCGCCCAACGGCAAGGGGCGCGTGTACATCAACGGCGCGCTGGTCACCGTCTCGACCCTGGCCGAGGTGACGCGCGGGCTGGTCGATCTGTCCAGCCAGCACCAGCACACGGCGCTGTTGGACGCGTCGGGGCACCTCGATCTGCTGGACCGCTTCGGCGGCCTGATGGCGCTGCGGGCGCGCTTCGACGCGGCGTGGCGGGCGCTGGTGCAGGCGCGGCGCGAGCGGGACGGGCTGAGCCAGCGCGAGACGGCGCGCGCCACGCGAGAGGACTTCGTCCGGTTCCAGCTGGGCGAGATCGACGAGGTGAACCCGGTGCCGGGCGAGGACGAGGAGCTGGCGCGCGAGCGCGAGCGCCTGGCCCACGGCGAGCGGCTGCTGACCGGCGCGCGAGAGGTCGAGAGCGTCCTGTGCGGGCGGTCGAGCGCGGTCAGCGACCAGCTGCTGGGCGCGCTGCGGACGCTGGATCGGCTGGTGACCATCGACGCGACGCTGCAGCCGCTGGCGGCGCGGCTCGAGTCGGCGCGCATCGAGCTCGAGGACATCGCCTTCGAGACGCGGCGCTACGGCGACCGGGTGGACATGGACCCGCGGCGGCTCGAGCAGGTGGAGGAGCGGCTGGACGCGCTCAAGAAGCTCAAGCGCAAGCACGGGCTGGATCTGCAGGCCGTGCTGGCGCGGGCGGCCGAGCTGCGGGCCGAGCTGGCCGGCTTCGAGAGCCTCGAGGACGCGGTGAGGCAGGCGGACGAGGCGGTTCGGGCGGCCGAGGGGCAGGCGCTGGAGGCCGCGCAGGCGCTCAGCGAGGCCCGGGTGGCCGCGGCGGGCGCGCTCGAGGCGCGGGTGGGCGAGGAGCTGGACAGCCTGGTGATGACCGGCGCTCGCATCCGCTTCGATCTGGCGCGCGGCGAGGCGTTGGGGCCGGCCGGGCTCGACCGCGGCGAGCTGCTCATCCAGACGAACGCCGGCGAGGAGATGCGCCCGCTGGCCCGCATCGCCTCGGGCGGCGAGCTGTCGCGCCTGCTGCTGGCGCTCAAGCGCGTGCTGACCCACGTGGACCCTGTGCACACCTGCATCTTCGACGAGATGGACACCGGGGTCGGCGGCGCGGTGGCCGAGGTCATCGGCCAGAAGATGCGCGAGATCGCGGCCGAGCGGCAGGTCGTCGCCATCACGCACCTCGCGCAGATCGCGGCGCAGGCCCACCACCACCTGCAGGTCGAAAAGCGCACCGTCGACGGCCGCACGGCCACCCGCGTGCGGGCGCTGGACGCGGGCGAGCGCACCGAGGAGATCGCCCGCATGCTGGGCGGCCTGCAGATCACCGAGCGCACGCGCGAGCACGCCGCCGAGCTGCTGGCTCTGGTCCACTGACGCAGGCGGCCGCGCCACCGCCGCGGCGACCCTCCGATGACGGTGCACGCCGCGCCCGCATCCAGAGCGCAGCAAGCTGCGCTACGCCCGAGCACGAGCGAGCTCGTGCAGTCCGGCGACCCACCCCCTGGGATCGCCGACTTCCAGAGGACGTCGCACGAGGCCTCTGGAGTGCTCCACCTTGGTGGAGCCCCGGTCCGGCGCAGCTTGCTGCGCCAGGACGGCGGCCAAGCCCCGGCGGCAAGCCGCCGTCGTTGGGGCGCGAGCAAGCTCGGGCACTCCAGCTGGTCTATTGCGGCAGCCTCTTCCAGCCGGCCCGGGTGGCTGCCGGAGTGCGGCGTCCCGGCCGAGGCGCTAGCGCTCGAAGTCCAGCAGCAGGAACGGCGGGTCGATGCGGTAGAGGTAGTTCACGGCGCGCTTGAGGCGCACGACGTAGCGCAGGCCGCCGCGGACGCGCTGGCCTTCGATGCTGGCGACGGCCGACTCGAAGGCCGACATGACCATCGGGCGCAGCTCGTTTTGGCGATCGGGGCGCGTGTTGGGGAAGAAGACGTGCAGGGTCCGGTCGTCGACGCGCGTGATTTCGAAGGGCACGGTCGTGTCGGTCAGCTGCCAGAAGACGCGGCTGACGTTGACCATCGGCTGAAAGCCCACCCACGAGACGATGCTGCCGCGGGCGCGCTGCATGCGCTGCGGGAGCTGGAACGGACGCACCTCGGGGATGACGCCCTGGTAGTTCCGGTCCGTGTAGATCTGGCCCTGGGGATCGACGACCAGCTCGACCCGGTTGCCGTCGCGCACGATCTCGTAGCCGCGGCGCTGGAACGACTCCTCGGTCCCCAGGGGCAGCGGCTCCTCGAGGTCGCTCTCGGGCTCGTCGACCAGGAACAGGCCGCCGCCGTAGGTGGCCGGGCGCGCGTCGCTGCGGGCGGCCGCGTTGTCCGAGCGCCGCACCGCGTCCGCCGGCGTGTCGACCGACTTGCGTTCGACCTGGGGCACCTGCTGGGCCGACGCCGTGAGGGCGATCGCCCCGAGCCCGAGCGGGGCGACGAGCAGCACGAGTCGCTGGAGGACGCGCTTCATGGGAGGGACTCCTGGACCGGAACGGACGACCTGACGAGAAGGGGTGCTCGGTAGAGACGGAGCGCCCTGCCCTGCGTATCACGTTCCGCCGTCAGAAGGGCATCGCCTCGAGGTCGAAGGACGCGACGCCGTACCCCTCTCCCACCTTGAACGAGCAGCTGGCGTCGCTCGGGCCGGCGCAGTCGAGGTCGGTCATCAGGAGCAGCGCGAACGGCTCGTCGCTGTCCGCGTTACCCCCCACGTTCCGGCCGACCTCGTGCACGACGAGGCGATCGCCCACCTCGATGCGCGGCGCGCCTTGGAAGATTCCGGCGAGCCATCCGCCGTGCAACGAGACGAACTGCGTGTCGGCGTCGGGGAACAGCGTGGTCGCGTCCGGCGGACCGAGCGCAGCGTCCAGCTGGTCGTAGTCGTTGAGGCACGGGTCCGTGGACGGAGGGGTCGGCGACGTCGAGGCGGGGACCTCGCCCACGACCTCGCCCAGGAACACGGAAGCTCCAGCGCCGCCGGGCACCAGCTCCACCGCGTCGATGTCGGCGCCGCGCGAGCGGCCGGGACCTGCGCAGTAACCGTCCCAGAGGTCCTGGATCACCACGGCGTGCATGGCGGGCGCGGCCTCGTGGGTGTCGACGGCGTCCGCGAAGGCGTCCGCGCGAGCGTCGACGGAGCCGGCCGGGTCGGAGTCACAGCCCCCGAGGGCCCCGGCGGCGACGATGGCGCAACGAGCAAGCAAACGACGCATGGACCTGCCCCAGCAGTGTGCAGAGGCGTCGAAGCTAGCACAGGGGATCCGGTGCGCGAAGGCCCGCCCCGCGGGCGCGGAGCGGGCCTCGTGAGCGCGCGGGTCCGTCGGGTCAGAACGGCAGGGTCGGGACGTCGAAGGTCGCGACGCCCGCGCCCTCGCCGACCTTGACGGCGCAGGTGCTGTCAGTCGGACCGGCGCAGCCGAGATCGGTCATGACGTACAGACCGACCTTCTCGTCCGAGCTGTCCTTGCCGCCCATGTTGCTGCCGACCTCGTGGACGACGATCGTGTCACCGGCGGCGACGTAGACCTGGCCGGTGAACTCGCCCGCGATCCAGCCGCCGTGGAGCGACACGAACTGCGTGTCCTTGGTCGGGACCAGCTTGGTCGCGTCGGGCGCGCCCTTGGCCGCCTGGATGTTCTTGAAGTTGTTGTCGCAGGTCGGCGGGTTGGCGACGGCCAGCTTCGTCCCGGCGTTGGCGGGCACGTCGCCGATGACCGTGTCGAGGTAGACCGACTGCTGCAGGTCGCTCAGCTGCAGCTCGACCGCGTCGATGTCCGCGCCGTTGGAGTTCGAGTCCGAGCGGCACTTGCCGTCGAAGGCCATGTCCTGGATGAACACGGCGGTCGGGCCGGACGGGGTCTGCTCGTCGGGCGGGTCGGTGACGTCGCTCTTGTCGGTGTGGCCGCCGGCGTCGTCCAGCGTGTCGGTGTTGCCGGCGTCGTCCTGGGGGAAGGGCTCGAGGTCGCAGGCCGCGACCGGGACGGCGAGGATGCTCGCGACGAGGAGCTGCTTGAACGGGGTGCGCATGCCAGGGCCTCCATGAAGGGCTTCGGAACCGGTCGCTTGCGCCCGCCGACGGGGCGGAGAGGCGACGGCCCCCCTGCAGACGGCGTCCGGCAGCGGGCATTCAATCCCTGAAACGACGAGAGCCCACCCCGGGGTGGGGCGGGCTCTCGGGTGAACCGAAGCTCGGGATCAGAACGGCAGGGTCGTGATGTCGAAGTTCGCGACGCCCGCGCCCTCGCCCACCTTGAAGGCGCAGGTGGTGTCGGTCGGGCCGGCGCAGCCCAGATCGGTCATGACGTACAGGCCGACCATCTCGTCCGAGTTGGCGTTGCCACCGAAGTTGGTGCCGACCTCGTGGACGACGATGGTGTCGCCGACGGCGATGAACGTCTGGTTCTCGAACTCACCGGCGATCCAGCCGCCGTGGAGCGAGACGAACTGCGTGTCCTTGGCCGGGACCAGCTTGGTCGCGTCGGGCGCGCCCTTGGCCGCCTGGATGTTCTTGAAGTTGTTGTCGCAGGTCGCCGGGTTGGCCACGGCGAGCTGCTCACCGGCCTTCTCGGGCACGTCGCCCACGACGGTGTCGAGGTAGACCGAGCTCTGGAGGTCGGCCAGCTGCAGCTCGACCGCGTCGATGTCGGGGCCGTTCGAGTTGGAGGACGAGCGGCACTTGCCGTCCCACACCAGGTCCTCGAGGTAGACCGCGGTCGGGCCGGTCGGACCGGTGGTGTCGTCCTCGACCTCGTCGGTGTTGTTGCCCTGGTCGTCCTGGGTGTCGGTGAAGGTGTCGTCGTCGACCTCGCCGCCTTCGAGCTCGCAGGCCGCGAGCGGGACCGCGAGGACGCCAACGACGAGCAGGTGCTTGAACAACTTGCGCATGCCAGATGCCTCCAGGGGAGTCGGGATGAGAGGTCACGGGTCCTCGCGACGGGGGTCGTCGCTGGGAGCCGAACCTCGCGGCCGCTTGCAACAGAAGCGGCATCAATCATTTCAATGCGTTGGGTGTGTGCAGGGCCGGAGCGAGGCGTCCGGCGGCGGCCCCAGCCGTGAGATTGGCCCGGACCGTCGGCTCGCTAGTGTAGGCGGCGCGCGGGTCGTGTCAATCCATGTCGCGACGCCGTCCTGCGTGCGCCGTCTCGCACCGCACGCATGCTGCACGCGCGAAGGCCCCGGAATCAAACGAGCCCTTGACGCCGTCGCTCCTCCATCAGCCGCAGGACGATGGACGCGGTCTCCTCGATGGCCTTCTGCGACACGTCGATGACCGGCCACACCGGGTGGGCCTCGAAGATGCTGCGCGCGTACTCGAGCTCGCGCAGGATGTGGTCGCGCCGCGCGTAGTCGGTGTCGACCGGCATGTTCAGGGCCTTGAGGCGCGCGCGCCGGATGCGCATCAGGCTGGCGACGTCGATGGTCAGGCCGTAGATGCGCGTCTGCTGGATGGTGTCGAGGTCGCGCGGCAGCGGCAGCCCCAGCACCACGGGCACGTTGGCGACCTTCCAGCCCTTTTGCGCGAGATAGGTCGACAGCGGGGTCTTGCTGGTGCGCGACAGCCCGACCAGCACGATGTCCGCCTCGCGCAGGCCCGAGGGGCCCTTGCCGTCGTCGTGCTGCACCGAGAACTCGACCGCCTCGATGCGGCGGAAGTACTCGTCGGTCAGCCGCCCGTGCCCGGGGCGGCCTACGGGCGCCTCGCCGAAGAACGAGGTCAGGCGGGTCATCAGCTGGCCGATGATGTCCACCGTCGCGACGCCGTGCTCGAGGGCCTGCTCGGCGATGCGTTGGCGCTGGTCGGGGTTGACCAGCGTGTAGACGACCAGCGCGTCCTCGGCGGCCGCCGCGCGCACGATGGCGTCGAGGTCCTCGTCGCGGCGCACCATGCTGAAGATGCGCACGTCGGCCTCGACGCCCTGGAACTGGATGAGCGCCGCCCGCAGGACGCGGTCCGCCGTCTCGGCCGTCGAGTCGGACAGCACGAAGAGGCGGCGCCGCTGCGTCGCGTCACCGCCTCCCGAGCCGCTCGTCCCCACCGGCGCGCTCATCGCACGAGGCGGCTGGAGATCCAGTCGATGAAGTCGATGTTGGTCAGGATGCCGACGACCCGCCCGCCGTCCTCGACCACCACCACCTTGCCCTGGGCGAAGAGCTGGCTGAGCAGCCCGGTGCGGTTGTGGGCCTCGACCAGCGCGAAGTTGTTGTCGAGGTAGTCGTCGATCGTGGTCGTGCTCTGGGCGCGCTTTTCGAGCAGCGCCTTGAGGAGATCCACCTCGCCGATGAGCCCGACCATCTTGCCGTCGGCGATGACGGGCAGCTGGCTGATGCCGTGCTCCTTCATGCGCGCGATGACCGACTCGAAGGTGTCGCCCGGCCGCGCCTGCACCAGCTTGCCCTGCTGCCGGCCGAGCAGATCGGCCACCGTCTCCTCGCCGATGTCCGGGTCGAGGTAGCCGCCCTCTCGCATCCAGGTGTCGTTGAAGATCTTGGACAGGTAGCGGGCCGCGCTGTCGGGCAGGATGCACATGATGTTCTCGGCCTTGCCCGTGCGCTCGGCGTACCGCACCGCCGCCGCCACCGTGCCGCCGGCCGAGCCGCCCGTGTAGAGGCCCTCCTCGCGGACCAGGCGCCGCGTCCACTGGAAGCAGTCCTTGTCCGACACGCGGATGACGTCGTCGACCACCTCGAAGTCCATCGTCGAGGGCAGGAAGTCCTCTCCGAAGCCCTCGACCCGGTAGGAGTGCGCGCGCGTCATGCGCCCGGTCCGGAAGTAGTCGTAGTAGACGCTGCCGACGGGGTCGACGCCGACCACCTTGATGGACGGCTTCTGCGCCTTGAGGTAGCGGCCGGTGCCCGTGATGGTGCCGCCGGTGCCCATCGGCACGACCAGCACGTCGATCTCGCCGCCCGTCTGCTCCCAGATCTCGGGCCCGGTCGACAGCTCGTGCGCCCGCGGGTTCGACTGGTTGTGGTACTGGTTGGCCAGGATGGCGCCGGGCGTCTCGTCCGCGAGGCGCCGCGCGACCACGTAGTAGCTGCGCGGGTCGTCGGGCGCCACGTTGGTCGGCGTGACCACGACGCGGGCCCCGAAGGCGCGCAGCGCGGCGATCTTCTCCTCGCTCATCTTGTCGGGCATGACGAAGATCGTCTTGTAGCCCCGCACCGCGGCGACCATGGCCAGGCCCATGCCCGTGTTGCCGCTGGTCGCCTCGACGATGGTGCCGCCCGGCTTGAGGCGCCCGTCCCGCTCGGCGTCCTCGATGATCTTGATCGCCGGGCGATCCTTCACGCTGCCGCCCGGGTTCAGGTACTCGAGCTTGACGTAGACGTCCGCCTTCACATGGGCGGAGACCGAGTTCAGCTTGACGATGGGCGTATTGCCCACCGCCTGGATCACGTTGGCGACGGCGCCTTTCATCATGATGTGACGACCTCCAGGCGGCGGAAGCTAACAAACGGCCGCGCCGCCTGTCAGCACCCGCAGACCGGAATCGTCAGGCCGTCGCGCTGAAGGCCGCTCCCACGATGCCGGCGTCCTCGCCCAGGACGCCCGCGCGGATGACCACGCCCTCGCGCATGCTGGTGAAGGTGCGCTGCGTGAACTCGTCGTCGAGCGCCGGCAGGAAGAGGTCGGCCGAGTGCGCGATGCCGCCGCACAGGAGGATGAGCTGCACGTCGAGCACGTGCACGAAGGTCGCGATGGCCTGCCCCAGGTAGCGGCCGAGCTGCCGCCAGATCGCCAGGGCGCGCTCGTCGCCCGCCTGCGCGGCGTGGGCGAGCTTGCGCGGCGCGTCGGCGTCGTCGGCCAGGCTGGCCAGGGAACCGCCCGTCTCGGCCAGGGTGCGGCGCAGGCCGACCTGCCCGACGTACTGCTCGAGGCAGCCGCGGTTGTTGCAGGCGCAGGGGCGGCCCTCGGGCTCGACCGTGACGTGGCCCAGCTCGCCCGCCATCCCGCGCGCGCCCCGGTAGAGCTGCCCGCCGAGCACCAGGCCGCCGCCGACGCCGGTGCCCAGGGTCAGCCCGACCAGATCGCGCACGCCGCGCCCGGCGCCGCCCATCGCCTCGCCGAAGACCACCGCGTTGGCGTCGTTCTCGAGCAGCACCGGCAGGCCGCTGCTCGCGGCGACCCGGCCGGCGAGGTCGAAGTCGCGCCAGGCCGGGAAGTTCGGGCTCTCTCGGATGACGCCCGAGCGCCGGTCCATCACGCCGGCCGCCGCGACGCCCACGCCGACGGTGCCGTCGCGCGCGAGCAGCTCGACCAGGCGCACGAGGCGCTCGGTGATGTCCTCCATGCTGGTCTGCTGGCCGACGTCCACCACGACGCGATCCAGGATGCGGCCCGTCGGGTCGACGAGGCCGGCCTTGATGCGGGTGCCGCCGAGGTCGATGCCGATCCGGAGGTCGCGGCCGTCGGGGTTCAGGGGGTCGGTCATGGGGGCGTCCTGTCCGGTCCATGGGTGCCCGCTCGCCACAGCTCGAGGACGAGCGCGCTCCACAGCGCCTTGTGGTGGGTCACGCGGCCGGCGAGGTGCTCGTCCATCAGGCGCGTGGTCCAGGCGGGGTCGAGCAGGCCGCCACGCGCGACACGTACGGGGTCCAGCACGTCGCGCATCCAGCCGGACAGCGGCCCGCGCAGCCAGGCCGCCATCGGCACGCCGAAGCCCTGCTTGGGGCGGCGCAGGATGGACGGCGGCACGCGCCCGGCGAGGGCGTCGCGCAGGGGCCGCTTGGTGACGGCGCCCACGCGCTTGCAGCTGGAGGGGATGTGGCCGGCGAGGCGCGCGAGCGCGGGATCGAGCAGGGGCGCGCGCACCTCGAGGGCGTGGGCCATCGAGGCCCGGTCGACCTTCATGAGCACGTCGTCGGCGAGGTAGGTCTGCAGGTACAGCCAGCTTATCAGATCCTCTCGCGAGCCCGACGGTTGGGCCGATTGGAAGCGCGCGACCAGCGCGTCGATGTCGGCGAAGACCGCGTCGTCCGGGGCGGCGGTGCGGAGACCAGCAGCGAGGGCGGGCGACAGCGCGGCGGCGTGCTCGTCGGGGTGGACGCCGCCGATCCAGACCGGGTGGCGGTGGTCGGCGGGCAGCTCCAGGGCGGACAGGAAGCGCCGCGCCTTGAAGTCCAGGCTCATGTAGGCGGCCCGGTGCGGGATGAGGCGGGCGAGCGGCTCGAGCAGGCGGCGGCGCACGGGGCGCGGCAGGCGCGCGGCCAGGCGGGCCATGGCGTCGGCCGCGTAGGTCGGGTAGCCCTGGAACAGCTCGTCGCCGCCGTCGCCGCCGAGGGCGACCGTGACGTGCTGGCGGGCGAAGCGGCTCAAGAGCCAGGTGGGGACGATCGAGGCGTCGGCGAAGGGCTCGTCGAGGCCGGCGATCAGCTCCGGGACGAGGGCGAGCAGGGTCTCGGGGGACAGGCGCTGCTCGTGATGGGTCGTGCCGAGGTGGGCGGCGACGGCGCGGGCGTGGGCGGACTCGTCGAAGGAGGCGTCGTCGAAGCCGATGGAGAAGGTCTGGACCGTGGCGGGGTCGCGGCGGGCCGTGAGCGCGGCCGTGACGGCCGTGGAGTCGAGGCCGCCGGACAGGAAGACGCCGAGCGGGACGTCGGCCATCAGGCGGGCCTCGACGGCGTCGCCCAGGGCGCGCCAGACCGCGTCGGCGATCTCGCGGCGGTCGTGCAGGACCGGCGGGCCGAAGGGGATCTCGCCGTGGCGGCCGTGGGTCAGGCCGCGCGGGGTCCACAGCAGGTGGGCGCCCGGCTCGAGCTTGCGGATGGCCGCGTAGACGGTGGCGCGGCCGGGGACGTAGTCGAAGGTCAGGTAGCGGCGCAGGCCGACCGGGTCGACGGCGCGCGAGACGAGCGGGTGGGCCAGCAGGGCCTTGGGCTCGGAGGCGAAGGCCAGGCCGCCGCCGGGCAGCGGGGCGTAGTACAGGGGCTTTTCGCCGCCGGGGTCGCGGGCCAGCAGGAGCGTGTGGCGGCGGGCGTCCCAGACGGCGAGGGCGTACATGCCGACGAGGCGCTCGAGCAGGCGCGGGCCGTGCAGGCGCCAGAGCCACGGCAGGATGGCGCAGTCGCTGGCGCCGGGGGTGGCGTCCGGGAAGGCGGCGCGCAGCGCGGGGCGCAGGGCGTAGTGGTTGTACAGCTCGCCGTTGGCGAGGGCGACGACGTCGGGGGCGCCGGCCGGGTCGGTCAGGACGAAGGGCTGGCGGCCGGCGGGCGAGAGGTCGACGATGGACAGGCGGCGGTGGCCGAGGAAGGCCGGCGCGTCGATGAAGTCGCCGGCGTCGTCGGGGCCGCGGTGGCGCAGGGCCTGACGCATGGCGTGGAGGACGCGCTGGGGGTCGGGCGTGCGTCCGGCGGGGTCGACGAAGCCGGCGATGCCGCACATGCCCGGGTCAGCCTACGCGGTGCTTGAGCCGCTGGGGCGGCTCGTCGGGCAGGTTCAGCGTCTCCTTGATGATGTAGGTCGGCTTGCCCTGCGACTCGTAGTAGGTGCGCATGATGACCTCGCTGAGCAGCCCGAACAGGGTGATCTGCAGGCCCGCGAGGGCGAGGAAGATGCCGGCGAGGAAGAAGGGGTCGGTGTACAGGGGCTCGTTCCAGATGAGCTTCTTGGTGACGGTCCAGCCCCAGGACAGGGCGGCCAACGCGAAGAAGCCGAGGCCCAGGCGCCCGAAGAAGTACAGGGGCTTGGTCGCGTAGGTCATCAGGAAGCGGACCGTCATCAGATCCAGCAGGACGCGGATGGTCTTGGACAGGCCGTACTTGCTGCGGCCGAAGCGGCGGGCGTGGTGGGTGACCGGCAGCTCGGCGACGCGGCCGCCGACCGAGGCCGCCCAGGCGGGGATGAAGCGGTGCATCTCGCCGTACAGCTGCACGTCCTGGAGGATCTCGCGGCGATAGGCGGTCAGGGTGCAGCCGTAGTCGTGCAGGCGCAGGCCGGTGACGCGGCCGATGACGGCGTTGCCGATGCGGCTGGGCAGGGTGACCGTCCAGAAGGGGTCCTTGCGATCCTTGCGCCAGCCGCTGACGACGTCGTAGCCCTCGGCCAGCTTGGCGAACAGGCGCGGGATGTCGCGCGGGTCGTTCTGGAGGTCGGCGTCCATCGGGACGATGACCGCGCCGCGGGCGTGGCGGAAGCCGGCGGCCATGGCGGCGGTCTGGCCGAAGTTGCGGCGCAGGCTGATGACGCGGACGCGCGGGTCGGCCGCGGCCAGCTGGCGCAGGACCTCGAGCGAGCCGTCGGTCGAGCCGTCGTCGCAGTACAGGACCTCGTAGGTGAGCGCGCCGGCCGAGGGGTCGTCGAGGGCCCGCTGGATGGCCTCGTGCAGGTGCGGGAGGCTCTCGGCCTCGTCGAGCAGCGGGACGACGATCGACAGGTCGAGCGCGGCCTCGCCCTCGGGGGCGGCGTCAGCGGACGGCGGCGTCACAGGCGGGTCTCGATCCCCAGGGCGAAGATGGGCACGACCAGGTTGTAGTCGATGTCCTGGCCGTCGACGCGCAGGGTGGTCGAGGCGGTGACGGTCTCGAGCTCGGCGAAGGCGGCGACGCCCTCCCACAGGTGGATGAGGACGCCGAAGTCGATGCCCAGCGTGAAGGCGCTGTTGTAGGTGTCGATGCCCTCGAGATCGGACAGCTGGTTCGGGTTGTCGCGGCCGGCGGCCCTGGCGATCTCGGCGCGGATGTGGTCCGAGTGGCTCAGCGCCATCCAGCCCGGGCTCAGGCGCATGTACAGGCCGCCCCAGGGCTCGTCGAGGTAGCGCCAACGCAGCATCGCCGCCACGCGGGACATGCCGCCGACGGGCCGGTCCGAGTCGAAGCCCTGGAAGGCGCCGCCGCCGATGTTGTCGATGACCAGGCCGAGGTCGAAGCGCCGCAGGCGATAGTGCAGCGCGAGGCCGAACATCGGGTCGGTGGCGTCGGAGTCGGGCAGGGTCGCGTCGTCCACGCTGACGGAGCTGCCGAAGGAGACGCCCGCGTGGAAGCCCAGCCACAGGCCGCGGTAGGACTCGTACCAGCGGACCCGCACGCTCTCGTAGGCGGCGGCCGGGGCGGGGGCCGCGACGGCGCCGGCCAGCAGCGCGAGCGCCAGCAGCGGCCGCGCGAGGCGGCGCAGGGGCGCGACGAGGGCTGGGACGAGGCGGTCCATCGGGCCGGGGAGTCCTTGGGATGGCGGGTCAGCGCCAGCGGTGGGCGATGGGGAAGCGGCGTCCGACGCCGAAAGCCTTGGGGGTGATCTTCAGGCCTGGCGCGGCCTGTCGGCGCTTGTACTCGCTCAGGTGAATCATGTCGACCACCCGCGCCACCAGCGCCGGATCGTGACCGTCGGAGGCGATGTCGCGCTGGGGGCGGTGCTCCTCGACGTAGGCGCGCAGGATCGCGTCCAGCTCGTCGTAGGGCGGCAGCGAGTCCTGGTCGGTCTGGTCCGGGCGCAGCTCGGCGGAGGGGGGCTTGTCGATGCTGCTGGACGGGATGACCGGGCCGTCGGCGTTGAGCTGGTGGGCCAGGGCGTAGACCAGCGTCTTGGGCAGGTCGGACAGGGGGGCGAGGCCGCCGTTCATGTCGCCGTAGAGCGTGCAGTAGCCGACGGCCAGCTCGCTCTTGTTGCCTGTAGTCAGCAGAAGGTGGCCCAGCTTGTTGGAGATACCCATCAGGAGGGTGCCGCGGATGCGGGCCTGCAGGTTCTCTTCGGCGAGCCCCGGCGGGCGGTCGCCGAAGATGGGCGCGAGCGCCTGGTCGAAGCCCTGCATGAGCGGGCCGATGGGCACGGTGTGCGTCTGGATGCCCAGGTTGGCGGCGAGGGCGAGGGCGTCATCGACGCTGTGGCGCGAGCTGTGCGGCGAGGGCATCAGGACGCCCAGGACGTTGTCCGGGCCGAGGGCGCGGACGGCCAGGGCGCAGGTGACGGCGCTGTCGATGCCGCCGGACAGGCCCAGGACGACGCTGCGGAAGCCGCTCTTGTGGACGTAGTCGCGGATGCCCATGACCAGGGCGTCGCGCAGGGTGGGCAGGCCCTCGGCCGGGGCGGGGACCTCGGGCTGGGGGGCGCCGCCGAGGGTGACGAGGGCGAGGCCGGTCTGGAAGGCCGGCAGCTGCAGGACCAGGCGGCCGTCGGCGTCGAGGCCGAAGCTGGCGCCGTCGAAGAGGAGGTCGTCGTTGGCGCCGAGCTGGTTGCAGTACAGGAAGGGGGCGCGGGCGAGCTGGGTCGCGCGGCGGGCGAGGCGGCGGCGCGAGGCGAGCTTGCCCAGGACGTACGGGCTGGCGCTGACGTTGACGAGGAGGTCGACGCCGGCGGCGGCCTGCTCGGCGATGGGGCTGCGGGCGTAGCGGGCGCGGGGGGCGTCCTGGTCGAGGGCCCACAGGTCCTCGCAGACGCTGACGCCCAGGCGCCAGCCGCGGAAGGTGGCGACGGACGTCCCGGTGGAGGGCTCGAAGTAGCGGGCCTCGTCGAAGACGTCGTAGTTGGGCAGCAGGGCCTTGTCCCAGGTGTGGACGACGCGGCCCTGGGTGAGCAGCCCGACGACGTTGGCGAGGGGGAGCCCGGCGAGCGCCGCGCGGCGGTCGACGTAGCCGACGAGGACGCCGAGGTCACCGGCGGCGTGGGCGAGGGCCCGGACCGTCTCGAGGTTGCCGTCGACGATGTCCGGCAGGTCGAGCAGGTCGCGCGGGGGATAGCCGAGGGTGGCCAGCTCGGGGAAGACAACGAGGTGGGCGCCGAGGGCGCGGGCCTCCTCGAGGCGCGCGAGCATGCGGGCGCGGTTGTCGGCGACGGCTCCCACGGTGGGGTCGTCCTGGACCAGCGCCACGCGGAGCGGCGGCAGGGACGCGCCGGGCGGGCGCGGATCGTGCGTCGGGGCCGTCATACGGGGCGCATTCAAGCCTTCACGCCCCAAAGCTGCAAGTGTCGGACACCGGATGCTATGCAGCGGTCGATTCCCCGCAGCCCAGCTCCGGTCCACGTCGCATGTGCGCGGCGACGGCGCCCTCTTGCAGTGCGAAAGGCCTCGCGTCCGTTGGTCGCACCGCACGCTTGCCCGACCACGTCCCAGCGCGTAGCCTCCCACGCCTCATGTCCATGCAACGACACGCCCTCATCGACCTGTACGTCCCGGCCACCCTCGCCACCTGCGAGGAGGTCGCCCAAGCGGCCCGACGAGCGGCCCTCGACGCCGTCGTGTATGTCGTCGACTCCCCCGAGGAGCTGCCGACGCACGACGAGGTCGCGGCGGCCAACGCCGACGGCGTCCGCGTGTGGCCGGCCTGCGTCGCCAACGGCCCCGGCTACCGCGTCGCCGTGCTGCTGCCCGACTGGGACGCGCCGAGCGCTTACGATCTGCTGCAGGCGACCGGGGACCTGGGGCTCGTGCAGGCGGCGGTGGCCGAGATGGGCGGCTGCGCCATCCCGGTGTGCCCGCGGCAGGCGCCCGAGGGCGAGGTGCTCCGCCAGGTGGCCTCGATGCCCGTCGAGCCGCCCATCGGGGTGATCGCGCTGGTGGCCGACGGCAGCGCGCTCGGGCGGGACCTCGACATCGAGGACGCCGGCGCGGCGCAGCGGCGCGTGCTGGGCGGGACGGGGCCCTTCGGGCAGCTCGAGCAGATCGGGCGCTTCGCGACCCTGCTGCCGGCCGACCCGGCGGACGTGCAGGACATCATCCGGCGGCTCAACCAGGGCTTCGGCATCGCGGTCGAGCGGGCCCGGGACGGGGCCGCGCGCGGTGAGGGCGCCTTCGAGGGCGGCGAGGACGAGGAAGGCGGGCGGCGGCGACGGCGGCGGCGGCGCGGCGGGCGCGAGGGTGACGAGCGGCGCGGCGGCGGCGGAGAAGGCCAGGCGCAGGCGGCCGCCGAGAGCGCGCGCGAGGGCGAGCGTGGACGCGGGCCGCGGCGCGAGGGCGGCGGAGGGCGCGGGCCGCGGCGCGAAGGCGGCGGCGAGCGGCGCGAAGGCGGCGGCGAGCGGCGCGAAGGCGGCGGCGAACGGCGCAATGGCGGCGGAGGGCGCGGCAGGGGTGGTCGCGGAGGCGGCCGTGGACGCGAGGGCGGCGGCGGCCGTGGACGCGAGGGCGGCGGCGGCCAGGGCCGCTCACGGCGCTCTCGCGACTAGGCGCGGGGCCGGCTCAGATCTGCTTGACCGCCGGGGTCTCGACCCAACCCTCGCGGCCGTTGGCCAGCTCGACCCGGGTCCAGTCGTCGTCCGCGTCCAGGATGCGGACCTCCATCCCCTCGGGCAGCGCGACCCCGCGCGCGTCGGCGTGGCGGCCTTCGCGCAGCGAGACGCCGTCGCGGATGACGACGCCCAGGCGGAAGGCGCTGGCCGCGACGGTCTGGCCGACCAGCATCAGCCCCAGGACCAGGGCCACCGCGCCGGTCGGCAGCGAGGCCCAGCCCCAGCGCCGCGCGCTGGCGTGTGGGCGTAGGCGCCAGGCGGCGAGCAGCGCGAACAGCGCCACCCACGCCGCGAGGAAGCCGTAGACGACGACGTCGCGGCCGAGGGCGTGGGAGACGCGATGGAGCAAGCCGCCGGGCTCGGCGTAGACGAACTGGCTCTTGTCGGCGCCGGCCTTGTAGCGCTGCTCGAGGACGCGGCGGGTGACCATCAGGTTGGCCTCGACGCGCTCGGCGATGGCTCCCGGCGGCTCGAGGCGCAGGGCGCGGCGGTAGGCGAAGATGGCGCTGCCGTAGTCGCCCATGCGGAAGTAGGTGTTGCCCAGGTTGGCGTACAAGACCGGATCGTCGATGCGCCAGGTGTTGGCCAGCTGGCGGTACAGCTCGGCGGCGGCGGCGTAGTCGCCCGAGTGGTAGTGGCCGTTGGCGCGCTGGAACAGGGCCGTGGGCTGCTCGGTGGAGGCGGCGGCCGCGGCGGCTGGCGGCGGCGCGGGCGCGGCCGGGACGATGGACACGTCGCGCGACGCGGCGTCGGGCGCGGGCTGCGCCGCGGCCGGCGAGGCCAGGAGCAGCGCCGCGAGGGCGAGCAGGAGGGCGCGGCGGCTCATGGTCTCCTCCGGGGCTCGACGGCCTCGAGGCGTCGGACCAGCTCCTCGGCGCGTGACAGGCTCTCGCGCATCTGCTGGCCGACCACGGCGGCCGGGGCGAAGCGCGCGAAGTCGCAGTTCTCGAGCTCGACCACGACGGCGTCGAGCAGCTCGCGCGGGTAGCCGGCCTGCCCCGCGGCCTCGCGCAGCTCGTCGTGGGTCATGCCGGTCGCCGGCAGGTTGGCGCGCTCCTCGAAGTAGCTGACGAAGGTGCGCGCGATCTGGCCGAAGCAGTCCTTGACGAGATCGTCGCGCTGGGCCTGCTCGGCGGCCTTGAGGCGCTTTCGGGCGTTGGCCCCGGCGGCGCGGCTCAGGCGGGCCTGCGGGTTGCGGTCGCGGCGGCGGCGCAGCCGGAAGCGCAGCTCGACCAGGCCGAACAGCGCCGGCGGCAACGCGAGGAGCAACCAGAAGAGGGTCGTGCCGGTGAGCGGCCGGTGCGGGACCGTGTCCAGGGCGTCGGCCTCGAGGAGGGGCCGGATGTCCAGGGTCTCGGGGCCCTCGGGCTGGGTGGCGCCGCGGCCGGCGAGGTGCGGGCCCTCGACCTCGAGGGAGAGCCCCGGCAGCGAGACCGTCTCGAACTCCTCGGCCTCGGGGTCGAACCAGGCCAGGTGGACGGTCGGGGCCTGCACCTTCCCCGGCGCGAGCGGCGCGAGCAGGAACTGGAAGACGCGCCGGCCGTGCATGCCCGAGGCGTCCTTGTCGACGACGTCGTCGGCGGACGTGGGCAACGGCTGGATGTCGAAGGTGTCGCCGCCTTCGAGGACGGGCGGCTTGAGGCTGACCAGGTTGCCGCGCCCCGAGACGGTGACGGTCAGGACCAGGCGCTGGCCGGTCTTCAGCCGCGACGGCGCGCGCCCCGCGTCGTCGTGCAGCTCGGCGGTCATCGCGAAGCGGCCCAGGTTGCCGTCCTGGTACCACTTGGGGCGGCCGGCGGCGGGGACCTCCTCGACGGTCAGCTCGAGCGGCTGCGAGCGCAGGGTGTAGCGGCGCTGGCGCCACACGTCGCCCGCCGACACGCGCATCGCCATGGCGTCGACCGTGACCTTGCCGGGGCGCAGCGCGGTCGCGAGCTGCACCGAGCGCGGGATGAAGCGAAAGGCCTGCCCGCCGACGCGGCGCTCGCGGACGGAGGCGCGCGCGTCGGGCGACAGCAGCTCCTCGACCAACAGGCCGTCGAGGGTGGGTCGGGTGACGATCTCGGCGGCCTCGACGTGCAGCTCGCGGCGGAAGAAGAGGTCCCACGACAGGACGAAGGGCTCGCCGACGTAGAAGGTGTCGCGCGGCAGGCCGACGTGCAGGAAGAGCTGCTCGTCGGCCCGGCGGTCCAGGCTGCGGGCCGCGCCGGGGGCGACCGGAGGCGGCGCGGCGGGCGCCTTGACGGTGACCTGGAGGGGCGCGCCCTGCGCCACGACCTGCCCGTCGCGATAGGCCTTGGCGCCGGCGATGGTGAGGGTGCCGGCGCGCGAGGGGCGCAGGGTGTAGACCTGGACCTGCTGGCGGCTGACGCGGCCGTTGACGATGGACATCAGCTGCTGCGAGCTGCGACCGACGACCGCGAAGTCACCCAGGCCCGGCTCCTCGTAGCGGTCGAGGTCGCCCTCGAACGTCACGCGCAGCTCGAGCTCGTCGTCGGTGGTCAGCGTCCGGCGATCGACCTCCATCTGGACGCTGGCGCCGGGTGTTCGCGCCGACGCGGAGCCGGCGGCCCCGAGCAGGATGGCCAGCGCCAGCCCGGTCACCAGCGGCGCCAGCCGGCGCGGCGACCTCGCAGACGCCCGCCCGCGCGGAGCGTGGTGGTGGGAGCGCGTCACCAGTCCTTCTCCGGGGGGTGGTTGGTGAGGGGGGAGGCCTTGAGCGTCTCGAGCGCTTCCAGGTTTTGCGGGTTCCGGTCGAGCTTGTCGAGCGCCTCTTCCAGCGGATCGGCCGGGCGCGGCTGCGGCTGACCGGGCGGCGGCTGTCGCGGAGGCTGCTGGGGATCGCCCTGTCCGTCCTCGGGCGCGTCCTTCGGCTCGGAGTCCTTCGGCGGGTCCTGCTCGCCGTCGCCGGGGTCGCTGTCCTGGTCCTGGTCCTTCTGCTCCTGGTCGTCCTGCTGCTGATCGTCCTGCCCGCCTCCGCCGCCGCCCTGCGGCTGGTCGATCTTCAGCAGGTAGAAGTTCTCGGCGCCGCCCTTGCCGCGCACCAGCAGCCGATACGAGCGGGGCTGGTCGCCGTCCGGCGTCAGCAGCAGCGCCTCGCCGTTGTGGTCGGCGGAGGACTGGTCGCTCGCCTGCAGCTCGTCGACCCCGCGCTCATCAAAGGCGATCAGCTCGAGATCGCCCTTGGCGTGGTCGAACACCGCCGAGACCTGCACGGGCTCTTCGGCCTGCACCTCGAGCGACATCCAGTCGTCGTCACCCGGGCAGATGCGCAGCAGCCAGCTCTGCCCCTGGGCGGCCTGCCCGGGCTGGCCCCCCGCCTGTTGCGCGGCCTCGGCGATCAGCTGGTCCAGCGACGCGGCGGCCTCCACCGTGTCGTTGTCCTCGAGCATGTCGTCGCCCTCGGGGCACGGCGGGATGACCTGCACCATCAGCTCGTACTTCGACTCGAGGTCCGGCGCGCCGCTGACCCTCACCAGGTAGCGCCCAGCGCCAGGCGTCAGCAGCGTCACCACCCGCGCCCGCCCCACCGGCCCGCCGGTCGCCAGCACCTCGCCGGCCGCGTCGGTCACCTCTAGCATCAGCGGCACCGGCGCCGGCGCCTCGTCCGCGGCCTCGTCGTCGTCCTCGTCCTCCGCCTCGGGCAACGACGCGAACGCGAACAGGCTCTCGCCCTCGGCCAGCGTCACCGCGTACCAGTCGTCGTCCTCGGGGCAGATCTTCAGATCCGGCAGCTTGCCCACGCTCACCGTGCTGGCGTCCGCCGGCGTGTCGTTGGGCTCGAAGCGGTCCTCGGTCCGCGCGCACGGCGGCCGCACCTCGACGGCCATCGCGTACGACACCTCGTCGTCGTCCACGTTGTCGACGCGCAGCAGGTACGCGCCGCCCTGCCTCACCGTGTGCTCCACCGCCTCGCCCACTTCGCCGCCGGCGGGCGCGAGCGCCGTCGTCCCGTCGGACGCGAACAGCGTCAGGCTCAGCGCCCCCGCCTCCTTGGGACGCGTCAGCTCGGCCGACAGGCGGTCGCCCTCGTCCAGCTCGAGCCGGAACCAGTCGACGTCGTCGGGGCACGCCAGCAGCTGCTCGCGCCATTTCAGCCGCTCCGGCGCCGGCCCGGCGACCAGCCCCTGCTGCGGATCGGCCGCGTCGCCGCCCGCCAGCGTGATGGCGGCCGCCCGGTCGGGCCCGTCGTTCGGCTCGTGGCCGTCGTTGCGCGACGCGCAGGGCGGATCGACCCGCAGCAGCGCCACCTCCAGGTTGCGCAGCACGTCCGGGTCCGGCTCGGGCGACAGCGTCAGCGCCTTCTCCAGGTGCTCGACCGCGCGCTCCCACTTGGGCAGGGCCGCCTTGCGCGGGTCCTCCGGCGCCGCGGCGGGCGCGTCGTCCCCCTCGGGCTCGGCCGCCGCGGGGGGCGTCGGGGTGCGCTCGAGGTGCTCGCCCCACCGGGCGTAAGCCGCCCCCAGGGCCGCGTACACCCGCCGCTTCAGCGCCGGGTCCCGCGTGTTCAGCGCGCGCAGCAGGCGCTGCGTGGCCTCGTCGAACTCGCCTACGGCCGTCGCGGCCAGCCCCCGGTCGTAGTCCAGCTCGGGCGACTCGGGCAGCTCCGCGGCGGCCGCCTCGAAGGCCTTCAGCGCCTCGGCCGCCTGGCCCTGCGCCAGCAGCGCGTTGCCGTCGTCGACCGCGCCGTGGGAGGTCCGGAACAGCTCGTGATCGCACCCGACCACGCTCAGCGCGGCCAGCGCCGCCGCCAGGGCTCGCGTGCTCGCCTTCACTTCGCCCCCTCCCTCGCCGGGCGCACGCGCCGTCGCCGCCGCGCCGTCCCGATCACCGCCTCGAGGATCAGCAGCACCAGCGCCGGCACCAGCGCGAGCTGGAAGCGGTCGTCCCGCAGGTGGCGGAAGGTCGCCTCGTACTCCTGCTTCTCGAGGGCGTCGATGGCCCTGGCCAGCCCGTCGCCCAGGCCCGTGGGGCCCAGGTCGAAGTGCGCGCCGCCGGTGATCTCGGCGATCTGGCGCAGCAGATCGCTGTTCAGCTCGCTGAACAGGGGCGTGCGTCCGTCCGGGCCGCGCATGGTCCCGACTACCTGCCCGTCGTCGTTGATGATGGGCACCGGCCGGCCCTGCGCGGTGCCGACCCCCACGGTGAAGATCCGGACGTCGTGATCGGCGGCCAGCTTCGCTGCGGCCAGCGGGTCGCCCTCGTGGTCCTCGCCGTCGGTGAACAGGATGATGGCCTTGTGGCGCGCCCCCGCGAAGGGCGCGACCGCGGTGTCCTTGGCCCCGTCACCGCCGGTCAGCGCCGCCGGCGCGTCGCCCCCCGCCTCGCCCTCGATCTCGACCGACGGCACCAGCACGCGCACCGCCTCGGTGATGGCGCGGCCGATGGCGGTGCCGCCCCGGGGCATGTCTTCGACGCGCAGCTCGTCCAGGTAGGTCTTGACCACCTCGAAGTCGCTGGTCGGCGGCGTCTGCACGAAGGCCAGCCCGGCGAAGGGCACCAGCGCCACCTGCCCACCGCTGAGGCCGTCGAGCAGCCGATCGATCTCGAGCCGCGCCGAGGTGAGGCGGTCGGGCACGACGTCCCTGACCTTCATCGACTTCGAGGCGTCGAGCGCGATGGCGATGTCGATGCCCAGGTTCTTCAGCTCGGTCGCGCGCGTGCCGTGCTGCGGCCGCATCAGCGCCAGCACCAGGCCGATCGCGGTCAGCACGATGAGCCCCGCCCGCAGCAGGTGCCGCCCCTCGCCGGCCGTGTCCAGCAGCGTCGGCAGCGGCCCGCGCGCGGCCAGCGCCCTCAGCCGCCCCCGCCGCCAGGCGGTCAGCCACACGAAGCCGGCGACGAGGGCCAACACCACGCCGCCCCAGCGCCAGGCGTCCAGATCGCCCCAGCCGAAGCCCGTCATACGATGCTCCTCCACCGGGAAAAGCGCAGCAGCCACTCGCCGCTCAGCAGCAGCAGCGCCGCCAGCGCCCAGGGCATGAACACGTCGCTGCGGCTCGTGTGGACGCGCGTCTTGAACACGGTCCGCTCGAGGTCGGCGACGTCTTCGCGGAACTTCGTCTCGTTGTAGCTGGCGTAGAACTTGCCGCCCGTCATCTCGGCCATCTGCTCGAGCAGCTGCGGATCGATGGGGAAGGGCCGCGAAGGCCGCCCGTAGACCGGCAGGCCGCCGGGGCCGCGCACGTAGCGGCCCCGGAAGTCGACCTGCGGCATCCAGGTCTGGTCCTGCGTGCCGACCAGGAAGGTGAAGACGCGCGGGCGCTCGGCCTCGGGGAGGTCGCGGATGTGCCGCGCGATGGCCAGCGGGTCCAGGCTGCCGCCCTCCTGCTTGCCGTCGGTGATGAGCACGATGAGCTTGCTCTTGGCGGTCGAGCGCCGCAGGCGGTTGTAGGCGCGGCCCATCGCGTCGCCGATGGCGGTGCCGGCGCCGCTGATGGTGCAGCCGTTGGTGCAGCGGCCGGTGCGCGGGTCCTGCAGGCCCGAGTCCAGCACCAGCCCGTCCAGCGTCTGCATCAGACGCGCGTAGTCCAGCGTCAGCGGGTACTTCAGCCAGGCCTCGGGGCCGAAGACGACCAGCCCGATGCGGTCCTGCTCGCGCGAGGCGATGAAGCTCTTCAGGATGTCGCGCGCCAGCTCGAACCGGTTGCGCGGGGCCTTGCCGGCCGCCAGCGTCCGATCGAGCTCGTCCTCGGTCGCGTCGACGGCGTTCATCGACGCCGACATGTCCAGCGCCAGCATGATGTCCACGCCCTCGCCCGTGACGATGCGGCGGTCCTCGACCTGCGGGCGCGCCGCGGCGACGACCAGCGCGGCGATGGCCGCCATGCGCAGCGCGTCCGGCGCCCACCACAGCCGCGCCGTCAGCCCGGGCGCCACGCCGCCCAGCCCCGCCGTCGACGGCACGGGCACCCGCCCGCGGCCGCGCAAGCGGACCAGGCGCCACACCAGCAGCGGGACGACCAGCAGCCCCAGGAAGTACCAGGGGTCCTCGAACCAGAGGCCGAACAGGTTCATCGGCGCCCTCCGCGCGGCGCCGGGCGGCTCGCGCCCCGCACGACCTCGGTGCGCGCCCAGCCGTCACCCAGACGGCGTCGCAGCGGGTGGTGCAGCAGCACCAGCCCCTCGACCACCAGCCCCACCGGCGGCACCAGGAGCAGCGCGTTCCGTGTCAGCCGCGCCCTCCAGCCCGGCAGGGCCTGCCGCTCGTCGGCGCTGACCACGTGCAGCCCGACCAGCGCCTTGCCGACGCTGACCGGCCCCAGCACGTCCCGGACCGCCAGCACCACCGCGAACGCCGCGCCCGCGGCCCAGCCCCACTCGGCCAGCCGCCCCGTCGCCCACAGCCCGCCCAGCGCCGACAGCGCCACGGCCGCCGCGAAGCCCACGTCGATGAGCCCGGCCCGCACCCGCTCGCGCACCTCGGCCGGCTCGAACCTCGGGGCCGCGGCCTGCTCGGGGGTCGGCTCCTCCTTCGGCGCCTCCCAGGTCGCCTCGACGATGCGCCGCACCTCGGGCGCCAGCCCCCGCGCCTCGGCGTCGCTGGGCGACAGCCGCGCGAACTTGACGAGATCCGCCTCGCCCAGCGCGACCTCGATCTGGGTCGGCGTCACGTCCTTCAGATCCGCGCCGACCAGGGCCCGGCGCAGCTCGCCGGTCGTCATCTCGAGCCCGTCGAAGCCGTAGCGGCCGCCCAGGTACTCGCGCAGGATGTCGGCGGTCGCGGCGTAGCGCGCCTCGGGCGTCAGCTCGGCGGCCTCGAGCGCGGCCAGCTTGTCGAGCGCCACCTCGTTGGCCGGGCGCGGCGGCGGCGGCGGCACGGCGGCGGCCAGGCGCGATCGCAGCACGCGCAGCGCGACCAGGGTCAGCAGCGCGGCGGCGGCGGCGGCCCCGACCAGCGACAGGCCCCAGACCAGCAGCCAGTTGGTCGTGATGACCGGCACCGGCGGCGGCGCGGCGCCCAGCTTGGGGTCCTGCTCGTTGGAGAGGTGGCCGCGCACGTGGACGCGCAGCTTGGGGGTGTGGACCACGCCCGAGGCGCCGTCGGGCAGGCGGTAGGGCACCTCGACGGCCGCGAGGCGCGTCGGGCCCACGCGCACCGGCGACAGCGGGATGCGGTAGGTCTCGCGCACGCGGTCGCCCACGTCGGCGCGGGTCGTCGGCGGGCGCTCGCCCAGCGTCTGGAACCGTTCGAGGGCCGGCTTGTCGGGGACGAAGACCTGCGCGCCGCGGGGCGCCTCGACCGTCAGCACCAGCTCGAGCCGGTCGCCCAGCCGGGCCTCGGTGATGGGCGCCTGCCCGCCCAGGGTCCGCAGCTCGGCCGACAGGGTCACCGGCGCCTCGGCGACGGCCTCGCCGGCGGGCGGCGTCTGGGCCCCGACCGGGCCGCCGACCAGGACGGCCGCCGCGACGCACGCGACGACGGCCCACGCGCGGACCGCGCCCCTGCTCACGCGCCGCCTCACGGCCGCCTCGCGCGCAGGTGGAAGAACTGCAGCAGCGCGGGGACGTAGCCCTCGCCGGTCCGCACGTCGACCACGTCCAGCTTGAGCCGCCGCAGCGCCTGGAGCAGGCGCTTGTGCGCCGCGGTCGTGCGCTCGCGGTAGGCCTGCCGGACCCGCCGGCTGGACGTGTCGAGCCACATCGGCTCGCCCGTCTCGAGATCCTCGACCAGCACCAGGCCGAGGTCGGGCAGCTCCTCTTCCATGTGGTCGCGCACGATGACCGGGATGAGGTCGTGCCGCCGCGCCGCCACGCGCAGCGCCGCGTCGAACCCCTCGGGCGCGGCCTGGAAGTCGCTGATGACGAAGGCGACCGACTTGCGGCGGATGACCTTGGGCAGGTACCCGAGCGGCGCCGTCAGGTCGGTGCGTCGCGACTCGGGCCGGAAGGTCAGGATCTCGGTGATGAGGCGCAGGACGTGCTTGCGACCCTTCTTGGGCGGGACGAAGCGCTCGACCCGGTCGGTGAAGAGCACGAGGCCGACCCGGTCGTTGTTCTTGATGGCGCTGAAGGCCAGCAGGGCCGCCAGCTCGGCGGCCACCTCGCGCTTGTGCATCGCCACCGACCCGAAGCGCAGCGACGCCGACAGGTCGACCATCAGCACGACCGTCAGCTCGCGCTCCTCGACGAAGCGCTTGACGTAGACGTCGTTCGAGCGGGCGCTGACGTTCCAGTCGATGAAGCGGATCTCGTCGCCGGGCTGGTACTGGCGCACCTCCTCGAAGCTCATCCCCCGGCCCTTGAAGACCGAGTGGTAGTGCCCCGCGAGCTGGTCATTGACCTTGCGGCTCGTGACGATCTCGATCTTGCGGATCTTGCGCAGCAGCTCGCGGCTGAGCGCGCGCCCGTCAGCCTCGGGGGCCTCGTCGGGCTCGAACCGATGCGGAACCGTGGCCGGCACGGTCACCTCCCTTCGTGGGTTCGGCGTCAGGGGACCTCGACCAGCTCGAAGACGCGCTTGACGAGCGCCTCGCTGGTCAGCTCCTCGGCCTCGGCCTCATAGGTGGGGATGACGCGGTGCCGCAGCACGTCCAGTCCGATGGCCTTGACGTCCTCGGGGATGACGTAGCCGCGGTGCCTCAAGAAGGCGTGGGCGCGCGCGGCGCGGGCGAGGAAGATGGTCGCGCGCGGCGAGGCGCCGTACTCGATGAAGTCGGCCAGCTGCCCGCCGCCGATCGTCTCGGGCTCGCGCGTCGCGAAGACGAGGTTGACGATGTACTGCTTGATGCGATCGTCCAGGTAGACCTCGCCGACCACGTCGCGGGCCCGGCGGAGCTGCTCGAGCGAGATGACCGGCGACGGCGGCTTGGGCGGCGCGCCCATCTGCTGCTCGAGGATGCGCATCTCCTCGTCGCGAGTCGGGTAGCCGACCTGGATCTTCAGCATGAAGCGGTCGACCTGCGCCTCGGGCAGCGGGTAGGTGCCCTCTTGCTCGACCGGGTTCTGGGTCGCCATCACCAGGAACGGGTCGTCGAGCGGGTAGGTCGTCTCGCCGATGGTGACCTGCCGCTCCTGCATCGCCTCGAGCAGCGCCGACTGCACCTTGGCCGGGGCGCGGTTGATCTCGTCGGCCAGCACCAGGTTGGCGAAGATCGGGCCCTTCTTGGCCGTGAAGCTGCCCGTGTGCTGGTGGTAGATCATCGTGCCGACGAGGTCGGCCGGCAGCAGATCGGGCGTGAACTGCAGGCGCTGGAACTTGGCCTCCATCACCGAGGCGATGGTCTTGACCGTCAGCGTCTTGGCGAGGCCCGGCACGCCCTCGAGCAGGACGTGGCCGCCGGTGAGCAGGCCGATGAGCAGGCGCTCGACCATGGGCCCCTGCCCGACGATGACGCGCTGCACCTCGCGCAGCACGTCGTCGACGAACGCGCTCTCCTGGCGGACGAGATCGTTGATGACGCGGACGTCCCCTTGCATCGGGTGTGCTCCTTTTCCAGATGACGGCTTCCGGTGAGGCTCGGCGGAAGTGACCCCGAAGTCCGGCCCGGCAACACGCGCGCCCGCGCTGCTTATTCCGCGCGGGACGCTCGCGACGCGTTCAGCTGCGCGTCGCGTCGAAGACCCACGAGATGTAGGTCTCGAGGCCCGCCTCGACCCCCAGGCTCAGCAGCTCGGGGCAGTCGTAGGGGTGCAGCTCGGGCAGGCGCCGCTCGAGCTCGGGGTAGCGCTCGACGGTGGTCTTGATGACCAGCAGGCTCTCCTCGTCCTCGCTGACGGCGTCCTTCCACCAGTACAGGCTGCGGACGCCGCTGACGACGTTCACGCACGCGACCAGCCGCTCCTCGAGCAGGGCGCGGGCGAGGCGGCTCGCCTCGGCCGGAGGGCAGGTGCACAGGACCACGCGGACCGCGCTGGCGCTGGGGTTCATCGTCGCTCCCGTGGGTTCGTCTTGCGGAGGTCGGCGGCCCGGAGACGGGCTCCGGGGGCGGACCGTCGTATAAGGAGGCACCCGCCGAGCGTCAAGCCCGGGAGCCGACGACGCAGCGCCGTCCTTGACAAGCGCGAGGCCCGTTCCTAATAGGGCATCCGGCCGGGGCCCGTCCGAGGCCCGACCACACCGAACCTGCAGGGGTAGCCGCGACATGGAAGACCTGAAGAAGGACGTACGCCTCCTCCGACGTGACCTCGCCAAGGGTTTCATCAACCAGGAGGCCATCGACGAGATGCTCGTCGGGCTGCCCGACGTCGCCGATCAGGCCGAGACCATCGACATCTCGCTGCCGGACGACGACGACTGGGACGACGACGAGGACGACGAGGACGAGGATGAAGACTGACACCCTCGAGCGCCCCGTCGAAGGCGCCCCCGCGCGTGGCGACGCCGCCCGCGCGAGCGACGCCGGCGAGCCGATCGACTTCTCCACGTTCGTCATCTCGCTGGGCAGCAACGTCATGGTCCACCTCGGGGTGGTCGACGCGTTGGGCGAGGCCTCCAGCGGCCCCCCCGACTACGCCCTCGCGCAGCAGACCATCGACATCCTCGCGATGCTCGAGGTCAAGACCCGCGGCAACCTGAGCCAGGACGAGGCTCAGCTGCTCTCCGGCGTGCTCTATCAGTCCCGCCTCGCCTTCCTCGAGGTCCGCAAGCGCTTCGGCGACGCCTGATCGACCTGTCCCCGGGGCGCGCTCATCCGACGCGCCTGGTGTACAGTGGGCCCCCGCCGGGCCACGTGTCGCCCGGACGGCCTGCGCTCCCGCGAGCGTAGCGCGTCACCGGCCGCTCCCGCCCCGGCCACACTGCGGCGACGCCGCGCCCAGGGTGCCCACCGAATCCATGCGCTCCGCCCGCCCCGCCGGCCCTCCTCGGGCCTCCCGCCGCGCGCTCCCCGCCGCCATCGGCCTCGCCCTGAGCCTGGGCGCCGCCGCGCCCTGGGCGGGCTGCGGCGAGTCGCGCCCGGCCGACTGGTACGAGACGCCGGCCCCGCGCGAGAGCGCCCGCGTGCAGGCCTCACTGCATCCTGCGCCCGGGGCGGACTTCGGCTCCTTCGAGCCGTCGCCCGCGGACGCCGCCGCCCACGCGCAGCCCGCGGACGCCGAGCCGATGAGCTCCGGCCCCGCCGACGCCGCGCCCGCCCCGGCCGCCGCCGACCCGACGCTCGTCCCCAGCTTCGTCGCGCTCTTCAAGCGCCTGTCGCCCTCGGTCGTGAACGTCTACACGCAAGAGGTCATCCACGAGCGCATCGCCGACCCCTTCGCGCCCCTGGCCCCCGCCGACGCGCTGGGCACCTCACTCGGCAGCGGCGCCGTCCTCGACCGCGACGGCCACATCATCACCAACGCCCACGTCGTCGAGAACGCCGCCGAGATCCGCGTGCGCTTCCACGACGACCGCGAGCTGCCCGCCCGCCTCGTCGGCATCGACCCGGTCCGCGACCTCGCCCTGCTCAAGGTCGACGGCGCCTCGGCCCTGCTCCCGGTCGTCCCCGCCGAGCCCTACGCCCTCGAGGTCGGCGACTGGGTCATCGCCATCGGCAACCCCTTCGGCCTCAGCCACACCCTGACCAAGGGCATCGTCAGCGCCACCGGCCGCGCCGAGCTCATCAACGCCCGCACCGGCTACCACGACCTCATCCAGACCGACGCCGCCATCAACGAGGGCAACTCGGGCGGGCCGCTGTTCGACATGCGCGGCCACATCGTCGGCCTCAACACGGCGGTCAGCGCCGAAGGCCAGGGCATCGGCTTCGCCATCCCGTGGCCGATCGTCCGCGACGCCCTGCCGCGCCTCAAACAGGGCGGCCAGGTCAGCCGCAGCTGGCTCGGCGTCTTCGTCCGCCCGGCCGAGGAGTTCGCCGGCGCCCCTGGCGGGGTCGTCGTCTCGGGCGTCGTCGACGACAGCCCCGCCGCGCTCGGCGGCCTGCGCGCCGGCGACGTCATCGTCAGCCTCGACGGCCGCGCGGTGCGCAGCGTCGCCGAGTTCCGCCTGCAGGTCGCGGCGGGCGTGACCGGGCGCGACATGCCGGTCGACGTCGCCCGCGCCGGCCACCGCCTGCAGCTCATCATCCGGCTCGAGGAGGCGCGCGACGTCCGCTGACGCGCGCGCCCCGGCCCCAGCTTCCCATCACCTCGGGGACATCGATGCGATTCGACGACTACACCTCGGCCGCCCGTCGGGTCGTGGAGGACGCGAACGAGACCGCCAAGCGGCAGGCGCACCCGCAGCTGACCGCCGAGCAGGTCCTGCTGACGCTGCTGGACACCCGCGACACCCACGCGATGCGCGCCTTCAGCTTCCTGGGCACGCAGACCGCCACGCTGCGCGAGGCCGTGCGCGACGAGGTGACGCGCATGCCGCGCGTTCAGGGCCAGCAGCGCATGCTCATCGCGCCGGCGCTCTTGCGCGTCTTCGAGGAGGCGCGCGCCACGGCGCGGGCGATGGCCGCGCCCGGCGTGTCCACCGGGCACCTGTTGGCGGCGCTGGCCGACGTGGGCGGCACGCGGGCCCAGGCGGCCCTGCGCGCGTCCGGCGCCACGCCCGACCGGGTCAACGCCGCCCTGCGCCGGGTCGACGACCCCGAGCGCGGCGCCGCAAGCGCCCCCGGCGGGCCCTCGCGCGCGGACGGCGGCGCGGGCGAGGTGGACGCCGACGACAGCTACCTGGCCCGCTTCGGCATTGATCTGACGGCCCGCGCGGCCGCCGGCAAGCTGGACCCGGTCATCGGGCGCGACGACGAGATCCGGCGCTGCATGGAGATCCTGTGCCGCCGCCGCAAGAACAACCCGGTCCTGATCGGCGAGCCGGGCGTCGGAAAGACCGCCATCATCGAGGGGCTCGCCCGCCGCATCGCCGAGGGCGACGTCCCCGACGCGCTGCGCGGGCGGCGCCTGGTGACGCTGGACATGGGCAGCATGGTCGCCGGCGCCAAGCTGCGCGGCGACTTCGAGGAGCGGCTCAAGAACGTCCTGCGCGAGGTGAAGGAGGCCGCCGGGCAGGTCATCGTCTTCATCGACGAGCTGCACACCATCGTCGGCGCGGGCGGCAGCTCGGGCGGCGGGGTCGACGCCTCGTCGATGCTCAAGCCGGCCCTCGCGCGCGGCGAGCTGCACTGCCTGGGCGCCACCACCATCCGCGAGTACCGCCAGAGCATCGACCGCGACCCGGCGTTGGCGCGGCGCTTCCAGACGGTGCTGGTCGAGGAGCCGCAGCCCGCCGAGGCCTTGAGCATCCTGCGCGGCCTCAAGGAGCGCTACGAGGTGCACCACGGCGTGCAGATCACCGACGCGGCCCTGGTCGCGGCGCTGAAGCTGGCCACGCGCTACGTCTCGGACCGCTTCCTGCCCGACAAGGCGCTGGATCTGGTCGACGAGGCGTCCAGCCGCCTGCGGCTCGAGACCGACTCGCTGCCGGGCGACATCGACGAGGTGCGGCGGCGCCTGGCGCAGCTCGAGGTCGAGCGCGCGGCCCTGTCGCGCGAGGGCAGCCCGTCGGCCATCGCGCAGCGCGGCGGCGTCGACGCCGAGATGGAGCGGCTGCGCGCCGACCTCGACGACAAGACGGCCCGCTGGAAGCGCGAGCGCGACATCCTGGTGCGCATCCGGCAGGTCAAGGAGAGCCTCGAGGGCCTCAGCCGCGACGAGGAGGCCGCCACGCGCGCCGGGGACCTCAACCAGGCGGCCGAGATCCGCTTCGGCCGCCTGCCCGAGCTGCGCCGCACCCTGGCCGCGCTCGAGGGCGAGCTGGCGGTGGTCCAGAAGGACGGCGGCTGGGTCAAGGAGGCCGTCGACGCCGAGGACATCGCCCGCGTGGTCGCCGCCTGGACCGGCATCCCGGTCACGCGCCTGGCCGAGAGCGAGACCGCCAAGCTGCTCGAGCTCGAGCAGCGCCTCGGCGCCCGCGTCATCGGCCAGCCGCAGGCCATCGAGGCCGTCTCCAACGTGGTGCGCCGCTCGCGCTCGGGCATCCAGGACCCCAACCGCCCGCTGGGCTCGTTCCTGTTCCTCGGCCCGACCGGCGTCGGCAAGACCGAGCTGGTCAAGGCGCTGACCGAGCAGCTCTTCGACGACGTCCACGCCCTCGTGCGGCTGGACATGTCCGAGTACATGGAAAAGCACGCCGTCGCCCGCCTCATCGGCGCCCCGCCCGGCTACGTCGGCTTCGACGAGGGCGGCCAGCTGACCGAGGCCGTGCGCCGCCGCCCCTTCTCGGTCGTGCTCTTCGACGAGGTCGAAAAGGCCCACGCCGAGGTCTTCGACCTGCTGCTGCAGGTGCTCGACGACGGGCGCCTCACCGACTCGATGGGCCGCACTGTCTCCTTCACCAACACCGTCGTCATCATGACCTCGAACCTGGGCTCGGCGGCCATCCTCGAGGCGGCCGGCGGGCCCGACGACGACGTGCGCGCCGCGGTGATGAAGGCCCTGCACGGCTTCTTCCGCCCCGAGTTTCTGAACCGCGTCGACGAGACGGTGATCTTCAACCGCCTCAGCCGCGAGGACATCCAGAAGATCGTCCGCCTGCAGGTCCGCAGCCTGGGCAAGCGCCTGGCCGAGCGCGGCCTCGCCTTCGAGGTCACCGACGCCGCCGTCGAGCGCCTCGCCGAGCTGGGCTACGACCCGGCCTTCGGCGCCCGCCCGGTCAAACGCGCCCTGCGCCAGCACGTCGAGGACGATCTGGCCATCAAGCTCATCGCCGGCGACTTCAAGGGCGCCCGCGGCGTCCGCGTCGACGTCGCGCCCCCCTCGGTCGACGGCGGCGCGGCCGACGCCTTCGCCTTCTCGCGCCTCGAGCCCGGCCCCGCGGCGGAGGCCCGCCCCGAATGAGCGTCGCCGCCGTCGTCGCGCTCGGGCTCGCGCTCGTCGCCCTCGTCGCCGTCGCCGTCCTGGTGACGGCGGCCGTGTACAAGCGCGCGCTCGCGACCCGCTACGCCGGCGACCAGACCTTCGACGCCATCCACTTCGCCACCACCGACGACGGCTGGCGCCTGCCCCTGTACCGCTACGCGCCCGCCGCCCCGCTGCCGCCCGGCCGCCGCCCGGTGCTGCTCGTCCACGGCATCGCCACCAACCACCAGAGCCTGGATCTCGACGCCGACCGCTCGCTCGCCCGCTGGCTGCACGCCCGCGGCCACGACGTCTGGCTGCTCGATCTGCGCGGCTGCGGCCTCGCCCGCCGCGGCGCTCGGCCCGGCGCCGCCCCCGGGACCTGGACCTTCGACGACCTCGCCCGCCGCGACGCGCCGGCCGCCCTGCGCCTCATCACCCGCGTCACCGGCGCCGCCCAGCTCGACTTCGTCGGCTACAGCATGGGCGGCATCATCGGCGCCGCCCTCGCCGGCGCCCCCGACACCGCGCCGCAGCTCCGCTCGCTCACCTGCCTGGGCACCCCGCTCGCCTTCAATGCCCAGCGCCTGCTGCCGCTCGCCACCCGCGCCGGCCGCGCCGTCACCCGCGCCCTCCCCTCGGCCCGCCGCGCCGTCCCCCTGCGCTGGCCCGCCCGCCGCAACGCCTGGCTCGGCGGCCGCATCGGCGGACCGGTCACCCGCGTCATCCTCAACCCGGCCAACATCGACGCCCCCGTCCTGCGCCTGGCCATGCACGAGGCCATCGAGGACATCCCCGCCGGGGTCCTCGACCAGTTCCACGCCTGGATTTCTGCCTCCGGCACGCCCCGCTCGCGCGACGGCGCCATCGACTACACCGCCCGCCTCGCCCAAGCGCGCCTACCCACCCTGTTCGTCGCTGGCACCGACGATCGCCTCGCGCCCCCCTCCGCCGTCGCCGCCGGCTACCGCGCCGCCGCCGGCCCCGCCCGCCTCCGCGTCGTCGGCGCCTCCGCGCCCGCCGCCCTCGCCGCCCTCGACCTGCCCCCGGGCGACGTCCAGGCCGTCCTCGCGGACTCCGACTGGGGCCACGGCGACCTCATCCTGGCCCGCGACGCGGCGCGGCTGGTCTTCCCGCTGCTGGGCGACTTCCTCGACGCGCTCGCCGCCGCCCCCGACGCGACCCGCGCCGCCGACCCCAGCGCCGCCCACGCCGCCGAGGCCGCCGCATGAGCCAGCGCGTCGCCCTGCCGTGGCGCGGCGTGGACCGCGCCGGAGACGCCCTCGAGGTCCGCGAGGCGGGCCGCCAGGACGCCTCGCGCTTCCTCGACCACATGACGCGCATCGTCGCCGAGACCGACTTCATGCTGCAGGCCCCCGACGACCCGCTTCCGACCCTCGTCGAGCAGCGCATGCTCTTCGAGCAGGTAGCGCGCCTGCCCAACTGCGTGTGCATCATCGCCGTCCGCCCGCGCCGCGGCCTGGGCCCCACCGAGGTGGTCGCGAGCCTGACCTGCCTCGGCGGCCGCACGCTGCGCACGCAGCACGCCTGCCATCTGGGCATGGGCGTCACCCGCGCCGACTGGGGCCGCGGCATCGGCGGGCTCATCCTGGACGCGGGCTTGACCTGGGCGCGGGCCAACCCGATGCTCCGTCGCGTGAGCCTGCAGGTCTTCTCGGACAACGCGGTCGCGCGCCAGCTGTACGTCTCCCGGGGCTTCCTCGAAGAGGGTGTGCTCGCGCGAGAGGCCGCGCTGCCCGGCGGCTGGGCCGATCTGGTCGGGATGGGGCTGGACGTCGGCCCCTTCCGCAAGGCCACCGCCGGGAGGCCCGCGTGACGGGGCGTCGCCCAGACGCGCGGCGGCTCGCCCTGCTGGTAGCCCTCCTGACGCCGTGGGCACAGGTCGCCTGCGAGCCCGAGGAGGTCACCGCCGGCCCGCCTCGCTGCGAGCCCGCCGAGGAGCTGCTCATCGAGCGGCACCTCAAGGAGGGCTTCCGGGCTCTGGCGGACGGCGACGCCGAGCGCGCGAGCGCCGCCTTCGAGCAGGTCGTGGCGCTCGACGCCGACCACCCCGAAGCCCGCGCCGGCTTGCGCGCCGCGGCCGAGGGCGGCCCCACCCGCCGCGAGGCCAGCTCGGCCCTGACCGGCGCCGACGCGCGGGCCCAGCGAGGCCGCATCCTGGTGGCCGGCGAGCGGATCGAGGTCCCGGTCGCAGTCAACACCGAGCGCTACCGCTTCGAAGAGGAGCGCGCCCGGCGCGAGGTCGCCCGCTCCCTCGGCCAGGAGGTCCCGCTCACCGGCGACACCTGGTTCCGCGAGCGCACCCTGGCCGACGGCGCCGTGGTCCCGGTCGGCGACCCCGAGGCGGTCGTGGGGGCCATCGACCTCATCGTCCTGCACGACACCCGCACCCTCACCGCCCGCGAGTCCTTCGTCGGCCTGAGCCTCGGCGGCGGCTCGACCCACTTCACCATCGACTACGACGGCACGGTCTACCAGAACCTGGATCTGGCCTGGGAGGCCAACCACACCAAGGTCACCGAGACCGACCGCCGCAGCGTCTCCATCGATCTGGTCAACCCGGTCGACCTCGCCTCGCCGCCCCTGCCCGGGGACGCCCCGAGCGGCCTCGAGCGGCCCCTCAGCGAGTTCACCGTGGTCCAGGAGACGGAGCGCCAGTCCTGGGGTTACACCCCCGAGCAGCTGCGCAGCCTGTCGGCCCTCCTCCGTGGCCTGACTCGCGCGCTGCCCCAGGTCCCGCCCAAGCTCCCGCGCGACGCCGACGGCCAGGTCCCCCGCCGCGCCCTGGTCGGGCAGGCCCGCGCCGCCCTCACCGGCGTCGTCGGCCACCTGCACCTCAGCCGCATCGCCGACGACCCCGGCGCCGGCTTCCCCTGGTCGCAGCTCGACGCCCTGCGCTGATCCGACGCTCGGACGCCGACCCCTCCCGCCCGTGCGCGGACGCCTCTCGCTCACGCGCGGACGCCTCTCGCTCACGCGCGGACGCCTCTCGCTCACGCGCGGACGCTCTTCGATCCGTGAGAGACGGGTTGCGCTCGATCGCAGTCGGCTTCGCGCTCGTTCGGAGTGCCCGCGCTAGCGCGGGCTCGTCGGATCGCGCCGCTTGCGGCGCAACCCCGTGCAGACACAGCCCGCTCCTCGACTGCACGCGCCTACTGACGCTCGGGCTCTCGACGCTCGTATGCTCCTGATGGTTTCGCCGGTCATCACGTCGGGGCGCCGCGAGCGGCGCCGATCCAGCGAGCCCGCGCGAGCGCGGGCACTCCGATCGCGCGGGCGCTTCCCGATCCCTTTCTGGCGCGGGCACTCCGATCGCGCGGGGACACGGCTATCCGTACTTGGCGAGGGCGCTCCGCGCGCCCGCGCCAGGTGGCGTCCCCGGGCGCGCGTCAGGCCGGCAGCGGCCGCTTCATCAGCCGCGTCTCGACCACGATCTTCTGCTGCGACAGCGTGGTCTGCCGCGCCGCCAGATCCGCGAGCGACGTGCCGTTGAGCAGCGACTCGGTGCGGGCCTTCACGTCCAGCAGGAACTCCTTGATGACGCAGTGGCTCGGCCCGACGTGGATGGCGCAGGGCATGTCCAGGATGCCCTGGACGCAGGTCAGGCTGCCCTCGAGGCACTGGATGATCTCGCCCACCGAGATCTCCTCGGCCGGCCTCGCCAGCCCGTGCCCGCCAGCCGGCCCGCGCGTCGACCGGATCAGCCCAGCCGCCCGCAGCCGCGACAGGATCTGCTTGAGGTAGTGCGGCGGGATGGCCTGCGCCTCGCTGATCTCCTCGGCGTGGATGAGCGCCCCGTCCCCGCACGCGCCGGCCTTCATCGCGATGTAGAGCATCGCGCGGATCCCGTACTCGCCTCGCGTCGAAAGCTTCAAGGCCCCTCGCCGGCCCGAACGCGCGGAGTGCGCGAGTCACGGCCCGTCCGGCACGATACGGTCGCCCCTTCCAAAGCGTCAAGGCACGGCCAGGCCTCCAGCACGCCCCCGTGCGGCAAGTTCCCCTGAAGGCGGTCCTGACGTATCAAGAGCCCCGCATGTCGAACGCTCCTTCGCCACCCGACACCCATCATTCGCGGCTCCCGTGGGCTGTTGCGGTCGCCGCCGTGGCGTTCGCCCTGCCCTTCGTGGGCTATGTGAAGGACGACGCCTGGATCACCTTCCGCTATGGGCGCAACCTGGCCGAGGGGCTGGGCGTCGTGTTCAACCCCGGCGAGGCCGTCGAGGGCTACACCAACTTCTCCTGGGTGCTCGGCGCGGCCCTGGCCCACGTCGTCGGCCTGTCCGGTGAAGAGGTCCTGTGGGCCGCCCGGGCCGTGGGGCTGATCGCGGCGGCGCTGCTCGGCCTCGCCACCTGGAGCCTCGCGCGCCGCCTCGGCGCCTCGGGCACACGCCCCGCCGAGGCCGCCGCCTTCGCCGCGGGCCTGCTCGTCGCCACCCACCCGACCACCGCCGTCTATGCGATGAGCGGCCTCGAGACCGTCGCCTTCGCCGCCCTGGTCGTCGGCAGCGTCGAGCGCGCCCTGGCCGGTCGCGCCCACGCGGCCCTGTGGCTCGCCTCCCTCGCCGCCCTCACGCGCCCCGAAGGCCACGTCGCCGGCCTGGTCGCCGCCGCCCTGCTGCTGCTCCACGCCCGGCCTGGCGCCCGCGCCACGGCGGCCCTCGGCACCCTCCGCGCCGGCCTCGCGCCCGCGGCGTTGCTCGTCGCCTATCACGCGTGGCGGTGGGCCTACTTCGGCTCGCTCGTCCCGAACACCTACCTGGTCAAGAGCAGCGGCGGCGCGCTCGCCCTCGCGGGCGCCGGCGAGCTGTTCGAGGTCCTGGCGGTCGGCCCCTCCGGCGCGCTCGTGCTGGGCTCGCTCGCCGCGGCCGCGCTCGTCCGCCGCGCCTCGCTCGTGGCCGTCGCCGCCTTCGGCTGGTTCTGGCTGGCCTACCTGGTCTGGGTCGGCGGCGACTCGATGGTCCTCGGCCGGCTCGTGCTGCCCGCATGGGGTCTGCTCGCCGCGCCCTGCGCCGCGCTCGCCGCCGCGGTCTTCGCCCGCCTCGGCCGCGTGTCCGCACCTCTCTCGACGACCCGCGTGCTCGCCGTCGGGGTCCCGCTCGCGCTCGCCCTGCCCTCCGCGGTGGAGCTGGCTCGGCTGCACCCCGAGCTGTCCACCTACCACGAAGCCATGTGGCGGACTCAGCGCCAGCTCGCCCTGGATCTACAGGACCGCGTCCCTCCGGGCTCCGTCGTCGCTGGCCAGGACATGGGGCTCGGGCCCTACTCGGCGCCTTCGCTGCGCTTTTTCGACACGGTCGGCCTGGTCAGCCGAGAGGTGGCCCAAGCCCGGGCCGAGGACGGCGTCACCCTCGCCGGCGTCGTGCCCCGCGCCGACGCGCCGACCGGCGAGCGGTACCAGCGCTTCCGGGCTCGCGTCCGACAGCTGGTGTTCGACCGTGAGCCGGCCGCCATCGTCCTGGTGGCGTACCTGCCGTCGCCGCCGGCCGCCGCCGAGGTACGCGCTCCGTCGCCGGCCCCGCTGGCGGCCTGGCTGCCTTATCTGCGCGAGTACGCGCACGGCCTCGGCTCGGATCCGCGGCTGCTCGCCGGTTACCGGCTGGAGCGGGCCTACTGGCGCAGCGACGAGTACGTCCTGCTGACCCTGCTCCGACGCGACCTCTGACGGCGCGCCCCGTGAGGCCGGCGCCGGGTCAGATCTTGTCGAAGTTGTCCTCTTCGACGTCGATGATCTCGACCTCGTAGCGCAGCGGCTTGCCGGCCAGCGGGTGGTTGAAGTCGGCGAGGATGGTGTCGTCGCCGATCTGGACCACCTGGTACATCAGCTCGGCGCCCTGCTCGGAGCGGTAGCTGAAGCGCTGGCCCGGGACGAGCTTGAGGTCCACCGGGAAGCCGGCCCGCGGCAGCTCCTTGACCAGCGCGGCGTCGTGGCGGCCGTAGGCGTCCTCGGGCGCGACGACGAAGCTCTTCTTCTGGCCGGGCTCCATCCCCATCAGCTCGCGCTCGAGGCCCGGGATGACCTCGCCGCGACCACAGATGAACTCGAGGGGGACGCTGCCGTAGGACGAGTCGATCTCTTCGCCGCCCTCGATCGCCATACGGTAATGGATTCGAACGACGGTGTTCTTCTTGACCTTCACGGGCGGGCTCCGGCTGATTTTGGCGTGCGGACGGCGTGCGGTGGGCTCTCCCCCCGGGCGAAGAGCGCGCGCGAACCTACTGCCGGGCTCTCGAAAGCGTCAAGAGATTTCCCGGGTTAGGCCGCTTGGACCTGGGGCCTCGGGGAGCGCCCGCGGGACGCCTTCGAAACGCGAGAGGGCGCCCCCGACCAAGCCAGGGACGCCCTCGTCACGCAGGGCCCTCGATCCCCCGAAGCGGACAAACACGAAAGCGCCCCTACGCCGTAGCGTGGGACGCCTTCGTGTCTCAGGCCTCGAAAAGAAAGGGGGTCAGGGCGACTACTCGGTCTCTTGCTCGACGTAGAACGCCGAGGAGCCGGTCAGCGAGCACTCCGCGTAGGTCGCGGCGGGGTCGCCGAAGGCGGTGCGCTGGAAGGTCGACTTGATGCCGTCGCAGTCGAGATCGGCGTTCGCGCGCGCGGTCATCTCGGCGTCGGCCAGCACGCCGTCGCTGACGTACGAGTAGGTGAAGTAGTGCTCGTCGGTCATCTGGAAGCTCAGCGCCGCCCAGGTCGGCTCGCTCCAGATCGCGGCGTCCGAGTCGCAGCGGTCGTCGTTGTTGGTGTCAGCGCCCTGGCCCGAGCAGCAGCCCGCCTCGATGGGGGTCGGGCCCTGGTTGGCCGGGAACTGGCAGGGGATCTTGGCGCCGTCCGCGGTGACCTTCGGGGTCGTGTAGTAGACCGCGGCGCCCTTGTAGATCTTGTCCAGCTGATCGATGGCCTCGGTCGTCTTCGCGCGGCGCATGTACTTGATGAACGCCGGAACCGCGACGACCGCCAGGATGGCGAGAATCGCGACGACGATCATGAGCTCGATCAGCGTGAAGCCACGGCGCTCTCTCAGTCGCATCAACATGTCCGTTCCTCCCAGGACGTTGTGTGCCCGCTCGGGCACCATCTTCAGACAGAGTCGACCCGGACCCCCTTGTCCGCGCGACGCTCCGCCCTGAGATGAAGCAACGACCGTGCCAACGAGGGGCGGAGCGCGCAGAGCGCGGGAATAGGGGCGCGAACGGTGACGTTGCGGCGCCCGAACGCGGCGGACGGGACGGGAAACGGCACCCCAGCCGGGCGATCACTCGGGCGACAGGCCGCATAACCCCGCGCAAACGCTGGCTCGAACGGGTGGGTGACGCATTTTGTCACCCCGACTGACGCTTTGCGCGCCGCGCTTCTCGGCTTGGTCGCCGCCCGGCCTGGCCCTACAGTGGCCCCATGCCCGCCCTCACCATCACGCCGCTGCCCCAGCTGCGCGACAACTACGCCTACGTGGTCGTCTGCCCAAGGACGCGCCAGGCCGCGGTCGTCGACCCGGCCGACGCCGAGTCGGTGCTGGCCGAGGTCGAGCGTCAGGGCGCGCGCCTCGTCGCCATCTGGAACACCCACCACCACTGGGACCACACCGGCGGCAACCAGGCCCTGCTACAGCGCCTGCCCGAGCTGGAGGTCGTCGGCCACGCCAGCGACGCCGGCCGCGTGCCGGGCCTGACGCGCCCGGTCCAGCACGGCGACTTCGTCCCACTGGGCGACGCCGGCGTCCGCGTGCTGCACAACCCGGGGCACACCTCGGGCGCCGTGTCGTTCGTGGTGGATGCGGCCGGCCACGACGACGTGGCCGCGGTCTTCACCGGCGACACGCTGTTCGGCGCCGGCTGCGGGCGGCTGTTCGAGGGCACGCCCGCGCAGATGGCCCACTCGCTGCGGCAGGTGCTGGGCACCCTGCCCTCGGCCACGCAGGTCTACTTCGGCCACGAGTACACCGAGGGCAACCTGCGCTTCGCGCGCGAGGTCGACCCCGACAATCCCGCCATCGCGCAGCGCGCCGAGCGCGTGGCCGCCCTGCGCGCGGCCGGGCGGCCGTCGGTGCCCTCGACCCTGGCCGAGGAGTGGGCGACCAACCCCTTCCTGCGCACGGACACCGAAGGCGTCCTGGCGACCGCCTGCGCTCACGTCTCCTCGGACGCCGCCCTCGACGGCGCCGACCCGGCGGCCGTGCTGGCCGTCATCCGCAAGCTCAAGGACGACTTCCGCGGCTGACGCCGGCGAAGGACCCCCATGGCCCAAGACGACACGCCCCCGACGCCGCCCGAGCCCCAGCCGCCCCGCGCGCTGTCGGCCCCGCGCGGCCTGCTACGCCTGGCGAACGCGCTGCTCAGCGCCGAGGCCGTCCCCGTCGACCCGCGGGTCCGCGAGGCCGGCCTGCGCCTGCTGGGGCGCGCCGAGCAGGTGATGGACCGCCTGGATCTGGTGGCCGGCACGCTGCAGCAGGTCGCCGAGCTGGAGCTGCGCCTGGTCCGCAAGCTGGGCCCCATCGTCGACGATCTGGGCGAGCTGGTCCGCCACAACCTGGACGAGGTCCGCGAGCGCCGCGGCCTGCGTCCCCTGGGCGCGCGCCGCGAGCCCCCGGTCATCATCGACCACGAGCCCGAGTCCTCGACCTAGAGGACGCCGTACTTGCCCAGCAGCCCCCGGAAGACCTCGAGCGCGTGGTCGAGGTGCGCGCGCGTGTGGCCCGACTGCATCGCCAGGCGGAACATGCTCTTGCCCAGCGGCACGGTCGGGTAGACCACCGGATAGGCGAAGACGCCCGCGTCGAAGAGATCCCCGGCGAAGGTCACCATGATCTCGTCGCGGTGGATGCGCAGCGGCACGGCGCCGACCTGCACCTCGGGCATGTCGACGCCCATCTTGCGGAAGCCGTCCGCGAAGTAGCGGATGTTGTCCCACAGGCGCCCGCGCAGGGCCTCGTCCTCCTCCATGATGTCGATGGCGCGCGAGACGGCGCGGGCGAGGATGGGCGGGAAGGCGGCCGAGAAGACGATGCGGGTCGACAGGTAGTTGAGGTAGGTGACGACCTCTCGGCTGGACGCGACGAAGCCGCCCGTGGCACCCAGCGACTTCGAGAAGGTGCCCGCGATGATGTCGACCTCGTCCGACAGGCCGAAGTGCTCGGCCACGCCGTGGCCCTTGGCGCCGCGGACGCCGATGGCGTGGGCCTCGTCGACCATCAGCCGTGCGCCGTACTTCTTGCAGAGCGGGACGATGGCGTCGAGGCGCGCGATGTCGCCGTCCATGCTGTAGGCGCCCTCGACGACGACCAGCGTGCCGCCCTCGGCCTCGGCCGCGCGCTGCAGCTGCATCTCGAGGCGCTCGGGGTCGTTGTGCTTGAACAGGCGCACCGTGGCGCCCGAGCGGCGCGCGCCGTCGATGATGCAGGCGTGGCTCGACGCGTCGATGATGACGCGGTCGTTCGGGCCCGCCAGCGCGGCGATGGTGCTGGACACGGCGTCGAAGCCGGTCGGGAACAGCAGGGCCGCCTGCTTGCCCCAGCGGTCGGCGAGCTTGGCCTCGAGCGCGCGGTGGATGCCGCTGTAGCCGACGTTGACGCGGCTCGAGCCGGCGCCGATGCCGTACTCGTCGAGCGCCCCGCGGATGGCCTCGTGGGTGCGCGGGTCGGCGGACAGGCCCAGGTAGTCGTTCGACGCGAACATGGTCAGCTCGCGCCGCCGCCCCTCGTGGTCCTCGACCGTCACCCGGGGGCCCGGCTTGGACACGATGGGCATGCCGAACAAGAAGCGGCCGGTGCCCTTGAGCGAGCCGATGATGCCGTCGAACAGGCGCGCCTTCGCGAAGGGGTCCTTGGCGTCGACGCCGTTCTGCGGGCAGTACTCGCCGACGAAGTAGTCCTTGTTGAGGAGCCGCAGCCCCAGGGCGAACAGCTCCTGCTCGGCCTCGGGGGTCAGCGCGTCCGGCGCGCCGACGGCCCCGGCGGGCGACTCGCCGGCCGTGTCCTTGCTCATCGCCCGATCCCTACAGGCGCTCGAGGACGACGCGCTCGATGTCGCCCACGGTCTGCAGCCCCGACAGCTTGGTGTCCGGGATCTGGATGCCGAGCTCGTCCTCCATCATCCCGACGATCTCCATCATCGTGACGGAGTCCACGCCCAGGTCGGTCACGCGCGTGTCGCGGGTGATGTTCGAGAAGTCCTTGCGCTCGACCTCGGAGGCGACGCGCTTGAACAGCGCCACGACGTCCACGTTCGCCATGTCTCTTTCCGCTCGCTGTCTCGGGGAGAGAGGCCGCGCCCGGAGGGCGGCCTCGGGAGGGCACCGGCATAGGGCGCCGGGCCCGCGATGTCAAAGGGGTTTTCCAGAACGGGCGTTCGGTCCTGGCGGCCGGGCCCGGATGCGCGAGCGGCGCGCCGGAGGCATCTCCGAGCGCGCCGCCGCGGGCCACCGCAGGCTCGAACGCTACTGGACGAGGATCTTGAACTCGATGCGGCGGTTCTGGGCGCGGCCTTCCTCGGTGTCGTTGGTCGCCACCGGGTTGTCCTTGCCGAAGCCCTTGGCCTGCAGGCGCTCGGCCGCGATGCCCTTGTCCACCAGGTACTGGCGGACCGACTCGGCGCGGCGCTGCGACAGCTCCTGGTTGTACTGGGCGCTGCCCTCGGCCGAGGTGTGGCCCTCGATGAGCACGACCAGGTGCGCGTACTCGGCCAGCACGGCCGCCGCCTCGTCGAGCACCGGGAAGGAGCTGGGCTCGATCTCGGCCGAGTCGTACTTGAAGGTGATGCCGGCGATGGCGCCCGAGTACTTCTTGACGACCTCCTCGGGCGGCGGCGGCGGGCAGCCGCCGAAGCGCTTGTCACCCGGGATCTTGGGGCAGCGGTCGTCCAGATCGGCGATGTCGTCGCCGTCGAGGTCGGGGCAGCCCTTGTGGGCCGGCGTGCCGGGGACGTCGGGGCAGCGGTCGTCCAGATCCGCGATGTCGTCGCCGTCCTTGTCGGGGCAGCCGGCGAGGGCCTTGGTGCCGGGGTCGTTCGGGCAGCGGTCGTCCGCGTCGACGATGGTGTCGCCGTCGATGTCGGGGCAGCCCTGGGCGCTGGCGTGGCCCGGGACGTTGACGCACAGGTCGTCGGGATCGAGGAAGCCGTCGCCGTCGGTGTCGAGCAGGATGGGCCCGGTCGGGGCCTGGTCGCCGAAGGTGACGAACATGCCCAGCGAGGCGATGAGGTCGTGCGAGGTCGTCTCGTCGTCGTCGGTGCCGAAGCGCGCCATGTAGCGCGTGGAGGCGCGGAAGCCGACGCGCTCCCAGGGGTACAGGTCGACGCCGGCCATCGCGCTGACCGCCGGGTCGACGTCGGCGTCGCCGTCCTTGGGCGTGGTCACGGCGAGGCTGGGGCCGGCGCCGACGAACGGGACGAACCAGGCGTGCGAGAGCGGGCGGTACAGGGCCGCGAGGTGCACGTGGGTCACCGAGACCTGGTTGACCTCGCGCGGTGAGAAGTCGACGCCCAGGTGGGCGGCGATGTGGCGCGTGAAGTTGTAGGCGCCCGCGATCCGGTAGGCGAACGTGTCGCTGAGGCCTTCGGCGCCGCCGAGGAAGAACAGGCCGCCCATGTCGACGCCGAGGTCGGCGGAGCGGGCGGTGACGGCCGACTGCGCGGACGCGACGGCGGGGGTCGCCGCGACGACGGCCGCGGCCAGGAGGGACTGAAGAGCTCTGGGCATCACGCACTCCGCGCAGGGTGGCTCGCGACGCGCCGCGGCCATCCGCCTCGTTGCAACCGGGCGCTTATAGGCGGCGCGGGCGGCGGGGTCAATGGCCCGCGGCCCAGCCGGCAGGGCGTCTGGAGGGCCATCGCGGCCACTGGGGGCGCGGCTCCGGGCCGCTGGCGCCCGTTTCGTTTTGGCGAAACCCGCCGCGACGCGGCCGCCGCGCCCATCGTGGTTTCGGTTTGACACCCACCGGGGGGGCGGGTAGCTTCCGCGCCACTTCCGTTCAACCTTGAAATCATTGACTTTCCGAGCGCTTGCTCGGTACGGAGGCGCCCAGCCATGGCGGTCATCCTAGAGGGCCCCGCCCCCGCCTGCGAGCCCCCCCACCCGACCCTCAGCGCGGCCATCGCCGCGGCCGGCGCGGTCGAGTCCCACGGATACACGTTCATCGACGAAGCCGGCGGCGAGCGCATGGTGCCCTATGCGGAGCTGGTCCGGCGCGCCCGCCGCGTGGCCCACCAGCTGGGGCAACGCGGTTACCGCAAAGGTGACCGGCTGGTCGTGGTGCTGCCCGAGACCGAGGACTTCCTGTCGGTGTTCCTGGGCGCCATCTGGACCGGCGTGGTCCCGGTGCCCATCTACCCCCCGCTGGGCCTCGGCAAGCTGGGCGGCTACCTGGACAACGCGGTCCACATCGTCCGCGCCGCCCGCGCCAAGGGCGTCGTCACCGACAAGACGGTCCACAAGGTGCTCGGCAGCCTGCTCGTGCAGTGCCCCGATCTGCGCGAGGTCGCCGTCGTCGACGCGCTGACCGGCCCGGGCCCCGAGGCGCCGATGGCCGAGGTCGCGCCCGAGGACCTGTGCTTCATCCAGTTCACCTCGGGCTCCACCTCGCGCCCCAAGGGCGTGATGGTCACCCACGGGGGCCTCGCCGAGAACAGCCGCTGCATCGGCGGCGAGGCGCTGAGCGTCGGCCCGGACGACTGCGGCGTGTCGTGGTTGCCGCTGTACCACGACATGGGGCTCATCGGCTTCGTGCTGACCCCCTTCTTCTATCAGGTCCGCATGGTCAGCATGGCGCCGCTGACCTTCCTGAAGCGCCCGCACCTGTGGCTCGAGGCCATCAGCCGTCACAAGGGCACCATCACCTACGCGCCGAACTTCGCCTACGGCCTGTGCACCCGGCGTGTGCGCGACGAGCAGCTGGCCCGCCTGGATCTGTCGAGCTGGCGCATCGCCGGCTGCGGCGCCGAGCCCATCCGCCCCGACACCCTCGAGGCCTTCGTGGACCGCTTCGGCCCCGCCGGCTTCTCGGCGAGCAGCCTGTTCCCGTCGTACGGCATGGCCGAGGCGACGCTGGCGGTCAGCTTCGCCGACCCGGGCACCGGGATGCGCACCGATCTGGTCGACGCGCAGGCGCTGGTGCACCGCCACGAGGCGGCGCGGCCCCTGCCCGACGGCGAAGCGCAGCGCATCGTCAGCTGCGGCAAGCCCTTCTCCAAGCACGCCATCGCCGTGGTCGACGACGCCGGGCGCCAGCTGGGCGAGCGCGCCGTGGGCGAGATCGTGGTGCGCGGCCCCAGCATCATGCCGGGCTACTTCGACAACGCCGAAGCCACGGCCCAGGTCCTGCGGGGCGGCTGGCTGCACACGGGCGACCTTGGCTACATCGCCGATGGCGAGGTCTACGTCTGCGGGCGCAAAAAGGAGCTCATCATCATCGGCGGCAAGAACTACTACCCGCAGGACATCGAGCACCTGGTCTGGGAGCTGCCCGGGGTGCGCACCGGCAACGCCATCGCCTTCGGCGCCGCGCGCGGCGACACCGAGGAGCTGGTGCTGGTCCTCGAGGCGCGCAAGGACGCCGACCACGAGGAGGTCGCGCAGAGCGTGCGCGCGGCGGTGAGCGAGGGGATGGGCCTGAAGGTGGCGGACATCGTCGTCCTGCCGCCGGGCGGCCTGCCGAAGACCAGCTCGGGCAAGCTGCAGCGGCGCAAGGCCGCCGAGCTGTACGCCGAGGGCACGCTGGGTCGCCTGACGGCCGAGGCCGGACGCCTCACGGCGGTCAAGCACCTCGCCTCGAGCCAACTGGCCTACGTCCGCAGCTTCATCGGCCGCGTCGCCCTGGGCCGTCGCTGAGGCCGGCGAGGCGCGCGGGGCGCCCGCACCCGCGCGCGTGCCAGCGCCCTCGAGTCAGCCAGCGCCGACGAAGGTTACGCGTCGCGCCCACGAAAGCGCCTAGACCTGATTGGTGATCGGGCTCGGCAACCGGGCGGCTCGTAGCGTGGATGCTGGCGGTCCGGGCTTGTTCATGATCCAAGGGCTCAGCTGCACGACTTCGCTCAAGGCCGGCTACCGTGGCCGTCGCCGAGACCGTGGCCGAGGCCGTAGGCCGTGGCCGTCGCCGAGGCCGTAGGCCGTGGCCGTCGCCGAGGCCGTAGGCCGTCGCCGAGGCCGTAGGCCGTGGCCGAGGCCGTAGGCCGTGGCCGTCGCCGAGGCCGTCGCCGAGGCCGTAGGCCGTGGCCGTCGCCGAGGCCGTCGCCGAGGCCGTAGGCCGTGGCCGTCGCCGAGGCCGTAGGCCGTGGCCGAGGCCGTAGGCCGTGGCCGAGGCCGTAGGCCGTGGCCGTCGCCGAGGCCGTAGGCCGTGGCCACGGTCATCATCGGGACGCTTCGGTCGGACTGCACGAGCTTGCTCGTGCTCGTGGGTCGCGCAGCTCGCTGCGCGCTCGGTCGGGCGCTGAGCTGGGCTGGGCACAGGCCTCGTCGCTGAGGAAGCCATCCATCGCGTCAGAGGACGCGGGAGGGTCGCAGGGGTGGGGCCACATCCACTGACACGAAAGGATGGCTCCCCCTGCAGAACGAAGGTGTGGTTCGGAACGGCCGCTCCCTCCAGGCTGAATCGCTGGCGGTCGGAGCGGCGGCGGCGGTCGTAGCGCGGCTACGGCGGACGGAATCGGTGCGCCGACACAGCCACGGAGCCGGGCCACGGATTCGGTCAGCGGACTCGGAAAGGGGTCACCGCCACCGCTGACCGATCAGGTCTGTGAAAGCGCTCCGTGGCCTTGCGCAAAATTAACATAGCGTTTAATTCATTGATCGGGTCCAGCGCCACCGAGGGGGGTGACCATGGCACGCATCAAGGGCAGGACGCGCGAGGCGACGCGCGAGGCGGCGCTGGAGGCGGCGACGACCGTCTTCGCGGACGCCGGCTACAGCGGGGGCTCGCTGCATCAGATTGCCACACGCGCCGGCGTCACGCCAGCCGCGCTGAGCTATCACTTCGGCGACAAGCAGGGCCTGTACGACGCGGTCGTCGACCGGATCTACGGCGACGTGTCGCGCCTCGCCCGCGAGCTCGACCTCGGCGCCCCGCCCGCGGTGATCGTCGAGGCGATCTTCGCCTTCGCCGAGGTGCACCGGGACGCGGTGCGCGTCCTCATCCGCGGCATCATGGAGGGCGGCGGCCTCGACTGGAAGCTGCGCGAGCGTCGCGTCGGCCCGACCACCGACATGCTGGCGCACCTCATCGCGCGCACCATCGATCGGCCGGTCCCGGCCGTCCGGCGGGCCGTGGTCGCGCTGGTGCACCTCGTCACGCGCTTCGTGACCAACCGCCCCGAGGACAACCGGATCATGCTCGGCGCGGCCTCCGTCGAGGCGGCGCGCGTCGAGATCCTGGCCCTCGTGACGGACATCGCCTGTCACCTGCTGGACCTCGACCCCGATCGGCCGCTGCGCGAAGCCAAGCGACGCTGAGCGCCCGCCGGGAATGCGGACGCGCTCGGCGCGGCTGTACCCCTGGGCCACGACGCCGGTCGCGCGGCGGGCTTCTTGCCGCGCGGCCGCGAGGGCCCCTAGACTATCAGGCGCCTGACCGCGTCACGGAGGCCTGCTTGGGCATCACCATCGTCCAGAAGTCGGACCTGTCGCGCCCGCGACCCAACGCCCGCCGCGCCCTCGTGCTCGCCGGCGGCGCCATCTCGGGCGGCGCGTTCAAGGTGGGCGGCCTGCTCGCCCTCGACCGGTTCTTCTCGCAGTTCAAGGTCACCGACTTCGACATGTACATGGGCATCTCGGCGGGGGCCTTCCTCGCCGCGCCCCTGTCGGCCGGCTTCGCCGCCGAGGAGCTCGTCGCCGCCATCCGCGGCTCGACCGGGCGCCTGACCATGTTCAAGCCGGTCGACTTCTACCTGCCCAACTGGCGCGAGTTCGTCACCCGGCCGACCAACCTGGCCCACGATCTCGTCACCTACGGCCCGCGCCTGGGCTACAAGTGCCTGCAGCTGCTGCCCCGCCACCAGCGGGATCTCCGCCGCCGCGCCCGGCGCTTTCTGGACGAGCCCTCGCTCGAGCTGGCCGAGGCCCTGCTCGAGCCCTTCGTCGCGGAGCTGCTCGAGCGCCCCTGGGGCCAGCGCGGCGGCTACCTGCCCTCGGGCCTGTTCGACAACGCGCGCATCGAGCGCTACATCCGCCACAACCTCGAGCGCAACGAGCTGCCCAACAACTTCCGCCAGCTCAAGCTGCAGACGGGCAAGAGCCTCTACATCGGCGCGACCAACCTCAACACGGCCCAGGGCGTCGTCTTCGGCCACGACGAGGACACCTCGGTCACCATCAGCGAGGCCGTGCAGGCCTCCACCGCCATCCCGGGCTTCTTCAAGCCGGCCCGCGTGGGCCCGGCCGGCCGCGAGCAGGACTACCTCGACGCCGCCGTCCGCAAGACCGCCAACATCTCGACGGCGGTGCGCCACGGCGCCGATCTCGTCGTCTGCTACAACCCCTTCCGCCCGTTCGTGAACTACCGCCACCGCCTGACCTCCAGCGACCGGCGGTCCATCGCGGATCTGGGCATGTGGGCCATCATCAACCAGGCCTTCCGCACGCTGCTGCACAGTCGACTGCGCCTGGGCATCGAGAAGCTGCGCCTCGACGACAGCTTCCGCGGCGACGTCATCCTCATCGAGCCGACCGAGACCGACTCGCGCTTCTTCGCGATGAACCCGGTCGCCTTCTGGCGCCGGCAGGAGGCCGCCCAGCACGGCTACGAGTCGGTGCGCGCCTCGCTCGAGAAGCACTACGAGACGCTGCGCAAGATCTTCGCCGCCTACGGCATGGACGTCGGCCTGTCGCGCATGGGCGACGGCGCCGACTTCCTCAAGGAGTCGCAGCCCAAGCAGGCCGCCGAGGCCGCCCAGGCCACCGAACGCGCCCGCAAGCCCGGCCTGCGCCTCGTCTCCGGGGGCCGCTGACCTTGGCGGCGCCGCCGTCCACGCCGCCGCCCGATGACGCGCGGGAGGACGCGCCGGCCGCGCGCGCCCTCGCCCGCCTCGTCGCGCCCAGCGGCCCGATCAAGCGGGTCACCTTCGACGAGGGCCTCGCGGCCATGCAGGCCCTGGGCATCCCGCTCGCCTGGGACGGCGACGAGCACGCGCCGGGCGACGCCGCCGGCGTCCTGGCGACCGGCGACTACCTGGCCGGCTCCGACGCCCGGCGCGCCGACGAGCTCCTCGCCGCGCTCGCCGAGCAACCCGCCGCCCTCTGGATGGTCCGCGGCGGCTACGGCGCCGTGCGCACCCTCGAGACGCTGGGCGAACGCCTCGCCGCCTCGCCGCCCGCACCGCTGTGGGGCTTCAGCGATGGCACGGCCCTGCTGGCCGCCTGGGACCGCCTCGGCTGGCCCGCCTGGCACGGGCCCCCGCTCAGCCAGTTCTCGCGCCTGGACACGACCAGCCTCGCCCGCGTGCGCGCCGCCTGGCACGCCGGCCACGTCGCACCCCTCGAGGGCCTGCGCCCCCTCGCCCCCGGCCGCGCGACGGGCGCCCTGGCCGGCGGCAACCTCTGCGTCGTCAGCTCGCTGGTCGGCACGCCCTTCGCCGCCGATCTCCGGGGCCGCATCGTCGTCCTCGAGGACACGGGCGAGCCGGTCTACAAGATCGATCGCCTCTTCACCCAGCTCCGCCTGTCGGGCGGGCTCGAGGAAGCCGCCGGCCTGGTCCTGGGCGGCTTCACGGCCGTCTCGGACGACCAGCGCGTCCTGATCGACGCGTTCTTCGCCGACCTCGCGCCCCGCCTGGGCATCCCGGTGGCCGCCGGCGCCCCCGTGACCCACGACTCGGCCAACGCCCCCCTGCCCTTCGGCCGCGGCAGCCACCTGCGCGGCGTGCTCGAGGTCCCGGCCGACGGCGGCCCGGCGCGGCTGTCCTTCGAGCCCGCAGGCGCCCCCGCGTGACGACGCCGCCCGCGCACGACGCGCCCCTGTCCCGCGAGCTGGCCGCCCTGCTCGCCCGGGGCGTGGCCGACGGCGCCTTCCCCGCCGCCTCGGCCTTCGTGGCCCAGGCTGGGACCCCGCGCGCCGTGGCCGCCGCCGGGGCCGCCCACCCGGAGACCTGGTTCGATCTGGCGTCGCTGACCAAGCCCGTCGCCGTCGGCACGCTCGTCGCCCAGCTCGCCAGCGAGGGCGCGCTCGACCTGGACGCCCCCTGCGCCCACCCGTCCGGGGCCGGCCTGACGGTGCGCGCGCTGCTGGGCCACACCTCCGGCCTGCCCGCCCTCGACGACCTGCCCGCCCACCTCGACGCCACGTTCGGCGCCTGGACGCCCGGCGCCCCCGAGACGCGGTCCGTCATCGAGGCCCGCGTCTCGGCCCTTGCCCGGCAGGCCGACCCGTCCCGCGGCGTCGTCTACAGCGATCTCGGTTACATCCTGCTCGGCTGGCACCTCGAGCGCGCCCTGGGCCGCCCGCTGCCCGCGCTGGTTCGCGATCGCGTGGGCTTTCGCGGTCACTTCGGCGGGGTCGCGCCGCCCGCGGATCCGGCCCGCTACGCGCCGACCGGCGTGTGTCCACGGCGCGGCCGGCGGCTGTTCGGCGAGGTCAACGATCTCAACGCCTGGGCGCTGGGCGGCGTCGCCGGGCACGCCGGCCTGTTCGCGACGGCCGAGGCCGTGGGCGCCTGGGCGCTCGATCTCGAGCGCCGCACCGAGACGCCCGGCGACCCGCTCGGCGCCACCTTGCGCGCCTTCTGGGATCCCGCCGCGCGCCCGCACGACGCGCCGTGGGTCCTCGGCTGGACGCTGCCCTCGCCCGGCGCCAGCTCGGCCGGCACCCGCGTGCCGCTGGACGCGATCGGCCACCTGGGCTTCACGGGGACCAGCGTCTGGATCGACCGCCGCCACCGGCTGGTCGTGGTCCTGCTGACCAACCGCGTCGATCGCGGCCCGGGGAGCGAGGTCGGGATCAAGGCCTTCCGGCCCTGGTTCCACGACGCGGTGCGGGATCTGCTGGGCCTACCCTGATCCGGGCCGACGGGGCGCGCCGCGTATCCTTCCGGTTACGACCTTTGCAAGCCGTCGTAACCGGGGGTGCGGTTGGAATCCCGTCAGGGCTGTGCTATGACCCGGACTGCCCCCGGAAGGGCCGCTTTTCCGAGTGACTTAGCGACCTTCCGGGCTGACCAGTCTCGGGTCGTTCGTCGCATCGCGGGTCGTCGAGGGGATACATGAGCACTACCGAGCTCTTCGAAGCCTTCAAAGCCAACCCTACGGATCACAAGGCTTTCGAAGCGTTGGTGAAACACCTGGTCACGGAGAACGACCAGGGCACCCTGGGGAGCCTCTACGCCTCGCTGCCCGAGTGGGCGCCCGAGGGCGAGGCCAGCCGCCTGTTCCAGATCCTGGCGCAGCAGGCGCGCACGGCCAAGGACGACGACGTCGCGTCCTACCTGCACTACCAGAACGGCCTGCTGCTGTGGAAGGCGTTCGACTCGGCCCAGAAGGCCGAGATGATGTTCCGCAAGATGAAGAGCGCGCCCAGCGATCCGTCGCTGCTGCGCGAGTTCTACATCGACTTCTACGTCGAGCAGGACAACTGGCGGCGCCTCGAGCAGTTCCTGAGCGAGCCGCAGATGGGCGGCATCGAGGACCCGGTCGAGTGCAAGCGCGTCCTCGCCCGCCTCGCCGAGGAGCGGGGCAAGCCGGACAAGGCGGTCGGCTTCTGGCAGGCCGTGTACACCGCGGACCCGAACGATCTCGAGGCCGAGGGCGCGCTGCGGCGCCTGTTCGCCGAGGTCGGCAAGTGGCACGCGATGGTGGATCTGCTCAAGAACAACCTGGGCCGCCTCGGCGCGGATCAGGTGAGCGAGGCCATCGCGCTGCACCTCGAGATGATCGACATCTTCAAGACGCACCTCAACGCGGCGTCGAAGGTGGTCGGGTCCTGGCAGGCGATCCTCGAGCTCGAGCCCGGCAACACGCAGGCGCTCGACGCGCTCGCCGCCGAGTACGACGAGATGAAGCGGTGGCCGGATCTGGTCAAGGTGCTCAAGCAGAAGATCGAGCACGAGGCCGAAACGGCGCAGGTGATCGCGCTGCACGAGCGCGTCGCCACCATCATGCTCGACAAGTTCAACAACTCGAGCGAGGCCATCAAGAGCTACGAGGCCATCCTCGAGATCGATCCGACCAACCGCAAGGGCATCGACGTCCTCAAAGAGATCTACGAGAGCCGGCACGACTGGGACAGCTACATCGTCGTCGCCGAGCGCGAGGTCGGCCTGCTGCCCGAGGGCGCCGATCGCGACGCGGCCTACATCAAGCTGGCCAAGCTGGCCTCCGAGCGCATCCGCAAGCCGCAGACGCCCATCGCGCTGTGGGAGCGGGTCCTCACCATCGACCCCGACCACGCCGAGGCCCTGGGTGAGCTCGAGACGCTCTACGAGCGCGAGAAGAGCTTCGAGGACCTCGCCCGCATCCTCGACCGCCGCGCCGAGCTGAGCGACTTCGCCCCCGACAAGGTGGCGCTGCTCGAGAAGCTGGGCCAGGTCTACTCGTCGCGCCTCGAGGACGACGCGCGCGCCGCCGAGGTCTGGCGCCGCGTGCTCGAGCTCGACGCCGAGCACCGCAAGGCGCAGGCCGAACTCAAGAAGAAGTACACGGCCGAGCGCGACTGGGACAACCTCGAGTGGTTCTTCCGGACCTACGCCTCGGCGCAGGACTGGGTCCGCACGCTCGAGTCGCAGGCCAAGAGCCTCGAGGATCCGGCCGAGACGACGACGCTGCTCTTCAAGGCGGCGGCGGTGTGGCAAGACGAGCTGGGCGACACGCGCCGCGCCGTCAAGAACCTCGAGTCCGTGCTCGAGATCGAGCCGCGCCACGCGGGCGCCGCGCGCATGATGGTGCCGATCTACCGCGAGGTCGGGTCGTGGGCCGAGCTGCCCAACGTCTACGACATCGTGCTCGAGGCGACCGAGGACCGCGCCGAGCGCCAGCAGCTCCTGCTCGCGCTGGCCGAGGTCCAGGAGCAGCACCTCTCGGACGTCGACTCGGCCTTCTTCGCCTACGTGCAGGCGGTCCAGGAGTCGCCGAACGCCGTGTCGCTGCACCCCGAGCTGCGCCGCCTCGCCGAGGCGTCGGGCAACTGGGACAGCTACGTGATGGTCCTGCAGGAGACGGTCGACCTCATCGAGGACGAGGGCCACAAGGTCGGCGTCCTGCTGGAGATCGGCCACGTCTACCGCGACCACGTGGGCCTCGCCGAGACGGCGCTGACCTTCTTCAACCGCGTCGTCGAGCTCGACGACGGCAACCGGGCCGCGCTGGCCGCGCTCGAGGGGCTGTACCGGGACCTGGGCGCGTGGGACCAGCTGATCGTCGTCTACGACAAGCAGCTGCGCATCGCGCAGGGCGGCGACGAGCGCAAGGAGACGCTGTTCCAGCTGGCGGCGGTCTGGCGCGAGGCGCTGGGGCAGGCCGAGGAGGCCGAGGCCATCTACCGGGAGATGCTGGACGACTTCCCGGACGAGACGCGGGTCCACGACGCGCTCATCGCCATCCAGCTCGAGCAGCAGCGGTGGGCGCCGCTGCGCGAGGTCCTCGAGCGCAAGCGCGACATCCTGGCCGCCCAGGGCGCGCACGCCGTGGTCCTGGCCGACCTCGAGTGCGAGCTGGGCATGCTGGCCTACGGCGTGCAGCCCGACGCCGAGGGCGTGCGCGTCGCGGTCGATCACTACGAGGCGGCGCTGCGTCACGACGCGCAGCACCTCGAGTCGGTCGCGCGCCTGGAAGAGCTGCTCGCCGACGAGGACGAGCGCCTGCGCATCACCCGCATCCTCGAGCCGGTCTACCGCGACCGCGCCGAGTGGGCGCGCCTGGCCGAGGTCTTCGAGATCCAGCTGCTGGCCGCGGCGGCCGACGAGGACGTCTACGAGCAGGTCTCGCTGCTCGAGCGCCTGGCCGATCTGTACAAGAGCTCGCTGGACGACCTGGATCTCGCCTGGCGCACCTACGGCCGCTGGTTCGCCCACGAGCCGCACCGCGCCGACGTGCGCGGCGAGTTCCAGCGCCTGACCGCGCAGCTCGAGCGCTGGCCGGCCCTCATCGCGCTGTACGCCGAGCACGCCGAGGAGGCGGGCGACCCGCTGGCGCGCCTGGCGATCAAGCTCGAGGTGGCGCGCGCCTACCACCGCCGCGAGCAGGACCTCGAGCACGCGCGGCAGTTCTACCACAAGGTCCTCGACGAGGAGCCCGAGCACAAGGAGGCCATCGACGCGCTCGAGGGCATCTACGCGGCGCTCGACCGCTCCGAGGATCTGCTCGACATCTACCGCCGCAAGATCGAGCTGAGCCAGGACGTCGAGCAGAAGCTGCAGTACCTGTTCCGGACCAGCGATCTGCTGCGCGACGGGCTTGGCAAGCACGACGAGGCCGTGGTCGCGGCGCGCGAGGCGCTGGACCTGGTCCCCGGCAACATGGACGCCCTGCTGCGGCTCGACGAGCTGTACACGGCGACCGAGCAGTGGACCGAGCTGGCGCAGATCCTCGAGGACGCCATCAACCTGGTCCGCGGCGACGTGCCGCGGCACGTGGTCTACCAGACGCGCCTCGCCAGCCTGCACGAGACCGTGCTCGAGGACGTGGCGACGGCCATCTCGCTCTACGCCGAGAACCTGACCCTCGAGCCCGAGCACATGGGCACGGTCGAGGCCCTGGAGCGCCTGTTCGAGGCGCCCGAGCACGCCCCGGCCATCGCGCCCATCCTGCAGCCCTACTACGACCGCGTCGGCGACTGGGTGAAGCTCATCGACGTCTACACGGTCCGCGAGGCCGCCTCGGACGACGTCTTCGAGAAGGTCGACTGGCGCTACAAGATCGCCGATCTGTACGAGGCGATGGGCGAGCGCCCCGACGCCGCCTTCGAGCACTACCTGGCGGCCGCCGCGCTCGATCCGGCCAGCGAGGGGACGCTGTCGCACCTGCTGCGCCTCGCCGACGTGCTGGGCAACCACGGCGAGCTGGTGCTGTCGCTCAAGGGGCTGGTCGACGACATCGACGACGACTACCGGCGCCGAGAGACGCACCGCACCATCGCCAGCCTGTGCCGCGACACGACGCACGACGTCGAGGGCGCCGAGGCGCACCTGCGCGCCATCCTCGAGCTCGATCCGGGCGACATGCCGGCCATCGAGGCCCTCGTCGCGCTGTACCGCCAGCTCGAGCGCTCGGACAAGCTGGTCGAGATGCTGCTGGTCAAGGCGCCGATGGTCGGCGACATGGCCGACAAGCAGGCCCTGTACGCCGAGGCCGGCGAGCTGAGCGCGACCGTGCTCGACGCGCCCGAGAGCGCCATCGAGATCTACGAGACGCTGCATAACCTCGACACGACGGGCGATCTGGCCCTCGAGGCCCTCGAGGGGCTGTACGAGCGGGTCGAGGACTGGGAGCAGCTCATCGGCGTATACCGCCAGAAGATCGAGCGGGCGGCCGACCTCGACACGCGCAAGTACTACGCGTCGCTCATGGGCCACGTGCAGGCCGGCAAGCAGGAGAGCCTCGACGACGCCGTCATGACCTGGCGGATGATCCTCGAGTGGGATCCGGCCGAGCTGGGCGCCCTGCACGAGCTGGACGGGCTGTACACGCGGCAGGAGGACTGGTTCAACCTGCTGGACGTCCTGCAGAAGATGCAGGCGCTGCTCGACGAGGCCGGCTGGGCCGAGGCGCAGTTCCGCGTCGCCAAGCTGTTCGAGGACGACGAGCGCCTGGGCGATCCGCGCCAGGCCATCGCCGCCTACGGCGAGCTGCTGGGCCGCGTGCCCGGCCACGAGGGCGCCATCGCGTCGCTCGAGGCCATCATCGAGAGCCGCGACGAGCGCGAGGCCGCCTTCGAGGTGCTGCGCCCGGTCCTGGCCGAGATGAACGCCTTCGAGCCGCTGTGGCAGCAGTACGAGATCATCGCGGCGCACCAGTCGGACGACCCGTTCCGCAAGGTCGAGACGCTGCACCAGATGGCGCAGCTGGCCGAAAAGCGCCTGTTCGACGCGACGCGGGCCTTCGAGGCGCAGGCGCGCGCCTTCGAGCTGGACCGGCAGCACCCGACGACGGTGGCCGAGCTCGAGCGGCTGGCCGACGAGCACGAGATGATCGAGGCCCTGGTCGCGCTGTACGCGGCCGGCGCCGAGGACACCGACGACGAGCTGCTCGCGCAGCGGCTGCGCCTCAAGACCGGCGCGCTGCTGATGGACCGCGTCCAGGACGCGGCGCGCGCGACCGACGTCTACAAGAAGATCTTCGAGGACTACCCGGATCACCAGGAGGTCCTGGCGCGGCTGCACGCCCTGTACGAGGCCCAGGGCCAGTACGAGCCGCTGGTCGAGGTGCTGCGCCAGCAGATCGAGACGCAGACCGAGCCCGCCGAGAAGATGGGCTTCCTCTTCAAGCTCGCGCAGGTCTGCGAGGCCTGCCTCGAGGACACCGACGGGGCCTTCGACGCCTACATGGAGGTCCTGTACCTCGACGAGCAGTCCGAGGACGCGATCGCCGAGCTGCAGCGCCTGTACGTGGCGGGCGTCCACCGCCTGGACATCGCCGAGCGCCTGGAGCCCATCTACACGGGCCGCGGGGCCTGGGAGGAGCTGCACGGGCTGCTCGAGCTCAAGCTCGAGGTCCTCGAGGACCCGCTCGACCGCCTGCAGATCATGCGGCAGCTGGCCGAGCTGAACCTCGAGCGCCTGGGCAGCAAGCCCGAGGCCATCGCCTGGTTCGGCCACGCCTTCCGCCTCGACCCCGAGGACGAGGGCCTGCTGGTCCAGCTGCGCACGCTCGCCGAGGAGACCGACCGCTGGGACGAGGTGAAGGTCATCCTGATGGACGGCGCCGACGCCGTGCAGGACGACGAGCGCCGGGTCGAGCTGTGGGGCCGCGCGGCCGCCATCACGCGCGATCGCCTGGGTGACATCGCCGAGGCCGAGCGCGTCTACCTGCTCATCCTGGGCCAGGACGGCGAGAACTTCCCGGCGCTGCAGGCGCTGGACCGCATCTACGTCGCCGCCGAGCGCTGGGAGGATCTCGAGGGCGTGCTGGCCCGCGAGGCCGACGTCGCCGAGTTCGACGACGAGCGCATGAAGCTGCTGGTGCGGCTCGCCGAGCTGTACCGCGACCGCCTGGGGCGCCGCGAGGACGCCATCGACGCCTGGAAGCGCGTGCTCGACATCAACGACACGCACGGCGAGGCGCTGCAGGCGCTGCGCACGATGTACCACGAGGACGAGAACTGGCCCGCCCTGTTCGAGATCCTCCAGCAGCTGTCGGAGACGACGGGCGACGACGCCGAGCGCGCCGGCTACATGGCGGACATGGCCGAGATCGCCGAGGTGTGCCTCGGCAAGGTCGAGGACGCCATCAACCTGTGGGAGGACGTGCTCGCGGTCACGCCGCAGAGCTTCGAGGCCGTCCAGCAGCTGCAGCGGCTGCGCGAGGGCCAGGAGGACTGGAACGGGCTGGTCGAGGCGTACGAGCGCGAGCTGGCGATGGGCCAGGGCGACGCCGCGCGGCGGCTGGATCTGTTCAAGCGCATCGGCCGCACCTGGCAGCAGCAGCTCGAGGACGGGCTGCAGGCGCAGATGTACTGGGAGAAGGCGCGGGCCGAGGACGCGTTCGACGCCGAGACCCTCGAGGCGCTGCACGTCATCTACCGCGACAACTACGCGCACGAGGCGCTGGCCGGGTGCATCGAGGCGCGGCTCGAGAGCGGCCACTACGACGTCGAGGCGCAGGTCGCGCTGTGGCGCGAGCTGGCCGAGCTGCGGACCGAGCCGCTGGGCGACCGGCCCGCGGGCATCGACGCGTGGCGGGCGGTGCTGGAGCTGGCCCCCGGGGCGCCCGACGCCATCGAGAACCTCGAGAACCTGTACGAGTCCGAGGAGCGCTGGGCGGATCTGGTCGAGCTGTACCGGGTGAAGCTGGGCTACACCGAGGACGCGGCGCAGCAGATCGAGACCTGGCTGCACATGGCGTCCATCCAGGAGGAGCGCCTGCAGGACCAGGCGGCCGCCGCCGGGACCTACGTCGAGATCCTGACGCACGCCCCCGACAACGTCGAGGCGAGCCAGCGGCTCGAGGCGATCTACGAGGCCTTCGAGCAGTGGGCGGATCTGGCGCAGCTGCTGACGAGCCGCAACGCGCATCTGGGCGACATGGAAGATCGCCTGATGAACCTCCAGCGGCTGGCCGGCCTCTACGAGCACAAGCTCGGCCAGGCCGACGGGGCGTTCATGGTCCTCGAGTCGGCCATCGACGAGGCGCCCGAGGAGCCGCACGTCCTGAGCGAGCTGGCGCGGCTGGCCGAGCTGACGGGCCTGTGGCCCGAGATGCTGGCCATCTACGACCGGGTCATCGAGCACCTCGATCCGGACGCGGCCCTCGACGCGATGCTGAAGGCCGCCTACGTGCAGCGCGACAAGCTGCAGGACCCGGCGAGCGCCGCGGCCTACTTCGAGCGCGTGCTCGAGCACGCCGAGGACAGCGAGCCTGCGCTGCGCGCGCTGGTCGACCTGAACATCGATCTGGAGCAGTTCGAGAAGCTCGTCGACGTGCTGCAGCGCCTCAGCTACGTGACGATGGACTACCAGGAGAAGGTGGTCCTGCTGTCGAGCGCGGCCGAGGTCTTCGAGCACAACATCGGCGACCGTGAGCGGGCCGTCGGCGCGTACGAGGCCATCTGCGAGGTCGACGAGAGCAACCGCGAGGCGCTCGGCGCGCTCGAGCGGCTGCACACCGAGCGCGGCGACTGGCGCGCGCTCATCGACGTCCTCGAGCGGGTCTCGCGGGTCGAGCCGCAGCGCGAGAGCGAGCTGAAGCTGCGCGTCGCGCAGATCCTCGAAGGCAACCTGGGCGAGATCGACGAGGCCATCGGCGTCTACGAGGATGTCCTGGCGGTCGACCCGAACAACGCGGTGGCCATCGAGGCGCTGCAGGGCATCTACGGCGAGCGCAACGACTGGGCGAAGCTGGTCGACGTCTTCGAGCGCAGCTACGGCGCGGCGACCAACGACGAGCAGCGCGTCGAGGCGTGCCGCAACATCGCCCTGCTGCAGCAGGAGGTGTTCAAGGACGCCGAGCAGGCGGCCGAGGCCTTCCAGCGCATCCTGTACATCGTGCCGGACGACGCCGAGGCCATCGAGGCCTTGGAGCGCATCTTCGCCGAGACGTCGCGCTGGGACGATCTGGTCGACCTGTACGAGAAGAAGCGCGGCGTGGCGCAGACCGCCGAGGAGCGGGCGCAGGCGCTGATGGCGATGGCGGCGGTCTACCGCGACCAGATCGGCGATCTGGACAGCGCCATCGGCAGCTACGAGCGCGCGCTGAGCGAGGCGCCCGGGCACCGGCCGGCGCTGGACGCGCTGCGGGATCTGTACCGCGAGCAGGGGCTGTGGGAGCAGCTCATCGGGACGCTCGACCGCACGCTGGCGGTGGAGTCGGGCCACGAGGAGCGGCTCGCGCTGCACTGCGAGCAGGGCTCGGTCCGGCGCGACGAGCTGAACGACGCCTTCGGGGCGGCCGAGCACTACAAGCAGGCGCTGGCCGAGTGGCCGGGACACCCGCAGCCGGTGCAGGCGCTCATCGATCTGTACAGCTACGAGGAGCGCTTCGATCTGGTGCTCGAGACCCTCGAGCACAAGCTGCAGCACGCGCAGGACGACGTCGCGCGCGCCGACGTGCACGTCGAGCTGGCGTCGCTGTTCCGCGACAAGCTGCACGACGAGGGCCGCGCCCTCGAGCACCTCGAGCTGTCGGTCCAGGCCAACCCGGAGTCCGAGGAGACGCTGTGGCCGCTCGCCGACCACTACATGGCGACGCGGAACTGGACCAAGGCGATGCCGCTGCTCGACGTGCTGGTCGACAAGCTCGACGCGCGCGGCGACCGCGAGCGGCTGGCGCAGGTGCACAAGCGCCTGGGCCAGTGCGCCGAGGCCGTCTACGACGACGACCGCGCGCTCGACGAGTACTCGGCCGCGGTGGAGCACGCGAGCCCCGACAAGGAGACGCTGCGGGGCCTCGCCCGGCTGCACTTCAAGAAGCAGAACTACTCCGAGGCGCTGCGCTACTACCAGCAGGTCATCGACACCTACGGGTCCGAGCTCAGCGACGAGGACTTCGTCCTGCTGTACCTGAACCTCGGCGAGAGCGCGCTGAAGCTGGGCCGCATCTCGGTGGCGCAGACGTACCTGTCGCGGGTCATCCAGCACCAGCCGAACAACGCGGGCGCCATCGAGCGCATCGTCGAGGTGCTCGAGGCGCACGGCGACTGGGCGGGGGCCATCAGCTACATGCAGCAGCTGCTGGCGCTCAAGTCCGAGCCGCTCGCGAAGTTCAACATCCAGCTGAAGATCGCCGACATCTTCCGCGACAACCTGCGCCAGCCGGACAAGGCCGTCGAGGCCTACCAGAAGGCCGTCGGCTACGGGAACTTCTCGAAGGCGCCGCTGATGCAGCTGGTGCAGGTGCACATCGAGCGGCGCAACTTCGACGAGGCGATCCGGTGGATCAACAAGATCATCGAGATCGAGGAGGACGCCGGGCGCAAGTCCACCTGGGCCTACACGGCGGCCGTCACCTACCGCGACGAGGTCGGTGACCGCGAGTCGGCCATCAAGTACTTGAACCTGACGCTGGACTACAACATCGAGAAGCTCGAGGCGTTCCGCGCCATCGACGAGCTGCTGACGCACGCCAAGGAGTGGAAGCCGCTCGAGCAGAACTACCGCCGCATGCTGCAGCGCGTGCAGAAGGCGGGCGCCAGCTGGCCCAAGTACGGCGCGGTGAACTTCATGCTCTACCGCAACCTGGGCGAGATCTACCGCTCGCGCCTCAAGCGCACGGACTACGCCATCAGCGCGTTCGAGCTGGCGCGGAAGATCAAGCCGGACGACGAGGCCATCCACGAGATCCTGGCGGGGCTGTACGAGTCGACGCCGGACCAGCTGGACAAGGCCGTCGAGGAGCACCGCTACCTCATCCGGCAGCACCCGGACCGCTTCGACAGCTACCACAAGCTGGTCGAGCTCTATAAGCGGATGAAGGCCTACGACAAGGCGTGGGTCATGGCCGGGCTGCTGGTGGCGCTCAACCGGGCCGAGCCGGACGAGGAGCGGTTCTACCGCGACCATCAGTCGGCCGCGGTGGCCGAGACCAACCGCATCGTCGACGCCACGGCGATGTCGCAGCTGGTCGCCAGCCAGCAGGAGGACCCGTACCTCGGGCAGGTCTTCGCGATCCTCTACGCGTCCCTGTACAAGAGCCTGCCGCTCAAGCAGCTCAAGGAGCACGGGCTCAAGAAGAAGGACCGCATCGATCTGAGCGAGGGCCTGCTCATCTGCTCGGTCATCAACTCGGTCTGCCGCATCCTCGGGCTGCAGCCGCCCGAGGTCTACCGCAGCTCGACCCGCATGGGCATCGAGATCCTCGACACGCAGCCGCCGGTCCTGTCCATCGGGCCGGACATGCTGCAGGGCAAGGGCGAAAAGGACCTCGCGTTCCACCTCGCCCGGCGCCTGATGTACCTGACCAACACGCACATCATGGCGGCGCTGTTCCAGCGTGAGCAGCTCGACATCATGTTCATGGCGGCCGAGGCGCTCATCGACCCGAGCTACAAGCTGCAGCTGCAGGCGGACATGCCCGACGAGCTGAAGATGCAGATCGCGCAGCAGGTCGGGGAGACGCGCGCCGCGCTCGACAAGGACATCACGCCGCAGAACCGCACGCAGCTCGCGCAGGTCATCGCCGAGATGAAGCAGTCCGGGCGGGTGCCGCACATCGGCCTGTGGCATCGCCAGGTCGAGCTGACGGCCATCCACGCGGCGCTGCTCGTGTGTGACGACGTCGAGCTGGCCGGGCACCTGCTGCGCGAGGAGGTCGCCGGCACGTCCAAGCTCAAGAAGGCCGACAAGCTCAAGGATCTGGTGATGTACGCGATGAGCGACCAGTACCTGAGCCTGCGGCAGTACATGGGCATCCAGATCGAGTACTCGGAGATGTTCGAATAGGCGGGCAGGTCACAGGGGGGGCGCTGTACGTCGTCGCGACCCCCATCGGGAACCTCGAGGACATGACCTTTCGCGCGGTGCGGATCCTCCGTGAGGTGGACCGCATCGCGTGCGAGGACACGCGGGTGACCCGCGTCCTGTGCGAGCAGTACGGCATCGAGACGCCGCTGCTGCGCCACGAGGCGCACAACGAGGCGGCCAGCACCGAGGGGCTCGTCGAGCTGCTCCGACAGGGGCGCTCGGTGGCCCTGGTCACCGACGCCGGCACGCCCGCCATCTCGGATCCGGGTCAGCGCCTGGTCGCCGCGGCGCTGGCCGCGGGGTTCGAGGTCGTGCCGGTGCCCGGGGCCAGCGCGGTCACCACCGCCCTGTCGGTCGCGGGGCTGCCCACCGACCGCTTCGTCTTCCACGGCTTCGCCCCGAAGAAGCCCGGCGAGCGCGTGTCCCTGTTGTCGTCGCTGACCGTGGGGACGCACGTCTTCTTCTGTCCGGCCCGGGATCTGCCCGACATCCTGGCGGACGTGGCCGAGGCGTTGCCGGACGCGCCGACGGTCGTCGCGCGCGAGCTGACCAAGCGTCACGAGTCCTGGTACCGCGGCACGGCGCGCGAGCTGAGCCGTCAGATCACCGAAGGGCTCAAGGGCGAGGCGGTGCTGCTGGTGCACCGCGCGGCCAGCGACGGCGAGGTGTCGGACCGCGACATCGCGCAGGCGCTGCTGCCGCTGCTCGGCGGCGGCGTCCGCAAGAAGGAGGCGGCCCAGGAGATCGCCGACAGGCTGGGCGTGAGCCGGCGGCGCGTGTATCAGATCGCCATCCGCATCGACGGCGAAACCTGAGGAGCCCCACGACATGACCGCCACGACCGCCCCGTCCGCGGCGCGATTTTCGCTGACCGATCTCTGGAACGCCTGCCCGCTGGCCGTGGTGGACGTCGAGACCACGGGCCTCGACCCGGCGGTCGATCGCGTCATCGAGATAGCGATCATCCACATGTGCGGCGGCCAGGTCGTCGAGCGCTGGAGCACGCTGGTCAACCCCGAGCGCGAGGTCCCCGAGGACGCCGTCCGCATCACGGGCATCCAGCCCGAGGAGCTGGTCGGCGCGCCGACGTTCGGCGCCATCGCGTCCGAGGTCCGCCGGCGGCTCGACGGGCACGTCTTCTGCGCCTACAACCTGGCCTTCGACCGCGCCTTCATCCGCGCGGAGCTCGAGCGGGCCGGCCTGACCTGGGTCGACACGCAGTACGTCGACCCGCTGGTCTTCGCGCGCGAGCTGCACCGCGGCCAGGGCGCGGCCAACCTGGGCGCCGTCGCCGCGCGCCTGGGCATCGAGCTGACCAACGCGCACCGCGCGGCGGCCGACGCCGAGGTGGCCGGCCTGGTCCTGTACGCGCTCGCGGCGCAGCTGCCCGACCGGCTGCAGGACCTCATCATGCTGCAGGCGCAGTGGGCGCAGCAGCAGGAGAACGAGCGCGCGGGCTGGAAGAACCGCCGCGGCCCGCAGCTCGAGGACGGGCTGACCAAGGTCGACGCCTCGCTGCGAGGCAACTCGCTGGGGCCCGCGTACCTCTACGGCGACGACACCGACCCGGTGCGCGCGATGTTCGTGCACCTGCCGGACTCGGGGTCCAAGCGCTGAGGCGACGCGCGCGCCGGTCGCCAACGGCCACGACGACGCTCGTTGACGCTGGCCGCGCGAGCACGTAAGTTCGCGCGGACCACGCAACCTACCCTGGAGAGTGGCCCCGCGGGCAGGTCCTGCGCCGCGGCGTCGAACGCTCCACAGCCCCCTGCCTACCGGGAGGAACCGATGCGCCTCGTTCGAGTCCTGGGCCTCGTCGCCCTCAGCCTGACCCTGTCGACGGCCGCTTGCGGCGACAAGGAGACGGTCCAGCCGGATCCCGGGCCGACCCAAGTCCAGCGGCCCCCGGACTCCGAGGCCATCATCGGCTCGTGGGGCGCGGCGAACAGCCGCATCTCGCTGCAGGCCGACGGCCGCTACACCTGGGAGCTCATCCGCCCCTGTGGCCAGCCGCCGTGCCCCAGCACCAAGACCACGGGCACCTACACGCTGCAGCGCAACAACCTGTACCTCAAGGACGCCCAGGGCAACGACCGCGTCCTGAGCTACCAGATCGCGTGGGACCCGCGCACGCTGACCCTGCGCGACCCCCGCTCGAACGAGCAGTGGCGCATGACCTTCGGTCAGTGAGCCCCTGACCTCACGGCACGTCGACGGCCTCGGGGGCGCGCTCCCGGGGCCTTCGTCTTTCGAAGGGGCGCTCGCGATGGCCCGAACCTTCGTCGACCGGGGAGGCACCTTCACCGACGTCGTCATCGCGCACGACGACGGCCGCGTCGAGGTGCGCAAGGTGCCGTCCGACGCCGCCGTGGTGGGGGCGCTCGCGGTGGGCGAGCTGACCTTCGGGACGACCGTGGCGACCAACGCCCTGCTCGAGGGCAAGGGCGTCCGCACCCTGCTGGTCGCCTCGCGCGGGCTCGCGGACCTCGCGTGGATCGGCGACCAGGCCCGCCCCGCCCTGTTCGATCCGGACGCGCGCTGGCCGGCGCCGCTGTGCGCCGCGGCGATCGAGATCGGCGGCCGCCACGCCCCCGACGGCGCCGAGGTCGAAGCGCTGGACCTGTCGCCCCTGACCGCCGAGGCCGTGGCCGGCTTCGAGGCCGCCGCCGTGGTGCTGGTCGGCAGCTACGCCGACCCCTCCCACGAGCGCGCTGCCGGCGATCACCTGCGGCGGCTGGGGGTCCCATACGTCGCCCTCGGCCACGAGGCGTCGCCCGAGGTCGGCTACCTCGCCCGCATCGAGACCACGCTGGTCGACGCCGCCATCACGCCCGCGCTGAAGGCCGCGCTCACGCGGGACCGCATCGCGCCCGACGCCCGCGCCATGCGCTCGGACGGCAGCCACGCGCCGGCCGCGGCGCTGCACGCCCCCGAGGCGGTCTTGTCCGGGCCGGCCGGCGGGGTCCTCGCCGTCGAGGCCATCGCCGCGCAGGCGGGCTTCCAGCGGGCCATCGGGCTGGACATGGGCGGCACCTCGACCGACATCTGCCGGGTCGACGTCGGCCAGCTGCCACGGCGCGAGGGCGACGTCCGCGTGGCCGGCGTGCGGGTGCGGCGCCCCATGCTCGAGGTCGACACCATCGCGGCCGGAGGCGGGTCGATCCTGACCAGCGACGGCCTGCGGCTGCGCGTCGGCCCAGCGTCCGCCGGCGCGAACCCGGGGCCGCAGTGCTACGGACGCGGCGGCCCGCCGACCCTGACCGACGCGGCCCTCGTCGAGGGGCTGGTCGACCCGCTCGCCTTCGACCCGCCGCTGGACCCGACCCGCGTCGCCCTGCCTGGCGAGGCCGCCGAGTTCCTGTCCATCGCCCGCGAAGCGATGGCCCAGGCCGTGCGCCAGCTGGCCGCCGCGCGCGGCGTCGACGTGCGCGACCACGCGCTGGTCTCGTACGGCGGGGCCGCCGGCCAGCACGCCGCCGAGGTCGCGGCCCGCCTGGGTGTCCGCACGGTGCTCGTGCATCCGTGCGCCTCGGTCCTCTGCGCGTGGGGGCAGGCCCTGGCGCGGCCCGAGGAGCACGGCGTGCGCGCGGTCTGGCGGCCGATGCCCCAGGCCTGGCCCGAGGCACAGGCCGCCTGGCGCGAGCTCGAGGCGCAGCTGCCGACGGCGGCGCAGGGCTTCCCCGAGCGCCGCCCCAGCCTGGAGCTGCGCCACGCCGGGACCGATCACGCCGTCGAGGTCTTCGTCGGCCCCGAGGCCGGCCCCGACGCGGCCCTGGCCGCCTTCGCGGACGAGCACCGGCGCCGCTTCGGCTTCGACCGCCCGGGTCAGGCCGTCGAGCTGGTCAACGTCCGCCTGCGGGTCCGCGGTCCGGCTTCGCCGCTGCCGCCCGTCGACGACGATCCCTGGGGTCTGGCCGACGCGCAGGTCGCCGGGCCCCGCTTGCTGGCGACGCGGACCACGTCGGTCTGGGTGCCGCCCGGCTGGACCGCGCGCCGCCACCGGGGCCTGCTGTGGCTCCAGGCGACCGCCCCGCCCGCCCCCGAGCTGCCGACCGACCGAACGCCGTACGCCGTCGAGCTGTGGGCCAACCGCTTCCAGGCGGTCGCCGAGGAGGCCGGCGTCACGCTGCAGCGCCTCGCCCGCTCGGTGAACATCCGCGAGCGCCTGGACTTTTCGTGCGCGGTCTTCGACGGCGCGGGCCAGCTGGTCGCCAACGCCCCGCACATCCCCGTCCACCTGGGCGCGATGGGCGAGACGGTGCGCGATCTGTTGCGTCACCTGCCCGACCCGCCGGCCGGCCAGGCGTGGCTGACCAACGATCCCGCCGCCGGCGGCTCGCACCTGCCCGATCTGACGGTGGTCACCGCGGTCCACGCCGGCGACTCGCGCTGGTTCGTCGCCTCGCGCGGCCACCACGTCGACGTCGGCGGCCTCACCCCCGGCTCGATGCCGCCGCACTCCCGCCGCCTGGCCGACGAAGGCTTCGTCGTCCGGCACCTGCCCCTGCTGCGACAAGGCGCCCTGCGCCCCGAGGTCGCCGCCGCCCTGGTCGGCTGCCGCCAGCCCGACCTGGTCCTGGCCGACCTCGAGGCCCAGGTCGCCGCGAACGCCCACGCCGCCCGCCTGCTGACCGCCCTGGGCCCGCCGGACCTCCTCGACACCTGGATGGCCCACCTCGCCGACGTCGCCGACGAGGCGGTCGCCCAGGTCCTGACCACGCTGCGCCCCGGCCGGGCCCACGACACGCTGGCCGGCCTGCCGCTCGCCCTGGCCCTGTCGGTCTCGGACGGCCGCCTGCGGGTCGATCTCACCGGCACCGGCGGCCCGCACCCGGGCAACCTGAACGCCCCGCCCGCCGTGCTGCGCGCCGCCGTCCTGTACGCCCTGCGCGTCCTGGTCGGCCGCCCCATCCCGCTCAACGAGGGCGCCCTCCGCCGGGTCGACCTCGTCGCGCCCTCCCCCTCCCTGGTCGCCCCGCCGCCGGACGCCGCCGTCGTTGGCGGCAACGTCGAGACCTCGCAGCGTCTGGTCGACCTCTTCTTCGCCGCCGCGGGCGCGCGCGCGGCCTCACAGGGGACCATGAACAACCTGACCCTCGGCGGCCAAGGCTGGTCGCTCTACGAGACGGTGGGCGGCGGCACCGGCGCCTCGCCCGCCGGCCCTGGACCGGACGGCCGCCAGGTCCACATGACCAACACCCGCATCACCGACGTAGAGGTGCTCGAAGCCAGTCTGCCCCTGCGCGTCCGCGGCTTCGCCATCCGCCGCGGCAGCGGCGGAGACGGCCGGCACGCCGGCGGCGACGGCCTCGTGCGAGAGCTGGAGGTCCTCGCCCCCGGCACAGCCGCGCTGCTCGCCACGCGACGCGATCGCGGCGCGCCCGGGCTCGACGGCGGCGCGCCCGGCCAACCCGGCCAGGACCAGGTCTTCACCGCGGGCGCCTGGCGGGCCTGGGACGGCGCCTCCGTGGCGCTCGCCCCGGGCGACCGTGTCAGGGTCGCCACGCCGGGCGGCGGCGGATGGGGTGACCGATGAACACGCTGCTGCTCGTCGGCGCGGCCATGACCGTGCTGGGCGTCTTCGGGATGTTGCTGTTTCAGTGGCGCGGCCTGCCCGCGGCTTCCGGGGCCAGCAAGGTCGTCGCCTCCACGGGCTTCCTGCTCGCCGCCGTCGCCGTCGACGCCATGGCGACCCCCTACGGCCGCGTCGTCCTCGTCGCGCTGGCCCTGTCCTTCGTCGGCGACGTCTGCCTCATCTCACGCGACAAGCGCTGGTTCCTCGCGGGCCTGGTCGCCTTTCTCCTGGGCCACGTCGCCTACGCCTGGGCCTTCGTCCTGCGCGGCGTAGACCCCACCGTCGTCGCCATCGCCCTGGCCGCCCTCGGGCTCGTCGCCGCCCTGGTCGGCCGCTGGCTGCTCGCGCACGTCCGCGGCGCCCTCCGCACCCCGGTCGTCCTGTACATCGCCGTCATTACGGCCATGGTCGCCCTCGCCACCGCCACCTTCGCGGTCGCTCCGGACCTGCGGCTGCTCGTCGCCGCCTTCGCGTTCTATCTCTCCGATCTCGCCGTGGCCCGCGAGCGCTTCGTCCATGCGACGCTGCTCAACCGCCTGTGGGGCCTGCCGCTGTACTATGGCGCCCAGCTCCTCTTCGCCCTGACTACAGCCTCCTAGCGAGTGCCCGCATGGACAGCCGCCACGCCCTCCTGTCGCTCATCGCCCACGACCCGGCCCTGTCGGCCCTGTACGACGACGTCCGGCAGCTGATGGACGACGACCCCGGCCACGACCTCGCGCACGTCCTGCGCGTCGCCCTGTGGACCCTGCGCATCGGCGCGCCCGACGTCGACCCGCGCCACGCCATCGCGGCGGCCCTGCTGCACGACATCGTCAACGTCCCCAAGGACTCGCCCGACCGCGCCCGCGCCAGCGAGCTGTGCGCCGCCGCCGCCCGCGATCTGCTGGCCCGCCACGGCTTCGAGGACGACGAGGTCGCCGACATCTGCGAGGCCATCCGCGACCACAGCTACTCCCGCGGCGCCACCCCGCGCACGCCCCTGGGCAAGGCCCTGCAGGACGCCGACCGCCTCGAGGCCGTCGGCGCCATCGGCATCTGCCGCACCATCTCGACCGGCACCCGCATGGGCGCGCACTACTTCGACACCGAGGACCCCTGGGCCCGCGAGCGCCCGCTCGACGACCGGCGCTTCTCGGTCGACCACTTCTTCACCAAGCTGCTGCGCCTGCCCGCCACGATGAACACCGCCGCTGGCAGGGCCGAGGCCGAGCGCCGCGCCGATCTCATGCGCGCCTTCCTGCTGCAGCTGGGTGACGAGCTGGGCGAGCCCCCGCCCGAGCTGCCCTGACGCTCAAGGCAGCGGCAGCGGCGGCGCCGGCGTCCCCGGCAACGTCAGGTAACGGTCGCGCAGCTTCGTCTGGCGTGTCTCCAGCGACACCTCGCGCCCCCGGACGAACACCCGCTCGGCCCGCGTCGACAGCTCCAGCGGGTCGCCGCTCCAGACGACCACGTTCGCGACCGCGCCGGCTTGCAGCCGTCCCTGGTCGGGCCAGCCGAACACCTCGGCCGGCGTCCTGGTGATGGCCTCGAGCGCCGCCTCCCAGGGCAGCCCGCCGCGCACCGCGTTCCCCGCGATCTGCCGCAGCCGCCGGACGTTGTGCGCGTCGAAGGTGCTGAGCATCACGGGCACCCCCCGCGCCCGCAGCATGGCCGCGTTGTCCACGCGCGCGTGCACCTGGTCGAAGCTCCCGGGCCCATAGAGCAGCGGGTCGACGATGACGCCGACGCGCCGCTCGGCCAGGGCGTCCGCCAGCAGCCACGCCTCGGCGCCGCCGGCGACGACCAGCCGCAGGTCGTGGGCCCGCGCCAGCGCCAGCGCGGCCTCGATGTCCGAGGCGCGGTCGGCCTGCACGACCAGCGGGACCTCGCGCGCGAGCGCGGCCTGGACCGCCTCGAGGTCACGCCAGTGGTTGGCGAAGGGCCGGCTGGCGTTGCGCTCCCACTGGGCGCGCGTCCGCTGGAAGAGCGCGGCCTCCTCGAACAGCTGGCGCAGCAGCGCCCAGGAGGCGGCCCGCGAGCCGTCGCCGCCACCGATGCTCGCGTGCAGAGCGGTCACGGAACGCCGCACGGCCTGCCGCTGCGTCGCGCCGTCCAGCTCGGCGAAGGCCGACCGTCCGCTGACCACGCCGCCGACCGGGAGGGTGAGCACGGCGGTCACGCCCTCGCGGCGGGCGACCGGGATGAGCACCGAGCGCGGGTTGTAGGCGTCGGCGACCTGGAAGGCGGCCCTCACCGGGCCGGCCGCGGCGCCAGCGTCGTGGTCGACCGTCGCCGGCTCGAGCGGGACCTCGAGCGCACCCAACCGGGTGAACGGATCGATGAGCCCCGGCGTGACCACCTGGCCCGACACGTCCAGCGTCCGACACCGCGCCGGCGCCACCGCGCCCGCGGCCACCGCCGCTACCCGCTCGCCCTCGATGACGACGGTCAGCCCCTCTTGCAGCCGCCCCTCGGCGAAGACACGTCCGCCGGTCAATGCCGTGCACGGCGGCTCGACGGCCCCCAGCAGGGCGATCAGCCCGGCCATGACGCACTGCAACATCACGGCGCGCCCTGCCCCAGCTCGAAGTCGCTCCAGGGCGCGCCGGGCCGCGTCCGGTCGTACCTCAGCGCGCCGTCGACGAAGACCCAGCGCGCCTGCCCGTACACGCTCAGCGGGTGCCCGTCCCAGACGACCACGTCCGCGCGCTTGCCCGCCTCGAGCGTGCCCGTCTGCCCGTCGATGCCCAGCGCCCAGGCCGGGTTGGCTGTGACCCAGCGCAGCGCGTCCTCTTCGGTCAGGCGCAGCCCGGCGCGCTGGCCGGCGACCAGGGCCTTGGCCGCCTCCTGGTTGAGCCGCTGGATGTCCCTGGACGAGTCCGAGTGGATGATGGCCCGCCCGCCCGCCGCCGCCACCAGGGCGGCGTTGTCGGGGACGCCGTCGAACATCTCGAGCTTGGAGCCCCACCAGTCGGCCCAGGTCGACACCGAGATGCCGCGCGCCGCCAAAACGTCCGCGATCTTGTAGGCCTCGAGCGCGTGGTGGAACGAGCGCACCTGGAAGCCGAACTCGTCGGCGATGGCCAAGAAGGCCAGCATGTCGTCCGCGCGGTAGCAGTGGACGTGCGCGACGAGGCGTCCGGTCAGAAGGCCCGCCAGCGTCTCGCTGGCCAGATCGCGCTCCGGCGTCTTGCCGGCCTCGAGCTCGCGCACCAGCTTCTGGGCCTTCAAGAAGGCCTGCCGCTGCCCCCGGACGTTGGCCATGCGCGTCTGCGGCGCTTGGTTGCGGCCGCCGTACACGCGCTTGGGGTTCTCTCCGCAGGCCATCTTCACGCCGACCGGCGCCCCCGGGAACTTCATCGCCCGCGTGCCCCGGGCCGGGACCGTCCGCAGCGTCACCGCGCGTCCGCCGATGAGGTTGGCCGACCCCTCCAGCACCTGCAGCGTGGTGACGCCTCCCGCGAGGGCCCGCTGAAAGCCGGGATCCTGAGGCCACGAGCCGTGCTCGGCCCAGACGTCCGCCGTGTTGGGGCTGGTCATCTCGTTGCCGTCGGCGTGGGCGCGGGCCGACGGCGACGGGTAGACGCCCAGGTGCGAGTGCGTGTCGATGAGGCCGGGCGTCACGAAGCGCCGCTCGACGTCGATGACGTGCGCCCCCGCCACGGCCGGCGGCTCGCCCGCTCCGACGGCCTCGATGCGCTCGCCGCGCAGCACCACGAAGCCGGGGTCGTGCCGCTGCCCCGCGGCGGTCCACACGACCGCGTTGCGCATGACGACCACGCCGGCCGCCCCGAGGGGCGCGGGCTCGACCGGCTTCAACGCCGGGGCCTCGAGCTCGGCCAGCCGGTCGGCGGCCGAGCGCTGCTCGCGCGGCGTGCCGTCGGTCGCGCATCCGGCGACGGCGACGGCGACGGCGATACCCCACGCCCCCATGCTGCGATGCAGCATGCGCCTCAAGGCTGGAGGAAGAACGGGTTCACGTAGTCGGGGACGATGATCCCGCCCTCGACGTCGCCGCAGTCGACGACCTCGGCCTCGGGCCACAGCACCTCGCCGACGCACCACAGGTCGCGCTCGTTGAGCGGCACGTCCAGCCGCTCGTAGATGAGGGTCGCGTAGGAGTAGATGCGCACCGAGGCGAGGGCGTCGCCGAAGCCGTGGTCGTCCCAGTAGTGCACGGCGACGCGGTAGCCCACCTCCTCGGGCACGCCCAGGTTCAGGTTCTCGGGCCCGGCGCCGTCGGTGTCGTCGCGGTCGAGCGACGGGTCGTCGTTGGCGTTGGGGTCGAAGCTGCCCCAGTTGGGGTTGGGGTTGTACCAGAAGGCGTCCCACTGCTCGTCGAACCAGGGGTCGGGCGCGCCGTCGCCGTCCAGATCGGGGCCCGTCGCGTTGGGATGCGCGAAGTGCAGATCCATGTCGCTGCCCTTGCCCTCGCCGGTGTCGGTCTCGTCGGCGTCGCCGGGCGTCACCCAGGTCAGCTCGACGTGGATGGCCTGATCGGGCTGCACCAGGACCTGGTACTCGGCGGACTCGCAGGACTTGGTGTTGCTCTCGTCCCAGACGTCGAGCTTGAACGTGTACACGCCCACGACGTTGGCCTCGAACACCGGCTGCGGGTCGGTGACCGACGGGACCAGCGTCGACTGGCTGCCGTCGGGCTGCGCGACGGACCACTGGTACTGGACGATGCCGCCGAAAGCGGCATAGCTCTGCCGGCCGTCGAGGTGCAGGACCGTCTGCGGGATGACCTCGTCGCCCTCGGCGACCTTGATGACCGGCACCGGGCACTCGCTCTCCGCGCCGGCCCCGCTGAGCGGGATCTTCGCCAGCGACTCGAAGGCGTTCGACTGGATGAGGAGCGTCCCCGTGTCCGGGATGGGCTTGTTGTCGGCGTCCTTGGGGTTGACCTCGTCCGGGACGAAGTCGACGCCGATGACGACGCTCTCGTTGACCGGCACCACCAGGGGCGCGGCCTCGGTCGGCCCCCCCTCGGGCGTGCCGACGGGGAGCTTGCTGGTGTTGACGCCGAAGTCCGAGGAGGACGCCGGGTCGATGGCGAAGGACGTGATCCTCAGCGGCTCGGACCCGCAGCTGGTGACTTCGACGTCGATGGTGGCCACCGAGCCGACCAGCTTGCCGCCGAACTGCACGTTGCGTGGCGAGATCTGGACGCAGGGGCCGGACTTGTTGGCCACCAGGTTGACCTCGTAGCCCGTCGCGCCCGAGCCGGGGTCGTTCGAGAAGATGCGCAGGACGCCTTCGGCGGGGGTCGGGGCGTCGGAGGCGAAGGTCACGTCGACGCTGCGGGTCTCGCCGGCCGGGACCGGGATGGCCTGCGGCAGATCGATCGAGCGGATCTTGTTGGGCCCGCCGCCGATGTCGAAGCCCGGCCCCTTGGCGCCGAAGCGGATGTCGCCGGCGAGGGCGAAGCCGCTGACGTTGAGCGGCATCGTGCCGATGTTGAGGAGGTTGAGCTTGAAGCTGTGGGCCTCGTCCATCGGGACGAGCTTGAAGTCGAGGGTCTTCTTGTCGGTCGTCAGGACCGGCGAGCCCGCCTCGGCGCGGAGATCGACGGTGACCGTCGGCTCGACCGGGTCGTTCGACTTGATGACCAGGCGGCCCGAGCGGGGCGCGCTGTCCGGCGGGCGGGTGTAGACGACGCGCAGCTCGACGCCCTGCGGGAAGTCGGCGCCGCCGAGGGTGTGCACCTTGGCCGGAAACGAAAAGACCGGATCGACCAGGGTGAAGGCGGGCTTGGCGCCATCGGACGCGCCCGCGGGCGGCGCGTACTCGAGCTGCACCGAGCTGACCTGCAGGGTGCCGTCGCCGGTATTGACGAGGCGGACGACCTGCTCGAGCGAGTCGCCCTGCGGCACGGCCTCGTTGGACACGAGGACCACGCGGTCGACCGGCTCGACCTCGAGATCGGCCGCCTCGGTCAGGCAGAACGGCTCGCTGGGATCACAGGGGCCCGGGTTCGACCCGTCGCTGCACGCGTGCAGCGCGGTCGCCAACAGCAGGGCCAGGGCGGACGCCGCCGCCCACGGTCTCGTCCTCATCGAAGCTCCTCCGCCTCGTCCGGGCGCGATAGGCTAGCAGCTTGTCAGGGCTCGCCACAAACGACAATGCGCGAGCAGCGGGCGGCGACGCTAGCGGACGTGGATGAGGGGCGCGGTGTCGGGGTGCGCCCGCGCGACGAGGCGGCCGATGACGGCGGCGGCCGGGGAGTGGGGCGGGCCCAGGCCGGCCAGCAGCGCGGGGAGGCGCTCGGGGGCGACGGCGATGAGCAGCCCGCCCGAGGTCTGGGCGTCGCCGAGCGCGAGGCGCAGCGGCTCGGGCACCGCGTCGTCGAACCGGACGGCCGGGCCCAGATCGGTGAGGTTGCGGCGGCTGCCCCCCGGCACGACGCCGGAGCCCGCGAAGGTCAGGACGCCGGGCAGCAGCGGCACGGCGGCGGCGTCCACCTCGGCGGCGACGCCCGAGGCGCGCGCCAGCTCGGCGAGGTGGCCCAGCAGGCCGAAGCCGGTCACGTCGGTCATCGCGTGGACGCCGGCGGCGCGCGCGGCGGCCGAAGCGCCGCGGTTGAGGGTGGCCATCAGCTCGGTGACGTCGCGGACGGCGTCGGGGCCGAGCAGCTGGCGCTTGAGCGCGGTGGTCAGGATGCCCGAGCCCAGGGGCTTGGTGAGGACCAGGGCGTCGCCCGGGCGGCCGCCCGCGTTGGTGACGATCGCGTCGGGGCGCCCGAAGCCGGTGACGGCGAGGCCGTACTTGGGCTCCTTGTCGCGGATGGAGTGGCCGCCGATGATCGACGCGCCGGCCTGCCGACACGCCTCGGCGCCGCCGGCGAGGATCGCCTCGAGCACGCTCTCGGGCAGATCGCCCATCGGGAAGCCGACGAAGGCCAGGGCGAACGCCGGCTCGACGCCCATGGCGTACAGGTCGCTGAGCGCGTTGGCGGCCGCGATGCGCCCGAAGTCGAACGGGTCGTCGACGACGGGCCCGAAGATGTCGATGGACTGCACCACGGCCAGATCCGGCGCCGCGAGATACACCGCGGCGTCGTCGCTGTGACCGAACCCCACGAGCACGCGGGGGTCGGTCGCGACCGGGAGGCGTTCGAGGACGCGGGCCAGGTCCGCCGGACCCAGCTTGGCCGCTCAACCGCCGGTCGTGACCAGGGTGGTCAGACGGATTTCGTCAGTGTCGACAGGGTGATCCATGCGCGCACGATACAACGAGGTTGGACCGCTTGCATCCTGGAACTGGCCCGATCTATCCTCCCATCCGTGCGCGCTGTCCGACCACTCTCCAGGGGATAGGAGCAGGACCCGATGGGATTCAGCGATCAATGGAACAAGGTGGTCGGCCGATCCGTGACGACGACGAAGCTCGTCCCGACGCAGGGTAGCGCCCCCAAGGGCGTCCCGACGACGGGCGTGTACCACGGCGGCGTGACCAAGACGACGCTCTCTCCGACGAACGGCGGGACCGCGGGCGTCTACCACGGCGGCGTGACCAAGACGAACCTGGCGACCACCAGCGGCGGGACCAACGGACACGAGTCGCCGGGCGTCACGATCACGCCGCTCGAGCGCAAGGGCGAGCACAACCGCGTCGACGACCATTGGGGCGACTTCAACTTCGTCCTCGAGATCGACGGCCTGAACGCGGGGCGCTTCCAGAAGTGCGACGGCCTCTCGGTCGAGTTCGACCTCATCGAGTGGCGCGACAGCATGGACCCGTACCCGAAGAAGCGCCCGGGCATGAAGAAGTTCGGGTCGATCAAGCTGACCAAGGGCTACACGCCCAACTCCAAGCTCTGGGACTGGTGCAAGGAGCTGATGGACGGCTCGGTCTCGCGCAAGACCGGCGCCATCCACCTCATCGCCGACGATGGGCAGACCTACGTGTCGACCTATCGATTCATCGACGCCTGGCCGATGAAGTGGACCAGCTTCCGCCTCGACGGCAAGGGCAACGGCGCCATGGTCGAAGAGGTCGAGCTGGCGGTCGAGTACGTGATGCGCGGCTGATCGCCGGCTCCTTTCGGTTCCCCATCCCCTGCAGCGAACGGCGCGGCGCCTCCCCGGACAACGGGTCGGCGACCGCGCATTTCGCGTTTCGAACGCCCGCTACAGAAAGCTCAGCGGGTCCACGTCCAGCGCCAGCTGCACGGACGACGGCAGGGGCGCCGCGTCGAGGGCGGCGGTCGCGCGGCGCAGGGTGGCGTGCAGCGCGGCGCGGGTGCCGGACTTGAGCAGGATCTGGTGGCGCCAGCGGCCGGCGATGCGCTCGACGATGGCCGGGCGCGGGCCGATGACCACCGAGACGCGCCGCGCCTCGGAGTCGGCGCGCAGCGCCTCGTGCAGGAGCTCGGCCACCCGGTGGGCCTCGTCCTCGGCCCGATCCCGATCGGGCCCCGAGACGCGCAGCAAGGCCAGGTGGGCCCAAGGCGGCAGGGCGCGCTCGTGGCGGCGGGCCAGCTCGTCATCCAGAAAGCCCGTCGCGTCGTGGCGCGCGGCATAGGTCAGCGCATAGTGGGCCGGCTCGAAGGTCTGGACCAGCACGCGCCCCGGCTTGTCGGCGCGGCCCGCGCGGCCGGCGATCTGGGTCAGGAGCTGGAAGGTGCGCTCGGCGGCGCGCGGATCGGGCATGCCCAGCCCCTGCTCGGCCAGCAGGACCCCGACCAGGGTGACGCCAGGGAAGTCGTGGCCCTTGGCGACCATCTGGGTGCCGACCAGGACGTCCAGCTCGCGCCGGCGGAAGCGATCGAGCAGGGAGAGCAGGGCCTGCCCGCGTGTCGTGTCGCGGTCCATGCGGCCGACGCGCGCGCCCGGGAGCAAGGTCTCGAGCAGGGCCTCGGCGCGCTCGGTGCCGAAGCCGACCTCTTGCAGGGCGTCGTCGTGGCAGCCGGGGCAGCGCGGCGGCAGCGGCTCGACGCGATCGCAGTAGTGGCACACCAGGCGGGCGCGGCGGCGGTGCCAGGTGTAGCTGACGCTGCAGGCGGGGCAGGCCATGCGAGCGCCGCAGGCGCGGCACAGGACGAAGGCCGCGAAGCCGCGGCGGTTGAGGAAGAGGATGGCCTGCTCGCCGCGCGCGACCGTGTCGGTCAGCGCCGTGACGAGCTCGGTCGAGAGCATCCCGTCGGGGTCGGCCACCTCGGCGGTGCGCAGGTCGACCAGCGCGACCTCGGGCAGCGGGCGGGCGTGCACGCGCTGGGCCAGGGTGACGCGGGTCAGCTTGCCGCGCGCGACGTTGGCCCAGGTCTCGAGCGAGGGGGTGGCGCTGCCCAGGACGACGGGCGCGCCGGCCAGCGAGCCGCGGACGAGCGCGAGGTCGCGGGCGTGATACCGGGGGGCCGAGTCCTGCTTGAAGCTGGGCTCGTGCTCCTCGTCGACGACGATGAGGCCGAGCCGCGGCGTGGGCGCGAACAGGGCCGAGCGGGCGCCGATGACGACGGGCAGCTCACCGGCGGCGATGCGCAGCCACTGCTCATGGCGCGCGGCCGGGTCCAGCCCCGAGTGCAGGACGGCGACCCGGTCGCCCAGGCGCGCGCGGAAGCGGCCGACCAGCTGCGGGGTCAGTGCGATCTCGGGCACCAGCACGATCGCGGCCTCGCCGCGGGCCAGGACGTCGTCGATGAGGGCCAGGTAGACCTCGGTCTTGCCGCTGCCGGTCACGCCGTGCAGCAGGTGCCCGCGGTAGGCGCCGAAGCTGGCCGAGATGGTCTGGACCGCGGCGGCCTGCTCGTCGGTCGGCGGCGGCGCCGCGTCGGGCGTCGTCGGCATCGCCGCGAACGGGTCGCGCGCGACCTCGCGCTGCTCGAGCGTCACCAGGCCTCGCGTCTCGAGCCGCGTCATGACGCCGCGGTCGGCGCCGGTCGCGTCGCGCACCTCGCGCAGGCTGGCGACGCCGACGGTCTCGAGCCAGCTGAGCGCCGCGTCCATCTTGTCGCCCAGGCGCGCGTCGTCCGGCGGCCGCGCGACGAAGCGGGCGATGGACTCGGTCTTGGGTGCGTGCTCGCGGGCCTCGCCCTTCTTGCCGCCGCTCATGGCGGGCGGCAGCGGCAGCAGGAAGGCCTCGCCTGGCGGCGCGTGGTAGTAGTCGGCCAACCAGCGCGACAGGGCCAGCAGGTCGGCGCCGAGCACCGGGGCCGGGTCGAGGACGGCCAGCACGTCCCGGATGCGTTTGGGGTCGAAGCCCCCCGACGGGCTGTCGCTGGGGGGCTCGACGACCAGGCCGACCAGCCGGCGCGGGCCGAACGGGACCTGCACGCGCACGCCGGGCTGGGCGTCGAGGCCGGCCGGCAGGCCGTAGGTGAAGGTCTGGTGCAGCGGGACCGGGACCGCGACCTGGACGAAGCGGCGCGTCACGGCCCGGGCGGGACCGTGCGCGGCGCGGGCGGCGCCGGGGCCAGCGCGTCGGGCACGAGCCGGACCTCGGTCAGCTCGAAGGCGAGCGGCGGTCGCCCGTCGCGGGTGAAGGTGACGAGGGCGGGCCAGCGCGCCTCGTGGGCGGCGCCGTCGAAGGTCACCTGGACGAGGGGGGTGTGCCAACGCCGGAGGCGCCCGGTGGCGCGCTCGATGGCGACCTGAGGGCGGGCGGGCTCGCGCGGGCCCGCGCCCACGACCCAGAGCACGGTGCGGCCGGCGAGGCCGAGCGAGGTGCGGCCGCGATCGACGCCGGCCTGCGCCAGGACGGCGTCGCTGGGGCCGGCGTGGAGCCAGTCGACCCAGTCGGTCAGGCGCGGGAGATCGGCCGGCGGCGTCTCCTCGACGGGCCACGGGACCGGCGCCCCGAAGGCCTCGACCTCGAGCCAGCGCTCGCCGCGCGCGCGCACGACACGAAGGACGCGCCGGGGCTGGCCTTCGGCGGCGCGCTCGGTGAGCACCAGGACCAGGGCGTGGTCCGCTGGCGGCGCCACGTGGACGGTCCGCGCCTTGGCCACGACGGCGTCGCTGGCGGGGACGGCGGCGGAGGTCGCGGCGGGGAGCAGCGACAGGGTCAGGGCGACGAGCAGCGACGGGACGAAGCAGCGGGGCATGGGCCCGGGGTTAGCATGGCGCGGCACGCCTTGACAACGAGGGGCGCCGTCCCTAGGTTCCGGGCCTTCCTGGCCCCGTCCGCCCGATGAACCCTTGCCCCGTGAGCCGTCGCCGTGACCGACTTCGCCGATCTGCCGCGCCACATCGTCCCCGAAGACTTCGCGACCCTGGTCAACCAGGTCCTGTCGACCGAGCCGGTCCCGGACAACGCCAGCCGTGACAAGGGGCAGGTGACCCTGACCGGCGCGGGCGGCGGCAGCTGGACCATCGGCGTGGTGGGCCAGCACCTGCAGCTCGAGCCGGGCACGGTCTCGAGCCCCGGCCTGCACGTCCAGCTGACCGTCGCCGACTGGCGCGAGGTCGTCGCCGGCCGCATCCGCGACACCCTGAAGGCGGCCGTCGGCAAGGTCGCCGTCGACCCCAAGATGCTGGCCAAGCTCTATCGCAACGCCGACAAGGTCGAGGCGATGAAGGGCCTGGCGGGCGACCTGCAGCTGGTCATCGACGACCGCGAGGAGAACCAGGAGTTCAAGGTGACGCTCGCGACCGGCGGGCAGACCCCGAACCCCGACGCCCCGCTCGCCAAGGTGACCGTCGCCCTGACCGATCTGGTCGACATGGCCGCCGGGCGCGAGAACCCACAGACGGCCTTCTTCACCGGCAAGATCCGGATCGACGGCGACATGAACTCCGTCCTGGGCGTGTTCGCCACGCTCTTGCCGCCCTGCCCGGGCGGCCTCGGGCGCCCGCGGCCGGGGCCCGCGCGCGTGCCTCTAGCCCCGGCGCCGGCCCCGCGCGGTCCCGATGCTTGACACCACCCTCGCGATCCCTACCCTTGGGCCGCTCTACGCCACGCGGCGGCCGAGTGGGGAGGGGGAACGAGCGTGTCCGGGCGGTTCGATGACGCGCTCCTGCAAGAGGTCCGTGACCGCAACAACATCGTGGCGGTCATCGGCGACTACGTCTCGCTGAAGAAGGCCGGGACGTCGTGGAAGGGCCTGTGTCCCTTCCACGCCGAGAAGAGCCCGTCCTTCACGGTCCACGAGGACCGTCAGTTCTTTTACTGTTTTGGGTGCCAGACCGGCGGGGACGTGATCTCGTTCCTCCGCGAGATCAACGGCTACAGCTTCGTCGAAGCGGTGCGCCACCTCGCCGGGCGCGCGGGGATCGACATCCCCGAGGAGCCCGCCGACGGCCGCCGTCGGGCGGGCGGTCGGGGCGGCGACGGCGCCTCGGCGCCGCGCGGGTTCAAGGACGCGTGCTACGCCATGGCGCGCCTCGCGCAGCGCTTCTTCGTGGACGCGCTCGGGGCCGCCGAAGGGCAGCCCTGCCGCGCCTACCTCCGCGAGCGCGGCCTGACGCTCCCGACCGTCGATCGCTTCGGGCTCGGCTTCGCGCCGGACCGCTGGGACGGCCTCAGCACGTTCTTTGTCAGCCAGAGTCAAGATCTTCGTCTCGCCGAGACGCTGGGCTTCTGCGTCCCGCGCCAGCGTGGTGGAGAGTCCGGCGGCGGGCACTACGACCGGTTCCGCAACCGGCTCATGTTCCCGATCCGCACCCTCTCGGGGGACATCGTCGCCTACTCCGGGCGCACGCTGTCGACCGAGAAGGACGTCGCCAAGTACGTCAACTCGCCCGAGACCCCCGTGTACACCAAGGGCGCCATGCTCTTCGGCTTGCACGAGGCGCGAAAGGCGATGCGCGTCGCCGGCCACGCGGTCCTCGTCGAGGGCAACGTGGACGTGATGCGCCTTTCGCAAGAGGGCGTCGAGGCCGTCGTGGCGCCGCTGGGCACCGCGCTCACCGAGCCGCAGTGCCGGCTGCTCAGGCGCTTCGTGCCGCAGGTCGTCCTGCTGTACGACGGCGACCGGGCGGGCCAGGCGGCCACGATCAAGGCGATCCCGATGGCCCTCGCCGAGGGGCTGCAGGTCGCGGTGGTGCAGCTCCCGGACGGCGAGGACCCGGACACCTTCGTCCGGGCCCAGGGCAAGGAGGCGCTCGACGCCTTGATCGCCCGCGCCCTGCCCGGCTGGGAGTTCCTGGTCGACGCGGTGACCGCGGAGACGCGAGCGCGCGACAGCCAGCAGGGCAAGGTCCGTGCCATCGACGCGCTCGCGCCGGTGCTGGGGCGGGTCGAGGACCGACGCGAGCGGTCGCTTTATGGCCGACACCTCGCCGAAGCCCTCGGGTTGTCGGAGGCTGAGACCGCCCGGTTCGTGCGCGACGCGCTCGCCCGTCTGGGCGGCGCCCCAGTCCGGTCCGACGCGCCGCCCCCCCGCGCGTCCGCGCCAGCGGCCCCGAAGGTCCCGCCGCCGGTGCTCGAGCTCAAGCTCCTCGTGCTGCTGACGCTGGCCCCAGACGCCTCGCTCGTCTACCTCGGACACGAAATCGGAAATCTGTTGACCAGCGAACGCATTAAGAGAGCCGCCGACGCTCTGGCGGTGTCCAGAGAGACGGAAGAGACGCTGAACGTCAATGACTACATAGCTGCGCTCGAAGACGTCGAGCTACGCGCATCGCTCCTCCAGGCCATGACGACCCAACCACCGCCTCAAGACTGGCGGCGAGATCTCGATGGGCTGGAGACCGCACTCCGGATCGAAGCGCTGAAACGACAACAACATGAGCTCAGTCAGCGCCGGCGCGACCTGTCGCGCGCCGGTCGCGAGACGGATCTGATCCAGATCCTGGTCGAAGAAGCGAAGATTCAGGAACAGCTCAACACGCTGAAGGGCACCCGAGGGACGCGATGGCCAAGCTGACGCAGACCAAAGAGTTCAAGAAACTGATCCGCCTCGGCAGCGATCGGGGTTACCTCACGTTCGACGAGGTGACCCGCATCCTGCCGGATGGTGTGCTCGACCAGGAGAAGCTCGACATCATGTTCGAGTACCTGAAGGAGCGCCATCAGATCGAGGTGGTCGACTACCCGGGCGGTCAGACGAAGACCACCGAGGCGGATCAGGAGCGCGCCGCGCTGCGCAAGCCGTCGGTCCGGGAGTCCGAGAAGGCCCTGGCGGACAGCTATGGCAAGACCAACGACCCTGTCCGCATGTACCTGCGGAAGATGGGCTCGGTCAGCCTGCTCACCCGCGAGGGCGAGATCGAGATCGCCAAGCGCATCGAGTCCGGCGAGCTCGAGGTGCTCGACGTGCTGCTCGAGACCGACTTCGCGGTCCAGATGATGCTCGAGCACGAGCCCCTCATCGCCTCGGGCGACCTGCACGTCCGTGAGATCGTGAAGGATCTCGAGGGCGAGGACGGCTCGGGCGAGACCGAGGAGAGCCGCCTGAAGGAGGCCTGCGTCAGCGTCTTCGCGCGAGTACGGGCGCTGCACGAGCAGATCGTCCCGACGCGCGCCGAGATCCTGGCCGCGGGCGTCGGCACCCCCGAGGCCGAGCCGCTGGTCACCAAGCAGAAGCACATGATCGCCGAGATCAAGGCGATCGTGGCCGAGCTGCGCTGGAACAAGAAGCTGCTCGACCGCATCACGGGCGAGTTCAAGAAGATCGTCGCGCGGCTGCAGCGCTCCGAGAGCGAGGTCCGGCGGGTCGAGCGGCGCCTGGGTCTGTCGACCAAGCAGATCCGCACGCTCGCGCGCGAGGCCAAGCGCAACAAGGCCTTCGACACGCAGCTGCAGGCCGAGCACGGCATCACGACCGACGCCCTGATGGAGGGCGCGCGCGTCATCGCCGCCAACTTCAAGAAGCTGGTCAAGTGCGAGGAGGAGTCGCAGATGGACCTCGCGGTCCTGCGCGACGTCTACAACCGCGTGCTGGTCGGCGAGAAGAAGGCCGAGCGCGCCAAGACCGAGCTCATCGAGGCCAACCTGCGCCTCGTGGTCAGCATCGCGAAGAAGTACACGAACCGCGGCCTGCAGTTCCTGGACCTCATCCAGGAGGGCAACATCGGCCTGATGAAGGCGGTCGACAAGTTCGAGTACCGCCGCGGCTACAAGTTCTCGACCTACGCGACGTGGTGGATCCGGCAGGCCATCACGCGCGCCATCGCGGACCAGGCGCGGACCATCCGCATCCCGGTCCACATGATCGAGACCATCAACAAGCTCATCCGGACCAGCCGCTACCTCGTCCAGGAGTTCGGCCGCGAGCCGAGCCCGGAGGAGATCGCGGAGAAGATGGACATGCCCATCGAGAAGGTGCGCAAGGTCCTGAAGATCGCCAAGGAGCCCATCAGCCTCGAGACGCCCATCGGCGAGGAGGAGGACAGCCACCTGGGTGACTTCATCGAGGACAAGCGCATCATGAGCCCCTCGGACGCGGTCATCGCGATGAACCTGTCCGAGCAGACGCGCAAGGTCCTCGCGACCCTGACGCCGCGCGAGGAGAAGGTCCTGCGCATGCGCTTCGGCATCGGCGAGAAGTCCGACCACACCCTGGAGGAGGTGGGCCAGGACTTCTTCGTGACCCGCGAGCGCATCCGCCAGATCGAGGCCAAGGCGCTGCGCAAGCTGCGGCACCCGTCGCGCTGCAAGAAGCTCAAGAGCTTCGTCGACAACTGAGATCGGGCTCGGCGCTCGGGCGCCGGAGTCCCGGACACGGCACGGCCGGAGCGTCCAGGCGCTCTGGCCGTCGTCGTTTCCGGGATCGACACCGAGGCACCGGGGCCCGAGCACGGCGCGGCCGGAGCGTCCACGCGCTCTGGCCGTCGTCGTTTCCGGGATCGACACCGAGGCGCCGGGCACGGCACGGCCGGAGCGTCCAGACGCTCTGGCCGTCGTCGTTTCCGGGATCGACACCGAGGCGCCGGGCACGGCACGGCCGGAGCGTCCAGACGCTCTGGCCGTCGTCGTTTCCGGGATCGACACCCAGGCGCCGCGGCCCCGGGCACGGGGCAGCCGGAGCGTCCAGGCGCTCTGGCCATCGTCGGCTCCGGGATCGACAGCGAGGCGCCGGGGGCCCGGGCACGGCGCGGCCGGAGCGTCCACGCGCTCTGGCCGTCGTCGGTCCGGGATCGACACCGAGGCGCCGGGGTCCCGGGCACGGCGCGGCCGGAGCGTCCAGGCGCTCTGGCCGTCGTCGCTTCGATGGGAAGATCGCGGCTCGGACGGGAGCCGGCCGACGGGGCCGCCGACGCCCAGAGAGCCTCTGGGAATGAAGCCTCCGGGGGTGGGTTTCAGCCCGCACAGGCCGGCGGCGGACATCGTCGTGGCAGGGCGGCGAGGGGCTCAACCTCTTGTTGACTTGGCGCGAACGATGGCGTTACGGTCCCGACCCTGTAGGCACGGGCCTATAGCTCAGCGGTGAGAGCCGCCGGCTCATAACCGGTTGGTCCCTGGTTCGAATCCAGGTGGGCCCACGGATTGGAAACAAGGCGACTCAGTTTGTCGAATGGCCGATACGCAGCCGACAACTACCGCAGTGAGCGCTACGGGCGCCATCCGTTCAGGGTGGCGCCCTTGTGCTTTCAAGGGCAGACGCGTGCGCGTGCGTGTTGGGGGGCGTCGTGAAGGATACCATCGAAGCACTGATCGAGCTGCAGCGGATCGATGACGCGATCCGCGTGCACAAGCTGCAACGCGACGAGATGACCGCGAACATCGAGCGCCTCAAGGCCATCCTCGGACGGATGGGCTCGGAGCTCGAAGACAAGCGGGACAAGCTGGTCGAGGCGCAGCGGTTCCATCAGGAAAAGCAGATCGACCTGCAGGCCGACGGCGATCGCCTCGCCCGGGCCAAGCAGAAGCTCGCCACGGTGACGCGGACCAAGGAGTACGCGGCGATGCAGCGCGAGCTGGATACGCTGCGCAAGAAGTACTCCGAGGACGAGGCCGAGCTGACGCGGCTCTCCGAGGCCATCGAGGAGTACAAGCGCTCCATCGCCTCCGAGGAGGACAAGCTGTCCAACCTCGAGGGCGAGGTCGAGCGCGAGGAGCAGGCGAGCGCGGACCGGCTCCGCGAGCTCGACGCCGCCATCGGCGACGTCGGCGCGCAGAAGGCCGGCGTGCGGGCCCGCATCAACCGGTCGCTGCTGGCCCGCTACGAGCGGGTGCTCGACCGCCGCGAGGGCAAGGCCGTCGTGTCGGTGGGCGAGAACGGCAAGTGCACCGGCTGCCAGATGCGGCTGCCGCCTCAGACCTACATCCTGGTCCAGCGCGGCGAGACCCTGCAGAGCTGCCCGAGCTGCCAGCGCTTCCTCTACATGGAGGACTACCCGGACGCGAACTTCGACGTGGCCGAGCTCTCGCACCTGCAGAGCTGAGCCGCGGGCGGTCGACCGGGCGGCCCCCTGCCCGGCCGGCCCGCGCGTCCGCGTGGCTTTCGATTGACCGCGCCCTCCCGGGTGCGTATCAAGTCGGGCTCGCAGCATGAGTAGACCGGATGGCCGCCGGTCGGGGCGTCTCACGGCGCCGCGGCGGGAGGAAAGTCCGAGCTCCACAGGGCAATGGTGCTGGCTAACGGCCAGCGGGGGCGACCCCAGGGAAAGTGCCACAGAGAGCAGTCCGCCTCCCGGAGGATCCTGGCGACAGGAGCCTCCCAGGAGGTCAGGGTGAAAGCGTGAGGTAAGAGCTCACGGACCGCCCAGGGTGACCTGGGGGGTCGGTAAACCCCACCTGGAGCAAGATCAATCGTGGGGCTGGCGGCCGCGAGAGCGGAAGCCACGGACGGCCCGTCCGCGTCCCCCGGGTAGTATCGCTCGAGCGGCGGAGCAATCCGTCGCCTAGATGAATGGCCATCGCCGGCGGGAGGGCGACCGACCGTCGGGACAGAACTCGGCTTACAGGCTGCTCATGCTGCGTCCGAAGCCTCCGACCCTCGCGGGTCGGGGGCTTTTTTCGTTGGGGCCGGGGTCGGGGGCCGAGGCCGGGGTCGGGGGCCGGGGCCGAGGCCGAGGCCGGGGCCGGGGCCGAGGCCGGGGCCGGGAGCCGGGAGCCGGGAGCCGGGGCCGGGGCCGGGAGCCGGGAGCCGGGAGCCGGGGCCGAGGCCGGGGCCGGGGCCGGGAGCCGGGAGCCGGGAGCCGGGGCCGAGGCCGGGGCCGAGGCCGGGAGCCGAGGCCGGGGCCGGGAGCCGAGGCCGGGGCCGGGAGCCGAGGCCGGGGCCGGGAGCCGAGGCCGGGAGCCGGGAGCCGGGGCCGAGGCCGAGGCCGAGGGGGTCGGTCGGAGGGGTGGCCGTGGGTCGGGCCGGGCGGAGGGGCCCTGAGGGGCTGGCGCGAATCGAGATACCCAGCCGCGGAAGCGGCGTGGTATAGAGGCGCGCATGCAAGCCACCATCGCGCAGTGGGACGCGTTCTACGCGTCGCTCATGGAGATCTACTGGCCCAGCGTGCCGCCCGAGCTGCGGACGAGCGGCCGGCAGGGCGCGCCCGAGGGCGATCCCGAGGTGCCCGAGGATCTGTGGCGCACGGCGCTGCTGATCTTCCAGGAGCCCGAGGTCTGGCTGGCCAACCCCATCCCCAACCTGGACGGCCAGACGCCGCTCGAGGTGCTGGCGGCCGGAGAGGCGGACAAGCTGCGGGTCATCCTGATGGAGGTCGCGGCCTTCTTCCTGCCCGACCCCTCCGAGGTGCGCCCCTGGGGCGAGGAGAGCGGCGGAGCGTGAGCCCGAGCGGTCGCGATGGCCAGGGCGGCGTCGGGACGCAGGCCACCGGGACGCGCGCCGTGTCGCGCATCCTCGTCGCCGAGCCGAGCCGCACGCTGACGACGCTGATTCGGCTGACGCTGGCAGCCGACGACGTCGCGCTGGAGTTCGTCGCCAACGGTCGTGACGCGCTGTCGACCGCGCGCGCCCGCCGGCCGCGGCTGGTCATCGTGGACGCGAGGCTGCCGGGGCTGGACGGCTACGATCTGACGGCGGCGCTGCGGCGCGACCCGCTGCTGCGCGACACGCCGGTGCTGCTGACGCTGGCCGACTACGAGAGCCCCGATCTGGCGCGCATCAGCGAGGCCGGGGTCACGGACGTGCTGACCAAGCCCTTCGAGCGGCACGCCCTGCTCGAGCGGGTGCGGGCCCTGCTCGAGCAGGCGCCCGAGCCGCTGCCCGAGGCCGACCTCGAGGGGCCCGGGTGGGGTGACGCGGCGGCGGAGGCGGCGCCCGCGAGCGCGGCAGCGGCGACGGTCGCGCCGGCCGAGGTCGAGGGCATGGTCGCGGCCGAGGTGGAGCGGCGCCTGCCGGGGCTGCTCGGGGCGGCGGTCGAGGCGGCGGTGACGCGGGCGGTCGAGGCGCGGCTGCCGGCGCTGGTCGGGGCGCTCATCGAGGAGCGCCTGACCGAGCACCTGGCGCGGCTGGCCGAGCCGCAGATGCAGCTGTCCATCGACGCGGCCATCGCGCGGGCGATGCCCGACGTGGTCGAGCACGCGGCCTACGGGATGGGGCCGAAGGCCGAGGCGGCGATGCGCGCGGCGGTGGCCGAGGCGGTCGGGCCGAAGGCGGAAGACATCGCGTGGAAGGTGGTTCCCGAGCTTGCGGAGGAGATCATCCGCAAGGAGATCGCGAGACTGACCGAGGAGTCCCCGAGTGAGTGACGAGCAGCAGGCGCCGGCGCAGGGCTTTTCCGGAGCGTACGAGCACGAGGAGATCGAGGCGCGCTGGTACCCGGAGTGGGTCGAGCGCGGGTACTTCGAGGCCGCGGACGAGAGCGACAAGCCGCCGTTCTGCATCGTCATCCCGCCGCCCAACGTCACCGGCTCGCTGCACATCGGGCACGCGCTGACGGCGACCATCGAGGACGTGCTGACGCGCTGGCGCCGCATGCAGGGCTACAACACCCTGTGGCTGCCAGGGACCGACCACGCGGGCATCGCGACGCAGATGGTGGTCGAGCGCGAGCTGGCCAAGGAGGGCGTGAGCCGCTTCGACCTGGGGCGCGACAAGTTCATCGAGAAGGTCTGGGAGTGGAAGGCGACCTACCACGCCCGCATCACCAAGCAGCACGAGCGGCTGGGCGTGTCGGTCGACTGGAAGCGCGAGCGCTTCACGATGGACGAGGGCCTGTCGCGCGCGGTGCGCAAGGCGTTCGTCGATCTGTACGAGGACGGGCTGCTGTACAAGGCCAAGCGCCTGGTCAACTGGTCGCCGGGCATCCACACGGTGCTGAGCGACCTCGAGGTCGAGCACAAGGAGGTCAAGGGCCACCTGTGGCACATGGCCTACCCGGTGACCGGCTCGGACGAGAGGCTGGTCGTGGCGACGACCCGCCCCGAGACCATGCTGGGCGACACGGCCGTCGCGGTGCACCCGGACGACCCGCGCTACCAGCACCTCATCGGCAAGACCATCGATCTCCCGCTGACCGACCGGAAGATCCCCATCGTCGGCGACGCCATCCTGGTCGACATGGCCTTCGGCTCGGGCGCCGTGAAGGTGACGCCGGCCCACGACTTCAACGACTTCGAGACGGGGCAGCGCCACGGCCTCGAGATGATTGGCATCTTCGACGCCGACGCGAAGACGAACGGCAACGTGCCGGCGCGCTACCAGGGCCTGGACCGCTACGAGGCGCGCAAGCGCATCGTGGCCGATCTCGACGCGGCGGGCCTGCTGGTGAAGGTCGAGGACCACACCCTGAACCTGGGCCACTGCCAGCGCACCGGCGTGCCGGTCGAGCCGATGCTGTCGGACCAGTGGTACGTGAACGTCAAGCCGCTGGCCGAGCCGGCCATCCGGGCCGTCGAGGAGGGGCGCACCACCTTCGTCAGCAAGGAGTGGGAGAAGGTCTACTTCAACTGGATGCACGACATCCGCGACTGGTGCGTCAGCCGCCAGCTGTGGTGGGGGCACCAGATCCCGGCCTGGTACTGCCCGAACGGGCACGTCACCGTGGTGATGGACGACCCGACGGCCTGCAAGGAGTGCGGGTCGAGCGAGCTGTGGCAGGACCCGGACGTCCTCGACACGTGGTTCTCGTCGGGGCTGTGGCCGTTCTCGACCCTGGGTTGGCCCGAGCAGACCAAGGCGCTGAAGACCTTCTACCCGACGTCGGTCATGGAGACCGGCTTCGACATCCTGTTCTTCTGGGTCGCCCGCATGATGATGCTGGGCATCCGCTTCATGGGCGACGTGCCGTTCCGCACCGTGTACCTGCACGCGATGGTGCGCGACGAGCACGGCCAGAAGATGTCGAAGACGCGCGGCAACGTCATCGACCCGCTGGACGTCATCGCGCAGCACGGCGCCGACGCGCTGCGCTTCACGCTGGCGTCGATGGCGGCGCAGGCGCGCGACATCAAGCTCAGCCTGGACCGGGTCGCCGGCTTCCGCGCGTTCGCCAACAAGATCTGGAACGCGACGCGCTTCGTGATGATGAACATGCCCGAGGGGCAGACCCCGGCGCCGCTCGACCTCGGCAAGCTGGACGAGGTCGCGGGCCTGGCCCCGGCCGACCGCTGGATGCTGCACAAGCTGGACGTGGTCATCGAGGAGGCGACGGCCGCGCTCGAGGACTATCGGCTCAACGACGCGGCGCTGTCGGTCTACAGCTTCTTCTGGAACGTCTACTGCGACTGGTACATCGAGCTGTCCAAGTCGGCGCTGCGGGCGGGCGGCGAGTCCGCCGACGCGACGCGGCGGGTGCTGGTGCACGTCCTGGACCGGGCGCTGCGGCTGCTGCACCCGTTCATGCCGTTCATCACCGAGGAGATCTGGCAGCGCCTGCCGCTGGCCGACCGGGACGCCGAGAGCATCGTGGTCGCCGCCTGGCCCGCGGCCGACGCGCGCCGCCGCTCGGACGACGCGGTCCGTCAGATGGACCAGGTCATCGACGTCATCGCCGCCGTCCGCAACATCCGCGGCGAGAACCGCATCTCGCCCAACAAGGGCCTGGCGGTGGTCGTGTCGGTCCAGGACGCGCAGGCCAAGGCGCTGGTCGAGGCGGCCGCGCCCTACCTCGCGCACCTGGCGCGGGTCGAGGCCCTGACGGTCGATGTCGACGCCGCGCGCCCGCCCAAGAGCGCCGTGGCGGTCGGGGCCAGCGCGACCGTGTACGTGCCGCTCGAGGGCGTGGTGGATCTCGACGAGGAGATCTCGCGCCTGAACAAGGCCATGGCCAAGCTGGACAAGGAGATCGAGCGCCTGCGCGGCAAGCTGTCCAACGAGCGCTTCGTCGCCAACGCGCCGGCCGAGGTGGTCGAGACCGAGCGGGCGCGCCTGGCCGAGGCCGAGGGACAGCGCGCCACCTACGCCGAGAGCATCGCCCGCCTGCAGGGCTGAGCGGCGCGGCCGACGGAGTCAGACTACGAAGCGCACCCGAGGGCCCGCGCGCAGGACGAGCGGGCCCTCGGTGTGCGTGACGTCGCCGTCGACCATGTAGTTGACGCGCCCTGAGGCGGTCTCGATGACAGCCTCGGTGGCGAGCGCCTCGTGGACGTGGCGCTCGCCACCGATGGGCTTGGCGCGCCAGACGCGGGGCAAGCGCGCGACCAGGCCCGCCGGCGACGTGTGGATGCCCAGCAGGTGGAAGCGCTGCAGATCCTCGGTCGCGCGGTAGAACGGGCGGAAGCCCAGGCCGATCTGGTCGACCGTGCCCGCGGCGACGCTGATGTACTTGCGCAGCGGCCACGGCTCGCCGCCGTCGACCGTGACCGTGGCCTCGATGGGCGCGGCCATGCGGCGGACGGTCTCGCCCATGACGATGGCGCTGCCGACGCCGCGCGCCAGCGTCTTGACCGCCGTCCAGGGCGTCGGGAAGGGGTTGCCGGCCGAGTAGTACTCGTGGAGGAAGCCGTACACGGCGCCGGTGCCGGTCAGGAAGGCCAGGCGGCCGTTCACGTCGATGGCGAGGCGCTCGGTCGTGCGCAGCGGCCGGCCGGCGGCCGCGCCCTGGACCAGGTCCGACAGCAGGCGCAGCGGGCTGGCTCGGCGGACGCCGACCGAGTTGGCGATGGTGTTCATGGTGCCGCCGCGCAGCATGGCGACCGGCGGCAGCGCGCCGACGCCGTAGACCCCGGCGAAGGTGGTCAGGGTCAGCGAGGTCGTGCCGTCGCCGCCGCCCACGGCCAGGAGGTCGACGCCCTGGCGCTGAAAGTCGGCGGCCGCGGCCTCGAGCTCGTCGAGGGTGCGCGTCTCGGCGAGCAGGCCGTGCTCGCCCACGGCGCGGCGCATGGCGTCGACGGCGCGCGGGTGGCGGCGGTGGTACTTGGCGGTGGTGTTGACGATGACGCCGATGCGGGTCATGGGGTCTCGCTGGGCCAGGCGTCTGGGTTGACGAGGTGGCGCGGGCGCTGACCGGTCAGGGCCAGGCGGAGATCGGTCGCGGCCAGGACGGCCATGGCGGCGCGGGTCTCGTGGGTGGCCGAGCCGATGTGGGGGGCCAGGACCACGCGCGAGGGGTCGACCCGGGCCCAGCGCGGGTCGATGGCGTCGGGCTCGCCGCGGTAGACGTCCAGGGCGACGCCGCCCAGGCGGCCGGCGGCCAGGGCGTCGAGCAGGGCGTCCTCGTCGACGACCTCGCCGCGGGCGGTGTTGACGACGAAGGCGCCCGGCTTCATCGACGCGACGAGGTCGCGCGAGAGCAGGCCGCGCGTCTCGGGGGTCAGCGGGCAGTGGAGCGTCAGGAAATCGGCTTCGCGGACCAACGCGTCGAGCGGCACGCGCCGGGCGCCGGTCTGGGCCTCGAGGTCGGGCTGGTCGCGGCGGCCGGCGTACAGGATGCGCATGCCGAAGCCGACCGCGCGGCGGGCGACGGCGCGGCCGATGCGTCCTGCGCCGACGATGCCCAGGGTCTTGCCGTGGACGTCGGCGCCGAGCAGCAGCAGCGGCGCCCAGCCGTGGAAGGCGCCGGCCCGCATCATGGCGTCGCCCTCGACCACGCGGCGCGCGACGGCCAGCAGCAGCGCCCAGGTCAGGTCGGCGCTGGCCTCGGTCAGGACGTCGGGCGTGTTGGTCACGGCGACCCCGCGGCGGGTGGCCTCGGCGACGTCGACGTTGTTGAAGCCGACCGCGTAGTTGGCTACGACCCGTGCGCCCGAGGCCTCGAGCACGGCCGCGTCGACTCGGTCGGCCAGGGTGGTCAGCAGGCCGGCGGCCCCGGCGACGAAGGCGCGCAGCTCGTCCGGGCCGAGGACCCGGTCGTGGGGGTTGACCCGGACCTCGAAGCCGGCCTCGCGGAGCAGGGCGAGGCCGGGCTCGGGGACGCGGCGGGTGACGGCGACGTGCAGGGGACCGGTGTGCATGGCGCCGCGTTGTATCACGGTCGGCGGCGGGCGGCGCGCTTGACCGTGCGAAGCGGGCAAATCCATAATCCGCGGGTCCCGGGGGGAACGGACATGCCCGAGCTGATCGTCACACTCAAGGGTCGCGAGCTGCAGCGGGTGCCCATCCGCAAGACGCTGATGGTCATCGGCCGCGACGACGGCAACGACATCGTCATCGACAACCGCGGCATCTCGCGCCAGCACGCGATGGTGCGGTTCGAGGGCGGCGGCTTCACGGTGGTCGACGCCGGCAGCAGCAACGGCGTGTTCGTCAACGGGCTGTCGACGCAGGCGCAGCGCCTGAACGACGGTGACGAGATCGGCATCGGCAAGTTCGTCATCCGCTTCGACGCGAGCGCCGGGCCGAGCCTGGATGAGCTGAGCGAGGACGGCGACGGCTCGGGCCCGGTGAAGGTGACGCGGCAGGTGGACCCGACGCTGGCCCTGACGCCCGAGGAGATCCAGCGCCTGCAGGCCTCGCGCAAGCTGCCGATGCCGCAGGGCGGGTACGGGGCGCCGCCGTCCTCCCCGGCGCGGCCGGACGTGAGGATGCACGCGCGCGTGAGCCGGGGCGACGAGGCCGAGGGTGGGTCGGGCGCGGCCGTGCTGGTCGCCGTGGCGATCGTGGTGGCGGCCGGCGTGGCCTGGTTCATGCTGCGCAGCTGAGCGGCGGGCGCGGCGGCGGGTCGAGGCGCCGAGCGGGGCTGCGCGGGCCGGAAAGACGCGGTGATCCCGCCTTGGCGCCCATCGCGCGCGGAGCGACGTCGCCGACGCAGCGGCGCCAAGCATTTGGACACGGCGGGGCCGGTGTGCCAGCGTTCCCGGCGACCCGAGGGATGGGACCCCGGGTCGCGTGACGAGGACGCCGGATGCCCCCGCTGACGCTCATCGCCCTGATGCTGCTCTCCGCGCCGCCCACCGAGCCGGCGCCCCCGCCTCCCCTGCCCCGCGGCTTCGACGCGGCGCCCTGGGAGGCGCTGTTCGTCGAGGACTGCAAGGCCAGGCTCGAGGAGGCGGGGGTCACGAAGTACCGCTTCTTGCCCCAGAGCCGGCCACGAGTGCTCAAGGGCTACCGCTGGCGCGGGGTGCAGTACCCGGACATGGCCTGCTACACGCCGCAGGCGCTGCTGTACCAGCGCGGCCCCGGCGACATCCGCTACTCGGGGTATCCGAAGATGAGCTGCGCCATGGCGCTGGCGATGGCGAAGTTCGAGGCCATCGCGCAGGAGGAGAGCGAGCGGGTCTTCGGCGAGGGCAAGACCATCAAGTACATCGTCCAGTACGGCACGAACAACTGCCGCCGGCTGCGGCTGCGGCCCGAGGCGCAGAGCCAGCACAGCTTCGGCAACGCCATCGACGTCGCGAGCTTCGTCATCAAGGGCTACGGCATCGTGGACCTGAAGAAGCACTGGCACAGCACCAGGCCCTGGCACGCCAAGCGCCGCGAGTTCCTGAGGCGGCTGGCCGAGCGGCTACGCGCCGAGCGGGTCTTCACCAACGTGCTCGACCCCGAGTACGACGCGGGCCACGCCAACCACTACCACCTCGATCTCGCCCCGCCCAAGCAGCCCGGCCGCTGGTTCGAGGACCCGCGCGACCCCGAGAAGATCCTGATGGCCGAGCCGGGCGCGGGGGGCTGATGTTCGGCTGGCTGGTGGCCGGCGCCGCGGCCGCGGGCAGCGCGCTGTGGCTGTGGGGGCGGCGGCTGCCCGACCGGGCGCAGGTGTCGCGGGCGCTCGAGGTGCCGCCGCCACCCGAAGTGGTCTGGCACGTCGTCACCGACTGGCACGGGCAGCCCGGCTGGCGGCGCGAGCTCAAGGGCATCGCAGGGCCGGCGGCGGTCGAGGTGGGCACGTCGTGGCGCGAGCACCACCACGGCGGCACCAGCATCGTCTACCGGGTCGAGGAGTGCGCGGCGCCGCATCGCCTGGTGCTGAGGGTCGGAGAGCCGGACGCTCCGGCGCTGGTGCACCGCACCATCACGCTGACGCCCTCGGGCGACGGGACGCGGGTCGAGATCATCGAGGACGTCGCCGTGCGCCCGGCCTTCGAGCGTCTGCGCGTCCGGTTCCTGTCGCAGCACCGCTTCATCGACCGCTACGCGACGGCGCTGGCCGCGCGGCTGGGCGCGGCGCCGCCTCGCTGAGCGCCGCCGTCACGGCACGGCCGGCTTCTCGAGGGCCAGCAGGAACTCGCGGTTGCCCTCGGGGCCGGGCAGGGGCGACTCGACGGCGCCGCGGTCGATGAACCCGAGGGCCGCCGCGTCGGCGCGCACCTGCGCCAGCGCGTCCTGGCGCGCCTGCTCGTCGCGGACGACGCCGCCCTTGCCGACCCGCTCGGGGCCGACCTCGAACTGCGGCTTGACCAGCACGACGAACAGGCCCCCGGGCGCGAGCTCGCGGTAGACCACGTCCAGGAAGCGGCGCACGCTGATGAACGAGGCGTCGCAGGTCGCCAGCGTCGGCGCGAAGGGCAGCGCGCCGGGCGCGAGGGTGCGGACGTTGGTGCGGTCCAGGACGACGACGCGCGGGTCGGACCGTAGGCGCCAGTGCAGCTGGCCGTAGCCGACGTCCAGGGCGACGACCCGCTCGGCGCCATGGCGCAGCAGCACGTCGGTGAAGCCGCCGGTCGAGGCGCCGATGTCCAGGCAGGACGCGCCGGCGACGCGCTCGCGCAGCCACGGCCACGCCTCGAGCGCGCCGAGCAGCTTGTAGGCGCCGCGCGAGGCCCAGCCGTCGTCGTCCTTGACGGTGACCTCGGCGTCGACGGCGAAGCGCTCGCCGGGCTTGTCGCGGCGCCGCTGGTCGACGACGACCTTGCCGGCCAGGATGAGGGCCTGCGCCCGCGTGCGGGTCTCGGCCAGGCCGCGGGCGACCAGCAGCGCGTCGAGGCGCTCCTTGGCCGGCCGGGCGGGCTTGTCGGGGGGGCGCGGCACCCGCTCAGCGGTCGCCGAAGGGGACCTCGCGCGTCGAGCCGTCGCGCTCCTCGAGCAGCTGGTCGACGCGGGCCTCGGCGGCGTCGAGCAGGGCGCCGGCGCGCTTGGCCAGGGTCATGCCGCGCTCGAAGGCGGCCAGCGCCTCGTCGAGGGGGAGCTCGCCGCGCTCGAGGCGGCCCACCACGTCCTCGAGGTCGGTCAGCAGGCGCTCGAAGCGGGGCTCGTCGGCGTCACCCGAGGGGGACGGCGGAGTCGGCGGAGTCGGTGCGGTCATGTCGGACGGCCTCAGGGGCAGGACTTGGGGAAGGTGTTCGACGGATCGGAGGCGCCGTCGGTGCCGCAGTCATAGTAGCCCTGGGCCGACCAGCCGCACGAGGGGTTCTTGTGGCAGGCCAGGCCGATGAGCTGGCCGCCCTCGCACCAGTACAGGTCGCCCGACTGGCAGCAGCCCTCGAAGCCGATGGCGCCGCAGGAAGCCGCGACGCACTGGACGCCGTTGCAGGCGGTGCCGCTGGGGCACTTGCTGCATTCGCCGCCGCAGCCGTTGTCGCCGCAGGCCTTGCCCTGGCACTGCGGGGTGCAGCCGGGCTTGACCGCCAGCGTGACGAACAGCAGCTGGCCGTCGGTCTGGTCGTCGACCGCGATGTGCGCGGCGCCGCCCTTGTTCCACGTCGCCAGGATGTGATCGTAGGTCAGGACGGCGGTCCCGATGGCGTCGTGGAAGACGACGTCCTCGTCCTCCAGGGTGATCCGGACGCGCAGCTGCGGGCTGACCGGCGCCTGGATCCAGCCCGGCGGCGGCGGGGCCGGCCAGGTGGGGGCGAAGGTGTTCTCGGTGTTGTTGGCGGCGACGGCGAGCGAGGTGGGCGTCTCGAAGCCGTTGCCGACGTCGATCTCGGCCACGCCCATCGGATCGGGCATGGCCAGGGCGGCGATGCCCGCCGACGTCATCACCGAGAGGACGTCGGAGTACGGGCTGTCGCCGATCATCGCCTCGAAGACGGCGTTCAGCGTCGCCTGCGAGATGAAGCCGCCCCCGTCCCACGCCTCGCCCGAGGCCTTGGCCGGGCCGACCAGCACGCCCAGGATCTCGAGGTTCACGGTCGCGGGCAGCGGGTTTTCGGTCACGCACTGGCCGGCCGCGCAGGACGAACCGCCCGAGCACGCGCCGCACGAGCCGCCGCAGCCGTCGTCGCCGCACTGCTTGCCGACGCACGAGGGCGCGCAGGTCGACACGCATTGGAAGGCCGCGTCGCAGGCGTACCCGCCAGGGCAAGCGCCGCACGCGCCGCCGCACCCGTCGTCGCCGCACTCCTTGCCGCCGCACTGGGGCGAGCACACCGGCGGCTGGCACACCCCGGCGGCGTCGCAGGTGGCCTCGCCCGTGCACGCGCCGCAGGTGCCGCCGCAGCCGTCGGGCCCGCACTGCTTGCCGGCGCACGCGGGCTGGCAGCTGACGGCGCACAGGCCGTCGTCGCAGATCGGCGCCGCCGCCGGGCAGCTGCCGCACACGCCGCCGCAGCCGTCGTCGCCGCACTCGCGCCCGGCGCAGTCGGGCACGCAGGCCACCGCGTCGGGCCCCTCGTCCGGCGCGCCGAGGTCGGTCCCGACGACGTCGGGGCCCTTGGTGTCGGGCGGCGCGATCGTGTCCGGCTCGTCGACATCGGCCGGCCCGGCGACGTCGGCCAGGGTGTCGCCCCCGACGTCGGCGGCCGCGCAACCCTCGCAGGCGCCGGGCAGGCCCTGCGCGCTGCAGGTCGCCTGACCCTGGCCGCCGCCCGGGCACGCGCACGGCGCGGCGACCCCCGGCTGGCACAGGGGCCCGCCCGATCCCGAGCCGGCGCCCGGCTCGCAGGCAGCAAAGAGGAACACGGCCGCGGCGGCGGCGAAGATGCGCGAGGTGGCGTTGGTCATGGTTGTCTCTCCCCGCGGGGGGGATACCACCGTGACCCGGTCCGAGCAACGCCACCCGCGCTCAGCGCGTGACGGCGATCTCGTCCTCGCACCAGGTGGTGCCGCCCCGCCCGTCGCGGGTGACGATCCACAGCGGGATGGTGGCGGGCGCGTCGTCGGGGATGGTCCAGGTCTGCGTCTCGCCGCTGCTGGACTTGATGGTGTTGCGATCGAAGACGCCGTGGGTGCTGAAATACGAGTAGTAGTAGACCTCGGTGTCCTCGGCGATGGGGTCGCCGAAGTTGCCGAGCAGCAGCACCGGGTAGGTGACCTGCGGGTCGGGGATGTTCAGCGCGCGGAGGCGGTAGGTGCGCCCCGCGTCGACGGTGACCGGCTCGGCGAAGCAGCGGCCGTCAGCCGGGACGGGGCCGGTGGTGGGCGGATCGCCGGCGTCGCCCACGGGCGCGATGTGGAAGGCGACGTCGGTGGGGTTCTCGTTCTCGCCCAGGCTGGAGACGTTGATGCGCTTGTCGGCCTCGAGGCGGTCGCCGCCGGCCTGCACGACCAGCGACACGCTCATGTTGATGCCGGCGACGAGCTGGATGCCGAGCAGGGCCTCGCCGGGGATCTCGAGGTCCTCGGGCAGCCGATAGGCCGCTCGGATGGCCTCGTCGCTCATGAAGTCGTCGGGGATGGAGGTCTGGACCGACAGGCCGCTGCCGAGATCGTCGACGCCCTCGGCGCCCTTGGCCAGCGCCTCGGCGCACGAGCCGGCGTCGTCGAGGGTGTAGCCCTTGCCGCCGCTGGAGCTGGTCTGCGAGCCGCCGCCGAAGAAGCCGAAGGCGCGCTCGGGCAGCAGGCAGGCCGACCACTGGGTGGTGACGGTGCGGCCGGCCGGGTCGACCACCAGGGCCGAGAGCTGCACGGCCTCGCCAGGCATGGCCTCGGGAGGCTCGGCGCGGATGGCGAGGACGCGCAGGCGGTCGATCTTGCTGGGCTCGGGCAGCTCCTCGAGGCAGCCGGTGAGCGGGCCGAGAGCGGGCAGGGCCAGGGCGAGCGCGAGGAGACGACGAGCGGGGTGGCGAGGCATGGCGGTCACCCTCAGAAGGCGGCCCGAACGCCGAGCGTCGGGAGGATGGGGATGGACAGGCCGTCGGTCTTGTAGCTGAAGTCGTAGCTGTAGCGCGGCGACTCCGGGTTGCCGGCGTTGTAGAGGTTCTGGATGTCCAGGTAGACCTCCATCATCCAGGTCTCGAAGCGGATGCGCTTGTCGAGGCGGACGTCGAGGCGGTGGAAGACCTCGATGCGGTCGGGGCGCTGCGCGTAGATGGGCTCGTAGCTGTCGCGGTCGGCGTCGTAGCGCGAGCCGACGATGGGGTAGTAGGGGTTGCCGCTGGTCAGGTTGAAGCGGGCCCCGAAGGTCCACTCGTTGCCGAGCAGGACGCTCCAGGCGAGCGAGAGGTTGTGGGTCTGGTCGAGTTCGAACAGCTCCCAGTCCTCGGGCGGGCGCAGGCGCTCGGAGCGCGCGATGGTGTAGGAGAGCCAGCCGAAGTGGCGGCCGCCCATGCGCTTTCGGATGAGGACCTCGCCGCCGAACGCGCGGCCCTCCATGTCCGACGCGAAGAAGACGCGCTCGAGCTCGCCGTCGTCGCTGGTGATGGCGTTGGCCGGGCGGGCCATGTTGTGGAGGTAGTTGAAGAAGCCCTCGACGCTGATCTCCCAGGAGGTGTCGGGCGAGACCCACTCGAAGCCCAGCGAGGCCTGCGAGCCGCGCACGGGCGGGATGTTGGGATCGCCGAAGGGTTCGTCGGCCTGGAAGGGGGCCGGCGGCTGGTGGGCGATGGCCGCCATGGTCTTGAGCGTCCACTGGTCGTCGAGCTGCCAGCGCACCGCCAGCTTGGGGTCGGCCGACCAGTGCACCTCGCCGCCCCAGAAGTCGCCCGTCACGCGCAGGCCCGGCAGCAGCCGGACGCCGCTGACGACCTCCCAGTCGGCCAGCACGTACGGCGCGACCGAGGCCATGGGCGTGGTGACGCGGAAGGCGACCGTCAGCGGGTCGAACTCGGGCGGGCGCGGATCGCCCAGCGGCGGCAGGCTGGGGACCTTGAGGTCGGCGTTGACGGTCACGTAGAAGGCGTCGAGGCCGCCCTCGATCATCAGGTTCTTCAGCGGCGTGTAGACCAGCCCCGAGCGCAGGTTGGCGTACCAGCCGTCGACGGCGGCGTTGATGCTGTCCTCGCCTTCGGCGGTGCGGCGCGAGCTGGTGTAGTCGTACTCCCAGGCGAGGCTGTTCTTCCAGGTCAGGTGCTTGTTCAGGTCGACGTCGACGCCACCGTAGATGCGGTGGAAGCCCAGGTCCGCGTCGCTGCTGTTGGGGCGGTCGCCGGGCTCGGTCTGCTCGGCGTCGAGGAAGTCCATCGCGCCCAGCAGGCCGAAGAAGGCGCGCACGCCGGGGGCCAGATCGTAGCTGAGGCGCAGCTGGTAGTCCGTGAAACCGAACGAGAAGTTGTCGACGAACAGCGGCAGCAGCAGATCGTAGTAGGAGCGGCGCAGCGAGACCGTCAGCTGCCCCTTCTTGTCGTCGAAGGGGGTCGAGAACATCGCGCCGGCGCGGAAGTAGTCGAGCTCGAGGTCGAGGTGCCAGCGGTCGTCGGGCGGCTCGGCGGTCTCGAGGGAGATGATGCCGGTCGCGAAGCGGCCGTAGCGGGCCGGGTAGCCGCCCGGATAGAAGTTGAGGCGGCCGACCAGCTGCGGGTGGATGACGCTGGGCCCGCCGAGCAGGTGGTAGAGGTAGTAGGCCGGGTGGCCGTCGATGAAGAAGCCGGTGTTCTCGAAGGAGGCGCCGCGCACGACGTAGTAGCCGAGGCCGAAGGGCGAGCGCGAGACGCCGGGGAGGGTCTGGACGACGCGGGTCGGGTCGCCGAAGGTGCCGGGGATCTTGCGCAGCTCGTCGTCGGTCAGGGCGATCTCGCTGGCGGCCTCGGGGCGGCGATCGGCCTTGACGACCGTGCCGTAGCCGGTCCAGGTGCCCGGCGCGAGGTAGAGCGTGTCGCCCGCGGGGACGGCGCCGTCGGCGGCGCGCGGGGCCGGGGTGACGGGGCGGGTCAGGGTCTGGTGGTCGCCGCTGAGGACGGTCAGCTCGAGGCGGCCGGCCGGGAGATCCTCGAGGGCGTAGCGGCCGTTCGAGTCGGTGATGGTGGTCCAGGTGCGGTCGGTGCGCGGGTCGCGGACGTTGATCTGCACGCCGCCGAGCGGGGTGCGCGAGCCGCGCTCGGCGATGCGGCCCGAGACGACGCGGCCCTCGGGGGAGCGCTCGGTGTCGCGGCGGGCCTGCGGCTGCGGGACGATGGGGCCGCGGCGGACGGGGACGCGGAAGGTGTAGGTGAAGGGGACCTTGACCGGGACCGGGGCGCCGTCGACCAGGGCCGGCTCGAAGACGAACTGGCGCGCGGCGGCCATGGCGGCGGTGTCCCAGGGTTCGCCAGCGCCTTGGCGGATCTCGACCTCGGTCACGGCGCCGTCCGCGCCGATGGTGATGAGGAGGACGACGTCGGCGGCGCGGCGGGGGGCGTCCGCTGGGAGGGTGGCCTGCACGAAGGTGACCAGCTTGGGCGGGGTCACCTGTTGCGCCGCAGCGGGGCGGGGCGGCAGGGCGAGGAGCAGGACCAGGAGCGCGAGGAGGGCGGGACGGTGCAAGGCGCGTACCTGAGGCCGGTGGCGGGGCGGACGAGGCGGAGACCGGGGCCGGAGGCTAGCAGAGCGCGGCGGCGCAACGCCAGCCGGGAGCCACCCGGATCGTGGCGTTCGCCGGGGGGCGATCAGGGGAAGGCGGTCGTCGCCGGGTCGAGCGGGCGCTCGATGCGAAAGATGTCGCCACTTTCGCTGGTGAGGAGGAGCGAGTCGCCGTCCCAGGCGACGGCCTCGGCCTGATCGGTGACGCGCTGGTCGAGGTCGATGCGGTGGAGCGGCCGGGTCAGGTAGAGGTCGCTGTCGGCGGGGCGGGCGAACAGGAAGAGGGCGTGATAGCTGAGGACCGCGAGCGTCTGGCCGTCGGGGGTGGCGTCGGCGGCGGTGGCGCGGCCGCCGAAGTCCTTGTCGGCGCCGCCGAGGTCGAACTCGCCCAGGTAGTCGAGGGACAGCTCGGCGGTGCCGCTGAGGTTCGGGAAGCGGTAGAGGGTCGTGCGCGTGTCGCTGCGGTGCTTGGTCAGCAGGTAGAGCTTGCCCTGGGCGAAGAAGAGGGCCTCGCAGTCGAAGTTGAGGCGGGTCTCGTCGGGGAACTTCTGCTGGTCGGGGTAGCGGAAGCGCAGCTGGCGGTCGACCCCGACGGCGAGCTTGGCGGGGGCGGCGCCCAGGGAGAGCTGCGGCTCGACGAAGCGATAGACGACGAGGTCCTTGCGATCGTTGTCGTTGTTGCCGCAGTCGGCGACGTAGACGTGGCCGGCGGCGTCGGTGGCGATGTCTTCCCAGTCGACGTGGGTGGCGCCGGTGAGGGCGACCTCGGCGAGGAGCTGGCCGTGGGCGGTGACGGCGAAGACGCGCGCCGAGTCGCCCGAGTCGTTGTGGGTCCAGAAGACGCCGGGCTGGGTGCGGCTGGCGGCGAGGCCCGAGGACTCGTCGACCGGGGTGCCCTCGAAGCTGCCGATGCGGCCGGGGAGGGTGCCCGTGTGGCCGCAGGAGACCGCGGCCAGCGCGAGCAGGACGGAGCAGGCGAAGGTGCGGAGGCGCATCGGATGGCTTGTAGCAGAGGGCGGGGCTCGAAGCACGCGGGCCGCGCGTGGTGAAAATCCCGCTCGGGAGGCGGGGACTGGTCCGCGCTTCGCCCGGGCGGCCGCGCACCGGGCGGGTGGGTCTCGGCGCCAGCGGTGGGCGAGGCCCCCTTGGCATGGGTCGTGCAAACGTCAGGGGCAGCTCTTGGACAAGCCGCCCCACGCGCCCCCTACCGGCCCGAAGCTCCCTCGGGCCGCGCCGGACGCGCCTGCGCATCGAGCGGGACCAGGGTCCCGGTCAGGACGCCGGCAGGACCGACCTTCCCTTCGCGCCCCCTCCCCCCGTCTCGCGACGGCCACGGAGGCTCCCCCCCGAAGGACGTGGCCCGGTCTGGCCAGCCGGTCTCCCGGTCGCCCCAGCGGCGACCCGGAGGGACGACCCCACCGACTCCCCCTCGACGGCTCCTCGCCCGAACTTGCGGAGCCCGCGCACGCGCGTCCGCCCGGCGGCGGTCCCTCGCTCCCTGTCAACCCAGCCTGGTCCCCTCCTCGGTCCCCTCGAGCGGCGTCCCTCCTCCTCCGCCGCTCCCCCCGGTCGAAGCACCCCGCCCCTTCGGGCTTCGACCCCGCTCCCGCGGCGCCGGCTCGTTCCCACCGCCGCCGCGGGAGCCCCCCCCTCCTCCAGTCCCCGAGAGGCGCCGCCCCCACCACCCCGCCCCGGCAGGGCAGCCGGTCACGCGAACCCCGACGCGTCCCGGCCCCGCCTGGTCAGCCGGCCCCGCGCGGTGACCCGCGGCGCCTCTCGCGCCTCTCAGGCCCCGGCGAACCCCCGGTCGCCCCGGCCCGCCGCCCGGAAGTGCCGCGCGAACCAGTCGGCCGTCAGCCGCGCCACCTCCTCGAGCGTCCCCGGCTCCTCGAACAGGTGCGTCGCGCCCGGCACCAGCTCCATGCGCTCTTCGCAGCGCAGCCGCGCCCTGGCCTGCTCGTTGAGCGGGATGACCCCCGCGTCGGCCCCGCCCACGATCAGCAGCGTCGGGGCCCGCACCCGCTCCAGCGCCTCGTCGGCCAGATCGGGGCGCCCGCCGCGCGACACCACCGCCGCCACGGCCCCCGGCCGCGCCGCCGCGCCGATGAGGGCCGCGGCCGCGCCCGTGCTGGCGCCGAAGATGCCGATGGGCAGGGCGCGGGTGCGCGGCTCGCGCCGCAGCCAGTCGACGGCCCCCGTGACCCGCCGGCCCAGCAGCGGGATGTCGAAGCGCAGGTGGCGCGTGACCTGGTCGATGCGCTCCTCCTCGCGGCTGAGCAGATCGATGAGCAACGTGCCGAGGCCCGCCTCGCGCAGCAGGCGCGCCACGTAGCGGTTTCGCGTGCTGAAGCGGCCGCTGCCGCTCCCGTGGGCGAACAGGACGACGCCCAGCGCCCCCTCGGGGAGGCTGAGCGTCCCCTCGAGCGTGAGATCCGGCAGCGGGATCCGCACCAGCGGCCCCTCTTCGTGAATGTCCATGGTGCTCTTGCTCATGGTCCCTCTCCTGAGTTGGCTCCGGCGCGCTCGCCGGGGGCTCACGGGACGCCGTCGATCTGCTCGGGCGTCACCGTGCGCCGAAATCGTAGGGTCGAGGTCTCCTCGCCGGACCAGACGTGCAGCGCGCGCTCGGCGCCCTCCTCGTCCAGCTCCAGCGCCATGCGCCGCGGGGCCCGGACCCGGTGGGTCAGGCGGGCGTCCTCCCCGCCGACGGCGATCTCCAGGACGTCCTCGCCGTCCAAGGGCTCGATCGCCAGCCACGCCAACGGCGCCTCGTGGGCCAGCCGCCGCCCGCCGCCGGGGCCCTGCACCTCGAGGTCGCAGCGCCACCCGGCGTGCTGCCGCGTGAACCGCTCGGCCAGCCGGCGCCAGTCGGCGCGCGCCACCTCGCGAGGCTCTGTCCTCATCGCCGCCTCCTGCCGCTCGTCCCCGTCGCCGAGGCCGAACGGGGTCAGATGCCGAAGGGGTAGGTGTCGGGCAGCTCGCCCCGCTCCCACCCCGAGGTGCGGTCCAGCGGCTCGAGCGCCCGCGTCTGGTCGACGTGGACGACGGCGTCGAACTGGTCGCCGATCCGCGCGCCGAAGTAGTGGCTCACGCGCTCCGTCTCGGGCCGGTAGATGACGCCGATCGCGCGCTCGATGCGCTCGTCCTCGAGCACGGCCTGCACCGCCCCGCCCCGCCGGATGTCCAGCAGGAAGCGGGACAGGTCGCCGTCTCCTTGGCGCCCGCCGCCGCGCGCCACCTGATGGAACAGCGCCTCCCAGCTGCCCGGCAGCCCGGGGCGGACCTGCTTGCGCTCGACCGGGCCGTCCCAGTCCGTCGAGCACGTCACGGTGCCCTCGTAGGTCGTGAACCCCACGCTGAACGCGTCGCGGCCGAAGCGCTCGCGCACCAGCTGCCCCAGGTTGAGCTCGCCCCGGTCGGCCATCGCCGTCGCGCGGGCGTCCCCCAGGTGCGAGTTGTGGGCCCACACGACGACCCGCGCCCGCCCGTCCGGGTGGTGGGCGTCCAGGTGGCGCAAGAGGTGCTCGAGCGTGTCCATCATGTGCTCGTCGCGGATGTTCCACGACGACACGCGCCCGCCGAACATGGCGCGGTAGTAGCGTTCGGCGTCCCGGGCGAGGCGCGCGTTCTGCTCGGCCGAGAAGAAGCGGTCCGAGGCGTCGGCCCCGTCGCCCTCGAGGATGCGCCAGCCGCGCGCGCGCAGGTCGACCAGCTGCGCGACGACCTCGTCCTCGCACGAGCGCGACGGGTCGATGCGCGCCGCGTAGCCGTACAGCTGCGGGTCGTCGCCGTGCATCGTCAGGCAGGCGTAGCGCTCGCGCGCGCGCCGGGCCCCCTCGGGGTCCACCTGGTCGAGGTAGGCGACCACCGCGTCGATGGACGCGTGCATGCTGTACAGATCCAGCCCGTAGAACCCGGCGCGCTGCGGCTCGGGGCGCGCGTCGTTGGCGGCGCGCAGCCAGGCGACGAAGTCCCGCACGACCGTGTTGCGCCACATCCAGCGCGGGTACCGGTGGAACTCGCCCAGCGCCTCCGTCGCCGTCCGGTCCTGCCCGCGCCCCCGCACGAAGCGGCCGATCCGGTCGCAGTCGGGCCAGTCGCCCTCGACCGCCACCGCGTCGACCCCGCGCTCCTCGATGAGCCGCCGCGTCAGGCGCGCCCGCTCCTCGTAGAACTCGTGCGTGCCGTGCGAGGCCTCGCCGATGAGCACCACCCGCGCGTCGCCGATCCGGTCGAGCAGCGCGTCGTAGTCCTCATCGCCGCCGGTCAGCGGGTGGGCCGCCGCCCGCACGATCTCCCTGACCTCGAGCTCTTCCGCCATGGCCTGTCCTCCTGCCGCGGCCGCCGCCGGCGCCGCCCCGCCTACGCGCTCGTCCAGCCCCCCGAGCCGCCCCCCGAGCGTTCGGCGCCGCGCCGCTCCTGCTCGCGCAGCGCCTGCCGCACCTCCTCGTCCGTCGTCTGCTCGAAGCGCTCGTACCACAGCCCCACCGCGCGGAACGGCTCGGGCGTCATCAGGCACACCACCTCGTCCACCCGCGCCGCCAGCGCGTCCACCGTCGCCGCCGCGCCCACCGGCACCGCCACGACGAGCCGCTCGGGCCGCCGAGACCGCACCGCCTCCACCGCCGCCCGCATCGTCGCGCCCGTCGCCAGCCCGTCGTCCACCAGGACCACCGTCCGCCCGGTCAGCGCCGGCGCCGGCTGCCCCCCGCGGTACAGCCGGTCGCGCCGCTGCAGCTCCTCGAGCTCGTCCGCCGCGACCCGCTCGATGGCCTCGGGCGGGATCCTCAGCAGGTCCACCACCTCGGGGTTGAGCACCCGCACCCCGCCCGACGCGATGGCCCCCATGGCCAGCTCCTCGTGCCCGGGCACCCCCAGCTTGCGCACGATGAACACGTCCAGCTCGGCACCCAGCCGCTCGGCGACGACCGCCGCCACCGGCACGCCGCCCCGCGGCAGCCCCAGCACCAGCGGCGGCCGCCCGCCGCGGCCCAGCCGCCGCTCCAGCTCGACCGCCAGCCGCTCTCCGGCGTCCCGCCGGTCGCGTAGTCGCGTCACCATGACGCCCCCCTCTCGGCACCCGGTCCCGATGGTTCGGTGACGGCCGCCCACGCGCCGGCTCGCACCGGCTGGGCGCCGTCACCCCGACCGTCAGCACCGACCGGGGGGCATCAACCGCGCCGGTTCAACGGCCCGCGCCGAAGGCGGTCTCGCACTTGGCCAGCGCCCCGTCGCAGGCGCCCGCCTCGAGCGGCCCCTCGATGCAGCCCTGCAGCGCCGCCAGCTCGCTGGCGCACGGCCCCAGCGCGCACGGCAGCGTCCCCTGATCGCACCCGTCCAGGCACCCGCCCAGCGCCACCAGCTGTACCGGGCACTCCACCTGCCCGCACGTGACGTAGACCTCTTGCGTCGCGCAGCTCAGGCACGCCGTCGACGTGTACATCATGCAGGCGATGGTGCACTCGGCCTCGCCCGAGGGGCACTGCCGCTGGCAGTCCGCGAACCCGTCGCATGTCTCGCCCGTGCCCTTCATGTGGAAGGGCGTCGTCGCGACCAGGTAGTTCAGGCACATCTCGTCCAGCGTGCCCTCGCCCCACGTCACGTCGCGCGGCGCCAGCTGCTCGCCGTTGACCACCGGCTGGTTCTCGGCGCTGTTGTCGAACACGCAGCGCAAGGTGAGCTGGTCGAACAGGTGCGCCTCGACCCACGCCTCGGGCGGGAACTGGTAGAACTGCTGCCAGTTGAAGTCCCACGCCGGCACGTCGGTCAGGCACTCCTCGGCCCCGTCGGGGCGCGTCAGCGTCATCTGGATGGCCGCGCCCAGCTGGTGCATGTGGGGCGCCGTGCCGATGATGGTCGCGGGCAGCGGCACGTCGAAGGTCTTGACGTGCTCGGACGCCGGGTCGCCCGCCGGGATGCTGATGCCCCCGTCCGCGAAGCCGATGACATGCACCAGCCGGCTCGGCCGCGCCTCGGCGGGCAGGGCCCAAGCCTCGAAGCGCGTCCGGTCGGCCGGCGTCGGGTCGCCCGCCGCCAGCCCCAGCACGTTGTAGTGGACCTGCATCACCAGGCGCGACCCGGCCCGCACCCGCAGCGCGGCCCCCTCGGGGTAGCGCACGGGCTGCGCGCCCGGGACCCACCCGGCGACGAAGACCGACTCCGTCTTGGGCCCGCCGTAGCAGGTGTAGCCCGGGCCCGCCTCGGCGGCGTCCAGCGCCTCGAGCTTGGCCAGCCCGCTCTCGGGGACCTCGTAAACGATGACGTGGTGCACGATCGCCTTCTGGTCGGGTGCGATGTCGTGGGCCACCAGGTAGGTGTCCTGCTCGAAGGCGTGCGGCAGCGTCAGGCACCGGTAGTCGTCGGGCACCAGCCGGCTGGGCGCGTAGGCCTCCTCCGGCTGCGTGGACACCTGCGGCGCCCCCATCGCCACGGGCGTGGGCACCTCGGGCGCGACGTAGTCGGCCGGGTCGCCCTCGGGGAAGCCCGCCTCGCGCCACCCCACGAAGGTCGCGATCTGCGCCTCGGTCAGGTGCCGCGCGTGCTCGACCGGCCGGCAGGACGGGTCCATCGGCCACGGCGGCATCCGCCGCGCCTCGACGGCCGCCACCACCATCGGCGCCAGCGGCTGCACCTGCGCCCAGCTCTCCAGCGCGAACGGCGCCGCCCCGCCCGCCACGTGGCAGCTGGCGCAGCGCGTCTCGACCAGCGCCCGGACGTCGCCGTGCCAGGTCACGCCCGCCGCGGCCGCGTCCCCGCCGACCTCCAAGGCCGCGTCCTTGCCCTCGGCCGTGTCGCCCGTCGCGTCCACGCCCGGCCCGACGCCCGACGTGTCCCCGCCGCCACACCCCGCGGCCCACGCCCCCACGACCGCAACCAGTCCCCACCGCCAGCTCGCGCCCATCGTCCCCTCCTCCGGTGCTCCCGTCCGCCCATCCTGCCCCCGCCCGGCCCCCTGGCACAACCGACCGCCCGCTCGCGGCCTTCGCCGCGAAGGGGTGCCGACCCCCTTCCAGAGATGCGCTTCATCTCCGCGAGGGGGTCTCGACCCCCTTCCAGAGATGCGCTTCATCTCCGCGAGGGGTCCCGACCCCCTTCCGGAGATGCGCTTCATCTCCGCGAGGGGTCCCGACCCCCTTCCAGAGATGCGCTTCATCTCCGCGAGGGGTCCCGACCCCCTTCCGGAGATGCGCTTCATCTCCGCGAGGGGGTCCCGACCCCGTTCCGGAGATGCGCTTCATCTCCGCGAGGGGGTCTCGACCCCCTCCCGAGATCCCCGGCCGCCGCCCCGCGCCCCCTGTGGCTCCCCGTCCACGCCCGCCGTGGCCCCACGTCCACGCTCTCGGCCCCGGCCGCGGCCTCCGCCCGCCAAGCGCCTCGCCCCGTGCGCTGGCACGCCCCTTGCTGTAGCCCCGGGCAACCTACCACCACACGCTCCGCCCAGGAGGCTCCCCGATGCGCCCTGCCCTGCCGACAGGCCCCCGCGCGCCGCGCCCACGCCGCGCCGCCCGCGGGCTGCTCTTCACGCTCCTCGCCCTGTGGGGCGCCGGCTGCGCCGCCCCCGACGCCGCCCACACCCGCCACGATCACCGCCTCGACCAGCGCCTCGACCTGGGCTCCGGCGTCCCCGCCCCCGGCTCGGGCTCCCTGCTGGGCCCCCTCCCGGCGGCCCCGACCGCCCTCGCCCAAGCCGCGCCCCAGCCCGCCCACGCGCCCGCCGCCGACGCCGCCGCCCCCGACGACGCCCCCAAGCTCGAAGGCTGGCTGGGCTGGTGCCCCGACCGCGACTGCCCCATCCAGGTCTACTTCAGCCACGCCGTCGTCGACCCCGCGGCCCTGGCCACCGCCCCGCTGCCCGCCTTCACCGTCACCCCCGCCCGCCCCGGCCGCCTCGCCTGGACCAGCGACCGCACCCTGACCTTCCAGCCCGAGCCCGGCGCCTTCGGCTGGGGCGAGCAGCTCGAGGTGACCCTGGGCGAGGTCCGCCCCCGCGAGCCCGGCGTCGCCCCGCTCAGCGGCTGGCAGCGTCAGCACCAGATCCCCTTCTTCTCGGCCGCCGGCAAGGTCGCCGGCTGGGCCACCGTCCCGGGACAGCCCCGCCTGGTCGCCCTGCTCGACAGCGAGTCGGGCCAGATCGGCCGCGGCCCCGTCTTCGCCCTGTACGACCAGCCGGTCGACCCGGCCGCCCTGCGCCGCCGCGCCCGCCTGGTCACCACCGACGGCCGCGCCGTCCCCTTCCGCTTGGAGCGCCCCAAGGACATCCGCCAGGTGTGGGACGGCGACGCGCCCCTCGATCACATCGTCGCCGTGCGCGTCGACAAGCTGCCGCCGACCGGCAAGATCATGACGCTCGAGCTGCCCTCGTGGAAGGACCGCCGCCCGGCCACCGAGTCGCGCGAGCTCGAGGTCAACGACTCCTTCGTCCTGCTGTCCCACGACGCCGACCGCAAGGCCAGCGAGGACCGCGTCCCGCTGCACGCCAGCTTCCGCTTCCGCTTCAACAACGGCGTGTCCTGGGCGGCCGTCGAGCAGCACCTGAACGTCGAGCCGCTCCCCGAGTCCCTGTACGTCTCGACCTACGACGGCGAGACCACCGTGTGGGCCACCCTGGCGCCGGGCGCCACCTACCGCCTGTCCATCGGCCCCGAGCTGACCGACATCCTGGGCAACCCCTTGCGCGAGCGCTTCGAGGCCACCTGGCGCGCCGCCGATCTCCCGCCCTCGCTGGCCCTGCCCGCCGGCCCCGTCCTGCTCGAGGCCGGCCACGCCGCCCTGCCGATCCGCGGCCGCAACCTGCGCGACGCCGAGGCCCACGTGTACGGCTTCGACAGCGTCGAGGCCTGGCTCTCGGCCGCCCGACAGGACCTGGCCCAGGGCTGCGCCGCCCTGCCCGAGGCGCGCCGCCTGACCTCCCGCCGCGTCGCCGTGCCCCGCGCCGCAAACACCACCCACGCCCTGCAGGTCGCCCTCGACGACCTCCCCGGCGCCCGCTTCGCCTGCGTCGACGTCACCGCCACCGGCACCGGCAGCGAGCGCACGGCCGGCCGCACCTCGGCCAGCGCCCTGGTCCAGACGACCGCCCTGGGCGTGACCGCCAAGCTGTCCGACGGCGCCGCCCTGGCCTGGGTGACCCGCCTGTCCGACGGCCAGCCGCTCGCCGCCGCCGTCGCGCTGCACGGGCAGGACGGCCAGCCCGTGTCCCAGGCCGCCGCCGGCGAGGACGGCGTGGCGCGCCTGGACGGCCGCGCGCTGCTGACCCGCACCGGCCCCGAGACGCCCGGCTGGCTGGTGGCCCGCGCGGGCGACGAGATCACCGCCCTGCCGGTCAAGCAGGGCCAGCTCGCCGAACCCTGGCAGTTCGGCCTGCGCGGCGACGCCGGCGGCCCGCGCCCCCTGTCGGCCAGCGTCTTCACCGAGCGCGGCGTCTACCGCCCGGGCGAGACCGCGCACCTGCAGGTCATCGTGCGCGACGCCGAGACCCGCCGCGTCCCGCGCGACCGCACGGTGCGCGTCATGGTCAAGGACCCCGCCGACAAGGACGTCCTCGACCAGCCGCTGACCCTCGACGCCTTCGGCACGGCCCACCTCGAGCTGCCCCTGGGCGACGAGGCCCCGGTCGGCCGCTGGTCGGTCGAGGTCACCCAGGGCGCGCGGGTCGCCACCCACCGCTTCCAGGTCGAGGAGTACCGGGTGCCCACCTTCGAGGTGAAGGTCGCGGCCCCGGCGGCCGGCTGGGCGCTGGGCGCCGAGGTCCAGGCCGCCATCGAGGGCCGCTACCTGCACGGCGGCGATCTCGCCGGCCGGCAGGTCGACTGGACGCTCACCCGCACGCCCGAGGCCTTCGAAGCCCCCGCCTTCCCGCGCTACGTCTTCGGCGACGCCAGCCGCGGCGCGGTCCCCGAGGCGCTGACCCACGGCGCGGCCCGCCTGGACGGCCAGGGCCGCCTGACCGTCGCCTTCAAGCCCGACCAGGCCCCCGAGGTCGGCCCCATGCGCTATCAGCTCGAGGCGCGGGTCACCGACGTCGACCGCCAGGCCTACGCCGGCCGCCTGTCGCGCGTCGTCCACCCGACCGCCTTCTACCTGGGCATGGCCCGGCCGCTGCGCCACGTGTTTCCCGCCGGCGAGACCGTCGAGATCCCCGTCGCCGCCGTCTCCCCCGAGGGCGCTCCGGTCGCGGGCGTCAAGGCCGAGGTGGTGCTCGAGCGCACGCGCTGGGACAGCGTCGCGCGGGTCGTCACCGACGACGCCGGCCAGGAGCGCGTCGAGCGCGTGAGCCAGCAGGACCAGCAGATCGTGCAGCGCTGCCGCGTGGTGACCAAGGCCACCGGGGCTCGCTGCCGCTTCACGCTGTCCGAGGCGGGCAGCTACCAGGTCCGGGCCCGCGCCACCGACCCGGCGCGCCGCCCGGTCGAGGCCCGCTTCAACCTGGTGGCCACCGGCAGCGGCGTCGCCGCCTGGCCGCGCTTCGAGCACGAGCGGGTCGAGGTCATCGCCGACAAGGCCGCCTACCTGCCGGGCGAGACGGCGCGGCTGACGGTGCAGAGCCCGTGGCCCTCGGCGCGCGCCCTGGTCACCGTCGAGCGCGACGGCGTGCTGGAGCACCGCGTGCAGGCGCTGTCCGGCGACGCGCCGGCCATCGAGGTCCCGGTGACGGCCGCCCTGGTCCCCAACGCCTTCGTCTCGGTGACCCTGCTCAAGGGCCGGACGGCCCCGCCGGGCAGGAACGGCCTGGACCTGGGCGCGCCGGCGCTGCGCCTGGGTTACGCGGCCCTGTCGGTCGCCCCCGCACCGCACCGCCTGGCGGTCGAGGTCACCCCGGGCGCGCGGGTCGCCGCGCCGGGCGACACCCTGCCCATCGAGCTGGCGGTCACCGACGCTCAGGGCCGCCCCGCGGCCGGCCAGGCGGTCGTCATGGTGGTCGACGAGGCCGTGCTGGGGCTGACCGGCATGAAGACCCCGGACCCGGTGGCGGGCCTGTTCCGCCCCGAGGCGCTGGGCGTCCGCACCGCCGAGAGCCGCCTCGAGCTGCCGGCCGCGCGCCGCGCCCGCCACGATCTGCTGTTCCCCGGCGGCGACGGCGAAGACTTCGACGAAGAGGGCGAGGCCGACGGGGCCCGCGCGCCGGTCGAGCTGCGCAACCTGTTCCAGTCGACGGCCTTCTACGCGCCGGCCGTGGCGGTCGGGGCCGACGGACGCGCCCGCGTGGACGTGACGCTGCCCGACAACCTGACCAGCTACCGGGTCATGGCGGTGGTGGTCGACGCCGGCACGGCCAGCGGGTCGGCCGACGCGCGGGTCACCGTGAAGAAGCCGCTGATGGTCTCGCCGGTCCTGCCGCGCTTCGTCCACCCGGGCGACCGGCTGCGGGTCGGGGCGCAGCTGTTCAACGGCACCGCCGAGCCGGGCGAGGTCACCGTCCGGGCCACGCTGACCGGCCTGACGACGCCGGCCGGCCAGACGACGGTCACGCTGCCGGTGGTCACGGCGCCGGCCAACGGCTCGGCCTTGCTCGAGCTGCCCGTCGAGGTGGCCGCCCTGACGGCCCCCGGCCGCGGCGAGGCCCGGCTGCGGCTCGAGGCGCGCATGGGCGCGGTCGCCGACGCGGTCGAGGTCACGCTGCCGGTGCTCAACCCCGGCTCCAAGCGGCGCACGGTGGTGCAGCGGCAGGTCGCCGGGCGCGAGCAGGTCGAGGTCGAGCTGCCCGCCGACCGCCAGCCGGGCACGGCGCGCCTCGAGGTGGTCGTGTCGAGCACGATGCTGAGCGAGCTGAAGGACGCGGTCGGCTACCTGATGGACTACCCCTACGGCTGCATCGAGCAGACCACCAGCACGGCCTATCCGCTGGTGATGCTGCGCGATCTGCTGCCCGACATGGGCGTCACGGTGGATCTGGCCGATCTGCAGAAGTTCAGCGAGGCCGGCGTCAAGCGCCTCCTGTCCTTCCAGACCACCTCGGGCGGGCTGTCCTACTGGCCCGGCGAGGACACGCCCCACGCCTTCGGCACGGCCTTCGGCCTGACGGCGCTCATCGAGGCGAAAAGGCGCGGCTACGACGTGCCCAACGACGCGCTGGCCAAGATGGCGGACTACCTCGAGGCGCAGCTGCGCCAGGGCGCCATCACCGGCGAGATGCCCCACGGCGGCATGGCCGACGGCGACACGCGGGCCTTCTTCGCCATGACCCTGGGGCGCCTCGGCCGCCCGCAGCACGCGACGATCTCGGCCCTGTGGGACCGCCGCGCCCAGCTGACGCCCTTCGGGCTGTCGTTCCTGGGCGTCGCCGCCGCCGAGCTGCCCAGCGGCGACCAGGGCCTGCTCGAGCCCATCATGGCCGAGGTGCACCGCCGCGCGAAGCAGACCTCCGACGAGGCCTGGTACGAGGGCGAGCCGGGCCGCGGCTACTCGATGGGATCGCCGCTGCGCACCCACGCCGCCGCCCTGCTGGCCTCGTCGACCTCGACCCCGGCGCGCGCAGTCACCCGCAAGCTGCTGCTGGGGCTGCTGAACCGCAAGCAGGGCGGCCTGTGGGGCAACACCCAGGAGAACGTCTTCGGCATCATGGCCGTCGCCGCGCTCGCCTCGTCCCGAGAGGCCGACGGCGCCCCGGCCCTGGCCCTCGAGGTCAACGGCCGCGCCGTGGCCGAGCGCGAGCTCGAGGCGGTCACCCCGCGCGTGCGGCGCCTGTCCCTGACCGACGCGCAGCTCGACGGCGCCGCCGGCCGCCCCGCCGCCCAGCGCGTCACCGTGCAGGGCCGCGGCGACCGCCCGCTGTACGTCACCGTGCGCGCCGAGTACGAGGTCCAGCTGACCCCGGCCAACCGCGCCGCCCACGGCCGCGGCTTCACCGTCGAACGCGTCTACGAGACCCTCGACGGGCAGCCCCTCACCGGCCCGCTCGCCCTCGGCTCGCTCGTCCGCGTCCGCCTGCGCGTCACCACCCCCGACAAGCGCAACTACGTCGCCCTCGACGACCGCCTGCCCGCCGGGCTCGAGGCGCTCAACGCCAACCTCGCCACCACCGAGACCGTGGCCCAGGGCCCGCTCACCGACGCCGTCGCCCGCGGGCTGCAGGTCCTGTCCTACAGCGAGCTCCGCGACGCCCGGGTGATGTTCTTCGTGAACGACCTGCCGCCCGGCACGACCGAGTACGTCTACGTCGCCCGCGCCACCACGCCCGGCCGCTTCCTGCGCCCGGCGGCCACCGTCGAGGCGATGTACCAGACCGATCTGATGGCCGCGACCGCCATCGACGAGGTCGAGATCCGCTGACCGCCCCCGCGCCGCCGGCGGCCGCTCCAGCCCCCACGGAGCGCCGCCGGCGGCCCTCCCCCCTTCCACCCGGCCTCCCCCCGTTTGCGAGGACCCGCGATGACCGCGCCGACCGCTCCCCCGCCGCCGCCCACGCCGCCCGCTCGCCCGCCGCGCTGGCGCCGCGCCCTGCGCCTGGCCCGCCGCCTGGCCCTGGGCCTGCTCCTGACCCTGCTGGGCGCCTGGGGCCTGTTCGAGCTCGCCGTCCTCGCCGGCGACTACGACGTCGCCGCCCTCGAGCGCCCGCCCGAGTCCGTCCTGCTGACCGACCTGCAGGGCCGCCCCCTGCGCGAGCTGGTCACCGCCGACGGCTTCCGCCTGCGCTGGGCGCCGCTGCCCGAGCTGAGCGACTGGGTCGCCCAGGCCACCATCGCCGTCGAGGACGCCCGCTTCTACGACCACGCCGGCGTCGACTGGCTGGGCGTTGCGCGCGCCGTGGTCGACGGCGTGCGCGCCGGCGAGCTGGTCTCGGGCGCCTCGACCCTGACCATGCAGCTGGTGCGCCTGCTCGAGGGCCACCCGCGCAACCTCCGCGGCAAGTGGGCCCAGGCCATCGACGCGCGGCGCCTGGAGAAGCGCGTCGACAAGGCCACCATCCTCGAGCAGTACCTCAACCGCGCCCCCTACGGCGCCGGCGCCATCGGCGTCGAGGCCGCCAGCTACCGCTACTTCGGCAAACCCAGCCAGCACCTGAGCCTGGCCGAGGCCGCCCTGATCGCCGGCCTGCCCCAGGCCCCCAGCGCCCTCAACCCCTTCAAGAACCCCGACGGCGCGCGCCGCCGCCAGCGCCACGTCCTGTGGCGCCTGCACGAGACCGGCCGCATCGACGAGGCCACCTACCGCCGCGCCCTCACCGAGCCGCTCCAGCTCGCCTCGGCCGACGGCCTGGCCCTGGCCGCCCTGCACTTCACCGAGCACGTCCGCGGCGGCCTCGACCGCGCCGGCGAGGTCCGCACCTCCCTCGACGGCGACCTCCAGCGGGTCGTCGAGCGCCTCACCGCCGAGCACGTCGCCCGCCTCGCCCCCGAGGGCGTCCGCCAGGCCGCCGTGGTCGTCCTGGACAACCAGACCTGCCAGGTCCGCGCCATGGTCGGCTCGACCGACTACTGGCGCGCCCCCGACGGCGCGGTCAACGGCGCCCTGGCCCGCCGCCAGCCCGGCTCGACCCTCAAGCCCTTCACCTACGCGCTCGCCCTCGAGGCCGGCCTCACCCCGGCGACCGTCCTGGCCGACGTCCCCACCTGGTACGGCACGGCGCGCGGCGACCTGTTCCGCCCCCGCAACTACGCCGGCGACTTCCGGGGCCCGGTCCTCTTCGGCGAGGCCCTCGCCCGCAGCCTCAACATCCCCGCCGTGCGCCTGGCCGAGCGCGTCGGCGAGCAGCGCCTGCTGGCCCTGCTGCGCCGCGCCGGCTTCCACTCGCTGGACCGCCCGGCGCGCTGGTATGGCCTGGGGCTGACCCTGGGCAACGGCGAGGTGACCCTGCTCGAGCTGGCCTCCGCCTACGCCACCCTGGCCCGCGGCGGCGTGACCTGCCCGCCCCAGACCCGCGCCGACGCCGCCCCGCCGGCCGGCGAGCGCGTCCTGACCGCCGAGGCGGCCTGGCTGGTCACCGAGGCCCTGAGCGACGAGGCCCTGCGGGTCGCCGCCTTCGGCGCGGGCAACCCGCTGGTCTTCGGCTTCCCGGTCGCCGTCAAGACGGGCACCAGCGGCAACTTCCGCGACACCTGGACGGTCGGCTACACCCCCGAGGTCACCGTCGCCGTGTGGGCGGGCGACTTCTCCGGGCGCCCGATGAACCCCATCGCGGGCGCGACCGGCGCCGGGCCCCTGTTCGCCAAGGTGCTGACGCACCTGACCCAGCGCCAGGCGGTCCGCCGCGTCCCGGCCGCCTTCCGCCCGCCCGAGACCCTGCGCCGGATCGAGGTCTGCGCCGCGTCGGGCCACCGCCCGGGCGAGCACTGCCCGCACCGGCGCCACGTCCACGTCCCGGGCGACCGGATGCCCACCGAGACCTGCGGCTGGCACCGCCCGCTGGCCGTGCACCGCGCCGACGGCCTGCTCGCCGGCCCCGGCTGCCCCGAGGCCCAGGTCGAGCGGCGCGTCGCCCTGACCCTGCCGCCCGAGTTCCGGCAGTGGGAGGCCCTCGAGGGGCGCACGCCTCCGCCGACCGCCTACTCGCCGCGCTGTCCGGCCGAGGGCCTCCCCGCCGACCTCGCCCAGGCGCCGCGCCCCGAGCGCCTGCGCGTCACCTGGCCCCGCCCGGGCGAGGTCTTCGTCCTCGACCCGGCCCAGCCGGCGGCTACCCAGTCGCTGCGCCTCGCCGCCGAGGTCGACCCGCCGGCCGAGGCCGTGACCTGGCTGGTCAATGGACGCCCGGTCGGCGACGCCTCCTGGCCCTTCGTCACCCGCTGGCCGCTCGCGCCCGGCCACCACGAGGTCCAGGTCGCCGTCGGCGACCGCCGCTCCGCCCCGGTGGCCATCGAAGTCCGATAGCTCCAAAGGCCGGCCGGGCGTGCTACCCTGGATCCACCCTACCGCCATCCCCGTTCAGGAGTCCCCCGCATGACCACCGCCCACGGCCAGCGCATCCTCGTCGCCGTCGACGGCTCCGAGCCCTCCGAGCGCGCCCTCCAGCTCGCGTCGCGGCTCGCGCGCTGCTCGGGCTGGTCGCTCGACGTCGTGACCGTCGTCGAGACGCCGCCCGAGGAAGTCTTCACCCGCGAGGGCATCGCCCACGTCGACGTCGAGGCGGTCAAGGCCCGCGCCCACGACGAGATCCTGAACCCGGCCCTCGCCCGCCTCGGCCCCGACGTGCCGGTCATCCGCGCCCACGTCGAGATCGGCCACGTCGTCACCAGCCTCGCCGAGATGGCCGAGCAGCCCGACGTGGCGATGGTGGTCGTCGGACGCACCGGCAAGGGCCCCCTGCGCCGCGTCATCGAGGGCAGCGTCTCGCGCGGCCTCAGCGCGCTGTGCAAGACGGCCCTGACCATCGTCCCCTGACGGGTCCGCAATCGCCAGCTCCCAGCCGGCTTGGATCAGTGACCATGCCGGCGCCGGCCCACTGGGATCGCCGGCTTCCAGCCGGCCGGCGGTTGCGAACAGGCCAGCGCCGCCCCCCTGTGGGACCGCCGGCTTCCAGAGGGTGTGGCAGAAGCCCAACCGGAGTGCTCCAGCTTGGTGGAGCCCCCATCCGGCGCAGCTTGCTGCGCCGGGTTTGGCGGCCAGATCCCGGCGGCAAGCCGCCGGGGCCGGGGCTCCGGCAAGCCGGAGCACTCCAAGGCCGCCTCCGCCGGCATCGATACGACACCCTCTTCCAGCCGGCCCGACCCGCCTCGAGCTAGGCGTCCAGCTCGCCGCGCCGGGCCTTGTCGATCCACCGGCGCACCTCGCCGTCGATGGTGCTGACGGCGCGCTTGCGGAACGGCCGCAACAGCAGCGGCACGTCCAGCTGCACGACGATCTCGTCCGGGTTCACGTCCAGCCCGCCCTCGAGGACCACCCCCTTGGCGCGGAAGCTGATGTCCGCGTGCCGCTCGTCGACCCAGGTCGCGCGCGGGTGGTACTCGGCGAAGCGCTCGCAGTAGTCCTGCAGCGCGTGCTCGGCCGCGCGGCGGGCCGTCTCGGGCGACAGATCGTGGGGGATGGCGTGCTTCATCGGACCGGTCTCCGGGTGCGGAACCCGCGCAGCACCAGGCTCAGGACGAGCGTCAGCACGACCGAGATGACGAGCGACGGGATGAGGGCGATCTCGAAGCCGAACGCCTGGCCGATGAGCCAGATGGCCAGCACGACGACCGCGATGAGGACGAGCGAGGACAGGATACCTTTCATGGCCCGAGCCTCCATGGCCATGCCATCACGCGGGCGACGGGACGCGGCCGCGGCCGCGCGGGATCGCCCGACGGAGATCCCGGCGGCCACGTCGCGCCGCGGCTCAGAGCCGCCCGAACAGCTTGCGCTCGAGCCGGTTGTGGAAGTCGATGGCGTCGCTCTTGTCGCCGATGGTGCCGATGCGGACGCTGACCTCGGTCGCGGTCGCGCTCGCGCGCTCGACCTCGATCTCGAAGTCGTTGCCGCCGGGGCCCTCGGCGTCGATCTGGGCCTCGTCGTAGCCGGGCTCATAGTCGGTGACCACGGCCCCGTAATCGCGCAGCACGGCGCGCACGGCCGCTTCGACCTGGTCCTTCTGGGCGCCGTAGACTCGGCTGACGCTGCCCCGGTCGTACATGTAGACGCCGACCGCGGCCGCGCCGAGGCCGCCGATGACGGCGGTGCGCGTGCTGCAGGCGCTCGCGCCCAGTCCGACCGGCGCGGCCATCGCCAGACACAAGAAGAGGCGGAGGATCGTACGGTTCATCGCGGATCTCCGGGTGGGGAGGCGCGCCCCACGCTGCTCTCGCGCGCGGGTGAGGGTCCCGCCGAGACGCCGCCGGGCGGCGCGCGGGGTCACCTGCGTGGGCTCTGTCAGGCCGAGCCGTTCAATGAGATCGGGGACGTGGGGCTTGGGATGGGTGACTCGACTAGCGTAGGCCCGTCGCGCCCTCGTTCAAGCGCGCCGCGCCCCGCCCGCCGTCGTCCCGGGGCCCGCGCCGCGCCTCAGGGCGCCTCGGCGAACGCCTCCCACAGCTGCTCGAACACGCGCGAGAACGGCGTCACCAGCCGGTCGTCGTCGAGGGCGATGAGGTTCTCCCAGTTGTGCTCGGCGGCCCCCCGGGTCCAGTTGTAGCTGCCCGTCAGCAGCAGCTCGCCGTCGAAGATCGCGAACTTGTGGTGCATGTGGGCCGGGTCGGGGTCGAAGCGCACCGGCACGCCCGCGTCGACGAGCTTCTCGATGTCCGACCCGCGGTCCCAGCACTTGTCGTCGTCGGTGATGACGCGCAGGGCGACGCCCCGCCGGTGGGCGCCCAGCATCGCGCGCGCCACGCGGTCGTCGGTGATCGTGAAGACGCAGGCGTCGACCCGGCGCCGGGCCCCCTCGAACAGGGCGACGATCCGCTCGTGGCAGTCGCCCCCCGGGCTGAACCAGGCCTCGGCCCGACCCGCAGGGCGCGCCGGCGCCGGCGCAGCCACCAGGAAGGTCTTCACGACCTCCTCCACCCAGGCCAGCACCTCGCGGTCCTCGGGGTGGCGCAGCCGCTCCCGCGCCAGCTCGAACACGCGCGCCCGCAGCACCGCCAGCTCCAGCGGATCCCGCGGCTGCTCCGCCAGCAGCTCCCCCAGCGCCCGCCGCTCGCTTCGGCTCAGCCGCCCGTCTTCCAGGGTCTGCCGCAGGGCGCCCTCGAGATCCGTTCGCGTCGCGCTCATCGCTGCCCTCCTCTCCGGTCCACCGACCGTGCCCCACCGCCGCCCAGCGCGCAACCCGCCTTGGCGCGACCGCGGGCGGGACTCCCCCTCGGGCGGGTGATAGAACCGTCGGACACCCAACTGCTCACGGGACGGCGCACGCTCTCCCCGTGGGCGCCCCCCCCCCGCCTCATGGTCAACGAACCCCTGCCCATCGTGACGCCCGCGGACCGCGTGGAGCGCCTCGCCGCGCCGCAGGCCGTCCGCTTGCTGGCCGCCTGGAGCGCCGCCATCGCGGTCGTCGGGCTCGCCACCTGGTCGGCCCCGCTGCCGTCGGGGCTGCACGTCCTGGCCCCGGTCGCGGTCGCCGCCTGGATGGCCGCCGCCGCCGGCCTGCGCTCCGGCCTGGTCGTGGCCGCCCTCGGGGCCGTCGCCGTCACCGCGGCGGTCGCCCAGGGCGTCGGCCCCGACCGGCTGCTCGAGCGCGCCCTGGGCGGCCTCGGCGTCTGGGGCGCCGCCACCTGGGCCGCCTGGCTCTCCGCCGGCCGCCCCGTCCCCGCCCGCCTGCGCGCCCGCGCCCGCCTCTCGCTGGTCGGACGCTCCGTCGGACGCGACCTCCAGCGCCAAGGCGCGGCCTGGCAGCGCAGCGCCTGGCTCGCCCGCGCCACCGGCCTGTTCCACGGCACGCTCAACGAGCGCTCGGTCGCCGCCGCCCTCGCCCGCGCCGCCTGCCCCGAGCTGGCCCGCCTGTGCACCGTCGATCTCGTCGACGGCGACCAGGTCACACGCGACATCGGCTACGCCTCGCCGGACGGCGCCGCCGTCGCCGCCCGGCTGCGCGCCGCCCCGCTGCGTCTGGACCGCGACGATCCGCTCACGGCCGCCCTCGCCGCGCGCGATCCCATCGTGCTCGACCCGGTGGCCGCGGCCGACCTCGACGCGCTGGCCCAGTCCCCCCCGCACCGCGAGGCCCTCCAGGCCATCGACGCCGGCGCGGTCGCCCTCGTCCCCATGGTCCACCGCGGCCGCGCCCTCGGCGTCGTCACCTTCTTCCTCCCGCGCGGCCGCCCCCTCGCCCCCGCCGACCTGCAGGTCCTGGGCGAGGCCGTCCGCCGCGCCGCCCTGGCGCTGGACCACGCCCGCCGCTACCGCAGGGCCCAGGAGACCGCGCGGCGCAAGCACGAGGACCTCGCCGTCCTCGACACCTTCCTGCGCGAGGCCCCCATCGGCCTGGCCTTCGTCGGGCGCGACCTGCGCTTCATCCGGGTCAGCGCCTCGTACGCCGCCATGAGCGGCCAGCCGGCCAGCGAGCACGTCGGCCACGCCGTGCGCGACGCCCAGCCGCTGCTCGCCGACCGCCTCGAGCCCGTGCTCGAGCGGGTGCTGGCGACCGGCGCGGCCGTGACCGGCCTCGAGCTGTCGGGGTGCGTGCCTGGGCTGGGCGACCACGCGCGGCGCTGGACCCTCAGCGGCTACCCGATCCACGGCCCCGACGGGCACCCGGTCGGCGTCGGGCTCGTCCAGGTCGACGTCACCGAGCAGCGCGAGTCCGAGGAGGAGCGCGCCCTGCTGGTCCGCGAGCTCGAGGCGGCGGTGGCGGCCCGCGACGAGTTCCTGTCGGTGGCCTCGCACGAGCTCAACACCCCTCTGACGCCGCTGCTGCTGCAGGTCCAGATGCTGCGCCGGCAGGTCGCCACCGAGGGGGCCGCGGCCGACCCCCAGCGCCTCGGCCAGCGGGTCGAGACCGTCGAGCGCCAGATCGAGCGGCTCGCGAAGCTGGTCAAGGAGCTGCTCGACCTGTCGCGCATCACCTCGAGCCGGCTGCGCCTGCAGCTCGAGCCCTGCGATCTGGCGGCGCTGACCCGAGAGGTGGTCACGCGCCACGCCCACGATCTGCACGACGCGGGCTGCGCCGTGACCCTGGCGGGCGACGAGGCCGTCCCGGGGCGCTGGGACCGCATGCGGCTCGACCAGGTCGTCACCAACCTGCTCACGAACGCCATGCGCTACGGCGCCCGGGGCCCCATCCATCTCTCGGTGACCGCCGCGGGCGACCGCGCGCGCCTCGAGGTCCGCGACCGGGGCGCGGGCATCCGCCCCGAGGACCAGCAGCGCATCTTCGAGCGCTTCGAGCGCGGCGCCTCCAGCCGGCACTACGGCGGCCTGGGCCTCGGCCTGTGGATCGTCCGCCAGATCGTCGAGGCCCTGGGCGGCCGCATCGGCGTCGACAGCGCCCCGGGGCAGGGCTCGACCTTCTGGGTCGAGCTGCCCACGGCGGGCCCGGCGGACCGCGACGACTGAGCGGGGAGGCCCCCCTTTGCACGGCCGTCGATTTGGGGCATCACTTGGGCATGAGCAAGCCCATCGAGCCCCGTTACGACGCCGCCGAGCTGGCCGCCGGCTACACGCCCCTGCAGCACCGGCTCAACATCGCCGGGATGATCGCCTTCGCCGCCGTGACCGTCTGGGTCGGCGTGCGCGCGCTGTCGCACCCGGCGGTCGACTTCTGGCTGGTCCTGGGGGCCTGGGGCCTGGGCATGCTCGCCTCGGATCTGCTGACGGGCATCGTCCACTGGGCCTGCGACACCTGGGGCTCGCCGCGCACGCCGGTGCTGGGCAAGGTCTTCATCCGCTCCTTCCGCGAGCACCACATCGACGCCAAGGCCATCACCCACCACGGCCTGGTCCAGACCAACGGCGAGCAGTCCATCGTCGCCGCCCCGGTCATGGCCCTGCTCCTGGCCTACCAGCCCCTGCCCGACGAGCGCGGCCACGCCTTCACCCTGGCCTTCCTGTGGTTCACCATCCTGCTGACCAACGCGGCCAACCAGTTCCACAAGTGGGCCCACCAGGACGAGCCGGCGCCCTTCATCCGCGCCCTGCAGCGCGTGCGCCTCATCCTGACCATCCCCCACCACCGGGGCCACCACGCGGCGCCGCACCTGACCGGCTACTGCATCACCAACGGCTGGCTGAACCCCACCCTGGACCGCGTCCGCTTCTGGCGCGGCCTCGAGTGGCTCATCACGCGCGTGACGGGCGTCCTGCCCCGCGCCGACGAGCTCGGCGACGCCCTCGCCGCCGAGCTGTCCCCCGACGCGCCGGCCCCGGCGCCGGCCAAGTCCGAGGGCTGACGCGCCGGCCTGGGACCGCCGGCTTCCAGAGGGTGTCGCAAGAGCCCAACCGGAGTGCTCCACCTTGGTGGAGCCCCCATTCGGCGCAGCTTGCTGCGCCGGGGTTGGCGGCCAGATCCCGGCGGCAAGCCGCCGGGGCCGGGGCTCCGGCAAGCCGGAGCACTCCAAGGCCGCCTCCGCCGGCATCGATACGACACCCTCTGCCAGCCGGCCGGACTCGCCGACCGACCCCGCACCGCCCGCCTGACCCCTCTCCGCTTTCCGACTGCCTACGGCCCGACCGGCCGCAGGGCGTCACGCATCAGCCGGTCGCCGCCCGGCGCAGGGGCCTGACGCTCCGGCTTGGGCGCGCGCCGCTCGCCGGCGGGCCGGCTCCGCTCCTCGCGTTCGGGCGCTGGGCGCGGCCGCTCGGCCCGCTCGGGCCGCGGCGACTCGCTGCGCTCCACCGCCGGCCGCGGGCCCGGCTCGGACTCGGAGGGTGGCGCCGGCCGCGCGCGGCGCGCCGGTGGCGGCGCGTCGTCCACCGGCTCGCGCTCGGCGCGGCTGGGCTCGCGGAAGGGCAGGTCCTGCTCGGCCGAGGGCGGCGCCATCCGCCGCGGCGGCGGCGTGCCCGGGTCGACCACCTCGAAGCGCTGCCACGTCGGCTCGCCCGGCTCCTCGGCCGGGGCAGGCTCCTCGGCGACCTCGGCGGCCCGGCTCGCCCCGGCCGCCTCGCGGCGGGCCTCGAGGCGCACCCGCTGCGCCGCGGGCGACGGCGGCGGCGCGCGCCAGGCCGGCGGGCCGGTCCAGGGCAGCGCGCTCGGCACCGGCGGCGGGCTCATCGGCTCGAGGGCCAGCGCCGGCGTGCGCGCCAGCGCCGACCCGCTCAGATCCTCGGCCAGCTGGTAGCCGGCCGGCAGCGGGCAGGCGCCCGAGGTCATGCGCTGGCTCCAATCGTTGATGTGGGCGACGGCCATCTGGCGCTGCTCGTCGCTGGGCGCCTGCACCTGCAGGCGCACGCCCGCGTCGATGCGCTCGATCCGCGCCTGCGCCCCCGGCAGCACCAGCTGCAGCGTCCCGGGGCGCGACCCGGGCGGCGCGGCCGGCCCGAGCAGCCCCTGCTGCCGCGCGCGCACCACCGCGTCGGCGCCGCACGCCCGCGCCAGGTGGTTGTCCGACACGAGCAGGGTCACCTCGGCGGCGTCGCCGGCGTGGGCCACGGCCACCTCGGCGCCCGCCAGGGTCACGTCGCAGACGAGCACGCCGTCCTGGGTCTCGCAGGCGGCGGCGCGCGCGGCCTCGAGCGGCGCCGGCTCGGACTCCGCGGCGCCGCGCCGGGGCGCCTCGGAGTCCGAGCGGCAGGCCCCGAGCGCCAGCGCCGCCACGCCCAGGGCGATCAGCGAGGTCACGGCAGGGATTCGGTGCATGGCAGGGTCTCCAGGGGAAGGCGAGGTACCCGAAGACCCTAATCACATCGCCCTGTTACGCCATCGCCGCCCCGGCCCCGCCGCTCACCCGCCCCGCGCCCCGGTGACCAGCCGCATGGTCAGCCGCACGAAGTCGGTCTCGGTGACGATGCCCACCAGCCGCCCGTCGGCGTCCACCACCGGCAGGCACCCGTACTTGTGCTCGATCATCAGCCGCGCCGCCTCGTCCAGCGGTCGGTCACCAGGTACGCTGGTCACGTCGCGCTGCATCACCTCGCTCACCGCCACCCGAGCCAGCTGCGCCTGCGCCGCCCCCGGCCCGTCGCCCGCCCCGATCTGCGCCCGCAGCAGGTCCCGGTGGCTGACCAGCCCGCGCAGCCGCCCCTCCGCGTCGACCACGGGTAAGTGGCGGATGCGCCCGAGCCGCATGATGATGCCCGCCAGATCCAGGTCCTCGTGCTCGGCGAGGGTGACGACGTCGCGCGTCATCAGGTCGCCCACGGTCAGCTGCCCCAGCGCGCGGCCCTCGGATCCCACCGACGTCTCCATGGCCTCACCTCCGGCGCGGAGTCTCGTCACCGCCGCCGCCCCCGTCAACGCCCCACCGCCGCCGCCGCCCGGCGCCCTCGCCGCCGCGCCGGCGCCGCCCCTGTCCCCCAAGGCCCGATGGACCTCGACCAGCACCCGCTCGCCCGCCTCGCCATCGCCGCCCTGCTCGGCCTGCTCGTCGGCCTGCAGCGCGAGCGCACCGCGCCCGCCCTCGCCGGCTTCCGCACCTTCCCGCTCGTCACCCTGCTCGGCGGCGCCCTGACCCTGCTCGGCGGCCCCGACTACGTCTGGCCCCTGAGCGCCGGCCTCCTCGCCGTCGCCGCCCTCGCCGCCCTCAACAACCTCCTGCGCAGCCGCACCGACCAGCCCTTCGACCCCGGCCTGACCAGCGAAATAGCCCTGCTGCTCATGTACGGCGTCGGCGCCCTGGTCACCCTCGGCTACACCCAGCTCGGGGTCGTCCTGACCGGCGGCATCGCCCTGCTGCTGCAAGCCAAGCACCAGCTCCACGCCTTCGCCGGCCGCCTGGACGACCGCGACACCCGCGCCATCATGCAGTTCGTCCTGCTCTCCCTGGTCATCCTCCCGGTGGTCCCCAGCGAGCCCCTGGGCCCCTACGACGCCATCGACCCGCGCGAGGTCTGGCTGATGGTGGTCCTGGTGGTCGGCATCAACCTGGGCGGCTACCTGCTCTACCGCTTCCTGGGCGAGCGCGTCGGCCTGCTGCTCGGCGGCGTGCTGGGCGGCCTCATCTCCTCGACCGCCACCACCGCCAGCTACGGCCGCCGCGCCCACGGCGCCCGCGCCCTCGTCCCGCTGGCCGCCGTGGTCATCCTCATCGCCTCGTCCATCGTCTACCTGCGTGTCCTGGTCGAGATCGCCGTCGCCTCGCCCACCCTGCTCCCCACCGCCGCCTGGCCCATCGGCGGCCTCTTCGCCGTCAGCGCCCTCATCGTGCTGCTGATGTTCCGCCGCCTGCGCGGCAGCGAGCCCGAGCTGCCCGAGCAGAAGAACCCGACCGAGCTGGGCGCCGCCTTCGTCTTCGCCGCCCTGTACGCCCTGGTCACCCTGGCCCTCGAGGCCTCCCGCGACTGGTTCGGCGCCGAGGGGCTCTACGTGGTCTCGCTCCTCAGCGGCCTGACCGACGTCGACGCCATCACCCTGTCGACCGCCCAGATGCACTCGCGCGGCCAGCTCGACGCCTCGCAGGCCTGGCGCCTGGTCGTCGTCGCCGCGGCCTCGAACCTGGCCTTCAAGGCGGCCCTCGCCGGCGCCCTGGGCGGCGCGGCCCTGTTCGCGCGGGTCGGCGGCGCCGCGCTGGTCGTCATCGGCGCCTCGGTGGGCCTGGTGCTGCTGTACTGAGCGTCGCCCTGTCCTTGCGCCGCCCGCCCGATGCCGCTACCAGTCACGCCATGCGCCGCTTCGCCCTGCTCGCCGCCCTGCTCGTCGCCGCCTGTGACACGGCGCCCCTGCCGCCCCTGAAGGACGCCGGCCCCGCCGACGAGGTCGACGCCGACGACCTCGACGGCGCCGCCGACCTCGACGCCGCCGAGGACGATGCCGAGGAGCAGACCTGGGACACCTGCGCCGGCACCGGCCCCCGAGACGTCATGCCCAGCGACGTCAAGCTGACCGGCGACTCGGTGGCCCTGGTCGACAACGACGTCTGGGTGCAGGTCCCGCCGTCCGAGGACCCCTGGGCCTGCCTGGTCCACGAGGCGACCGACGTCTGCGAGCCGGGCGAGTTCGGCCCCTACCCCGAGGCGGACGGCGTCTGGTTCGACGTCGAGACCGTGGCCTGCAACTGGTTCACCGGCCGCCAGACCACCCTGGCCGACGTCCCGGCCGGCGCCCTGGTCATCGTGCGCATCTGGCACTTCCAGATCACCTACGGCGAGGGCGACTTCACCCTGGCCCTGGCCATCGGCGACCAGGCCCGCCCGCTGTGGGACGTCACCCGCCCGGTGCCCTCTACCGCCGGCCTCATCTACGAGCGCTTCCACGTCCCCTACGCCATCCCGGCCGGCACCCCCATCTGGTATCACCTGTCCAACCACGGCGCGAACTCGTGGGGCCTCATCGAGATCTCGACCCACCCCGGCGACGGCCCCTGACGCTCTGCGGGTCCGCCGACCATCGTCGCCCCCGCGCACCTCAGCGCCCCACCTGGGATCGCCGGCTTTCGGGGGGTGTCGTATCGATGCCGGCGGAGGCGGCCTTGGAGTGCTCCGGCTTGCCGGAGCCCCGGCCCCGGCGGCTTGCCGCCGGGATCTGGCCGCCAAACCCGGCGCAGCAAGCTGCACCGAATGGGGGCTCCACCAAGGTGGAGCACTCCGGTTGGGCTGTTGCGACATCCTCTTTCGACCGGCCCCGATGCGTCGCCGATCAAGCGCCGCGAGCGGCGCTGATCCAACGAGCCCTCGCAAGCGAGGGCACTCCAACGGGCGCCGCATTGCTGGCTGGAATCGGGGCTTGCATACCTCGCTACCTTCCAGACGGCCGCGCCTAGGGCCGGCCCAGGCCCAGCAGCACCACCGGCAGGCCGCGGTTGGAAAAGCGCGCCAGCGGCCGCAGCGCCAGCCCGGCCGAGCGGGCCAGCCGCTCGGCGGTGTCGGCGCCGGTCAGCAGCGCCGCCCCCCGCAGCCCCTGCCCCTGCCGGGTCTTCACCGCCTGCCCCAGCCGGCGCCAGGCGTCCTGGAGATCCACCGCCCGGGTGCGCTCGCCGTAGGGCAGGTTGCTGACGATGAAGTCGACCGGCCCCACCTGCTTGCCGGCCTCGGCGACGTCGCCGGCCAGCAGGCTCACGTGGGCGGTCACGCCGGCCCGCTCGGCGTTGCGCCGGGCCGCCTCGATCTCGGCGGGGTTCAGGTCCGAGCCGGTCGCGACCAGGCCGGCGGGCCGCGGCGGCGGCTCGGCGCCCACGAAGGCGGCATAGGCGGCCGCGTCGTGGGTGGGCCACAGCTCGAAGGCGAAGCCCCGCTCGGCCGTGGGCGCCGGCAGGCCGGCCGCCATGGCCGCCGCCTCGACCACCAGCGTCCCCGAGCCGCAGAAGGGGTCCCACAGCGTCTGCCCCGGCGCCCAGCCCGACAGCCGCAGGCACGCCGCGGCCAGCGTCTCGCGCAGCGGCGCCGCGCCCACGTCCTGCCGCCAGCCGCGCTTGTGCAGGCGCTCGCCCGCGGCGTCGACGCTGACCGTCACCTCGTCGTGGTCCAGCCGCAGGTGCACCGCCGGCCCCGGCGCGCTCGACCCCAGGCGCCCCTGCAGCACCCGCCGCGCCCGCTCGACCACCGCGTCCGAGTGGTACAGCCGCGACTTGCGGCAGGTCGCGCGCACCTCGCCCCCGGCGCCCGGCAGGTAGGCGGCCCACGGCAGCCGCCCCAGCCGGTCCTCCAGCTCGGCGAAGCTCTTGGCCTCGAAGCGCCCCACCCGCACCCGCAGCGACTCGGCCAGCCGGCTCCAGCGCGCCACGCGCCACAGCCCCTCGCGGGGGACCCGCAGCTCGACCCCACCCTCGAGCCGCTTGGGCGCGCCCAGCTCCAGCGCCTCGAGCTCGGCGGCCAGCGCCTCCTCGAGGCCGGGGGTGACCCCGACGAAGGTCAGATAGCGGGTGGCGGAGGTGGTCATCGGGCGGTCCCTTGGCGACCAGCGTCGCCAGTGTCGGTCGTGTCGGTCGTGGCGATCGTGTCTGGGGCGGCGGGCTCGCGGTCCCGGTCGATCCGGCGCGGGTCCTCGCCGCGCAGGCGCGCCCGCAGCCGCCACATGGCTTCGAAGACGGGGACCAGGTTGGCGCCGCGCTGGTGCAGCCGGTCGAAGAAGGCGATGAGGCGCGGCGACGCGCGCGACAGCAGCGGCAGGTGCGTGGTGTCGGTCGCGGCCAGGGCGCGGACGTAGTCGTCGGGCAGGCCATGGGCGCGGGCGCCGGCGCACAGGATCTCGAGGTAGCGGCGCGACGGCTTGAGCCCGCGCTCGGTGCGGCGGCTGCGGTACAGGTGCGCCTCGACCGGGCCCGAGCGCGCCCCGACCACCGTCGCGACCAGGTGCTCGTAGGCGTGGCCGCCGCCCTCGAAGCGGTCCAGCTCGGCCAGCTGCGCGCAGGTCAGGCGGTGCAGCACCCCGTGCACGCAGGCGCCCGCCTCGGGCCGCACGTTGGCGAAGGCCGGCTCGAGCAGCGGGATGCCCGGCTGATCGAACACCAGGCGGAACCCCTCGAGGCAGGCGGGCTCGCTGGAGGCCGGCCGCAGCCCGCGCCGCGTCCGCAGCACGTCGGGGCACATGTTGGCCCCGTACGCGAAATACCAAAGCTCGCCATCGCCCGCGTCGCTCATGGCGGCCGAGTGAAGCACCGCCCCGCCCCCGGCACAAGCCGCCAGACGGCGCGATCCGGTCCACGCCCCAGCCGCCGGTGTGCTAGCGTCCCCGGCCATGAACGCAGCACCACCCCCTGGCGCCGGCATCCTCCGCGCGCTCTGGCTCCTGGCCACTCCCCCCGGCTACTCCCAGCGCCCCGCCGCCGCGCGCGCCCTGCCCTTCCGCCCGGCGCGGGTCGGCCGCGGCGCGCCGCCCCTGTGCGACGTGTGGCTGCCCGACGGCCCCGGCCCGCACCCCTCGGTGGTGGTGGTCCACGGCGGCGGCTTCGTCATCGGCACCCGCGACATGAAGCCGGTGCGCCTCATCGCCACCCGCCTGGCCGAGGCCGGCTTCGCCGTGGCCTCGCTGGACTACCGCCTCATCCTGCGCGGCGGCGGCCTCGACGAGGCCCTGGACGACGTGGCCGCCGCGGACGCCTGGTGGCGCGGGCAGGCGGGGCGCTTCGCGCTCGACCCGGACCAGGTCTCGATCCTCGGCCTCAGCGCCGGCGGCGCCCTGGCCCTGCTGCACGCCGCCGCCGCCCCGCACGGCGCCTTCGCCCGCGTGGTGGGCCTGTACGGCCTGTACGACTTCACCTGGACCGGCGGCCGCCTGGCCAGCCTGATGCGCCGCCTCTTGCTGCGCACCGACGACCGCGCCGTCTGGGCCGCCCGCTCGCCGGTCGCCCACGCCGACTTCCCGGCGCCGCTCTTGCTCGTCCACGGCACCGGCGACGCCATGGTCCCGCTCGAGCACGCCCAGCGCCTGGCCGCCGCGCGTGCCGCCCTGGGCCGCCCGACCGAGCTGTTCACCCTCGAGGGCGAGGAGCACGGCTTCGTCAACGACGCCCGCCGCCCCTCGACCAGCGAGGCGATGGACCGGATCGCCGCCTTCCTGCGCGCGACCGAGCCCTCCCGCGCCGCCAGCTGACCGCCGCGACCCTCGAGGGCCACCTCGCCGCCCCTCGATCGCCTCGGGGCCACCCTCGACCCTGCCCGCGATCCAGCGCGATCGCCTCGGGGCCACTGTCGACCCTGCCCGCGGCCGATCGCGATCGCTTGGGGGTCACTGTCGACCCTGCCCGCTACCGATCGCGATCACCTCGGGGGCACTGTCGACCCTGCCCGCAACCGATCGCGATCACCTGGGGACCACTGTCGACCCTGCCCGCTACCGATCGCGATCGCCTCGGGGGCACTGTCGACCCTGCTCGCAGCTGATCGCGATCACCTGGGGACCACTGTCGACCCTGCCCCTCGGCCGATCGCGATCACCTCGAGGGCACTGTCGACCCTGCCCGCAGCTGATCGCGATCACCTGGGGACCACTGTCGACCCTGCCCCTCGGCTGATCGCGATCACCTCGGAGCACCCTCGACCCTGCCCGCAGCTGATCGCGATCACCTGGGGACCACTGTCGACCCTGCCCCTCGGCTGATCGCGATCACCTCGGAGCACCCTCGACCCTGCCCTCGCCCTGATCCGACTGGTCGCCGAGCACCCTCGACCCCAGCCTCGCCCAGGCGGCGCCGCCGTCAGGCCGCCGCGAGACCGCCCGCCGCGCCGGCGTCGGCGATGCGCTCGGCCATCAGCCAGGCCACCGCGCTGATGGTGTGCTGCGGGTTGACCCCCAGGTTGGTGGGGAAGATCGACGAGTCGGCGACGAACAGCCCCGGCAGCTCGTGGGCCTCGCCGGTCGGCGCGACCACGCTGGTCCGCGGGTCGGGGCCCATGACGGCGGTGCCGAACAGGTGGGCGGCGATGGCGTGGAACAGCCGCGGGTCGTCGGGCAGCTCGGTCAGGCGCCGCATCGGGTCGGGCGAGGTGATGCGGTCGGGCAGCCCGGGCAGGCCGGGCAGCACCTCGCGCGCGCCGGCGGCGAACATCATCTCGGTGAGCCGGGTCAGGCCCGTCTTCATCAGGCGCACGTCCTCGGGGGTCAGGCCGTACTTGATGACGGTGCGGCCGGTCAGGCCGCGCAAGACCCGGCCGTGGGCGTGGGCGCGGATCTGCACGCCCCACTGCGCGACGTGCTGGTAGTCGGCCAGCTGGCGCATCAGGGCGCGCCCGTGCCCCGGCAGGCGCACGGCACCGATCTCGGGCGGCAGCGCCAGCGACTCGAACTTCATGCGCTCGTGCCAGAAGTGGGTCGACTCGTGCCCCTGGGTGGCCCCCTCCCACATGCGCACCGGCTGGTCGAACACGCCCAGCACCGCCGCGCCCGGGTGGGCCTGGAACCGCCGTCCGACCAGGCCGGAGCGTCGGCCGACCCCGGCGCGCGCCAGGAGCAGCGGCGTCTGGATGGCGCTGGCGGCCAGCACCACCGCGCGCCGCGCCCGAAAGACGAACTCGGGCCCCGGGCGGCCGCTTTCGGGGTCGACGAAGCGGCCGCGCACCCCGGCGGCGCGCCCGCCGGCCGTCTCGAGCCGCTCCATGCGCGCGGTGGCGTACACGCGCGCGCCCTGCCGGATGGCCCGCGGAACGTAGCTGACGTTCATGCTCTGCCGCCGCCCGGTCGGGCAGCCCTGCAGGCAGCGCGCCGTGCCCTGGCAGTCGTGGACGTTGCGGCGGATGGGGTTGCTGGTCAGCCCCAGGGCGGTCAGCCCGCGCTCCATCAGGCGGTTGTTGTCGCCGCGCACGGCCTCGGGCGCCGGCCCGACGTGCAGCTCGCGGTCCAGGGTGTCCCAGACGCGGTGCAGCGCCTCCCACGGTAGCGCGTCGCCCAGCCCGTGCTCGCGCACCCACGCGGCGTGGATGGCCTCGGGCATCCGGTGGATGATGGCGCCGTTGATGGCGGTGGTGCCGCCGACGCAGCGCGCCTGCAGGACCGGCATGAAGGCCTTGCCCTCGGCCACCTGCATGCCCGCGTCGCGCCAGACGCTGCGAAAGCCCGAGTAGACGTCGGCCCGCAGCGCCTCGTCGGGCACCCGCGGGCCCTCCTCGACCACGATCACGTCCACGCCCAGCTCGGTCAGCACCCGCGCGACGGTCGCCCCGGCCGCCCCGCTGCCGACCACCACCACGTCGGCCGAGTCCTCGACCCGCCGGCCTGCCGCCACCACGTCGCCGATCTGCAGCAGCGCCCCGCTCATCGGCCGCTCCCGGGGGCGCGCTGGGGGCCCTCGGCGGCCGCCCAGGCGGGCGGCGTCGCGTCGCGCGAGGTCAGGCCGATGGCCGCGTGCACGTCGGGGTGCCCGCAGTAGCCCAGGCAGGCCAGGGTCTTGAGGAGCATCGGCGCCTCGCGCAGCACGTAGGAGCGGCTGCGGGCCAGCGCGTCCAGCAGGGCGACCCGCTGGTCCTCGCCAAGGCCGGCGAAGGTGCGCGGCCGCCCCAGGATGGGCAGCGGCCCCAGCCACACCAGCCACAGGACCAGCCGCAGCCCCAGCAGCGCCCGGGTCGGCGCTCGCTGCCCCAGGTCCTGCAGGAAGCGCTCGAGCGGCAGATCGCGCGCCCCCAGGGGCAGCCGCGGGTCGGCCCCCGCGGGCAGGATGGCGTCGAACACGACCAGCAGCCGGCGCCGCTCGCCGCGGGTGGGCCGCACCAGGCGTCGCACCAGGTCCGTCATCCTGCGTCGCCCCCCAGCCGGCCCTTGCCGTCTCGCCGCATTAGTCCTATCACCTGCCCTCCGCCGGACGTTTCTAGCCCCACGGGTGTTTAGCTGGCAACCAGGCCGGCCCGTGAGCCCCGCGGTGTCGCCCGCCCCTCGGCGTGGCCCCGCGGGCGCAGCCCGGCTCCCCGACATCATCCGCCCGCCGAAGGAGGCGACCTTGCTCGACTGCAAGCAGCTCTACGACGCCCTCGCCGCGCACGACATCACCTTCTATGCGGGCGTGCCCGACTCGCTGCTGAAAGACTTCTGCGCCTACGTCACCGATCACACCGACCCCAAGGACAACGTCATCACGGCCAACGAGGGCAGCGCCGTCGCCCTGGCGGCCGGCTACCACCTGGCCACGGGCAAGGTGGGCGTCGTCTACATGCAGAACTCGGGCTTCGGGAACATCGTCAACCCGCTGACCTCGCTCGCCGACGAGGAGGTCTACGCCATCCCGATGCTGATGATCGTGGGCTGGCGCGGCGAGCCGGGCGTCAAGGACGAGCCGCAGCACGTCAAGATGGGCAAGGTGATGGTGCCGGCGGTCGAGAGCCTGGGGCTGCGCTACGCGGTGCTGCCCGACGACATCGACGAGGCGCGCCAGGTGGTCGCGACCGCCGTCGAGACCATGAAGGAGACCAACGCCCCCTACGCGCTGCTGGTCAAAAAAGGCACCTTCGCCAAGTACAAGCTGCAGAAGGGCCGCACGGCGCCCTACCCGATGACCCGCGAGCAGGCCATCGTGCAGGTGGCGGACGCGCTGGGGCGCGACGTGCACATCGTGGCGACGACCGGCATGCCGGCGCGCGAGCTGTTCGAGTACCGGGCGCAGCGCGGGCAGCCGCACGACACCGACTTCCTGACGGTCGGCTCGATGGGGCACGCCTCGCAGATAGCGCTGGGCATCGCGCTGCAGCGGCCCGAGCGGCAGGTGGTGTGCCTCGACGGCGACGGCGCGGTGCTCATGCACATGGGGGGCCTCGCCTCCATCGGGGCGCTGGGGCCCAAGAACTACAAGCACGTCGTGCTCAACAACGGCGCCCACGACTCGGTGGGCGGGCAGCCCACGGTGGCCTTCGAGGTCGACTTCGGCGCCATCGCCAAGGCCTCGGGCTACAAGCAGACCTTCCGCGCCGACACCCCTGAGGAGCTTGCGGACGCGCTGCCGAAGTTCGCGGCCGCCGAGGGCCCGGTCCTGCTGGAGGTCCGCGTCAAGACCGGCGCCCGCGACGACCTGGGCCGCCCCACCCGCACCCCGCGCCAGGGCAAGGAAGCCTTCATGGCCCGCCTCTCCGGCGGGGAGTGACCCCAGGCAACCCACGACGCTGATGGAGTGCCCTCGCTCGCGAGGGCTCGTTGGATCAGCGCCGCTCGCGGCGCTCTGGACCGAGGCAAGCCGGCGATCCCAGCCGGCCCAGCCGAGCTTTGGGGCAGCCTCCGGCCGGCTGGAAGCCGGCGATCCCAGCCGGCCCAGCCGGGCGTGGGAGCAGGCTCCGGCCGGCTGGAAGAGGGTGTCGCAAATGCCCAACCGGAGTGCTCCACCTTGGTGGAGCCCCCATCCGGCGCAGCTTGCTGCGCCGGGTTCGGCGGCCAGATCCCGGCGGCAAGCCGCCGGGGCCGGGGCTCCGGCAAGCCGGAGCACTCCAAGGCCGCCTCAGCCGGCATCGAGACGACACCCTCTGGAAGCCGGCGATCCCAGCCGGCC
>JAWLBL010000007.1:0-289134 GCA_041687695.1 Myxococcota bacterium | reverse complement strand
CCATGCCGGATGACCTCCCCGAAACGAGATCTCCGCAGCATGATCCTCGCGGATGGCTCCGTCAACATCGGATTGCTACTTCTGCCGGGGTCATCTAGCATGGCTCGTGTTGCAGCCCTCCTCCCGCGACCGCGCCTGCTGGCGCACCTCGTCGGGGACGAGGCGACCGAAGGCGCCGCCCCCCGCCCCGACCAAGTTCGCCGGCGGGGCCGCGCGGCGCCATGACGGCCCGAGGTCGACGCAGATGGACAGCGGTGACTCCCGCGCGCTCGCCGAGCGCGTGACGACCGGCATCGAGCGCCTGGACTTCATCCTGAAGGGCGGCCTGTTCCGTGGCGGGACCTACCTCGTCATCGGCCCCCCGGGATCGGGCAAGACGGTGCTGTGCAACCAGCTGTGCTTCCACGTCGCAGCGCAGGGCGGACGGGCCCTGTACGTGACCCTGCTGGCCGAGTCGACCAGCCGGATGCTGCGCCAGCTGCAGTCGCTGAGCTTCTTCGACGAGGCGCGGATCGGCCGGGAGCTGGTCTACGTCAGCGGCTATGCGGCGCTCGAGGAGGGCGGGCTCGAGGGGCTGCTCGAGGTGCTCGGCAAGGGCATGCGCGAGCGCCGGGCGACCGTGCTGGTGGTCGACGGCATCGAGACGGCGCGGTCGTACGCCGCCGACGGGCGAGCCTACCTGCGCTTTCTGCGCGAGCTGCAGGCCCTCGCCACGCTGGTCGGGTGCACGTCGCTGATCACGGCGCCGCTGCGATCGTTCGAGGAGCTGGACGCGACGACCGGAGTCGCCGACGGCATCCTCGAGCTGCAGCACCAGCTGCTCGGCCCGCGCGCCATCCGGGAGCTGACCGTGCGCAAGCTGCGCGGCAGCGACTACCTGCTGGGGCGGCACGAGGTCGAGATCGGCGGCGACGGCCTGGTCGTCCACCCGCGCACCGAGGTGCGCTTCGGAGCGCCGCCCGAGGAGGCCAGCGAGGCGCGCATCCGGATGGCCTTCGGCGTCGAGCCCCTGGACGAGATGCTCCACGGCGGCCTGCTGTCCAGCTCGACGACGACCCTCATCGGCGCCCCCGGCACCGGCAAGACCTTGTTGGGCCTGCACTTTCTGGTCACGGGCGCGCGCGCCGGGCAGCCGGGCATGTACTTCGGCTTCCACGAGACGCCGCCGCGCCTGTGCGCCAAGGCCGAAGCCGTCGGGCTGCCGCTGCGCGCCATGGTCGACGACGGGAGCCTCGAGATCCTGTGGCAGCCACCGCTCGAGGTGCACGTGGACGCGCTCTCGGAGCGGCTGCTCGAGCGCATCGTCGAGCGCATCGGCACTGGCCGCACCGAGCGGCTGCGCCTGTTCGTAGACGGCGTCTCCGGCTTCCGCTCGGCCATCGCCTACCCGGGGCGCATGAGCCTGTTCTTCGCCGCCCTGCTGCACGAGCTGCGCTCGCTCGACGTCACGACGGTGCTCGCCGACGAGCTGGCGCTGATGGGCCCCGACGTCGACATGCCCGACGCGACGCTCGCCGGGAGCGTCGAAAACATGGTGCTCTTGCGCTGCGTGGAGCACCGTAGCGCCATGCGTCGCCTCATCTCGATCATCAAGGCGCGCGAGAGCGCCTACGACGCCTCGGTCCGCGAGTTCTGGATCGACGCGTCCGGCGTGCACGTCGCGCCGGACAGCGCGTCGGCCGAGGACATCCTCGCCGGCGCGTACGGCCGCGCGCGGGCGCCCGTGCGCAGGCGCGCCATCACGGGCCGGGACGCGCCCATCCGGGACGAGGGAGGCGAGCGATGAACGAGGCGCCGTCATCGCTGCGCATCCTGGTCGTCGACGACGAGTTCGACGTGGCCACGGCGCTCGCCTCCGTGCTCGAGGACGAGGGCCACGTCGTGGGGACGTGCAACAACGGCCTCGAGGCCCTGGCGCGGCTGCCGGCCGACCCGCCCGATCTGGTGATGCTCGACGTCATGATGCCCGGCCTGAACGGGCTCGAGGTCCTCGCCCGCCTGCGCCGCGCCGAGCCGTTCGCGCGCCTGCCCGTCATCCTGATGAGCGCCGTCCGCCCGGCGGGCGGCGTGCCCCAGGACGAGCAGCTCATCTTCCTGCGCAAGCCCTTCGACCTCGACGCGCTGTTCGGGGCCATCGACCGGCTCACGCAGCCGGCGGCGGGCGGCGCCTGACGGTCAGACCCGCAGCCTGACGCGCCGAACCTCCTCGGGCTCGGTGTTGGTCGGCACCTCGCCGCGCTCGGCCTGCTTCATCAGCCGCCAGATGGGCCCGCCGAGGACGTCGATGTCGGTCGACACGAACTGCTCGCCGCCGAAGCGGTGGATGAGCTCGGTCTGCGCGCGCAGCATCACCGTGTCCTGGTGGAACACGCGCAGCGCGATGGGCCGCAGGAAGGGCTTGATGAGCCAGCCGGGGAAGCGCGTGCGGAAGCTGATGACGGCGTACAGCCGGGTCTCCCAGTCGCTGACGGGCGTGCCGATGGAGGTCACCAGGATGTGGTTCTCGGTGCCGATGCGGTACTCGACCTGCGCGATGGAGGGCAGCAGGAAGCGGTCGTAGTGCTCGACGATGCCGCCGCTGGGCGACAGGATGCGGCCGATGAGCCCCTCGGGGCGCGGCTCGCCGACGTACTGCGCCTCGACCGTGCCCTCCCAGCGCCGCACGATGGCCTCGATCTCGTTCGGCTCGCCCTGGCCGCGGAACAGGCCGGCGTGCAGGAAGGCCGTGTGGGGCACGTCCAGGGCGTTCTCGATGGTCGCGTGCAGCGAGCCGGGCGCGGTCACGGTCTGGCGCGCCGTCGTGTAGCCCTTTTCGTTCAAGCGAGGCAGGCGATACGGCTCGGTGGCCGGCTCGACGTCCGCCGTCATGAACACCCAGACGAAGCCGTCCTGCTCGCGCGTCGCGTAAGCGGGCGTCCGCCGCCCCTTGCCCTCGGCGACCCCGCACAGGCCGGGGACCGCCCGGCAAGCGCCGGCGCCGTCGAACTGCCAGCCGTGGTAGCCGCACTGGAGGCGCCCCTGCACCACCTTGCCCATCGACAGCGGCACATTGCGATGCGGGCAGCGGTCCAGCAGCGTCGCCGCGCGGCCGTCGCCCTCGCGGAAGACGACCAGCGGCACCCCCAGCACCACGCGTTTGAGCGGCGCCTGGCGCAGCTCGCGCGAGGTGCAGGCGATGTACCACTGGTCGGCCAGCCGCACGACCGACGTCACGGGCTTGGTCGCGGGCGGGGCCAGAGTCGGAACGAGCGCGGTCATGGACAGGTGCCCTCCGTGGCGCGGGGCAGCGCAGTGTAGCCACTCGTGGCGAGGGGCAGCGCAGTGTAGCCACTCGTGGCGAGGGGAGCGCAGTATAGCCACCGCGCCGGGCCTGACCAGCGGACGCCCCGGGGTCAGAGCGCCGTCCAGAGCGCCGCCAGCGTCGCCAGCGCCCCGACGAGCAGCCACCCCCACCGGGCCAGGAGCCGCTGCTCGGCCTCTCCGGCCGGATCCGGCGGCGCCGTCGAGGCGGCGGAGGGCACCGCGGCCGGCGCGACCTCCTCGGGCGCCGCGGCCAGCGTCGGTAGCGGGAGCGTACGCCGCTCGGGGGACGCGATCGCCGTCGACGTTGGCCGCGGCGGCGGCTCCGACGGCGCGGGCGCGGCCGTCGACTCGGCCAGCAGCAGCTCCCCGGCGGGCGCGCGCGCCCCGGGCGCCGTCTCGGTCGCCTCGGGATCCACCCCCGCGAGCGCCGCCACCGCCGCCGCCGCGCTCTCGTAGCCGCCCGCCGCCCCGGCCTGCATGCACCCGCCGACGAAGTCGACCAGCGGCCCGATCACCGTCGCGCCCGCCAGCGTCGGCGCCACCGGCCCCTGGACGCCCGCCCGCGGCGCGACGCCCGTCAGCAGCTCGAACATCAGCGCCCCGATCGCCGCCACGTCCAGCGTCGCCTCTCGCCCCTGCGGCCGTCGGACCACCCCGTGCGGCGCGACGCGCACCACCTCGCGCCCGTCCTCCAGCGCCGTCACCGTCACATCCTCGGCCAGCACGCCCCCCAGCGCCACCCCGTGCCCGTGCAGCCCCTCGACCGCCCGCAGCACCTCGCCGCCGATCGCCGCCACCCGCCGCGGCACGAACGGCGCCTCCTCGGCCACCACGACCTCCAGCCCGCGCCCCTCGACCGGCTCGAGCACCAGATAGGGCCGCGCCCCCTGCGCGACGCTCGCCTCGACCACCGCGACCAGCCCAGGGTGCCGCAGCCGCGCGAGCCGCGCGCCGTCCTGCGCGAACTGCTCGGCCCCCGCCGGCTCGGCCACGGCGCCCGCCGCTCCGACGACCAGCACCACCGGCCGCACGTCCGTCAGGCGCACCGCGTCACACACCAGGACCCCGTCGTCCCCGGTGCGCCGCGAGGCGACCTGGTACCGTCCGTCGAAGACCGCCCCGATGCGGGGCTCGTCGTGTCCGTGGGGCATCGCTGGGGGGCCTCGTGACCGGGTCCCCCCGATTACACGGCAAAGCCCGGCGCCCGGCAAAGGAGCGGTCGGGCCCGTTCAGCCCCGCGCCCGCGCCGCCCCCCGCCGGACCACCGCCAACAGGCCCAGCAGCATCCCGAAGGCCAGCGCGCCCGCCCCACCCCGCCCGCCCGCGCAGCCGTCGCTGGCGCGCCCGGTGGTCTGCGTGTCGGGGTCCTCGGGCGTGGGCGCCAGACACTCGGCGCCCACACAGCCCGGCGCGACGCACTGGCCCGCCTCCGTGCACGACGCCCCCTCGCCGCAGGCCCCGCAGCTGCCCCCGCAGCCGTCCGACCCACACGATCGCCCCTCGCACGACGGCGCGCACCCGACCTCGCACCGCCCCGCGGGCATCAGGCAGGCCGCGCCCCCCTCGCAGGCGCCGCAGCTCCCGCCGCACCCGTCCGGGCCGCACTCGCGCCCGTCCGCCGCGCACAGCGGCTCGCACGCCATGGGCTCGCACACCCCCAGCGCGCCGCAGGTCTCGAGCGCCTTGCACCCGCCGCAGCTCCCGCCGCACCCGTCGCCCCCGCACTGCCGGCCCGTGCAGTCCGGCACGCACCCGGGCTCGACCGCCTCGCACACCCCGTCGTCGTCGCACGCCATCCCGGGCCCGCAGTCCCCGCAGGTCCCGCCGCACCCGTCGCCGCCGCACTCCCGCAGCGCACAATCGGGCACGCACCCGCGCGGCACGACGCAGACCCCCTCGGGCGCGCAGCTGGCCCCGGACGCGCAGCTCCCGCACGACCCGCCGCACCCGTCCCCGCCGCACGCCTTGCCCTGGCAGTCGGGCGTGCACACCGGCGCGCCGCTGCAGGTGCCGTCCCACGCGCAGCTCTGGCCCGCCGGGCACGCGCCGCAGGTCCCGCCGCACCCGTCCGGGCCGCAGACCTTCCCGGCGCAGGCCGGCACGCAGGCGCCGCCGTCCGCGCACGTCCCGTCGTATTTACAGCTCACGCCCGGCGCGCAGCTGCCGCAGGTCCCGCCGCACCCGTCCGACCCGCACTGCTTGCCGGCGCACTGGGCGACGCACCCCGAGCCGCCGACGCAGGTCCCGTCGTACTTGCAGCTCACCCCCGGCGCGCAGCTGCCGCAGGTCCCGCCGCACCCGTCGCCGCCGCACACCTTGCCCTCGCAGGCCGGGACGCAGCCGCCGCTGCCCACGCACGTCCCGTCGTACTTGCAGCTCACGCCCGCCGCGCACGCGCCGCAGGTCCCGCCGCAGCCGTCGCCGCCGCACTCGCGCCCCGCGCAGTCGGGCACGCAGCCGCCAGCGTCCACGCAGCTGCCGTCGTACTTGCAGCTCTGGCCCTGGGCGCAGCCGCCGCACAGGCCACCACAGCCGTCCGAGCCGCACTGCTTGCCGTCGCACTGCGGCACGCAGCCCCCCGTGGCCGCGCACGACCCGTCGTACTTGCAGCTGACCCCGGGCGCGCAGCTGCCGCACGACCCGCCGCAGCCGTCGCCGCCGCACACCTTGCCGTCGCAGTCCGGCACGCAGGCGCCGCCGTCCGTGCACTGCCCGGTCGCGCCGCACCACTGGCCGGCCGGACAGGTGCCGCACGACCCGCCGCACCCGTCCGAGCCGCACTGCTTGCCGCCGCACGACGGCGTGCAGCCGCCGCCCCCGGTGCAGGTCCCGTCGTACTTGCAGCTCGAGCCGGCCGGGCACGTCCCGCAACTCCCCCCGCAGCCGTCCGACCCGCAGACCTTGCCGGCGCAGCTGGGCGTGCACGAGCCGCTCTTGGGCACGCACTCGTAGTTGAAGCTGCAGCTGTGGGTGGCCGGGCAGGTCCCGCAGCTGCCCCCGCAGCCGTCGCCGCCGCAGGTCTTGCCGCTGCAGCTCGGGGTGCAGCCGATCTTCTTCACGCAGTCGTAGGCGTAGTTGCAGCTCTCGTCCGCCGCGCAGAAGCCGCAGTGTCCGCCGCAGCCGTCGCCACCGCACTCGCGCCCCGAGCACGTCGCCGCGCAGGTCTCGAGGGCGACGCACTGGAACGAGTAGCCGCAGCTGTACCCGTCGGGGCAGGCGCCGCACGCGCCGCCGCAGCCGTCGCCGCCGCAGGCCTTGCCCGCGCAGTCGGGGATGCAGCCCTGCGGGTCCACGCACTGGCCGTAGACGTTACAGACCTGACCTGAAGGGCACGTCCCGCAGCTGCCGCCGCACACGACGCCCTGGCACGGGTTCACGCCGGGCTGCTCGTCGACGCAGGCCATCACCGGGATGAGCCCGAACAGCGACTCGACGCCGCAGGTCTTGCCGAACCAGCCGCAGTCGATCTCGACCGTCACGTCACCCGCGCAGTAGCGCAGGGTGTCGCCCTGGCACTGGCCGTTGATGGGGATCCCCGCGCAGCTGGCCTCCGCGCGCGCGGGCGCGAGGACGAGGAGGAGCAACGCCGCCAGGCCGATGAGCTGGGCTGTCTTCATGGCGGGCAGCCTACCACCGCCCGCGCGCCCGACGCCACGCTGGTCAAGGCGGCGCAGACGCCCTAGGCTGCCGGGTCATGCAGACCCACAGCACGCCTCTCCTCGACATCATCGGCGACGTCCATGGCGCCCTCCCCGCCCTGGAGCGCCTGCTCGCCCAGCTCGGCTACGACGCCGACTGGCGCCACCCCGACGGCCGCACCCTGGTCTTCCTGGGGGATCTGGTCGACCGCGGCGCCCACAGCCTCGAGATCGCCGAGCGCGTGATGGCCCTGGTCCAGCGCGGCGAGGCGGTCTGCCTGATGGGCAACCACGAGTACAACCTGGTGCGTAACCGCCAGGGCAAGATGAAGGTCAAGCACTCCAACGCGGACACCATCGCCGACATCGAGCGGCGCCCCGAGCGCTGGGGGCCGGTCCTGGACTTCTTCGCCCGCCTGCCGCTGGCCATCGAGCTGCCCGACCTGCGCATCGTCCACGCCGTGTGGCTGTCGCACTGCGTCGACGCCCTGTCGCCTGCGCTGGGCCTGTCGTCCGGCCCGCCCTCGGCCGACCCGGCGCGCTCCCCCGTCGAGTGGCTGCTGCGCCACGTCGCGGTCGCCTCGCCCATCCACGGCGCCGATCTCCACCCCGACGTCCCGACCGACCTCCCCGAGGGCCAGGAGGATCTGCGCCACGAGCTGCTCATCAAGGGCCACGAGCGGCCCATCGCGGCCAGCTTCGCCGACAAGGACGGCGCCGTGCGCAACCGCGAGCGCGTGACCTGGTGGCACGACACCAACGAGGACGTCCCGACCGACAAGCCGGTCGTCTTCGGACACTATTGGAACCTGCCGCCCCTGCCGGGTCACCACGACGCCTTCGCCCCGCCCTACCCCAGCGGCACCCCCGCGCTGGTCGCCTGGCTGAAAGCGCTGGCGCCGCACCTGCCGCCCACCGGCCGCGCGCCGGTCCCCGAGGACGCGCGCGCCATCTGCGTCGACTACAACGGCGCCCTGCTCGCCACCAAGACGCCCTGCGCCGGCGCCCTGCGCTGGCCCGAGCGCGAGGTGGTCTGGGCGTTCAGCCCCGCCTAGGCGAGGCCGACGCCCGCGCCTACTCTCCTCGTCGAGGCCCCCCAACGCGCCCGCCCCATCGAACGGCCCGCCCCCCGCAGTGAGCCCGGGCACCCGACGCGCGCCGAGCCGCCTCGAGGAGCACACCATGGCCGAGGTCTGGGACCGCGCGGTCGATCTCGCCGTCGACGCGCCCCCTTTCGAGCGCAACCCGTCCGCCTGGAACCAGCGGATCCCCATCTGCATCCTCGCCGGGCTGGGCTGCGTCATCTCGACCTACATGGCGTTGTACCAGTGGAACCTCATCGACAGCGTCTGGGACCCGGTCTTCGGCGGCCAGACCACGGCGGTCCTGTCGTCGGACCTGTCCCACGACATGCAGCGCAGGATCCGCATCCCCGACGCGGCCCTCGGCGCCTGGGGCTACCTGAGCGAGGCCATCCTGGGCCTCGCGGGCTCGACGCGCCGCTGGCAGTTCCGGCCCTGGATGGTCATCGTCTTCGGCATCGACGTCATCCCGCTCGGCGGCGTCAGCGCCATCCTCGTCGTCGCGCAGGGCGCGGTCGTCGGGTCCTGGTGCTTCCTCTGCCTGGTCTCGGCGCTCATCTCCTTCGTGCTCATCGCCCTCGCCTACGACGAGGTCTGGGCCTGCCTGAAGTACCTGCGCCGCGTCTGGACGCGCCATCGCGACCCGCGCCTGCTCTGGCGCGTCTTCTGCGGCCGCCCCGACGCCCGCGCCGAGCTCGTCGCTCTCGACAGGAGCTGACCGATGTGGCCACGCGCCATCGAAGCCATGTTGGGCCTGTGGCTGCTCGTCAGCCCCTTCGTCTTCGGCCACGTCGGCGACACGACCCTGCTGGTCGTCGACCTCGCCTTCGGGCTGGGCGTCTTCTGCGTGTCCTGCCTGGCGTTCTGGGGTCCGGCCCACCGCGCGCACCTGGTGACGCTCGCGGCCGGCCTGGCGCTCGCCGCCGTCGGCTACTTCGGCCACGGCCACCCCTCGCCGCCCGGCTACCAGAACCTCATCCTGGTCGGGCTCACCCTGGCCCTGTTCGCCATCATCCCCAGCGAAGCCACTCAGCCTCCACGCTCCTGGCGGCAGTACTACGAAGACAAGGCCCGCCGCGCCGGCGAGCTGCGCCCGCGCTGAGCCGGTCAAGCCGTCGATCGCCCATGCCGGGTTCGTAGGGTCCGAGGAGGAGCCGCCGCCCCCCGTCATCCGGGGGCGGCGACCTCGAGATCCACGCGACGACCCGAGGAGGGCGACATGGGCTTCAACCCGCTCGAGGAGAAGGGGATCCCGCTCGACAAGCAGCTGCGCAACTGGAGCGAGCTGAACACCAGGCCGTACGACAAGCGCGAGGTGCACCCGTACACGCGCACGCGCATCATCGCGCTCAACGGCATCGAGGTGGAGGGCGTGCTGCACTCGCACCAGTTCGCGCGCCACTGCCCCATCCCCGAGGTGCGGCGGTCGCTCGCGGTGACGCGGCGCATCGAGCAGCAGCAGCAGAAGGCCGTCAACTGGCTCATCCCGGCGGACGAGACCACGCTCGAGGTCACCATCGGCTACGAGCAGGTCGCCGTTGATCTGACGGCCTACCTGGCCCGCACCGAGCCCGACGCCTACGTCGAGCAGGCGCTCGAGTTCGGCCTGCTCGAAGACTTCGACCACCTGTACCGCTACGCCAACCTGATGGCGCTCATCGGCGGCCATCGCCGGGCCGAGGAGATCACCGGCGAGCTGACCGAGATCCTGCCGGGCCGGCCGACCATCTCGGAGCACCGGCACCCGCACGACGACGTGCGCCGCCCCATCGACGGCGAGCGGGCCGACCCGCTGACCAAGCTGCACCTGCTGACCATCACGGCGGCCGAGCAGCAGACGATGAACTTCTACATGACCATCGGCAACCGCCCGCTCGAGCCGCTGGCGCGGGCGCTGTACCTCGAGATCGGCCAGATCGAGGAGCAGCACGTGACCCACTACGAGTCGCTGCTGGACCCGACCGAGTCCTGGTTCGAGGGCGAGGTCCTGCACCAGTACAACGAGTGCTACCTGTACCACTCGTTCATGACCGAGGAGACGGACCCGCGCATCAAGCAGCTGTGGGAGCTGCACCTCGCCATGGAGATCGAGCAGCTCAAGGCGGCCTGCGAGCTGATGCGCAAGCACGAGGGCCGTGACCCCGAGCAGATCCTGCCCAAGCGGCTGCCCGAGCCGACGCGCTTTCAGTCCAACATCGACTACGTGCGCGACGTGCTGCGCCGGCAGATCGACCTCACCGGGCGAGACACCGACTTCGTGCCGATGGACCGCCTGAGCCGCGACGACCGCTACTTCGACTACCAGGCCAAGGTCCACGGAGACGGGGACGCCGCGGTGCCGAGCCAGCGCGTCATCGCCGACCGCATCGGGCTCGACGGCGAGGACTACCGCCAGTCCCTCGAGGGCGAGCACCCCGTCGAGCGCTTCCGCGACCGCACCCAGGTGCGGCGTTGAGCCGGGGGACCGGAGGTGACGCCATGAGCCGCGATCTCTGGACCGCCGTCGGCCTCGGCCTGCTGGCCGGCCACCGCTCGATGATGCCGCTCGCGCTGGTCGCCGGCCGCCTGTCGCGCGCGCCCGATCACCCGGCCTCGGGCCCGCTGCGCTGGCTCTCGGACCGCCGGGTGGCGCGCGGGCTCCAGTGGGCCGCCGCGGGCGAGCTGGCCGCGGACAAGCTGCCCGGCATCCCCAGCCGGACGACGCCCCCGTCGCTGGTCGTGCGCTCCGGCGCCGGGGCCCTGGCGGCGGCCGCCGTGATGGGCGCCGCGGGGCGGGCCTTGCTCCCGGGCGCGCTGGCCGGCGCCGCGGCCGCCATGGCCGCGACCTTCGCCTCGCGCAAGCTGCGCCAGTTCGTCTCCGACCGCATGCCGCCCTTCGCGGCGGGCGCGCTCGAGGACGCTGCCGTGGTTGGCGCCGGGCGCGCCCTGGCCCGGCGGCTCTGACCTCACTCGGACACGCGCGGCGGGTCGATGGCTGGCCCTGGCGCGGGCCTCGGGGCCGGCCCTGGCGCCCGCTCGCCCGCCGCGCGCGCCGCGTCGACCAGCTCGCGCAGCCGGGCGGGATCGCCGAGCAGCTCGGCGCACTGCCGCTCCTCGGCCTCGGTCGAGACCTTGCCGTCGACCTCGCGCCGGATCTCGCCGCAGAGCCGCTCCCCCGCGGCCGCGCACATCATCTCGACCAGGGTCAGGCACGGCGACGCCGAGGCCGCCTCGCCGCGCGCCGGATCGACCAGGGTGACCATCGCGCCGGCGACCAGCAGGCGCAGGACCGGCCGCCGCGCGCTCCCCGCCCGCTCCTTGCCCGCGCCAGGCGCCAGGAACCGGACCTCGAGGGCCGGCACCTTCGCGGCGCCCCAGGCGGCGTGGGTGCGACCGAAGCCGACGAACTCGCCGAGGCCGGGCTCGCCGTGCCCGGACAGGCGGACCCGCGTCAGGTCCTGGTCCAGCACGAACAGACGCCCGCCGCCGGGCGCCCCCTTGCAGCCGAAGGCGACGACGCCGCCGACCGGGCGCGCCTGACACGCGTAGCCGCCCTGGCCGCGGGTCGGCTTCTCGGCGCGGGCGGCGGGCACCGCGGCGAAGCTGGCCGCGGCGACCAGCGCCGTGACCCACCTCGCGAGTCCGCCTCCGCTGCCCCCCGTCGTCATGGGCGCCCCCTCTCGCGGCCACGTGCCGGGCCGCGTGTCTGCAACGCCCTTGTAGCAGACGGGCGCCCCACCCGCCACGCGCCGGGGCGCCGCACCACCTGGAGTCCATCAGCGCCCACGGCCACGGCCAAGGCCACGCTCACGGCCACGGCCTCGAGGCCACGGCCACGCTCATGGCCCACGGGCCCTGGCCCCCACGGCCACGCTCACGGCCCTGGGAGCCACGGCCCGCGGCCTCCGCTCACTGGATCCGGCGCGCGTGCTCGGGCGACGGCCGCAGCGATCCGCCCAGCTCGTTGAGCCGGCGCGCCGCGCGGTTCATCAGCACCGTCCACCGGGACGGCACCAGGGACGAGGTCAGCTGCATCCCCTTGACCGCCTCGCTCGAGCCGCCCCGGGGCGACGGCAGCGCCCGGTTCACCCAGGCCAGGCCGCGGATGGTCGTCGCGGGGGCCAGGGCGTGCACCAGGCGCAGCGCCTTGGCCTGCCAGGACAACGTGACGAAGCGCTCGCGCCGACGCAGGGCCAGCACGATGCGCCGGGCGGCGCGCTCGGCCGACATCGAGGTGATGGGCAGCGAGTCGCCCAGCGCGAACCAGGTCAGCTCCTCCTCCTGGCGCCCCTTCACCTCGGCCTGGATGGGCGAGCCGGTCCGCATCAGCCCCGGCACGATGGTGGTGACCGCGATGCCCTCGCGATCCAGCTCGGCCGCGAGCCCCTCGGACAGCCCGACCTCGGCGAACTTGCCGCAGCTGTAGGGCAACAGGTGCGGGACCGCCACCACGCCGCCGATCGACGTCACATTGACGATCCTCCCGCGCCCGTGCGCCCGCAGGTCGGGCAGGAAGGCGCGGACGAGATCGAGCGGCCCCCAGAACATGACGGCCATCGCCCGCTCGAAGTCCTGCCGCGACAGGTGCTCGAGCGGCCCGACCTGGATGATGCCGGCGTTGTTGATCAGCACGTCCAGGCCGCCGAACCGCTCGCGGGTCCGCGCGACCAGCCGCTCGATGTCCGCCGCGACCGTCACGTCGGCGGTCACGGCCAGGACCTCGGCCCCGCGGCCCTCCAGATCCGCGCGCGCCTCCTCGAGCTCGACCGGGTCGCGCGCGCAGATGACCAGCCGCGCCCCGTGGTCCCCCAACACCCGGGCCATCGCCAGGCCCAGCCCGCGCGAGCCGCCGGTCACCAGCACCACCCGGCCGGTCAGGCGTTCGCCGCGCCGCAGCAGGGCGCGCCCCGCCAGGACGCCGGCCCCGATCAGCGCCCAGCCCCAGCGACCGGGGCGGCGCGTCTCCGTTCGTTCCATGACTCCCCCCTTCACGGCCATTGGCCCTCCCCGCCAACCCTATGAACGACCGCGGTCTCGTCAGGGCACACCGTCCTTTGCGACCGCCCCCTCCCTCGGGCCCGCCCCCCCTGCTATGCTTCCCGCTTCCTCACAACAGATCTGGAGTCGTCATGAGACGCCGCGCCGAGATCCAGGCGATCGCCGACACCCTTGGCGGCCTGCCGGTCTGGGGTTGCCTGCCCGGCAGCCCGGCCCACCGGGCGGGCATCGGGTACGGGGACATCCTCCTCGAGGTCAACGGCGTGCGCACCGACGGCGTCCAGGCCTACCAGCGGGCCTGCGAGGCCGACGTAGACCGCGAGCGCCGCGTGCGCCTCATGCGCGACGGGCGCGAGATCGCGCTGACCCTGGCCCTCGATCCGCCGATCGCGCAGCGACCGCCCGAAGCGATCGAGGCCGCGCTGCGCCACGTCGCGGCCTCGGGCATGCTCACGCCGCCGGAGTGCGACGCCGACGCCGACTCCCGCTTCGAGGCCTGATCCGATCCGCGCCGTCCGTGGCGCCGACTCCATGGAGCGAACGCCAGGCCGGCGCGCTCCTGCACGGCCCGCAGCGCGGGGCCGCGAACGACTGCATCGACATTGTCCAAGGTCCGCCCATGGTTCGTTCTCCCCATACCGGGGAGGTCGACCGAGCGCCGTCGTGCGCCAAATGATGCGGACGCTTCATGGCGCGACCGCCTGACCTGGGCTAGAGCCTGTCGTTGGCGCCGGTCTACCTACGGATGACCGGGGCCCACCACGGTCGCCCTTGGCCCGGAGAGGGCCCGCCGCAATGGGGGTCCGGACAGCGCGAGCCGCGCCGTCCGGCGCGCGGACTGGCCGCGGGACGCGAGAGACGTGAAGACCAGCTCGAAGCACCAGCAACGGATCGCCGGTCAAGGCCCCGAAAGCGCTACGCTCCCTCGACCTCGGGCCGGCGGCGGCCGCCCACGCGAACGCGTGGCCAATCGGTTGGGCTCAGCGGTCACCCCACGGCAGCAGGTGGGTGACGCGACTTGTTGATGCTCAAGGCCATGCTCGAGGGCACCCGCGAGCTCGACCGGTGCGTCTTCGTCACCGACCGCAGCACCCGCGTCCTCGTGTGGTCCAAGGGCTGCGAGTCATGCCTCGGCATCCCGGCGGACGCGGCGATCGGGCGGCACTGCTTCGACCTCCTGCAGGGCCGCGATCCCTTCGGGAACCGCTTCTGCATGCCTGGCTGCGCGATCGTGCGCATGCGAGACGACGGCGAGCCGGTGCGGCCGTTCGAGATGCTCGTGACCACGCCCGAAGGGCGGCGGGCCATGCGCGTCCTGGTGCACCACATCCTCGGCCCGGGCGCCGACCTGCCCCTGCTGGTCTATGAGCTCGCGCCCCGCGAGCAGGTCGCCCCCGAGGCGGTCGCGACGTGCCCCGAGGGCCAGCCGGGGCAGCCGATCCCCGGCTGCCCGCGGGCCATCGCCGCCGCCGAGCGCTCGCCCCCAGCCGCGACGACGCTCCCCGACGCGCCGGCCGCGCGCCCGGACGCGCCGAAGGCCGGGGCCCCACGGCCGGCGCCGGCTGCCGAGCGCGGCCACGACGACTCGGGGCTGACGCCGCGCGAGATGGAGATCCTGGGGCTGCTGGCGCAAGGCCTGGGCACCGAAGACATCGCGAGCGAGCTGTGCATCAGCCGCGTCACGGTCCGCAACCACGTCCAGAACATCCTCGCCAAGCTCGGGGTGCACAGCCGCATCGAGGCGGTGGCCCTGGCGCTCCGGCGCGGCTGGATCGTCCCCACCTGACGAACGCCGAGCGTCGCCCCGGGACGTGCATCACGCCGCGATGCACCTGAATCAGCGGCTCAAAATGATGCAAGGGCGTCATGGTCCGGCGCGCCCGGTCGTGGGTATCTGGTGAGCCGGTGGTCAGGGGGGCGCCGCCGCGCCGTCGCTCGAAAAGCGTCGGAGCGTCGCGTCCGAGGCATGTGGGGGGACGGACCAGTGACGCAGCAGGAGCCCGAGAGCCCTCGCGGTAACGCGGCCCGCGCCGCGACGGCGCCGCAGGTCGACAGGCAGCCGACGGCGCCGCAACGCGCCGCCTCCAGGGCGCCCCAGGTTCCGCCTCCGCTGCCCGCGGCGGCCGGGGGCCCGCAGCGCCCGGCCCCCACGGCCACGGCCAAGAGTGAGGGGCCTCCCGTGAAGCGACGCCGGACCCGGACCGCCCCGAGCGGCGAGCGGGCCGGCCGCACCCTCGAGAGCCTGCTCCGGCTGCTGCGCTTCGTCGAGGGCACGCACCCGCAGACCGGGGTCGTGCACGATCTGGTCTTCGTCTCGTCCACTCGCCACCCGCTCGCCGCCCTGACGGTGACCGAGGGGCGCGTCTGCTTCGGCATCCGCTTCGGAGGCCGCCTGTACGTGGACGGTGCGCTCGGGCAGCAAGCCCCCGATCTCGCGAGCCAGCTGCTCGCGATGCACCAGGACGGCCCGCCCGGGCCCCGCAGCGTCAACCTCGCCTACGCCCCGCGCCCCACGAACGATCCGGCGGAGCTCGAGGCCCTGAGGCGGCTCACCGCGCGGGCCCTGCTCTATGTCCTCGAGCACCTCGACGGCACCTCGGTCCAGATCCGTCAGATGCCGCTGCCGCCCCTGCCTCCCGACTTCCTGGCGTTCACGCCGGCCGAGCTGCTGGCGGCCCTGACCGCGACCCTGGGGCCGCCGCCGGAAGACGGCGCCCATCGGGTCCACCGCGCCCTGGCCCCGCACGCCGAGGACGGCTGGCTGCTGCGGCGGCTCCCGACGGGCGGCGTCCTGCCGGTCGGGAGCCTGCCGCCGAGCGGCCCGTCGGTGGTGCCCCTCATCGCCGCGACCAAGTCGGCCCTGGCGCTCGCCGCGACCTCGGAGTGGCTGCGCGAGATCGGGATCTCGGCCGACACGCGCCTGTTCACGCTGGTGCACGCCGACGCCTTCTGGACCTGCGCCGTCGGCCCGAAGCAGCTGTCCCTGACGCGCCACTCCCCCGTCAGCATGGGGCGCATCATCGCCCTGGCCCAGCGCGCCCTCATGCCGGAAGACGACGCTCCCCAGGGGGCGCAGTGACCGCGCCGGTGCTGTCCCTTCGCGGCTTCGGGGTCTCCATCGGCGCGCGCCGCATCCTCCACGGGGTCGATCTGGACGTCCCCAGCCGCGGCGTCGTCGCCCTGATGGGCCCCGGCGGCTCGGGCAAGTCCACGCTCCTGCGCACGATCTGCGGCCTCACCCCCTCGCTCCGCGACGCCGGCTGGACCGGATGCGCCGACTACCTGGGCCAGCCTCTCGGGGCGGCCATGCGCCCCGAGATGGTCGCTCAGAACGCACGGGCCATGGTGGCCCCGCTGTACGACGCGCTGGCCGAGGTCATGCCGCAGCGCGACACCCTCACGCGGGTCGAGCTGCGCGATCGGCTGCGGCGGCAGCTCTCCGAGCGTGGCCTCGAGGCCCTCGCGGGGCGCCTCGACGAGGACGTGGTCGCCCTGTCCCGCGCCGACCGGGCCTGCGCCATGTTCGTCCGGGCCCTGTTGGCCGACCCCGCCCTGGTCTGCCTCGACGAGCCCACGGCGGGGCTCGAGGACGACGAGGCCGAGCCCTTGCTGGCCCTCGTCGAACGCGAGGCCTCGCGGCGCGCCGTCCTGTTCGTCACCCACCATCAGCGCCACGCCCGCCGGGTCGCCCGGTCGGTCGCCCTCCTCGCGGCCGGGCGCATCCACGAGCACCGGCCGACCGAGGCCTTCTTCGAGACGCCTCGGTCGGCGGCCGCGCAGCAATACGTCCGCACCGGCGGCTGCCTGGTGGCCTCGCCCGACGCCTCCGAGGACGAGCTCGACCCCGAGTTCGTCGGCCGCGCGGCCGACACCGCCGAGCGGCCCCGAGCCGCGCGCGCACCCGAGGACGCCGCGCCCGCCCCGCTCGACCGCTCCGGTCGGCCGACGTCGCCGCCGCGCGGGTTCAGGTGGCTGGTCCCCGGCCGCCTGGCCGGCACGCCCGCGCCCGGCGTCCTCGAGGAGCGCGACCTCGCCCTGACGCGCCTGCGCGGGGTCGGGGTGACGGTGCTGGCCTCGCTGACCGAGCGGCGCTTCCCCCTCGAAGCGCTCGCGCCCTTCGGCCTCGGGGCCCTCGCCCTGCCGATGGACGACATGCAGGCGCCCGGCCTGCCGGAGGCCGCCGCCTTCCTCGACGAGGTGGATCGGCGCCTGGCGGCGGGCGATGTGGTCGCCCTGCACTGCAAGGCGGGCCTCGGGCGGACGGGCACGCTGCTCGCCGCCTGGCTCGTCCACCACGGCAGGACGGCCGCCGAGGCGCTGACCGCGGCGCGGACCGTCGAGCCGCGCTGGGTGCAATCCGAGGTGCAGGAGCAGTTCCTGCGCCGCTACGAGTCCTGGCGGAGCGAGCGCGGGCTCGCCTCGCCGGAGCGTCCCGACGAACCCGGCGGCCGCACGGCCGGGGCGTGGGGGGCCGGGCCCGCTGGGGCCCTGTCGAGCCGCTAATCGTGCACTGCAACAGGAGTAGAGAATGTCATTGGATGCTGCCCTCCAACGCGCCATGCAGACGATCCCCGAGTGCGTCGCCGCCGGCTACGTGGACATGTCCACGGGCATGCTGCTGGGCGTGAAGACGGTCGAGTCGCACCCGAGCGACGTGCTCGATCTGGTCGCCGCGGCGACGGCCGACCTCTTCCAGGGCCCGAACGTCAGCGCCATCGAGCGCATGTTCAAGAAGAACCGCGGCCTCAAGGACGACGGTCACCACTACTTCCAGGAGCTCATCATCTTCAGCGACAACCTGATCCACGTCTTCCAGCGCTGCAAGCGCACCCAGGACCACGTGACGGTGTGGGTGACGCGCAAGAGCGCCAACGTGGGCATGGTGATCGCCAAGAGCCGCATGGCGGTCGCGAGCGTCGAGGACGCGCTCTGAGCGGCGGACGACAGAGCCTCGTGGGGGACGCGAAGCCCTCATGACCGTCGCCCTGCTCGTCGTGGCCCTGGCGGCCCTGGCGGTGGGCGTCGTGGTGTGGCGGGGGCGGGCCTCGAGGGCCCGCCCTGTCCCGGACGCGCCGACCGCGCCCGTGGCGAGGCCGGCCTTGACGCCCCGCAACACGGGCACCTGGCACCCGCGGCGGGATCGTGGGGCCGAGCCGCCGGTGGCGCCGCCGCCGAGCGTGCGTCACGAGCGCGTCCAAGCGCTCCTGGCGCGCGCCGTGGCCGACCTGCGCGGCGTCCGGGGCTGCCTCTCCCTGACCTGCATCGGCGCCGTGCGGGGTGAGGTGTTGGCCTCGACCTCCCTCGCCCCCGAGGACGGCGTCGACGAACGGGACCTCGGCGTGGCCGCGGCGGGTTGGCTCGAGGCCAGCGCCACGCGGCTGATGGCGGCGCGCGCCATCGAAGGTCCGGCCTCGGCGGGCCTTCAGGCCATCGTGACCGCCGAGGATCTGCACCTCATCGTGACCCGGACGGCGCCCGACCTCCTGCTGGTCGTCGCGCTCCGGCCGGGCGGCTCGTTGGGCCTGGTCCTGACCCGATCGCAGGCGATCGCCGGCGCCGTTTGACAAGCCCAGGCGGCGCGGCCTATGCCGGCACGCGGGAGGTGACGCATGCGCGCACGGTTCGCTTGGATGGGGTGGGTGCTGGCGTTGGCTTGGCTGGCCTCGGGGTGCTCGACGCGGCTGTCGGTCGTGACGCTCGAGCCGGCGCCGGTCAGCTTCGGCGCGGCCGACCGGCTGTCGCTGACGGACGTGCAGGCCCGCCCGGACGTGCGGGCGCTGGTCGTCTCCGAGGTCGCGCGCCAGGCCGGCAACGCCGGCTGGTACGTCGTGGTCGATCGGACCGGCGAGCGGATGCACCTGCAGCCGCAGGGCGGCGACCGGGTGGCCGTCGTGGGCGGCAAGGCGGGCCAGCAGGAGGGCGAGATCCTGCTGCAGGTCGCCGTGACGCACTGGGGCGTCAACGCCGAGGTGGTCCGCGACTACGTCGAGAAGGAGTTCGAGAAGGACGGCGTCAAGCACGTGAAGAAGGTCGCGCGCACGCGGCGCAAGATGGCCGGCGAGGTGGCGCTGCAGGTCACCGCCGCCGAGGTCGACGGGCGCGCGCCGCTGCTCGACGCCGAGTTCTTCGGCTCGGCCGTCGTGTACGACAGCAACGACCCGCCGGACACCATCGCCGCGGCGGCCGCCCAGGACGCCATCGCGCGCCTGCTGGCGACCATCACGCCGCGCCGCGTGCGCATGACCATCGAGCTCGACGACGACGACGACCGGCAGGAGCGCATCCTCGAGCTGGCCGAGGAGGGCCACGTCGAGGTCGCCCTCGGCAAGATGGAGGCCTTCGCCGCGGCGCACCCCAAGAGCGCGAGCGCGATGCACAACCTGGCGGCCCTGCTCGACGCCTCGGGGCGCTACGCCGAGGCGCTGCCCTGGTACGACCGGGCGCTGGCGAGCCCCGACTTCAAGGACTACTACGCGCGCAACCGCGCCGGCTGCCTGCGGCGGCAGGCCGCGCTCGAGGCCCTGTCGCTGGTCACCACCGCCAAGGACCTGACCGGCCCCGACGCGATGCTCGGCCGCTGGGACGGCGGCGGGACGACGGTGCGCTTCGACCAGGCGGGCACCTACACCTGGCAGGCCCAGCGGACCTGCGGCAAGCCGCCCTGCCCCAGCGTCGTGCGCGCTGGCCGATACGAGGTCACCAACGGGCAGATCGTGCTGATCCCGGCCAAGGGTCGCGAGGAGGTCTTCCTGTTCCGCGTCACCGCCGGGCCCGAGACGCTGTGGCTCAAGGACGTGGCGACCGGCCGCGAGTGGTCGCTGCCGCGGGTCGAGTGACCCTCACGGGGCACCCGCGGGCGGCCCGCCAAGGTCACGGGGCGTAGGCGATGCGGTAGACGGCGCCGGCGTGGTCGTCCGAGACCAGCAGCGCCCCGTCGGGCATGACCTGGACGTCCACCGGGCGGCCCCAGGTCCCCATGGGCTGCCGGAAGCCGACGGCGAACGGCAGATAGTCGCGCACGCGGCCGTCGTCGCCGAGGGTCACCAGGGTGACGCGGTAGCCGATGGGGTCGGCGCGGTTCCAGCTGCCGTGCTCGGCGATGAAGATCTGGCCGCGGTACTCGGGCGGGAACATCGTCCCGGTGTAAAAGCGCATGCCCAGGGCGGCGACGTGGGGGCCGAGGGCCGCCTCGGGCGGCTGGGTGTCCTCGCAGCTGCGGGGGCCGCGCACCTCGGGGTCGGGGAGGTCGGCGCCGTGGCAGAAGGGGAAGCCGAAGTGCAGGCCGGGCCCCGAGGCGCGGTTCAGCTCGTCGGGCGGGATGTCGGCGCCGAGCCAGTCGCGGCCGTTGTCGGTGAACCACAGCTCGCCGGTGGTGGGGTGCCAGTCGAAGCCGACGGTGTTGCGGACGCCGTGGGCGAAGACCTCGAAGCCGGTGCCGTCGGGGCGCAGGCGGGTGAGGGTGGCGAAGATGGGCTCGGGGCTGAGGCAGGCGTCGCAGGGGGCGCCGACCGGGACGTAGAGCAGCCCGTCCGGGCCGAAGGCGATGAACTTCCAGCCGTGCCGCGCGGCGTCGGGGTACTGGTCGAAGACGACGGCGGGCGGCAGGGGCGGCCCGAGGCGCTGCTCGACGTTCTCGAAGCGCAGGATGCGGCCGATCTCGGCGACGAAGAGGGCGCCCTCGTGGACGGCGACGCCGTTGGGTGAGCGGAGGCCCTCGGCGACGACGAAGGTGCGGTCGGCGCGGCCGTCGCCGTCGAGGTCCTGCAGGGCGTAGACCCGGCCCTCGTCGCGGGTGCCGACGAAGACGGTGCCGCCCGGGCCGACCGCGAGCGAGCGGGCGCCCGGGGTGTCGGTCGAGAAGGCGCCGATGGTGAAGCCGGGCGGCAGATCGATGGTGTGGAGCTGGACGCCGCGCGGGCCGCAGGCGACCGCGAGCGAGGCGGCCACGGCGAGCCCTGTCGCCGCGAAGCGGACGTCGAGCCACGCGAGCCGGGGGACCGTGCGCATGGGGACCTCGGGGTGCTGCGGGGAGGGTCCACCATCGCACGGGCCCCCCCGGCGCGCCTCACGCGAGGTCGAACAGCAGAATCTCTGCCTCGGGGGCCTCGGTGGCCCCGGGGACGTCGGCGGCGGCGAGCCCCTCGAGGCGCACGGCGGGCTCGTCGGACAGGGCCGCGCCGTCGCCCTCGCGCAGCGTGAGGTCGCCCAGCCGGACGGCGCCGCGGGCGACCTGGACCCAGGCGTGGCGGCCCGGAGCCAGGGTGTGCTCGACCTGCGCGCCGGGCGGCAGGCGGGTGACGTACAGGCGCGCGTCCTGGTGGAGGGTCAGCGAGCCGTCGGCGCCGTCCGGCGAGGCGACGAGCCGCAGGCGGCCGCGGGTGGCGTCGGGGCCGAACGGGCGCTGCTCGTAGCCGGGCTCGAGGCCGCGGGCCTCGGGGACGATCCAGATCTGCAGAAAGCGCAGCGGGTCGGTGCCCGAGGCGTTGAACTCGCTGTGGGTCACGCCCGTGCCAGCGGTCATGCGCTGCAGCTCGCTGGCGCGCACCACGGCGCCGTGGCCCATGCTGTCGCGGTGGGCGATGGCCCCCTCGACGACCCAGGTGAGGATCTCCATGTCGCGGTGGGGGTGCGTCGGGAAGCCGGCCCCGGGGGCGACGCGGTCGTCGTTGATGACACGCAGGGCGCGAAAGCCCATGTGGCGGGGGTCGTAGTAGTTGGCGAAGGAGAAGGTGTGGCGCGTGTCCAGCCAGCCGTGGTCGGCGGCGCCGCGCTCGGCGGCGGGGCGGAGGGTGATCATCGCTTCGGCTCCGTGTGTGGGGTGATCGGGATGAGTCGAAGCTAGCGCCGACCGCGGGGCGGCGGTAGGCGGGGTGCGGGCGACGCATCGTTCGCCAGGGTGAACAATCGCCGGGTTTCGGCGCGCGCGGGCGGCGCATTGAACCGAGGCCCCGCGGGGCCGACAATGCGCGCCGCGACCGGGGACCTGGATGGGTCGGGTGTCGGAGCGCGCCGTGAGCGAAGCGAGGGGTGGGAGATGGAGCTGAGCGAGGTGATGGCCGAGCTGGAGCGGCTCGGCAGCGAGCAGACGCGCAAGACGCTGTCCAAGCACGGGCTGCCGGCCGGCGCGTTCGGGGTGAAGGTGGGGGATCTCAAGCCCATCGCCAAGAAGCTGAAGGGCCGGCAGGAGCTGGCGCTGGCGCTGTACGCGACCGGGAACTCGGACGCGATGTACCTGGCCGGGCTGGTGGCGGACGGCAAGCGGATGACGCGCGAGCAGCTGCGCGCGTGGGCCGGCGCGGCGCCCTGGACCATGATCGCGGAGTACACCGTGGCGTGGGTCGCGGCCGAGAGCCCCTACGCGCGGGAGCTGGCGCTGGAGTGGATCGGGTCGCCCCACGAGCGCGTGGCCTGCGCGGGGTGGTGCACCTACGCGGGGCTGCTCGCGCTGACGCCGGACGCGGCGCTGGATCTGGCCGAGATCGAGGGGCTCGTCGACCGCATCGCGGCGGGCATCCACGAGGCGCCCAACCGGGTGCGCTACTGCATGAACGGGTTCGTCATCGCGGTCGGGGCCTACGTCGCGCCGCTGAACGCCAAGGCCAAGGCCGCGGCGGCGGCGTACGGCAAGGTGCGCGTCGACATGGGCGGGACGGCGTGCAAGGTGCCCGACGCGGTGCCCTACCTCGAGAAGATCGAGGCGCGGGGCAGCGTGGGCGCCAAGCGCAAGACGGTGAAGTGCTGAGGCGGCGGGCCGCGCCCCTCAGGGCGCGGGGCGCGCGATGGCGAAGTCGATGGCGGCCGGGAAGGTCTGGACGCGGTAGCGGCCGTCCTCGGCGCGGGCGAACGTGACCTCGAAGGGGCTGACGTCGACCGCGACGGCGTTGGACAGGCGGCCCTGGGCGGGGACGGTGGGGCCGACCGGCGTGGGCGGCTCGTCGGCCAGGTAGCCGGGGACGCGGCCGCGGAAGCGGACGGTGGCGCGGCCGCCGTCCTGGAGATCCACGGCGCCGGACAGCCGGTCCCACTCGAGGTAGCTCAGGCCGGCGGCGTCGAGGCGCTCGCGCATGGCGGCGTGCAGGGCGCCCGTGGCGGCGACGCGCTCGCCGAGCTGGGCGTCGGGGGCCAAAAACCAGCGCGCGGACTGGATGGCGACCGAGAAGCGGTCGGCCCCCAGGGCGCCATGCAGGTAGGCGCCGCCGACGTTCAGCGGGTTGTCGCCGGCCAGGACCTCGCTGGCCGCGTCGCGGTCCATCAGCGGGGCCATGACGCCGATGACGATGAAGTAGGCGGCGAACAGGCCCAGGGCGACCAGCGGGACCAGGTGGTGCAGGCGCGGGAAGAGCTCGCCGACCATCAGCAGGGCGACGATGGTGCCGAACCACTCGAGGCCGCCGCTGGGGGGCTCGGCGGCCAGGAAGGCGGCGCTGAAGGCGACCCAGAGGGTGCGGTAGACGATGGGCCGTTCGAGCGGGTTGAAGGTGAGGACCAGGACGAACAGCACCGTGACGATGAGATCCTGCGCCAGGGTCGCCAGCAGCTCGCCGCCGGTGAGCCCCAGGCCGAGCGCCCGCCAGGCCGTGACCACCAAGGGGATGGCCAGCACCCAGGTCAGCGGATGCGCGACGATCCTGCGCGTGTGCGATCGGCGGCCGTGCTCGGCCAGGTAGGCCTTCTTCATCGCCTTGCGGCGCTGCGGGTCGGGGCGGTTCATGTCGCGTCGCGCTCCTCGGGCGCCCCAGCTCGCGGCGGCGCCCCCGACCAGCTGTAGCAGCCGGGCGCCACGGCGGGCAACCCAGGGCGCGGGCGCGACAGGTGTAGCGTCTTTGCACACAGCAGGCCGTGGCGGGCGCGCCCCATGTCGCGCCGCCGAGCGCTCGCCACGCGGTCGGCCCGGGCACCGCGGCGCTGGCACGCGGTCTGCATGCGGGGGAGTCCACACCTCGCCCTTCGGCTCGGGAGCCCTTGCCTGATGCGTCGCGCCCTCCCCTCACTCACGCTGCTCGCGGCCCTGTCGCTGCTCACGGCCGGCTGCCCCGAGACGACACCTCCGACCGCTCCCGACGCCTGGGACGCCGGCGCCGACGACGTCGACGACGATGGCCACGACGACGGCGAGGCGTCGGACGTGGACCCGGGCGACACCACGCCGCCGCCCCCGCCGCCCGACGGCTACCTCACGACCCTGAGCGGCCCCGCCGACCTGGCCGCGCTGGGCAAGGACGGCAGCGACGTGAAGTACCTCGCCCGCGTCGACGGCGCCCAGCCGCCCGCGCCGCTCACCGAGGCCTGCTACTTCCAGGACATGAACCGCTTTGCCTGGCACTTCGAGTTCCTGACCTCCTTCCCCGAGCTGGCGGATCTAGCCTACGAGGCCTACGTCGCCATGGTGATGCAGCGCACCTCGCGCGTGTTCTGGGGCGGCGCCGTCCGCGCCTGGCCCGCCGTGGTCCACCCGCGCACCGCGGCCCACGGCGTCGTCTCGTACGTCGTCTACTCGCAGCCGGGCGGCGCCAACGCCCTGACCGTGGACGACGTCGTGCAGGTCGACCAGGCGCTGAAGGCCTGCGCGCCCTTCGCGACCGATCTCCTGGTCTTCGTGCCCAGCGACCCGCAGCAAAAGCAGCTGGCCCACGCCGCCGGCGCGGTCCTCGCGGCCCAGGGCGTCGACGTGGTCTGGCCCGAGCAGCTGTCCGCCGGCCTCGGCTCGGTCGCCCACAGCCCGGGCACCGGCTACGGCTTCCTGCGCGTCGTCCCGCGCGGCGACCCCCTGGTCGACTACGGCCCCCGCGACGTGGTCGTCGTCGAGAGCGCCCCGAACGACATCTCGCTGGTGGCCGGCCTGGTCACGGCCGATCCGCAGAACGAGCACAGCCACGTCAACCTGCGCCTCATCGAGAAGGGCATCCCCAACGCCACCGTCCCCGGCATCTACGACAACCCCCTGGTCCTCGGGCTCGACGGCCAGCTGGTCCGCATCGACGTCGGCCCCAAGGGCACCGTCATCCGCGCCGCCTCGCTGGCCGAGGCCGAGGCCTGGTGGGAGGCGCACCGCCCCACCGTCCCGGCCCCGCAGTCGGACCTCGCCGTCACCGCCGTCGCCTCCTTCGCCGACCTCGGCCACGACGACGCCATCGCCTACGGCGCCAAGGCCGCCAACCTCGCCGAGATCCACGGCGCCCTGCCCGCGCCCCACCGCCCCCCGGGCTTCGCCATCCCCTTCGCCGCCTACGCCGCCTTCATCGACGCCGCCGGGCTGGCCCCCGAGATCGCCGCCCTCGCCGCCGACCCGGCCATGCGCACCGACATCACCTACAAGCGCCAGCGTCTCGCCGCCCTGCGCGACGCCATCCGCGCCGCCCCCTTCCCGGTCGGCCTGCTCGCCAAGGTCGACGCGCACGCCTTCGCCCTGTTCGGCGCCGACGGCCGCACCACCCGCTTCAAGTTCCGCAGCTCCACCAACGCCGAGGACCTCGACGCCCTCACCGGCGCCGGCCTGTACGACTCCAAGTCCGGCTGCCTCGCCGACTCGCTCGACGGCGACGCCGCCGGCCCCTCCAAGTGCCTGTCCCCCGCCGAGCAGGCCTGGCTCACCGACGAGCTGGCCCGCCGCAAGGCCGAGCTCGCCGCCCACCCCGACCGCGTCTGGGTCGCCGCCATCATCGACGACCTCGAGGGCGACCTCACCAAGGAGCGCCCGGTCGAGGACGCCGTCCGCAAGGTCTGGGCCAGCCTCTGGAACGAGCGCGCCTGGGACGAGCGCGAGTTCTACGGCCTCGACCACGAGGCGGTCTACATGGGCCTCGCCGTCAACCCGTCCTTCGTCCTCGAGCGCGCCGACGCCATCGCCGTCACCCACCTGCAGGTCGACGCGGGCGCCCCCGTCTACCGCGTCGTCTCGCAGGTCGGCGCCATCGGCGTCGCGCAGCCGATCGACCCCACCGCCGTCGCCGAGGTGATGACCTTCCGCCGCGACGGCGACCCGCCGGTCCCCGTCGACCTGAAGGTCCTGGTCGCCTCCTCGCTGTCGCCCGACGGCGCCCCGCTGTGGTCCCAGGCCGACACCGCCGTCCTGGCCGACCTGCTCTTCCAGCTCCACGACCACTTCGCGGCCAACGTCTACCCCCACCTCGCCCCGCTCCACCTCGACGTCGAGATCAAGCTCGACGCGACGGGCCAGGTCGTCATCAAGCAGGCCCGCCCCTACCTCACCCACGGCCCCTGACCGCGTGCCCGACGTCCGTCATGGCTACCGCTATGAATCCACCGCGGAGCCCGACCACCGGACTGCACGAGCTCGCTCGTGCTCCGGCATGGCGCAGCTCGCTGCGCCCGCGAGGCTACAGTCCCATGACTCCCCGCGCAGCTAGCTGCGCGGGCCCTCGAGCCTGAGCAAGCTCGGGCAGTCCGACACGTCCGTAGCTAGAGTCCCGCCCGCGCCCCCCGAGCCGCTGGCCCCGCCCGACGACCCTCGCGTATCGTCGGCCGATGCCACCACGCCTTCAGACCTACGACCCGCTCGACGTGCCCGAGGCCGGCCCGCCCCTGTCCGAGCCCGCCGACGCGGACCTGTTCCTGTTCGTGTACGGCTCCCACGCGCCCGAGCGCGGCTACGGCCACCTGATGGTGACCAGCCTGACGGACGAAGCGGGAGCGACTGCGCTGTGGCACGCCGTCGACGCCGCCTGGCGCTACTCGCAGGCCAGCTTCGTCCTGATGCAGCGGCTCGCCGTCGCTGGCCCGCAGGGCCGCTGGCAGGCCCGGACCCCGCGCGCGCCTCAGGTCGAGGCCTTCTTCCGCGCCTGCCCCTACTACACCCTCTCGCCCGTCGCGCGTGAGGACGCCCTGGTGTTGCTGACCCTGGACCCGCAAGCGCGCACCCTGGGCCTCGACGAGGCCGGCGAGCTCCCGACCAGCCCCTCGCGCGTCCGCCTCCAGCGCGCCCTCGAGCGCTCGCAGGCCCCGCTCCGCGTCGCCGCCCGGCGCGTCGGCAGCCTGTTCTGGCACATCCACATGTGAGCCTCGCCGGCCTCACCCTCACTTGCGGCCGGACTCCGCGCCGAGGCCGACAGACCGCAGCAACCCTGCCCCTGGCCCCGGCTGGGACCGCCCGGCGCGACGCCTGCGGCTCGCGCCCGCGCCCGGCGTCGGGCTCACCCTGGTCTGACCAGCCCTCGGCGTCGAGTAGGCGCCCGCCCTGCTGCATGGAACCGGCTCGCCGGGACCGCCCTGGGGAGTGATGTCGGGGTTCATCCTCCGCCTGCGGCCCTGCCGGGATGGAGCTACGGTGCGCGGCGCCACTCGGTGTGCGACATGCGCCGCGTGGGGAGGCGCGGCGCATCGACCGTTCGGCGCATGGCCTGAGCTCGGGGAGCGTGGGAGGCCCGTCCGTCGGTCGCGAGGTCTGGTTGTCAGCGCGTCCTCGGGAGGCCGCGTTCGACGCTTCACAGACAAAGCAGGTTCCGTGCCAGGTCCCGCCGCCCGCGCGAGACGCCCAGCCGTGACGCGGCGCCGCCGTCCTCGGGTCCCGCACGCGACCGGAGGCTGGACACCCTCGGCGCCGAGAAGCGGGGAAAATCCAGCACCCGTGACGCGAGGCCTTCCGCACCGCCCCCCGCGGACGAGGCGAGCGCTCCCGGTGACGCCTCCGCGGCCGTCCCGCCCACCGACACTGGCGCCCCTCGGGCCTCGAACCGACAGACGCTTGACACGAACGAACGGTCGTTCCATTTTGTCGACATGAGCAAGGGCGACGACACACGCGCGACCATCCTCGACCACGCCACCCGCGAGGCGGCCCGCGTCGGCCTCGAGGGGCTGACCATCGGCGCGCTCGCCAAGGATCTCGGCATGAGCAAGTCCGGGCTCTTCGCGCACTTCGCCTCGAAGGAGGCGCTGCAGGTCCAGATCCTCGAGGCGGCGACCGACCAGTTCACCGACGCCGTCATCCGCCCCGCCCTGCGCGCCCCACGCGGCCTGCCGCGGATCGTGGCGCTGTTCGAGCGCTGGCTCGACTACCTCGAGGTCCGCCGCGCCGAGGTCGGCTGCCTGTTTTTGGCCGCCGCCATCGAATTGGACGACCGCCCCGGCCCGGCCCGCGACCAGCTGGTCGCCCAGCAGCGCGACTGGCTCGAGTTCATCGCCAGCGTCGCCCGCGCCGCGGTGACCGAGGGCCACCTCCGCGACGATCTCGACCCGACGCAGCTGGCCCACGAGCTCTTCGGCGTCATCTGCGCCTATCACCACGCGACCCGCCTCATGCGCGACCCGCGCGCGCTCGAGCGCACCCGCCTCGCCTTCGACCGGCTCCTTCGGGACGCCCAACCCCGCTGACGCTTTCCACGGAGATCCCCCATGACGGCTCACGACCATGCCCTCGTCCGCCCAGAAAATAGCACGAACGTTCGCACCACGACCCGCCCCCAGGATCCGACGGTCCGGCAGGTCGCCTCGGCGCTGCGCCGGGTGGCGACGGTCTCCCCGCGGCTCGCCGCCCGCCTGGGCGCCTGGGCCTTCTTCCTCGCCCCGCCGCGCCGCCGCCTGTCCGACGACGAGCGCCGGACCCTGGCCGAGGGCCGCGCCTTCCAGGTCCAGACCGCCGCGGGCCCGGTGCACGCCTGGGCCTGGGGTCACGGCGCGCCCGTGCTGCTGATGCACGGCTGGGGCGGCCATGGTGCGCAGCTGAGTCCGCTGGTCGCCCCGCTGGTGGCCGCCGGCTTCATGCCGGTCGCCCTCGACGCCCCGGCCCACGGCCGCTCGCCCGGCCGCCGCACCAACGTCGCCCGCATGGCGCGCGCCCTGGCCGCGGTCGCCGCCGAGGTCGGGCCGCCCCACGCCGTCGTCGCCCACTCGCTGGGGGCGCCGGCCGCCGTCCTCGCCGCCGCGTCGGGGCTGCCCGTCCGGCGCGTGGTGCTCGTCGGCCCCGCGGCCGACCCGGTCCAGTGGCTGCGGGCCTGGCTGCGCGCCCTCACCTCCCAGCCCCAGGCGCTGCGGGCCGCCGAGGCCGCCGTCGACCGCTGGCTGGGCCTCCGCGGCGAGGCGCTGTCCACCGTGGCCAACGCCGCCCGGATGACCGCCCCGGCGCTGCTGGTGCACGACCGCCTCGACCGCGAGGTGCCCTTGTCCGACGCGCAGGCCATCGCCCGCGCCTGGCCCGGCGCCCGCCTGCTCGAGACCCACGGCCTTGGGCACCGGCGCATCCTGCGCGACCCCGCGGTGGTCGAGGCCATCGTCGCCTTCTGCGCGACCGACCACGTCCCCGAGCAGGCCACGGTGGACGCCCTGCTGTGGGACCGCGACGGACGCTGGCCGTCCGTCGCGTGATCGGGCGCCTCCGGGGACTACTTCGCGGTGGTCGCCGACGGCGCCTGGGCGCCCGCGCCCTTGGCCTCGGCCTCGACCAGCTGCTTCATCGCGGCCAGGCCCTTTTCGTAGTCGGCGCCGATCATCGCGTCCATGTCCATGAAGAGCGAGAACGCCTTGCCCATGAAGTCGTTGTCGCCCGACATGCTCCAGGTGACCATGGTGCCGCCGCCCTCGGGCGCCAGCGTAAACGCCGTGTCGGCGGTCGAGGTCCACGGCTCGAGGAACTCGAGCTTGATGGCGACCCGCTCGTTCGCGACGCTCTCGGTGATGGTCATGCGGCCCTTGCCGACCTGGTCGTTGCCGGTCCAGGAATGGACGGCGCCGACGCCGGTGGCCGGGCCGCTGCGCTCGACCTTCATGTCCGGGTCCAGCTTGTCCCAGGGCGAGAACTCGCCCCAGCGCTCGAAGCCGTTGACCACGGCGAACACCTGCTCGACCGGAGCCTGGATCACGGTAGAGCGCTCGACGCGGTAGGTGTCCGGCCGCGTGGCGATGACGATCAACAGGACGACGACGAGGACCGCGAGGCCCAGCAGGATCTTCCTCAGCATGACGGGCTCCAGGGCAGGCCCTGCCGGGGCCCGCGTCGACGCCGCGAGCGAGGCCCTCGCCTGATGGCCCACCGCCCGACGTCCGTGAGGCGGCGAGCGTCCAAGAGCGAACGCCTCGCGTCAAGCCCCCGCCCCGAAGGTGCTCGGACGATGCCGGGGGCTGGGGCCGGGGCCGGGGCCGGGGGCGGGGGCGGGGCCGGGACCGTGGCCGGGGCCGGGGCCGGGACCGGGGCCGTGACTGAGGCCGAGGCCGGGACCGTGGCCGGGACCGTGGCCGGGACCGTGGCCGGGACCGGAACCGGGACCGTGGCCGGGACCGTGGCCGGGGCTGTGGCCGACCGCACGACCGTCTCCGTGCCAGCCACCGGACTGCACGAGCTCGCTCGTGCTCCGGCCTCGCGCAGCTCGCTGCGCGCGGCGTGGCCACCCTCGCCGCGCGATCAGCCAGGCCCACGGCCCGCTACCGATCTCCTCGGTAGGTGGCCCGCAGCGAGAACGTCAGGGGGACGCGATCGCGCAGCTCGGCGGGCAGCCGATACAGGCGATCGGGGCCCAGCTCGGCCATGGGCAGCGCCTGCCAGTCGGCGACGCGGTGCTCTCGGAGCAGCTCCAACGAGAACCCCCGGTCGAGCAAACTCTGCACGATCTCCCCCAGCCCGCGGTTCCAGGTGACGGTCGTCCGAGGCGCAGAGCTGGGGTCGGCGTAGCTGGCCGAGGTCTCCTCGACGGGCGCGCCGTCTTCGAAGTACGGATGAGCCACAGCCAGCCCCGACTCGCGCACCTCGAGCGCCATCAGCATCGGATGCACGTCGCGGACGTACAGCCGCCCGCCCGGGCGCACGAGCGCAGCCACCACGTCCGCCCAGCGCTCGATGCGCGGCAACCAGCACAAGGCCCCGACGTTCACGTACACCAGATCGTAGCGGGCGTGGCCGAGGGCGGCCGGCGCGTCGTGGACGTCCGCTTCGACGAAGCGCGCGTCGATCCCGGCCCGGTCGGCCAGCCGACGCGCCTGCGCGACCGCGGCCGGCGAGAAGTCCAGCCCGGTCACTCGCGCCCCCGACCGGGCCCAGGCCAGGGTGTCCAGCCCGAAGTGACACTGCAGGTGCAGCAGCTCGAGGCCGGCCACCTCCCCGACCTCGGCGCGCTCGAAGGCGGGGATGGGATCCCGCCCGGCGAGGAAGCCCTCGACGTCGTAGAAGTCGCTGGCCAGGTGGACCGGGACGAGCGCGTCCCAGGCGCGGCGGTTGGCGGCGATGGCGGAGTCGGACAAGAGGGCCTCCCGTGCGGAGGCATCCTGTCATGCGCCGTCGGCCCGGCCCAGACCTCGCGAGAAGATCGAGACGGCGCCCGCCCGGTTTGCAGGGACCCGGCTCACCGGGACAGCCCTGGGGACCGATGTCGGGGTTCATCGTCCGCCTGCTGCCCTGCCGGCCTGGAAGCTCGGTGCGTGGCGCCTCTCGGGGTTCGACGTGTCGGCTGGGGTGGCCGGCACCGATCCAGCGGTGGTCCGAGCTCGGGGAGGGGCTCGGGCCGCCGGTTCGCGAGGTCTGGTTGTCAGACGCGGTCGGGGAGGAGCCGCGCGCGACGCAGGACGGTGAAGCAGCAACCGTGCCAACCCTCGACGCAGTCGCCGACGCCCAAGGATCATGCGGCCCTTCTCTAGACCACCCCGCGTCGACCGACCCGCCGGCCTGCCGATACCGCCGAAAATGCGCAGATCTCCGCACCCGGCGAGCGGAGCCTTCCCCGCTGCGAGACTGGGGCCGAGCTCGGGGCCGGGGTCGAGGCCGTGAAGGTGACCGTGGCCGTAGGCCGTGGCCGTGCCGGTGACCGTGGCGTGGGCCGTGCTGAATCCTCGGTGATGGGCGCCACTCCGCGCGCAGCGAGCTGCGCGAATCCGGAGCACGAGCGAGCTCGTGCAGTCCGGTAGCAGGTGCGGTGGTGGTCCCGGAAGCCCGGCCACGGCCCCGGCCACGGTCACGGCTCCGGCCACGGCCCCCGGCCTCGGTCACCGTCACGGCCCCGGCCACGGCCCCAGGCCACGGCCACGGCCCACGGCCACCGCCTCGGCCACGGCCACGGCCCACGGCCACCGCCACGGCCCACGGCCACCGCCTCGGCCACCGCGTCGGCCCGACCCCGCGTGGACTCCCCGGCGCCGGTGCTTCGGGACAGGCCTCATGGGCACCGAGACCGCCACCGTGACCTTGTTCCTGAGCGGCGACGTGATGACCGGCCGCGGCATCGACCAGGCGCTGCCCTGGCCCTGCGAGCCGACGCTGCACGAGCCCTGGATCCGCGACGCGCGGGACTATGTCGCGCTCGCCGAGATCGCCAACGGCCCCATCGAGCGACCGCTCGGGGTCGAGACCCCCTGGGGCGAGGCCCTGGCCGAGCTGGCCGCCCTCGCGCCCGACGCGCGCATCGTGAACCTGGAGACCAGCCTCACCCGCGCCGACGAGCCCTGGCCCGACAAGGGCATCCACTACCGCATGAGCCCCGACAACGCCGAGACGCTGCGGGCCGCGGGGCTGGATGTGTGCGTGCTGGCCAACAACCACGTGGTCGACTGGGGGCGCGCGGGGCTCGAGGAGACGCTCGCCACCCTCGAGGCGCTGGGCATCGGCCACTGCGGCGCAGGACGCGACCTGGCCGAGGCCCAGCGCCCGGCCGTGGTGGACCTGGGCGTCCGCGGACGGGTGCTGGTCTTCGGGCTGGGCCACCCCAGCAGCGGCATCCCCAGCGGCTGGGCGGCGGGCCAGCGGCGCTCGGGGGTCGCCTACCTGCCCGAGCTGAAGGACGACGCCGCCCGCGCCTTCGGCGATCTGGTCGCCCGCCACCGCCGACCCGGCGACCTGGTCGTGGCCTCGATCCACTGGGGCGGCAACTGGGGTTACGAGGTCCCGGCCGAGCAGCAGGCCTTCGCCCGGCGCCTGGTCGACGAGGCCGGGGTCGACCTCGTGCACGGCCACTCGTCCCATCACCCCAAGGGGCTCGAGGTCTACCGGGACCGGCTCATCCTCTACGGCACCGGCGATCTGCTGACCGACTACGAGGGCATCGGCGGCCACGAGCGCTACCGCGGCGAGCTGGGGCTGATGGTCTTCCCCACCCTCGAGGCCCGGACGGGCCGGCTCACCCGCCTTCGCCTGACGCCCACCCGCCTGCGGCGCCTGCGGCTCGAACGCGCCGAGCCCCGTGACGCGGCCTGGCTGGCCGAGACGCTCAGCACCCACAGCCGCCCCTTCGGCGTCAGCGTCGCCCTGCGCGACGACGGCCGCCTCGAGGCGGCCTGGGACTGACCGGCAGGCGCCGGCCCCCGGTGTCCGCGCGTCGCTCGCCCTTACCCTTGGCGAGTGAGGCCCCGAGGGGAGGCCTGGGGAGGTGCGGCATGACGCGCTTTACGGGTTTTGCGGATCGACGCGAGGCCGGACGCCTGCTCGCCGAGCGGCTGCAAGGCTACCGCGGACGGGACGTCGTGGTCCTGGCCCTGCCGCGTGGCGGCGTGCCGGTCGGCTACGAGGTGGCGCGCGCCCTGGGGGCGCCGCTGGACGTCATCGTGGCGCGAAAGCTGGGCGCGCCCTATCAGCCCGAGTTCGGCATCGGCGCCATCGCCGAGGGCGGCGGCCGCTACGTCGACCCGGTGTCGCTGCGCTACGCGGGCGGCGACGACGCCTACCTGGAGCAGGTGACCGCGCGCGAAGAGCGCGAGCTGGCCCGCCGGGTGGAGCGCTACCGCGGCGACCGTCCGCGCCCCGACGTGGTCGGACGAGTGGTCATCCTGGTGGACGACGGCGTCGCGACCGGCGGCACCGTGCGCGCCGCCATCCGCAGCCTGCGGGCCCAGGGCCCCGACCATCTGGTGCTGGCGGTCCCGGTCGGCCCGGCGAGCACCCTCGAGATCCTGCGCGGCGAGGTCGACGAGCTGGTCGCGGTCGCCGAGCCCAGCGCCTTCATGGCCATCAGCCAGTGGTACGACCGCTTCCCCCAGACCGAGGACGAAGAGGTCATCGCCCTGCTCGAGGCCACCCGCGGCGACGGCCAGGCGCCCGAGCCCAGCCCCCGCCGTCCTCCCGGCGCGGGCGGCGAGTGGGTCGTCTGACGCTCGGCGCAAAGGGGCCGCCGGCGCACGCGGCGTCGGCGGCCTCTCTCAGGCCTGGGCCCCGTTTGGCGCCCGGAGCCGCAGCCGCCAGCGCGTGCCGCGGCCGCCTTCGGGGACCTCGTGCGTCAGCTCGCCGCCCTGCCGCCGGGCCAGATCCCGGGCGATGGTCAGGCCCAGGCCGTGCCCCCGCCCGTGACCCGCACGCACGAAGGGGGTGAAGAGGTGCTCGGCGACGTCGGGCGCGACCCCCGGCCCGTCGTCGGTCAGCACGACGTCGACCCAGCCGGGCGGCCCCGGGGCGATCCGGACGGCCAGCCGGGCCGGCGCGGCGTGCAGGGCCGCGTTCTGCAGCAGGTTCTCCAGGATGCGCGAGGTCGACAGGGCGTGGAGCTCGGCCGCGAGGTCGGGCGCCTCGTCGACCAGGGTCGCGTCCACGCCCGCGTCGCTCAGGGTGCGCGCCAGCCGCGCCAGGCTGGCCTCGACCAGCGGGCGCAGGGGCGCCTCGGCGACCGGCAGCGCGTCCGAGCGGGCCGACGCGGCCTCGAGCAGGTGCTCGGCGAGATCCGACAGGCGCCGCGCGTCGGTGGCCGCGTCCTCCAGGGCGGCCCGGTACTCGTCCTTGGAACGGTCGCGGCGTAGGGCGACCTCGAGCTCGCCGCGCAGGGCGGTCAGCGGCGTGCGCAGCTCGTGGGCCGCCTCGGCGACGAAGCGGGCCTGGGCGTCCAGCGCTCGGGCCAGGCGCGTCACCAGCGCGTTGAGCGTGGTCGCGAGGGCGGCCACCTCGGCGGGCGCGGCGCCGGAGACCGTGAAGCGCTCGGCCGCGGCGCGCAGGCCGGCCACGTCACCGCCGCGGGCGATGAGCTCGGTGGCGGCGCCGCCCAGGTGGGTGAGATCGCGGGTCAGGCGACGCGCGACCGCCGCGGCCCCGAAGCCGACGCCCAGCACGAGCAGCACCGAGACCACGAGGCCGAAGCGGAAGGAGAGCCAGGTGGACTCGTCGATGCGCGCGTGGTCGACGCCGACGAAGACCCCCAGGGCGCCGTCCGGCGCGCGCTGCGGGGCCGCGACCGCCAGGACGGCGCCGCGGAGGCTGACCTCCGGGCCGTCGTCGAGGTCGAGGACGCGGGGGCCGGCCACGGCGAGCGGGGCGCGGCACAGGGCGCTGGACAGGGGGCGGCCCGACAGGTCGGGGCTGGTCGCGAGCGGGCGGCAGTCGGCGTCGAAGACCGCCTCGGAGCGCGCGACCGGCGGACCTTCGAGGCCCGGCAGGGGGATCGCCGCCTCGTCGGCGCTGATCGGCTCGTCGGGCGGCCCGTCCAGAATGCGCCTCGCCTCGGCGGTGGTCATCTGGACCAGCAGCTCGTCGGTCTGGTGGTGCACCTGGGCATGGAGCAGCGCCAGCATCACGCCAGCGACCACCAAGGCCGTGGTGGCCGCGATGCCGGCCGAGCCCCAGACTACGAGGCGACCGAGCGGGCGACGCGGCGGTCGAGGCGGGCTCAAGGCGCCAGCTCCTCCTCGGTGCGGAGGCGGTAGCCGCGCCCGCGCACGGTCTCGATGGCCGTGGGAGCGCCGGCCTCGGCGGGGTCGTCGAGCTTGGCGCGCAGGTGACAGACGTGCACGTCGACGACGTTGGTGCTCGGGTCGGCGTCGACGCCCCACACCCGGTCCAGGATGCGGGTCCGGCTGAGCACCTCGCCGCGGTGGCGCAGGAAGAGGTCGAGCAGCTGGAACTCGCGGTTGGTGAGCGCCTCGACCGCCCCGCCCCGCTCTACGGTGCGCCGACGCGCGTCCAGGCGGGCCCGCCCGATGGCGATCTGGGCGTCCGCCGTCGCCGGCAGGGCGCGGCGCCGGAGCTGGACGCGCACCCGGGCCAGCAGCTCCTCGAAGCTGAACGGCTTGGTCATGTAGTCGTCGGCGCCGGCGCCGAGGGCCAGCACGGTGGGATCGACCCCCGATCGCGCGGTCAGGACGATGATCGGCGCCTCGAGGCCACGCTCGCGCCAGCCCCGCAGGACCGACAGGCCGTCGAGCCCGGGCAGGTTCCAGTCGAGCAGCACGACGTCGTAAGGCTGCCTCAGGCCCTGGGCCGCCGCCTCGTCGCCCCGCTCGCACACGTCGACCACGAACCCCTCCTCTTGCAGGCCGCGCACCAGGAACCGGGCGACGCGGGGGTCGTCTTCGACGATGAGGGCCAGCACGGGAGCGTCCTCCGGGCGGCGCTCGTCGTTCGGGGAGGGGGGCGCCGCCGCCGCGCAAGATGCCCCATCGCGGGCCGGCGTGCACGACTCGGGCGCAGCCCCGTCCGCCTCCATCACCCCACCGCCGCCGCCGCCGCCCGCCCCGCCTCGACGCGGTCGTCTCGGGCGAACACCCGCGCGTAGACCGCGGGCAGCACCACCAGGGTCAGCCCGGTGCAGGTGACGAGGCCGCCGATGACCACGGTCGCCAGGGGCCTCTGCACCTCGGCGCCCATCCCCGTGGCGACGGCCATCGGCACGAAGCCGATGCCGGCGACCGCGGCGGTCATGACCACCGGGCGGAAGCGCTCGAGGGCGCTCGCCAAGGCCGCGCGCGCGCCGTCGCGCCCCTCGGCGCCTTCGCCCGTGTGGAGCTCGCGGGTGCGGCTGAGCAGGACGATGCCGTTCATCACCGCGATGCCGAACAGGGCGATGAAGCCGACCACGGCGCTCATGGACAGCGGCAGATCGCGCGCCCACAGGGCCAGGACGCCCCCCGAGATGGCCACCGGGACGTTGAGGAAGATGAGCAGGGCCGCGCGCCAGCTGTGGAAGGTGACGTAGAGCACGCCCAGGATGAGGAACAGCACGGCGGGGATGAGGATCCCGGTGCGCACGGCGGCGTCGCGTAGCTGCTCGTACTGGCCGCTCCAGTCGATCCAGGTCCCCTCGGGCAGCGTCAGGGCGCCGACGCGGGCCTGCGCCTGCTGGACGAAGCTGCCCAGATCGCGGCCGCGCACGTTGGCCTGCACGATGACGCGGCGGCTGCCCGCCTCACGCTGGATGTTGGCGGGGGCGGAGACCTCGCGGACGTCGGCCACCTCTTCGAGCGGGACGGCGCCGCCCTCGGGCAGCACCACGGGGATCTGCGCGATGGGCAGCTCGGGCGGCAGATCCAGGGTGACCACCACCGCGTCGCGGAACTGGCCCCGGGTGACGAGCCCGACCTCGGTGCCGCGCTTCAAGTCCGCGACCAGGTCGAGCACGGCCTCGGCGGACAGGCCGACCCGGGCGGCGTCCGCCTGGCGCACCTCGACGTCCAGGCCCGGCACCCCCTCCAAGGAGGGCAGCTTCACGTCGGCGGCCCCTGGGATGGCGGCGAGGGCGGCGGCGACCTCGCGCGCCACCGCCATCAGGACCTCCAGATCCTGGCCGTAGACGATGACGCCGACGTCGCTGGTGATGCCCTCGAGCATCTCGTTGAAGCGCATCTCGATGGGCTGGGTGAAGGTGAGCAGGGCGCCCGGCGCCTCGGCCTCGACGCGGCGGGCCATGGCCTCGACCAGGTCCTCGGTGGTCTGGGCGGTGGTGAAGCGGTCGCGCGGCGCCAGGGTGATGAGCATATCCGACTCCTCGAGGCCCATGGGGTCGGTGGCGACGGCGGGCGAGCCGGTGCGGGTGGCGACGTGCAGGACCTCGGGGAAGCCGCGCAGGACGCGCTCGATGCGGGTGTTCTCGCGCAGGGCCTGCTCGGGCGTGAGCGAGGGCAGGCGCGCGGTCTGCAGGACGAGATCGCCCTCCTCGAGGCGCGGGACGAACTCGAGGCCCAGGCGGGTGCCGGCGACGCCGCTGACGGCCACCACGGCGAGGGCGAGCACGACCGGGCCGGCGGGGCGGCGGACCGCCCGCGTGACCACCGGGGCGTACAGGCGCGCGAGCTGCCGCTCGACCCAGGTCTGGCGCTCGCCGTGGGGGCGCAGCAGGAGCGTCGCGAGGGCGGGCACGTAGGTGAAGGTGAGGACGAGCGCGGTGGCGAGGGCGAGCAGCACCGTGACCGCCATGGGGCGGAAGAGCTTCCCCTCGGTGCCGCCGAGCAGGAGGATGGGCGTGTAGACGAGGAGCAGCACGCCGACGGCGAAGACCACGGGGCGCGCGACGCGCCGCGCCCGGGCGACGATGGCGGGGCCCAGGTGGCCGCGGGCGCCCAGCTCGGTCAGGTGCAGGGCGACGATGCTCTCGGTGACGACGATGGTGCCGTCGACGATGAGGCCGAAGTCGATGGCGCCGAGCGACATCAGGTTGCCGGAGAAACCCAGGTAGCGCATGCCGGCGAAGGCGCCGAGCATGGCGAGCGGGATGACCGAGGCGACCAGCAGGCCCGCCCGCAGATCGCCGAGCAGCACGAGCAGCACCAGGATGACCAGGGCGCCGCCTTCGGCGAGCGACTTGGCGATGGTGCCCAGGGTGCTGGAGACCAGCTTGTCGCGGTCGTAGGCCGTGTCGAGGTGGACGCCGTCGGGGAGGCTGGCCTCGACGGCCGCGACGCGCTCGCGGACCTCGGCGACCACGCGGCGGGCGTCGGCGCCGGCGAGGAGCTGCACCATGGCGAACAGGCGCTCGCCCTCGCCCTGGGCCGAGCCGAGGCCGACGGTGAGGGCGCCGGCCAGCTCGATGTCGGCGACGTCGCGCAGGGGGACGGAGCCCGCCCCGTCGCCCGGCAGCGGGATGGGGACCTCGCCCAGGCGCTCGGGGTCCAGCGGGTTGGCGACGCCGCGGACCAGGATCTGCTCGGCGCCGGCCCCCACGGCGCCGCCGGGCTGGACGCCCAGCGCCGCCCGGACCGCCTCGTGGACCTCGGGCAGGGGCAGGCCCAGCGCGGCGAGCCGGAACGGGTCGACCCGCACGTGGAGCTGCGGCGCCCCCGCGCCCCAGGCGTTGACCTCGACCACCCCGTCGACCGTGCGCAGGCGCGGGGCGACGTCGCGCTCGAAGATGCGGTACAGCTCGGGCATGGGGTGCCGGTCGCTGGCGAGGGTGAACTGGTAGACCTCGCCCAGCCCCGTCGAGGGCGGGCCCAGCTCGGGGGTGCCGGCCTCGGGCGGGATGTCGCCGCGCGCCAGATCGAGCCGCTCCTTGGTGAGCTGGCGGGCCAGCCAGGGGTCGGTGCCGTCCTCGAAGACCACGGTGATGGCCGACACGCCCGCGCGCGACAGGCTGCGGACCTGCTGCACCCCCGGCAGGCCCCCCAGCGAGCGCTCGATGGGGACGGTGACCAGCATCTCGACCTCGGACGAGGCCATCCCCGGCGAGGCGGTGACCACCTGGACCTGCACGTTGGTGAGGTCCGGGAAGGCGTCGAAGGTCATCGTGTGGAAGGACCAGGCGCCGAAGGCCGCGAAGACCAGGGTGCCGGCCAGCACGAAGAAGCGGTTGCGGACCGACGCGCGGACCAGGGCCTCGAGCAGGCGATCCATCGGTCAGTCCTCGTCCTCGAGCAGCAGGACGCTCTTGAGCAGGAAGACGCCGCGGGTGACGACCGAGGCCCCGGGGGCCAGCGGGTCGCCGCGGACCACGACGCCGGCGTCGCTGCGGCCGAGCACCGAGACGGTCAGCGGGCGGGCGGCGTCGGGGGCGGCGCCCGGCGCGGCGACGAGCACGGCGGGCTGGCCGTCGATGCGGGTCAGCGCCGCCGCGGGCACCAGGACGGCCCCCGCCTCGGCCGGCGCACGCAGCGCGGCGGGGCCGGTGGCGCCGACGACCATCCAGCGCGCAGCGTCGGCGGCCTCGGGGCCGGGGGTGAAGAAGGCCGCGCGGGTGCGGCTGCGCGGGTCGACCACCGGGTCCAGGCGGCTCAGCTGCAGGTCGAGCGCGAGGGCGTCGGGCCAGGCGGCGGTCGGCTGCCAGGTGAGGCGGGTCTCGGGTCCGAGGCGGCCGGTGTGGCGCTCGGGGACGCGCACCCGCAGCTCGGCCGCCGAGGCGTCGAGCAGGGTGACGCAGGCGACCTCGGCGCCGACCGTGGCGCCGAGCGCGCAGGAGATCTCGCGGACGACGCCCGCCGCCGGGGCGGTCCAGGTCCAGGTCATGCCCGGTCCGTGGGCCGACAGCGTCCGGCGCGCCTCGAGCTGCTTGCGCACCGCGCCCAGGCGCGCTTCGGCCTCGCCGAGGGCCAGCTCGGCCTCGTAGCTCGACTGGACGGGCTGCATCCCGGTCGCGACGTGCTGGCGCTGCTTGCCCAGGATGCGCCGGCGGTCGCGCACGACGCGCGCCAGCTCGGCCTCGGCGGCCTCGAGGTCGGCCAGCTCGGGGCTGGTCAGCTCGGCCAGCGGCGCGCCGGCGCGGACCTGGGCGCCAACCGTCACGTGCCAGCGCGTCAGGCGGCCGGGCAGCGGCGGCCCCAGCGCCTGGACGGCGTGCGAGGGCACGACCACCTCGGCCGGCAGGGTGACCAGCGTGGTCTCGGGCGCCGGCTGGGCCTCGGAGGTGACGATGCGCTGCCCCAGGGTCGAGGCCGGGGTCGCCTCGGGCTGGCCGACGCTGGCCTCGGCCGGCCCACAAGCCGCCCCCGCGCCCCACGCCCACAGCCCCAGGGTCAGCGCGCTCAGCGCTCCGCGCCATCTCGTCATCGTTCGCTCCCGTCGGTCGGCGCCGTCGACGCCATGAGGGCGGCCGTCGCCCGCCCGCGCGCCGCGTGCCGCATCAGCTCGGCCCGCGTGGCCACCCGCGCCTGCAGGGCGTCCTGCAGGTCACGGCGGGCGCGGATCACCTGGTCGAGCGAGACCTGCCCCGAGGCCAGCGCCTCCTCGAACAGCGCCACCCGCCGCTCCAGCGGCTCCAGCAGCAGGCGCCCCAGCTCACGGTGCTGCTCGGCCAGCGCCTCGAAGCGCTGCGAGGCCGCCCGGGCCTCGGCCCGCAGCGCCTGCCCCCGCCAGCGGCGCTCCGCCTCGGCCGCCATCGCCTCGCTGCGCAGGCGCGCGACCTCGGGCGCGTTGGGGTCCGCCAGGGGCACGCTCAGCCCGACCATCAGGCCGCCCCAGGTGCCCTCGTCGCCCTCTTCGCGCCCGGTCACGCCCACGCTCAAGGTCGGCGCCGTGGCCGCGCCCAGGGCGTCCGCCTCGGCGCGGGCGGCCTCGGCCTCGCGGTCGAGCGAGCGCAGCGCCGGGTGCGCCTCGAGGCCGGCCAGCACCGCCCGCCAGGGGTCGTCCTCGGCCAGCGCGCGGCCGACCTCGGCCTGGGCGGTCTCCGGCAGCGTCACCGGCCGGCCCAGCAGCGCCTGCAGCCCCGCGGCCTCGCTGGCCGCCTCGCGCCGCGCGACCGCCGCCTGGGCGTCGACCCGCGCCAGCTCGGCCTCCAGATCGCTCACCAGCACGCGGCTCACCGCCTGGCTGCGCGCGGCCTGCCGCAGCGGCGCCAGATAGCCGTCGAGCTGCTGCCGGTGCTCGTGCAGCTGCTCGGAGACCGCCTTGGCGGCCCACCAGGCGACCCAGGCGTCCGCGACCTGCGACACGAACTCCCAGCGGGCCAGCTCCTGGCGCGCCGTCGCCGCCTCGGCCCGCGCCGACCAGGCCCGCCGCCCCAGCTCCGGCGCGCGCCCCAGCTGCAAAACCAGCGCGGCGGCGAGCGAGGCCTCGACGCCGTGGCCGCTGCCACCGCCCAGGCGCGCATCGGCGCCGCCCGAGGCGTCCAGCGCCAGGAGCCGCCCAGGCACCACGCGCGCGGCCCGGCTCAGCCCCTCGGCCTCCACGGCCCCCGCCCTGCCCGGCCCGGCCTCGAAGATCGCCCCGGCCACCGGCAAGAGCGCCTCCCAGGTCAACGGCTCGGCGGCCGGCCCCGGCGGCGCGGCCCGGACCGCGTCGCCCGCGGCCGCCGTCAGCGCCAACAGAAGACCCAGCAGCAATGTCCCACGCCACGCGCTCATGGCGCCGCAGCCTGCCCACGCCCCGGCCCGCCGTCATGAAGCCTTCCATTAAGACTTCTTCACAATCCCCGTTCAGCGGGCCCCGCCCTCGTCCTCCAAGGGCTCTCCGCCCCCCTCCAGGGGGCCCCGCGAGGTGGTCGACCACCGGGCAAGACGTCCCGAAGGCCCCCACCCGGTGGTCCACCACCCGTCCTTCGCCCTCCCAAGGCCCTCGACCCGGTGGTCCACCACCCGTCCTCCGCCCTCCCAAGGCCCTCGACCCGGTGGTCTTCCACCCGTCCTCCGCCCTCCCAAGGCCCTCGACCCGATGGTCGACCACCCGTCCTTCGCCCTCCCAAGGCCCTCGACCCGGTGGTCCACCACCCGTCGCCCCCCTCCCAGGGCCTCGACCCGGTGGTCCACCACCCGGACCAGCGGGGCTCTTGCCGATCGGCAGGCGACCGAGGGCCTACTTCGTGTGATGGCAGACCAGGCCGTCCGGGTGGCACCAGTCGGTGGTCGCCGGGTCGCCGTCGTCGCAGTCGGCGTCGGTCTGGCAGGCGCACGCGTCGGCCGGCTTCATGTATCCGCTCATGCAGCCGATCCCGTGCGAGTAGCAGCGATCGACGGTGCACGGGATGTCGTCGGCGCACTCGGCGTCGCCGTCACACAGGCAGCCCTCGTCGACCTCGCCGTCGGCGTCGTCGTCCTTGCCGTTGCCGCAGCGCTCGGGCCAGGGCACCCAGCAGTCGTCGCAGGCGTCACCCCGCTCGTCGCCGTCGGAGTCCGCCTGATCGGGGTTGAAGTCGTAGGGGCAGTTGTCGGCCGCGCTGTGGATCCCGTCACCGTCGGGGTCCACGAAGGCGCAGGTGACGCGGCCGTCCTGGGCCGGGTTGAAGGTCCAGGGGCAGTCGTCCTCGACGTCGAGCACGCCGTCGTTGTCGTCGTCCTCGTCGCAAGCGTCCCCTTTGCCGTCGTGATCGTTATCCGTCTGCTCGACGTTGGGCGTCAGCGGGCAGTTGTCGTCGGGCCCGTCGGGCACCCCATCGCCGTCGTCGTCGTCGTCGTCGTCGCAGGCGTTGCCCTTCGAGTCGCAGTCCGTGTTCAGGTCGTAGGGGTCGAAGGCGTCCGGGCAGAGGTCGTCCCCATTCGGGATGAGGTCTCCGTCGCGGTCGCCGTCGCACGGGTCGCCCAGGCCGTCGTGGTCCGAGTCCTTCTGCAGCGGGTTGGGGTGCTTGGGGCAGTTGTCCATCGCGTCGACGACCCCGTCCCCGTCCGAATCCTGCGTCGCGGGGTCCGGCTCCGCGTCGGACTCGAGCACGTCGAGGCCAGCATCGCCTGGCCCCGCCTCCACCGCGTCCGCGGCGTCCCCGGCCGGCTCCGCGGCGTCCCCCTCCAGCGCCGCGTCCACGTCGCCGACGACCTCTGATAGTGCGTCCGCCAGCGCGTCGGCGCCCCCGTCCGAAGCAGTCGCGGAGTCGACCCCGACGTCCTCGCCCTCGATCTCCTCGGCCGCTGCATCCTCGGCCGGCTCGGAGCGCACGGTCGCGCCCTCGCCGCAGCCGGCGAGTCCGATGACGACGAGCAGCCCTGCAACGACGGAACGATGCTTCCACATGGCGGACCTCTTCAGCGAAGGTCAGCCAGCATCACCCCTGCGTTCCGCCCCCGTCAACCCGCCCCGCCAGGCCCTAAAACGCGAAGAGCCCAGGCAGGGCCTGGGCTCTTTCGTGGTGGGCGCAACAGGATTTGAACCTGTGACGTCAAGCATCGAGATCGAACGAGGTCGAGCGGGTGACCTCAACATCATCACGGCACCTCAACGGTAGGTAGGGCCGTCGAGCCTGGACGGCCCCCGACCATCCCATCCTGCGTCGTCCTGCTCAGCTACAGCGGCTTCCACCCCGCCCTCCCTCCGTGGCCCCCCCTTGGTCATCCGATCGCTGCACTCCCTGGCGAGCCCTCAGCGGCCATCCCGAAGCCGCAGCTTCTTCTCCAAGTAGTGCTCTGCCACCTGCACGAATCCCGGCAACGTCCCGTGTTCATCTTCCTGACGAAGGCTCGCGAGCCGACGACGGATGCTCCCGGGCCTGTCATCCCGGGCCAGCGCTTTCCGCAAGGCTTCGATGACCCTCGCCCGGCCCGCCTTGAGGACGGGGTGGTTCAGATTGAGGAGATCGATGTCGGCCGCAGCATCCGCGTCGCGACCCCGGACTTCTCCCGTTGCCGTGTAGGTAAAGCGCTCGTGGAGACTTGGCGAGCTCACAGGGTGACATCTCAAGTCGCCGTTGCCCCTGGCGTTGTCACAAGAGCCGGAGCTAGCCGAAGGCCGTCCGCCGCAGACCCCCAGGAGGTTGCTCCAGGTCAGCGTCTCCTCGCCAAATCGGCTGCGAGCCAGCCAATGCTCGATCTTCATGCCTCCCAGATCGGGCCGGTGGTCCAACCAGCCGTGGCCTCCGCGCAATCGATCGCAGCAGTAGGCACAGAGGCCCTTCTGATCCCGGAAGAGTCTCTCCCGGAGCCGCCCCTTGCAGTCGCCGTGGACGGAGTCCCAGTCCTCGGAGCTGACGCGACGCCCTCCCACACGCGCTAGGCGACGGGCGTCCGACAGGCACACCGGTTCAGGTTGGCTCTTGGCGACGTTCCGCACTGGCTAGCTCCAGATCGACAAGCTCCCACTCGAGCCCACGAAGCGCCGCATCACCAGGCCCCAGGAGTCTCGTGAGTTCCTCGAGAAGGGCACGGGCCTTGGGGACGTCCTCGGCTTCCAGCCATCGCGCCAGCTCGTCGAGCTTGTCCTGCATCCAGCTGGGCCGATCCGGCAAGTCCATGACCTCGCGGAGCACGGCGTTGGAGTCCTTGCCCAGGACATGGTCCACACGCGCGATCTCGCCGTCTGGCTTCAGGATGCGGAGGAACTCGGGCTTCGCCGTCGCGATGACCTGAGGTGAGTGGGTCGTCACCACGAATTGAACATTGGGGAACACCCTCATCAGGTCACCAACCACTCTTCGCTGCCAGGAGGGATGTAGGTGCAGGTCGATCTCGTCGACCAGGACAATCCCGGCTGTCCCACGTGCGGCTCCAGCGCCGAGGTGCGGGTTGAGCACGACGGCTCGCCACGCGAGGTCCGCCACCATGGCGACCATGTTGCGAAATCCGTCTGGGAGGAGCGCGAACGGACGAATCAGCGGAGGCTCACCTGAGACCGACTTCCATCGCACCCGCAGCTCGTCGTGCTGAACGTCGAAGTAGAACGCTTCAACCGGCGCCTCCGGTGTCGTGATGCACGCGCAGACGGCCGCCTCGACCGCGCCGACGTGCGGGATCGCGGCCTGTCGCTGGGCAGCCGCCAATGCTTGCTTCCGCATCCAATCAGTGAGGTGCTTGTGGTTCGACGCCGGCTCCAGGCAGTCCATGTAGCCGTCGAACCGACTCCCCACGCCCTGCTTGCCCCGGGTCTGTTTGATCTGACGCCACAGACGCTGTGTCCCGTAATGTGCGATCAAGGGAAGGACGACCCCTTCACCCTTCCGAACGCGCCTTACGAGTTGCTCGCCTACGAGGCGGATCGATTCGGCGCCGACCCGCGTCGTACGCCCCGTCTCGCTCTCGAGCGTTCGCACCCACGACAGCCGTCTATCCCCGAATGCTCCCTCGCATCGAATGACGACAGGGTACTGTGCTTGCAGGTCCGGCAGACCGTCGAAGGTGTAGACCACTTGCCGGACCTGCTGGCGCGATACCCCTGGTGCTTCGGCGCCTGGGACCCCCAGAAAGAGGCTCCCTGCACCGATGGCGAGCGCTTCGAGGACACTCGACTTCCCCGTCCCGTTGGTGCCCACCAGGACGTTGAACTGTGGATGCAGGTCCAGGTCCAACGACTCGAAGGCCCTGAAGTTCTCCAAGCCGAGTCGTTCGAGTCGCATGCAGCCCCGCAGATTTTCGGGTTCGAAGCAACAAAGCCCAGGGTCCGAACCCCGGGCTTTGTTGACGTCGGACGCTGGTGGGCGCAACAGGATTTGAACCTGTGACTTCCACCGTGTGAAGGTGGCACTCTACCGCTGAGTTATGCGCCCTCGCGGAAGTGGACGGGGTTTTAGTGGGTGCCGGCCGGGGGTGTCAAGGGAAAGGTGTGGGGGTCGGCAGCAGCGGGATGACGGCGCCCAGCAGGTAGAGGCTGCCCGAGACGAGCAGGGAGCCGGAGGCGCCGGTGAGGCGGCGGGCGGTCTCGACGGCGCGCTCGAGGTCGGGCTCGACCAGGACGTTGGGGCACAGGGCGCGGGCGTGGGGGGCCACCTCGGCGGCGTCCGAGAGCAGGGGCGCCGTGGTGACGATGATGGCGTCGACCTTGGGGGCGAGGTGGGTGAGGATGCCGCGGACGTCCTTGTCGGCTTTGGCGGCGAAGAGCAGGACCCGGGGCGACTCGGTCAGGAAGGCGTCCAGCTCGGTCGCCAGCGTCTGGGCGCCCAGCGGGTTGTGGGCGCCGTCGAGGACGGTCAGCGGCCAGGAGCGGCCGGACGGGTCTATCTGTGGGTCGCGCAGCTCGAGGCGGCCGGGGTGGCGGGCGCGGGCCAGGCCCTCGGCCATGTGCATGGGCTTCATGCAGAAGCCGTGGGGCGCCAGGGACTCGGCGGCGGCGCAGGCGAGCGCGGCGTTGTCGCCCTGGTGGGTGCCGCGCAGGCCCAGGCGCACCGGGCCCAGGCGGCCGATCCAGCCGCGGTACCGGAAGCCCTCGGGCAAGAAGGCGTGCAGGAAGTCGACCTCGGCGCGGCGGATGGGGCAGCGCAGCGAGTACGCCTTGGGGCCGATGACCGCGCGGAACAGCTCGGGGGCGACGTTGGTGACGACGGTCGCGCCCTCTTGGATGATGCCGGCCTTCTCGGTGCAGATGGCCTCTAGCGTGTCGCCCAGGTACTCCTGGTGGTCGAGGCCGATGGGGGTGATGACGCTGACCAGCGGCGGGACCACGGCCGTCGCGTCGAGGCGGCCGCCCAGGCCCACCTCGAGGATGGCCAGGTCGACCTCGCGCTGGTGGAAGTAGTGGATGGCCATGACGGTCATGGCCTCGAAGTAGGTCAGCGGCAGCTCGGGGCGGCTGTGCGTGCCCTGCATGGCCGCGCGGACCAGGAAGGCCTGCTCGGCGAAGTCGTCGGGCAGGATGGGCAGGCTGCCCAGGCGGATGCGCTCGGTGACGTGGACCAGGTGGGGCGAGGTGTAAAGGCCCACCCGGTAGCCGGCCATGTGGGCCATCGAGGCCAAAAAGGCGGCGGTCGAGCCCTTGCCGTTGGTGCCCGCGATGGTGACGGCCGGCAGCCGCAGGTGGGGCGAGCCGAGGCGCTCGAGCGCCATGCGGACGCCGTCGAGGCCCAGGCGGATGCCGCGCGGGTGCAGCGAGGCGAGCCAGGCGTTGGCGGCCTCGAAGGGGGAGCGGGAGCTGGGCGCCGCGAAGGACATGAGCCGGAGGGTAGCGGCGGACGGGGGCGGCGGCAATGCCCCGTTCTGACGGGAAGTTCGCGGCGTGGCGGGGGGTTGGGGTCCAGCTTCGAGGCGGTTGCGGCCGGGCAGGCTTCGCGGTATCGAACCCGCCGTCCGCAGCACCGCCACCGAGGGAAGGTCATGAGCACGAGCCGCGAGCCCGAGACGCTGCAGAGCCCGCCGCGCCCGGCGGACAAGCCCTTCGACCAGATGACGGTCGACGAGCTGGCGGTCGCCGTGCGCTACCACAACTGGCGGTACTTCGCGCTGAACGCGCCGGAGATCAGCGACTACGCCTTCGACCGGCTGACGCGCCGGCTGCAGGCGCTGGCCCCCGAGCACCCGGCCCTGCTCGAGCTCGAGGCGACGCCGTCGAGCGCCGGCGAGCGCGTGTTCCACGACACGCCCATGCTGAGCCTGGACAAGTGCTACACCGAGGACGAGCTGCGACGTTGGGCGTGGGACCCACGGACCGGCCAGGAGGCCTTCGTCGGAGACGTCGTCGAGACGCCCAAGGTCGACGGCGTCGCCGCCTCGCTGAAGTACGACACCGAGGGGCGCCTGTCGGTGGCCGTGACCCGCGGCGACGGGGTGCGGGGCGAGGCCTTCACGGCCAACGCCCTGCACATCGCCGACATCCCGAAGCAGATTTCGGGCGGGGGGCCGGTCGAGGTGCGCGGCGAGGTCTACATGCGCCTGAGCGTCTTCGCCGGACTCAGAGACCAGTTCTCCAATCCGCGCAACACGACCGCCGGCGCCATCAAGCAGAAGGTAGCGGAGAAGACCGCGGAGTATCGGCTGTCGTTCTTCGCGTACGACGTGATCGGGCCAGAGCTGGAGACCGAGGCGGCCAAGCTGGAGTGGGCGCGGGCGCATGGTTTCGAGACGGTCGAGACCCAGGTCGTACCGAAGGAGGCCATGCAGGCGTGCTTCGACATGTGGCTGGCGCGGCGTGACGGGCTGGACTTCGAGATCGACGGCATCGTCTACAAGGTGAACGCGATCTCGGAGCAGCGGCGGCTGGGTCTGACCGCGCATCACCCGCGCTATGCCATCGCCTACAAGTTCCAGGCCGAGACCGGCAAGACGACGCTGCTGGACGTCGAGTGGTCGGTGGCGCGGACGGGGGCGATTACGCCCGTGGCGCTGATCGAGCCCATCGAGCTGTCGGGCGCGATGGTCGGACGGTGCTCGCTCCACAACCTGACGCGGGTCGAGGAGCTGGGCGTGACCCGGGGCGCGACGGTGGTGGCGTCACGACGAGGAGGGGTCATCCCGCACATCGAGTCGGTGGTGGAGGCGGGGCCGGAGCCGCTGCAGATCCCCGCGACCTGCCCCTCCTGCGAGGGCCCGACGCACGTCGTGGCGCGCGAGGCCTCCGCCGGAAAGAAGGGAGAGGCCAAGCGCATCATCAAGACGCTGATGTGCTCGCGACCCGAGGGCTGCCCCGCGGTGATCGACGGCGCGTTGCAGCACTTCCTGAAGGCGGCGGAGATCGACGGCTTCGGGCCCAAGGTCGTGGCGCAGCTGCGTGAGCGCGGGCTGGTGAAGGAGCCGGCGGATCTCTATCGGCTGCGCGCGGATGACCTGACGCCCCTCGAGCGGATGGGTGAGACGCTGGCGCGCAAGCTGGTGGACAACATCGCGGGCCGGAGGGTGCTGCCGCTGGCCACCTTCCTGGCTTCGCTAGGCGTGCCGAGCCTCGGCCCCGAGATGGCAGGGACGCTCGCGGCGCAGTTCCGGACGCTGGGGCGGGTGCTGGAGCTCCGCGAAGAGGACCTCAAGGGTCTGCACGGCTTCGACGAGGTGCTGGCGGCGAGCATCGTGCAAGGGCTGGCGCAGCGGCGCGAGCAGATCGAGCACCTGCTCGCGTTCGTGGCGGTCGAGGACCACCACGACGTGCAGGCGCCGGCGGTCGGCGACGCGGCGCACCCGCTGGCCGGCAAGTCGGTCGTGTTCACCGGGAAGCTGGCCCACATGGACCGCAAGTCGGCGCAGCAGAAGGTGCGCGCGGCGGGCGGGACGACGCCCTCGGGGGTCACGCGCGATCTGGACTTCCTGGTCATCGGCGACGACGGGTCGCCGCTATTGGGCGACGGCGCGCGCAGTTCGAAGCACAAGACGGCCGACAAGTACGTCGCCGAGGGCGCGCCGCTGCGGATCATCACCGAGACCGAGTTCCTGCGGCTGGCCGAGGGCGCGGCGGGGTGAGGCCCGGTCAGGGGTGCGTGAAGAAGGGGCTCTTCGAGTAGGCGACGCGGGCCTCGCGTAGCAGGATGACCAGCACCGCGGCGGTGGGGACGGCGACCAGGACGCCCAGCATGCCCATCAGCTCGGCGCCGACCATCAGGGCGACCAGCACGCCCAGGCCGCCCAGGCCGACCGAGCCGCCGACGACGCGCGGGGTGATGATCCAGCCCTCGATGAGGCCGGCGATGGCGAAGGTCGAGGCGATGAGGACGAAGGTCTCGGGGGGAGAGCCCTCGAGGGCGGCCATGAGGAAGCTCATGGTGCTGCCGGCGATGGTGCCCAGGTAGGGCACGAAGTTGAGCAGGCCGGCGACGATGCCGATGGCGATGGCGCCCTTGAGGCCGGCGAGCGACAGGCCGATGCAGTACATGACGGCCAGGGCGACGCAGACGGTGAGCTGGCCGCGGATCCACTTGGCCAGGGTGCGGTCGACGTCGCGCAGGACGCGCACGGTGTCGTCCATGTGGCGCGGGGGGACGAGCGAGCGGCCGAAGGCGACGACCGTGTGGAAGTGGTAGCCGAAGAACATGGCGAAGATGGGGACCATCACCAGGATGATGGCGGCGTCGACCGCGCGGGCGAGGAAGCCGGTCAGGCTCTGCAGGGCGAGGCCCGTGTTGCGGATGAGCGGGGCGGCCGACTGCTCGATCATCTGCTGGATGGCGCCGGGTTCGACCGCGTCCTCGAGATCGAAGGTGCGGATGAGGGCGGGGATCCAGTCGGTCTGGACGCGCTCGACCCACTCGGGCAGCAGGCGCAGGACGACGGCCAGCTCGCGGGTGAAGAGCGGGACGACCAGGAAGGCCAGGACGGCGGCGGCGAGCAGGCCGAGGACGGCGACCAGGGTGACGGCGAGGCCGCGGGGCATGCGGCGGTCGAGGGCGTCGATGGCCGGCAGGCTGACGAAGGCCAGCAGGAAGCCGCCGAACAGGGGCACGGTGACGCTGGACAGGCGCACGAGGACGGCGCCCAGGAACCAGAGCGCGCCCACGAAGAGCACGACGCGGGCCAGGGTGGCGATCCAGCGCTCGTGGCGATACCAGCGGGTGTCGGTGCGCGCCAAGCCAGGGCTCCCGGGGGACGTTGGGCGGCCCCGACCCTAAGGCGGTCCGCCGGGGCGGTCCAAAATCCGCGTGGGCCCGAGGCGGACGCCCGAGGCGGATCATCATCGGCCGGCGGGGCGGCGTGGCGGGCGCGGGCCCTTCCTGTTAGGCTCCGCCGCGAACTGGGAGTAGGCATGCGCAAGACCAAGCTGCACATCATCACGGGCATCCTCGGGTCGGGGAAGACCAGCGTCCTCAAGCACCTGCTCGACGGCACGGCCATCGACGGGCGCTCGGCGGTGGTCGTCGGCGAGTTCGCCGAGCAGGGCTTCGACGCCGAGATGCTCAAGCCCACGGGCGTCGAGATCCGCCAGATCGCCGCGACCGGCATCGGCGCCGCGGCGCGCCCGTACTCCGAGCCGGTCGCCGATCTGCTGGGCGACGGCAACCCGCTGGCGCACATCTTCCTCGAGACCAGCGGCGTCGCGCAGCTGGACCTCATCACCCGCGACCTGTTCGGCGACGAGGAGATCCGCCGCGACACCGTGCTGGGCCCGACCATCGTCGTGCTGGACGCCGGCGCCTTCGAGGCGCACGACCAGCGCTTCGGCGCGCAGCTGTGGGCGCAGGTCGACGTCGCCGACGTCGTGGTCGTCAACAAGACCGACAAGGCCAACGAGACGTCGCTGTCGACCATCCGCGACCGCATCAAGGCCCGCAACCCGGCGGCGCGCGTGCAGTTCGCCTACCAGGGCCAGGTCAGCCGGTCGGCGGTCCTGACGATGCCCGAGGGCCTCGCGCCGCGCCTGTCCGACGACGCCGCCACCGAGGGGCTGCCCGCCGACTTCGAGGCCTTCGTCTACCGCTCCAAGAAGATCTGCTACGACCGCCTGGTCTTCGGCCACAAGCTGCTCAACCCGCCGGGCGGCCGCGAGCGCATCGCCCGCTTCAAGGGCGTCCTGCGCTGCTGGGACAAGACCCACTGCGTCAACGGCATGCCGGGCCAGCTGGACTGGGACGCGACGCCGGTCACCGGGCGCACCTCCATCGCCTTCATCGGGCTGAACCTGGCCGAGGTGAAGGACGACATCTGCGCGATGCTCGACGCCGAGCTCGAGCGGCAGCAGGACCCCGAGGCGGTCTGACGATGCGCAGCCAGTGGAGCGACGCGGAGGCGGCGGCGTTCGCGGACGACCCGGTGGCGCTGCGGGCGTACTCGTCGCGGCTGCTGGGGCGCGAGCCAGGGCTGGTCCTGCACGGCGGCGGCAACACCTCGGTGAAGGTGCGCGAGCGGGACTTCTTCGGCGACGAGCAGGAGGTCCTGTACGTCAAGGGCAGCGGCTGGGATCTGGCCAGCATCGAGCCGGCCGGGTTCGCGCCGGTGCGCATGGAGCTGCTGCTGCGGCTGGCCGCGCTGCCGGCGCTGAGCGACACGGACATGGTGCGGCTGCAGCGGACGGCGATGACCGACCCGGGCGCGCCCAACCCGTCGGTCGAGGCCATCCTGCACGCGCTGATCCCCTCTCGGTATGTGGACCACACCCACGCCGACGCGGTGGTCGCGCTGAGCAACACGCCGGACGGGCAGGCGCGGCTGCGCGCGCTGTACGGCGAGCGGGTGCTCGTCGTGCCGTACGTGATGCCGGGGTTCGTGCTGGCGCGGCAGGTCTTCGAGCTGACGCGCGACGTGGACTGGGGCCGGCTCGAGGGGCTGGTGCTGATGCACCACGGGGTCTTCACCTTCGCGGACGACGCGCGGCAGAGCTACGAGCGGATGATCGCGCTGGTGGACGAGGCCGAGCGGCGGCTCGAGGCCGAGGGGGCGCTGGGGGCGACGGCGGCGGCCGAGGTGTCGAGCTGGGACCCGCTGCGGCTGGCGACGCTGCGGCGCGAGGTGGCGCGGGCGTGGGGCCGGCCGGTGCTGGCGCGGCTGGACGAGCGGCCCCAGGCGGTGGGGTTTTCGCGGCGTGACGACGCGGCGACGCTGGCGCGGGGTGGGACGGTCACGCCGGACCACGTCCTGCACATGAAGCCGTGGCCGCTGATCGTGGGCGAGTCCGAGCCCGAGGGCGAGGTCGCGGCGTTCGGCGAGGCCTATCGGGCGTACTTCGGGCGCCACGCGACGGCGGGTCACGCGGCGCTGGACCCGGCGCCGCGCTGGGCGGTGTGGCCGGGCGCGGGGCTGGTCGCCTTCGGGCCGTCGCCGGCGCGGCTGCGGGTGGTGCGCGACGTGGCGTGGCACACCGTCCGGGCGATGCAGTGGGCCGAGGCGCTGGGCGGGTGGCGGCCGGTGAGCGAGGCCGAGCTGTTCGAGGTCGAGTACTGGGAGCTGGAGCAGGCCAAGCTGGGCAAGGGCGGCGCGCGGCCGCCGCTCGAGGGCAAGGCGGCGCTGGTGACCGGCGCGGCGAGCGGCATCGGGCGGGCGACCGTGCACGCGCTGCGGGCGCAGGGGGCGGCGGTGGCGGCGCTGGACCGGGACCCGGGGGTCGCCGAGGCCTTTGGCGGGGACGTGCTGGCGCTGGTGGCCGATCTGAGCGACGCGGGGGCGGTGGAGGCGGCGCTGGACCGGGTGGTGGCGAGCTTCGGCGGGCTGGACGTGCTGGTGTCGAACGCGGGGACGTTCCCGGCGGGGGCGCCCATCGAGGCGTTGGGCGACGAGGCCTGGCGGACGACGCTGGAGGCGAACCTGACGACGCACCAGCGGGTGCTGCGGGCGGCGGCGCCGCTGCTGAAGCTGGGCCTGGACCCGGCGGTGGTGGTGGTGGCGTCGAAGAACGTGCCGGCGCCGGGACCGGGGGCGGCGGCGTACTCGGTGGCCAAGGCGGGGCTGACGCAGCTGGCGCGGGTGGCGGCGCTGGAGCTGGCGCCCGCCGGGGTGCGGGTCAACGTGGTGCACCCGGACGCGGTGTTCGACACGGGCATCTGGCCGGCCGAGCGCATCGCGGAGCGGGCGGCGCGCTATGGGCTGACGCCCGAGCAGTACAAGACGCGCAACCTGATGGGGGTCGAGATCGGGTCGGCGGACGTGGCGGCGCTGGTGGCGGCGATGGTCGGGCCGGCGTTCGCGAAGACGACCGGGGCGCAGGTGCCCATCGACGGCGGCAGCGACAGGGTCATCTGAGGGCGGGCCCCGAGGGGCGGGTCAGGCGGGCTCGAGGGCCAGGGCCATGGCGGCGAGGAGCTGCCAGCGGTCGTCGTCGGGGCGCGGGCAGAGGCCGGCGAACAGGCCCATGTGCACGGCCAGGATGTCCAGGCGCTGCACGGCGCGCAGGGGCTCGAAGCCGCGGGCGCGCTCGAGGCGGTAGCGGACCAGCATCGCGAAGAGCATGGTCAGTAGGCGCGAGAGCGACCAGGTGGTGCCGAGGCCGACCGGCAAGAGCAGGCGGTGGGCCAGGTAGCGGCCGACGAAGGCCGGCTCGTCGAGGTCGGGCGGCGGCGGGTCGGCGGCGTAGTCCCGGGCGGGCTCGGTGGACCACAGGCCGAGCAGCAGTTCGAAGGCGCCCTCCTCGAGGGCGAGGGACACCCACTCGGGCGGCGGCTGGTAGGCGCGCAGGGCGGCGGGGTCGAGGCCGGGGAGCGGCAGCTCGGAGGGGTCGACGCCGGTCAGGGCGAGCAGGCGCTCGGCGGGGCGGCCGGAGCTGGCGCGGAAGCGCTGGCCCCAGTCCCAGAGCGCCTCGAAGAAGGCGTCGGCGTCGGTCCGGGTGCCGTCGAGCAGGCGGCAGTCGTCGCGGGCGAGGGCGACGGCGATCTCGTGGGTGGGGAGCGCGCCGCCGGGCTCGTGGACGAGGGGGTGGCCATCCTCGCGGGCGAGCAGACCGAGGGCGGTCGGGCAGGAGAACATGAGCCCGAAGAGGAGGCGGCGGGGCGTGAGCAGCCCCATGTGAGGATAGGAGCCGCAGATCTTGGGCAGCGAGGCCGTGCCGTGGCGCAGGCGCCAGCCGCAGAGCTTGCCCTCGAGGAAGACGCAGGCCTCTTCGGCGACGCGCGGCAGGCCGAGCCAGCCGTCCAGGTGCTCGGCGCGCTCCTCGTCCATCAGCGGCGCGCGCGGGTCGCCTTCGGCGTCGAGGGCGCGGCGCATGCGGCGGAAGGTGACGAGGTCCACCGGGACGTGGTGGCCTTTGCAGCACTGACCGCGCTGCTGGCACTGCCACGCCCGCACGATGGGACTCATGACGAGCGGCGCTTCGAGGGAGAGCATCGGGCCAGCATGACCCAGGCCCGCCCCGCCTCGCAATAGGACCAGCGGCGTCCCCGATTCGTTGACGCCGGGGGGGCCGGTCTCTAAGTTGTGGCGCCCCGAAGCCCCCGGGTCGCCTGGAGAAGCTCATGACCGCGCGCCATCCCTACGCCGACTTCGTCCACCTGGTGGACAAGCCCGCCCGCTACCTGGGGGGCGAGTACCAGTCCGTCAAGAAGGACTGGGACGCGGTCGAGGCCCGCATCTGCCTGGCCTTCCCGGATCTGTACGACATCGGGATGAGCCACCTGGGGACCAAGATCCTCTACGGGCTGCTGAACAAGCACCCGGCCATCGCCTGTGAGCGCGCCTTCACGCCGTGGGTGGACATGGAGCGCGAGCTGCGCGAGCGCGGCCTGCCGGTGCTGTCGCTCGAGAGCGCGCGGCCGCTGGCCGACTTCGACGTCGTGGGCTTCTCGCTGCAGTACGAGATGACCTACACGAACGTCCTGACGCTGCTGGACCTGTCGGGGCTGCCCCTGCGCAGCGCCGACCGGACGGACGCGCACCCGCTGGTCATCGCGGGCGGCCCGACGACGACCCACCCCGAGCCGATGGCGCCCTTCGTCGACGCCTTCCTGGTGGGGGACGCCGAGGAGCTGCTGCCCCGGTCGCTGCTGGCCATCACCGCCTGGCGCCGCGAGGGCCAGCCGCGCATGGAGATCCTGCGCCGCCTGGCCGACATGACCGGCTGGTACTGCCCGGCGCTGTACGCCCTGCGCGTGGACGAGCGCTCGGGCCTGCTGGTCGTCGACCCGGACGTCAGCGAGGGCCCCTACCCCGTCATGCGCGCCACGGTCGACGACCTCAACCGCTATCCGTTCCCGGACGACGCGCCGGTCGCCGCGGCCGAGGCCATCTTCGACCGCATGTCCATCGAGATCGCCCGCGGCTGCACCGAGGGCTGCCGCTTCTGCCAGGCCGGCATGATCTACCGGCCGGTGCGCGAGCGCGACCCCGAGCAGATCGTCGACACGGTCCTGAGCGCCCTCGACAAGGGCGGCTACGACCAGGTGTCGCTGACCAGCCTGTCGACCGCCGACTACTCGTGCGTCAGCCCGCTCATCAAGCGCGTCATGGAGCGCCTGCGCGAGCGGCGCGCCAGCCTGTCGGTGTCATCGCTGCGCGCCTACGGCCTCGACGAGGATCTCCTCGACGAGATCTCCAGCGTCAAGGCGACCGGCCTGACCTTCGCGCCCGAGGCCGGCACGCAGCGCATGCGCGACGTCATCAACAAGAACGTCGGCGAGGCCGAGCTGATGACGACCGCCGAGCGCGTGTTCTCGCGCGGCTGGAACCGGATGAAGCTGTACTTCATCATCGGCCTGCCGACCGAGACCGACGAGGACGTCGCGGGCATCATCGAGACCGCCGCCCGGGCGCGCGACGTGGGGCTGCGCTACCACAAGCGCAGCAAGCTCGAGGTGGTCGCCAGCGCCTCCAGCCACGTGCCCAAGCCCCACACGCCCTTCCAGTGGGCGGCGATGGACAGCATGGAGGAGGTCGGTCGCAAGCAGCAGCTGCTCAAGCAGCTGGGCCGGCAGCACGGCATCACCGTGCGCATGCACGACCAGCGCATCAGCTACCTCGAGGGCATCGTCGCGCGCGGCGACCGGCGCGTGGCCGACCTCATCGAGCTGGCCTTCCGCAAGGGCGCGCGCTTCGACGGCTGGGACGAGCAGCTCAAGTGGCGCGAGTGGCTCGAGGCCATCGCCGAGACGGGCCTGGACGCCCAGCGCTACCTGGGGACGCTGCCGGTGGACGGCGGCCTGCCCTGGGACCACGTCAGCGTCGGGCTCGAGGACGGCTTCCTGGCGCAGGAGTGGAAGCGCGCGCACAAGGACAGGCTGTCGCCGCCGTGCGGCAAGCCGGCCGGCGCGCAGGTGCACCACACGAACGTGGCCGACGCCGTGGCCGACAAGCGCAAGCTCGTCTGCTACCACTGCGGCATCGGCTGCGATCTCACGGTGATGCGCGACGACCGCGTGGTCGCGCTGACCAAGCTGGGCGCCGAGACGCGCCCCGTGCGGACCGACGACGACCCGCTGCCCGCGTGGAAGACGCTGCGCCGCGACCGCAAGGGGGCGACGCTGCCGCCGCTGCGGCAGGCGCAGGGCGACGCCTTCCACTATCGCGTGCTGTACACCAAGCTCGGCTCGCTCGCGATGACGAGCCACCTGGACCTCATCCGGCTGCTGCCGCGCGTGCTGCGCCGGGCCGGGCTGCCGCTCAAGCACAGCGCGGGCTTTTCGCCCAAGCCGCTGCTGGTCTTCGGGCCGGCGCTGCCCCTGGGCGTCGCCAGCGTGGCCGAGGTGATGGATCTGGTCGCGCTGACCGAGCTGGACCCGCAGGAGCTGGCCGAGCGCCTCGACGCCGTCAGCGAGCCGGGCCTGATGGTGATGCGCGCCGGGCGGCTGGACGCCAAGGCGATGAGCTGCGCGCGCATCGCCAAGCTGGCCGAGTACGTCGTCGCCGCGCCGGGCGCCTGGGGCGAGGCCGAGCTGGCCCGGGCGACCGAGCTGGCCCGCGGTGACGCGCCGGTCGAGGTGACCATCACGCGCAAGAACGGCGACCGCGTGGTCGACGTGCGGCAGGGCCTGCTGGGCCTGGGCCCCAGCGTCGTCACGCCGGCCGAGGCCGCCGCGCTGGCCCTGCCCGAAGGCGCACCCGCGCTGCGCTACCGCCTGGATCTGGACCAGGCGGCCCACCTGCGCCCCGACGACATCGCCCGCGGGCTGCTCGGCATGACGCACCGCCCCGCCGGCTACACGACGGCACGCACCGGCCTGTGGGGCCTGCGCAAGGGCCGCTCGTTCGATCTGCTGGCCCCCGACCTGCTGGCCGCCGAGTCCGCCGACGACGCGTCGGTCAGCGCGGGGTTGACCTGAGCGCCCGCGGGGCTCGGGCTCGGCGCCGCCGGCTAGAACCGTTCCAGCGCCCTCTCGATGATCTTCAGCAGCGTTCGAGCCTGAGCCGTCGTCAGGTCCGGTGCGAGGAAGCGATGCTCGCAAGGCGCTATCACGCGGCCGCTGCCGTCTTCCCACGGATACTCGACGTTCGTGGGACAAGCGACGGAATCGATCGCCGGACAGAGTGCCTGGATCTGCTTCATCAGCTGGACCAGTTTGGGCGTTGCAGCCTCCAGCTGCTTCGGCCGTCCCCGGTAGAACTCACGCGCCTCGGATGACTTGAGATAGTTCTTCAAGAACTTGTCGCACCCAACGTGCTCCGTTCGGATCTTCTCGAGCGGGACCGAGTCATCACGGAGGCGATAGGCCTTGGCGATCTTCTCACAGGCCATCTGAAGGAAGTGGAGTTCATGGCACGCTGACTGACGCGCTTCGAACTGCAGCGCCTTGTAGACCTGCCAATCCGATCGGGCCTGGGCGGCATAGGCGCGCGCCCACGCCTCCGTTGGCGCCTCGGTCATAGACGGTTACGCGAGATTTCGACGGCGCTGTCCAGGCGCCATCCAGCAGGAAGCCGGGAGGGATCGGCTCTGATGGCGTCCATCTCTTCGGGCGTGACCTCGGCGATCATCAGCCGAAACGGAAAGGTCTCGGTGCTCCGGAATCCGAAGACGTCCACAGAACCGGTAGCGGGCGTAGCTCCCGAAACCTCGAGCAGCTTCACGGGCTCGTCCGGGTCATCCTCCCTTTCGGAGATGAAGCGGAAGACGGTACGCAGCTCTGACTCCGAGTCGAAGTGGTACTCGATGAGGTCCTTGACGGCTTCATCTTTGTTCATCGCGCCCTCCTCCAAGAGGCCATCAGGTTCGTCGTAGGCTCCGGTGCGCGCCGCGTCAAGTCGCACGCACCGAGAGGCATTGCCGCCTACTTCAGGAAGGCGTCGAGGGCGTCCTTGTAGGCCTTGGGCTGCTCGTAGGCCGGCAGGTAGCCGGCGTCGGCGATGACCTTGGCGACGACGTTGGGGTTGCCCTTGACCAGCTCCTTGCGCCAGGCGGCGCCGGCCTCGGTCATGGGCAGGGCGTCGCCGTAGAGCAGCAGGGTCGGCTTGTCGAGCTTGGCCAACGTGCCGGTGAGGTCGAAGTCGCCGAGGGCGTTCAGGTAGGCCGTGCGCAGGTGCGGCCGGGTCTGCAGGTGACCCGAGATCTGGGCGAGCACGTGGGCCTTGTTGACGGCGCCGGTCATCAGCAGGCGCGCGATGAAGCGGTCGCGGACCTCGGGCAGGAAGTTGCCCGCCTCGGAGACGAAGGTCTGCATGTCGTCCTTGAACGGGTACGGCGCGGCGGCTGCCATGGCGTCGAGCTCCGCGGCCCAGCCCGACAGGGTCGGGTGCGGGGTGCCGTCGAGGACCAGCTTGGAGACCAGCTTGGGCTGCTTGGTGGCGAGGCGCGCGGCGACCAGCCCGCCCCAGCCGTGCCCCAGGACGTTGACCCTGAACAGGTTCAGGCGCGCAAGCGTGGTGGCGACCGAGGCCACGTCGTGCTCGAGCGACGGCACGCCCTGGGGAGGCAGCTTGGAGGCCCCACGCCCCGGCAGGTCGACGAAGACCAGCAGGTGCGACGCGCCCAGCGCCGCCAGACCGGACTCGAGGTAGCCGTGGTCGAGATCGGGGCCGCCGTGCAGGACCAGCAGCGGCTTGCCCTGCCCGCCCATCCAGTAGGCCACGACCGTCCCGTCGGCGAGGGTCATCTCGCCGGCCTTGAGCGCCAGCTTCGCGGCGGGGCGCTTGGCGAACCACTGCGCCCAGCCGGTGAACTCCTCGGGGTTCTTGAACTCGGGGTGGAAGGACAGGCGGCGCAGGGTGTCGCGCACGGCCGAGACGATCTCGGAGCGCGGGTCGCTCATCTTCTTGGAGATGGCGGCGATGTCCCGGACGCCCGCGAGGTAGCCGAGGCCGAGCGCCGCCGTCTTGCGGATGAAGTCCTTCTCGTAGCTGAGCATCTTGATGAGGAGCGGCACCGAGTCGACGTCGCCGCGCCCGATGAGCGCCCAGACCGCCAGGTGGCGCACGTCGTTGCTGTCGTCGGTCTCGGCGAGCTTGCGCAAGAGCGGCACGACCTCGGCCTGATCCTGCCGCATCAGCGCCTTGACGGCCGCGAGGCGCATCTCGTGGTCGTAGGGGCCGGTCGCGAAGGTCTGCAGCGCCTTGGCGCTCTCGTCGGACGGGACGTGGCCCAGCAGCGCGATGAGCGCGGCGCGCCCGGGGGTCTCGGGCTCCTGCACGAGCTTGACGACGCCCGGGACGATGACCGGGTCGGCCGCCTGGGCCAGCGCCTGCCGCGCGATGTTGCGGACGTCGCGGCTGGGATGGACCAGCAGCTGCAGCATCGGCTCGAGGGCCGAGTCGCCGGCGCGCGACAGCGCGTCGACCGCCAGCGGCGTCCGGACCGGGTCGCCCGACTTGATGACGAACAGCAGCGGGCCCGTCGCCTGGTCCCCCAGCAGGCCCAGCGCCTCGATGGCCGCCGCCGACTCGTCGTCGCGCCCCATCGCCTGGATGAGCTCGCTGACCGCGCCCGCGTCGCCGACGCGCCCGAGCGCCCGCAGCAGCGCCCGCCGCTCCTCGGCCGTGTCCGCCGTCCGCCGCGCCGACAGCTCGCGATAGCGCTGGACCAGCAGCGACTGCAGCCCCGAGGCCGGGCCCCCGCCGGCCGCCGCGATGGCCAGCAGGCGCAGCGGGCCGTGCGCGTGCCGCAGGTTCGCCTCGATCGCCGCCCGCGTGTTGGCGCCCTCGAGCGTCGGCAGCACCTCCAGCACGGCCACCCGCACGTCGGCCGACCGATGCTTGGCCAGGGCGTCTACCTTGGCCGCGCCCTCGGCGCCCAGCTGCGACAGCAGCCCCTGCAGCGCCGCCCGCTTGATCGCCAGCGGCCCCTTCTCGACCAGCTTGCCCAGCCCGGCCCGCGCCTTGTCGCCAAAGCCCGCCAGCACGCCGACCGCCGCCACGGCGGTGGCCTCCTGCTTGGGGCCCTCGCGCTCGATCCAGCGCAGCAGCTCGGGCGCCGCCTTGTCCCCGAAGAACGTCAGCCCGCGCATCGCGTACGACGCCAGCTCGGGATCGGACAGCGCGCCGACCAGGTCGCGCGCCGCGTACCGGTCCGGGAAGCGCCCGAGCGCCGTCAGGAACGGCCCGGGGCCCGAGTCGACCGGCGGGCTCGCCAGCTGCTTGCGGACGATCTCCCGGACGTCCTCGACCGGCCGCTGCTCGAGCGCGGCCACGATCGCCCCGCGCACGGCCTTGTCGTCATGGGCCAGCCAGCGCACCAGCGCCCGCGTCGGCCACTCGCCCTGGTACGTCGCGACCACCTTCACGGCGTCGACCACGACGCCCGCCTCCTCGTCGCCGAGCGCCTGGATGAACGCCGGCATCGCGCTCTTGGGCGCCCGCGCCCCCAGCGCCTGCACGGCCGCGCGCCGCACGGCGGGCACCGGGTCGGTCATGAGATCCAGCAGCGCGTCGTCGCCCGCCTCGCCCACCGCGGCCATCTCGCGCGCGGCGTTCTCGATCTGCCGCTCGTCCGGGCTCACCGCCTCGCGCAGCGCCATCGCCATCGCCCCGAGGCGCTTTTGCACGTCGCCTTCCGCGACCTGACCGGCCTCCTGGCCGAAGGCCTGCGTCGCCGGCGCCACCGCCACCAGCACCGCCAGCCCCGAGAGCCCCACTCGCGTCGCCTGCATCGAATCCCTCGCGCGCCAACCGGCCCCGGCGCGACCCCCTGTGCCCGGCGCCACCGCCGCGCGGGCCGCCCCGCCCAGGGCGGCATCATCGCCGCGCCCGGCAATCCCTGTCAATTCGCGCTCCTGCGCGCTCGCCCCGCCTGCTCGCGCGCCTCGCCGTCCGCCCCGCGCGCGTCGCGGTTTCCCTGACCCGTCGCGCGCGGTAGGCTTCGCGCCCGTCTCGCCACCCCTCACCCCCGAGAGGCCCCCCGTGCCCGTCCCCCGCCTCGCGCTCCTGCTCCTGCTGGCCCTCGTGGCCCCGGCCTGCGCCGGCACCTCGGCGACCTCCGGGGCCGGCCTGCCGACCCTCGAGGGCGTCGACATCCAGGGCCGGCCCTTCACGCTCGCCGACCACGCCGGCAGCGACGTCGTCCTGCTCAGCTTCTGGGCCACCTACTGCGAGCCCTGCAAGTCCGAGATGCCCTTTCTCCAGCGCCTGCACGAGCGCTACCAGGTGCGCGGCCTGACCATCGTCTCGGTCAGCCTCGACGGCCCCGACACCCAGTCGGGCGTCGTCCCCTACATCCGCTCGAACGGCTACTCGTTCCGCGTGCTCGTCGACGAGGACACCGCCATCGCCCAGCGCTGGAACCCGCGCGCCACCGCGCCCTACACGGTCCTCATCGACCGCGAGGGCCGCATCGTCGAGAAGATCGAGGGTTTCCAGCTCTCCGAGGCCGACGCCCTCGAGCAAAAGATCGTGGGGCTGCTCGGTCCGTGAAGCGCACCGCCCTCGCCGCGGCGCTCGTCGCCATCGCGGCCTCGACCCTGGCCCCGGCTCGCGCGCTCGAGCTGTCCGCCGGCCCCGCCCCGGTGGTCCTCGACGTCACGCAGAGCCTCTTCCTCGACTACCACACCGTCCTCGACGACGCCCTGCTGGACCCCGACCCCGAGGGCGTGTTCGATCTGCGCGAGCGCCTGAACCTGCGCCTCGGCTGGCGCCAGCTGACCCTGGGCCTGCGCCTGGACGCCGCATGGTTCCCCGACGCCCCCTCCGATCAATACGGCAGCGATCTGCGCGTCGAGTCCCTCTTCGCCTCCTGGCGCGCCGGCCGCTGGACCTTCACCGCGGGCGACGACTACCTGTCCTTCGGCCGCGGCCTGGCCCTGACCTTGCGCAAGCTCGACGAGGTCGGCTTCGACATCACCCTGCGCGGCGCCCACGTCCAGTACCGCTCGCCCCAGCTGCGCGCGCGCCTGTCGGCCGGCCTGACCAACGTCGTCAACGTCGACGCCATCGAGGAAAAGCGCGTCCCCGACCCGGATGACCTCGTCTTCGCCGGCCGGGTCGAGAGCCGCGTCGTCCCCAACCTGGTCGTCGGGGCCCACGTGGTCGACGTCGAGCGGCGCCACTCGCCCCTGACCGAGGCGCTGCCCGGGACCGACCCCAGCCCTCCGCTGGGCGGCGAGCGGGCGCTGCGCAGCCTCGTCGGCGGCGTCTCGCTCGAGGTGCCCGATCTCGCCGGCGTCGGCCAGCTCTACGCCGAGGCCGACGTCCTGCGCACGACCACCGCCCGCGACACTGCCCGAGGCGAGCGCCGCGACCACAGCGACGGCCTGGCCGTCTACGCGTCGGCCACCTTCTTCACGGGCGCATGGACCTTCCTCGCCGAGGCCAAGCACTACGACGACTACCGGCTCGACTCGTCGCTGCACCCCGAGACCTGGGACGCCCAGGGCGTCACGCGCACCTTCCCCTACATCGCCCCGCCGACCCTCGAGCGCATCGACCAGCGCGTCCAGAACAACAGCGACGTCAGCGGCGCCCACCTGCGCGCCGACTACCGCCTGCCGGACGGCCGCGACACCGCCTTCGTGTCGGGCGCGGTCTTCACCGACGCCTTCGCGCGCGAGGCCGACGTCGCCGAGGACAGCGTCACCAGCCACGCCTACGGCGGCTGGGAGCACCGCGCCGAGGCGGGCCACCGCTGGCTCGCGCAGGCCGGCTACCGCTACGAGCGCGCGCCCACGACCGGCTTGCGCATGACGCACTTCGATCTCGACGTCTACCTGCTCGTCGGCGGCGGCCACGACCTCCAGCTGCACTGGAACCACGAGTTCCGCACCAGGAACCCCGGCCTCGGCGACCTCGAGGACAGCTACCTCGAGGGCACCAGCTACGTCAGCTGGAACATCGCGCCGCGCTGGTCGTTCACGGCGCAGTTCGAGTACCTGACCGAGCGCGCCGCCGAGGCCACCTGGTTCCCAGGCGGCTTCGTGGCCTACCGCTTCACGTCCGACAGCTTCGTGCGCCTGTTCGCCGGCCGCTCGAAGGGCGGGCTCAAGTGCTCGGGCGGCGTCTGCCGCATCTTCCCCGACTTCGAGGGCGTCAAGCTCGAGTCGACGCTGCGCTTCTGACCGTGGCCCGGCGGCCGGCCTCAGCGCGCGCCGCCCCCGCTCCCCAGCGTCGCCTTGTCGTAGTCGTACACGTCCGGGTGGAACAGCACGACGCCGTCGCGGCCGACCGAGGCCGTGTAGTACTCGAGGAACACCGGGATCGGCGCCTGGATGGGGTACCAGAAGGTGCGCTCGCTGTCCTTTCTGGCCAAGGTCTTGAGGCGGCCGAGGCTGGGCACGCCCTCGGCGCGGCCCTTGGCGTCGTGGTCCAGCAGCGTGTGCGCGAACTCCATGGCCTCGTGCACGCGCACGCACCCGTGGCTGAAGTCGCGGCGCGGGTAGTTGAAGAAGCCCGGCCGGTTGGTGTCGTGCATGTAGACGCTCTCGCTGTTGGGGAAGAGCATCTTGACCGTCCCGAGGGCGTTGCCCGGCCCGGGCAGCTGCACGAAGATCTCCTGCCCGCTCGCCCCCTGCTTGATGACGTACCGGTTCTTCTCGAGGTACTCGGGATCCTTGGCCATCTTGGGCTTGATCTCGTTGCGGATGACCCGGTTGGGCAGCGTCCAGCTGGGGTTGACCACGACCTGGCTGATGTAGTCGTGCAGGATGGGCGTCGCGTTGCGGAAGATGCGGCGCTTGCGCTCGGCGTCCCAGTACGAGGTCCCCGCGCCCACGACGACCCGCTTGGACACCCGGGTCTCGCCGTCGGCCACGAAGCGCGCCCGGAACCCGGGGATGTTCACCATGACGAAGGTCTTCTCGTCGGTGCGCGCCGAGTGGCGCCAGCGCCGCACGTTCAGCCGCAGCACGGCCAGCCGGTCCTCGCAGGGCACGTTCAGCTCGGCCGCGACCTCCTCGTCCCAGGTCTTCTTCTTCGGCAGGTGGCGCGCCGCCCGATAGCGCCCCAGCGCGGCGACGGTCGCCTCGTCGAACACGCCGGTCGGCTCGCCCTCCCAGAAGCCCTCGAGCGCCAGCCGCCGCTGCACGGCCTCGATGGCCTCGGCGTCGGTCCACGCCGCCCCTCGCTTGACCCGGGGCACCAGCAGCGGCGCCCACCCGCCGGCCGCGCACAGCTTGGCGTACCGCTCGGTCGCCTCGACCAGGGCCTGGTACTCGGGCAGCGGCGACGTGCGCGCTCTCAGCCACGCCTCCAGGGCCTCAGCGCCCTGCCCCGCCGCGGCCAACAGCGCCCCCGCTTCGTCGGCGGTCAGCGCCGGGCTGGGGTCGTCGCGCCACAGCGTGTCCGGCGACGCGTAGTAGCCGTCGGCGTCCACGTGCACGCCGGTCGTCCGCGGCCGCGGCCGAACGTCGGCCACCAGCGCCGCCAGGCCGCTCGCCAGCGCCACCTCGAGCTCGGCCCTCGCGCGGCTCGACGCCGTCAGGTGCGCCGCAAGCGCCTCGACCGCCGCCCGCATCGGCCCCTGCCGCCCCAGCCGCCGCGCCGCCTCGAGCAGGCGCCGCTCCTGACCATCCGAACCCCGCCACGCCTCGAGCAACGCCTCGCGCGTCACCTCGATGGCCGGCGCGCCTCGCCGTCGCTCGCCCTCCGCCGGCCGCTCGGCGCCCTCGACGGCGCGGCGCGCCCACGGGATCGCCCGGTCCGCCACGTGGGCGTCGGCCCGCTTCAGCCACGCCAGCGCGACCTCTCCGGCCGCCGTCAGGCCCTCGTCACCGGCGAACAGCGCCTCGGTCCGCCCCCGGTAGGCCTGCCGCACCGCGTCGTCGGCCTCTCCCAGCGCGGCGTCCAGCGCCTGGAGCCAGGCGCCGTCCGCCTCGGCGTGGGCCGCCATGGTCACCAGGTTCGGCACGAGGCGCCGCATCCCCGTCGCCAGCGCCGCCGGCGCCGCCGCCTGCAGCCCGTGGCCGGTCGCGCCCGGCGCCTCGCTGGCCCGCGCCACCTCCGGCGCCCACGACGCCAGCAGCGCCACCGCGCCCATCAGCAGCCCGGCCACCGCGCCGCGCCTCCCGCGGCCGCCCCGCGACGAGCCGCCCCGAACCGCCTCGCTTCCGTTCACGTGTTGGTTTCCCCCGGAGTGGCCGCAACACCTACCAGCGGCGCCAGACTACGGCAAATTGTTTGATTCCCCGAACCCGGCGCCCGATAGTGCCGCCCGTGTCACGCCCCGCCCTCGCCCTCGTCGCCCTGCTCGCCGCGCTCGCGCTGGCCCATCCGGCCGGCGACGCGGCCGCCCAGGCCTCCGACGCGCCCAGCCGCGACCCGCGCAACTGGCCGACCGTGACCCGCCTCGTCCAGGACCGCTTCGAGCAGGCCGGCCGCGTGGTCACCCTGCGCGTCCACGCCCGCCGCACCTCCTATTACAATTGCGGCTACCGCGGCACCGAGGGCCAGCTGATGGCCTTCACCCTGCTCGGCGGCCCGCTCGAGACGCTGACCGGCTACATGCCGACCGAGCTCGGCCGCATCCTGGCCGACTCGCTCGAGCGCGACCCCTGGGCGCCCATCACGGTGCAAGTCCGCTTCGATCCGGCGCGTCTGAGCGAGCTGTGCCCCGACCAGGTGGACATCCTCAAGTGGTCGCAGGGCTGGCAGTACCCCGACGGGTCGCTCCCGCCCGGCCGCCCCGACCCGACGGTCGGCCCCCGCCACGCGGGCCTCGACGCCTCGGCCGACAAGGAGCTGTGGGACGGCCTGATGGGGCGCAAGCGCCGCCACGCGGGCGTCGAGACCGAGGGGCTCGAGGTCGGCGCCCACGTCCAGCTGACCGCGGGCGCTCGCCTCGACACGGCCTACCACTGCGTCTTCAAGGGCGCCGACCGCACCCACTACGCCCTGCGCCTGCACAACGCCAAAGGCGACTTCGCGCACGCCTACGTGCCGCGCACGCCGGCCGCGCGCGCGCTGATGGACTTCGTCGCGCTCCACCGGGACGTCGCGCTCAGCGTCCAGGCGCGGGTGGTCAAGCAGGCGCTGTCGCACTACTGCCGCCCGCAGCTCGAGGTCATCGGCTGGACGCTGCCCGAGCCGGCCCCCTGAGGGCCCGCCGGCCGGACCCCCGCGTTGCCAAGGCTCCGAGGCCTTTGTTAGCCTCCGCGCGCCGCGCCAACCGGCCCGACGACGCGAGGAGCCGCCGCCCATGCCCGAAGCGACCCCCAAGCCCGCGCTCATCCCCGGCCTCGAGGGCGTGCCCTGCGCCGCCTCCAAGGTCTCGTCCATCAACGGACAGCTGGGCAAGCTCTACTACCGGGGCTACTCGATCGAGGACCTGGCCGAGCACTGCACCTTCGAGGAGGTCGCCGCCCTTCTGGTCTACGGCGAGCTGCCCACGCGCGCCCAGCTGCAGGCCTTCGACGCCGAGCTGCGCCAGCACCGGCGCCTGAAGTACAAGATCGTCGACCTGCTCGAGTGCTTGCCCGAAGGCGGCCACCCGATGGACGCCCTGCAGGCCGCGACCGCCGCGCTGGGCATGTTCTATCCGGCGCGCGCCGTGCTGGACGCGCAGGTGCAGCGCGAGGCCGTCATCCGCCTCATCGCCAAGCTGCCGACCCTGGTGGCCGCCTTCGCCCGGCTGCGTCGCGGCGACGAGGCCGTCCTGCCGCGCGACGACCTCGGCCACGCGGCCAACTTCCTGTACATGCTGACCGGCGCCGAGCCCGACCCCGTCACGGCCCGCACGATGGACGTGTGCCTCATCCTGCACGCCGAGCACACCATGAACGCCTCGACGTTCTCGGCGCGCGTCGTCGGCTCGACCCTGGCCGACCCCTTCACGGTCGTCTCGTCGGCCGTCGGCACCCTGTCGGGTCCGCTCCATGGCGGCGCCAACGAAGAGGTGCTGGTGATGCTCGACGCCATCGGGTCGCCCGACCGGGTCGACGAGGTCATCGGCGCCAAGATCGCCAACAAGCAGAAGATCATGGGCCTCGGCCACCGGGTCTACAAGACCAAGGATCCCCGCGCGACCATCCTGCAGGGCCTGGCGATGCGCCTGTTCGACCACCTCGGGACCGACCGCCGCTACGAGATCGCCCGAAAGGTCGAGGATCTGGCCGCCGAGCGCCTCGGGCCCAAGGGCATCTATCCCAACGTCGACTTCTACTCGGGCATCGTCTACGCCAAGATGGGCATCGAGCCCGACCTCTTCACGCCCATCTTCGCCATCGCGCGCGTGGCCGGCTGGCTCGCGCACTGGGTCGAGCAGCTGCAGGGCAACCGCATCTTCCGCCCGACCCAGGTCTACGAGGGCCACCGCGAGCGCCCCTTCACCCCCCTGCACCAGCGCGGCTGAGGCCTCCATGGCGAGACTCGATCTCGAGGGACACCACGTCGTCGTCACGGGCGCCTCGAGCGGCATCGGCGCCGCCATCGCGGTCGAGCTCGGCCGCCGCGGCGCCCACGTGGGCCTCGTGGCGCGGCGCCCCGAGCAGCTCGACGAGGTGGCGCGAGCCATCGAGGCGGCTGGCGGCCGCGCGGCCCGCGAGCCGGCGGACGTGTGCGACTTCGAGGCGCTGTCCCAGGCCGTGGGGCGTCTCGAGGAGCGGCTCGGTCCGGTCTACGGGCTGGTCGCCAACGCGGGCGTCGGGGATCCGACGACCGGCGGCATCCTGCGCCCCGAGCGCGAGCGCCGCCTGTTCGACGTCAACGTGATGGGCGTCGTCAACAGCCTCGCGGCCGTGCAGCCGGGGCTGCTCGAGCGAGGCGAGGGCTTCCTGGCCGCGGTGTCCAGCCTGGCGGCCTGGCGCGGCCTTCCTGACTCGGCCGCCTACTCGGCCAGCAAGGCGGCCGTCACCGCCCTGATGGAGTCGCTGCGGCTCGATCTGGCGCGGCGCGGCGTGTCGGTCACGACCATCCACCCTGGGTTCGTGAAGACCCCGATGACCGACAAGAACCGCTTCCCGATGCCGTTCCTGATGCCCGTCGAGGCCGCCGCGCGCGTGGTCGTCGACGGGCTCGAGCGGCGCCGCGCCCAGATCGACTTCCCCTGGCAGCTGGCCTTCATCATGCGCGCCGTGCGCCGGATGCCGCTGTGGCTGTACGACCGCGCCCTGCGTCGGGCCAAGTCCGACGGCGCTCGCGGGCGCGCTTGACCGGCGCCGCGTCCACCCGAGGGCTCGCCGGGCTGGCCACGGCGCTGGTCGCGGCGCTGCTGCTCGTCGGGCCGGGGCTGGGGCGCGCCCAGGCGCCGCCGGCCGGAGAGGCCACGGACCCCGAGCGGGCGCGGGCGCAGGCGTCCGCGCTCGCCGACTCGGGCAACCGGCGCCGGGCGATCCAGGTGCTCGAGGCGGCGCGCGAGCGCTTCCGCGAGGACGCCCGCATCCACCTGATGCTGGGGGTCCTGTACCGCGAGGGCGGCCAACGCGGCGCCGCCGAGGCGTCCCTCCGAAAGGCGACCGAGGCCGACCCCCAGCTGGCCCCCGCCTGGGGCAACCTGGCGGCGCTGCACGAGTGGCAGGGTCGCTACGAGGAGGCGCTCATCGCCGCGACCCGCGCCGTCTCGCTGGCCCCCGACGACGCCGGCTACCGCCACGATCGCGCCATCATCCAGTACCGGCTGGGGCACGTCGAGGCCGCCGCCGAGGACGGCGAGCGGGCCTTGGAGCTGGCCCCCGGAGACGTGCGCATCCAGACCGACGTCGGGCTCATGCTGCTGGAGCGTCGGCGACCGGGGGACCCCATGCGGGCCCTCGAGCTACTGCAGCGGGCGGCCGCCGCGCGCCCCGAGGACGACGAGCTCGCGCTGGCCCGCGCCTACGCCCTGCTGGCCGCCGACCGCACGCGGGCGGCCATCGAGGCCTTCGACGTGCTGCTCGAGCGCAACCCCCGGCAGGCGTGGGCGGCCTGGGGACGGGCGATCGCCGCCTGGCGCGAGCGCGATCCCGAGCGGGCGCGCGATCTCGCGAAGATCGCGCGGACCGTGCTGCCGCACGTCTTCGGCGGGGGCGACGCGCGGCGGACCACGGGCCTGCACCTCACGACGGCCGACGCGGGGGCCTTCGTCCGGTGGCTGGCCGCCGAGGCACCGAGCCCGCCTCCACGCGCGCCCGACACGGTCACCCCGGCGCAGATCCCGACCGTGGCGCCGCCGCGGCGCGCGGCCACCGGGCGGGTGCGGGTCGAGAGCCTGAACATCGAGGGCAGCTGCGAGCGCGGCGCCGTGCTCGAGCGCCTGCGGGAGGCCGCCGCGACGGCCGAGCCCTGCTTCGACGGGCCGGGCTCCGCGCGCCAGATCGTGACGCTGCGCATCGAGCGGGGGCGCGTCCGTCCCTCGCCCCAGGACGCCCAGGCCCGCGCCGCGCCGGCCGAGCGCTGCCTGCGCGACCGCATCGCCGCCTACCGCTTCCCGGCCGGCATGAAGTGCAGCGCCCGCGCCGTCTTCAACGTGCTCGCCCTCGACGCCGGGCCGCGCGTCACGCCGCCCACGCTGCGGGCCGAACCGCGCGGTCGCGACCGGGGCCCTTGACCGCCGGGCCGCGCGCCCTATAGTTGGCGAGTCGTTCGCTATGGGGGCGAACAGGTTTCGACGGGGGTGCTGAAGTCCGAGTTGCGTGCCCGGGATCCTATCGACCCGGTCAAAAACGGTAGGGATCTACAAACGCCAACGACAACGCGTTTGCCCTCGCGGCCTAAAAAACCTAGCGAGGCGGTCACTTCGTAGCCTGCCTGTGGCGACGGATGCGACTGCTATATTAAAAGCAGGCTGGTCCCTGACCGGCGCCTCAGCAGCCAGGGACGAGATACACTGAGGATCGGCGCCGAGAATCCTGCCCGTGGGAGTCCCGGAGCTCAGATTAAATCACGGAACCTACGCACGTAGACGCTCGAGTACGGATCGCTTTCGGACCGGGGTTCGACTCCCCGCGCCTCCACCAGACATCCTCGCGGGGACCGGCCCGCGCCCTCGGGGACCTCGCTTCGGCGGGGTCTTCGTGTATCCAGCCCCCCTGGCCTCTCGTCGGTCGCCCGGGCCCGGTCGGACCCGTCGCCGGACGTGACGGTCCCCTGTCGTTTTTTCCGTTGACACCCCGGAGAGCCGGTGTCATAACCCGCCTCGCCCTCGCCGGGGAGCCCTCTGCGGGCGAATAGCTCAGCCGGGAGAGCACCTGCCTTACAAGCAGGGGGTCACAGGTTCGAACCCTGTTTCGCCCACTGAAAAACCGAATCGTTCGTGGGGTGGTAGTTAAGTCGGTTATAACGCCGGCCTGTCACGCCGGAGGCCGCGGGTTCGAGTCCCGTCCACCCCGCCACCTGGAACAGGTGGCTTCGACTTCGGTCGAAGTCACCTGTTTCTCTTTCGAACGACGGGCGTCGTCCTGCGCAGACGGCCCCGATAGAGTGAGCGCCCCGTGGGGTGGTAGTTAAGTCGGTTATAACGCCGGCCTGTCACGCCGGAGGCCGCGGGTTCGAGTCCCGTCCACCCCGCCACGACGCAGGCGGCTTCGACTTCGGTCGGGGCCGCCTGTTTCGCTTTCGAAAGGCGGCGCGTCGCCCGGAGGCTGCCCGCTCAGGGCTTGCGCGCCCACAACAGCAGACGCTTGAACGGGAACAGGTAGGGCCGCGTGTCGGGCAGGGCCTGGCGTAGGCGGCGGCCGTACTCGATGAGGAACTCGGCGAAGAGATCGACCGGCATCCGCTCCTGGTAGGCGGTCAGCAGCGCGCCGCGGACCCACTCGATGACCGCGTCGCGGTCGGGCAGCTCGTGCAGGTAGACCTGCAGGCGGACCTGCTGCTGGGCGTAGCCGAGGTCTCGCAGTAGCAGCGCGTAGTGCTCGGGTGGCAGGACGGGGCTCTGCCGAAACCAGCCGTCCATCGCCGAGGTGAAGGGCTCCTCGCGGGCCAGGATCGCGGCCAGACGCCAGGCCGGGTGGTCGTCGTTGGCGGGCATCTGCACGGCCAGCTGCCCGTGCGGCGCCACGGCCGAGGTCAGTGACGCGAACAGCCGCGGGTGGTCGGGCAGCCAGTGCAGGGCCGCGTTCGAGAACACGAGATCGAAGGGCGTCTCGGGCGCGAAGGCCGTGATGTCCCCCTGGGCGAAGTGCAGGTCCCTGGCGCCGTCGGTCGCCCGCTCGCGCGCCGTGGCCAGCATCGCGGGCGAGCTGTCGACGCCGACGGTCTCGAGCGCGTGGAAGCGATCGTGCAGCTGCCGCGTCAAGGCGCCGGTCCCGCAGCCGAGGTCCACGATGGTCATGCGCTCGCCCGGGCGCGAGTGCGGCCGGATCAGCGCGACCAGGTCGTGGAACGGCTGCTCGCGCTCACTCCGGAAGCGCTCGTACTGCTCGGGGCTCCAGGCGTTGGCGGCGGGCATCGGGTCACCTCGCGGGGGCAGCGGTGTCGGAGCGCGGCGGCGAGGGCCGCGGCTGTCCGAACAATAGGCCCCGGTCGAGCAGGACGTAGGGCCCCGCGGCGGCCGGCGCCCGGCCGATGGCCAGCCTCAGGGCGCGCGCGCGGGGCATCAGGATCATGGCCTGCAGGTTGTCGCGGCCGAGGGCGACCTCGGCCAGCAGGCCCTCGAGATCGGCCGCGGTGTAGGGGCGGGCCCGCTCGCGGGCGTCCCGCCGCAGCCGCGCGTAACGCGGGCAGGCCTCGCCGTGACGGTGGGGCTCGGCGCGGAAGTGGTTGGTCGCCATGACCACGCCCTGGCTGGGTCGCCGGATCGCGACCCGCTCGGGCGACAGCTCGGCCACGGCGGCGCCCCCGGCCGCGTCGACCAGCGTGACGTTGTTCGTCGTGGTCCGGCGCGCCCGGCCCAGGTGGGCCAGCGCCTCGTCGACGGTGGTCGCCTCCTCCAGGGTCTGCCGGTAGAGCAGCGCGTAGGGCATCCCCGACAGCGTCGAGGTGCCGCCGTCGTAGACCTCCATCATGGCCAGCGCCAGCCCGCGCTCGCTCAGGCCCGACAGGGTGCCGAGCAGCATCGGCCAGCCGACGGTGACCGTGCGGGGGCCGCGGTCCGGCTCGCGCACGATGACCAGGCTGTAGCGCTGGGCCAGCCCCAGCGACGGGAAGTCCAGGTTGCGCGCCAGCAGCGGCTCTCCGTCCGCCGCCGCCGGGCCGGTCGCGGCGAGGGTACTGCACTGCACCGACTTCTTCAGGTCCAAGAAGGCCTGGGCCAGCACGACGGCCGCCATCGGCAGGCCGGCGCCTTCGGCCAAACCCTCCATCTCCTCGCGGAAGCGGTCCGGGACGTGCGTCATCAGGGTGGCCGAGGCGGTCGCCGAAGCGACTCGGGCCATGGCGGGCCCTCCGACGAAGGCGACCAGGTAGTCGTCGTACAGGGTCCGGATCTCGTCCTTCAGCAGCTCGCCGTGCTGGCGCCCCATCTCGCGCGGCGTGCCACGCAAGGTCAGGACGGGCACGCCGCGCTCGATCCGCAGCTGGCCCTGGCCCGACCGCCCCTCGGTGAAGACGGCGTGCGGGCGCGGCGCGGGCGCGGCCTGGACGCGTGGGGCGGCGACCGTGAGGGTCAGCGCGAGCGCGGCGACGGCGAGGCGACGTGCGGACACGGGGGCTCCTGGGGTGGACGGGGTGACGCGCGCAACGGCCGAGCCGCGGCCACCATTCCGCCGTAAGGTCAAAAGGCGTGACCTCCCGAGGCGTCCGCGATAGCGTCACCGGCCGCCTGCGCCCCCTGCCCCACCCCTGCCCCGACCCGGGAGACCACGCGTGAGCCAGTTCCTGAGCCAGTTCAAGCGCACCCACACCTGCGGCGAGCTCCGCGCCTCGCACGTCGGCGAGACCGCCGTGCTGATGGGCTGGGTCCAGAACTACCGCGACCACGGGGGCTGCATCTTCGTCGACCTCCGCGACCGCTTCGGCATCACCCAGGTCAAGTTCGACCCGGCCGTCGACGCCGACGCCCACGCGCGCGCCGACCGCCTGCGCGCCGAGTGGGTCGTCGCCGTGCGCGGCAAGGTCGCCAGCCGCGGCTCGAACACCAACCCGAACCTCGCGACGGGCGCCATCGAGCTCGAGGCCAGCCAGCTCGAGATCTTCAACTCCTCGAAGACGCCGCCGTTCCAGATCAGCGAGCACACCGACGCCAACGAGAACCTGCGGCTGAAGTACCGCTACCTGGATCTGCGCCGGCGCCCGCTCCAGGACAACCTGGTCATGCGGCACCGCGTCGCGCAGCTGACGCGCAACTACCTGTCGGACAACGGCTTCCTCGAGCTCGAGACGCCGATCCTGACCAAGAGCACCCCCGAGGGCGCGCGCGACTACCTGGTCCCGAGCCGCGTCCACCCGGGCCAGTTCTACGCCCTGCCGCAGTCGCCCCAGACCTTCAAGCAGATCTTCATGGTCGCGGGCTACGACCGCTACTTCCAGATCTGCCGCTGCTTCCGCGACGAGGACTTGCGCGCCGACCGCCAGCCCGAGTTCACGCAGATCGACCTCGAGATGAGCTTCGTCACGCCCGAGGACATCTTCAGCCTGGTCGGCGGCCTGCTGCGGGCCTGCTGGCGCGAGGCCAAGGGCGTCGACATCGGCGCCGAGATCCCGCGCATCACCTACCGCGAGGCGATGGACAAGTACGGCATCGACCGGCCGGATCTGCGCTTCGGGCTCGAGCTGAAGGACGTCGGCGACATCGTCGCCAAGAGCGACTTTCAGGTCTTCAAGTCCGTCCTGGCCTCGGGCGGCCTGGTCAAGGCGCTCAACGCCAAGGGCGGCGGGGCGGCGCTGAGCCGGGCCGAGATCGACAAGCTGGGCGAGGTCGCGACGCGCTACGGCGCCAAGGGCATGGCCTGGGTCAAGATCCTCAAGGACGCCTGGCAGGGGCCGGCGGCCAAGTTCTTCTCGGACGCGGTCAAGGCCGAGCTGACCGAGCGCTGCGACCTCGCCGAAGGCGACCTCCTGTGCTTCGTCGCCGACAGCTTCAAGGTCACCAACGACGCGCTGGCCCACCTGCGGCTGGCGGTCGGCGACAAGCTGGGCCTCATCGACCCCGAGGGGCTGGCCTTCGTCTGGGTCACCGACTTCCCGCTGTTCGAGGAGGAGACCGAGGGCGGGCGCTACTTCTCCAAGCACCACCCCTTCACGAGCCCCGCGCCCGAGGACATGGACAAGCTCCAGAGCGCCCCGGGCGAGGTGCGCGCGCTGGCCTACGACGTCGTGCTCAACGGCACGGAGCTGGGCGGCGGGTCCATCCGAATCCACGACCAGGACGTGCAGCGGCGCATCTTCGAGCTGCTGGGCATGGGCCACGACGAGGCCGAGGCCAAGTTCGGCTTCCTGCTCGAGGCGCTGAGCTTCGGCACGCCCCCGCACGGCGGGCTGGCCCTGGGCATGGACCGCCTCATCATGATGCTGGCTGGGGTCGACTCGATCCGCGACGTCATCGCCTTCCCCAAGACGCAGAAGGCCACCGACCTGATGACGGACGCGCCCAACGAGGTCGATCCGGCGCAGCTCCAGGAGCTGCACGTCGCGGTGCGCAAGCCCGCGGCGACCTGAGCCGGAGGGAGGCGGCGGCCGCCCGGCCCGTTCGAAAGGCGGGACGCGGGGCTTCGCCTCCTTTACACCGGGGCCAAAGCCTGAAACCATCCGGTATCATTGCGGTCACGGCGGCTCGATGCAAGCCGTCGCGATCGCGAGTCGGGGGTGACGGCTGGCCCCGGGGATGATGCGGGAACGAATCGAGAAGTACCGGGTCCTCGAGGAGATCGGGCACGGCGGCATGAGCGTCGTGTATCGCGGTCACGACGAGAACCTGGACCGCGACGTGGCGATCAAGGTCATGCACCGCCACCTGGCGCGAGATCCCGACGCGCGCGAGCGATTCGCGCGCGAGGCGCGGGCCGTGGCGCGCCTGACGCACCACAACATCCCCGAGATCTACGACTTCTCGGCCGACGAGCCCGAGCTGAGCTACCTGGTGACCGAGCTGGTCCAGGGGGCGCCGCTGTCGGAGCTGGTCCGGTCCGAGCCGCGGATGCTGCCCGAGGTGGGCGCGATGATCGTGGTGGCGGTGGCCCAGGCCCTGACCCACGCCCACGCCCACCAGATCATCCACCGGGACGTCAAACCCGAGAACATCCTGGTCGGCCGCGACGGCGTCGTGAAGCTGACCGACTTCGGCATCGCGCAGATCGTCGGCCTCGAGTCGATGACCATCACCGGCACGCTGGTCGGCTCGCCCGCCCACATGTCGCCCGAGCAGATCGAGGGCGCGCGCGTGCTCGACTTCCGGGCCGACGTGTGGGCGCTCGGGACGGTGCTGTTCGTCGTCGCGACGGGCGGCGCCCTGCCCTTCGACGCGACCACGCCCCACGCGGTCCTCAAGCGCATCCTCGAGGGGCGCTACGACGACCCGCGGCGCCTCAACGAGCACGTCGAGGCCGAGCTGGCGCGCATCATCGGGCGCTGCCTGCAGGTCGAGCGCGAGCTGCGCTACCCGTCCATCGAGGCGCTCGCGGCCGACCTCGAGGCCTGGCTCGCCGCGCGCGGCCTGCGCGACTACGAGGGCGAGCTGGCCCAGTTCATGGCGGACCGCGACGGCTACCAGCGGCGCCTGGGCGAGCGGCTGGTGGCGGCGCTCATGGCCAACGCCCACGAGTTCGCCGCCGACGGCCAGGTCCACAAGGCGCTCGAGGCCTACGGCCGGGTCCTGACCCTCGACCCCGACCACGACGAGGCCGCCGAGCGCGTCCGCCGGCTGAGCACCGGGATGAAGGTCCGGCGCGGGCTCGCCATCTCCGGAGGGCTGCTGGTCGGGGTCGCCGCCGCCGTCGCGGTCATCGTGCTGATGCCCGAGCCCGAGCCGACCCCCTGGGCGTCGGGGCGCGCGCTGGCCCTGCGCCCCGTGCCGGTCACGCCGCCGCGGCTCGAGCGGGTCGTCGCCCCCGTCGAGACGCCGCCGACGCCGGCGCCCACGACCGCCGGCCGCGCCACGGGGCCCGTGATGGTGGTCGCCGCGGCCCAGGTCGTCGCCCGGCAGGCCCAGCTCCGCACGCCCAAGCGCCCCAAGCCCCCCGAGATCAAGGAGCCGCCGGTGCCGGTGCGGCTCAGCGCCGAGCCGCCCGCCGTGCGCCTGCGGGTCGAGGGCAAGGCCGTGCAGCCCGGCAGCGATCTGGCGCTGCGCCCCGGCCGCTACAAGGTCCAGCTGGTCCACCCCGAGTTCACCGACGCCGTCGACGTCCAGGGCTTCGAGGTCAAGGCCGCCGACAAGCAGCGATTTCACTTCGTCTATCGCTACCCGCCGGCGCGCGTGAAGATCGACTGCGCCGACGGCACGGTCATCATCAACGACAAGACCTATGGACCTTGTGGCCGCACCTATGAGATCCCGGTGACCTCGCACGAGGCCCGCACGGGGCTCATCAAGGTCACGTCGGCCACGGGGCAGACCCTGCTGAACCGCTCGTTCATCATCAAGCCCAAGGCGCAGCTCGTATTGAGGCTCGAGTGAGGCCTCGGCACGCGTGGGTCGCCGCGGCCCTCGCCGCCGCGGTCGCGCTGCTCGACGCGCCGTCGTCCCGGCCCGCCCGCGCCCAGACGGTCACGTCGGACGTCGCGCAGCGCCTCGAGCAGGCCAACGAGGCCTTCCGCTTCCAGAACTTCGAGCGCACGATCCAGCTGCTCGAGCCGCTGGTCGACGACGCGCGCATCCAGGATCCACGGATGCGCCTGACCATCCTCGAGCGCCTCGGCGCGAGCCAGTGGTTTTTGGGCCTGTACGGGTCGGCGCGCCGCACCTTCACGGCCCTGCTGCGCATCGAGCCCAACTACCCGCTCGACAAGCTGTACTACCCGCCCGAGCTGGTCCGCTTCTTCGACGAGCACCGGCAGTTCCTCAAGGACGAGGGCGTCATCGGCCGGCCGCCCGACGTGCCCCCCGACCCCGACAACGGCCCCCCGGCCGGTCGCCTCGTGCGCACGGTCACCCTGCGCCGCGCGCCGCTCATCGCCTACTTCGCCCCCTTCGGGGTGGGCCAGTTCGCCAACGACGACCGCACCACGGGCACGGTGGTCGCGGTCCTGCAGGGCATCGGCCTCGCCGTCAACGTCGCCAGCTACTTCGGGCTGCAGGCCAACCTCATCCCGGGCACCAACCAGGTCAGCGACCGCGACCAGGGCCAGGCCAGCTTGCTCGAGGGGCTGTGGTGGGGCGGCACCGCCGTGTTCGTCGGCGCGTGGGGCTACAGCGTCGTCGACGGGCTGACGAACCGGCCGCCGGCGCGGAGCGTCGAGGAGCGGGTCGAGCCCTTCGAGAGCCCGGACGAGGTCCCGCGCGAGCTGCCGGCCCCCGGCGTGACCCTGCGGCTGATGCCGGGCCCGGGCGACCTCGGGCTGGGCGTCGGCGCGACCTTCTGAGGCATAGGCGGCGGTTCGCCTCGTGTTGAGGCCCAGCCGGCCCGTGCGCCGGCGGTCCGGCGACGAGCCTCGTGGACGCCCCGGGCCAACGCACGTATCATCTGCGACCGCAGCACGACCGTCCAAGCGAGCGACATGGCCAGCCTCATCGTCTATCCCGCCGATCTCTCCCAGCCTCGCGTCGTCCCGCTCGATCGCCGCATCGTCCGGCTCGGCTCGGCGCCGGACAACGACGTCGTGCTCGAGGCCGGCGGCGCCGCACCGCACCATGCGCACGTGGTCTACGAGAAGTCGGGGTTCACGCTGTCGGTGACCGACTCGGACGAGGTCGTCACCATCCAGGGCAAGCGCAAGCGCTCGACGCGGCTGTCCGACGGCGACCTCGTACAGATCGGCGACCACCTGCTGCGCTTCGCCTTGTACGATCAGGCGCTGGCTACGCCACGGGCGACCCAGGCCGCCAAGGACGAGAGCGCGCGGCTGACGGCGCTCAACCGGTTCGCGACGCGCCTGATGGAGACGTGGCAGGTCCCGGAGCTGCTCGAGACGCTGCTCGACGAGCTCATCGGCCTCACGGGCGCCGACAAAGCCTTCCTGCTGCTCGTGACCGACGGGGCGCCGCAGGTCCGCGTGGCGCGCAACATCGACAAGGTCCGCCTCGACAAGGAGGCCGTCGCCGTCAGCGACACCATCGTGGGGCGCGTGCTGGCCACGGGCGAGCCGCTCATCGTGGCCGACGCGCTGCACCACGACGACTTCCGCACCAGCCAGAGCGTCGTGAACCTCAAGCTCTGCTCGGTGATGTGCGTGCCGCTCAAGGCGCGCGGGGTCACCCTGGGGCTCTTCTATCTCGGCAACGACAACGCCGTGAACCACTTCAGCGACGATCTGCTCGAGATCGTCGGGCTGTTCGCGACGCAGGGCGGCCTCATCCTGGCCAACGCGCTGGCCCGGCAAGAGCTCGAGACCCACGTCAAGGAGCTCGAGCAGGAGGCGTCGAGCCGCCGCTTCGGCGAGATCATCGGCGCCTGCGACGCGATGCGCGACATCTACAAGAAGATCAGCCGCGTCGCGACGACGGACATCTCGGTCCTGGTCGAGGGCGAGACCGGCACGGGCAAGGAGCTGGTCGCGCGGGCCATCCACCAGCGCTCCAACCGCGCGCAGGGCCCGTTCGTCGTCATCAACTGCGGCGCCATCCCCGAAAACCTCCTCGAGAGCGAGCTCTTCGGCCACGTGCGCGGGGCCTTCACGGGCGCGGTGGCGACCGTCCAGGGCAAGTTCCAGGCGGCCAGCGGCGGCACGCTCTTCCTGGACGAAGTCGGCGAGATGCCACTGCCGCTGCAGGTCAAGATCCTGCGGGCCATCCAGGAGAAGAAGGTCCAGAAGGTCGGCGACACCAAGCTCGAGTCGGTCGACATCCGCATCGTCGCCGCGACCAACCGGCACCTGTCGGACGAGGTCAAGGCCGGCCGCTTCCGCGAGGATCTCTACTACCGGCTCAACGTCATCACGCTCTTCCTGCCGCCCCTGCGCGAGCGCGGCGACGACATCGTGATGCTCGCGCGCTTTTTCCTGCAGCGCTACGCCAAGGAGCTGGTCGGGCGCGACTGCACCCTGTCGCCCGAGGCCGTCCAGGCGCTGCGGCGCTGGCGCTGGCCGGGCAACATCCGCGAGTTGGACAACCGCGTGAAGAAGGCCGTGGTCTTCTCTGACACCGGTGTCATCCTGCCCGAGGACATGGATCTGGGCGAGGAGAGCCTCGAGCCCATCCTCACGCTGACCGAGGCGCGCGAGCGCTGGCAGCGCGACTACATCAACAAAGTCCTGGCCCTCAACGACGGAAACCGGACGCAGACCGCGCGAGTCCTCGACGTCGACCCGCGGACGATCTTCCGCCACCTCGAGCGGGAGCGCGAAGAGGCGTGACACGGCTGTCAGGGTCGGGCACCGGCGGCGACGCCCCTCGCAGGGGCGCGGCCACCGTTCAAGCGGCGCCGCGGCGCTCGCCCGGTCTGGCACGCCGATTGCTTTACCCCGTGGCCATGACGTTGATGACCTCGGCGCTCTCCGCCTGCCCGCTGCCCGACTGGGAGCCGCAGGAAAACGTCAATCTCCCGCTGCTCGTCGACGAGCGGCTCGCGCAGCCGCCGCCGGATCTGCTGACCCAGGTCTGCGCGGGCGACTCGGTGACCCTCGACATCTCCAACGCGGTCGACGACCCCCAGGGCGACCGCGTCTTCGTGTTCTGGTACGTCAACTACATCGAAGGCCAGAGCGTCCCCATCAGCGCGTCGGACGTCGAAGAGTTCACGTTCGTGCCCTGCCAGACGCTGAACTCGCGCGAGGGGCTCAACGAGATCGAGGTCTTCATGATGGACCGGCCCCCCGTGGCCTTCAACCCGGACGGCGCCCGGCAGGTCTCAGAGGACGGCGATCTGCGGCGCATGTACTGGATGATCCCGGTCGGTGAGGGCTGCTGTTCGCTGCCGGTGGGTGCCCAGTGAGGCGCGCGCCGATCCGCTCGCTGACCGGTCTGGCGGCCGTGGTCGTCCTGGCGACGGCGGCGCTGACGGCCTGCTACGAGGCCGAGACCGACGACGCGCCGGCCTGCACGACCGACTCCCAGTGCCCCTCCGAGCGGCAGTGCACCTTCGGCCACTGCGTCGCGCCCGGGGTCAACCAGCTCCAGGTCCAGGTCCGCCTGTCGCCGCCGGCCGGGTCGGGGCTGGTCCAGCAGCAGGTGCCCAGCCTGGACCTGTCGCAGGGCCCCTCGGTCACCATCAAGCTGCTCGAGCCGGTCCGCCTGCGTGGCCTCGTCCGCTTCGAGAACGACGCCTTCACCGTCAACGTCCCCGGCGAGCTGGACGCCCGCGCCCTGGGTGACATCCCCGGGCTCGACTACCGGTTCACGTCGCGCTCGCACGATGGCCTGAACACCGACGGCTTCGGCTACGAGCTGCTCCTGCTCCCCGCGCGGCGCTACGAGGTGACGTTCCGACCGGACTGGAAGGACACGCCCTCGCACACCTTCATCCTCGAGCCGTCGCAGCTGGTCGAGTCCGAGGAGGTCGTGGATCTCGTGCTGCCGCGCGAGGTCGCCACGGTGGATGGGTTCGTGCGCTTCAGCGACTACAAGGCCGTCGGCGGCGCCCGCGTGACGGCCATCATGCCGGACGGAAAGCCCGGGCCGACGGTCACGACCGAGAGCCAGTACGGGCGCTTCGAGATGACGTTGCCCAAGCACGTCGCCGAGGTCCGGCTGAAGGTGCAGGCGCCCGCCGAGGGGCCGCTGTTCCCCGACTACACGACGGAGCCGCTCGCGCCGAAGAAGGGCCTCGACGTCACCGTCCCGAGCCTGCCCGCCGGCACGGCCGAGTTCCCGGCGACGCTGAGCGTCCAGCGCACGGCGGTCGACGGCGGCGGCCTCGAGCCCATGCCCGAGACGTCCGTGACCTGCGTCGGCACGCTCGAGGGCGGCTCTCTGCGCCGCTCGGCCACCACGAACGCGCAGGGGCTGGCCACCTTCACGGCGCTGCCCGGCGGCTACGAGTGCCTGGTCAGCCCGACGCCCGGCCTGCCCTGGTCCTCGTGGCACGGCAAGCTGAACCTCGCCGGGGCCGACAAGGAGAGCGGGCTGGTGGCGCCCATCTCGGTGATCCTCCCGCTGCGGGCCCCCATCGCGGGCCTGGTCCGCGACGCCGACGGGGCGCCGGTCGAGACCGGGCTGGTCGTCGCGACGCGCCGCAGCGACAAGGGGGGCGCGTCCGCGCTGGCGATCCCCAGCGGGCCCTACCAGACGACCCTCGGCCCCGGGGGCGCCTTCGAACTGCGCGTCGACCCCGGCCGTTACGACCTGCGCGTCACGCCCGATCCGGCCACCGGCGCCCCGCCGCTGACCGTGCACGATCACGACGCGACCGCCGGGGCGACCCTGGACATCGCGCTGCCCGAGCCCTCGCTGTCGCGGCTGACCATCGTCGGCCCCGACGGGGCCGCGCTGCCGAACGTCACGGTCGAGCTCTTCGTCGCGGTCCCCGACCGCGAGCCTGGGGACGGCCCCCTGCTGCTGACCAAGGGCACTACGGGCGCCGAGGGGTTCATCGACCTGCCCGTGCCGTTCTCGCCCGACCCCATAGGCGCGACCCTGTCGGCCGAGAGCGCCTGGCAGTGAGCGGGGCGCAGCGGCGACAGCGGGTCATCCTGGGCGTCGCGCTGGGCGCGCTGGCGCTCGCGGCCCTGAGCGCGCCGCCGGACGTGGCGCCCTGGTTCATCGCCAGCGGCGCCCTGGCCCTGGTCGGCGTCTGGGTCAGCGCCTGGTACGACCGCCGAGGCCCGCGCGCCGTGGTGCGGGGGCTGGTGGCCACCTGGGCCGAGCTGCCCGGCGCCGTGGTCGAGGGCGACGGCGTGCTGGTGCACGACGGGATGCAGCCGCTGGTCGTGCGCCTCGGCCGGCAGGGCGACGTGCTGCACGCCATCATCCAGACGCCCGGGCACGAGGCCCCGATGGCCTGGCGCGTGTGGCCCAGGGACCAGCAGGCGCCGGGGATGGGCAGGGACGGCGCGTCCCTGGGCGGTCCCCCGGTGACCCGACGGCACGAGGTCGAGCAGCGCGTCGGCGGGACCCTGCGGGTCGATGCCAGCGACACGGAGGCGACGTTCGCGCTCGACTCGGATCTCCTGGGCGCCGTCCTGTCGACCATGCGCGACCACCCGCGCGCCTTCGGCGGTCTGACCTACGACGGGCAGCGCATCTCGGTCCACCTGTCTGGGCCGCTGGTGACGGACCCGCCGCGGGCGGCGGCCGTCGCGCGGCGCCTCTGGACGCCCCTGGTCGACTGAGCCGCCGGGTCGAAGTCACCTAAGTGCGGGGAATGTCACGCCTGTGCGCGACATTGTTCGACATGGACGACGAGCTGGAGACCACGCTCCCGGGCCGCGAGGCGGCCGGCGAGGGGCCTCGGCTTCCCCAGGTCTGCCGCCAGAAGCTTGAGACGAACGGCGAGCGAGTGCAGCCTCGGACGAGAGGCTGGCCAGCCTCGCTCCCCGCCACATGACCCGCATCCGGCCAGGCGCGCGCGCCGTAGGGCCGCAGGGTCGCGGGCGCGGTCGGCGCGTGGGCGCGTTGGCCGACGCGCCCCGGAGGAGGCGTCGTGTCGGACAAGTGGGAGCACAAGGGCCGCGGCCCGGGCGATGAGGGCGGCCGGGAGCGCGGCAAGGCCTCCTCGGAGGGCGCGGGCAAGCGTACGGAGGAGCGCGGCCGTGCGGCGAGCGCGGTCCACCCGGCGACTTCCGAGCCGGCCGGTGGCGGCGAAGAGCCGATGGGGTACGTCACGGCGAGCCTCGTTCACGCCCTCAACACGACCCTGCAGGCGGTCATCGGCTACTCCGACATCCTCGTCGAGGGCGCGCCGTTGCCGCCGAACGTGCAGCCGGCCGCGGAGAAGATCCGCCAATACTCGCAGACCTGCGCGATGTTGGTGCGCAGCCTGCTGGCGCTGGTGCGCGTCGAGCCGGTCCACCCGCAGGCCGTCGACGTCGGGCGGCTCATCGTCGAGGTCGGCCGCTACCGCGAGGCCGAGCTGCGCGAACAGCGGGTGCGTCTGGTGATGCCGCGCCCGTCGAGCGCCCTCGTCGCGTGGGCGGATCCCGGGCGGCTCCGGCACGCGCTGATGGACCTGATGGACGCGGCGCTGAGGATGCTGGATCTGCACGGCGGCGGTGAGCTGACCGTCGAGGCCGCGCGACACGACGACGAGGTCGTCATCCGCCTGCGCGACACGGGCCCCGGCTATCCCGAGTCGGACCAGGCCTTCGAGCCGAGCCGGGTGCGGCCGGGGCTGGACTGGATGAGCCTGAGGCTGGCCGTGGCGGCCGCCATCATCGGTGACGCCGGGGGCGAGCTGCGGGTCACCAACACGCCCATGGGCGGGTGCCTCACCATCAGCTTGCGATCCGCGCCCGCGCCCGAGGCGGCCGAGGCGCCGATCGCCCCGCGCGGACGCCCCGAGGAGGCGCCGCGCGCCATCCCCGGACACGCGCGCATCCTGGTCGTGGACGACGCTCCGCTGTTCCTGATGCTGAGTCGCCGGGTGCTGGGCTCGTTCGGGCAGATCTTGACGGCCACGTCGGCCGAGCAGGCCATCGAGCTGCTCGGCGAGGGCGAGGTCGACCTCATCATCACGGACGTGTGGATGCCGGGCGCGCTCGACGGCATGGGCCTGTACCGATGGCTCCTGCAAGAGCGGCCGCAGATGGCCGAACGCGTCGTCTTCAGCACGGCCGACGTGGTCAGCCCCGAGCTCGAGGAGTTCCTGGCCTGGGCGCAGCGCCCCTGCATCCGTAAGCCGTTCAACATCCGGCAGTATCGGGCGACCGTCTGGTCCTGCCTGAAGCGATAGCCGCTCCGACCCCCACCTACCGAGGCACGGCCATGCACGCAACCACCCGTGACGACGAGCTCCGCGAGATCCTGACGCAGGCGCGCACCATCGCGGTGCTCGGGGGACACCCCGACTCGACGCGTCCCGCCAGCTACGTGCCGTACTACCTGAGCCAGCAGGGCTACCGGGTCATCGCGGTCAACCCGCTGTTCGTCGGACGCACGCTGTGGGGCCAGCCCGTCCACGCGCGCCTCGCCGAAATCCCGGAGCGCGTCGACATCGTGGACGTCTTCCGGCGCGTCGACGCCTTGTCCGACCATGTCGCGGACATCCTGGCGATGGAGCCGCTTCCCAGGGTCGTCTGGCTGCAGGCGGGCCTTCGCCACGACGGCGTCGCGCGCAGGCTGGCCCAGCGCGGCGTGGCCGTGGTCGACGACCGGTGCATCATGAGCGAGCACTGGCGCCTCGGCCTCAAGGACCGCCTCGAGGGCGGCCCCGGACGCCACGAGTCGCGGGCCTCCTGAGGCGAGGCAGCGGCGAGGCCGCTATAGCTTGCGCCCCGGCGCCGCGCTGACATAGAACGGGGCTCGCCTTGGGCCAGACAGGCCCCTCAGCCTCGGAGCGGCGCATGACGGACGTCCACAAGGTCATCATCATCGGCTCGGGCCCTGCCGGCCTGACGGCGGCCCTCTACACCGCCCGCGCCAACCTGGCGCCGCTCGTCTTCGAGGGGCTGCAGCCCGGCGGCCAGCTGACGATCACGACCGAGGTCGAGAACTTCCCGGGCTTCCCAGAGGGCATCATGGGGCCCGAGCTGATGGATCTCATGCGCAAGCAGGCCCAGCGGTTCGGCAGCCAGCACCAGGAGTACGAGCTCGTCGACCGCGTGGATTTTTCGCGCCGGCCCTTCACCGTGTGGAGTGGCGGTCGCGAGCTGAAGGCCCACTCGGTCATCATCGCGACCGGCGCCTCGGCCCGCTGGCTGAACCTGCCCAACGAGCAGCGCTTCCAGGGCCGCGGCCTGTCGACCTGCGCGACCTGCGACGGCTTCTTCTTCAAGGACAAGGAGATCATCGTCGTCGGCGGCGGCGACTCCGCCATGGAGGAGGCCAACTTCCTGACCCGCTTCGCGTCGAAGGTGACCGTCGTGCACCGCCGCGACAGCTTCCGGGCCTCGAAGATCATGCAGGAGCGCGTGCTCGAGAACCCCAAGGTCGACATCAAGTGGAACTCGGCCATCGCCGAGTACCTGTCCAAGGACGAGCGCACCATCAGCGGGGCCCTGCTCGAGAACACGCTGACTGGCGAGCGCGAGGCCATCGACGTCGAGGGCATCTTCATCGCCATCGGCCACGTCCCGAACACGGGCTTCCTCGAAGGGCAGATCGAGCTCGACGAGCACGGCTACGTGAAGCTCCATGGCCCGACCGAGACCAGCGTCGAGGGCGTCTACGCCTGCGGCGACGTGGCCGACACCCGCTACCGGCAGGCCATCACCGCCGCGGGCACGGGCTGCCAGGCGGCGATGGACTGCGAGAAGTGGCTGGAGCTGCAGCGCCTTTAGCCGATGGCCTTCGACGAGCTGGATTGGGAAGACGACGAGGTCCTGCCGGACACGCCCGAGGTGCGTGTCTCGGTGGCCGGAATGTCGGCGGGACAAGCGCGCCTGTTCCCCTTTCGGCGCGCCGGCCAGGCGCTGACGGGCCTCGTGGTCGAGCACGAAGGCGAGTGGTTCGTCTACGTCAACCGCTGCCCGCACGTCCCCTACTCGCTCGACATCGGCGACGGCCGCGTCAAGGACCGCACCGGCAAGTTCCTCATCTGCTCGAGCCACGGCGCCATGTTCCTGCCCGAGAGCGGCGAGTGCTTCATGGGCCCGGTGGTGGGGCGGCGGTTGGAGCCGTTGGCGTTCGTTCAGGAGGGCGACGAGCTGGTGGTGACGATCTCGGCCGAGCCGGAGGGGTGGCCGAGGGGGTGTTGAGGCGAGGGCGCGGTCGCGCGGTGGGGCGTGAAGGCGCGGTGGGGGCGTGGCAGGCGCGGGGTCTGGGCAGGCGCGGGGTCTGGGCAGGCGCGGGCGTGGCGCAGGCCCGCGGGCGTGGGCAGATGCAGGGGAGCCTACGCGGTCGGCGGCCTCAAGGGCTCTCTTCCCCTTGGTCCGCCCTGCGGGCGGCCCAATTCCTCGCGGACAAGAGAGCCCTTGACCCCGCCGCCCGCTGCGGCTGGGGGGCCGATATCGGCCCGGAAGGGGACCTTCCGGGCCGCTGGGCGTCCCGGTCGTCGTCGAGCGGCCAGGCGCACGGATGGTCGCTGTTCGTCAGCGGCTACGTGATAACCGGAGATTGTCATGGGGCCCGCAATGGCGGGCTGCCCTGGAGCAACCGTCCCGGGGCGGAAAAAGAACCTGGGTTCTCGTACCGGGACGACGGGGCGGCCCAGTTTCCGTCCCGGGGCGGAGAGCAGAACCGGCGTCCGGGTTTCCGCCCCGGGGCGGAAACCAGAATCCGGATTCTCGTACCGGGACGACGGACGGGCCGGCCGAAGGGCCGTCGGGGCGGAGAGTAGAACCGGCGTTCGGGGCGGAAAGTTGAATCCGGGTTCTCGTACCGGGATGATGGCGGACCGGCCCTGGTGCCGCTGCGGAGCGGAAAGCAGAACCGGCATTCCGGTTTCCGCCCCGGGGCGGAGAGTAGAAGCGACGTTCGGGTCTCCGTCCCGGGGCGGAAAGTAGAACCGGCGCTAGGGTCTCCGTCCCGGGGCGGACGGCCGGGACTGGGTGGGCTGAGGCGGCTGCGGGAAGGTCAGGCTGGCGAGCGATTGATAGCCCTGGGCTATCAGCCTCGCCAAGGGCGTGGGCTGCCGACCGGGACGCGTTGCGGCCCGGAAGGTCCCCTTCCGGGCGTATCAGCCCCCCAGCCGAAGCGGACGGCGGGGTCGAGGGTTTTCTCGTCCGCGAGGAATTGGCCGGCCGCCAGGTCGGCCAAGGGGGAGAAAACCCTCGAGGCCGCCGGGAGCGGAGGCTACCTGTGCCTGAGCCCGACCCAACCCTGGGAGTCTAGCCCGCCTACGAAGCGCACCCACGGCAGCTCGAGTGCTCGGGTGCCGAGGGGCCCAGGGCAAGGCCCGGGGCTGCCTGCCCTACTTGTGCGTGCCGCCCTGCTTGGCGATGGAGAGCGAGCCCTCGTCGAGCAGCTGGACCTTGCGGATGCGCTGCTTGTCGCGGCTGAAGGAGGGCATGGGGTGCTTGCCCGAGTCCATGCGGATGGCGTCGCAGGGGCAGGCCTCTTCGCACAGGCCGCAGTAGATGCAGACGAGGAGATCGATCTCGAAGGAGACCGGGTACTTCTCGATGCCCGTGTCGTCGTGGTCGCCGGCGACGATGTGGATGCAGTTGGCCGGGCAGGCGGTCGAGCAGAGCATGCAGGCGACGCAGCGGACCTGGCCGTCCTCGCGGCGCATGAGGCGGTGGCGGCCGCGGAAGCGGTCGGGGTACTGCTTCTTGACCTCGGGGTACTGCCGCGTCGCGATGTCTTTCTTGCGGCCGAAGAGGTTCTTGACCAGCTGCCGGGTGGTCAGGGCGACGCCCTTGGCGACCTCGGGGAGGAAGACCTTCTCGGCCGTGTTCAGGTCCGGGCGCTTGACGGTGATGGTTGCCATGGCGGGGACCTCGTTAAGCGAGCGCGTACATGACGGCGGCGGTGATGAACAGGTTCGCGAGCGACAGCGGCAGGAGGTAGACCCAGCCGAGCTTCATCAGCTGGTCGTAGCGGAAGCGCGGCAGCGTCCAGCGGATCTGGTTCTGCAGCCAGACCATGAACAGCACCTTGAGCAGGAAGAATCCGACCTGAGCGACGGTGATCCAGCCGAGGACGGGGTTGCCGGTCGCGTCGACCGGGGTCTCGACCCAGGGGATCTGCCAGCCGCCGAGGAAGAGCGTCGCCGCGATGGCGGCCGTCATGATGATGCCGATGAACTCGCCGAGGCTGAAGACCGCGAAGCGCATGCCCGAGAACTCGGTGAAGTAGCCCGCGGCCAGCTCGCTCTCGGCCTCGGGGAGGTCGAAGGGCGGGCGCTTGGTCTCGGCGATGGCCGCCGTGAGGAAGAGGATGAAGCCGAGCGGCTGGACGAAGATGCCCCACATCGGCAGCCAGCCGCCGATGTGGTGGCCCTGCCCCCAGATGATGTCGTTGATCTGGAAGGAGCCGAAGATCATGAAGATGCCGACGAGGTTCAGGGCGAGGGTGACCTCGTAGCTGATCATCTGGGCGGCGGTGCGCAGGCCGCCGAGCAGCGAGTACAGCGAGTTGGAGGCCCAGGCGCCGATGGTGGCGCCGTACACGCCCAGCGAGGCGATGGCGAAGATGAACAGGACGCCCGCGTTGAGGTCCGCGATGAGGAAGTAGTTGTGCCCCTCGGCGCCCGGGACCGGGCCGGGGCCGAACGGGATGACCAGCCAGACCAGCATGGCCGGGATGAGGGCCAGCGCCGGCGCGATGCGGTGCAGCCACTTGTTGGCCATCGGCGGCTCGAAGTCCTCTTTGACGAGGACCTTCAAGGCGTCGGCGATGATCTGCCCGACGAAGGCGCTCAGGCGCGGCGCGAAGCCCTTGCCCCACAGAAAGGCGCGGTTGGGGCCGACGCGGTTCTGGATGAAGGCGGACTGCTTACGCTCGATCATCGTCAGCAGCGTCGCGACGATCATCACGAAGCCGAGGACGATGACCGCGAACTTGAGCAGCGACCACAGGGCCACTTCGAGAGCGCTCATGGAGAGCTCCTAGGGGACGGGCGGGGGCGACACCGGAGCGTCACCGGGCGTGGAGGGGGCTACGCCGTGGCCGAGCAGGACGCCGTGGGCGCCGAGGCGGCCCCAGTCCATGCCGGCGAAGGCGGGGACGGCCTTGGCGAGGGCCGTGAAGATGGAGAGCGGGCTGGAGAAGGCGACCTGGGAGCCCAGGCGCTGGGCGATCTTCATCGCGTACCAGCCGTCGCTCTTGCAGGTGGCGGCGGCCTTGACCGCCTGGTCCATGCGCTGCACGACGCCCTGGAAGTTGGTGAAGGTGCCGGCCTTCTCCCAGTGCAGGCGGCCCGGCATGAAGACGGTCGCCAGCTCCCAGACGGGCCGCTTGAACTGCCCGACGACCAGGCGGTTCGGGACCTTGGACAGGGCCGTCAGCTGCGCCTCGGTCAGCGCGTGCTCGTCGCCGAAGACGAGCGCGGCCTTGACGCCCTGGCCGGTGAAGGCGGCCAGCGGCTGGAGCGGGACGCCGGCGGCCTCGAAGATGGTGCGGACGCCGCGGGTGTTCGGGTTCTTGTCCGGCTGGATGAGGATGTCGTCGCCCTCGCCCTCGGCGCGGCCGCCCAGGTACACCTTGGCGCCGCGGAGCGGGCCGGTCAGCAGCTGCGCGACCAGGAAGGCGTCCTCGTTGGTCCACCACGGGTTGGCGATGACCGCCACGCCGCTGGGTCCGGCCTGCTGCAGGGCGTCGGCGGCGGCCTCGACCGTCTGGGCCACCGTCGACAGGGCGCGCTTGCCGTTCACGGTGGCGAGCGGGCCCTCTATGCGGCCGTCGAGGTAGTCGCGGTAGCTCAGGCGGCCCTTGTCGCACATCCACCAGTCGTTGACCTGGGGGTTGTAGACGGGCTTGTAGCGCCGCGGCACGTTCTCGAAGGTGTCGATGCGGATCTTGCAGCCGCGCGCGCACTCGGGGCAGACGCTCTCGGCCGACTGCAAGAGCCACACGCGCGTCTTGAAGCGGAAGTCGCGGCTGGTCAGCGCGCCCACCGGGCAGATGTCGACGGTGTTGCCCGCGTAGGGGTTGTCGAGCTGCTTGCCGGGGAAGGTCGTGATCTCGGTCTTCTCGCCCCGCTGCATCATCTCGAGCTGGCTGTTCTTCGCGACCTCGTCGCAAAAGCGGATGCAGCGCGTGCACAGGATGCAGCGCTCGGCGTCGAGGATGACGTCCGGCCCGAGGATCTTGGCCTTGGCCTTGTGGACCTTCTTCATCGTCAGGCGGCTGGGCTCCGCCGAGTACTTGAAGTAGTGGTCCTGCAGGACGCACTCGCCCGCCTGGTCGCAGATGGGGCAGTCGACCGGGTGGTTGAGCAGGATGAACTCGAGCACCGCGGCGCGCACCTTCTTGATGCGCTCGCTCTGGGTCTGGACCTCCATGCCGTCCATGACCTGCGCGTGGCACGCCGGCAGCGGCTTGGGGGCCTTGTTCGTCTCGACCAGGCACATGCGGCAGTTGGCCGCGATGCTGAGACCGGGGTGGTAGCAGAAGGTGGGGACGTCGATGCCGAGTTGCATCGCGGCCTGCAGGATCGTCGTCCCGCGGTCGACCGTGATCTCCTGGCCATCGATCTTCAGGGTCGGCATCGGCAGCTCCCGAACAGGGCGAGGGACCGCATCAGCGGTCGATCTCGCCGCCGATCATGTTGATGGTGTCGAACGTCGGGATGATGTCGGCGAGCAGCGAGCCGACCACCATGGGCTTGAGCGCCTGCATGATGGCGAAGCACGGCGGGCGGCACTTCACGCGCCAGGGCCGGCCGGAGCCGTCCGAGACGATGTAGAAGCCGAGCTCGCCGTTGCCGGCCTCGGTGTAGCTGTAGACCTCGCCCGAGGGGACGTGGACGCCCTCCATGATGATCTTGAAGTGGGCGATCATCCCCTCGATGGAGTTGTAGACCTGCTCCTTGGGGGGCAGCACCACCGTCCAGTCATCGACGTTGATGGGGCCCGGCTCCATCTGGGCCAGGCACTGCTCGATGATGCGGAAGGACTGGCGGATCTCTTCCTGGCGCACGAGGTAGCGGTCGTAGTTGTCGCCGCGCGTGCCGACCGGGACGTCGAACTCGACGCGGTCGTAGAAGAGGTACGGCGCGTGCGTGCGGACGTCGTAGTCGACGCCCGTCGAGCGCAGGCACGGCCCTGTCCAGCTGTGCTCGATGGCCTCGGCGGCGGTGATGACGCCGGTGCCCGCCATGCGGTCGTAGAAGATGCGGTTGCGGGTGAGGAGCTTGTCGACGTCGACCATGAGCCGCTCGACCTCGGCGCGCGTCTTGGCGAAGCGCTCGGGGAAGTGCGGGTACAGGTCGTGACGCAGGCCGCCGACGCGGGTGTAGTTCGTCGTCAGGCGGGCGCCGGTCAGCTCCTCGATGACGTCCCACAGCTCTTCGCGCGCCTGGATGGCGTACAAGAACGGCGTGAAGCCGCCGAGCTCGAGCGCGCCGGCGCCGATGGCCGTCAGGTGGTCGGTCACCCGGCTCATCTCGCTGATGATCATCCGGATGTATTTGCACCGGTCGGGCACGTCGATGCCGAGCGCCTTTTCGACCGCGAGGGACCAGCCGACGTTGTTGCACAGCGGCGAGACGTAGTTGAGCCGGTCCGTATAGGGCAGCACCTGGTTGTAGGTGCAGACCTCGCTCATCTTCTCGAAGCCGCGGTGCAGGTAGCCGATCTTCGCGTCGAAGTCGACGACCGTCTCGCCATCGAGCGTCAGGACGAACTGCACGGTGCCGTGGGTCGCGGGGTGCGACGGGCCCATGTGCAGGGTCATGTACTCGGTGTGGAGGAGGTCGTCGCCCTTCTGCTTGAGCACGATGTTGGTCATGCGTTTCTCCGCCTACTCCGGCGTCTCGCTGGCGAGCGTCGGCATCGGCATGAGGGGCTGGTAGCCGCGCTGGGGGTAGTCCTTGCGGAGCGGGTGCCCCTCGAACTCCTCGTACATGAGGATGCGGCGCAGATCCGGGTGGCCCTCGAAGCGGATGCCCATCATGTCCCAGGCCTCGCGCTCGAACCAATCGACGCCCTTCCAGACGCCGATGACCGAGGGGACCCAGCAGTCGTCCTCGTCCACCTCGACCTTGAGGCGGATGCGGTGCCGCTTGTCGATGCTGTAGAAGTGGTAGACCACCTCGAAGCGCGGCTCCTTCTTGCCCAGGTAGTCGACGCCGCAGACGTCGACCGGCAGGTTGAAGTCCATCGCGGGGTCCGTCTTGAGGAACCGGCACACGTCGACGAGGGACTCGCGCTTCAAGATGACGGTGTCGTCGCCGCGCCAGGCGTGGGTGGCGACCACGGCGTCGGGGAAACGGGCCTTGATGGCCTGCACGACCGCTTGGCTCATCGATTCGACTCCATCCGGACAGGCCGCGAGCGCGGGTACCGGTGCGGGTGCGGGTGCGGGGTCATTCCCAATTGAGGGAGCCGCGGCGCCACTCGTACAGAAGGCCCAGGGCCAGCACGAGCACGAAGAAGCCCATCCCCCAGAACGCCACGCCCGCGAACTCCGGGTCCATCAGGAAGCCCCGGTAGTTCGCCGCCCAGGGCAGCACGAAGACCACCTCGAGGTCGAAGACCAGGAACAGGATGGCGGTCAGGTAGAACTTGACGCTGAAGCGATGGCGCGCCGAGCCGACCGGGTCCACGCCGGATTCGTAGGGGATGCCCTTCTCACGCGTCGGCCGCTTGGGGCCGAGCATGTAGTTCAGCAGCAGGATGACCGCCGCCATGCCCGCGACGACGAGCGTCAGCAGGAGGATTGGGACATAGGGCTCGTAGTGCTCGAGCATCTGCTTACCACCTCGCCAAGTCGCGAGCGGGGGTTATCACCAAGCCCCCGGGCAGTCAAGGCTATCGCGCTCGCGCGCGCTGGCCGGACGGGCCCGTCCGGGGGGTTCAGGCCATGGCCGAGAGGACCTCTCGGGCGGCCTCGACCGTGGCGTCGATGTCGGCGGTCTCGTGGGCCGCCGAGATGAACCAGGCCTCGTACTGGCTGGGCGGCAACAGCACGCCGCGCTCTCTCATGCCGCGGAAGAAGGCGCCGAAGCGGGCCGGCGCGTCGGGCGGGACGTCGTCGAGGCGGCGCACGGGCCCCTCGGCGAAGAAGAGCGTCAGCATGGAGCCGACTCGCTGCACGCAGCCCGTGACGCCCGTCTGGGCCAGCGCGTCCTCGAGGCCGGCCTGAAGGCGCGCGCCGAGGGTCTCGAGCCACTCGTGCAGGCGGTCGCGCTCGAGGACCTCGAGCGTCTTGGCGCCGGCGGCGACGCTGAGCGGGTTCCCCGAGTTCGTGCCCGCCTGGTAGACCGGCCCCTCGGGGGCGACCACGCCCATGACGTCGGCGCGCCCGCCGAAGGCACCGGTCGGCAGGCCGCCGCCGACGATCTTGCCCAGGCACGTGAGGTCGGGGGTGACGCCGTACAGGGCCTGCGCGCCGCCCATGTGGACGCGGAAGCCGGTCATCACCTCGTCGAAGATGAGCAGGGCGCCGTGGTCGCGCGTCAGCTCGCGCAGCCCCTCGAGGAAGCCGGGCAGCGGCGGGACGACGCCCATGTTGCCGACGACCGGCTCGAGGATGACGGCGGCGATCTCGTCCGGGTGCTGCTGGAACAGCGCCCGGACGGCGTCGAGGTCGTTGTAGGGGGCGACCAGGGTGTCGGCCGCCGCGCCGCGCGTGACGCCGGCCGAGTCGGGCGCGCCCAGGGTCAAGGCGCCGCTGCCGGCCTTGACCAGCAGGGCGTCGGCGTGGCCGTGGTAGCAGCCCTCGAACTTCAGGATGCGATCGCGCCGGGTGAAGCCGCGGGCGACGCGCAGGGCGCTCATGGTGGCCTCGGTGCCCGAGCTGACCAGGCGCAGGCGCTCGATGCCGGGGACGACGGCGGCGATGTGCTCGGCCAGGGCCGTCTCGCCCACGGTCGGCGCGCCGTAGCCCCAGCCGCGCGCGAGCTGGGCCTCGAGGGCGGCGACGACCTCGGGGTGACGGTGACCGAGGATGAGCGGGCCGAACGCGCCGACGTAGTCGCGGTAGCGGTTGCCGTCCTCGTCGACCAGCCACGGCCCGGCGCCGCCGGCGACGAAGATGGGGTCGGCGCCGACGGAGCGGCAGGCGCGCGCCGGGCTGTTGACGCCGCCCGGCATGCGGACGCGCGCGGCCTCGAAGGCCTCGGCGGACTTGTCGTGGGACAGGGGTCGGGTCATGCGAGCGCCTCCAGGCGGGCTTTCAGATCGGCCTCGGCGGCCTCTAGCCGCGTCGCCAGATCCTCCCAGCGCCACATCAGGTCTTCCTGCTCGGCCTCGAGCGCGGCCTTGCGCTCGTAGGCCGCGCGCATGCGGGCCGGGTCGTCGTAGAACGCCGGGTCGAGCATCTCGCCTTGCAGGCGCGTCAGCTCGGCCTCGACCTCGGTGATGCGGGCCTCGGCCTTGGCGTGCTCGTCCCGCAGCCGCTTGGTGTCGCGGTGGAACTGGTTGCGCAGGTCGGCCTCGAGGCGCTTCTTCTCCTTGCGGGCGGCGTTCGAGCGCTCGGCCAGGTCGCCGGCGTCCGCAGGGGCCGCGGCGCCGCGGGCCGCCTCGGGGGCCGCCTCGGGCTGCTGCCGCTTGAAGCGGTAGTAGTCGTAGTTGCCCTCGAAGCGGCGGATGCCCGCGGGCGTGACCTCGAGCACCAGGTTGGCGACCGCGTTGATGAAGTGGCGGTCGTGGCTGATGATGACCAGCGTGCCGTCGAAGTCGGCCAGGGCCTGCTCGAGCACGGCGCGGCTGTCCATGTCCAGGTGGTTGGTCGGCTCGTCGAGCAGCAGCAGGTTCGCCGGGCGCAGCAGCATCTTGGCGAGCGCGAGGCGGGCCTTTTCGCCGCCGGAGAGCACGGACACCTTCTTTTCGACGTCCTCGCCCGAGAAGCGGAAGGCCCCGAGCAGCCCCCGACACATCGGGAAGGTCTCGTTGTCGGACGCCGACTCCATCTCGGCGAGCACGGTGCGCCGGTCGTCGAGGGCGAGGGTCTGGTGCTGGGCGAAGTAGCCGCGCCGGACGTTGTGGCCCAGCGCGATGACGCCGCCGTCGGGCTGGATGGCGTCGGCGACCAGCTTGAGCAGCGTCGACTTGCCCGCGCCGTTGGGGCCGACCAGGGCGATGCGCTCGCCGCGCCGGAGCACGAGGTCCAGGCCGTCGTAGACGACGTTTTCGCCGTAGCGCTTGCAGACGCCCGTCAGCGTGACGACGTCCTTGCCGCTGCGCTCGGGCTGCGGGAAGCGGAAGCGGATGGCCTTGGCCTCGGTGACCGGGACCTCGATGCGCTCGAGCTTGTCGAGCTGCTTGATGCGCGACTGGACCGCCGTGGCCTTGGTGTTCTTGGCCCGGAAGCGCTCGATGAAGCGCTCGGTCTGGGCGATCTGCTTGGCCTGGTTGGCGGCGGCGGCCTCGAGCTGCGCCAGGCGCTCGTCGCGCTGGGCGACGAAGGCGTCGTAGTTGCCGGTGTAGAGATCGACGCCGCGCGGCGTGAGGTCGGCGATGCGCGTCGCGATGCGGTTGAGCAGGTAGCGGTCGTGGCTGATGACGACCAGGGTGCCCGGGTAGTCCTGGATGTACTGCTCGAACCAGACCAGGGTCTCGAGGTCGAGGTGGTTGGTGGGCTCGTCGAGCAGCAGGAGGTCGGGCTTGGCCAGCAGCAGGCGCGCCAGGGACACGCGCATCATCCAGCCGCCGGACAGGGCGCTCGCGGGGCCGTCCATCCTCGCGTCCGAAAAGCCCAGCCCCGCCAGGATGCGCCGCGCCTCGGCGTCCAGCTGGTAGCCACCCAGCGCGTCGAAGCGGGCCTGCGCGGCCGCGTAGCGCTCGAGCGTCTCGTCGTCCGAAGCGCCCTCGGCCATGCGGCGCTCGAGGGCGTCGCGCTCGGCCTCGAGCGCCTTGATGTCCTCGGCCGCGTCCATCACGCACTCGACCACCGGGCGCCCGCCGAAGCCGTCGACCTCTTGCTGCAGGTGGCCGACGCGGACGTGCTTGCCCTTGACCACCTGCCCGCCGTCCGGGCCCAGCTCGCCCGTGATGATGCGGAACAGCGTGGTCTTGCCCATGCCGTTGCGGCCGACCAGGCCGATGCGCTCGCCGGGCGTGATGGTCCACGACAGCCCCTCGAAGAGGGTCCGCGGCCCGAAGGTCTTGGTGACGTCGATCAGATGGAGCACGGTGCTGGCCTCGGCGCCCGCCCGGGTGCTGGACGGGATGGTCGCCCTAGATAGTCCCGGCGGCGGGGCTGGGCAAGCTCCGGTTTGCCGGGCGTCGGCCGTGACGCCCCCGCGGCGCGATCACGACGGCGCGATGACGCGGCCTTGACGCGCGTCATGGACGCGGCGACGGGCGCTGCCATGCGGGGCCGGTTTCATGACCCGTCGCGTCAAGGACGGCCTGCCGTGCGGGGCGTCGGCGTATAGCCGAGCGTTATCGCGAAAAGCCCGGCGGGGCCCCTTGCAACGAAAGAATTGATTGGTTATTCAGCGCCGCCCCTTCCAACAGGGACGACCCCCAAACCGCTCACCTTGACGCAGGGTCCGGCGGCCCGCAACGGGTCGCATCTCCATCCCAGACCCGGACCCGTCGCGAGGAGGTTCACACCATGCAGCTGCAGCCCAAGTCGTTCGAGAACCCCACCACGTTCTACTGCCGCGCCTTCGCCCGCCGCATGCCGATCTTCGAGTGCATGGCGAAGTTCGTGGACGCCAACGCCCTCAACCAGAAGGACAAGCCCTGCTTCAAGTGCGCGCAGGGCCAGGAGGCGCGGGTCGTGTTCGCCAAGTCCTGACCCGACGCGCGCGGCCCCCGAGCTGACGGAGGGCGGCCGCCGAGGTGACGCGCCGAGGGCGGGCGGCCCGGGACCGGGAGGTCACGGGCACCCGCCCTCGGTCGTTTCGAAGGCCCGGACGAGCGGGCTCAGCGGGCCGGGGCCACGCGGGCGGCGAAGGCGAGCACCTCGAGGGTGACGCGGGCGGCGCTGACGTCGCGGGTGATGACGTGCCAGCCCTCGTCGAGCACGACGAGGCGCAGCGACGGGGCGGCGACGGCGGCGTGGGCCAGCTCGTAGGCGCCGGCGACCGGCGCCGTGTGGTCCTGGCGGCCGTGGACGACGAGCAGGGGCACGGTCAGGCGGCCGAGGCCGGCGCGGACGTGGTCGCGCAGCTGGAACAGCTCGTGGGCGGCGCGCAGGGGCGTCGCGCGGGCGCCGGGGGTCGGGGCGCGGTTCGAGATGTCGGAGCCGCCGAGCTTGGGCCAGTGGACGGACGCGGCCCAGGGGGTGCGGGGCGAGACCGACAGGGCGGCGACGGCGCTGGAGAGGCGGCCGATGGCCAGCGGCGAAGCCAGCAGGGCCAGGCCGGCGATGGGGACGGCGCCGGACAGGGCCAGATCGATGGCGAGCAGGCTGCCCATGGACAGGCCGACGACCAGGATGGGGCGGCCGGTCGCCTCGTAGAGCGCCTCGGCGGGCGCGCGGACGTCGCGGCGCCAGTCGTGCAGGCGCGCGCCCTGGATGCCGCCGGGGCCGCGGTCGTGGCCGTGCAGGCAGGGGACCACGACCGGATGGCCGGCGTCGGCCAGGGCCTCGGCCTGGGGCAGCACGTCCCACACGGAGCCCGTGAAGCCGTGGACCACGACGACGCCCGCGTCGCCCGCCTGAGGGTGCGGCCCGAGCCAGCGGGGATGGAAGGCGTCCCAGGGCGGCGCGTCGGTGGTGGCACGCTGCGGTCGCTGGGGGGTGGTCTCACGACGCATGGTGCTTGTCTTCATGGCCTCGCTCCCGACCCGGGAGCCTACGGGGTCACGCATGAACCATCCAGCCCGATACTGGCACGCGTTGGACGACGGACGCATCCAGTGCGACCTGTGTCCGCGCCACTGCCGCCTGCACGACGGGCAGCGCGCCTTCTGCTTCGTGCGCGCCCGCGAGGGCGACGGCCTGGTCCTGACCACCTGGGGCCGCAGCACGGGCTTCTGCGTCGACCCCATCGAGAAGAAGCCGCTCAACCACTTCCTGCCGGGCACGCCGGTGCTGTCCTTTGGCACGGCCGGCTGCAACCTGGGGTGCAAGTTCTGCCAGAACTGGGAGACCTCGAAGTCTCGCGAGGTCGAGCGGATGAGCGACGCGGCCACCCCGGAGGCCATCGCGGCCGCCGCGGGCCGGCTGGGCTGCCGGAGCGTCGCCTTTACTTATAACGATCCCGTCATCTGGGCGGAGTACGCCATCGACACGGCGGCGGCCTGCCGCGCGCGAGGGATCAAGACGGTCGCGGTCACGGCCGGGTACATCGGCGAGGCGGCGCGGGCGGACTTCTTCGGGGCGATGGACGCCGCCAACGTGGACCTCAAGGCGTTCACCGAGGGGTTCTACGAAAGGATCTGCTTCGCGAAGCTGGGGCCGGTGCTGGAGACGCTGGAGTACCTGGCCCGCGAGACGCACGTCTGGGTCGAGGTCACCACCCTGCTCATCCCGGGGCTCAACGACTCGGACGCCGAGGTGGCCCAGCTCGCCGGGTGGTTGGCCGAGCACATGGGCCCGGACGTGCCGCTGCACCTGAGCGCCTTCCACCCGGACTTCCGGATGCGCGAGGTTCCGGCGACGTCCCTGGCGACCGTGCAGCGCGCGCGACGCGTCGCCCGCGAGGCCGGCCTCCGGCACGTCTACACGGGGAACGTGCACGATCCCGAAGGCGACGCGACCCTGTGCCACGGGTGCGGCGAGGTGGTCATCCAGCGCGACTGGTACGAGCTCGAGCGCTGGCGACTGGACGCCGCCGGGCGGTGCCAGGGCTGCGGCGAGGCGCTCGCGGGCGTCTTCGACGGGCCTCCGGGGGCGTGGGGGGCCAAGCGGACCCCGGTGCGGCTCGCTGGTGTGTGATCCCGCCCTGCCCTTGCATTGACACGGCCGTCCGCCTTCATAGACTCCCATCGATTTTCCACCCCCATTCGTGTCCAAGGACGTGCCGAAGATGAACAAGGTAGCCCTCCGCAGCGCCCTCGGGGCCCTCTGCCTGCTCGCGGCCGTGCCCGCGGCGGCCCAGCAGCTCGAGCTCCCCGCCGCCAGCCCGCCGGCGATGGTCAAGCAGCGCGTCGGCCTGACCGACGTCACGGTCGAGTACTCGAGCCCGGGCGTCAAAGGCCGCGCCATCTTTGGCGGCCTCGTCCCCTGGGACAAGCCCTGGCGCACCGGCGCGAACGCGTCCACCAAGATCACCTTCAGCAAGGACGTGACCTTCGGCGGCAAGCCCGTCCCGGCCGGCACCTACGCGATCGTCTCGATCCCCGGCCAGAAGACCTGGACGGTCATCCTCTCGAAGGCCACCGACCTGTACTCGGGCGGCAAGCAGTACGACCCCAAGGATGACGCCGCCCGCGTCGAGGTCACGGCGACCGAGATCCCCGCCCGCGAGCGCCTGACCTTCCTGTTCTCGAACACGACCGACGACGCCACGACGCTGGACCTCGAGTGGGCCACCCTCAAGGTCTCGGTCCCGGTGCTCGCCCAGACCTCCGAGCAGGCCAAGGCGAACATCGACGCCGCCCTGAACAACGCCTGGCGCAACCACCTGGCGGCCGCCCGCTACATGGCCGACACGGCGGGCGATCTGCCGACCGCGCTCAAGTACGCCGAGCAGTCGATCGCCATCAAGTCGACCTGGTTCAACAACTGGATCAAGGCCGACATCCTGGCGCGCCAGGGCAAGTACAAGGACGCCCGCAAGTTCGCCCAGGTCGCCTGGGACCTGGGCCAGAAGGACTCGTACTTCTTCTACAAGGCGCAGGTCGAGAAGGCCCTGGCCGACTGGAAGAACAAGAAGTAGTCGCCCTCGGGTGACCACGCCCCGAGGCCCTCGCCGAGCGTCGCTCGCGGGGGCCTCGGCCTTTCGAAGACGACCGCTCAGTCGATGGCACCGCAGACCGCCGGCGCGCAGGCCGACCAGGCGACGTGCAACCGGCAGGCGCCCTCGGCGCAGTCGAACAGGCACCCGTCCCCCAGGCCGGGCAGCGGCGCGCAGGCGAAGGCCCCCTGCCCGTCCGGCAGGCAGGATCCGGCGGGGCCGCACTCGCCGCCCTGGCTGCACGCCGCGCCGGTCGCGTAGTGCGGCGCGCACTGGCTCTGGGTGTGGTCGCAGAACAGGCCGTCGTCGCAGATCCAGTCGGCCTCGCAGGCGCCACCCGCGGGCCGGCGCGCCTTGCAGACGCTGCCCTCGGGCGTGAAGTCGCAGCCGTAGGGGGCGGCGCAGCGGTTGTCCATCGCGCAGGGTTGGTCCAGGCCGGGGAGCGGCGCGCACTGCCCGTCGACGCAGGCCAGCGGCTCGGCGCAGAGCGGTCCGCCGGGGCCGAAGGCGCACATCTCGCCGTCGCCCGGCAGCGGCTGGCAGGTGTGGTCCAGCTCGGCGCAGCCCAGGCCCGGCGCGCAGTACACACCGTCCGCGCAGGCCTCGTCCTGGCCGGGACGGGGCGCGCAGGTCTTGCTGTCGGGCACGCACCACAGCGCCGGATCGCAGTGCTCGGCGTACTCGCAGGCCTCGCCCTCGGCGGCCAGCGGGTCGCACGTGCGCCCGGCCTGGCCGACGCACACGCCGGCGTTGCCGCAGACGGCGTCGCTCGAGCAGTCGGCGGTGGTGACCCGGACGCAAGCGCCGCCCTCGCAGCGGTGACCCGAGGCGCACTGGGCGTCTTCCTGGCAGGCCGCGCTGGGGCCCCCGAGCGGCTCGCAGCTGCCCGCGAGGCATCGGAGCGGGGGCTGACACTGCCCGTCCGCCTGGCACGCGCCGCCCTGCCCGACCCGGTCACCGCAGACGCCGCCCAGGCACAGGGCCCCGCCCGCGCACGCGCCCTGACAGGCCTGCCCGGCGTTCGGCAGCGGGCGGCAGGTGCCCTCGAAGCACTCGCCCGCGAAGCTGGCGCAGACCGGCCCCTGGCACGGCTGGCCGACCGGCGTCGGGGTCGAGAGCATGCGCCCGCAGGCGACGCCGCCCATCCACAGGCTCGGCGGCTCGCAGGGTCCGAGCCCGGCGGCCACCTCGGCCACGCAGTCCTGCGCGGCGGCGCCGTCGAACAGCAGCGCCCCCGAGGCGACGTGTCCGGCCAGGACGGCCACGTCTTCGAGGCATCGCGCCGTGTAGTCGAGCCGGCACGCCGCCTCGTCGAAGTCGGCTTCGGGGGCCTGCGGGCACGCGCAGGGCACCGACTGGGCGCAAGCCAGCGCGGCGAGCGGGGCGCACAGGTCGGCGTCGAAGTCGCCGGAGGTCCAGCCGATCGCGTCGCCGTCGTCGACCTCGGCGGCGTCGGTCGCGTCGGTCGCGTCCGCCGCGTCGTCCGCGCTGTCGGGGACGTCCGGGTCGGGCGCGGAGGTGTCGGCGTCCGAGCCTGGGGCGTCGGAGGTGGGCGCGCCGGGGCCGTCGGAGCCGCACGCAGCGAGCAGAGCGGAAGTCGCGAGCAGGACGAAGGCGCACGCGCGCGCCGCCCCGGGCTTGGGTAGGTTCACGGGGGCTCCAGCGATGGCGAGGGATCAGGGGGCGCGGCGGCCTGCGGTGACGCGCCGGTAGAGGCGCTCGTACCGGTCGATGGCGGGGTCGAGCTGGTAGCGCTCGAGCACACGCGCGCGGGCGAGCGCCCCGAAGGTGGCGCGGCGATCGGGTCGGGTCAACAGGTCCAGCGTGTACCCGGCGAAGGCCGCGACGTCCCCGACCGGCGCGAGGTAGCCGGTCTGGCCGTGGTCGACGACCTCGGGCAGGCCGCCCACGTCGCTGGCGATCACCGGGACGCCGCAGGACAGGGCCTCGAGGGCCGCGAGGCCGAAGGACTCGGTCTCGCTGGGCAGCAGGAAGGCGTCCGAGGCGGCGAGCAAGGGGGCGAAGGTGTCCTGCTTGCCCAGAAAGGCCACGCGGTCGGCCAAACCGAGCTCGCGGATGCGGCGCTCGGCGGGCGAGCGCTCGGGCCCGTCGCCGATGAGGACCAGGCGGCTGGGGTGCTGCTCGTGCAGGCGCTGGAAGATGCGGAGCACGTCGCACACCCGCTTGACGGGGCGGAAGTTGGAGACGTGGAAGAGGACCGGGTCGGACGACGGCGCGGCGGGGAAGAGGGCGTCGAGGCGGGCGCGGTCGGCGCGGTCGGGGGCGTAGCGGGCGGTGTCGACGAAGTTGGGGATGACGTCGATGGGGAACAGCGGGTCGATGTGCAGGCGCTCGTGGGTCGCGGCGCGCAGGAACTCGGAGGGGGCCGTGACGGCGTGGCTCTTGAGGATGGACAGGCGGGTGATGGGCAGGTAGCCGGGGTCGGCGCCGACCAGGGTGATGTCGGTGCCGTGCAACGTGGTGACGATGGCGGGGCTGGCGGGGCCGAGGACCTCGGAGGCCATCCAGGCGGCGGTGGCGTGGGGGACCGCGTAGTGGACGTGCAGGACGTCGAGGGGCTCGTAGCCGGCCACCTCGACCAGCTTGCTGGCCAGGGCGATGGCGTAGGTGCCGCTGTGGTGGAGCGCGGGGTAGTCGCTCTCGGAGACCTCGTGGAACAGGACGTTGGGCACGCAGCGGCCGAGGCGCACCGGGAGGTCGCGCGCGACGAAGTGGACGCGGTGGCCGCGGCTGGCCATGGCGAGGCCGATCTCGGTCGCGACGATGCCGCTGCCGCCGAAGGTGGGGAAGCAGGTGATGGCGATGTTGAGGCGCCCGGGCGGCAGCGGGGGCAGCGGCGGAGGGGTCATCGGCGCTCGGGGAACAGGAGGGGGCGAGCGCCGGCCGGCGCGGGGGCGTTGGCCCGGAAGTGGGCGACGGGGTCGACGAGGCCGACGGGGCTGGGCGAGACGAAGGGCTCGCCGTGGGCGACGCCGATCTGGGCGCCGTAGAAGCGGTCGCGCGCGTCGATGGAGGTGAGCGACAGGGGCGAGCCGACGAGGGTCTCGGGGGCGCCGGGGGCGGGGCCGACCTGGCTCGCGTAGCAGCGGATGGCGGCGAGCTTGCGTTCGGCGGCCTCGGTGGTGTCCACGATGAAGGTGGGCTCGGCCAGGTGGCGCATCGGGTAGTACAGGACCTGCCGCGGCGTGAAGGGCGGCGCGTCCAGGGCGCCGGGATCCCGTGGGCGTCCGGGGGACCAGCGGCGCAGGCCGGCCAGGAAGACGGCGCGGGTGACCAGGGCGCTGGCGGCCTCGTGGTCGGGGTGGCGCTCGCGCGACCAGGGGGCGACGACCAGCTCGGGGCGGAGGCGGCGGAGGGCGGCGACGATGGCGGCGACCTGGTCGGGGTCGTTCGGCAGCAGGCCGGCGTCGGGCAGCGCCAGGTTCTCGCGGTGCGACAGGCCCAGGACGGCAGCGGCGGCCTCGGCCTCGGCGGCGCGGGTCTCGGGCGTGCCGCGGGTGGCCATCTCGCCACGCGTGAGGTCGACCACGGCCACGCGGTAGCCGAGATCGCTCAGGCGGATGAGCAGCCCGCCGCAGAACAGCTCGACGTCGTCCGGGTGGGGCCCGAACGCGACCAGGTCGAAGCCGTAGGCGGGGGTGACGGTCACGGGGTGAGGTCTCGCAGCTCGCCGGAGAAGGGGACGCAGGCGTCGACAACGAGCCGGGCGAAGGTTTTCGTCCCGAGGCGGGCGGCGAAGTAGGGCAGGCCCAGGACGCGCTCTTGAGGGGCGTCGTCGGGGTGGAGGAAGGCGCGGGCGCGGTCGAGGCGCTCGAGGGCGACGTGATCGCGCTGGCCGAGGGCGCGGCCGTACTTGGCGACCAGCTTGGAGAGCGCGTCGCGCACGCCGTCCTCGGTGCGGGAGACGGCCTTGGCCAGGTTGGGGTCGAGGGCGGTCATCAGGGCGCCGAGGCGGGCGAGCTCGGGGGCGAGGGCTGCGAGCAGGCGGTCGTGGACGGCGTCCGGCGGGTCGAAGCCGTCGTCGGCGGCGCGGGCGGCGAGGCGGGTCAGCAGGGCCTCGCGGGGCTGGGCGAGGTCGGCCGGGGTGAGGTCGAGCTTGGCCAGCAGGCCGCGGGCGCGGTCGTCGACGACGCGGAAGCGGGCGCGCGGGATGGTCAGCGGCATCGGGAGATCGAGGGCGTCGTAGAGCGGGCCGAGCTGGGCGAAGTAGGCCATCTCGCCGGGGCCGCCGACGTAGCCGGCGGTGGGCAGGAGGGTGTCCTGCAGGAGGGGGCGCAGCAGGGCCGAGGTGGTCAGGCGGAGGGGATCGGCGTCGAGGGCGTCGAGCAGGGTGGCGGTGGTGACGGTGGCGTCGGCGGGGTGGCCGACGAGCGCCCAGCGGTCGGGGGTGGCGGTCGGGTCGAGGCGGTAGCGGGGGCCGTCGACGGCGTCGGGGGAGAAGAAGGCCAGCGGGGCGCCGGGGCGGATGTGGACCTGGGCGGCGAAGCCGGCGTCGGTCAGGGCGCGGGCGCGCTGGGCGAGGGCTTGGGAGAGCGGGCCGGCCTCGAGCAGGGCGCGGCGGTGCAGCGGGGCGGCGAGGCGGGCGATGGCCGGGTCGCGGGGGTTCAGGAAGACGAGGCCGTCGTCGGCGAAGACGGCGGCGAGGGTGCGCGCGAAGGCGTCGTGGAAGGTGGCGTCGGGGGTGTAGGCGGCGGAGAGAAGGTCGAGCAGCGCGCGGGCGTGGGGCTCGTGGCCCAGCTCGGCGTCGAGGGTGTCGAGGGCGGCCTGGACCCCGGGGCCGAGGCGGCGGTGGGCGACGGGGACGCGCGGGTCGAGGTCGTCGGGGGGCAGCGCGAGGCGCAGCGGGGCGCCGGTGGCGCGGGGGACGAGGACGTGGTCGATCTCGGGGCGGTCGTGGTCCTCGGTCTGCAGCCAGAAGACGGGGACGCAGGGGCGGCCGGTCTCGCGGGAGAGGGCGCGGGCGGCGGCGATCGCGGCGGCGGCCTTGTAGACGGTGAAGAGCGGGCCGAGGAAGAGGCCGACCTGCTGGCCGGTGGCGACGGCGATGGTGCCGGGGCGGGCGAGGTCGTCGAGGTGGCGGTCGCGGGCCGGGCTGGGTGGCAGCGCGGCGTTCTGGCGGACCAGCGCGGCGACGAGCGCGGGGTCGGGCGCGCGCTGGGCGGCGGCGGCCGCGGCGGCGGCGCGGGCGTCCGGGTGGCGGTAGCGGTCGGGGAGGAAGGCGTGGGCGTTGGGAGCGCCCGAGAGCCAGGAGGCAGCGAAGGAGGTGGCCATCGCCGCGGACTCATAGCAGTAAGCGAAGGGGCGGGTCCACGTTGGGTGAAGGCCTCAGGACACGACCACGGAAAACCCGGTCCCGGTGAACCCGCGGGAGGGACCGCGCGTTGGTGGGGGTCCGGCGGCCCTCCACCGAGGGGTGCGCCAAAGGTCCCACCTGCCCAATCGTTCTGTTAAGGTCCGCCCCGATGCGAACGACGACCCTGCTTGGATTGGCTCTCTCCATCATGATCGCCACCGCCTCGCCGGCCTCCGCGCAGGCCCAGCGCCCGATGCACGCGGGCGAAATCGCCCAGGGGCTGCGCAAGCTGGGCGTGGTCGGCAACGTCCTGTACGTGGCGGCGCACCCGGACGACGAGAACACGCGGCTGCTCGCGTGGCTGGTGGGCGAAAAACGGGTGCGCGCTGGATACCTCTCGCTGACGCGGGGCGACGGCGGCCAGAACCTCATCGGGACCGAGCAGAGCGAGCTGCTGGGGCTCATCCGCACGCACGAGCTGCTCGCCGCGCGCCGCATCGACGGGGCCGAGCAGCTGTTCACGCGGGCGCGCGACTTCGGCTACTCCAAGAGCGCGCAGGAGTCGCTGCAGATCTGGGGCCACGAGGCCGTGCTCGAGGACGTGGTCCTGGCGATCCGCCGCTTCAAGCCGGACGTCATCCTGACGCGCTTCAACGAGCGCCCGCCCAACCACGGCCACCACACGGCGTCGGCCATCCTGGCGCGCGAGGCCTTCGAGGCCGCCGCCGATCCTAGCCGCTTCCCCGAGCAGGTGGCCCGGTACGGAACCTGGAAGGTCGATCGCCTGCTGTACAACGTTTCGACCTGGCGCCTGGGGCCCGACGCCGACATGTCGGGCTACCTGAAGGTGGACGTCGGGGGCTACGACCCGCTGGTCGGCCGCTCGTGGGGCGAGATCGCCGCCGACAGCCGCAGCCAGCACAAGAGCCAGGGCTTCGGCGTCGCCGCGCAGCGCGGCACCAGCCACGAGTACTTCTCGCCCGTCGCGGGGACCCGCCCCAAGGCCGAGCCTTTCGAGGGCCTGGACCTGTCGTGGGGACGCTTCGCCAAGGGCGAGCCGAAGCACGCGCGCGCCGCCGCCGCCGTGGCGAAGGCGACCAAGGCCGCCTGGGACGGCTTCGACGCCAAAGCGCCGCACGCCAGCATCCCGGCGCTGCTGAAGGTGCGCGCCGCGCTGAGGGCGCTGCCGGACGACAACCCGTTCAAGGCGTCCAAGCTGGCCGACACCGAGGCCCTCATCGCGGCGTGCGCGGGCCTGCACCTCGAGGCGCGCGCGGCCGAGCCGGCGGCCGTCCCTGGCGGGTCCGTGCAGCTGCGCGTGTCGGCCCTGAACCGCTCGCCGGCCGCGCTCCGCCTCGTCAGCGTCACCCTTCCCGGCGGCGACGTGCTCGAGGTGAACGCCGCGCTGGGCCACAACGTGCCGGTGGGGCAGAGCCCGACCGTCGCGGTGCCGGCCGAGGCGCCGGTCTCGACGCCTTACTGGCTGAGGGACCCGCAGCAGGGCGGCCTGTTCTCGGTGGCCGATCGCGCGCTGGTCGGCCGGCCGTCGGGCGATCCGGCGCTGGCCGTCGCCTTCACCTGGGAGGTGGGCGGCGAGCGCTTCGTGACGACGCGTCCGGTCGTGTACGCCTGGGTCGACCCGGTGCGCGGCGAGCTGTACCGCGACCTCGAGATCGTCCCGGCCGTCACGGCCAACCTGGACCGCCCGGTGGTGATGTTCCCGAACGGACAGACGCGCGACGTCAGCGTCACGCTGGCGGCCGGCCGCGACGCGGCGGAGGGGGTCGTCCGGCTCGAGCTGCCCGACGGATGGCGCGCCGAGCCGGCCGAGCGCCCCTTCGAGCTGGCCAGCAAGGGCGCGGAGGCGAGCGTCGCCTTCCGCGTGACGCCCCCCAAGGGGGCCTCCGAGCGGGCGTCGGTGCGCGCCGTGGTCGAGCTGAACGGCCGCAAGGACTCCTGGGCCATGCGTGGCATCGCCTACGACCACATCCCGCCGCTGACGGTCCGCAAGGCGGCGCAGGCGGATCTGGTGCCCTTGCAGCTCGAGACGCGCAGCCGCCGCATCGGCTACATCCCGGGCCCGGGCGACACGGTCGCCGAGGACCTCGCCGCGGTCGGCTTCGAGGTCACGCTGCTGCCCGACGAGCGCCTCGCCAAGGAGCCGCTCGAGCGCTTCGACGCCATCCTGGTGGGCGTCCGCGCCTACAACACCAACCCGCGCCTCGCCTCGCACCACGAGCGCCTGATGAAGTACGTCGAGCAGGGCGGACGCCTGGTCGTGCAGTACATGACCAACAACCACATCGCTCCGCTGAAGGCGCCGCTCGGGCCCTGGCCCATCGAGATCGGACGCGACCGCGTGACCGACGAGGCCGCCGCCATGACGCCCGTGGATCCCAAGGACGGGCTGCTCGCCGGTCCCAACGCGCTGGGCCCGGCGGACTTCGACGGCTGGGTGCAGGAGCGCGGCCTGTACTTCGCGACCACCTGGGATGCGCGGTACCGGCCCGTGTTCGAGCTGCAGGACGCGGGGGACGAGCCGTCGCGCGGCGCCCTGCTCGTCGCGCGCCACGGCAAGGGCACCTTCGTCTACACCGGGCTGTCGTTCTTCAGGCAGCTCCCCGCCGGCGTCCCGGGGGCCTACCGCCTCCTCGCCAACCTGCTGAGCCAATGAGCACGCTGCCCCAGCCCGACGCCCCGCCGCCCGAGCCCCGCCCCGAGCTCGAGGACGCCCCGCCGCTGCTCGGCAGCTGGCGCAACATCTACCTGGTCGTCCTCGGCACGCTCGCCGCCCTGGTCGTCCTGTTCTGGCTGATGACCGAGGCCTATTCGTGACCGGGCTCGACTGGACCGTCCTCGTCGGCACCATCGCGACCATCGTCGCGCTGGGCATCTGGAAGACGCGCGGCGCCGCGACCGCCGAGAGCTACCTGCGCGGCAACTACGACCTGCCGTGGACGACCATCGGCCTGTCGGTCATGGCGACGCAGGCCAGCGCCATCACCTTCCTGTCGGTCCCGGGGCAGGCCTACGAAGACGGCATGCGCTTCGTGCAGTTCTACTTCGGGCTGCCCATCGCGATGGTCATCATCAGCGCCTTCATCGTCCCCATCTACTACCGCCTGCGCGTCACGACGGCCTACGAGTACCTCGAGAGCCGCTTCGACATGAAGACCCGCCTGCTCGGGGCGTTCCTGTTCCTCATCCAGCGCGGGCTCGCCGCCGGCATCACCATCTACGCGCCCGCCATCATCCTGTCGGCCGTCCTCGGCTGGCCCCTCGAGCCGACCATCTTCGCCATCGGCGTCATCGTCATCCTCTACACGGTGACGGGCGGCTCCAGGGCCGTCGCCCAGACCCAGAAGCAGCAGATGGTCGTCATGATGGGCGGCATGGTCGTCGCCGCCTTCGTCATCGTCTTCCACCTGCCCGACCACGTCTCCTTCGGCGGCGCCCTGGACGTCGCCGGCGCCCTCGGCCGCATGAACGTGGTCAACTTCGAGTTCGACCTCGACGACCGCTACAACTTCTGGTCGGGCATCACCGGCGGCCTCTTCCTCGCCCTGTCCTACTTCGGCACCGACCAGTCCCAGGTCGGCCGCTACCTCACGGGCCGCTCCATCACCGAGAGCCGCCTCGGCCTGCTCTTCAACGGCGTCCTGAAGATCCCGATGCAGTTCGTCATCCTGCTCATCGGGGTCCTGGTCTTCGTCTTCTACCAGTTCACGACGCCCCCGATGGTCTTCAACCAGCCGCTGGTCGACCGCGTCCACCAGACCGCCCACGCCGGCGAGCTGACCGCCCTCGAGTCGGCCTGGGACGCCGCGCAGACCCAGAAGCGCGCCCACGTCGACGCCTTCCTCGCCGCGCGACAGACCGGCGACGAGGCCGCCCTCGAGACCGCCCGCGCCGCGCTCGTCGCCTCCGCCGGCCAGACCGACGCCCTGCGCGCCCAGGCCAAGGGCGTCATCGCCAAGGCCATCCCCGGGGCCGAGACCAAGGACTCCGACTACATCTTCATCTCCTTCGTGACCGACTGGCTCCCCGCCGGCCTCGTCGGCCTGCTCATCGCCGTCATCCTCTCGGCCGCCATGAGCTCGACCGCCAGCGAGCTCAACGCCCTCGGCGCCACCACCACCAGCGACTTCTACCGCCGCGTCTTCCGCCGCGACGCCTCCGACCGCCACATCCTCGTCGCCTCCAAGCTCTTCACCGTGTTCTGGGGCCTGGTCGCCCTCGCCTTCGCCAGCTTCGCGAGCCTCCTCGACAACCTCATCCAGGCCGTCAACATCCTGGGCTCGCTCTTCTACGGCACCGTGCTCGGCCTGTTCCTGGTCGCCTTCTTCATCAAGCACGTCCGCGGCCACGCCGTCTTCCTCGCCGCCGTCGCCTCCCAGGCGAGCGTGCTCGCGCTCTACGCCACGACCGACATCGGCTATCTCTGGTTCAACGTCATCGGCTGCGCCGGCGTCATTGGCCTCGCCCTCCTCTTCGAGCCCCTCGTCCCCGGCCGCTCCGAGCCCACGCCCCGCGCCAGCGTTTCATGCTAGGGTCCGATCGCCGCATTTCGGCGACGGGCCGCCGCGCCTGGTGCACCATGGCTCGCCTCTAGCCTCACCTCGCCGCCGACGAGCCCCGTCCCTTGTTCCTCATCGACAACCTCATCCTGCTCGCCAGCGTCCTGACCCTGTTCGCGATCGCCTTCAGCCGCTTCGCGTCCCGGCTCGGCATGCCCGTGCTGGTCCTGTTCATCGGCGTCGGGATGCTCGCCGGCTCCGAGGGCGTCGGCGGCATCGAGTTCGAGAACTACGCGCTCGCCCACGCCGTCGGCACCGTCGGCCTCGCCATCATCCTCTTCGACGGTGGCCTCGGGACCAGCTACTCGGCCTTCCGCCTCGTCTGGAGGCCCGCGGCCCTGCTCGCGACGGTCGGCGTGCTCGTCACGACGCTCGCCACCGGCCTGCTCGCCGCCTGGCTGCTCGGCCTCCCGGTCCTCGAGGGCCTCCTGCTCGGCGCCATCGTCGGCTCCACGGACGCCGCGGCCGTCTTCGCCGTCCTCCGCGGCCAGGGGATGAACCTGGACGAGCGCCTGACCCGCACGCTCGAGGTCGAGAGCGGGTCCAACGATCCGATGGCCATCTTCCTCACCATCGGGCTCATCGAGGTCCTGCTCGGCCAATCCGACCTCGGCGTCGGCCTGCTCGGGCTCTTCTTCATGCAGATGGGCGTCGGCACCGCCGTCGGCCTCGCGGTCGGCAAGGGCGCGACCCTGCTCATCAACCGCATCAGCCTCGACTCCGCCGGCCTCTACCCCGTCCTGACGGCCGCCACCGGCCTGTTCGCCTTCGGCCTCGCCGCGGCCCTCGGCGGCAGCGGCTTCCTCGCCATCTACCTGGCCGGCATCGTCGTCGGCAACAGCCCCACCCTCGTCTTCCGCCGCGGCATCTTCCTCTTCCACGACGGCATGGCCTGGCTCGGCCAGATCGCCATGTTCGTCGTGCTCGGCCTGCTCAGCTTCCCCTCGCGCCTCATGGACGCCGCCCCCGAGGGCCTGCTGGTCGCCGCCGGCCTCATCCTGCTCGCCCGCCCGCTCGCCGTCTTCGGCCTGACCGCCCCCTTCGGTTTTTCGGCCCGCGAGCTCGTCTTCATCTCCTGGGCTGGCCTCAAGGGCGCCGTCCCCGTCCTGCTGGCCACCTTCCCGCTGCTGCTCGGCCTGCCCGGCGGCCACCGCCTGTTCGACATCATCTTCTTCGTCGTCCTCGTCTCGGCCATCCTGCAGGGCTCGACCCTGGGCTGGCTGGCCCGCAAGCTGCGCCTGCTCGGCCCCAAGCGCGTCGCCCCACCCATCTCGCTCGAGATCTCGTCGCTCAAGCACGTCGAGGGCGACATCATCGACTACGGCGTCGACCCGAACACCCGCCTCGTCGGCCGCGCCGTGCGCGACCTCAACCTCCCCGACGGGGCCCTCGTCGCGCTCGTCACCCGCGGCCAGCGGCTCATCCCGCCGCGCGGCAGCACGCGCCTTCAGGCCGACGACCACCTCTTCGTCGTCGTCCGACCCGAGCTCCGCCCGCTGGTCGACCGCCTCTTCTCGGGCCGCGGCACCCCCGGCGTCCCCGAGCACGGCGTCGAGCTCCAGGGCGGCGCGATCCTCTCGGACCTCGCCGAGCTGTACGGCCTCGACCTGTGCCCGGAGCTGCCCCCCTCGTGCGAGGACACCCTCGACGGCTGGCTGCGCCACGCCCTGTCCGACGCCCCGCTGGACGTCGGGACGCGCCTACAGACCCCGCGCTACACCCTCGAGGTCACCGAGCTGCGCGACGGCCGCGTCAAGCGCCTGCGCCTTCTGCCGAGGCCTCCGGACCCGCCCTCCGAGCCGGAGGTCACCCTCGACGAGGCGCCCCCGGAGCCCCCGGCGACCGGCTCCGCGCATCCCTGATGCGCCACCGCCGCGGCCGCCGTTCGCCCGTGGCCCCCACGTGGAACGAGCGCTCGATCGAGAAGTACCGCGGCGAAGGACGCACCTCGCCGGGGCCCGACGCGCGCCTGCCCCGCGGGGGTCGGGCGGGCGCGCGGCCCGACTCGACGGCCGCCAGCGGCGTGTGCGCCACGACGTCCAGCCACCACCACCAGCGCCGGGGCTCGACCCCCTCGGGGCGCAGCCGCGACAGAGGCGCCAGCCCCTCGAGCCGCGCCACCACCGTCCGGGCCGCCCTCACCAGCGCGACGTCGGCCTCCGCCAGGGCCACCCGCTCATCGGCGCTCAAGCCCTCCTCGAGCCGCGCCAGCCGGTCGCGCGTCCGCAGCGTCTCCAGCTGCGCCTCGGCGGAGACCTGGGGCGCGGCGACGGCGTCGCGATACTGCGCGATGAGTGGATGCATGCCGCGACTGTAGCGCCCGACCCGGCGGCCGGAAACGCCCCGGTCCCAGGGCCCCTCCACGGCCACGCTCTCGGCCACGACCAACGGCCACGGCCACGCTCTCGGCCACGGCCACGCTCTCGGCCACGGTCCCGGCCACGGCCACGGCCACGCTCTCGGCCACGGCCCCGGCCACGGCCCCGGCGACCGGCAACACCCCCGAACCGTGGCGTTCCAGACCGCCGCCTTGGGGGAAGGCCCCCACGGCGCTAAGTGTTCACTTACCACTTGTCAGACAGGAGGCCCCATGCACTTCGGATCGACCCTCAAGCTGCTCCGCGCCGAGGCCGGCCTGAGCCTGCGCGAGCTCGCCGCGCGCGTGGGGGTCTCGAGCGCCTACCTGAGCCGCATCGAGACCGGCCGCGACGCCTCTCCCACGCCGGATCGGCTGGCCTCCATCGCCGACGCCCTCGGCCTGCCCCGGCGCATCATCATCGAGCTGGCGCGCCAGACCGGCCCCGCCGTGACCGGCTACGTCGAGCGGGTCCCCGCGGCCGGCGCGCTCTTCCTCGACATCGCCCGCCGCGACCTCAACGCGGTCCAGATCGCGCGCATCAAGGCCTTCATCGACGCCGAGCTCCCCGCGCCGGACGACACCGCGCGCCCTCGCGGCCGCCGCCTGCTCGAGCTGCTGCCGCCCGCCCACATGGTCCTCGGCGCCCGCTGCCGCGACATGGACGAGCTCATCCACCTCGCCGCCGAGCGCTGGCCCGACGGCACCGGGGTCGATCGCGACGCCCTCGTCCGCCAGCTCCAGGCCCGCGAGCGCGAGGCGACGACCTTCGTCGGCTCGGGCTTCGTCGTCCCGCACGCCACCCAGCCCGGCGTCACCGACGCCGCGGTGCTGGTCACCCTCGCCGAGCCCCTGCCGCTGGTGACGCCCGACGACCGCCCCGTCCGGGTCGCCGTGGTGCTGGTCGACGCCGAGGCCGGCCCCGATCACCTCGAGGCGCTGGCCCGCATCGCCCGCCTGGCGACGCACGATCTGGCGCCGGAGCTGTGCGCGGCGAAGACGCCCGAGCAGGTCCAGGCCCTGCTGTGGCGGGTCGAGCACCTGTGGTGAGGCCCCACGATTGCCGCTGCTGGGCCGCGGGCGGTCGTGTTAGCCTCGGCGTGAGGAGGGGACGATGGAGCGGTCACGGGCGGTTCGGGCGGCGTCGGGAGCGGGCGACGAGGTGATCGTCGACGGCCGCTACGCGCTCGAGGCGGCCATCGGCGAGGGCGCCTTCGGCGGCGTCTGGCGCGCCCGAGACCTCGAGACCGACGAGCGCCTGGCGCTCAAGGTGCTGCTGCCGTCGGCGGCCGCCATGGCCGAGTTCAGAAAGCGCCTGCGGCGCGAAGCCCAGGCCTGCGTCGAGGTCGCCCACCCGAACGTCGTCCCGCTGCGGGCCTACGGCGAGACCACGTTCGACGGGCGCCCGGACGTGCCCTACCTGGTCTTCGATCTGGTGCGCGGCCTGTCCCTCGAGGCGCTGCTCGACGCCCGCGGCCCGCTGAGCCCCAGCGAGGCCGCCGCGCTGCTGGTGCAGGTCCTCGACGGCCTCGAGGCCGCCCACGCGCGGGCCATCGTCCACCGCGACGTCAAGCCGGGCAACGTCCTCGTCGAGGCGCCGGCCGAGGCCCTGGTCCCGCCGGCCGACGCGGGCGAGGTCGCGCGGCGCCTGGGCGTCCCGCCCCCGACCAACGAGGTCTGGCGCGACCTCTCCGGGCTGACCGTGCGCCTGTGCGACTTCGGCTACGCCAAGGTGCAGCCGACCGAGACGCGCGAGGTCTCGGAGCTGACGGTCGAGGGCACCACCGGCGGCACCCCCTTCTACATGAGCCCCGAGCAGCTGCAGGCCCTGCCGGTCGACGCCCGCTCCGACGTGTACTCGGTCGGCGTCCTGCTGCACGAGCTGCTGACCGGGCGGGTGCCCTTCCGCGGCGATCTGCCCGCCATCGTCAAGGGCCACTTCCGCGAGCCGCTGCCCGCGTGGCCGCGGCCGCTCCAGCGCCACCCGCTGCGCGCCATCGCCGAGCGGGCGACCGCCAAGGCGCCGGGCGAGCGCTACCCGACCGCCAGGGCCATGGCCGAGGCGCTGCGCGCGCTGGGGGCGCCGCCACCGCCGCTGCCCGGGCGGGTGCCGCCCGCGACGCCGGGGCTGCTCGCGCGGCTGTTCGGCTGGCGCAGGCGCGGCTGAGGGCCGGTCAGGGCCGCGGCGCCGGCGCCTGTGGAGCCACCGACGCAGGCGCGGGCTCGTCGACGATGGCCGAGCGGGGCTCGACGGGCGTCGGCGTGGCCGGCGGTTCGGGCGCCAGCAGCGGCCAGACGAGGCGGCCCAGGCCCACGACCCCTGCGGCCACGGCGGCGCCCAGCAGCCAGCTCCGCCAGGCGCCGGGTCGACGCCGGTGAGCGATCGTCGGGCGCCCGTCGGGGCCGACACCGCAATGGGCCGCCAGGAAGGTCGCGACCTCGTCGGCCCGCTGCGGGCGTCCGGCAGGGTCCTTGGCGAGCAGCCGCAAGACGAGCGCCTCGAGCCAGCGCGGGAGATCGGGCGCGAGCGCGCGCGGCGGCGCCGGCGGCTCGTGCGCCTGCATGTACATCAGCGCCATCGGCGTCCCGGCCGTGAACGGCGGGCGGCCGGTGGCGGCTTCGTAGAGGATGACGCCGAGGGCGTAGAGATCGGCCCGGTGGTCGACCGCCTGGCCCTGCGCCTGCTCGGGCGCCATGTAGCGGGCGGTGCCCAGGACGGCGCCGCTGCGCGTCAGCACGGTGCCCTGCCCGTCCACGCCGCCCTCGAGGAAGCGCGCGAGCCCGAAGTCCAGCACCGTCACGTGATCGGGCTGCCCGGGCAGGTCGCCGATCATCAGGTTGGCGGGCTTCAGATCGCGGTGGACGACGCCGCGCGCGTGGGCCGCCTCGAGCGAGCGCGCCACTTGCAGGCCGATCCAGGCGACGCGCCCCGGCGGCAGCCGCCCGTGCCGCTCGAGCACCGCAGACAGCGGCTCGCCCGGCACCAGCTCCATCGCCAGGAAGGGCTCGCCGTCGTCGGTGGTCCCGACGTCGAACAGGCGCACGGTGTTCGGATGGGCGACCCGCGTCGTGGCCTCCATCTCGCGTGCGAACCGCTTGGCGATCCGGGCGTCCCCGACCGCGTCGGCGCGGACCAGCTTCAGGGCGACCTCGCGGCCGACGCTCAGCTGCCGCGCCCGGTAGACGGAGCCCATCCCGCCCTGCCCCAGCAGCGCCACAATCTCGAAGCGCCCGGCGATGACGCGTCCGATCCGCGCGTCCGGCGGGTCCGACGGTCTGACCTCTCCTCCGGCGGATCCCGGGGAAGCGTTCGGGCGGTGGGGAGCGTTGGCGTCCACGGCGCGGCAGCCTAACAGGACCGCCCTCGTCCGTCACACGGGCGTCGAGGGCCCGCTGGTCAGCTTCAGGCCGACGATCGCCGCGACCAGCATCAGGATGAAGACGACCCGCGCGGTCGTCAGGGGCTCGTCGAACAGGACGACGCCGAGGATCGCGGCGCCGGTCGCGCCGATGCCGACCCAGATGGGGTAGGCGGTGCCGATGGGCAGGTCCCGGACCGCCAGCCCCAGCAGCCACATGCTGCCGATCAGCGCCACGGCCGTGAGGGCGGTCGGCAGCGGGCGCGTGAAGCCCTCGGAGTACTTGAGGCCGATGGCCCAGCCGGTCTCGAGTAGCCCGGCGAGGACGAGGAGGACCCAGGACATACGCGGCTCCGTCGCGAAGTGCGGGGTGACCATGGGCCGCCCGTCGCGGGGTCGTCAAAAGAAATATGGGCCCGACGCCTTGCAATCGCTGCCGAGGTCCGTAGGGTACGCCCCTCGACGGAAAACCAGGTGCCTCTGCTTGGGTTCGTTGATCTCGACGGGTCGCGCAAGAACGCGCTGCGCCCGGAGAGGCGTCCGGCAGCCTACCTGGATGTCGGATCCCGTGCGGCCATTGGGGCCGCCGGAGCTCGTGGGCTCCCCCCGCGAGCAGTGTGCGAAGTCGGCGCCGCTACGGCGCGCCGCAAGTGAGACGAGAGATGTCGAAGAAGCTTTTTGTCGGCGGCCTGAGCTGGGACACGGACGATCACGGCCTGCGCGCCGCGTTCGAGGAGCACGGCGAGGTGACCGACGCCAAGGTCATCACCGATCGTGACACGGGCCGCAGCCGCGGCTTCGGGTTCGTGACGTTCGCGAACTCGGACGACGCCCAGACGGCGATGACCCGCATGAGCGGCGCCATGCTCGACGGCCGCACCCTCAACGTCAACGAGGCGCAGGAGCGCTCCGGTGGCGGCGGCGGTGGTGGCGGTGGTCGCGGTGGCCGTGGCGGCTACGGCGGCGGCGGCGGTGGCGGCGGCTACGGTGGCGGCGGCGGCCGCTGGTAGTCCCCGCGCGCGGCGCTCGCGCCGCGAACGCATGCCATGCATGAATGAAGGGCCCTCGTCACCGGTTGGTGGCGAGGGCTCCTTCGTTTCGAAGGCCTCGACACTGCGCCACGGTGATCATGTCCGCGCCTCGCTCCAGGTCCCGACTCCGCCGCGCGCCCCTGGGGCTGCTGGCTCTGGGTCTGGGTGCGCTGGTCACCTGGACGGCCATTGACGGCGACCGCGTCCGACGCCCCCCCTCCACCGCCGGCGCGAGGCTCCCACCGGCGACCACGCCGACGGCCGCCCCCGGGACCCAGCCCGCACACGCTGACGAGGCCTCCGACCTCGCCGGACCCGACGCTGCGACCTACTTCCACGAGCTGATCGAGCCGCCGGCCGAGGCCTACGCCGACCCGCGCTGGACGCCCTCGGACGAGCGCTACCGCGACCTTCTCGCCCCGATCGCCGAGGCCAGGTTCGACCCGGCGCTCGGCCGCGCCGCGCGCGAGCTGGCCGTCTTCTACTCGACCCACGGCCGCATGGCGCCCAGCGACGCGCTGCAGTTCATGCTCGACGGCGCGGGGCGCCACCGAGTGGGGCGTGCTGCAGGCCTTCGTGGTCACCCGCTCGCTCGAACCCGAGGCCATCCTGGCGCGGGTCCGCGAGCTGATGGGCCGCTCCGACGCCCGCGGCGGCGCGCCCCGGGTCGGGGTCGGCGAGGCCTACGCCCTCGGGCCCGAGCCCGAGCGCGTCATCGCGGTCGTCGTCGGCCGCACGGCCCTCGCGCTGGACCCCGTCCCGCGCCGCGTGGCCCCCGGCCAGCGCGTGCGTGTGTCGGGGCGCTTGCCGCCCGGCTGGCGCGAGCCGCGCGTCGTCACCATGGGGCCGGATCTCGCCATCGTCGAGCCCGACGTCGCCGCGCGCGGCGCCCGCTTCTCGGCGACCGTCGTGGCCCCTCGCGCCGAGGGGCGGCTGGACGTCGAGGTCCTGGGCACCGGCCCGCACGGGCCGTCGCCGCTGACGCAGCTGGCGCTGTACGTCGGGCAGGACCCACCCGACCGCTTCGAGGGCGCCTGGCCCCCCGAGGAGCGCGAGATCGCCGACGCCTGGGACGCCGAGGCCGAAGCGCTGGATCGGCTCAACCGGGACCGGGCCCGGTTCGGCCTGCCCGAGCTGCGCCACGACTCCGCCCTGGCCGACATCGCCCGCGCCCACAGCGAGGACATGCGCGACGGCGGCTTCTTCGGCCACCACTCGCCGCGCACCGGATCGCTGACCGACCGCATCGGGCGCGCCGGCTATCCGGCCATCGCCTGGGCCGAGAACCTGGCCGGCAACCGCAGCCTGGTCGACGCGCAGGCCACGCTGATGCACAGCCTGGGGCACCGCCGGAACGTGCTGTCGCCCTCGATGACCCACGTCGGCGTGGGCGTCGCCGAGCAGCGCCGCGACGGCCACCGCGTCTGGCTGCTCACCCAGGTCTTCGCGCGGATCCCGGCCCCGCTCGATCCCGCGGCGGCGCGAGCCCAGCTCCTCGAGCGCCTCGACGCCGCGCGCGCGGCCGCCGGGCACGCGCGCTTCGTCGCCGACGCGCGCCTCGAGCGCGTCGCGACCCAGGCCGCCGCCCTGACCGACGCCGCCCCACGCGACGCGCTGGATCTGGCCGACGAGCGCGGCCTGACGCGCCGGGGCGCGGCGGCCTGGGTCATCACCGTGAGCGATCTCGAGGCCTTCGACGCGCCGGCGCCCATCGTCGACACGCCGCACGCCCGCATCGGCATCGGCCTGTATCGCGATCCCGGCGACCCGACCCGCACGCGCGTCGTGGTCGTGGTCGGCTCCTGAGGCGCCGACGCGCGTTCTCAGCGGGAGCACGGGAGGCTATGCTCCGCCCGCCGGACAAGGGGGTCGCGTGAGAGCGTTCGTGGTCGGGATGGGTCTGTGGGTGCTGTCGAGCGGCTGCGGCGCCGAACCCGCAGTCGGGCTGGACGCCGACGCCGTGACGCAACCCGACGGCGCCGTCGAGGAGGACGCGGACGCCGCGGCCGAGCTGGACGTGGCCGACGCCGCCGACGCCGGGCCGACCTGCGCCTACGCCGGCACCTACCTCGTCCCGGGTCCCTGCGAGCCTGGCTTCGACGCCGTGCTCGAGGCGAAGGCCACCCGCTACGAGCGCGTCTGGCGCGCCTTCAACGCGGCCGCCACGGGCGTGAACACGGACGTGTCGGTAGCCCTCGACCGCGCCGCGGACCGCGCCCTGGTCGAAGCCTTCGCGGCCGCCGACGACGCCTGGGACTTCGAGGCCTTCGCCGGCAAGCCGGCGCTGGACGTCGTCACGGCGCAGCACAAGGTCGCCGGCCTGTACGCCGGGGTGGGCCTCGCGGCCGACGCCTTCCGCTACGGCGTGCTGCGCGACCAGGGGTACCCGGCCGCCGAGGTCGACCGCGCGCGGGCCCACCTGCTGGCCGGGCTCGAGGGGCTGCGCCGGGCCGTCGCGATCACCGGGACGCCGGGCGTCATCGCGCGCGGGTATGCCCGGACCGACCTGCCCGGGGGCGAGCACCATCAGCCCCTGCCGCTGTTCGACGACCAGGGCCAGCCCCTGCCGGCGGTCAAGAACAACGGCACCTGGCGCGAGGACCTCTCCGGAGAGCACCCCGGCTACCTCTGGGAGGACTCGGTCAGCCGCGACATGATGCTGGGCTGGGTCACGGCCTTCGTCAGCGTCTGGGAGGTCACCCGCGACGACCCCAGCGTCCCGGACGCCGTCAAGCAGCGCCTGCGCGCCGACGGCCTCGCGCTCGCCCGCGAGCTGAAGGTCGTGCGCGCCAGCGGCTACGACCTCGAGATCCCCGACGCCGACGGCCGCACGACGCTCCACGGCTGGCTCAACGAGAACAACCTGGACGGGCAGCTCTACCTCGACGGGCTCGGCAACGGGTTCCACGCCCTGATGGCCCTGGGGTTCGTCGCCTCCTGGGTCTACCTGACCGAGGACCCCGAGCTGGACGCCTGGCTGCAGGGCGAGCTCATCGGCGAGCGCCGCCTGCACGAGCTCGCCCGCGACAACCTGTTCGTCTCCTTCGGCCTCGAGACCAACTTCTCCAACTACAACATGGCCTTCGGCTCGGCGTGGCTGGCCCTGCGCTACCTGGACGACCCCGCAGCCGCGGCCGTCCTGCGCGACGCCCTGGCCCACGGCCTGTACGCCATCCCGGGCGACACCCGCCAGCCCGTCGAGATGAAGCAGTCCTACTTCGACTTCATCTACGCGGCCGGCCTCGCCGGCCTGAGCCCGGGCGGCGCCGCGCCCCACCCCGTCGACGCCGCCGCCGTCGCGCGGGGCCTCGAGACCCTGGCCGACTTCCCCGAGGCCCCCTACTGGAGCCACGGCGTCGTCAACTGCCCGGCGGCCCAGTGCGGCTGCGACGCGCCCCAGGTCGACGCCCCCGGGTGCGTCGCGCTCGACGGCACGCCGCTGACCGTCCTCGGCTGCGTCGGTCGCGGCTGCGCCCTGGTCGCCGCCGAGCCCGTCCCGATGCGCACCCGCGGCCCCAGCAACTATCACTGGCGCACCAACCCCTATCAGCCGAACCTGGACGGCGACGGCGACGTGCTGCTGCCGGGCGTCGACTTCCGCATCGCCTACTGGCTGGGCCGCTGGGCGCGCGTCACGCCGTGAGCCCGGCCGCGGCCGTCAGTCGTCGGCCTTGGCGCGCTCCTTCTTGAGCAGCCGCCCCAGGCGCCCGAACACACCCGGGCCCGGCGACGGCTCTGGCGGCTCGTCCACCGTGGGATCGGGCGTCGCGGGCGGCGGCTCGGGGCTGGCCTCGAGCAGCGGCTTGATGCGCCCGAGGTACGACTGGACCAGCTGGACGCGCTGCAGCGCCACCCGGAAGTCCCGGTCCCCCGAGCGCGCCGACGGCCCGAGCGCCACCGCCAGCCCGTCCGCCTCGCGCTCGAGCGTAGCGACCCGCGCCACCGCCGCCTTCCATGGGCCGCGCTCGAGCAGATCCCGCTCGAGGATCTGCAGCTCGCGGAAGGCCGACTCGTAGAACGCGCTGGCCTGCGACGGCGTGACCAGGTGCGGGGCCGTCGCCGGGCGCGGCCGCGGCGCGTTGGGCCCGTCCAGGATGCTGCCCGGCGGCAGCGGCACCGTCGGCGTCGTGCGCGGGCGGGCCGCCGGGGGCGCCTTCGGCGTGGGCGCCACGGCGGGCGCGGGCACCGCGGGCGAGGTCCGGGCGGTCGGGGTCGCGGGCGGACGCGGGGGCGTCGCGCCGTGCACCGGGGTGTCGCCCAGGGGCGGCAGCGCGCCGGCGGGGCGGGTGTGGGTCCGTGCGCGCGCGCGGCCCGTCGCGGCCCAGTTCGGCGGGGGCGGCTCGGGCATCGGCGGCAGCTCGATGCGGCGGGTCGTGATGGGCCGGGAGCGCGGCGGCGGACGGGGCATCGGCGGCAGCGCGGCCGCCGGCGCCTCGGGCTCGGCGAACGGGCTCTTCGGCGCGACGCCCTCGCCGCCGGTGATCGGGCGCGAGGTCGGGGCGCGCGGCTCGTCACCCATCCCGGCGAACGGGTTCACGGGCGGCGTCGGGGCAGGCTCCGCCTCGGTGCCCGGCTCCACGTCGGTCACCTCGGGCGGCGTCGCCTCCCGCTCTTCGGGTCGGCGCCGCTCGGCGGCCTCGCGCGCCTCCTCGGCCAGCGTCCGGAGATCCGCCACGATGCACGCGCGGTCGTGACCGGCCGCCAGCAGCGCCCGCGCCCTCAGCAGCGGGTCGGCGCCGAACAGCGCGTCCGCGTCGCGGCCATACCGCGGGCGCAGCAGCGCGTCGCGCAGGATGCGCAGCTCGCGCCGCAGGTCGTCGTCGAAGGCGACGTCCAGCCGGCCGGCCTCGAGCTCGGCCAGGATCCGCAGGTGGTGCTCGACGACCTCGGGCGCCAGCGCCGTCAGCCGCGCGCGGGTCGCGTCCGGCACGTCCGCCCACTCGGCGAAGGCCCGCAGATCCGCCGGGGTGCACGGACACCGGCCCTCGGCCACGGCGACGCTCGGCGCGCAGGCGCGGAACGCCGCCTCGGCGATGGCCACCAGCGGCCGCAGTTCCGCGTCGGGCACCTCCAGGCCCAGCCCCGCCAGCCGCGCGTGCAGCCCCTTCCACCCGGGGCGGCGCGCCTCGCCCAGCTCCTGGTCGCGCAGGTGCTCGAGGACCGCGTCCCACAAGGCCACGCGCGCCTCGACCTCGAGCCCCGTCAGCGCCTGCACGACCCGCGCCGCGTCGAAGTCCTGGCGCGACGCGACGCTGATGAAGCGCGCCCGCAGCGGCAGCCCCTCGGCCGTGTCCCACCCCCAGCGCTCCTCGATGAGCGCCCAGGTCTCGCGCACGACCTCGGCCTGGTCGCCGTCCATGGGCCGGGCCAGGGCGGGCGCGCGCAGGCACGACCAGCCGAGTTGGCCGATGCGCAACAGATCCACGGGCGCGACGAGCACCAGCTGCGGCCCGTGCCCCGGCAGGACGTGCAGCGCCCGCCCCAGGGTGGCGCGCAGCGGGCTCGACACCGGCGTCCCGGGGCGCAGCGGCTGCCGGCCCAGCTTGAGGCGGCGGTCCATCGCCGTCAGGAACGCGCGGCTCGCCAGCAGGCGCTCGACGCGCTCGGGATCCAGCTCGTCGGGCGGCACCGCCTCGGCGAGCAGCCGCTCGACGACCGTCAGCAGGGCCGGCCGCAGCTCGTCCGGGTAGCCGGCGAGCGCCTTGTCCGCCAGCAGCTCGCGCACGGCGACCAGCTCGTCGGGCGTGCGGCGGCCCAGCGCACGCGTGACGAAGCGGGCCAGATCCGTCGTGGCCAGGCTGGCCGGCGGCAGCGAGCCGATGAAGGGGGTCAGCGAGAGCATCGGCGAGCCCCCTCGGAGGGTCGGCGAGCGGCGCGGCTACGCATCGGCGCCCTCCAGCGCAGCGCGATGGACCTCGGCCAGGCGCCGGCGCTCGGCGGCCAGGGCCAGCCGCTGCTGCCGCCTGGCGCGCGCCTCCTCGAAGCGCAGCCGCTCCTCGCGCGTCTCCGGCGCGACCGGCGGCACCGGGCGCGGGCGGCCGGCGGCGTCGAGCGCCACGAAGGTCAGGTAGGCGCTCGCCGCGTGGGCGCGCTCGCCGGTCAGCGGGTCCTCGGACTCGACGCGCACCCCGACCTCCATCGACGTGCGCCCGCAGTAGTTCACCATCGCCCGCAGGTTGACGATGTGGCCCGCCCGGATGGGCGCGATGAAGTCGAGCTGGTCCATCGACGCCGTGACCACCACCGAGCGCGCGTGCCGCTGGGCGGCCATCGCCGCGCAGATGTCGATCCACGACATGACGACGCCGCCGAAGGCCGTCCCGAGCACGTTCGTGTCGGGCGGCAGCACCAGCTGGTTCATCTCGATCCCCGAGGCGGACGGCGCCCGGGCCGCCGGGGCGCCCTCGCCGCCCGAGCCGCCTCGGCCCACGGCGCGCCCCCCCGCCCCGTCCGCGGCCGACGCGCGGGCGCTGACGCTGTCCTGCTCTGTCGGCTCGCCCATCTCGTCGTCCTCCTCGCCCGCGCGGGCCCTCCCTATCTCCCCGATCCGGCCCCCGCTTGCAAGGGCCGCGTTATTGCACGGGATCCGGCGCTCGCTTGTCACGAGGCGCGCACCTGCTACGCTCCACGCACCGACCGCCCACGCACGCACGCCCCACCCGGAGGCTCCATGGACCCCCAGCGACGCGACGTCCGCATCGATCACCTCCTCCACGAGCTCGAGGGCCACGGCACGCGCCGCGTGCGCCTGGGCGGGTTCGACATCGACGGCGTCCTGCGCGGCAAGTACGTCACCTTCGAGAAGTTCGCCTCGGCCCTCGAAGGCGGCATGGGCTTCTGCGACGTCGTCTTCGGCTGGGACTCGGCGGACGTGCTGTACGACAACGTCCAGGTGACCGGCTGGCACTCGGGTTACCCCGACCTCGACTGCACCATCGACCCCAGCACCTTCCGCCGCGTCCCCTGGGACCAGGACATCCCCTTCTTCCTGCTCGACTTCCGGCTGCCCGACGGGTCGCCCTACCCCGCCAGCCCGCGCCAGGTCATGCAGCGCGTGGTCACCCGCGCCGCCGACATGGGCTTTTCCGCCACCATGGCCGGCGAGTACGAGTTCTTCCTCTTCAAGGAGGACAGCCACTCCGTCCGCGCCAAGGGCTACCGCCACCTCACGCCCCTGTCCCCGGGCATGTTCGGCTACAGCGCCCTGCGCGCCAGCACCCACGGCCACCTCGTCCACGACCTGCTCGACCAGCTCGACGCCTTCGGCCTCGAGATCGAGGGCATCCACACCGAGACCGGCCCCGGCGTCTACGAGGCCGCCATCCGCTACGACGAGGCCCTCGCCGCCGCCGACAAGGCCGCCCTGTTCAAGGCCGCCGTCAAGGAGCTGCTCGTGCGCCAGGGCGTCATGGCCACCTTCATGGCCAAGGTCGCCTCGGATCTGCCCGGCTGCTCGGGCCACGTCCACCAGAGCCTATGGCGCGACGGCGTCCCCGTGTTCGCCGACCCCGACGACCCCGACGGGATGTCTCAGACCTTCCGGCATTACCTGGCCGGCCTCGTGCACCTGCTGCCCGAGCTGATGGCCCTGTTCTGCCCCACGGTCAACAGCTACAAGCGCACGGTCCCCGGCCTGTGGGCCCCGACCACCGCCACCTGGGGCTTCGAGAACCGCACCGCCGCCCTGCGCGTCATCCGCGGCGGCTCGCCCAAGGCGATGCGCGTCGAGAACCGCCTCGTCGGCGCCGACATGAACGCGCACCTGGCCTTCGCGGCCAGCCTCGGCGCCGGCCTGTGGGGCATCGAGCACGCGCTCGAGCTGCCGCCCCCCGTCTCGGGTGACGCCTACGCCGGCCAGGATCTGGTCGCGCTCCCCCGCTGCCTGTCGGACGCCACCGATCGCCTCGAGCGCTCCGAGGCGGCCCGCGCCCTCTTCGGCGACGCCTTCGTCGACCACTACGTCGCGACCCGCCGCTGGGAGGTGCGCCAGGCCCGCGCGGCCGTCACCGACTGGGAGCTCGCCCGCTACTTCGAGATCATCTGAGGCCCATGCCCACCTCGGACCCGCTCACCCCGCGCCGGCTCGCCTACCGCACCCTCGACCTCCCCCTCGTCGCCCGCGAGTGGGGCCCGCCCGACGGCCCCCCGGTCGTCCTGCTCCACGGCTTCCTCGACCAGGGCATGTCGTTCGCCCCCATCGCGCGCCGGCTGGCCCACCGCCACCGCGTCATCGTCCCCGACCACCGCGGCCACGGCGACAGCGGCCACGTCGGCCCGGGCGGCTACTACCACTTCCCGGACTACGTCCTCGACCTCGACGCCCTGTGGCGCGCCGCCGGCCTCGACCGCGCCGCCCTGGTCGGCCACTCGATGGGCGGCTCCATCGCCAGCTACTTCGCCGGCGCCTTCCCCGAGCGCGTCTCGCGCCTGGTCCTGCTCGAGGGCCTGGGCCCCACCGCCTCCCCGGCCGAAGGCGCCCCCGACCGCGTCCGCCGCTGGGTCGAAGAGGTCGTCCGCCGCGACCGCCACGCCCCGCCGGGCGTCGCCGACCTGCCGGGGGTCGCCCGCCGCCTCAAGAAGCTCTCGCCGCACATGGACGACGCGCTCGCCCTCGAGCTGGCCCCCCACGCCTCGGCCCCTGGCGCCGACGGCCTGTTCCGCTGGAAGTTCGACCCGCTGCACCGCACGACGGCGCCCATGCCCTTCGACCCCGACCGCTTCGCGCACTTCCTGCGGCGCGTCCAGTGCCCCGCGCTGGTGGTCTGGGGCGAGCTGACGCCCCTCAAGCCGGCCGACGCCGACGCCCGCGCCGCCCAGCTGCCGGACGCCCGCGTCATCACCGTCCCCGGCGCCGCCCACAACCTGCACCACGAGCAGCCCGAGCGCGTCGCCACGCTCCTCGCCGACTTCCTGGCCGCCTGACCCCACGCCCCGTACACGACGAGGCCGGACCCGACCCTCGTCGGACCCGGCCCCGTCGACCGCCCCCGGGCGCGCGTCTCACGCCGCCGTCAGCCGCCTCCGCAGCCACCCGGCGACCAGCAGGACCACCACCCACGCGCCGTGCTGTCCCTGGCCGCCGCCCGCGCAGCCCGTCGCCGCCGCCTGACCCAGCTCGCCCGCCACGGGGACGTGGGGGGCCACCACACCCGCCGTCGCGCTCGGCGGGGTCGCCGCCGGCCGGCCGTCGCGCCGCGGGTCGTCGGCGAACTCGCCGCCCCGGAAGCGCTCGCTCCGCCGCTTCATCGCCGCGCGGTCGCCGCCCTCCGCACCGGCCGCCGCGGGCTCGCAGACGTCCACGCCCTCCGCGCCGGGCGCGCAGCTCCAGCCCGTCTCGACCACGCAGTCGTCCGCGCACCCGTCCCCGGCCGCGCCGTTGCCGTCGTCACACTCCTCGACGCCCTCGACGCGCACACCGTCGCCGCACTCGGCCACGCACACGCTGCTCCCCAGGGCCCCGTCGCTCGCGCAGGTCCAGCCGGCCTCCACCTCACAGCTCGCGCTGCACCCGTCGCCGCCCTCGGGGCCGGCCTCGAGCGAGCTCGTGCCGTCGTCGCAAGCCTCACCGCCGTTGACGACCCCGTCCCCGCAGCTGGGCGCCGCGCAGCTGCCCGCCACGCACACGCCGCTGCCGCAGTCCGCCGCGAACACGCAGCCGGCCCCGTCGCCGCACGGCCCGCAGGCGCCGCCGCAGTCCACGTCGCTCTCGCCGCCGTTGAGCACCCCGTCCTCGCAGCTCGCCGGGACGCACCCGCCGCCCTGGCACACGCCGCTGTCGCAGTCGGCGTCCGCCGCGCACGTCTGCCCGGTCGCGCAAGGCGCGCAGGCTCCGCCGCAGTCGACCGCCGCCTCGTCGCCGTTGGCGACCCCGTCGCCGCAGCTCGCCGCCTGGCACCGCGCGCCCACGCACACGCCGCTCTGGCAGTCGCTCGCCTCCCCGCACGCCGCCCCGTCCGCGCAGGGCGCGCACCCGCCGCCGCAGTCGAGGCCCGTCTCGGCCCCGTTCTGCACGCCGTCGCCGCAGCCCGCCGCCTGACACACGCCGCCCGCGCAGACCTCGCTGCCGCAGTCCGCCGCCCCCCCGCAGGCCTGCCCCGCCGCGCACGGCCCGCAGCCGTTGCCGCAGTCGGTGTCCGTCTCGGCGCCGTTCATCACCCCGTCGACGCAGCTCGCCGGCTGGCACGCGCCGTTCAGGCACACCAGGCTGTCGCAGTCCGCCCCGACCTGGCACCCCTGCCCGACCCCACAAGGCGCGCACGACCCGCCGCAGTCGACGTCCGTCTCGTCGCCGTTTTCGACGCCGTCGTCGCAGGCGCCCGCCCCGCACAGCCCGTCCTCGCACACCCCGCTGGCGCAGTCGTCCGCCCCGAGGCACCCGAACCCCGCCTCGCACGGCGCGCAGGACCCGCCGCAGTCGAGGTCCGTCTCGTCCCCGTTCGGCACGCCGTCCGAGCAGCTCGGGATGGCGCACCAGCCGTTCCAGCAGACGCCGCTCATGCAGTCGTCGGCCGCCGCGCAGGCCTCGCCGTCCGGGCACAGCGGCCCGCCGCCGCCGCAGACCGCCGGGTCGTAGGCGATGGCGTACTGTTGCTCGCCGAGCGGGCTGGGGCACGGGCCGTCGCAGCCGTCGCAGTGTCCGTCCGCGGACGTCGCGCAGTCCTCGCAGGTGCTGGGCTGTTCGTCGAAGGTCGCGCACGCCCAGCCGGCCTCGACCTCGCAGTCGGCCCCGCAGCCGTCGCCGTCCTGCGTGTTGCCGTCGTCGCAGCCCTCGCCGCTGGCCTTGAAGCCGTCGCCGCACACCGGCACCTGCTCCGTCGCGAGGCTCGGGGCCGAAGCCCCCAGCGCCAGCAACAGCGCGGCCCACCCAGCCCCTCGCGTCATGATCCCGTCGCCTCTGGTCTTCATCGCTGTCCTCCGCTGCCGGCCGCCGCCGTCCGCGCCGCCTCGGCCCGGACCCGCCCGCCCCATCCCTGCCACGCCCCAAAGCACGCCCCATGCCAACGCCCAGAGCGCCTCGGGTTCCGCGGACTTGCGACGCCTCCCGCCGACCCGCCCCACCCTGCGACGCACGCGCGGGCCGTCCGAGCGCACCACCTCGTGACAACACGTCACAAATGGTGACACTCGGAGCCGCACGGGGGCACACGCCACCGTCTCGGCCCGCTCCCGCTTCAGCGGTTTGACACCGCGCCCGCCCGCGGCCCACGCTCGCCAGGCCTCGGGCCCGGGACTCACCACCCGCGCTGGCGTGTTCCTGGCCCCCACGAGGAGGACACCCGTGAGCGACCGACCGCGCCGCGCCCCCCGCGTCGTCATCGTCAACATCAACCTCGACCCGCGGATGCTCGACGGCTGCCACGACATCCAGCGGGTCACCCGCGAGCTCGTCCCGGGGCTCGACGCGCCCATCCACCCCTGGCCCGAGGCCCCCGACGTGGTGCGGCGCCTACGCCCCGACGCGGTCATCCTCGGCCCCAACGAGACGCCCTTCCCGGCCTACCCCGCCGCGTTCGACGCCTTCCTCGGGTGGGTGCGCCGACGTCGCGGGCCCACCCTGGGCATCTGCGGCGGCCACCAGGCCCTGGCGCTCGCCCACGGCGCGCCGGTCGCCCCGGTCCACCGCGTCCCGGCCGCCACGACCAGCTACGCCGGCATGCCCAAGGTCAAGGCGGACGTCCGCGTCCGGCTGCTGGGCGACCCGGACCCCTTCACCGCCGACCTCCCCGACGAGATCACCCTGGTCGCCTCGCACGTGGACGAGGTCAAGACGCTCCCACGCGGCTTCCGGCTGCTCGCGCTGGGCGACCCCTGCCACATCCAGATCATCCGCGCGGACAACCGTCCGCTGTATGGCCTGCAGTGCCACCCCGAGCGCGACTGCGCCGTCCCCGACCCCGCCGGGCGGCGCCTGCTGGCGAACTTCCTCAGCCGTGTCGCGGGGTTGCCGCTGAACTGAGCGACCCGACGTGCCGCCGTGACCCATCGACGTTGAATGCGACGCCCGCTCGCCGCGTCGACGCGCCTCCCGGACCTGCCCAGGAGGCCCTCGTGCCGCGCCCCCGCTCCGCTCCGCTCCTCGGAGCCAGCCTGACCGTCGCCCTGACCGCGCTCGCCGCCGGCTGCGCGACCACCCAGGGCCTGCTCCACCTCTCCGGCGCGGGCGGCGTGTCGACCTCGTCCTGGGAGGAGCGCCGGCCCCACGGCGCCCCGACGGTCGAGGTCGGGCTCGAGGGCGTGCTCGACGACCCGCCCCTGGTGCGGTGCGACGTCCAGGTCCACCACCCGCCCGAGTCGGTGACCGCGCACACCGCCGGCGTGGACACGGGCGGGCGCCTGGCCATCGGCTTCATCGGCTTCGGCGAGCTGGCGCTCGGCGGGGCCATGGCGCTGGGCGCCAGTGAGGCCGAGGTGGACGCCGGGGCGCTGTGGGCCCTCGGCGCCTTCGCGCTCGCCGACGGCGTCGCCACCGTCGCCCTCGCCTTCCTGCTGGACGACTACCACCACGTCCGCGAGCTCGAGCGCGACGCCTGGGTCGAACGCTCCGGGCAGTGCCCGGCCGAGGTCGCGATGGTGCACCGCGGCCGGCGCCTGCCGGTCGGGCCGGACGGTCGCCTCGCGCCCGAGGACGCCGAGTGGCTCATAGGCTCGCTGGTGACCTGGGCCGGCCCGGTGGACCTGGCCTACGGGGACGAGAGCACGGCGCGGGTCGAGGCGACCCCCGAGCAGCGCTGTCGGTGGGCCACGGCGCGGCAGCGGTCCGAGGCCCTCGCCCTGTGTCCGGCCGCCCCGGCCCCGGTGCCGGTCCTGCTCGCGCCGCCGCCGCCGCCGCCCGCCTGGCGCGTCATGGTGCGTAGAGCCCCGCCGCTCCGAACGCCTGGGCCGCCGCCGCGGTGAACCCGTCCGAGGCCAGGGCCGGAACCGAGACGACGGCGGTGGCCTGGGCTTCGGCCAGGGCCGAGGGCCTGCTCGAGGCCTGTCTCCGGAGGGGGTCATGGCCACCAGGGTCGAACCGATGACAAGGACCTCCGGCTTCCCTATCCTCCCGCCATGCATCCAACGCGGCGTCGTGGGGGGCGCCCCCGCGCAGACTCGCCCCTCCCCGGGACCGGCCAGGCCCACGTGCGCCTCGGCCGCGGCCCGCGCGGCGCCCCGACCGGGCGACGACGCCGCGTATGAGGCTCCGCACGCACCTCGCGCTGCTGGTGCTCGTCGCCATGGTGCCGCTCATCGTGTACTCGGGCGTCGTCGTCCGGCTCCTGTCCCTCGAGATGCGCCAGGACATCGACGCCGCCATCCGCGAGGCCTCGCGCGCCCTGGCCGCGGCCGTGGGCACCCAGGTCGCCTCGGTCGTCAGCGGGCTCGAGGTCATCGCCGTCACGGGCAACTTCGCCAGTTACACGCCCGAGGAGCTGCACGAGCGCGCGACACGGATCATCCGGTCGCAGCCCGCCTGGGCCGCCATCACGGTCGCCCGCGCCGACGGCCAGGTGATGGTCAACACCCTGACGCCGCCGGGGAGCCCGTCCTACTCGCTCGCCGACGAGCCCTACTTCCGGCAGGTCGTCGAGACCAAGCGCCCCGCCCTGTCCAGCTACCGTCGAGCGCTCGGCTCGGGCCTGAACGTGGTCTCGGTGGGGGTGCCCGTCGTGCGCGGCGGCGCGGTCCAGCTCGTGCTCACGGCCTCACTCGATCTCGATGAGCTCAGCCGCGTCCTGCACGACCATGCGCTCCCCGCCCGCTGGACCGCCGCCGTCCTCGACGCCGACGGCACCATCATCGCCCGCTCGCGCAGCCCCGACCTGTACGTCGGCCGCAAGGCAACGCCACGGCTGCTCGCGCGGACGCAGCGCGCGACGGAGGACGTGTTCGAGGACGTCACCCAGGAGGGCGAGCCCGCGTTCGGTGCCTTCGCGCGGACGCGTAACGCCTCGTGGACGGTGGTCGTCGGCCTGCCGATGGATGCGCTGGCCAAGCCGATCCGCGGCACGCTCGGGCTCGCGCTGCTCGGCGGCCTGGGCCTGCTCGCGCTCGGGCTCGGCCTCGCGCTGGTGCTGGCCCGACGCATCGCGGGGCCCATCGGCGCGCTCTCGGGCGCGGCCACCGCGCTCGGCCGCCGGCAGCCGATCCCCCCGGTCTCACGCGCGGTCGCCGAGGTGGCCGGCGTGGCCGAGGCCCTCGAGGGCGCGGCCGCCGAGCGCGACCGCCGCGAGCGCGCCCTGAACGAGGTCAACCGCCACCTCGCGGAGGAGCGGGCGGTCGTCTCACGCCTGCACCAGATCGCGATGGCGCTCACCGCCGAGCTCGAGCTGCCCCGCCTGCTCGAACGCCTCACCGAGGAGGCCACCCACCTGACCGGCGCCCACTACGGCGCCTTCGTCGAGCCGGCGCCGCTTTCGGGCGAGCAGGGCCTCGCGGTCCGCGTCGGCTCGGGCGACCTCCCCGATGGCCCCGCCGCGCTGACCGCCTGGGCGCGGGTCCTCGCGCCCGCGCTCATCGGCGAGCGCCCCGTCCTGGCCGCGTCCGCGACGCCGGAGGTCGCCGAGCCCGGCCGCCACGAGCCCGCCGCCGTCCCCGCCGGCAGCGGCCTGGCCGTCCCGGTGCGCGGCCGCGCTGGCGCCCCGCTGGGCGCGCTGGTCTTCCTGCACCCGGACCCGAACGGCCTGACGTCCCGCCACGAGCGCCTCGTCGCCTCGGTGGCCGCCACCGCGGCGGTCGCGCTGGACAACGCGCGCCTGTACGAGGAGGCCCAGCAGGCGATCGCCTTGCGCGACAACTTCGTGTCCGTCGCGTCGCACGAGCTCAGAACGCCGCTGGTGCCCTTGCAGCTCCAGGTCCAATCGCTGCAGCGCAACATCGCCCGCGGCGCGCCGCCCCTGGGCCCCGAGGCGCTCGCGGCCGCCCTCGACCGGATGGCGCGGCAGGTCCACCGCCTGGGTCGCCTGACCGAAGATCTGCTCGACGCCTCGCGCATCGCCGCCGATCGGCTAGAGCTGCGGGCCGAGCCGGTCGAGCTGGTCGCGTTCGTCCAGCAGATCGTCGCCGACTTCCAGGGCGAGGCCGAACGCACGGGCTCGACCGTGACCCTCGAGGCGCCAGAGCCGGTCGAGGGGGTGTGGGATCGGGCGCGGCTCGAGCAGGTCCTGGCCAACCTGGTCTCGAACGCCTTCAAGTACGGCGGCGGCACGCCGATCACCATCGCCGTGGGCGGCGAGGCCGAGCCCGGGCTGGCCGTCATCCGCGTGCAGGACCGCGGCGTCGGCATCGCCCCCGACGACCAGGCGCGCATCTTCGGCCGCTTCGAGCGCGTCGGCCCCTCGCACACCGCGGCCGGCCTCGGGCTCGGGCTGTGGATCACCCACCGGCTCGTCCAGGCCATGGGCGGCGACATCTCGGTGCAGAGCGAGCCGGGCCAGGGCGCGACCTTCACGGTGCGCTTGCCGCGCGTCGGTCGCGGCGCCTCCGTCCGACTGGGCTCCGAGCCGGCCGCCTGACGCCGGCTCCGGCCGGCGACTCGCCCCCGCGCCGTGGCGGCGCCTACTCTCCGATGACGGGCGCCTGCCCCATCCGGATGGCGCGGAAGAAGCTGGTCCACAGCTTGCGCGCCGTGGGGTCGGTCAGACCGATCCAGTGGTCGCCGCCCGGGAACTGCCTCAGGCCCGCCGTGAGCCGGGCGCCGGTCCCGTTGGTCGCGTTCAGGCTGACCGGGAGGTCGTACTCGGCCAGGCCACGCAACAGGTGGGCGATGCTCGGGCTCGCGACGGGCTCGACCAGCGGGATGCGGGCCGCGGCGGCCATGGCCTCGGTGCCGACGGCCGGGCTGGCGTGGTCCTCGGTGCCTTCGGTGACGAAGACGTGCTTGGGGGTGCCGCCGGTGGCCGGATCGAGCCAATAGGGCGCGTAGTTGATGGGATCGGTGGCGTCCACCAGCGTCTGGATGAGGGTCAGGACCGGGTGGAAGCTGTCGAAGCTCTCTTCGGGCACCGCGAGCAGGGCTTGCGCGAGGACGGCGATGTCGACCGGGTCCTTGCGGCGCAGGATGGTCTCGATGAGGACGCCGGCGGCGCCCGAGAGCACGGCGGAGCGCAGGCGCGGCTCGACGCCGAGGGCGATGGCGCCGCTCAGGCCGCCGTGCGAGTGGCCGAAGAAGTGGACGTTGTCGGCATCGAAGACGACGTCCTTGGCGTACTTGCCGGTCTCGGCGGCCGCCAGATCGAGCGCGCCGCCGGCGATCATGCGCGACAGGCTCATGGTGTCGATGGCGGCCTGGCGGAACCCGGTGCGGCCCGAGCGCGGGTTGAGGAAGTTGAAGCTGTAAAGGACGATCTCGTTCTCGTCGGCGGCCGTGGGCAGGCCGTCCTTCCAGAAGCGCTCGCCGTGCAGCGGCTGGTCGATGCAGATGACCGCGAAGGCTTCGACCGTCAGCGAGTCCACGTCGCCGCGGCAGCTCTCGAAGTCCCCGCCGGTGCCGTGGGCGTACAGCAGGGTCGGCCAGCCGGTCTCGGGCATCTTGTAGGCGCTGGGGATCATCAGCAGGAAGCGGATGGGCTCCTGCTCGGCGACGATGGGGTCGCCCGCGGCGTCGAAGCGCAGATCCCCGCCCTGCTCGGCGTAGGGCTTGACCCCGAACTGGAAGTTGGGCGCGACGTAGTGGCCGTGGAACTCGTGGAAGGTGTTGGCCTTGCCCTTGTAGACGACGTCGGTGACGTGGGGCAGCGGCTGGGTGTCGAGGAAGGCGCGGACGCGGCGCAGCTCGTCGGTCGGCCGGTCGGTCGTGAAGCAGGTCGCGACGGCGACGTCCTCGGCCGTGAGCCGGCTGCCGTCCGCCAGCCAGTCGGCGAGGGGCGCCAGCGCGGCCTCGGTGTCGATGGCGGCGGGGAAGCCGGCGGCCGGCGAGAGGTGGCGGCCCTGCGCGTCCTTGACGCCGCGGGTGACGATGGCGCAGTAGGTCGCGCCCTCGGCCAGCGGGAAGCCGAAGACGGGGCGCATCGCCAGGGTGTTGGGGCGGTAGTAGGGGTCCGCGTCGCCCGCGTGGAAGCGGAACAGCAGGGGCATGCGCTCGCCGCGGCGCGGGTGGCCCGGCGTGACGTTGACCAGCTGCACGGGCGCCTTGGGATCCTGCAGGGTGACCTGGGGCGCGGGCAGCGTCTCGGGGTCGACGGGGCCGCCCAGCTCGAAGTACACCGAGCCGTTGAGCCCGTAGCCGCGCATCACCTCGAGGCCGTAGGCGATGTACTGGTCGAGCAGATCGAGCGCCTCGGGGTTGGGGAAGACGGTCAGGTCGACCGAGCCGTCGGCGCCTCGGTGGCGGTCGTTGGGCCAGGGGACCGCCGTCCAGCCCTCGCCGCCGGGCTCGAAGCGCGGGGCGTCACCGGCCGGCAGCGCCGCATAGTCGATGCCCAGGCCGGGAGGATCCCCGGGCCCGCCGCCTTCGTCCGTCTCGTCGGCGGCGTCGAGGCCGGGCGGCAGCTCCAGCCCGCTGGCGTCGGCGTCCGCGCCGGGATCGGCGCCTCCGGCGTCGTCGCACCCCACGAGCAGCATCGTCCCGAACGCAAGCACCCACCCAGCGCGCATCACCTTTGCCTCCTTCGGCCGGCGCGCATTCTGATCGATGGGCCCGGTCGCAACAAGCGACGCGCCAGCCGAACCGATCTCGAGCGCTCACTTCGACCCCAGGCCGCCTCGCGAAGCATGGCCCGAGGCTGACAGGCGCGGGCGCCTGGGTTAGATCCGCCCGGTCAGGAGGCTCCGTGGTCCGACTCACCAAGATCTACACGCGCACCGGCGACGCCGGCCAGACCCGCCTCGTGGGCGGCCAGCAGGTCGCCAAGGACAGCGCCCGCATCGAGGCCTACGGCACCGTCGACGAGCTCAACGCCATCGTCGGCCTGGTCCGGGTGGCCGTGCGCGAGGCCCCCTCCCTGACGGGCGAACGCGAGCGGCTCGAGCGCTGGCTCCACGACACGCAGCAGAACCTATTCGACCTCGGCAGCGATCTCGCCACCCGCGCCGAGGACCGCTGGGAGGGCATGCCGCTCGTGTCGGCCGAGGACGTCACCGCGCTCGAGCGGCTGATGGACGAGATGAACGAAGAGCTCGAGCCCCTCAAGAGCTTCGTCCTTCCCGGCGGCGGCCCGGTCAGCGCGCTCTTGCACCACGCGCGCACCGTCTGCCGCCGCGCCGAGCGCCGCACCCTGTCGCTCGCGGCCGAGGAGCCCATCGGCGACCAGGTCATCCCCTACCTGAACCGGCTCTCGGACGCCTTCTTCGTCCTGTCGCGCTGGGTCGGCCTCAAGGCCGGCGAGTCGGAGATCCTGTGGGCGCCCCGGTAGCCGCCCACGAGGACGGGCCCGAGCTGGTGCGCTTCGCGCGCGGCGCGGCGGTCATGCTGCTGGTGGCGCTGCTGCTCGGCGCCCTGATGGGCCTGGCCTTCACCCGCCTGCAGGCGATCTACGTCCCGCTCGTGACCCCCTTCGTCATCGGCTTCGCGGTCGGCCTGCCCATCGCCGGCGTCCGCATGCACTTCGACGTGCGCCCGCGCCTGCCGGCCATCTGCGCGGCGGCCTTCGGCGGGCTGCTCGCCTTCGGGATGTACCAGCTGCTCGTGTACGTGCAGATCACGGGCTTTTTGGCCGACAACCTGCCGGGCCTGCTCGAGCGCGCCGTCGCCCGCCCCGATCGCGAGCTGCAGGCGTTCCTCGAGGGCCAGACCGGGCACCAGGGGCTCCTCGCCTACTTCGCCTTCGTCTCCGAGGGGATGGGCGCTGAGCTGTCGCCGCTGGGCTTCGTCGGCCGGCAGGAGCCGGGCCTCGGCGTCACCCTTGCCCTGCTGGCCGTCGACGCCGTGGCCGCCGCCGGGGCCACCGTCTTCTTCACCCTGCTGCGCAGCCGGCCGCTGGATCTGCCGCCCGAGCCGCCGCCGGCCCGCCCCGGCCGCCAGGTCCGTGAGGTCATCGCCCGCACCGACACGGACACGCTGCTGGCCGCGCTGCAGTCCATGGAGCGCGGCGACTTCGAGGCCGCCGGCCGCGTCCTGCGCAACCCCAGCGCCGAGGACCGCCACGCGCTGGCCATCATCCACGACCCGGACACCGACGCGGACTGGACGCTCGAGGTCATCGACTTCGAGGCGGACGGCTCGCCCCGCGTCCGCTCGCGCCGCCAGCTGTCGAGCTGGGACGGCCAGGCGCTGTGGGACGAGCTGCGCGTGCGCGGCTGACCGATCGTCAGCGCACCGTGCAGGCCTCGAGCTCCTCGGGCCGGGTGACGCGCTCGTAGCACTCGACCTGGCCGAGCGAGGCGTGGCGCGCGCATTGCTCGACGCAGGTCTCGAGCCACGGCTCGTCGCCCAAGGCCGCGGCCTCGGTGCCCACCTCGCCGGCCGTGACGGACAGGATGTGGCGGCAGGTCTGGCCGCAGCGCTCGGCCAGCGCGTCGGCCGGGCCGGGCTCGGGCGCCTCGGGCGGCGGCGTGACCGCCGGCGGGCTGCGGCGCGGCGTGCGCGGCGGGGGCTCGCCCGTGGGCTCGTCGGCGGCGGTCCGCAGGACGCCCGCGCAGGCGGCGACCCCCACCAGGAGCAGGGCCAGGGTGACGATTCGGCGGCTCACGACGCGGGACCGTAGCACAAGCCCCCCGCCTGGCGTAGGGTCCCGCGCCATGATCGACCTCACCGCCCTGCCGCCCCTCGTCGTCCCCCGCTCCGACGCCCCGCCCGGCCTGGGCGGCGGCCGGCTCAAGCACGTCCCCGCCGACTTCGTCGTCGAGGAGCTGCCCGCCTACCCCGCGTCCGGCGAGGGCGACTTCTTCTACCTGACGGTCGAGTGCGAGGACGTCTCCGGCCCGATGCTGGCCCGCGAGGTGGCCCGCCGCCTGCGCGTCGGCCCGGGCGACGTCGGGATGGCCGGCATGAAGGACCGCCGCGCCATCACGCGCCAGCGCCTCAGCGTGCCGGCCCGCGGCGTCACCCCCGAGGCCGTCGAGGGCCCCGTCGGCGCGACCGGCCGCATCCGCCTGCTGGCGGTCGAGCGCCACAACAACAAGCTGCGGACCGGCCACCTCGCCGGCAACCGCTTCGCCGTGCGCCTGCGCGGCCGCGACCCGGCGGACGACGCGGCCCTCGGCCTGGCGCTGGAGGATCTGGCGGCGCGCGGCTTCGCCAACACCTTCGGGCCCCAGCGCTTCTCGGATGGCCAGACGGTCGCCGCGGGCCTCGACGCGATGGCCGGCCGCCGCATCCACGATCGGCGCCTGCTGCGCCTGGGCGTCTCGGCCGTCCAGGCCGCGCTCTTCAACCACTGGCTGTCGCGGCGCGTCGCCGACGGGCTGCTCGACCGCGTGCTGGCCGGTGACGTCCTGCAAAAGCGCAGCCCCGACGGGCGGCTGGGCGGCGTCTTCGTCAGCCGCGAGGCCGCGGTGGACGGCGAGCGCCTCGCCCAGGGCGAGCTGGTCGTCACGGGCCCGGTGTTCGGGACGAAGATGCGGCGAGCCGAGGACGAGGCGGGCACGCGCGAGGCGGCCGTCCTGGACGAGGCGGGCCTGACGACGGCCAGCTTCGAGCCGGTCAAGAAGGTGGCCGAGGGCACGCGGCGCCCGGCGGTGGTCTGGCCCGGCGAGCTGACCTGGGCGCGCGACGACGAGGGGGTCGTCGTCCGGTTCACGCTGCCGCCCGGCAGCTACGCGACGGTCCTGCTGGCCCTGGCCTGCGGTCCGCTGGACGCCGGGCCCGAGTGACCGATCGCGGGAGGCCGCGGCGCGCCTGGCGAAGCGCTTGACGCCCCGGCCCCGGCGACACACCATGCCCGCGCCCCTGACATCGGAGCCCCGCATGCCCAAGCCGATGACCGTCGTCGACGTGGGTCACCTCGCCGACCACCCCGGCGACGAGTCCCCCGCCACGGGCCTCACCCCCGTCGAACGGACCGCCCACTCGGCGTGGTCCCTCCTGCGCGTCGCGCCGCTGCAGCGCTGGACGGCGCCCGAAGCCGACCGCGAGGAGCGCAGCGTCCTCGTGCTCGACGGGATGGCGACCTTCCTGGTCGACGGCTGGCGCCAGTCCCTCGGCTCCGGCCACCTGCTGGTCGTCGAGCCCGGCGCCGCCCTCGAGGTCCACAACGAGGGGGCGGCGCCGCTCGTGGCGCTGCTGACCTGGTCGCCGCCGCCGTCGGGCGCGCGGCCCTCGACCGAGCTGGAGACCCCATGACGCTCGCACGCCTGATGACCTCGACCCTGCGCGCCGCGGCCGGGCTGGCCCTGTGCGCGGCCCTCGTCGTCCCGGCGGCCGCCGCCCCGACGGCCCTGACCGTCGGCCCCGACGAGACGCACCTCCTGATGGCCATGCGGCCGCTGGGAGGCCTCGAGCAGCAGGCGACGCGGCTGCAGGCCTACCTGAAGTCGGTGGGCCTCGAGGACCCCGGCCTGGGCGAGCTGCGCGCCTTCGTCCTGGACGCGGTCACGCCGGGCCGGCGCCGCGGGCCCGCCCCCGCCAGCGTCATCCGGGCGATGGGCCTCAACCCCGAGGGCGCCTTCGCCTTCTACGTGGTGCCGGCGGGCGAGCGAGAGCGCGAGGTCATGGCCGTCGACGTGGCCGACCTCGACACCTTCGTGAAGGTCCTGACGCACCTGCTCGAGAAGGACCAGTGGGTCGAACCCGGTGAAAAGCCGAAGAAGGCCAAGGTCAACCGGTCGAAGGGGGCCGACGGCGCCCAGCAGATCTCCATCGCGCTCGACGAGTGGAGCCGCATCGAGCTGCGCCACAAGGGCGGCGTCGCGGTGCTGGCCGATCGGCCCGAGGCGCTCGCCGCGATGCGCCTCGACGGCGGGCGTGAGTTCCAGGTGACCGAGCGGCTGCGCACGACGGCCAATCAGGTCGGCTTCCTCTTCGCGATGGAGCCGTCGCGGACGGCGCGCATGGTGCGGCGGCCGGAGCCGTGGTTCGCGTCGGTCGACCGGCTGGCCTTCACCGGGCACTGGGGCCCCGAGGGGCTGGACGTGTGGGGCGAGGCCGAGGTGGCGGCCGACGTGGCCGAGTTCCTGGGCGTCGCGCGGCCGGGCCCGGCGGGCGCCAAGGCGCGGGCGGCCATGGCCGGCCTGGTGGACGCGCAGACCAGCGGGTGGCTGCGCTACGGCCTGGACGTGCAGGCGATCTGGGCGCTGGCCGAGGGCTTCCTGGGCGGCGGGCTGGGCGAGATCGAGGCCAACTTCAAGAAGGAGACCGGCGTCGCGCTGCGCGCCGACCTGGTGGACCAGCTCACGGGCGACGTGCTCTTCGCCGCGCAGGAGGGGCTGGCCGACTTCGTCGCGGTGCTGGGCGTCGTCGACTCGGCGCGTGCGGCGACGACCGTGACCAAGCTGCTGGATCTGGCCGGCAAGAACCTGGGATCCCGCGGCAACCTGAAGACCGAGTGGAGCCAGAGCGGCGACCAGCGGCTGTACCGCACGCGGGTCTGGGACGGAGACCCCAAGCGCCAGAACGTCCGCGACGAGTTCGTCTTCTGGTGGGGCACCCGCGAGGGGGGCCTCGTCTTCGGGCTGACGCCGCAGGCCATCGAGGCGACCATCGCCAAGCGGCCCGGCGCCGCCTGGGCCGGCGAGGGGGTCCTGGCGGACAAGGCGTTCGCCGACGGGGTCCCGCTGGCGACGCACCAGGTCTACCGCGAGCCGCTCAACCTGGCGCGCCAGATCCTGCCCATCGTCCGCTACCTGATGCCCGCCGAGCAGGCGAACCCGACGGGGCGCGTGGTGCGCTCCATCGAGGCCTTCCAGGCCCTGTACGACCGCTCGGTCGACGCCCAGTCCCTCGTCGAGATCGAGGGCCGGATCGTCCGCCTGCGCAGCCAGGTGCGGGCCCTGCCGACCGCGGACGCGCCGGGCTGGAACGCCGCCGCCGACCAGGCCTTCACCGAGGGGCTGCGGGCCCGCTACCAGGGCCTGGTCCGGACCTCGAACGAGCGCCTGCTCGACGTCTCCGAGCGCTTCCCGGGCACCCCCTGGGCGCGCAAGGCGCGCGCGTACGCCCTCGCGGGGGACGGCGGCTCGAACCTGCTGTTCATCCTGCCCAGCCTCAGCTTCTGGACGATGCTGGGCCGGGCCGACTGGGACCAGGGCGCGGTCGAGGCGGTGCCTGCCTACGACCCCTGCGACGACCTCGCCGCGCGGACCTGCTACGGCCCGTCGGTCGACGACCAGCTGTGCCGCATCGCGCGCGCGGGTGTGCAGGGCGACTGCGCCGCCGCCCTCGCCGGCGGCGCCCCCTGACCCGGCCCTGCACTTTTTGACGACAAAACCTCTTGCCTGTCGCCGAAGCCGGTGTTACCTAGCGCCCACCTCGCTGAGGGGCCGTAGCTCAGTTGGTAGAGCGCATGAATGGCATTCATGAGGTCGTCGGTTCGACCCCGATCGGCTCCACCACCCGCAGTTGAGGACGAAGCCACAGGCCCTGCCTGTGGCTTCGTCGTTTCGAAGCCCGAATCGCACCCAGCACGGAACACGGACCTGCCATGCGCCTCCCGCTCGTCTCCCACCGGGCCGTCGGTCTGGCCGCCTTCGCCCTCGTGCTCGCCTCCCTCCTCGGCGTCGGCTGCGACTCCGAGTCCGGCTGCGCGAACGACTTCGACTGCCCGGCCGCCCAGGTCTGCCGTGTGACGACCGGCCAGTGCGAGGCGCTGTCGTGCAAGGAGGACGCCGACTGCGAGAGCGGTCAGGTGTGCAGCGACAACCGCTGCGAGCAGCCCTAGGCGCTGCGAGCAGCCCAAGGCGCCGCGAGCAGCCCTGGGCGCCCGCGGCGAGGCGCCTCCCGGCGGCCTCAGCCGCCTCCCGGCTCGCGCCCGTGCCGGTAGACCTCGTCGAGGCCGTACAGGCCCACGATGGCCGAGAACAACAGGGCCGCGAAGGGCGCCAGGGCCATCTCGAAGAGATCCATGCTCGCCACCGCCCAGACGATGGCCGAGTACAGGCCCAGCAGCAGCCCCGCGCGCCGCGCCGTCGTGCGCGCGCGGCGGGCGAGGCGCACGGCCTCGACCAGGCTGGTCAGCTCGGCGCGCAGGATGGTGACGTCGTCCTCCAGGGCGCCGACCGCCATGCCGGTGCCGAACAAGACGCTGACGTCCGCGGCCTTGCGCGACTCGGCGTCCTGCCAGCCGTCGGCCACCAGGGCCACCCGCCCTGACGCCCGCTGCCGCTGCGCGCGCAGCCAGCCCTGCATCTCCTCGCCGCTGAGCCCGCCCGTCACCTGGCCGATGCCCGCCACCTCGGCCACGGCGCGCGCCGAGCGCTCGGAGTCGCCGGTCACGACGGACAGGCGGATGCCCATCTTGACGAGGCGCTCGAGATCCTTGCGCACCCCCGACCGCACGGGGTCGTACAGGTGGAAGCGCGCCAGGACCTGCCGGTTGACCGACAGGTAGACCACCGTGTGGGTGCTGTCCTCGGAGTCCACGGCCGGGTTGCCGCGCACGGCGTCGCCGGTGACGGTCGAGGGGCCGTCCTCGAGCGCGATGCCGGCCTCGAGCATCAGCTCACGGTTGCCCAGGCGCACCTCGTTGCCGTCGGCCGTGTAGGCCAGGATGCCGCGCCCCGGCTGGGCCTCGCGGCTGCCCAGCTCGGGCGCCAGGTTCACGTCCTCGAGCCCCACCTTGGCGAAGCTGGCCAGGGCCCGCGCCACCGGGTGATCGTCCTCGCCCTCGAGGCTCAGGACCAGGCCCAGCACCTGCGCCCGGTCGGCGTCCTCGGCGAGCACCCAGCCCTCGACCTCGGGCCGCCCGACCGTCAGCGTGCCGGTCTTGTCGAAGACCATGGCGCGCACCTCGGCCAGCGCTTCGGCCGCGCGCGTGTCGCGGAACAGGATGCCGCGGTCCACCCCGACGCCGATGGTCGCCAGCAGCGTCGGGTCGTACAGACGCGCCGCCGCCAGCGGGGCCGCCGCGAGCAGCGCCGTGAGCGCCGCGTGGATGGCGCCGTGGGTGAGGGTGCCCATCGTGCCGTCGACGATGTAGCGGCCGACCAGGATGGCGACCGCCACCATGATCGCCAGGACCGACACGCCCCGGACGAAGCGGCGCGTGCGGCTGCCCAGCCAGGCCTGCGACTGGCCGACCTCTTCGAGCAGCTGCGAGATGCGGGCGACCGACGAGGCCCGCGCCTCGCGCGAGGTGCGGACGGCCAGCGCCCCGCTCTCGACCCGCATGCCGGCCCAGACCTTGTCGCCCGCGATGCACTGCAGGCGCGAGGCCGTCCCGAAGGCGCGCCCGCCGTCGAGGACCGCCTCGCCGGCCAGCGCCACGCCGTCGGCCGGCACGATCATCGACTCGCGCACGATGACCACGTCGCCCACGGTGACGTCGTCGGCCAGGACCGTCGCCGGGCCGCCCGGCTGCAGGACCTGCGCCTCTTCGGGCAGCCGGGCGCGCAGGGCGCGCAGCGGGGTCCGGGCGGCGTCGCGCAGGCGGCTGCCCATGGCCTCGAGCCAGACGGCGCCGCCGATGGCCAGGACGATGGCGTTGAACTGGGGGCGGCCGCCGGTGAAGAAGATGACGATGCTTGCGGCGAACAGGCCCAGGCCGGTGACCATGGGCAGGAGATCGGCCGTCGGGCGGCCCGCGAGCGCGCGGCGGATGGCGCGGCCGATGGACGGCAAGGCGGCCCACATGACGAGGCCGACCGTCAGCACGGCCTGGATGTCCAGGGCGATGGCCCGCAGCTGCAGGTTCAGACCCAGCGCGTAGTCGTGCACCAGGCCCATCGCCAACGCCGGCAGGGCCAGCCACAGGGTGCGCCGGGCGGTGATCTCGAGGACGCGGCGCTCGGTGGCGCGCTCGAGGGCGAGGCGGCGCTGCTCCTCGCCAGGGACCGTGGCGATGACGCCGTAGCCTTCGAGGAGCGAGACCAGGAAGCCCTGCTCGTGCTTGCGGCCGATCAGGCTGACGTGGAGGCGGTCGAGGCGATCGTTGACGCGGGCCTCGACGACGCCGGAGAGCGCGAGCAGGCGGCGCTCGATGCGGCGCGCCTGGCTGGGCTCGAGCAGGCCGTGGAGGCGAAAGAGGACGCGGTCGAGGTGCGGCGGCCGGCGGGCGGGCGCGTTGAGCACCTCCATCACGTCCGGCAGCTCCTCGACGGTGCGCGCCTCGGGGCGCTCGGGTTCGAGGAGCTCGAGCTGCAGGGGGCCACGCCGCGCGGGGGCGGCCGAGGAGGCTTCGGGTTCGGCCATCCTATTCCTCGAGGGAGTCGGAGGGGGGCGCCGCGGCGTCGCGGGCCTGGATGACGCGGATGACGCTGCCCATGCGGTGGGCGTCGACCCGGCGGACCGCCGACTTGGGGAAGCGCGCCTTGAAGGCATCCTCGTCCAGAGCCAGCAGGGCGTCCAGCCGAGGCCGCACGTTCTCGGGCCGCGGAGCGAGCGGAGCGTGGCGCGTGGGCGGCGCTTTGCGGTTCCAGGGGCAGACCTCCTGGCACAGGTCGCAGCCGAAGACGTGCTGACCCAGGGCGCTCGGATCGATGACGGCCTGCGGCTCGTCGGACTCGATGGTCCAGGCCGAGATGCAGCGGCGCGCGTCCAGCACGTAGGGCCGCGGGAAGGCGTCGGTCGGGCACACGTCGAGGCAGCGGCGGCAGCTGCCGCAGTGGTCGACGCCGGGCGCGTCGGGGGCGAGGTCGAGCGGGGTGAGGACGACCCCCAGGAACACCCACGAGCCGTGGGAGCGGCTGACCAGGAGCGCGTTCTTGCCGATCCAGCCGAGGCCGGCGCGCTGGGCGAAGGCCTTCTCGAGCACCGGCCCGGTGTCGGTGAAGACGCGATGGCGGTGGCTGGGCAAGCCCAGCTTGGGATCGTCCTGGAAGGCGCGGACCAGGTTCACCAGCATCTTGCGGACGTGGGCGTGGTAGTCCTTGCCCTGGGCGTAGCGCGAGATCCAGCCCTCGTCGGGGCCGGGCGGCGCCGCCAGGTAGCCGGGCGTGTCCGAGGCGTAGCTGACGCCGACGACCACGACGGAGCGCGCGTCGGGCTGCACCTCGGTGGCGCTGCGGCGGGCCTGCCGGGCGTCGGTCAGCCAGCGCATGTCGGCCCCGTAGCCGGCGTCCATGGCGGCCTCGAAGCGGCCGAAGGCCTCGGGCACCTCGGTCGGCGCGATGCCGACGAGGTCGAAGCCGAGCCGGCGCGCGTGCGCCTTGACGCGCTCGGACCGCGCCGCCGGACCGTCGGCCCCCTGCCCCGCTGCCTCGCCCTGCGGCCCCCGCTGCTCCATCCCGGACACTCCGCCCGCGCTTGACCGCGCGGCCCCCGCGCATTACGAACCCCCCGATGCGCCGTCAACCGGTAATCCTCGCGGGGCTGCTCGCGACGCTGGCCTTCGGGGCGTGCAACCAGCGCCCGCTCCGATGCGCCGAAGCCTACGAGCACCTGCTCGAGCTGGCCCAGCGCACGCCGACCGCCGCCGAGCACGACCGCTTCGTCTCGGCCTGCGTCACCGCCTGGGACGAGGCCCGCGTGCAGTGCCTGGCCGATGCGGCGACCCCCGAGGACGCGCTGGCCTGCAAGCCCAAGAAGATCCGGCCCGGCTGACGGCCCCGATCCCCGGCTCGTCGCGGTCGACAAGGCCCGGTTCGAGGTGGGATGATTGCCCCGCCCACCGTGTTGACCGGACATGCCGATGACCGACGCCACCGCGCCCGCCGCCGCCCCGAAGACGCTCTACCTCGTCGACGGGAGCACCTACATCTTCCGCGCCTTCTTCGCCATCCGCTCGCTGTCCAACAGCCAGGGGCTGCCGACGAACGCCGTCTACGGCTTCACGGCGATGCTGCTCAAGCTGGTCCGCGAGGCCAGGCCGGACATGCTGGCGGTCGTGTTCGACAAGTCCGCGTACAGCTTCCGCAACGACATGTACGCCGAGTACAAGGCGCACCGCCCCGAGGCGCCGCCCGATCTGGTGCCCCAGTTCGGCCTGGTCCGCGAGGTGACGCGCGCCTTCCGCATCCCGGCCATCGAGCTGGAGGGCTGGGAGGCCGACGACATCCTGGCGACCCTGGCCACGCAGGCGCGGCAGGCCGGCATCCACACGACCATCGTCTCGAGCGACAAGGACCTGATGCAGCTCGTCTCGGGCGAGGTCGAGATGCTCGACACGATGAAGGACAAGCGCTACGGCCCGGCCGAGGTCTTCGAGAAGATGGGCGTGCGGCCCGAGCAGATCGTCGACCTGCTGGCGCTGATGGGCGACAGCGTCGACAACATCCCGGGCGTGCCCGGCATCGGCGCCAAGACCGCCGCCAGCCTGCTGGCCGACTACGGCACCCTCGAGGGCATCTACGCCAACCTCGACAAGCTCAAGGGCAAGCGCAAGGAGACCCTCGAGAACAACCGCGAGGCGGCCTTCCTGTCGCAGAAGCTGGCCACCGTGGCCACCGAGGTGCCGCTGGACGTCACCCTGGACGACCTCACGTGCTGCGAGCCCGACCGCGCCGCGCTGACCGAGCTGTTCGCGCGCCTCGAGTTCAAGACCTGGCACCGCGAGTTCCACGACGCCGAGGCCGGCCTGCCGCAAACGGTCGCCCTGGGCAAGGACGGCTTCGCGCTGGTCACCGACGACGCGGCCCTGGACGCCCTGGTCCAGACGCTGACCGAGGCCGACCAGTTCGCGCTCGCCACCCAGGTCACCAGCACCCACCCCGTCTCGGCCTGCCTGTGCGGCATCGCCTTCGCGGTGGACACCCGGCGCGCCTGGTACGTCCCGGTCGGCCACCAGTCGTTGGGGCAGCTGGCCATGTCGCGGGTGCTGGCGGCGCTGCGCCCGCTGCTCGAGGACGCCGGCAAGCCCAAGCTGGCCGCCGATCTCAAGGCCGCCGTGCAGATCCTGGCCCGCCACGGCGTGGCCCTGCGCGGCGTGCGCTTCGACCCGTGCCTGGCCAGCTACCTGCTCGACGCCGACAAGTACCAGCACACCCTGGACAACATTGCGCTCGACCACCTCAACCACAAGACGACCCGCCTCGCGGACGTGACGGGCACCGGGCGCGACCAGATCCGCTTCGATCAGGTCGTGCTCGAGGTCGCGCGCGACTACTCGTGCGAGGACGCCCAGGTCACGATGGCGCTCGACGCGTGCCTGACGCCGCGCCTGGCCGAGGCCAACGTCGACGGGCTGCTGGCCGATCTCGAGCTGCCGCTCGCCTACGTCCTGGCCGAGATGGAGCGGGCCGGCGTCCGGGTCGACGAGGAGCGCCTGCGCGCGCTGTCCAAGGAGCTGGGCGGCCGCGCCGACGCGCTCGAGGCGCGCTGCCACGCGCTGGCCGGCGAGCCGTTCTCGCTGGGCTCGCCCAAGCAGCTGGGCGAGATCCTCTTCGGCAAGCTGGGCCTGCCGGCGACCAAGCGCACCAAGACCGGCTGGTCGACCAACCAGCAGGTGCTCGAGGAGCTGGCCGACGAGCACGAGCTGCCCGCGCTCATCGTGCAGTGGCGGCAGCTGACCAAGCTCAAGTCGACCTACGCCGACGTGCTGCCGACGCTGGTCCACCCCGAGACCGGGCGCATCCACACCAGCTACAACCAGGCCGTCGCGGCGACCGGGCGCCTCAGCTCGACCGACCCGAACCTGCAGAACATCCCCATCCGCACCGAGGAGGGCCGGCGCATCCGCGAGTGCTTCATCGCGGCCGAGGGCTGCCGCCTCGTCTCGGCCGACTACTCGCAGATCGAGCTGCGCCTGATGGCGCACCTGTGCGGCGACCCGCGCATGCAGCAGGCCTTCCGCGAGGGCGCCGACATCCACCGCCGCACCGCGAGCGAGCTGTTCGGCGTCGCCGAGGGCGAGGTCACGCGCGGCCAGCGCGACATGGCCAAGACCATCAACTTCGGCATCCTCTACGGGATGAGCGCCTTTCGCCTCGCGCGCGAGCAGAACCTGAGCCGGCAGGAGGCCAAGGACGTCATCGAGCGCTACTACGGCCGCTACCCGCGCATCCGCGAGTGGAAGGAGGAGACCCTCGAGTCCGCGCGCAAGACCGGGCAGGTCTCGACGATGATGGGGCGCATCCGGCGCGTCGCCGACATCCACTCGAAGAACGCGATGGCGCGCCAGGCCGCCGAGCGCATCGCCATCAACACGCCCATCCAGGGCAGCGCCGCCGACATCATCAAGCGGGCGATGATCGCCATCCAGGGCAAGCTGAAGGACGAGCTGCCCCAGGTGCGGATGCTGCTGCAGGTGCACGACGAGCTGGTCTTCGAGGCGCCCGAGGCCCTGGTCGACGACGCCAAGGCCCTGGCCAAGCGCGAGATGGAGCGCGTCGTGCAGCTCGACGTGCCGCTCGACGTCAACGCGGCGGACGGCCGCACGTGGCTCGAGGCCCACTGAGATGAAGCCCGCCGGCCCCGGTCACGAGCACGGGGACCCCCTCGCCGGGGGGGCCTCGGCGTCGCTCGAGGCCGAGGCCGCCGAGCACGTCGAGACGCTCGAGGCGCACGTCCACGAGCTCGAGGACGAGCTGCGCCTGGCCAAGCTCAAGCTCCGGGGCATCGAGGCCATCAGCCGCCTGCTCGCCAGCGAGCACAACCTCGACCGCATCCTGACGGCGGTCATGGAGCGGACGACGACCCTGATGGACGCCGAGCGGGCGACCCTGTTCCTGCTCGACGAGTCCGGCGAGCGCCTGTGGTCCAAGGTCATGCGCGGCGAGACCCCGCGCACCATCGAGCTGCCGGTCGGCCAGGGGCTGGCCGGCTGGGTCGCGCGCCACGGCCGCCAGGTCAACGTCAAGGACGCCTACAAGGACCCGCGCTTCGACGTCTCGACCGACCGCGAGAGCAGCTTCCGCACGCGCAGCGTCCTGTGCCAGCCGCTGCGCAACACGCGCCAGCAGATCATCGGCGTCATCCAGGTCCTCAACAAGCGCAGCGGCTACTTCACGACGGCCGACGAGGACCTGCTGGCCGCCATCGCCTCGCAGTCGGCCATCGCGCTGCAGAACTCCAAGCTGTACCTGGACCTCATCGGAAAGAACATCGACCTCCAAGAGACGCAGATGCGCCTCGAGGAGCGGACGGCCGAGCTCGAGCTGCTCTTTGGCATCGAGCGGTGCGCAGCGACGGCCGCCAGCCTGGACCAGGCGGCGCGTGGCGTGCTCGACGTGACGATGCAGGAGTTCCCCAGCGCGCTGGGGGCGGTCGCGGTGCTCGACGGGCGCAGCGAGCGCTTCCGGATCGCCGCCGTCGCGGGCCCCGAGGCGCACCGCCTCGACCCGGAGCGCCCCACGACGCTGCTCGCGCGGGTGTTCGCGAGCGGCCAGCCGGTGGTCGTGAGCGGCCCGGGCGAGGATCCCGAGCTGCTGGCCGACCTGGCGGGCGCCGGCCCCGACGCGTGGCCCATCGAGACGCTGGTGTGCGTGCCGATGATCCACCAGGACACGCGCGTCGGCTGCCTGATGCTGGTCAACCGGCAGGACTTCTCGAGCGGCTTCGACACCCGCGAGGTGCGCCTGCTCTCGCTCATCGCCGGGCGCCTCGCCCTGTCGGTCGTGCTCGCGCGCGCTCAGGAAGAGGAGCAGAAGGCCGAGCGCCTCGCCGCCATCGGGCAGATGCTGTCGGGCGTCGTGCACGACATGAAGACGCCGCTGACGATCATCGGCGGCTACGCGGCCTTGATGGCGCGCGAGGCCGACCGCGAGCGGCGCGACGTCCACGGCGACGCCATCCGCAAGCAGATAGGCCAGCTCGAGGACATGACGCGCGAGCTGCTCGCCTTCGCCCGCGGCGACAGCCGGGTGCTGCTGCGCAAGGTGTCGATTTCCGCTTTCATGGCGGAGATCTCCGAGCTGCTGCGCGAGGAGTTTTCGGGCTCGGGCGTGGACCTCGTCGTCGAGACCCCCTACCGTGGGGGGGTCCGCATGGACGAGAGCAAGATGAAGCGGGTCGTCTTCAACCTGGCCCGCAACGCCCGCGAGGCGATGCCTCAGGGTGGGAGATTCCACATCCGAGTGGAACAAAACGCTGACAGGGTACTGTTCACGTTCGCGGACGACGGTCCGGGCCTCCCGCCGCAGCTGGCGGGGCGGCTGTTCGACCCCTTCGCGACCTTCGGAAAGAAGCACGGAACAGGCCTGGGTCTCGCCATCGTCAAGAAGATCGTCGACGAGCACGGTGGCGAGCTCGCGGTGCACTCGGAGCCCGGACGCGGCACGACCTTTCAGATCGCGCTGCCCCTGGCGTAGCCATAACAAGCGAGAGCTATGGACCTCATCGAACTGTTCGAGCGCGGCGGCCCGCTCATGTGGGCCATCCTGGCCGGGTCCCTGGTGGGCGCGGCCGTCTTCGTCGAGCGCCTGCTGGCCCTGCGCCGCAGCCGCATCCTGCCCCAGACCACCTACGCCACCCTCCTGCGGCACCTCGACGCGCACGACCCCACCCGCGCCGAGCAGGTCTGCCGCGAGAGCAACTCGATGATCGCCCGCATCGCCGAGTCGGGCCTGCGGCACCGCGCCGGCGGCCGCGCGCTCATCAAGGAGGCGATGGAGGAGACCGGCCAGGTCGAGGTCGGCACGCTCGAGTCCGGCGTCGGCGCCGTCTCGACGGTGGCCGCCATCTCGCCGCTGCTGGGCCTGCTCGGCACGGTCACCGGCATGATCCAGGTCTTCCGGGACGTCGCCGGCACCGAGAACCCGGACATCGCGGTCCTCGCCGGCGGCATCTGGCAGGCCCTCATCACCACCGGCGCCGGCCTGACCATCGCCATCCCGCTGTTCGTGGCCTACCGCTACCTCGAGGGCCGCATCGACCGCTACCGGCGCGAGCTCGAGGACGCCAGCCTCGAGCTGCTCGATCACATGGTCAGCCCCGAGATGGCGCGCCTGCAGGCTGTCCCGGGCGCCGACGCGGTCGCCAAGGCGTCGGCGGACGTGGCCCAGAAGGCCGCGGGCATCGAGGAGCCGGCATGAACTTCGGCGCACGCGGCGGTCGCGGCCGCGCGGCCGCGGCGATCGACATCACGGCGCTCATCGACGTCGTGTTCCTGCTGCTCATCTTCCTGCTGGTCACGACGACCTTCCGGAAGGACGAGTACGCGTTCCGCATCGATCTGCCGACCTCGAGCACCCAGCACGTCGAGGTCACGACCGACAAGACCACCGTCTTCATCACCAAGGACGGCTCGCTCCACCTGCTCGTCGTGCCCGCGGACGCGGCGCCCGAGGCGGCCGCCCAGGTCGCCGCCGAGAAGGTGAGCACCGAGGAGCTCGACAAGCGCCTGCGCGAGCTCTTCAAGACGCGCCCCGACGCCTCGATCTCGATCCGCGGCGAGCAGGAGACCAGCTACCAGTCGATGATCGACGTGGTCGCCCTGATGCAGGACATCGGGTTCCGCAACATCTGGTTCCCCTACGAGGCCGACAAGCAGTAGGCCCCCAGGCCCGCGGGTCCACGCTCCTCGGACGCCGGCGCGCCGCCCTCACCGGGCCGGGGCGGCCGGCGTTCGTCGTCTCGCGGTCAGACGTCCCGATCGTAGGCGGCGCGCAGGGCGGCGACGGCCTCGGCGTCGACCTCGTCGATCCCGGCCAGCGGCAGGCGGTGCGTGATCCGGTCCGAACCGCCCAGGGACTTCGCCGGGGCGAGGCGGCCCTGGAGCGGGGCGTCCGAGAGCGCCAGGCCCACGTCCACGCGGCTGTTGGTCGACGCCTTGATCATCGCGAACTGGCGCTTGCGCAAGAGCGACACGTAGCCCGAGCACGGCTCGACCCGCACGTCGTCGCCGAAGCCCGTCGCGGCCGCCACGACGGCCTCGTAGATGGGGCGCAGCGCGGCCTTGTCGTCCGCGTACTGGGCCGCCAGCAGCGCGTCGGGGCCCTTCATGAAGTCGGGCCCGCCGTCGGCCTCGCGCACGATGGTGGTCGCCTGCCCGTGGCCCAGCCCGTGCTCGGCCTTCAGCCAGGCGACGCGCGCCTTCCCGGTGGGCCCCTGCTCCCGCAGCAGCGCCAGCCAGCCGGCCAGGTCCCGCCCGGTCTTGGGCTCCAGGTTGGCGATGACGGCCTCGTGCATCTCTCGCGGGGTCTTCGGCATCTTCGGCCTCCACGGTCGGTTCGGCGTCGAAGATGCCAAGCCTCGCTCCAGGTCGCAACCGTCGCCGCGATGGCCATTGGATCGCGCCGGCGCGGCGGCTATGCTCCCGCGCCGGCCCCGAGGTGGGGCGGGGAGGCATCGATGGTCATCGCGCGCCGAATGTTGCTGACGGCCCTGGCGCTCGCCCTCGGCGCGGCGTGCGGCACGGCCAACCCCACGCCGCATCCGGGCGAATACGTCGACATCGTCGACGCGCACCAGGGCGACGAGTGGACCATCGCCGGCACCGAGATCACCGAGGACGACGACGCCGTCACCCTGGGCGACGCCGCGGTCCCGGGAGACGGGCTCGCGGGCGACGACGGGGGCGACGGTGGAGAGGCCGACGTCGGCCCCGACGTCGAGGGCTGCGACGACGGCGGCGACGCCGGCCCCTGCCCGCCCGCGACCACCGAGGGCGACGCTCAGTAGGTGACCACCGGCGTCAGGTTCAGGCGGTTCGCGATGGCCAGCGCCTCGGCGGCGTCGCCCTGGACCACCTCGAACACCCAGAAGGCGCCGTCCCCCAGGGCCTGGGTCTCGTCGATGAAGCCGATGGTCGCGTCGGCCGGCGCGACCCGGGCGGCGACGTGCACGTGCCGGACGTGCTTGATGGCCCACCAGCCGTCACCCAGGCCGATGAGGCCGTTGGCGAGCGGCAGGTAGACCTCGCCCCGCTGCAGATCGAAGGCGCCCAGGTCGTAGGAGCGGACCTCGTCCTCGATGAGGCCGGGGCTGTAGGCGATGACGTCCTCGGTCCGCGGGAAGTCGACGCGCAGAAGGCGCGGATCGCAGCCCTCGCAGGGTTCGCCCGAGCCGGCGGCGCCGATGGCGATCTGCAGGCGATGGCGCCCCTCGCCGACCCCCAGCCAGGTCATGTCGAGGCTACGGCCGGGCGCCGTCACGGCCACCTCCAGCGGCGCCGTCGTCTCCTCGAGCGGCTCGGGCATCGGCAGATCCTCGAGCGGGGTCACGGCGCGCGCCGCGAGGTCGACCAGGGCGTGCGGCGTGCCCAGCGCCGAGAGCAGCGTCGCCCGCAGCGCCGCAGAGCGCTCCATCAGCGAATCGTTGAGGCGCAGGCTCCACAGGACCTCGCCGCGCCACGGGTTGACGCCGCTCGCGTCGCTGACCTCGGCGTGGAAGACGTCCTTCCACAGCGCCGCCAGCTCGGCCTCGGCCGCGGTGACGTCCACGCCCTCGGCGGCCGCGTGCTCGACCAGCACCTGGGTCGCCGCCACGTGCATCCGAGCGACGGCGTTGCCCGTCCGCACCCGGTTGTCCTCCTCGGCCGGGTGCCACACGTCGCTCGCCCCGCCCAACCAGCGGTGGATCGAGTCGGTGCTCTTGGCCTGCCACGTCCCGTCCAGCAGCGGCGGCGCCGGCTTCTTCTCGACGCCCTTGGCCTCGAGGTGCCGCACGTAGTCGCCGATGGTCGCCATCGCGAACCCGGCCGCCTCCCGCGCGGCCAGCTTGGCCTCGAACTCGGCCACGCGCGCCTCGTCGGCGCCGCCCAGGAAGGCCAGGTAGGGGTTGACCCCGTCCAGCACGGCCCGCAGCTCGCCGTCGTCGAAGAAGTCCCAGGCGACCTCGACGCCGCTGGCGGGGTCCACGCCGCCCGGGCCGACGATCAACGTCCCGCCCTCGCTCTCGTACCAGGGCCACCACTGCGCCGACTGGTACTGATACAGGAACAGGTTCTTCGGGTAGACGCCGACCTCGTAGCCCTGCTCGACCGCCATGCGCTGGCGCCCCTCGCCGGCCTGCCCCTCCTGGTTGAAGACCACGTCGGACAGCGGCAGGCAGTGCTCCTCGAAGACCTCGCGCGTCCGGGCGATGGACCGGGCGAGGTCCTCGGCCGGGTAGGCCAAGAACAGCTGCGCCGCGTAGTGGAAGCTGATGAGCTCGGCCTGCCCCGCCCACGCCAGCTCCCGCAGCTTGTCCAGCACGTCCGGATGGCGCGCCGCCATCACCTCGACCATGTAGCCCTGCATCTCCAGGTTCACGCCCCAGGTCGGGTGGCGCAGGTAGATGTCCAGGATGGGCTCCAGGGTCTCGCGGACGATCCAGTCCTCGACCGCGTCGTTGTCCCAGCCGTGGACGGCCTCGAGGTCGGCCACGTAGATGGGCTCGCCCGCCTCGTCCACGCCCTCGAGCCCGCCGGGGACGTACTCGATGTTGTAGTGGAACAGGCTCATCGCGAAGCGCGACCGGCTCGGATCGGGCTCGGGCCGCGGCGCCGGGGCGCCCGCGGGCGGACAGGTCGGCGCCGCGACGTCCGGAGCGTCCCCCTGGCCATCGCCGGGGTCGGTCGCGACGTCCTCGTCGGCGGCGCCGTCGGCCTCGTCGCCGTCGGCGATCTCGACGCTGGCGTCCAGCGCGTCGGCCGCCACCTCGCCGTCGCCGCCGCACGCGGCCATGCCCCACACGACGACCGCCCACCCCAAGGCCTTGCGCATGTCCCACCTGCCCCGTCCGGTTCGGCCGCGAGCATACCCAATGCCTCGCCCCCCGGGTACCGCCACCGCCACCGCCACCGTCACCGACACGGCCACGGCCACGGCCTCGCCACGGCCACCGTCACCGCCACGGCCACGGACACCGCCACCGCCCCGGCCACGGACACGGCTCCGGTCACGGCCTCGGCCGCCGCCCCTGCCCTCCCCCGCCGCTTCCTGGTTGCGCCGCGCCGCGCGCCACGCACAATCGGCCCCGATGTCGACCGACCCCACCCGAGGCGAGGCCGCCCCGCGCGAAGCCCGCCGCGCCGAACGCGCCCGCGCCACCCGCCGCGCCGCCACCCTCTCGCTGGCGGTCGGCGTCACGCTGCTCGTCGTCAAGCTCATCGCCTGGCGCCTGACCGGGTCGACGGCCGTGCTCTCCGACGCGCTCGAGACCATCGTCAACGTCGTCGCCGCCGGCTTCGGCCTCTTCGCCGTGCGGCTGGCCCACCGCCCCGCCGATCGCGGCCACCCCTACGGGCACGGCAAGATCGAGTTCATCGCCGCCGGCTTCGAGGGCGCCCTCATCCTGGTCGCGGCCCTGTGGATCGTCGTCGAGGCGGTCGAGGGCCTCGTCCGGGGCGCCGAGCTGCAGCGCCTGGGCGCCGGCCTGGTCCTCGTGGCGGCCGCCGCGACGGTCAACGGGGTGCTGGGGCTGTGGCTCATCCGCACGGGACGCCGCCACGACTCGGCCACCCTGGTCGCCGACGGCAAGCACCTGATGACGGACGTCGTCACGTCGGTCGCGTCGCTGCTCGCCCTGGGGCTGGTGCTGGTGACCGGCGCGACGTGGTGGGACCCCGCGCTGGCCCTGGTGGCCGCCGGCAACATCGGCCTGACGGCCGTGCGCCTGCTCCGCGAGTCGGTCGGCGGCCTGATGGACGAGGCCGACGTCGCCGACCTCGGCCGCATCCGGGCGGCCCTCGAGGCCCTCGACGAGCCGCTGCTGGTCGGGTGGGCGCGCGTCCGAGCGCGGCACCAGGGCTGGCAACACCACGTCGACCTGACCATCTTCGTGCCCGACGCCACCCCCGTCCGGCAGGCGCACGCCCTGGCCGATCGCGTCGAGGCGGCCATCGTCGACGCCCTGGCCGACGCGGACGTGCTGTGCCACGTCGAGCCAGCGTCGCTGGCGCCTCCCCCGGCCTCGCCCCCGCCGCGCTGAGCCTCAGGCCTCGCCGCGCGGGGCGGCGCACAGGTCCAGGCGGCCGCGCCACTCGTCCAGCAGGCGGTCCCGCTCGCGGGGCCCGCGGGCGTCGGGCGGCGTCAGGGCGTCCCCGTCGATCTCGAGCGTCGTCATCTGCCAGGGCCCGTCCGGGGCGCCGCACTCGACGCGCACCTCCCAGCGGCCCTCGCGCACGTGGACCTCGAAGAGGTAGGCGTCGAGCCCCAGCTCCTCGAGCATCCCACGCACGGTCTCCGTCGCTTCGTCCAGCCGGTCCCAGGTCGCTGGCATCTCCGCCTCCTCGGTCCGCGGCGCCCGCCCGAACGCGTCCGGGCAGGGGCCGCTCGTCAGGTTCAAGGGTTAGGCGCGCCGTCGCCGCAGACCAGCCGCTCGGGTGACGGCGGCCAGGGCCGGGCGCCGCGGAGGGCCGCGGGGCGCGCGGGCGCCGGCTTGACGTGCGGAGGCACGCGCCTAAGGCCACAGCCAGGGCAACGACACGCGAGGGGAGGCCCATGGCTACGCGACTCAAGCCCATCGGAGAGCAGGTCATCGTCATCACCGGCGCCTCGAGCGGCATCGGGCTGTGCACGGCGCGCATGGCGGCGGCGGCGGGGGCCCGCGTGGTCATGGCCGCGCGCAACGAGGCCGCCCTGCTCGAGGCGGTCCAGCAGATCCGGAGCGAGGGCGGCGAGGCCGTTCACGTCGTGGCGGACGTGGGCCGCGAGTACGAGGTCGAGGAGATCGCCGAGACGGCCATCCGGGCCTTCGGCGGCTTCGACACCTGGGTCAACAACGCCGGCGCCGCGATCTACGGCCGCATCGAGGACGTGCCCGTCGAGGATCAGCGGCGCCTGTTCGAGACCAACTACTGGGGCGTGGTCTACGGATCCTTGGCGGCCATTGACCACCTGCGCCGCCGCGGCGGCACCATCGTCAACATCGGCAGCACGCTGTCGGACCGCGCCATCCCGCTGCAGGGGCCCTACAGCGCCACCAAGCACGCGGTGAAGGCCTTCACCGACGCGCTGCGGATGGAGCTGATGGCCGAGGGGGCCCCGGTGAGCGTCACGCTCATCAAGCCGGCCGCCATCGACACCATGTACGAGGAGCACGCGCGCAGCTACCTCGACCACGCGCCCAGGAACGTGCCTCCCGTCTACGCGCCCGAGGTGGTCGCCCGCGCCGTCCTGCGCGCCGCGCAGCACCCCATGCGGGACGTGGTCGCCGGCGCGGGCGCGCGCGGGTTCTCGCTCATCGGCAAGCTCGCCCCCGGGCTGGGCGACCGCCTGATGGCGCGCACCCTGCTGTCCGGCCAGGAGTCGGACCGCCCCAACACGCGCGCCGACAACCTCTACCGACCCGCCACCGACGGGCGCGAGCGCGCGGGGCTGCACGCCCACACCTCGGAGTGGAGCGCCTACACCTGGGCCCGCCTGCACCCGATCAAGGCGAGCCTGCTGGTCGCCGGCCTCGGCGCCGCGGCCTATGGCGTCGCCCGCCTCGCGCGTTCGGGCGCGGGCGGTGAGGCGCACCTGAACACGTGGGCCTGGTCCTCCTAGCGCTCAGTGCCGTCGAGCAGCGTCGGCCTCCTTGACGTCCGCGGCCTCTCGCGGCGCGGCGTCGTGGAGGACCTCGTCGGGGCGGGCCGACGCGGCGGCGCCGGTCCGCGCGTCGTCGTGATGCAGCTTGCCGTGCACCCAGGCTCGGAACCGCTCCCAGCGCCGCTGCACCCAGGGCACGTCGACCAGCAGCACGACGATGCCCAGCGGCAGCATCCAGAAACCCAGGATGGGCAGGAAACCGAAGACGCCCCCGGTCATCAGGGCCAGCCCAAGCGGGAGGCGGGCCCAGCGCGGGACGCGGTGACGGATCTCGTGATGGCTCGGCAGGCGCGGTCGCAAGCGCATGGGGGGCCTCGGGCTGTGATGGGCCGAGGGTAAGCCCGGGCCGCCGCGCTTCCAGCGCTCGAGCGAGGTCAATCGACCTGTAGCCTGCATTTCTCACCAGCTCCTACTGCGCCCGGGGCTAGCACCGCACCTCCGCGGCGTTCTCGCTCCGGCCGGCTCGACGTACTGTCAAGTACGCCTTCACCGGCCTCCACTCCGAGCACCGCGGATCTGCGGCACTATCCCTCGGGCTCGCTACGGATCTGGTGAGAAATGCAGGCTAGCCTCGTCGCGGCTGCAACGACCGCGTCCGCGTCGATGGTCAGCTCGCCCGCCTCGTCGACGAGCACGGCGAAGTGCTCGAGCGGATCGTTCGCAGGCCCGCGCGTCACGGCGCCGTTGGCGTCGAAGCGGCTGCCGTGGCAGTCGCAGACGACGCCGTCGAAGGACACCGACCCGTCGACGCCCATGTCGCAGCCGACGTGGGTGCAGATGAGCGTCATCGCGTACACGCCGTCCGCGTCGCGGCCGATGGCGACCGCCTGTGGCGGGACGCGGCGCAGCGTGCCCTCGGGCAGCTCGGCCAGGGGGCCCGCCGGGATGAGCCCACGCGGGGAGGCTGGCGTGTCGCACCCGACGAGGCCCGCCCCGCAGGCGAGGACCCCGGCGCCGAGGACGCTGCGGGACAGGAACTGGCGCCGTGAGCAGGTCACTGGGCACCTCCGCCGGCGGCGCGCGCCGTGTTGACCAGCCCCAGCGCGCGCGCCTTGGCCGAGACGGTCATGCGCACCGCGTCGTGCACGCGCGGGTTGAGCGGGCTCGGGACCAGGTCGCCCGGGCCGGCGTGGGCGGCGATGACCTCGGCCGCCGCGATGAGCATCTCGGGGGTGATGGAGCGGCTGCGGGCCTCGAGGGCGCCCTTGAAGATGCCCGGGAAGGCCAGGGCGTTGTTGATGGAGCGGCCGTCGCCCGCGAAGGCGGCCCCGGCGGCCATGGCCTCCTTGGGGTGGATCTCGGGCTCGGGGTTCGACAGGGCGAAGATGACCTGGCCCTTGCGCACCATCTCGGGGCGGATGAGGCCGGGGCGGCCGGTCGTCGCGACCACGATGTCCGCCTCGGCCATGAGCTGCGGCAGGGGCACGGGGCGGGCGCCCCAGGTGGCGGCCTGCTGCATCGCCTCGTCCGAGAGGTCGGTGACCAGGACGTCGCCCGCGCCGTAGGCCGAGGCGAGGCGCGCGATGGCGCTGCCGGCGGCGCCCAGGCCGATCTGGCCCAGGCGGGCGCGGCGGAGGTCGACGCCGGTCAGGCGGCAGGCGTTGATGATGGCGGCCAGCGCGACGGTGGCGGTCCCGTGCTGGTCGTCGTGCATGACCGGCTTGGCGAGGCGCGCGTCGAGCTCGCGCTCGATGCGGAAGCAGTCGGGGATGCGGATGTCCTCGAGGTGGATGCCGCCGAAGGTCGGGGCGAGGCGCACGACCGTCTCGATGAAGGCGTCCGGGTCCAGGGTGTCGATGAGGATAGGCGTCGCGCTGAGGCCGGCGAACTTGTCGTACAGGACGGCCTTGCCCTCCATGACCGGCAGGCTGGCCAGCGGGCCGATGTTGCCCAGGCCCAGCACGCGCGAGCCGTTGGTGAAGATGCCGACGGAGTTGCCGAGCGAGGTGAGATCCCAGGCGCGCTCGGGCTCGGCCTCGATGGCCAGGGCGACGCGGGCGACGCCGGGCGTGTAGATGTAGCGGAGGTCGGCGATCTGCCGCAGCTCGACCTTGCTGGTCGAGTGGAGCTTGCCGCCGCGGTGGCGCTCGAAGACGCGGTCGGTGACCTGGACCAGCTCGACGCCCTCCAAGGCGCGCACCGCGTCGAGGAGCCGCTCGGTGTGGGCCTCGTCCTCGGTCTCGATGGTGATGTCGCGGACGGTGTCGGTCTCGCCGATGTGGACGGTCGTGATCTCGCCGAGCAGCCCGCCCTCCTGCGCGACGACCGTGGCGAAGCGCGCGAGGCGCCCCGGCTGGTGGGCGAGGCGCACGCGCAGGATGGTGTCGATGCTGTACTTGCGCATGGGGTCCTCCGGTGGGCGCGCAGGATATCGGTGCGCCGGGCGTTCCGCCACGTTCGCGTCGTCCGCTCGCTTGGCGTAGCTTGGCCCGCGTCGGAGGGATGGTCCTCCGCGCGTCGCCCCCGAGCCCCCATGCGTGCCACCGTGACCGCGCTCGCCCTGCTCGCCCTCGCCGCGGGCTGCCGCACCGACGCCACGCCTTCGTCGGCCGCGCCGCCGGCGATTGCACCGGCCCCGGCCTCGACCTCCGCCTCCGAGACCGCCCCTCCCGGGGCCACGCCCGCCCGAGCCGAGCGGCCCGAAGCCCGCCTCGAGCCGCGCCCGGCGCCCGCCCGCCTGGTCGCCATCGGCGACGTCCACGGCGATCTCGAGGCGCTGCGACGCGCGCTGCGCCTGGCCGGCGCGGTCGACGAAGGCGATCGCTGGATCGGCGGGCCCCTGGTGGTGGTCCAGACCGGGGACCTGCTGGACCGAGGCGACGACGAGCGGGCGATCCTGGCCCTGCTGACGCGCCTGCGGGCCGAAGCGCGCGCCGCCGGAGGCGAGGTCGTCGTCCTGAGCGGCAACCACGAGATCATGAACGTGCAAGGCGACCTGCGCTACGTCACGCCCGCCGGCTTCACCTCGTTCCACGACCAGGACGAGGCGCCGTCCGGCGACGACCCGCGCCTGGCCCGCTTCCCGCGCCACGCCCACGCGCGCATGGCGGCGCTGCTGCCCGGCGGTTCGATGGCCGTGCAGCTGGCCGAGCACCCGGTGGTCGCGCAGGTCGGCGACACCGTCTTCGTGCACGGCGGGATCCTGCCCGAGCACGTCGCCTACGGCCTCGGGCGCCTCAACGCCGAGACCCGCGCCTGGATGCGCCACGAGGGCCCGATGCCGCAGGTGCTCGCCACGCCCTCGAGCCCGGTCTGGACGCGCCTGTACGCCGACGACGCCGCCTGCGACACGCTGGCCGAGGCCCTCGGCGCCCTGGGCGCGAGCCGCCTGGTGGTCGGCCACACCATCCAGAAGGACGGCATCACCTCGGGCTGCGACGGGCGGGTCTGGCGCATCGACGTCGGGATGGCGCGGCACTACGGCGGCCGCCCGGCCGTCCTCGAGATCACGGCCGCGGGGCCGCGGGTCCTCGCCGCCCCGGCCGAGGAGCAGCCCGCCGCCGAGTGAGCGCGCCTGGGGTCAGCCGTCGCGGCGGCGGCGGACGACCAGGATGAGGGCGGCGAGGCCGGCGGCGGCCGGGAGGGCGCTGGCGCCGCCACCGAGGCAGCCGTCGTCGTCCTTGGGCTCGGGGGGGACGTCGGCGCGGGCGAGGGGCGCGCTCAGGAGCAGGGTCGTCGTGAGGAGGGCGGCGAAGAGGTGACGCATGGCGCGGGCTCCGAGGTGGTGCGGGGGCATCATGCCTGGGCGCGCTCGCGGCGTCACGGCCAACCAAAGGCCCAGCGTGACATGAGGCCCAGGCCCAGGCTGGCGGCGTTGACGAGCAGCGCGGGCAACCAGGGGCGGCGCACGCCGACGAGGCGCAGCCAGCCCGCCTCGGCGGTGACGGCGAAGACCTCGGCCACCGCGACCATCGTCCAATAGTCGCCCGGGACCAGGTGGGGCATCACGAACCAGACGATGGGGTGGGTCAGCGCGCTGGCGGCGAAGGCCAGCGGCAGCGCCCGAGCGAGCGGACGGTCGCGCAGCGGCCACAGGACGTAGAGCGGCGTCTCGACGAGCTGCGTGAAGGCGAAGGCCGCCAGCCAGGCGCTCAAGCGGGCCTCGCCGCGCTGGCGCCGCCCAGGGCCGCGCGGCCCTCGGTGACGACCAGGGCCAGAGCGGCCAGCTCGAGGTGGCCGTGGAACAGGGCCATGCGGAAGTAGCCGTCGCGGGCGGCCGCGAGATCGAGCGTGGCCCAGACGGCCAGGCCGATGGCCAGGGCGGCGGTCAGCGCCAGGGGCCAGGGGCCGAAGTCGCCGGCGAGGGCGCGCCACGAGGCGGCGAAGGTGCGGGGCGTGGCGCGCGGGCGGTCGTCGTCGGGGACCAGCCGCAGCCAGACGGCGTAGTGGACGGACTGGGCGAAGGCGAAGAGGAGGACGAGCCGGAGCCCCCAGGGGTGGGGGGCGTCGGGCGCGAGCGACAGGAGGTGGTGCTCGGCGCCGAGGCCGGCCGGGCCGCCGGCGAACAGCGCGTCCTGGCCGAGGCCGAGGGCGAGCGCGGCGCTGGCCAGCACGAACAGGAGCACGGGCGCGGCGGCGAGCCAGCCGGTCCGGGGGCGCCAGAGCCACCAGAGCGCCAGGGCGACGACGTTGTGCAGGTGCGCGAAGGCCAGGTCGGCCTGGCGGCCCAGGCTCAGCGCCAGGACGAACAGGACCGCGACGCCCGCGAGGGTGAGGAGGCGGCAGCGCGTGGACGTGGCAGCGACCAGGGTCGCCCCGGCGGCGGCCGTCAGCCCGGCGAGCAAGCCGCCGCCCAGGGCCGCGACCAGCAGGGGCAGGCCCACGGCCCACCGCAGGGCGCGTCGGCGATGATGTCCGGGGCGGACCACCAGGTAGCGCACGTCGGCGAGCAGGTGCGGGACGCCGAGCACGAGCGGGCCGAGGGCGAGCAGCCACAGCGGCGCCGCCAGCGTGAGCGACAACGAGACCGCCACCGCCGCGCTGCCGGCCACGGCGACCCGCAGGGCGCGGTCGGTCACGAGCGGCCGGACGAGCCCGCCGAGCGCCCGCAGCAGGCGCCCGCGGACCCGATCGAGCGGCGCGAGGAGGGCGAGGACGCCGCGCTCGACGGTCGTGGAGAGGGACGCCATGATGGGCGGAGGATAGCGGGCGCCGCCGGGGAGGGGAACAGCCCCGAGCGCCCGCCCGTTGGCCCGACGTCCCCCCGAGCGAGGCCCGCTCATGTCACCCCGTCACGACCCCAGCCGCTCGGTCGGCCCCGCCCTCGAGGCAGGACGTCGCGCGCTCGTCGCGCTGCGTCAGGCGCGGCGGCTCGTCGACTGGGCGATCCGGCCGGCCGCCTACCCGGCCCCGCGCCATGCCCCGCCGGTCGCCGCCCTGCCCCACCGGGTCTGGAGCGCCCGCGTCGCGATCGGGCGCGAGGACCCGGACGCCGACCCGCGCCTCGAGACCGGCAAGCGCACGAACCTGGCCCTGGCCGCGCCGGCCTTCGACGGGCTGTGGACCTCGCCCGGGCGCCCCCTGTCCTTCTGGCGCGCGCTGGGGCCCATGACCGCCGCGCGGGGCTTCGTCCACGGGCTGTCGTTCCGCGGCGGTTGCCTGGTCCCCACCCTGGGCGGCGGCGTGTGCCTGCTCTCCAACGCCCTGTTCGCCATGGCGGCCGGGCTCGGCTGGCGCGTCCTCGAGCGCCACGGGCACACGCTCGAGGCCATCCCCGCGGGTCCGGGCGAGGTCTGGGGGCTCGACGCGACGGTCGCCTGGCCGCACGTCGACCTGCGCGTCGCGCCGGCCGAGGGCCACGCGGTGTTGGGCTGCCGGATCGAAGGCGACGCGCTGGTGTTGACGGTGAATGCGGACCGGCCGGCGCCGGCAGGGGTGGTCGTCGCCGCCGAGGCCGTGCGCGACGAGGAGACGTCCGATGGGCTGGTGCGCTCGGGTCGTCTGGTGCGACGCACGTTGGCGGCCAGCGGTCACCTGGTGGCGGCCGAGGTGCTCGGCGAGAGCCGCAAGCGCGTCCTGAGCCCACCGGAGCGGGCGCGCACGTGCCTGACCTGCGGCGAGACGGCGTGCGCCGCGCGCGTCGCCCCCGAGCGGCTGGGTCGGGAGGCGACGTGAGCGGGGCGCCGCGCCGTCGTCGCGCCGTGATCGCCGTCGTCTGCCCCGAGCCGGCGACGTGGCTGGCGCCGGTCGTCGAGGCGGCGCGGAGCGCGGGCGAGGTGCGGGTGCTGGCGCCCTGGGCGCTGCCCTGGGGGCTGGGGCCGCGCCGGCGGCGGCTGCGGCTGGCGCCCGGCGAGCTGGTCCGAGTGCCCCTGTGGGGGCTGGCCGATCTGGCCGTCACCCATTGGGCGGCCGGTGACGTGGACCGCGTCATGTGGCGCCGCTTCGCGACGCGGGCGCTGGTCGGGCGCCTGGCGGACGCGTGGCTCGCGCGCGCGCCGCAGACCCGGGTCGTCGTCGCGCCCACCTGCGGCGCGCGGCGGGTGTTCGCGGCCGCGCGGGCGCGGGGCGCCGGGGCGGTGCTGGTCGAGGACCTGCCGTCGATGCGCGAGCTGCACGCCGACCTCGACGCGGCGGCGCGGGCGCATCCGACGTCGTCCTTCCTGACGCGTCACCGGGCGGCGGCCGCGACCGTGGCCGAGCAGGAGGCCGAGCGCGTGCTGGCCGACCATGTACTCGTGCGCGGCGCCTGGGCGCGGGCGCTGCGAGCGGCGGAGGGCGCGTCGGCGCTGGCCCTGCCGCTGCCCGTGTCCGGGGCCCCGGTGGCGGGCGTCGAGGACGGGCCGCGGTGGCTCCTGGCCGGGTCGGCGGCCGCGCGCCACGGCGTGCACGAGGCGCTGGCGGCGCTCGAGGCCTGCGAGGGCGGGGAGCTGCTCGTCCAGCCGGGTGAGGGGGCCGAGCCGGCCGATCTGCTGCGGCGTCCGAGGGTGCGGCGGGCGAGCGACCGCGAGCGGACCGGGCTGGACGGGGTGACGGCGGTGCTCGCGCCGGCGTGGTGCGAGAGCTGGCTGCCGGAGGTGGCGCGGGCCGCGGCGATCGGGGTGCCCGTCGTCGCGACGACGCGCGGCGCCGGGTTCGCGCCGCTCGAGGGGTCGGGCGCCGAGGTCGAACGGGGCGACGTGGCGGGGCTGGCGGCGGCGCTGCGACGGGTGCAGGCGGCGCGGCCGGCCCGGGGCGTCGGAGTGGCGATGGACGCGGCCGTGGACGCGCTGCGGCTGGCGCTCGCCGGGCTGGTCGGCTGACCGCGCGGCGCGACGCGAGACGTCCGATTGCAGTGGATTCGTCGCGACGCGTGTGACTAGACTGCCCGATTGATCGGCGCTCGGGATGGGGACCCTCGCCGGTCGCTGCACGCCTGCACGGGATGGACACGCATGATGTCGCGCACTCGCTCCGTCGTCGCAGGGCTCGCCGCCCTGTCGCTCCTGGCCTGCTCCGAGTCCGGGGTGGACTCGCCCGAAGACGCGGCCATCGACACGCCGTTCGGGACCATCGACGCCAGCGTCGATGCGGTCGACGCCAAGACGCCCGACGGCGCCGGGGACCTGGGCGCGGGCGACGACACGGACGCGGGCGAGCCGCCGGCCGACTTCCCGCCCTGCGTGACCGGCGACGACTGCGACTCGGGCTACTGCATCCCAGGGCCCGAGGGCATGCAGTGCACCAAGCTGTGCGAGAGCCTGTGCCCCGAGGGCTACGCCTGCAAGCCCGTGGGCGGCGGCGGCGACGTGGTCTTCCTGTGCGTGCCGATGACCGTGTACCTGTGCCAGCCGTGCACGACCAGCGCCGAGTGCAACGCGACGGCGGGTGGCAAGGACCTGTGCCTGAGTTTGGGCGACCAGGGGTCGTTCTGCGGGATGGACTGCTCGGACGCGACGGGCAGCCCGTGCCCGACCGGCTATGCGTGCGAGACGCTGACCGAGGGCCCGACGGCGGGGGCGCGGCAGTGCGTGCCCAATGACGGCGAGTGCGCGTGCAACGGCGCCGGGCGAGCGCTGGGCATGGCGACCAGCTGCGCGGTGGCCAACGAGCACGGGACGTGCGCCGGGCAGCGCCACTGCGGCCCGGACGGGCTGACGGCCTGCGATGGCCCCGAGGCCGCCGCCGAGGTGTGCAACGGACAGGACGACAACTGCAACGGGGTCACCGACGAGGGCGTCACCGGGTCGCCGTGCTCCATCGAGGGCGAGCACGGGACGTGCCCGGGCACGCAGACTTGCGAGGGCGGCCAGATGGTGTGCACCGGCAAGGCCGCGACGGCCGAGACGTGCAACGGCGTCGACGACGACTGCGACGGGCAGACCGACGAGGTGGACGCCATCGGGTGCACCGCCTGGTACTTCGACGCGGACGGAGACGACTTCGGGGCGGCGGCGTCGCAGTGCCAGTGCGGGCCGGGCATCAAGCTGCCCGGCGGCGGCTTCACGGCCGCCAAGTCGGGCGACTGCGACGACGCCGACCCGCTGGCCTACCCGAACGCGGTCGAGGTCTGCAACGGCAAGGACGACGACTGCGACGGCAAGACGGACGAGGCGGCGGCCGAGGGGTGCACGACCTTCTACTACGACGGCGACGGCGACGGGTTCGGCACCGAAGAGTCCAAGTGCCTGTGCGGCCCCGACGAGGCGACCAAGTTCACGGCGACCAAGAAGGGCGACTGCAACGACAAGAACGCGGCGGTCCACCCCGACGCCGTCGAGACGTGCAACGGGTTCGACGACGACTGCGACGGGCTGACCGACCCCGAGGCCTCGGACGCGTGCGTCAAGCTGCACTACGACTTCGACAACGACGGCTACGGCGTCGCCGAGCTGTTCAAGTGCCTGTGCGCGCCCAGCGGCAAGTACACGGCGACCGGCGCGCAGTTCGACTGCAACGACAGCAACGTGCTCATCAACCCCGGCGTGCTCGAGCTGTGCAACGGCGTCGACGACGACTGCGACGGGCAGACCGACGAGGGCCACGGAGACGTGGACGGCGACGGCGTCGCCGACTGCGTCGACCCGGACATCGATGGCGACGGGACGCCCAACGGCAGCGACTGCGCGCCCATGGACCCCAAGGCCTACCCCGGCGCGGCCGAGGACTGCAACGGCAAGGACGACGACTGCGACGGCCAGACCGACGAGGAGAACGCCGGCGGCTGCAAGATGTACTTCTACGACGGCGACGGCGACGGCTACGGCCTCACCGCCGACAAGAAGTGCCTGTGCGCGCCGGTCGGCAAGCACAACGCCTCGCAGGGCGGCGACTGCAACGACAACAACGGCTCCGTCAGCCCGGGCAAGTTCGAGGCCTGCAACGGCGTGGACGACAACTGCGACGGCTCCATCGACGAGCCGGGGGCCTCGGGCTGCACGACCTACTACTACGACGGCGACCTCGACGGCTTCGGCGACCCCGACAAGAGCCAGTGCCTGTGCGCGCCGAGCGTCGCCACCAAGTACAACGTGACGACCAACACCGACTGCTACGACGCCAACGCCAACGCGCGTCCCAACCAGACGGCCTTCTTCACGACCCACCGCGGCGACGGCAGCTTCGACTACGACTGCAACAAGACCCCCGAGAAGCAGTACACCGCGGTCGGCGACTGCCCGAACCTGTGCTCGGGCAGCCTTGGCTGGATGGGCGCCGTGCCCAACTGCGGCGGGGTCGGCACCTGGCTGACCAAGTGCTACTACGACTTCTTCGAGGACCCCATCTTCTGCCAGTCGCCGACCGAGTCCCGCTTCCAGGGCTGTCGCTGAGCGCAGCCCGGCGGCTCACATGACGCCCTGGGCCAGCATGGCCTCGGCGACCCGCAGGAACCCGGCCACGTTGGCGCCGCGCGCGTAGTCGACGTGGCCGCCGCGATCGCAGCCGTGCTCGACACAGCGCGCGTGGATGTCGCCCATCAGGGTCGCCAAGGTCCCGTTCACGCGCTCGCGCGACCACGGCAGGCCCACCGCGTTCTGCCCCATCTCCAGGGCCGACACGGCGACGCCGCCCGCGTTGGCCGCCTTGTCGGGCGCGTACAGCAGCCCGGCCGCGCGAAAGACCGCCACCGCCTCGGCGGTCGACGGCATGTTGGCCCCCTCGGCGACCACCTCGCAGCCGCCGTCGACCAGCCTCCGCGCGGCGCCGCCGTCCAGCTCGTTCTGCGTCGCGCACGGCAGCGCCACGTCGCAGGGCACGCCCCAGGGCGCCTGCCCCTCGCGGTACTGCACGTCGAAGCGCTCGGCGTACTCGCGGATGCGCCCCCGCCGCTCGAGCTTGAGCGCCTTCACCCACGCCATCTTGTCCGCGTCGAGCCCGTCGGGGTCGTGGACGAACCCGTCCGAGTCCGACAGGGTCACGACCCGCGCGCCGCACGCGACCGCCCGCTCCGCCGCGTGCAGCGCCACGTTGCCCGCGCCGCTGATGACGCACGTCTTGCCGCGCAGCCCGTCACCACGCCGCTCCAGCATCCGCTCGACGAACATCACCAGCCCGTACCCGGTCGCCTCGACCCGCATCCAGCTGCCGCCGATCTCGCGCCCCTTGCCGGTCACCACGCCCGCGAACCGATGCGTCAGGCGCCGATACTGCCCGAACAGCCAGCCGATCTCGCGCTGGCCGACGCCGATGTCCCCGGCCGGGATGTCCTCGTCGACGCCGATGACGCGGTGCAGCAGCGTCATCAGCGCCTGACAGAACCGCATCACCTCGCGCTCGGACCGCCTCTTGGGGTCGAAGTCCGCCCCGCCCTTCGCGCCGCCGAGCGGCAGCCCCGTCAGGGCGTTCTTCACCGTCTGCTCGAACCCCAGGAACTTCAGCACGGCCAGGTCCACCGACGGGTGGAACCTCAGGCCGCCCTTGAAGGGCCCCAACGCGCCGCTCCACTGCACCCGCCACGCGCGGTCGACCTGCACGCGCCCGGCGTCGTCCTGCCAGGCCACGCGGAAGCCGTGGATCCGCTCGGGCTCGACGAGCCGCTCGAGGATCGCGGCCTCGGCCAGCTCCCGCCGCTCGAGCACGACGGGCATCACGTCCTCGACCACCGAACGCACGGCCTGGTGGAAGATCTCCTCGTGAGGCGTCCTACGGACGAGACGCTCCATGAAGCCGTCGACCGCCTGCTGCCGGCTCCGCTCCAGACCACGTGAGCTCATCCCCCCCTCCAGCCTCCTCGTCCAGGTCCGACCCTAAGCACGCCCAGCCCGCCGCCCGACCACCGCAACCCCGCTCGGAGACTCGACTTCTCGTGCCTACCGTGTCCCTGCGCCCCACCGGCAGCCACCGCGGCACGGAGCAGCCATGACCCGCACCCACGGCACCCGCAGAGGCCGAATCGGCGCCGCGCTGGCGCTGGCCCTGGCCTCCACCCTGCTACCCGGCTCGGGCGACGGCGCGGACGGCGACGTATCCTTCGACTTCGGCGCCGCGCCCGCCCAGGATCTCGTCATCCTGCAGGTGCCCGACCAGCCCGTGCCCGCGCTGACCTTCCTCGAGACCCAGCCGCCCGCCGTCGCGCAGGCCGGCGCTCCTGGCGACCAGGTCCTCGCGCCCGCCGAGCTCGCGGCCCCGACCGCAGGCAGCCTGCTCGACGTCCTGTCCTCGCGCGACGACCTCAGCACCTTCGTCTCGGCCGTCCAGGCGGTCGGGCTCGCCGACGCCCTGGACACGGGCGGCCCCTACACCGTCTTCGCCCCCACCAACGCCGCCTTCCAGCTCCTGCCCGAGGAGACGCTGGAGACCCTGCGCACCGACCGCGAGGCCCTGACCCAGCTGGTCCGCCGCCACGTCGCCGGCGGCGCGCTCGCTGCGACCGCGGTCGCCAACCAGCGCGCCGTCACGACCCTGGCCGGCGAGGAGCTGCCGGTCACCGCCAACGGCGCCGCGCTGGTCGTCGCCGACGGGCAGGTCGTCACGCCCGATCTGGTGGCCACCAACGGCCTCGCGCACCTGACCGACCGGGTGCTGGTCGCCGAGCCGCCCGAGCCGACGCTGCTCGAGGCGCTCGCCGAAGCCGGCACCTACACCGTCCTGCTCGACGCGCTGGAGCAGACGGGCCTCGTCCCGCTGCTCGAAGGCGAGGGGCCCTACACCGTGCTCGCGCCCACCGACCAGGCCTTCGCCGCGCTGCCGGCCGCCGATCGCGAGGCCCTGCTGGCCGACCCGGACGCGCTGGCCCAGCTGCTGCGCGGCTTCATCGTGCGGGGCCGCGTCCTCGGCGACGAGCTGGCGGCGTCCGGCCGCCTGACGACCGTCGGCGGCGACACGCTCGAGATCACCGCCGACGGCGAGGCGCTGTTCGTCGGCGAGGGCGCCGTGACGTCCCTCGACGCGGTGGCCGTCAACGGCGTAGTCCACGGCCTGGGCAGCGTCTACCTGCAGCCGCCGGTCACCGACGAGGAGGCGTTCATCACCGACGCCTTCGGCATCGAGGACGTGCAGCTCCTGGCCGAGGCCATCGCCGACCCCGATCTGGTCCTGGCCCCCGCCGAGGTCGACCCCGCGGCGGTCACGGCCCCGAGCGGCGGCCCCCTCGCGGAGCTGCCGGCCGCCTACCAGCCGCTGGTCGCCAACACCCAGGCGCTGACCGACGCGCTGGTCGTCGCGACCACCGGCGTCGACGCCCCGGTCGCTGGCGTCACCACGGTGACCGAGGTCGCCACCGAGCCCGGCGTGCCCCTGCTCATCGACCGCGGCGAGGACGTGGTCGCCCTCAACCAGATGCTCATCCGCGTCACCCACCTGCAGGGCGTCGGCGGCGTGACGCACGTCATCGACATGGTCACCATCCCGCCGGGGCGGCTCGCGGCGGTGCCCACCTCGCAGCCCCAGCTGGCCACCTTCACCTCGGCCCTGCGCGACCAGGGGTTCCTGTCGACCTTCGACCCGCCGGTGGGCGTCGTGTCGAGCTACCCGCCCATCCTGACGCAGACGGAGCTCATCGAGCCCGCAACCACCGCCGCGCTGCTGGGCAACCCGCGCATCCTCTCGCAGGACGTCGTGCAGAACCTCGTCACGGGCGAGGTCACCTCGGCGCGCATCGTCGCCTTCACGCCCGGGCTGACCGTGACGCCCAACGTCGACGTCTACCCGTCGTCGGCCAGCGTCCGCGTCGACTACGCCATGATGACCCTGGGCGGCGTCCCGGCCACCAACGGCTTCGTCATCATCCGCGACGCGGCCATCGTGACCCCGGACGTCCTGCCCGTCATCTACTGACCGCGCCCGCCTCCGGCACGCGCCACAGCCTCACCACCTGGTCGGTCGCCGCCGTGGCCAGGGTGCGGCCGTCCGGCGCGAAGGTCATCGCGTCGACGTCCCACACGAAGTAGCCGCGCGGGCGCACCCCGAACGCCGCGACCTGCTCGCCCGAGTCCAGCGCGAAGACCCGCACCCCGCCGTCGCGCGGGGTCGCCGCCAGCCGGCCGTCGGGGCTCAGCGCCACCCGCGCCTGGTCGTAGCCGGGCGGGGTCGTCGGGATGGCCCTCAGCGGGGTCCCCTGCTGGGCGTCCCACACGGCGAGCCCCGCCGAGTCCACCACCACCAGCCGCGCCCCGTCGTCGGTCATCGCCAGGGACTGCACGCGCTTGGGCGCGAGGAAGCGCGTGACCTCGAGCCCGGTCGCCACGTCCCACACGGTCACCGTCGAGGTCGCCGCTTCGTAGGTCGCCCATTCCCGGTGACGCCAGACGACCAGCCGCTCGCCTCGCGCGCCCAGCGCCGCGCCGTCCTGTCCACCCGTCGGCACCTTGCGAACGACCCGCCCCGCCAGCGGGTCCACCACCAGCACGGTCGCATCCACCGCCCAGGCCACCCGCGCGCCGCCGTCGGCCGCCGCGACGCCGTCCAGGAACGTCGGCCGCCAGGCGTACGACAGGACGTCGCCGGACAGATCCCGCACCGCCACCCGCGCCCGCTCGGTCCACCCCTGAACGTCGACGACGCGCGCGTCCTCCGCCGTGGCGACGACCACGCTGCGGCCGTCCCCGCTGAAGCCCAGCCACTGGACGCCCCACCCGCCCTGGTCCTCGAACGCCTCGACCACGGCGTCGACCCGCTCGCCCTCCACGTCCCAGGCCAGCACGTCGTCCGTGGCCGCCGAGACCAGCGTGCGCCCGTCCGGCCCGAAGGCCACGGCTCGGACGTAGTTGGGCCCCAGCGTCGCCGCGTAGTCGCCCCACAGGGCCCCCGTCACCGCGCTGACCAGCCTCGGGTGGCCGCTGAACCACCCGCCCAGCGCCCCCACCTCGCCTTCGCCGGGCCAGCGCTGCGCTGCGTACGCCCCGACCACCCAGCACAGCAGCGCCGCGCCCAGCAGGTGGCGCACCTTCACTCGACGCGCCGGCGCCTTCCCCGTCCGCGCCGGTGAGGCGGCCTCGGGCTCGCGCGACAGCCGCGCCAGCGCCTCGCGCGCGTCGACCAGGCGCTGCCCCAGCCCGGGCCGCGTCATCGCCTCGAGCACGTCCACCACCGCGCCCGGCAGGCCGGTCGCGTCGCCGACCGCCCGGCGCACGTCGATGCGGCCCGAGTCGCCGTCCAGCGGCAGCCGCCCCGGCTCGAGCCCCGCCGCCAGGGCCACGAAGGTGACGCCCAGGGCGTACATGTCCGCGCCGGGGCCGGCCTGGCCCATGATCTGCTCGGGCGGCATGTACCCGAAGGTGCCCACCGCCGTGTGGACGGTCGCCTGGCCGCTGAGCGCGGTCTTGACCGCCCCGAAGTCCACCAGCCAGAGCTGCCCGTCGGCCACCAACAGGTTGCGCGGCGTCACGTCCCGGTGCACCACGGGCGGCACGCGGCCGTGCAGGAAGGCCAGCAGCTCCAGCCCCTGCCGCAGCCAGTCCACCAGCTCGCCCGCCGACACGCTGCGGTGCTCGTCCAGGTGGGACTGCAGCGTCCGGCCGTTCACCAGCGTCTGCACCAGCCCCAGGCGGGTCCCGCCGTCCGCCCGGAAGGTGTCGACGACCTTGGGGATCCGCGGGTGATCCAGGCCGGCCAGGACCTTGGCCTCGCGCTCGAACAGCTCGACGGCCTTCCAGTCGTCGACCCGGTCCATCCTCAGGACCTTGGCGGCCAGCCGCTCGCCCGTCGCCTCGGCGCGCACGACGAAGGTGGCCCCCATGCCGCCCTCGCCCAACGCCCCGAGCACCTCGTAACGGCCCCGCTCGCCCTCGAACACCTCGCCCATCATCCCCCCGCTCGCGTCCACGGCCCGGCGCACCCTACCCCACCGCGTCGCGGGCGCTCAACCGACGGCTGCGCCTCCGCTCCGCGCTCGCGCGACGCAACGCCGCGTGTATACTCGCCTTCCTTCGGCCGAACGGCCCCCTCCCCCGACGCGCGCGGTCCGGCGCGCCCCCATCCAGGAGCCCCCATGTCCGCTGCCACGACCGCCTCCGCCGACCTGTACGACCGCCACCTCCGCCCCTTCGCGGCGGGGCTCGTCCTGGCGCTGCTGGCCGCCCTGTTCAGCGTCGGCGTCGGGCTCGCCTTCGGCGCGGCCGAGGACAGCCTCAAGCAAGGCCTCGAGGCCAGCGGGCAGGCCGCCCTCGCCGACGTCTACGGCGGCGACGAGGCCAAGATGAAGGCCGTGACCGCCAAGAGCTGGAGCTACTACAAGCGGGCCCACCTGCACGCCGGCGCGATGAGCACGGCCGCCCTGGCCTCCATCTTCCTGCTGGCCTTCGTGGGCGGCCCGCGGCGCCTCGCCCAGCTGGCCGCCATCGGATTGGGCTTCGGCGCCCTCGGCTACGGGGTGTTCTGGCTGCTGGCCGGGCAGATGGCGCCGGGCCTGGGCGGCACCGGGGCCGCCAAGGAGGCCCTGGAGTGGCTCGCGCTGCCGTCCACCGGCGGCTACGCCCTGGGGATGCTGGTGACGCTGGCCCTGCTCGTCCGCCGCATCGCCGGCGGCAAGGCCCAGGCCGACGCGACGCCCGAGCGCCGCGCGGCCTGACCCGCTCCGGGCGCGCGGCTCAGAAGAAGACGCGCATGGCCCCGTGGACGTGCAGCGGCTTGGCGGGGCGGGCGCCGTAGGGCCGGCGCGAGACGACGGGCTCGGCGCCGGTCAGGTTCTCGCCGCGGACCGACAGCTCGAGCCAGTCCATGGGGCGGTAGCGCGCCGCCACGTCCACCAGCACGGCGGCGTCGCTCTCGCGCCCGTTCAGCGCGCCGGCGCCCTCGAGCAGCGAGTCCAGCACGGTGGCCGTGACGTCGACGCCCCAGACCTCGCCCTCGACCCCGACCAGGGCCGAGGCCTGGTGCTCGGGGATGTAGGGCACGGGGTCGCCCGCCTCGACCACCCCGTAGACGGGGTTGTCCGAGGTGAACGAGGTCCCGAAGCGGGCGTGGGTGAAGGTGTAGGTGCCGCGCAGGCGCAGGGCCACCGGGCCCAGGTCGAAGGCGTGGGCCGCGAGCAGCTCGACGCCGACCACGTCGACCTCGCCGGCGTTGAACTGGGCGTCGAGATCGGTCGGCCGGCACCCCGCCGACAGCGTGCACTGCGTCACCAGGTTCGAGTAGTCGTTGTAGAAGCCGATGACCTCGGCGGTCGAGCCGGCCTCGGCGTCCAGGTAGCGCGCGCCCAGCTCGTAGTTGACGCTGCGCTCGGGGTCGACGCCCGCGGCCTGGCCGGGGGCCACGGGGCTGAAGCCCTGGTGCACGCCGGCCAGGACGCCGAAGGTCGGCGTCAGCGCGTAGTGGGCGCCGAGGCCGAACAGCAGCGCCGCCTGGTCGCTGTCGGCGACGGCGCCCGTGTCGAGGTTCTCGAGCGCCATGTCGATGACCTCGGCGCGCGCGCCGGTGCGCACGGTCAGCCCCTCGACGTCCAGGGCGTGCGCGACGAAGGCCGCCAGCGCCCCCGAAGTGCCGCGGTTGCGCGTGTTGGTGACGCGCGGCTCGCCGGTCGCCGTCAGGTCGCCGGCGGTCATCGCGTAGGGGTCCTCGTAGTGGTTCCGCTCGATGCTGTCCCAGTGGTAGCGGACGCCGGCGCGCAGCTCGTGGCCGACCGCGCCCGTGTCGAAGGCGAGGCGCGCCTTGGCGTCGGCGCCCATGACGACGAACTCGCGGGCGTTGGTGCCGACCAGCAGCGTCTCGGGGTCGCTCGCCGAGTCCTCGGCGCCGGTCAGCACGTCGTAGTAGGCGCGGTTGAGCGGCGTCGTCGGGTCGGACAGGATCTCGAGCAGCTCGGGGCCGCCGCGGAAGCGGTTGAGCTTGCGCCACGCGCGGCTCATGGTGTGGCGGTAGACGGTGAGGCCCAGGTCGAGGTCGTCGCCCACCGCCACCGAGTAGGCGAGCTGCCCGCCCAGCCGTTCGAGGTCCATGCGGTCGAGGGCGCTGGAGCGGTAGCGGCGGTAGGGGTCGGCGCGGAAGTCGGCGTCGCTGAGCCCCAGGTAGGTCTCGTTCGACACCTCGCGCGAGTAGACGAGCTTGAGGTCGAGCTGGTGGTAGACGTCGCCCGCGAGGTCCGAGTTGAGGCGCCCCTTGAGCATGGCCTCGGTCTTGTCGAAGCCGGTGTCGCCGCCGCCGTCGAGGGTCTTGAAGCCGTCGGTGCCCAGGTGCACCGCCTCGACCAGCAGGCCGCCCCAGGGCAGGCTGCCACCCGCGTGGCCGTGCAGGCGCAGGGTGTCGAACATCCCGTAGCCGACGCTGGCCATGCCCGACAGCTCGCGCGGGATGTCGCGGGTGACCAGGTTGATGGCGCCGCCGATGGTCTGCGGGCCAGCCAGGACGGCGGCCGGGCCCTTGAGCACCTCGACCTGATCGATGCGCGCCATCATCGGGAAGTAGTAGGCGGCCGGGGCCGAGTAGGGGGCCGGCCCGAAGAGGATGCCGTCCTCCATCAGGGTGACCTTGCTGCTGCGCTCGCTGCTGGCGCCGCGCAGGCCGATGTTGGGCCGCAGCCCGTAGCCGTCCTCCTGTCGGATGTACACGCCCGGCACCATCATCAGCGGCCGGTTGGGGTCGTCGTGGCCGAGCCGCCCGAGCAGCGCCGGGTCGAGCACCTGCACCGAGCCGCCCTCCTTGAAGACGTCCTCGGGCCGGTAGGTGATCTCGAAGCCCTTCATCCGGTAGGCGCCCTTGCGGACCTCCTCGAAGTCGTCCGGCTGCTCGTCGTCGAGCGGCGCCACCTCGGCGTCGGCGTCGTCGTCGAAGTCGGCGTCCTCGGCGGCGTCGGCCGGCGCGGGCTCGGGTTGGACCGGCTCGGCCGGCGCGGCCGGGGGCGCAGGCGCCGGGTCGTCGGCGTGCGCCAGCGGGGCGCCGGCGGCGAGGAGGGCGGTGGCGGACAGGACGGCCGAGAGGCGCGAGCGCCTGATCATGGGGAGACCTCGTCGGGCGGGGGGCCCGGTGGAGCGGAAGGGCGCGCGCCGAGTCGGGGCGGCGCGGTGGTGGGGGCGGGCAGAATCCAGTCGGCGACGGCGAGGCCGGGCGTGACCCTGGCGAGGTCGACCTCGGGGTCGACGAGCGGGGACGGCGCGCGGCCGTTCATGGACACCAGGGCCTCGGCCCGGACCTCGACCTCGCCGAAGCCGCGCGCCCGGAAGTCGGCCGCGACGTGGTGGGCGAGCTGCACGATGAGGTCCGGCTGGCCGGACATCTCGCGCTCCTGACGGCGCGTCAGGTACTGGGCGGGCGACACCAGGTGCTCGCGGCCGCTCGGCTCGCGCACGCGGTAGGTCACGCTGCCGCTCTTTTCGCGGACCAGCACCTTCCACGAAAAGCGCATCCCCTCCTCGCGCCAGATGACCGGGCCCGGGTAGGCCAGCGACCGCAGCGGCATCAGGACCTGCAGCGCGGCGTACGCGGCCAGGGTCGACACGCCCAGGGTGCGCCGCCAGCCCGTCGGCAGCTGCGGCAGCCGGACGGGGGGCGCCTCGGCCGCGGGACGCCCGAGCACCCGGCGCAGGCGGGCGGCCACCCGCCGCGGCCAGTCGGGCTCGAAGTAGGTGGTCGCGGCGAGGGTCATGATGAAGGGGAAAAGGCCGATGTTGAACAGCGCCCCCGTGAGGCCGTGGAAGCCGAGGAGCATCACGTAGGCCCAAGGCCGGCTGCGGCGCCACAGCAGCAGCGGCGCGACCAAAAGATCGTGCAGGAACCCGGCCCAGCTCATGGCCAGCGCAACGTCCCAGCGCTCGAACCACGGGCCCAGCAGCGGGAAGTCGCTGCGGGCGTGCAGCCACAGGTTCAGCGGCTGCGCGTGCACCAGCCAGTCCTCGCTCATCTTGGCGACGGCGGCGTAGGTGTAGACCACGGCGACCTGGAAGCGCACGAGCCACACCATCCAGGCCGGGACGTGGGTGATGGCGCGGTCGGGGCGGCGCCACGCGTCGACGGACCAGGCGCGGCCGAGCGGCAGGACGAACAGGATGAGCCCGAGCAGGCTCACCAGGTAGTAGTGGTTGAGGTAGTTGGTGACGTCGAAGAGCTCGACGGCCGTGAACAGGACCAGGAAGACGGCCAGACAGGCGCGGTAGAACACGCCCAGGGCGAAGCCGACCGCCGCCAGGGCCATGACGCCGAACATGGCGTAGATGACCTCGGCGGGCGGGACCGCGGCCCAGCCGGCCCCCCAGAACTTGAAGAAGAAGCGCGGCTCGACGAAGAAGGCCTCGATCCAGCCGCTCGCGACGAAGCGCGCCGCCGCGACCGCCATGAGCAGCCCGAAGGCCACCCGGAAGGCGACGAGCGAACCCGCGTCGACCGGGTGGGCCGCGCGGGCTAGGAGACGCTGGAGGCGAGTTCCGTCTCGGGTCATGCGCGCTCAGTCGTTGTCGCTGGCCGCCGAGGCCGGCGGCTCGAGGTCGAGCACGCTCAGGAACTGGGTCTTGAGGAGATCCGTCACGCCCTTGACGGCCGCGTGGGCCGCGACCACGGCGTCGCGATCGGCCGCGAGCGCCTCGGTCAGCGTCCCCGGGATGGCCGCCACGGCCGTGATGGCGTCTTCGATGCGCGTGGCCATGTCGGCGGCCAGGGTCTCGGCGCCGACGGCGACCAGGATGTCGTCGAACCCGGTGCCCTCCTCGCCAGCCGGGGCGCCCAGGTAGAAGGCCTGGAACCCGCGCAGGTTCGCAAGGATCTGCTCCTTGGAGGCGCGCGCGAACGGAGACTCGACCGCGTCGGGGCAGGTCGCCTCTGCGCAGTTGGCCAGCCCGGCCGGACGCGCCAGCTTGGCGTCCTTGGTCTGCTGGTCCACGTAGAACAGCGCGTCGGAGACCGCGTTCAGCGCCTCCTGCAGGTTCATGAAGGCGGCGCTGCCCTCCCCGGCCGTGACCAGCTCGGTCCCGAAGGTGCCCGGCGCGACCTGCCAGGCGGCGACGAGCGCGTCGGCGTGTCCGACGAGCAGCTGCGACAGCGTGTGCGCGTAGGCGGCCCGACGCGCCGTGACCTCGGCCGCCGACAGGGCCGCCCAGGCGCCCGAGGTGTTGAGCGTGCTGTTCGGGGCGCAGGCGTTGCCGGCGTCCTCGTTCCACAGGAGGTACTCGAGGGCGTCGAGGCCGCGGACGTTGACCGGCTCGGAGGCGAAGCCCGCGACGTCGACGTAGCTCTGCTCGGCGGTCTCCTGGTCGACGCGGCAGCGGTTGACCAGCGGCCACGAGTAGATGGCGTCGCGCAGATCCTCTCCGCCCTGCACCTTGCCCATGACGCCGGCCGGGCCGAACTGGAAGACCTCGGCGCGCTGCCAGACGACCATGGCCGCGCGCCAGGCGTCCTGGGCGGCCTCGCGACGGGCGTCGGTCGGATCCTCGGCGAGGTCGGCCGCCGCCGCCTCGAGCGCGGCCGCGGCGGCGCGGAACTCGGTGTAGGTCGGCTGGATGACGTTGGCGACCCAGCTCTCGAGGGCGGCACGCTTGACGGCGGCCCCGGTCACGGGCGCCGCGTCGCCGCTGGCGTCGGTGCTCGTCGCGGCGCCCTCGCCGCAGGCGACGGCCGCGAGTGCCAGCAGGGCGATGCCGCCGCGGACGACCGAACGTACTGTCATCATGGCTCGCTCCAATAGGAGCGGCGCCCCGACGGGCGCCCCTCGCTCCATCGTGCGATCCCGGCCGGGGCGAACCCCGGCCGGCGATCGTGAGGATCTGCGCGCTCCAGCTACCAGCCGCCGGCGCCGTTGTCATCCCCAAGGTTGGCCGCGGCGAACTCATACGCCGCTCCGAGCAGCGCCCGCGCCTCGAGGAGGTCCGCCTCATACGCCGCGATGTCGTCCGCCGAGGCGGTCTCGAGGACCGGCGCGTCGCCCACCAGCTGGTGGAACTTGGCGAAGTCGGCGTCCGACAGCGGCGAGGCCGGGTTGAACTGGAAGGCCAGCGCGAAGCCCTTCATCTCGGACCAGCCCTTGGCGTGCTTGGCGAAGCTGTAGGCGTCCGTGTCGAACTTCGCCATCTCCTTCAGCGTGTCGTTGATGTAGTGGACGACCGTCGCGGCGATGACCTTCTCCCAGGTCAGCACGGCGATGTCGCGCTGCGCCTCGAGCGCGGCCAGCTCGTCGGGGGTCAGCTCGCCGTCGGCCTGGTGGATGATCCAGCGGCCCTCGAGGAAGGCGTTCCACAGGTCGCCGGTGAAGTCGGTCTTGGCGTCGGCGTGGCTGCCGAGGTCGCGCTTGGCCGCGTTGGTGGAGACGCCCCAGTTGAACTCCTGGGTGAGGTCGACGGCGCCGTCGCCGTCGGTGTCGAAGTAGCCCAGCTTGCGCGCGGCGTCGCCGCCCTTGCCGGCGAGCTCCTCGTCCGAGTAGGCGGCGTAGTCGCGGGCGGCGCCCCAGTAGCCGAAGCCCTCGTCCCAGCCGTGGCCCAGCGGCGTGTACTTCGCGCCCTCGGCGGCCACGTTGGAGGCCAGGATCCCCTTGCCGGGGTGCTCGCTGTCCAGGTAGTCGTCGGCGGCCTGCGAGAACGACAGGGCGCCGTGCAGCGTCTTCTGGATGAGCTGCTGCAGATCGAGGCCGGTGGGGGTCACGTACACCGGCAGGTGCGCGCCGTCGGTGCCGGTCGGGATGTCGCCGTCGACGCGCGCGAGGGCCTGGGCCTCGAGGGTCTCGAAGAAGGCGACGACGAGCCCCTCGGGCGAGGTGATGGAGCCGCCGTGGGCGGCGATGGACGCGTCGGACCAACCGACGAACTCGGTCGACCAGTCCTTGTGATCGGTCGCGGCGTCGTTGCCCGCCAGCTTGCCCACGATGTCGCGGCCGGCCGAGACGTCGGCGTAGGTCGACTGCAGCGGCGCGGGGGTGGTCGAGACGCCGTGCGGCTCGTCGCCGTAGGAGTCGCCGTCGAAGCGGAAGTAGAAGTCGAGGGCCGCGACGACCTCGCCCTCCTGGGTCGGGGCGAAGGTGGCGCCGTCGATCGCCGCCGTCAGCCCGCCGATGTAGGACGTGAGGTTCTGCAGCAGCACCTGCCGCAGCACCTGGCCGTCGTAGTCGACGCTGTCGGCGCCCGACACGGGCTTGCTCGGGAAGGTGTAGGTCGTCGGGCGCTGCTCGACGACGTCCTCGCTGGTGTCCGGCCCGACGTCGTCCGCGACGTCACCGTCGATCGTGTCGCCCGGATCGACGTCCGCGCCCGTGTCGACCTGCGTGTCGGTCGTCGGCGTCACCTCGCCGTCGTCGTCGCAGGCCGGGGTGCCCAACAGCAGCGCGGCCGCCACGACCCCACGGGCTCCCTTGAGCCCCATCGTTCCCCATGGTGATCCAAAGCTTCGCAAGATCGTTCTCCGGGCGCATCGCCGTAGGTTTTCGGGCCCCGGAGTTCGCCGTCCGGGCCCGCTTGCGGCGATATTGAGAATCGAAATCGATAAGCAGGTCAACCGGAAAGGCGACCGGGTCGGTCGATTGCCGTTATTGACTTTCACTTTCAAGAGCCTTGCGCGCGCACATCCGATCCCCTAGTGTCCGTGACCCGACAGGTGGGTGAATGCAGCCACTCGAGCAGCCAACCGCGACCCAGCGCGATCAGATCGAGCGACCGGACCTCGCGCCCGACGCCGGCGACCGCCGCGCTCTGCGCGCCGCGCTGCGGCACCACCCCCGCAGCGTCGCCCAGCGGCGCGACACCTACGCCAGCCTCGTCGCCTTCGTCGTCGCCCTCCTGGTCCACGCCGGCTTTCTGACCGCCGCCGCCCTCGCCCCCGAGGAGGACCGCACCCAGCTGCGACGCCAGGCGCACCGCCGCGTGCTCGAGGTGCTGCGCGTCGAGCACGCGGCGCCGGCGCCCAAGGAGCTGCCCCGCGCCGAGGTGCGCCCCCCCGCCCCGCCCCCCGAGGCGCCCAAGCCGGCCGAGCCGCCCGCCAAGGCGGTCGCGGTGGCCAAGCCCCCGCAGCGTGCGTCCGCGCCGCCACCGGCCGTCGCCAAGGTCGACCCACCCAAGGCGCCCAAGCCGCCCAAGCGCGGCAAGCCCAAGCGCGCGGCCAAGAAGCAGCCCGCCCCGCTGGCGCCGACCAAGGCCGACGACGTCGCGTCCACCGCCGCGCCCGAGGCACCGCCCGCGCCCGAGCAGACCGCCGCCGCGACCGCGCCCGACGCCGACCCCGAGGGCAACGGCGGCACGCCCGACGGGGCGCCCGACGGGACCGGCGTCCCCAGCGGCGACCAGGTGGGCGACGGCGCCGGCACCGGCGAAGGGCCGGGCGACGGCGTGGGCGAGCAGCCGACCGTCGACGCGCGGGCCCTGCTCCGCAAGTACATCCGCCAGGTCGGAAAGGCCCTCAAGCGCGACTTCTCCTACCCGCGCGCCGCCGTCCGCCAGGGGCTGCAGGGCACGGTGGTGCTCGAGCTGGTCATCGACGGCGACGGCCACGTCCGCGAGGCTCGCATAGCGCGCTCGTCGGGCCACGGGGTGCTCGACGAGGCCGCGCTCGAGGCCGTCCGCCGCGTGACACGCGTTCCGCGGCCGCCGTCCGAGCTCGAGTGGGATCGCCGCGCCGTGCAGGTGCCGTTCCACTACAAGCTGGGCTGACCGTCGCCGTTCGATCGCTCTCGGGGCCATAGGCGCGAAAAAAAGTCGCGCCCGCTCAGATCGAAGCTGGAGGGCGCGCGTCACAAGGCGCCGTGACCCACCCCAGGAGACGGACCATGCACCCGACGCGCCCCAGCCCACGCACCTTCTCGATCATCGCCATCCTCGCCGCCCTGCTGCTGACGAGCGCCGCCCACGCGCACCCGCCGGGCGCCGAGGTGCCGAAGGCCGACAAGAAGCCGCTCATCCAGATGGCGATCCTCCTCGACACGTCGGGCAGCATGGACGGCCTCATCGACCAGGCGCGCTCGCAGCTGTGGTCCGTCGTCAACGACTTCGCGACGGCGCGCCGCGGTGGGGTGCGCCCCGAGCTGCAGGTCGCCCTGTACGAGTACGGCAACGACGGCCTGCCCGCGAGCGAGGGCTACATCCGCATGATCGTCCCGCTCACGACCGACCTCGACAAGATCTCCGAGGAGCTGTTCGCCCTGCGCACCAACGGCGGCAGCGAGTACTGCGGCCAGAGCATCCAGAAGGCGACGCGCGAGCTGCAGTGGTCGGCCGACAACCGCGACCTGAAGGTCATCTTCATCGCGGGCAACGAGCCCTTCAGCCAGGGGCCGGTCGACTACCGCGGGGCCGTCAAGGAGGCCATCGCCAAGGGCATCAGCGTCAACACCATCCACTGCGGCGACGAGCGGACCGGTGTGGCGACGGGCTGGAAGGACGGCGCCGTGCTGGCCGACGGCAGCTTCCTCAACATCGACCACAACCAGAAGGTCGTGCACATCCCCGCGCCCCAGGACGCCGAGATCGCGCGCCTCGGCGTCGAGCTGAACAAGACCTACGTCGCCTACGGCCGCGAGGGGCGGGTCGCCGCCGAGCGGCAGGCCAAGCAGGACGCCAACGCCGAGAGCGCCGGCATGGGCAGCGCCACGCAGCGCGCCCAGGCCAAGTCGTCGGCCCACTACGACAACTCGCGGTGGGACCTCGTCGACGCCAAGAAGAAGGGCAAGGTGGCCGTCAAGGACATGAAGCCCGAGGAGCTGCCCGAGGAGATGCGCAAGATGACGCCGGCCGAGCGCGAGGCCCACATCGCCAAGCTCGAGAAGCAGCGCGCGGCGATCCAGGAGAAGATCCGCAAGCTCAGCGCCGAGCGCGACAAGTACGTCGCCGCCAAGCGGGCCGAGCAGACGACCGCGGGCAAGGGCTCGCTGGACGAGGCCATCAAGAAGTCGGTCCGCAAGGCGGCCTCGCAGAAGGCCTTCACCTTCTGAGCGCCCGCCCGCGCTGACCGAGCGCACCACAGGCCCCGCCACCGCGCGCCGCTTCGAGGGCTCCCCCCTCGAAGCGGGCTCGGAGGCGGGGCCTTCGCGTTCCTGGGGCCGTCCTCGAAGTCGCCGCGCGTGCGCGATTGAACCCGGCCGGGGCGACCGCTATCCTGCGCCATCGCCCTTTCCATCCCGCGCTCGGGGAGAGACACGAATGATGCGAACGCAAGGCCTGCGCCGCGCCCCCGGACCCGCCGTCTTCGCCGCCCTCGTCGCCGCGTGGTCGGCCGCCCTCCTGGCGCCGCAGCCCGCCCTCGCCTGCGGCGGCTTCTTCTGCAACGCCGCCACCCAGTCGCCCATCTATCAGGCCGGCGAGCGCATCGTGTTCATCAAGCACGGCGAGCTGGTCACCATGCACATCGAGGTGCGCTACGAGGGCGAGCCCACCGAGTTCGCGTGGCTGCTGCCGCTGCCCGAGCTGCCGCAGGACGCCCAGGGCCAGCCGCTGCCGCTCGAGCGGGCGGTCACCGTGTCGTCGACCAAGCTCTTCGACGCCCTCGACAGCGCGACGCGGCCCCAGTTCAACCTGAACAGCCAGTTCGACAGCAACGACGAGTGCAGTGACTTCCAGTTCGGCGGCTGCGCCGACCAGGCGGGCTCCGTCCGAGGCGGCGACTTCGGCGCGCCGCCCCAGGCGGCTCCTCGTCCCGGCGTCGACGTCGTCGAAGCGGCGCGGGTCGGCCCCTACGACGCCCAGCTCCTCGAAGCCAAGTCCTCGGACGCCCTGTTCGACTGGCTCAACGCCAACGGCTACTACCAGGACCCCGCGTCCAAGCAGCTGCTAGGACACTACATCGGGCTGGGCTACGTCTTCCTGGGCATCCGACTGCAGAGCGGTAAGAGCACGGGCGATCTCCGCCCCATCGCCCTCACCTTCGGCGAGCAGGCCCCCTGCGTGCCGCTGCGCCTGACCGGCATCGCGGCCACCCCCGACATGCCCATCACCGTGTTCGTCGCCGGCGACGGCCGCGCCGTGCCCAAGAACTTCATCCACGCCGTCGTCAACCCGATGGCGCTCGACTGGCCCAACGTCGCCAACTACTTCGACGTCATCAAGGACGCCGTCGACACGGCCAGCGGCCGCGCCTGGGTGACCGAGTCGTCGGGCGTGGTCCCGCTCGACCAGGGCACCGTCGTCTCGCCGGCGGTGCTCCTCGACATTCGACAGGCCGAAACGCTCCACACCCTGGCCTCGGCGCTCCAGAGCCTGGTCGAGGAGGCGCCCATGGTGGTCGACGTGCTCGACGATCTCGTGTGCTGGCACCCCGCCGACCACCCCGAGGGCGACTGCGAGCCCGTGGGCGCGCCGTCCGAGGCGCCGAAGGACCGGCTGGCGTCGTACGTCGCGGTCGCCAAGAGCGCGGCGACGGGTGACGGGGCCGTCGAAGTCGACCTCGCGGCCGTGCACGCCCGGCTCGAGGCGACCGTGCTGACCCCGCTCGGGTCGATCGTGCCGATGCTCGACGGCCTGACCGTCACCCGCTTCTTCACCATGCTCGACCCCGACGAGATGGTCCGCGACCCGCTGTTCGCCTTCAACCCCGAGCTGCCCGACGTGCCGCGGCTCAACACCCTGCGGGTGCGCGAGTTCCAGGACGACGCCTGCAACCAGTTCCACACGCGCACCTACCCCAACGGCCACAGCCAGACCGTGGCGTGCGCGGACGGCGGCTGCACCTTCTTCGACATCCCGCCGGTCCCCGGCGCGCCCGCGCTCGAGTTCCCCGAGGTGCTCGACGAGTCGGGGGCCCCCATCCGCTTCCACCTCGAGCAGGTCGCCGAGATCGACGCCCTGCTCGACAAGGCGCAGCCCGGCGCGCCCAGCCTGCCGGCGCAGCTGGAGATCCGTCCGCCCGGCGCCGCGCCTTCGCTCGACAACGCCCGCCCCGAGGTCGGCGGCTGCGGCGCCAGCCCGCGCGCCCTCGAGTGGCTGCTGGTCCTGTCGCTGGGCCTGCTGGTCGGCCGCGCGGCGACCGTCGGCCGCCGGAGGCGCTCGTGAACCGCCCCGGAGCCCTCCGGTTCGCCCTCGCGGCGGCCCTGGCCGTCTTGTCCGTGTCGGTCCTCGCGCCCAGCCCGGCGCGGGCCTGCGGCGGCTTCTTCTGCAGCGCCGCCACCCAGTCGCCCATCTACCAGGCCGGCGAGCGCATCGTCTTCGTCAAGCACGGCCAGCGGGTCACGATGCACATCGAGGTCCGCTACGAGGGCGAGCCGACCGAGTTCGCCTGGCTGCTGCCGCTGCCCGAGCACCCGCAGGGCGCCGACGGCCAGCCGCTGCCGCTCGACGAGGCCGTGACCATCTCGTCGCCGCGGCTGTTCGACGCGCTCGACGCGGCGACGGTCCCGCAGTTCACGGTCAACGGCTCCGTCGAGGACAACGACGAGTGTGACGGCTTCAGCTGTGGCGCATCAGAGGTGTCCGCCTCGGCCCGCGGCGGCTTCGCGCCCAACCTCGGGGGTGAGTCCCCGGACCCCGACGTCAAGGTGGTCGACGCGGCCCGCGTCGGCCCCTACGACGCGCAGCTCATCGAGGCGCAGTCGTCGCAGGCCCTTTACGACTGGCTCAACGCCAACGGCTACTACCAGGACCCCGCGGCCAAGCAGCTGCTGGGGCACTACCTCGGGCTGGGCTACGTCTTTTTGGGCATCCGCCTGCAAAGCGGAAAGGACACCGGCGACCTGCGTCCCATCGCGCTGACGTTCAACGAGCAGGCCCCCTGCGTGCCGCTGCGCCTGACGGGCATCGCCGCCACCCCCGACATGCCCATCACGGTCTTCGTCGCCGGCCCGGGCCGCGCGGTGCCCAAGAACTTCATCCACGCCGTCGTCAACCCGATGGCGCTCGACTGGCCCAACGTCACCAACTACTTCGACGTCGTCAAAGACGCCGTCGACACCGCCAGCGGCCGCGCCTGGGTCACCGAGTCCTCCGGACCGGTCGCGCTGGCGCCGGATCTGGTCATCGCGCCCCAGGCCGTTGCCGCCTTCCAGGCAGCCGACTCCTTGCGGGCCGTGCTCGAGGCGCTGTGGACCGTCGCCGAGGACGTCCCCTTCGTCATCGACGTCATCGAAGAGGCCGTGTGCTGGCGCCCCGCCGACGCCCCAGGGGGCGGCGACGGCTGCGTCCCGGTGACCGACCCCGACGCCGAGCCGTCCGTCCGGCTCAGCCAGCTGTGGTCGGCCGACCAGGCCGACCGTCAGGGCGACGCCACCCTCTCGGTCGACCTCGGGGCCTTGCGCCAGCGCCTGGACCGCACGGTCGTCGGACCGCTCAGTGACATCGTGCCGCTGATGAAGGACCGCACGGTCACCCGCTTCTTCACGATGCTGGATCCGGACGAGATGATCCGCGACCCGCTCTTCGCCTTCAACGCGCAGCTGCCGGACGTGCCGCGCCTCAACGCGCTGCAGCTGCGCGAGTTCCAGGACGAGAGCTGCGACCGGTTCCAGACGCGCACCTACCCCAACGGCGTGACCCGCACCGTCGCCTGCGGCGACGACGGCTGCCCCTTCTCGGTCGGGCCGGTCCCGGGGGCGCCGGCGCTCGAGTTCCCCGAGGTGCTCGACGAGACGGGCGCGCCCCTGCGCTTTCACCTGGACCAGGTGGCCGAGATCGACGCCCTGCTCGACGGCGCCCAGCCGGGCTCGCCCAGCCTGCCTGCGCAGCTCGAGCTGCGCGACCCGGCGGCCCCGCCCAAGGTCGACAGCGCCAAGCCGAACCTGGGCGGCTGCGCGGCCGACCCGCGCGGGGTCGAGTGGCTGCTAGTCGTGGCGCTGGGCCTGCTCATCGGGCGGGCGGCGACCCGCCGCGCCCGGGGCGTCAGTTCGTAGCGGCGACCTGGACGATGACCAGAGGGATCGCGTGGTCCGAGGCGATCCGGACCAGGCCCTGAGCCGCGGCCGCCCCGCCGGCGTCGGGGTCGAAGCGGACGGCCACGGTCCCCGAGGTGCCGCTGGCCAGCACGACCGGGTCGTCCTGCTCGGTCAGGGCGCTCGTCCCCGCCGGCAGGCCGCCCAGCCCGCCCAGATCCAGCGAGAAGACCGCGGCGCTGGAGGCGTCCAGGGCCAGGCCGGTGAGGGTCAGCGGCTCCTGCCCGCAGGACGTCAGCGTCAGGGTCTGCTCGGCCGCGCCGGCCGCGGCGGCGAAGCTCACCTGCTTGGGGGTCACCTCGAGGCACGGCGCCGGCGGGTTGCCGACCAGCGTGACGACCGCGGCCTCGCCAGCGTCGGGGTCGTTCGAGCGCAGCGTCAGCGTCGCCGCGGCCGGCGTAGCGTCCATGGGCGTGAAGCGCACCGTCAAGCCGAGGCTGCCGCCGACCGGGACGACAATGACGGGATCGAAGGCCTGCTCGACCTCCTTGGCCGTCGCGTCCCAGACCTGGCCGGCGGCCTGGAGCGCCAACGACTTGTCGCCCTGCAGCACGAACCCGGTCAGCTCGAGCGGCGCCGCGCCGGTGTTGGCCACCGTGACCAGCCGCTCGGCCGTCGTGCGCGGCTGGACCGCGCTGAACGCCACGGAGGTCGGGCTGACCGAGAGCCGGGGCGCGCCCTGCACGTCCTCCGGTGCATCGACGGTCTCGGCGGGCGGCACGTCCGCGCTGCCTCCGTCTCCGCCGCCGCAGGCGGTCGTCAGGGCCAGGCCGGCCACCAGCACCATCCACCGCATCGACGCACGCATGCCGCCTCCACTCGCCGCAGGGGCCGCCAGCATGGCGCCCGCGGCGGGAGGCGGTCAATCGCGTCGTCGACCGCCTCGCCTGCGCGGGCTGCGGCGCGGAGCGTCCCGAGAGCAGCCTTGACGCTGCCTCGAGGACACCCCGCGCCGGTCGCCTCCGGTCAGCGGGTCTGGAGGACGAGGTCGAACTGCACGAGCACGACGCCGCCGCCCTTGGGGGCCGGGAAGACCACGCGCCGCATCATCCGCTGCAGGCAATCGCTCATGGGCCCGAGCCCCTTGGCGATCGAGGGCAGCGTGACCTGGGTGACCTTGCCGTCGGCGCCGATGACCAGCTTCACCGTCACCTTGCCCTGGGCCGTGGGGTCGCCTCGCAGCACCGACTGCTCGTAGCAGGCCCGGAACGCGTTGAGGCGCGTGCGCAGGACGCGGTTGACGACCTCCTGGTCGAGCGCGCCCTTGACCGCGATCGATTGCAGCTTCGCCTGGCTCGAGGGCGCCTCGGCCTCCTTGACCGGCTTGGCTGAGGGCCGGCCACTGGGCGCCGATCGGAGTCCATGGACCCGCGGTCCCCCGCCCAGGCCGCCCATGCCCGCGCCTCCGCCGCCCATGCCGGTGCCTGAGAAGCCGATGCCGCCCGGCCCGCCACCGACCGCGGTCTCCTCGACGCCGGCCGGCAGGGGCAGCGGCTGCTGGACGGTCTTCTGCTGCCCGCCGTCGTTGCGGACCCGCTCGTCGACCGCGACGAAGCTGGTGTACTGGGTCATCAGGTTGTAGGCGAGGCCCAGCTGCGTGACGGCCTGCACGCGCTCGTCGCTCTTGATGAGCCGGTTCATGTCCGACAGCGCCGCGATGCGGTGGCGGGCCCACAGGTAGCGCAGCGCCGAGTTGTCCTTGCTGGGCGCGGTCTTGGCCACCTCGACGAAGGTCCCGAAGCCGCCGGCGCCGGTGACGCCGCGCACGCTGATGCGCCCCTTGGGCTGGCCGCGGTACTTGCCGAAGACGACCACGGGCCGCTGCGCGAACAGATCGGGCACCTGCGCCGGCTCGACGTCGTAGGCGTCGAAGCCCTCGAAGGCCACCTTGATGCGCGTCAGGGCCGGCGACTCGATGACCTTCTGGAACTTGTCGGCCACGACGGGGGCGTCGTCGCCGCCCAGCACGACGTAGGGCTCGCCCTGCCCCGCCCGCGCCAGCCCCTCGATGAGGTGGCGGTTGACGCTCGAGCCGATGCCGAAGGCGAACAGGTTGGCCTTGCCCAGGTTGTCGCGGACGAGTTCGAACGCGTCGTTCTCGACCGACACGTAGCCGTCGGTCACGACGACGAAGGTGCGCGAGACCTCGGGGTCGGCCGGCATGGCCAGCGCGCGGCGCAGCGCGGGCACCAGCTCGGTCCCGCCGCCGCCGCGCATCGACTCCATCATGGCCAGGGCCGCGTCCCGGTTGGCGTCGGTGACCGGCAGGCTGCGCTCGGCCAGCACCTTGGCGCCGCCCGAGAAGAACATGATGTTGAAGGCGTCCTCGCGGTCCATCCCGGCGATGAGGCGCCGCATCAGCGCCTTGGCCGTGTCCAGCGGGAAGCCGTGCATCGACCCCGACACGTCCAGGATGAAGACGTACTCGCGCCGCGGGCGGTCCTTGGGTGCAACGCGCGCCGGCGGCTGCACCATCATCAGGAAGAAGCTCTCGTCCTCGCCCGGGTACAGGACCAGCCCCGACGAGATGGCCTCGCCGGCCAGCTTGAACTGCAGCACGAAGTCGCGGTCGCCGCCGGGCCGCGGGTCGTTCAGGGCGACGGTGGCCTCGGGCTGACCCAGGCCCGTGACCTTCAGCGCGTGCGACGGCGACACGACCGACCGGATGGGCACGCCGGCCGCGAGGCGCACGTTCAGGTCCCAGTCGTAGCTCGGCGCCTCGCCCTTGCGCGTGTGCGGCGTCGCCGTCCACCCGTCCTGCTTGGCCTGCTCGTCGGTGCGCTCGCCGACGTAGCGGGGCCCCACCACCGCCGGGTACACCAGCTCGTAGACCCCCTCGTCGGGCACGAGCAGCTCGGTGTAGTCGAGCTGCACCTCGACCCGGTCGCCCGGCAGGATGTTCGCGACGTTCATCTGGAAGACGTTCGGGCGCTGCTGCTCGAGCAGGCTGGCCGTCTTGCCCTGGGCCTTGGCGTCCTCGTAGGTCTTGCGGGCCTCCTCGCGCTTTTGGATCTTGGCCACGACGGTGCGCTCGCCGACCTTCATGCGCATGCCGAACACGGCGGCGCGCGTCGAGCCCGGGAAGACGTAGACGGCCTCGATGGGGGACTTGCCGGCGTTCTTGTAGACCTGCGTCACCTTGACGTGGGCGATGGTGCCGGCGACGTGGACGTCGGCGCGGGTCGACTCGAGCGGCAGGGCCTCGGTGTCGCCCTCGGCGGCGCCCTTGACCACGAAGTACGGCGATCCCGAGCGGTCGGGCCCCGAGGCTTCGCGCGAGGCGAGCGCGGGCGTGGCGGCGAGGACCAGGCCCAGGGCCATCAGCAGCGCGACCCTCGAGGCCATCGAGGGCCGCTCGCGACGAGGCGCGGCGGCGCGGGCGGACGAGTGCAAGGACATGGGCATGGCCTCCTGCGGCGGGGATGGGAGGGGAAGGCGCGCGGCCGGACCGGCCGACGCTGAGGCATGGACGCGCAGCCGCCGCGAAAGTTCCGCCTGGGGCCGCCTCGAAGCGGAAGTATTCCCGAACCTTGCCCCACCGCGCCACGCGCCACTAGCGTGCCCGGGCGCCGACACGCACCAAAAGCTCTTTGAGAGCCAGGAGTTGAAAACCGCATGCCCGTCCGCCCTCAGGCCCTGACCGTCGCCCTCCTGCTCTGCGGCGCCGCCGCGACGACGATCGCCTCCGCGGCGCCTCCCGCCCAGGCCGTCGAGTCCGTCATGCGCACGGAGCCTCGCCTGTCGTGGCCGACTCGAGCGCCCAGGTTCCGGGCCGCGGAGTACGCCGCCACGGGCCTGTTCGTCGGCGGGCTGCTGGCCAAGGATCTCCTGGTCCCGCAGAAGAAGGGCTTCCGGTGGACCGGCGGCGTGCTGTTCGACGACGCCGTGCGTGACCGGCTGCGCGCCGACACGCCCGAGGGGCGGCGCACGGCCGACGACATCAGCGACGTCCTGAACTACGGCCTGCTCGCCTACCCGACCCTGGTCGACGCGGGGCTGGTGGCCGGCGCCTACCACCGGTCGCCCGAGGTGGCGCTGCAGATGAGCCTCATCAACGGGCAGTCGTACGCGCTGACCGGGCTGGTCACCACGGTCGTCAAGCGCCTGGGCCGCCGCGCGCGCCCCTACACTCAGGAGTGCGCGGAGCCGGGCTCGCCCGACTGCAACGAGAACGTCGCCAACGAGAGCTTCTTCAGCGGCCACGCCGCGGTGGCCTTCACCGGCGCCGGCCTCATCTGCGCCCACCACCGCAAGCTGCCCCTGTACGGCGGCGGCGCGGCCGACCGCATCGCGTGCGGCGCGGCCCTGGCGGCGGCCGGCGCCAGCGCGGCCCTGCGGGTCGTCGCCGACAAGCACCACACGACCGACGTGCTCCTCGGGGCGGCCGTGGGGCTCGCCTCCGGGTACGTGTTGCCGACGCTGCTCCACTACGACTATGACGACGAGCCGTACGCCCCCCTGGCCGACGGAGAGGTGCCGCCCGACGTGTCACCGACCGTGGGCGTGATGCCGTCGGCGGGTCCGGGGTACCTGGGCGTTCAGTTCGGAGGCGGCTTCTGAGCGAGACGAGCAGCCCCTGGGGCCATGTGGCGGGCGTCGACGCGGCGCGCGGGGCCTGGGTCGTCGTGCTGCGCCAGCTGCGGCCGGACGCGCCGCGGGACCCCCTCTCGGCCGTCGCCTGCCCTCGCTTCGAAGACGTGCTCGAGGTCACCCGCGACGCGCTGGCGGTGGCCGTCGACATGCCCATCGGCCTGCCCGACGTGCCGGCGCCCGGGGGTCGCGAGGCCGACCGGGCCGCGCGGCGGGTGCTGGGTCGCCGCGCCGTCAGCGTCTTCAGCCCGCCGGCCCGCGTCGTCCTGGACGCCACGCGGTGGGAGGACGTCCGCGGCCGTGGGATGACGCTGCAGGGCTTCCACCTGCTGCCCAGGATCCGCGAGGTGGACGCGCTGATGACGGCCGAGGCGCAGCGGCGGATCGTCGAGGCCCACCCGGAGCTGGCCTTCGCGCGCCTTTCAGGGGCGCCCATGCGCGGCAACAAGAAGCGGCCGGAGGGGCGCGCCGAGCGTCTGGACGCGCTCGCGCGGGATCCGCGCCTGCCGCCGCTGGACGAGGCCGCGCTGCGCGGGCTTCGGCGCCCGCTGCGGGGCGCGGGCGTCGCGATGGACGACCTGGTCGACGCGGTGGCGCTGACGGTCACCGCCGCCCACATCGCGCGCGGCCAGGGGCGGCGGCTGCCGGCAGACCCGCCGAGGGACGCGCGGGGGTTGTCGATGGAGGTCTGGACCTGAGGCGGCGCCCGGCGGTCAGGGCACGCAGGGCGTGTCGAGATCCGGCGTCCAGACCAGCTCGGTGGCCTTCAAGGTGAAGGTGGGCAGCGCGTCGCGGTGCTTGGGGTCGAGATCGCCGCTGGCGATGAGGTCGTCGATGACGTCCAGGGCGATGGGCCTCAGCTTGAGGCGCATCTCGACACGCGAGGGGGCGCCGACGACGCCGAAGGTGCGGATGACGTGGGTGTCGATCCACGCCGGGTCCAGGGGCGACAAGGCCGTGGCGGCCGGCAGCAGCTCGCTCTCGTAGCTGGCGGCCTCCCAGAAGTCGTGGGTCGGCTGGCCCGCGGCGTCGCGCATCTTGTCGCCGAACACCCACAGGTGCGGGTCGTCGAGGGACGCCAGGGGCTGCCCCTCGGCCGCGCGGCCGGTCTCGAACAGGACGGCGTCGTCGGCCTCGGCGACCAGCTCGAGCCAGGCCCGGCGGTCCTGGGCGGCGCCGCTGGGGAAGCTGTGGCCGGCGGCGACGTTCTCGAGCAGGACCTGGACGTCGGCGCCCCCCGCGTGCGGCCACACGCACAGCTCGGCGCGCACCGTGGTGTCGAGCAGCGCCTGGATGGCGGCGCGCTGCTCGTCGCGCTGGGGCCACTCGGTCAGCGCGACGTCGACGCCCGGCATGGCGTGGCTGTGCGCGCGGCGGATGGGCATGTCGGCGCCGGCCGCCACCGCGGCGTCGCGGCCGTCCATGTGGCAGCCGCCGCAGGTCAGCGCGCTGGGGCTGCCGGCGCGCCCGAAGACGCTGCCGCGCCACTCGTGGAAGGTGCGCTCGATGTGGGCGCCGGGCGGCGCGACGATGTCGTGGCAGCTGCCGCACAGATCCGAGGACTCCATGCGGTTGCGGTCGTGCAGCGGCGAATAGGCCGAGGCGTGGAAGCCGCTGTCGACCGGCTCGCGCAGCCCCCCGCGCATGACGCCGTCGGTGGCCAGGCGCAGCGGGTTGTTGTGGGTGCCCTCGACCGCCTCGACCGAGTGGCAGAAGTAGCAGGTGACGCCCTTCAGGTGCTGCGGGACCTCGTCGAGGTTGGTCCCGTCGGTGGTCGCGCCGGTGCGGACGGCCATGGGCGCGTGGCACGAGACGCAGAAGTCCCCCAGGGCGCCCCCGGTCTCGCGCTGGCCGCGCGCGTTCATCGCGAGGAAGACCGGATCGTCGGCCGCGTAGGCGTGCATGCTGCCCGACCACTCGCGGTAGTGCTCGGCGTGGCAGGGCGCGCAGGTGGCCGGGTCCATCAGCTGGGCGAGGTGCTGCGGATCGACCGCGTCGGGCGGGGCGCCGGCGGGTGCGTCGGCGCAGGCTCCCGAGGCCGACGCGAGCGCCAGCGCCGCCAGGACGAGCCGAGGCGCGACGGCCTCAGCCCTCGACGCAGACACCGAAGACGACCTCTTCGCTGGTCCCCTGGCCATCGTCGATGGTGACGGTCACCGTCCAGTAGCCGGGCATCAGCAGGTTGAAGGGCCCGACCGAGTAGCGGCCGTCCTGGGCGGCCGGCGTCGCGGCGAAGGTCTCGGGGTTGGTGCCGTGGCCGTGGGCGGGCATCCAGGGCTTGACGGTGACGGTCGCGCCGGTGAGCGCCGCGCCGCCGTGCTCGATCGCCAGCTCCCAGGTGTTGTCGCCCTTGTCGGGAATGGCCGGCGTGGCGCTGACGAGGGTGACCGTGAAGTGGTCGCCCGACCGCGACGGCAAGGGGTCGAACGTGTCCACGTCCTCTCCCCCGCAGGCGTCGACGTGCGTGTCGGCCTTGACGTCCGACTCGGCGCCGTGGTCGTGGCCGGCCTCGTGGCCGTCGGACTCGCAGCCGGCGGCCGTGAGCGCGAAGCACACGGCGATCAGCGCGGTGCGGCAGGATCTCATGAGCATGCGGTCCTCCACGAGGGACGAAGACGGCCGAACCGTGCAGGACACGGCCGGTCGATGCAAGGAGCGGGTGAGGCGTATTCGACGGACGCCCGACGGGATCGCGGGCGGCGGCCGAGCCCTGTAACCCTGCGGCACACCAAGCGGTCCGGCCTATCCGCCGCGCGACGGGCGCGGCACGGGGCGATCGGGCCGAGGCCCATCGCTTTGACTCGCGTCGCGTCGACGTGTATCCACATCGAATACATGTGTATTCGTGCTGGCGCGGCAAGCAACGGGCACCTTTGTCGCCCTCGCGCCCGAGGAGGTCGGTCATCGATGCGGGGTCTGAAACCGATCGGCGCCGCGCTCGCCCCCTGGGCGGTGCTCTGGACGGCGGGCCTCGTCGCGGCGATGGCCGCCGGCTGCGACGCTTCCGAGGGCACGCCCGATGCGCTGGTCCTGCCGGACGTCCCGGTCAAGCCCCCCGCCTGCGTGACGGACGACGACTGCGCCCCGGCCGTCGAGGCCCAGGGGCTGTCGCCCGAGTGCACCGTCGCCACCTGCACGGCCGAGGGCGTGTGCGAGATGACGGCAGGCGGTCGCGACGGCCTGGCCTGCGACGACGGCGACCCGTGCACGACCGGCGCGGTGTGCGCCGACCGCCGCTGCCTGTCGTCGACACCGACCTGCGACGACGGGGATCCGTGCACGGTGGACGTGTGCGACTCGCTCACGGGCGCCTGCAGCGTCAAGCCGGGCGGCACGGGCCCCTGCGACGACGGCAACGCCTGCACCGACGGGGACGCCTGCCAGGGCGACGGGACCTGCGCCGGGACGCCGGGCGAGACCTGCGAGTGCACCAGCGACGAGGCCTGCGCCGGCCTGGGCGACCTGTGCGCCGCCGGGTACGTGTGCGGGGCGGACTGGAGCTGCGTCCCCGACCCCAGCCGCGCCGTCGTGTGCAACGCAGAGAGCGACACGACCTGCGCCCACGCGGTCTGCGACCCCGGCTCGGGCGCGTGCGTCATGACGCCCCGCAACGAGGGGGCGCCGTGCACGCCCAGCGACACCTGCTTCACCGAAGGCGCCTGCGCCTCGGGCCTGTGCGAGGGCACGGTGGCCCGGTGCGACGACGGGGATCCGTGCACGGCCGACCTGTGCCTGCCGGACGGCGGCTGCGAGGTCGCGCCCGTCGCCGGGGCCGCGTGTGACGACGGAGATCCCTGCACGTCCGGGGACGCCTGCGACGCCCTCGGGGACTGCGCGGGGCAGGCGCTCGACTGCGACGACAAGAACCCGTGCACGGCGGACGCCTGCGACGCCGAGGCCGGAGGCTGCGTGCACGCGCCGCAGGCCGGCGACTGCAACGATGGCAACCCCTGCACCGTCGAGGACACCTGCGTCGTCGGCAAGTGCACCGGGAGCCCCTACCCGTGCAGCGACGGCAACCCCTGCACCACGGACTTCTGCGTGGGCGCGAGCGGCGCGGCCGTCTGCCAGCACGCGCCGGCCCCGAACACCTGCGACGACGGCAACCCCTGCACGACGGGAGACGCCTGCGTCGCGGGGACCTGCGTCGGCGGCGCCAACGGCTGCGAGTGCCAGAGCGACGCCGACTGCGACGACCCACCGCAGGCCGACGCGTGCGTCCTGGCGTGGTCGTGCCACCTCGCGACCCACACCTGCGTCCCGGCGGGCGTCGTGACGTGTCCACCCAACGAGACCGCCTGCACCCTCGACGCCTGTGACCCGGCGACGGGCAAGTGCGTGACGCAGCCCAAGCCCGAGGGGACGGCCTGCGACGACGGCGAGCCGTGCTCGCTCGAGGACCACTGCGTCGGCGGCGCGTGCGTGCCGGCCAGCGAGTCGCTTTGCGACGACGACGACGACTGCACGGCCGACCTGTGCAGCGCGGGCGTGTGCTCGCACCAGCCGCTGAGCGGCTCGATGACCTTCGTCGACGCGACCTTCGACGACGGCCTGCCGACCGGCTGGGCGGCCTCGAGCACGAACGCCGGGTTCGGCTGGAAGGTCTCGGCGCAGGCCTCGGCGAGCGCGGGCGGCCTCGGCCTGACGATGACGGGCGCCGACGGGACCTATGATCACGGCGCGGGGCTGGCCACGCTGAAGTCGCCGCCCATGTGGGTCTACGGCTCGCAGCTGACGTTGCGCTTCAAGGTGAAGACCGGCCTCGCCGAGACGACCGCGCCCTCGAACATCTGCTTTCCGACCAAGGACTTCCTGGCCGTGCGCGTCGACAGCGGCGGCGTGACCGACCAGGTCTTCTGCCTGTCTACCCATGTGGACGAGTGGACCGAGATCGAGGTCGACCTGTCCGCCATGACCGACCGGCAGATCCGGGTGTTGTTGGTCTTCAACGCCAACGGCACGCAGAACGACGGGGCGGGCGTGATGGTGGACGACCTGCGGCTGGTCGGGACCTTCGCCTGCGTGGGCGACGCGCCGTGCACGGTGGGCGTGTGCCAGAGCGGCGCCTGCGTGGCCGAGCCGATGGTCTGCGACGACGGCGACCCGTGCACCGCGGACGCCTGCGACCCGGTGAGCAACGCCTGCGCCTTCTCGCCGCTGGCCGCGTGCGCCTGCGACGTGGACGCCGATTGCGTGGCGGACGGGCCCTGCATGGCGGCGACGTGCGTGGACGGGTTCTGCGTCGACACGCCGGTCGCGGGGGCTTGCGACGACGGGGACGCCTGCACGACCGGCGACACCTGCACGGCGGGCGCTTGCGTGGGCGCGGCGGCGAGCTGCGACGACGGCCTGCCGTGCACCGTCGACAGCTGCGATCCGGCGCTCGGGTGTCAGCACACGCCGAAGCTGGGCGACTGCGACGACGGCGATCCTTGCACGTACAACGACACGTGCTTCGGGACCGTGTGTCAGGGCGAGCTGCTCGAGTGCGACCTGCCCGGGCCCTGCGCCAACGGCTACTGCTCGCAGGGCGCGTGCGTCTTCCAGCTGGTCCACCACGGCCAGCCCGAGCTGGGAGAGACCTTCGACGACATGCCGCCGGGGCCGCCCCCGCTGGGTTGGAGCGGCGCGTCGTCGAGCGCCGCCTGGGCCTGGTGGGTGGAGGCCGGGTCGGCGGGATCGGCGCCGAACGCGCTGGTGGCGGTCGGCCCGACCGAGGGGTCGTCGCCGGCGGTGACGCTGTCCATCGAGAGCCCGGAGCTGATCGTCCCGCTGGGCGGCGGCACGCTGAGCTGGACCGTCGAGGCGGCGTTGCCGACGGCCGGCTGTGGGCAGGACGTGGTCCGAGCGCGCATCGGCGGGGCCGTGGTGGACACGGTGTGCGGCACGACGGACGGCCCGGTGGTGCGAGAGGTCGACCTCGGCCCCTGGGCGGATCAGCTGGTCACGGTCACGTTCGAGGTGGACGTGGCGGCGCACGCCGCGGGGGCGGTGTACGTCGCGTTGGACGACTTCCTCGTGGCCGGGGGCTACCCGTGCGACGACGAGGACGCCTGCACCACGGGCGACGTGTGCCAGTTTGGCGCGTGCCAGGGCGTCGCGACGCCCGGGTGCCCCTGAGCGATGGGAGGGCGGACGATGAACGCGGTCATGGGACGAGCGACGACGTTGGCCATCGTGCTCCTGGCGCTGAGCGGCGTGGCCGTCGAGGCGCGCGCGGGTGGGTCCGAGGGGGTGCCGCGGCTGGTGGCGGAGCAGGCCGAGGTCCAGCAGGCCCTGCCGGCCTGGCTGCGCGGCTATGACGACGCGCTGCGGCAGGCGCGCAAGGCCGGGCGCCGCGCGTCGGCGAACAACTGCGTCGCCGGACCGGACGCGACCTGCGACGGCGTGGACGACGACTGCGACGGGCAGACGGACGAGGACTTCGTCGGAGCGGCTTGCGGGCAGGGCGTGTGCGCGCGCAAGGCGCAGTGCGTGAACGGCATCGTGCTGCCCTGCAAGCCGGGCAGCCCGACGATGGCGCTCGAGGTGAAGAACTGCGACGGCCTCGACAACGACTGCGACGGCCAGACGGACGAGGGCTACGACGACGGGATCGCCTGCACCGTCAGCACCTGCGTCGGGGGCAAGAAGAGCAACGTCCCCAACGACGCGCTGTGCGACGACGGCGAGCCGTGCACCAAGGACGTGTGCATGGCGACCGTGGGGTGCGCCCACGTCCCCGACCCCAGCGCGGCCCCGGACCCGGCCTTCGACGACGGCAACCCCTGCACGGACCTGCGCTGCCATCAGGGCAAGAGCCAGAACCTGCCCGACGACACCAACGTCCCCGACGACGGGCGATCGTGCACCAAGGACTTCTGCATCGGGGGCAAGGCCTACTACGAGCAGATCCCGGGCACGTGCCTGGTCGACGGCGCCTGCTTCCTGCCCGGCGAGACGACGTCGGGCGAGCGCTGCGGCGTGTGCAACCCCGACGTGGATCCGGTCGGCTTCACGTCGGATCTGTTCCTCGAGGACTTCGACGCCGGCCTGAGCGGGTGGCTCTTCCAGGACCACAGCGCGGGCGGCATCGGCTGGCAGCTCGACACGCAACGCAAGCACAGCGGATCGCATGCGCTGTACTTCGGCAACCCGTCCAACCACTCCTACAACAGCTCCAAGCGCGTCCACGCCTCGGCCACCAGCCCGGTCCTGAAGATCGCCCCGTCCATGGTGACGCAGCTCGAGTTCCGCCTGTGGCTCGACACCGAGCAGACGACCAGCTCCTCGATGTACGACACGCTCTACGTCGAGATCATCGACGCGTGGGGCGCCGTGGACACGGTGTGGAACTCGACCGCCGCCCTGACGGGCACGACCGGCGGGCAGTTCTACCGCGTCTACCTGGACATGAGCGACTACGCCGGCGAGGACGTCCAGGTCCGCTTCAGGTTCGACACCGTCGACGGTTACTACAACAACTACGAGGGCGCCTACGTCGACGACCTGGCGCTGCACACGGTCTGCTGCAACACGGTGGCCGACTGCGACGACGGCGACCCGTGCACGACCGAGCTGTGCGACATCGACCAGTGCCTGTACGTCCACACATGCAACCCCACGTGCACCATCCAGCCCGCCAACGTGATGATGGTCCTCGACTACTCCGGCAGCATGAAGGACCCGGGGACCGTGGGTGACTCGATCTCGAAGTGGGAGGCCTCCGTCACGGCCATCGAGTCGGCCCTGCTGCTCTTCGGCGGCGTCACCAACCCGGCGCTCAAGCTGTTCCGGACGCCGGGGGCCAAGGGCTCGTGCACCGTGAACCAGTCCACGCTCGAGATGCCGTTCGGCAGCTCGATCCAGGACATCGCGAACTACATGTACAGCCAGTGGCCCGACGGCTCGACCCCCATCGGCGCGGCGCTGACGGCGGCCCGCAACATCTACGCCGCGCATCCCTACACCGACGGGCGCTACGTGGTGCTGCTGACCGACGGCGAGGAGATGTGCGGCGGCGACCCGGTGCAGGCGACCAAGGACCTCAAGAGCGACGGCATCGAGACCTTCGTCATCGGGTTCGGCAACGGCGTCGACAAGGCGATGCTGAACGAGATCGCGCTCGAGGGCGGCCACGCGAAGGAGGCCGAGTTCGCCGGGCAGCCGCTGTTCTGGAACGCGACCAGCCAGCAGGACCTCGACTATGCGCTGTCGAGCATCTGGGCGGACGCGGTGCGCGAGCGCTGCAACGCCATCGACGACGACTGCGACGGCGAGACCGACGAGGACGTCAAGCCGGTGTCGTGCTCCGTCATCTGCAACGGCGTGACGCTCGAGGGCCGCATGCACTGCGAGGACGGCGCGCTGTCGCCGTGCAAGCTGGCGGACGAGACGGAGCTGTGCAACGGCGTCGACGACAACTGCAACGGGATCGTCGACGACCCCTGGGTGGACGAGGTCGGGGCCAAGCTGGGCGAGCCGTGCTCGGTCGGCACGGGCGTGTGCGAGGCCCCCGGCGTCTGGGTGTGCCCGGTGAGCGGGCTGGGTGAGCCGACGTGCGCGGCGACGCCCGGCCCGGCGGGGGTCGAGGTGTGCGACGGGCTCGACAACGACTGCGACGGGCTGACCGACGAGGACCTCGAGCGGCCGTGCTCGTTCGGGTGCGACGTGGGCGTCGAGGTCTGCTACGAGGGCGACTGGACCGGCTGCACGGCCACGCTGTGCGAGCCCGACACGCAGTGCGACGGGGTCGACAACGACGGCGACGGCATCACCGACCCGCTGTTCCCGGAGGTGGGGAGCCCCTGCGACGGGCCGGACGCCGACGGGTGCGTCAACGGGACCTACCAGTGCGGCAGCGACCTCTACTCGCTGGTGTGCGTCGAGGCGATCGTGGACCTCGAGGAGGTCTGCGGCGGGGGCGACGAGGACTGCGACGGGACGGTGGACGAGGACGGCGCGCTCGGCTGCACGCTGTACCTGCTCGACGCGGACGGCGACGGGTACGGCGTGGGGACGCCCCGGTGCCTGTGCGCGCCGCAGGGGCAGTGGACGGCGAAGGCGCCCGGCGACTGCAACGACGCGGACGCCAGCGTGCACCCGGGCGCGGCCGAGGTGTGCGACGGCGTCGACAACGACTGCGACGGCTACACGGACGAGGATCCGTCGCAGCCGAGCAAGCCGATGAGCGAGCCCTGCTACACGGGGCCGGCGGGCACGGCCGGGGTGGGCCAGTGCAAGCCGGGCAAGCGCACCTGCGCCGCCGGCAAGTGGACACCCTGCGCTGGCGAGGTCACGCCCACGGCCGAGACCTGCAACGGGCTGGACGACGACTGCGACGGCGTCGGCGACTACAACGAGCCCAACCTGGCGGGCGGCGAGACGGACGCCGACCACCCGTGCGCGACGGCGCCGCAGTGCAAGTTCGGCGACTGCATGTGTGTGCAGAACCCGAACAGCCACCAGTGGGGCTGCATCCTCGACTGACGCGGCCCCGCAGGGGCGCGTCCGGGACCGCGTCGGCGCGGAGACCGGGTGCATCAGGGCCGCACCCGGCGTGCGCGCCGCGCGCGTTCTGGACTCCGAACGCCCCCGTCCCTGCAGACAGGGCCGCCCGGACGGGGCGCAGGTCCTTGCGCCGACCCCGCGCGACCCGCAGGATTCGTGCCACCCCACCGACCTCGACCGCTCGAACGATCGCGCGGACGCCTTCGGACAACGAACCTGCCCGCCAGCGCCGGAGCGGCCGCCGTCGACGCCGGCCTCCCCTCCCGCCGCCGCCCCGAGAGGACGCCGTGAACCAGCGCTCCACCCGCCACCTCGTCGCGCTCGCCGTCCTCGCGTGCTTGCTCGGCGGCCTTCAGGCCTGCTCCGACCCGGTCGCGGGATCGCCCCCCTCCAAGGGCGACGCGCACCCAGACGTCGACGCTCCAGACACCGGCGCGCCGGACGTCGCCGACGACGCCGGCCCGGACGCCCCCAAGCCGTCCGGCTTCGTGCTGACCGGCCTCGCGCCCGACCGCGGCCCCACCGCGGGCTTCACCGAGGTGACGCTGTTCGGCGCGGGGTTGAAGGACACGGCGGTCGTCTACTTCGGCGAGACGCCCGCGCCCGACTGGCTGGCCCTGACCGACGGCCTCATCGTGGCCAGCACGCCGCCGCGCCCGCACGGGGTGGTCGACGTCACCGTGGTGCACAAGAGCGGCAAGGTCGCCCGCCTGGACGCAGCCTACGTGTTCGAAGAGCCGGTCACGGTCGGCGCCGTCACGCCTCCGTCGGGCCACGTGCTGGGCGGCGAGACGGTCACGATCACCGGGTCGGGCTTCACGGCCGGCGCCCGGGTCGTGTTCGGCGACAGGCTGGCCATCGGCGTCGAGGTCCTGGACGGCGAGACGATCGTCGCGACCACGCCCGACACGGCGACGCCGGGCCCCGTCGACGTGCGCGTGGCGAGCGACCTCGGGGTCGGCCGCCTCGCCGAGGGGTACGTCTACTTCGAGGCGCCGCGCGTGGTCTCGGTGCAGCCCGCGGTCGGTCCGCTGGCGGGCGACAACCGCGTCACGGTGCTCGGGCGAGGGTTCGTCGCGCCGCTGCTGGTGACCCTGGATGGTCGCGAGTGCGACGAGGTGCAGATCGTGGGGCCCGGCGAGCTCGAGGTGCTCGCCCCCGCAGCGGCCGAGCCGGGCGCGGTGGATCTCGTCGTCAGCACGGCCTGGGGCAGCGAGACCGCCGAGCGCGCCTACACCTACCTCGACGACGTGGCGGCCGACGCGCCCGAGCTGCTGACCGTCTTCCCGGCCTCGGGCCCAATGGGCGGCGGGAACCTGGTGACCCTGGGAGTCCTCGGGCTCTCCCACATGGCTGAAGTCGAGGTCCGGTTCGGCGACCGGGTCGCGCCCCTGGTCTCGGTGGACCTGGACGCGCACACGGTCGTCGTAGCCGCCCCGACGGCGCTGGCCGAGGGCGCCGTCGCGGTCTCGGTCGGCAGCGGCGGCGAGCCGAGCGTCCTGGACGCGGCCTACACCTACCTCCCCTCCCCCCGCCTCCACGACATCACGCCGATCTTCGGGCCCGCCGCGGGCGGCACCCAGGCGACCCTCTCTGGCGCGGGCTTCACGCCCGCCACCGAAGTCCGCGTCGGCGCCCTCGCCGCCCAGGTCACCTTCGTCGACGCCCAGACCCTGACCATCACCACGCCGCCGGGGACGCCGGGCCTCGCCAACGTGACGGTCTTCGATGGCGGCCAGCAGGACACGCTCTTCGGCGGCTTCCAGTACCAGGCGCCCGCGGCGATCTGGCTCGTCGACCCGCCCCACGGCAGCACCGCCGGCGGCGACCTCGTGACCGTCTTCGGCAACGGCTTCCTCCCCGGCTCGCAGGTGCGTGTCGGCGACGCCCCGGCGACGAACGCGGTGGTGCTGTCGCAGGGGCGCCTCGAGGCGAAGACGCCGCCCGGCTTCGAGGGCCCCGCCGACGTCCTCGTGCTGACCTCCAACACGGCCGCGGCGAAGCTGGCCAAGGGGTTCACCTATTACGATCCGGGCAGCGCGCCAGGGACCTGGGGTGGCCCGGTCGCCCGCAACGTGCACGTGACGGTGGTCGACCGCTTCTCGGGCGGGCGGGTCGCCGGCGCCTTCGTGATGCTGGGCCACGACCCGTCGACGCCCCACCAGGGCTTCACGAACGCGGACGGGCTCATCACGTTCAGCGGCCCCGAGCTGGTCGGCGACCAGCAGGTCTCGGCCACGCTCCACAACCACACGACCTCGTCGCTGGTCGGCTTCGACGCGACCAACGTCACGCTGGCGGTGGACACCATCCCGCACTGCACCGATCTGGACATCCCGTGCGACCAGCCCCCGGGGCAGTCCGGCAAGTCCGACGGCGTGGTGGACACCGGCGTCAAGGGGGTCAAGAAGCCCTGGGGCCGCTGCGACGACCAGCTGGGGCCGCCCTCGCCGCTGTGCCTCAGCTGCGACGACCACGACGAGTGCCCCGGCGGCCGCTGCTCGTCCCTGCCCGGCCAGGGCTCGCACTGCACCACCGACTGCACGGCGGACGTGGACTGCCCGACCGGCTTCAGCTGCCTGCCGCTCACGGGCGTCGCGGCGCTGCAGTGCGTCCCGTCGCCGGGAGACCTTCAGATCTACTGCGACATCACCAACCCCGGCGTCGGCTCCATCGACGCCTACCCCTTCCCGGGGGTCCCGGTCGGCCCCGATGGCAAGTTCACGTTCACGTCGCGCCTGGGCGACTACGCGATCTTCTGCTGGGCGGGCGTGATGACGCCCAAGGGCTTCCGCCCCGAGATGCTCGGCGTCACCCGTGGCCTCAGCGCGACCACGAACGGCCAGGTGGTCACCATGGAGGTCGCCATCGACCGGCCGCTGAACGAGCAGGTCACCATAGAGCTCGACCGCCCCGACCTCGGTCCGACGGCGCTCGAGTCGGTGCAGGCGCGCCTGTTCCTCGATCTCGGCGGCGAGGGCGTCCTCGAGTTCCCGCCCATGTTCGCCACCGGCCGCGCGCCCCTGAGCGCTCGGGTGCCCAGCCAGCTCACCGGGACGCTGCACGACGCCACCTACACGCTGTACGCGGTGGTCCAGTCGGCGCAGACCCCCAACGCCTACAGCGCCATCCTGGACACCGATCTGCCGCGGCTGCGCAGCGACACCGCCTGGCGGCGCGGCCCCGACGGCTGGACCGCCAGCGCGCCCGCGCCGACCGAGGACGTCCGCGGCCTGTCCAGCGCGGGTGACGCCGTCTACGCCGTCGGCGACGGCGGGCTGGTCGTCCGGAGCATCGGCGACGGCTACTGGGCCCACCAGCCGTCGGGGACCCAGGTCGACCTGCACGCGGTGCATGTGCTCGCGCCCGGAGTCGGCGTGGCCGCCGGCGAGCGCGGCGTCGCGACGCACCTCGGCGACACCGTCTGGACGCAGCGCGAGACCGGAGTCGACATCACGCTGACCGGGGTGTGGGTCGCCTCGGCGGACGAGGCCTGGGCGGTCGGCGGCAATCACGTGCTGCGCTACCACGCGGACACCTGGGCGACCGCGTTCACGGCCCCGGTGAAGGTGCGCGCCGTGTGGGGACGCGTCGACGAGGGCGCGACCGGCGACCTGTGGGTCGTCGGAGCCCAGGGCTGGGTGGGCCATTGGGACGGCGCCCAGTGGACGACCTCGACCGTGCCCGGTCAGCCGTCGCTCAACGCCGTCTGGGGGGTCGAGGACGCGGGGGACTTCCGCCTGTACGCCGTGGGCGAGGCCGGCACGGTCGCGACCTGGCGCCCCGGCGAGGCCCCGGTGGTGATGAAGACGCCGACCACGTCGACCCTGATGGGCGTGTGGGGCCGCGGGCCTGACGAGGTCTTTGCGGTCGGGGTCGGCGGCCGGGTGATCGAGCTCGAGGCCGGCAAGTGGCGCGACCGCTCGCCCCAGCAGCACCGAGGGGCCCTGCTGGCGGTGGCGGGCACCGACGACGTCGTCTGGGCCATGGGCTCTCGCGAGCTGGTCCTCGGGCCCATGCTGGCCATCCCCGAGCACATCTCGTTCCAGCCCGGGCCGCACGGCTCCGATGTCGTGTCGTGGCAGGTCAGGCCCTCGGCCGAGCCGGATCTACAGATGGTGACGTTCGACGCCCAGACCCCGCCGTGCACCATCTGCGGGATGCTCGTCACCATCCCCTACACCGAGTGGACGGTCTGGGCCGACGGCGATCTGACGTCGGTGACCCTGCCCGACCTGGTCCCCGGAGCCGGCAAGGCCGGCCTCGCGCCCGGGTTGAAGCCGATGACCATCATGCGGGCCGCCACCGCCGACGGCATGGACTTCGACGACTCCGCGGCCGGCGCCTTCTTCGGCGACGGCTGGCGGACCTGGGCCGTCAACGAGACCACCGTCGCGCCCTAGCCGCCGCGCGCGCTCACTCGCGCTTGAAGGCGACGCGCGAGAAGAGCCGACGGTTGCGCGCGACGATCCAGTACCCCAGCTCGACCGCCCAGATGACCGGTCGCCGCCTCAGGCACCAGGCCGTCCGGCGGTACCCCAGCACCTCCAAGACGTACACGGCGGCGCGTCCGGCGCGCAGCACGGCCCCGTCGGCGCGCAGGACGTGGATGGCACGTCGGCAGGCGCGCGCGAGCTCGGGCGTCATGGGCGGCGACGGCGCCTCCTGGTACGGCACCACCCACAGCCGGTCCTCGATGTCGGTCCGCCTGACCCAGGCGGCGCTACGGCGTCAGAAGCCTCAATCGCCGTCCCACAGCAGCCACGGACGCTCGGTCGACCCGCTCCGCTCCATCTCGACTCCTCCGGTCCTCGGGCCGCGCGCGCTCGCGGCCGGCGGCAGCTTGGCACGTCACCGCCGGCGCCGCCAGCGGCGCATCCTTGCCGTCCGCGGTCACCGCGACGACGCTGGGGCAGCCTCCCAACACCCAGAGTCAGCTTAGATGCGTATCGCGTCCCTCGTCGTGGCCGCCCTCGTCGTGGCGGTCACCGCCCTGCCCATCGTGCGCCACCAGGCGTGGTGGATCCGCGTCTGCGACTTCCCGCGCCCGACCTTCACGGCGCTCGGCGCGCTGGCCCTCGTCGGCCTCGCCCTGTCGCGCCGGCCGGGAGAGCCGCTCGACGCCGTGGCGCTGGCCGTGCTGAGCGGCGCCCTGCTCGTGCAGCTGGCACGGATGCTGCCCTACACGCGGCTTTGGCCCAAGGAGGTCCACGACGCCCGCGCCGACCACCCCGAGCGGACCCTGCGCGTCCTGGTCACCAACGTCCTCCAGCGCAACCGCGAGGGCCAGGCCTGGCGCGACATGGTGTCCGGCTCCGGCGCGGACTGCGTCGTCGCCCTCGAGGTCGACGCCTGGTGGGCCGAGCAGGCGGCGACGCTCGAAGCCCTCTACCCGCACGCCGTCTCCGTGCCGCAGGACAACACCTACGGGATGCTGCTCCTGTCGCGCCTGCGCCTCATCGACTTCGAGGTGCGCTACCTGGTCGAGCCCGACATCCCCTCGATCCACGCGACGCTCTCCCTGCCCTCCGGCGAGCACGTCCGGCTCAGCTGCATGCACCCGCGCCCGCCCGCCCCCCAGGAGGACACCGACACCATCGAGCGCGACGCCGAGCTGCTCGTCCTCGGGCGCGAGGTCGTCGACAGCCCTCGCCCCGTGGTCGTCGCCGGCGACATGAACGACGTCGCCTGGTCCGAGACGACCCGCCACTTCCAGAAGATGAGCGGCCTGCTCGACCCGCGGCGCGGCCGGCGCATGCTCAACACCTACCACGCCGCCAACCCCCTCGTCCGCTTCCCCCTCGACCACGTCTTCCACTCTCCCCACTTCCGCCTGGCCGGCCTCGCGCGCCTACCGCGCTGCGGCTCCGATCACTTCGCCGTCCTCGTGACGCTCAGCCTCGAGTCGGACGCCCACCTCCTGCACGAGCCCCCCGAGCCCGACGCCACCGACGAGCGGCGCGCGCGCGAGAAGATCGAGCGGGCCCGCGACGCGCAGCAGCGGCGTGGTGGCCAGCCGGCGGGCGCCGCGCTATGACGCCTTCACCGCAGTAGGCCCCCTGGAGCCCCACCGATGCTCAAGCCCTTCGAACGTCGCTCGTCCCGCACGCTGCTGCCGACGCCCATCTTCGACGTGCGCTGCGACACCGCGGCGCACCCGGTGACGGGCAAGGAGGCGCCCTACTACGTCCTCGAGAGCCCCGACTGGGTCAACGTCGTCCCGGTCACCCCCGACGGGCACCTGGTCATGGTGCGCCAGTGGCGGCACGGCTCCCGGGACTTCGAGCTCGAGGTCCCGGCCGGCCTCGTCGACGACGGCGAGGACCCGCTCGTCGCGGGCGCGCGCGAGCTGCGCGAGGAGACCGGCTACGAGGCCGAGCGGCTGGTGCCCATCGGCCGGATACTCCCGAACCCGGCCTACCAGGACAACACCTGCCACACCCTGCTGGCCGAGGGCTGTCGCCTGGTCGGGCCGACCGCGCTCGACGACGACGAGGACATCGAGGTCGTGCTGCTGTCGGTCGCCGAGGTTCGCGATCTGGTGCGCAGCGGCGGGCTGCGCAACGCCGTCGTGCTGTGCGCCATCCTGTGGTGGCTCGACCACGCCGGCGCCATCGCCTGGCCCGCGGCCTCCGAGCCCTGACCGCCAGCGTCGCCCTCAGCCAGGGTCCGCGGCCGCCGCGGCGCGCCGTCGCCACGCCCACAGCGCCAGCCCCAGCACCGCGAGTCCAGGCGCCACCGGGGCCGCGCCGCCGCGACACCCGCCGTCCGCCGCTGGCGCCTCGGTCAGAAAGCGCACGCTGGTCCCGTCGGGACAGGTCATCGACGCGGACCCGTCGCCGTGATCGACGACCGTGCACGCGCCCCCGCCAGGCCCGGGGTCGCCCGCCGCGCCGTCCTGCCCGTCGGCGCCGTGGCACAGCGCCGCGCTCGCCGTGATCTCGTCGGCGTCCAGCGCGCCGTCGCCGTCGAGATCGAGCCCCACGTCGACCCGCCAGCCGCCCTGCGCGCACCCGCCCTCGCCCGCCGCCAACGCCGTGGTCGCGACGGCCGCCGGGACCCCGTCGGCGCCCTCGGCCCCATGGCACACGACCGCCGACTGCGTCACCTCGGCCGCCGCCAGCTGACCGTCGCCGTCGGCGTCGACGCCGCCCTCGACCCGCTGCCCGCCGTTCGGGCACGCCGCGTCACCTGCGGGCAGCGCCGTGACCACCAGCAGCGCGGACTTGCCGTCCTCGCCGGGCGCGCCGTGACAGACCACGGCCTCGTGCGTGACCTCGCCCTCGCCCAGCGTCCCGTCGCCGTCGGCGTCGTGGCCCACCGCGATGGACCAGCCGCCGGCCGGGCACACCTCGGGATCGTCGACCGGACTCGACACGACGAGGGCCGCGGCCCCCGGGGCGCCGTCCTCGCCGTGGCAGACCGCCTCGCCACCCGCGACCTCGCCGGCCTGCAGCGCCCCGTCGCCGTCGGCGTCCAGCCCGAAGGCCACCCACTGCCCACCGGCCGGACACAGCGGGTCGCCGGCCTCCAGCGCGCTCACCTCGACCAGCGCGCTCACCCCCGCCGCTCCGTCGGCGCCCGGCGCGCCGTCGCAGGCGTAGAAGGTCTGGTCGACCTCGCCGGCCTGCAGCACCCCGTCCTTGGCGATCGCTCCGCCCGAGCCGTCATCCGCGCCCACTTGCACCCGGTGGCCGCCGAACGCGCAGGGCTCGCCCGCCTCGACCGCCGTCGCCGCGACCAGGGCGTTCGCCCCGCTCTCGAGCGTGAAGCTGGTCGCGCCGCAGGTCAGGGTCGCCGTCCCGTCCTCGTGCGTGGCGAGCTCGCAGGGCGGCGGCTGCCGGTAGACGCGGAGGCTCGCCGCGGCGCTGAGCGCGAACAGCGTCTCGGGCGACGACCCGTCCAGCCCGGCACGGCGCACCGAGTCGCTGGTCAGCCAGTACAGGTGCGGCCCCTCGAGATCCACGTCCAGGCTCTTGGCCGCCGCGTCCGCGACCAGCACCTCGGGCCCAGCGCCGTCGTGATCCACCCGCTGGATGTGCCCCTCCGCCACGAAGTAGACCCCGTCGTCCGTGGCGACCAGCCCCTCGCCCGTGCAGGCGCCGACCTCCTCGAACAGCACCTGCGGGTCGGACCCGTCCGGTAGCATCGACGTGAGGCGGCAGCGGCCGGGCGGGCCGCCCAGGTACTCGGCGGCGAGCCAGAAGAGGCGCCCCGAGGCGGCGTGCCAGTCCAGGCCGTAGGTCTGGGTGGACCACGCGTCCGGGAAGCCGGGCGCGATGATCTCAGACCCGCTGTCGCCAAAACCCATGCGGCGCAGGGCGTCGAAGTCGGCGAAGAAGACGCGCTGCGCCTTCGGGTCGACCGCGAAGGGGGCGATGTTGCCCGCGCCGGTCTGGGCGACCAGGCCCGCGCCGTCGCCGTCCAGGTCGGCACGGCGGACCTCGTAGCTCGCGCCGCCGATGCCGCTGAAGTACAGGTGACCGGCGGCGGGATCGAGGATCAGGCGGCCTGCGACCGCCGGGGTCCCGACGACGTTCTGGGCCGAGGCGCCGTCGGGGTCGCCGGTCCGGACGACCTTCGCCGCCGTGTCGACCCAGAACAGCTGGACGTCGGCGGCGGCCGCGGCCTCGGACGCCGGCAGGGTCACGGCGGCGGCCAGGCAAGACGCCACCAGGACGGGACCGAACGGAGACGGGCGAGGCGACATGACGGACTCCAGGGCCGGGGTTGGGCGCAGGGCCCGGGCGGTAGCACGCGACCGGAAGGCGGTCAATTTCAGCCACTTGCGTCGGACGCACCGCCAGCGCCCCTGCGGCGGTTGTGGCGGGGGTCGCCCTGGGCCGCTAGGATGGGCCGCCTCGTCTCCCTCTCCGCTGCATCGACGTCTCTCGGGAGCCCCCATGCGCCTCGTCGCGGCGTTCGTCGCCCTCACGTTGGTCCCCTGCCTGCCCTGCGCGCTGACCGGGACGGCCCGGGCCCAGGAGACCGCCCCGCCGATCGTCCACCCGCCCGCCCCACCGCCCGCCCCACCGTCGCAGGAGGTGCCCCTGGCCGCCCGGCGGGCGCTCGAGCTGGCGGCGGACGCCTGGGCCCGCGGCGACCGCGCCGGCGCGCGCGACCACCTCGACACGGCGCGCGGCGTCATCGGCCCCGGCCACTGGCTCGAGGGGGTCATCGACAAGCTGCTCGTCGCCCTCGAGCGTGGCGCCCTCGCGCCGAACGGGCCCCTCGTCGGCGTCCCCCCCACCCGCACCGGGCCCGGGGACTGGGTCCCGCCGCCGGACGCGCCCGTCGTCCGCAGCAGCCGCGACCCGCGCGCCGAGGCCGACTCCGAGACCATCGCCGAGACCTACATCAACATGTCGGTGTTCGGCGCGTGGACCGGCGCGTACGTGTTCGGCGTCATGATGGACCTCGACGAGGATGTCGTCGTCCCCTTGTCCTTCCTGTCGGGCGCTGCGGGGGCCCTGGGGGCCTACGCCCTGGACCACATGGACACGCCGCTGCGCGGGGGCACCGCCGCGGGCATCAACGCGGGCCTGCAGCTGGGCACGTTCTGGGGGCTGCTCGCCCAGGAGGCCTTCGACCTCGACGACACCACCGAGCAGGCCGCGACCCTCGTGTGGTCGATGGGTGCGCTGACCGGCCTCGGCGGCGGCCTGGGCGCCCACTACGCGGGGGCCTCGCGCGGTGACGTCGCGCTCATCCACTCGGGCGGCCTGTGGGGAGGGATCCTGGGCGCGCTCATCGCGGGGGCCGCCGATCTGCAGCACGACGACGACTTCACGGGCACCATGCTGTTCGGCTCGCTCGTCGGCACCGCGGGCGCGGCGGTCCTGGCGACGCAGGTCAAGATGAGCCGCGCCCGGGTGCTCTTCATCGATCTGGGTGGTCTGGGCGGCATGCTGGGCGGCGTCGCGGTGTCGTCGATCGTCCAGGGCGACGACTTCGACGGAGAGACCATGGCCGCGCTCGTGGCGGGCGGGGCGGTCGTCGGCCTGGGGCTCGCCGCCATCGTGACACGCGACTTCGACGCGCCCGACCAGCCGGTGACCGCCCTCCGGCTGGCACCGACCCTGATGGACGGCGGCGTCGACGCGGCCGGCCGGCGCACCTTCGCGCCAGGAGTGGCGGGCGCGTTCACCTGGTGAGCGCCGCGAGCCGCCGGGCTCACGACCCGACGCGCTCGCGGGCCGCGCTCCGACGGTATCCTGCGCGCCCCACCCACCGCGCAGGAGCGCTCCCTTGTTCGGCATCGACTCGCCCCTCTGGGTCGACTTCCTCGCCTTCGTGGTCGCCGGCGCGGCCATCGCCGTCGCCGGGACGCGGCTGGCCGCGGTGGCCGACGAGCTGGCCGACCGCACGGGCCTGGGCGAGGCGCTGACCGGCGCCCTCCTGGTCGGCGCCTCGACCTCGCTGCCGGGCATCATCACCTCGATCGTGGCCGGCGCCGAGGGCCGCCCCAAGCTGGCCGTCGCCAACGGCATGGGCGGCATCGCGGCCCAGACCGTGTTCCTCGCCATCGCCGACGCGACCTACCGGCGCGCCAACCTCGAGCACGCCGCCGCCTCCGTGCCCAACATGATGAGCGGCACCCTGCTCATCGCCCTCATCGGGCTCGTGACGTTGGGCGCCGCCAGCCCCGAGTGGACGGTCCTGGGCGTCCACCCCGTCACGCCCGTGCTGTTCTGCGCCTACCTCGGGGGGCTGGCGCTGGTCCGGCGCGCGTCGGTGGATCCTCAATGGCGTCCGCGCGCCACCTCGGCGACCGTCGCGGACGTCCCGGACGCGCGGAACAGGACACCCAAGGCCCTGTGGCGGGTCCTGGCCACCTTCGGGATCCTGGCGGCGGTGACCGGCAGCCTGGGCTGGGTCGTGGCCGAGGCCGGCCTCAGCGTCGCCGCGCGCTCGGGGCTCAGCGACGCGGTCGTCGGCGGGCTGTTCACGGCCGTGACCACCTCGACCCCCGAGCTGGTCGTGGCGGTGGCCGCCGTTCGCCAGGGCGCGGTCACCCTGGCGGTCAGTGAGATCATCGGCGGCAACGCCTTCGACGTCCTGTTCACGGCCGCGGCCGACGTGTCCTACCGCCAGGGCTCCATCTACCACGCCATCGGGCCCGACGAGCACTTCGTGATGGCCATCACGACCATCATGACGGCGCTGCTCGTCATGGGCCTGCTCGCGCGCGAGCGCCACGGCATCGGCAACATCGGCTTCGAGAGCGCCCTCATCGCGGGGCTCTACGTCGTCGGCTTCTCGGTGCTGGCGCTCGGCTGGTGAACCAGCGCCTCGGCGAGCACCGTGAACAGATGCCGGTAGTCGACGCCCGCGCTCGCGGCGAGGGCGGCCCCGCACGTGACGCTGGTCGAGACCCCGAGGGTCGCGCCGCGAGCCCGGACCTCCTCGGCCTCGCGCGCGGTCGCGGCCGCGGTCAGCTCCGGCACGATCCAGCCTCGGTCGCCCGCCATCCCGCAGCAGCCCACGGCCGCCGGCACCACCACGTCCCGCGCCGCGGCGCCCGCGGCCTCGCGCAGCGCCGAGGCCCACCCGGCCTTCTGCTCGCTGCAGGTCGGATGGACGACCACGCGGTCCACCCAGCGTGACAGCCGCCCGCGGGCCTCGAGGCGCGGGATCAGGACGTCGCGCGCGAAGGCCGCCGGATGCAGCCGGGGCAAGGCCTCCCAGGACGCCGCGAGCGACGCGGGCAAGGCGCGGCTGGCCCGCTCGAGCTGCCCGGCGCAGGTCGAGGTGTCGGTGACGACGCCCGCGATGGCCCCGTGCTCGGTGGCGCCCGCGACCAGGGCGCGCGCGGTGCGTTCGGCCGCCTGGGCCGCGGCTTCGGGGAAGCCCTTGCTCTCGAAGGGCTGCCCGCAGCAGAGCGCGTCGGCCCGCGCCGGGACGCGGAGGCCGACCCCTGCTGCGCTGCACAACGCCGCCAGCTGGGCGGGGACCGGGTCGGGGCCCATGGTGCGCGTCAGGCAGGTCGGCAGGTACACGAAGGTGGGCGCGCCCGGCTCGGCCTCGGGCCACGCGGCCGGCAGGCGCGGCGCGGGCGGCGGCACGGGGACGGCGCGCCCCGGGAGGCGGCCGGCCGACAGCCGCATGGCCCCGAGCCCCACGCGGGTCAGGGTCGCCGTGCCCCCCAAGCGCTGCTCCATGGCGGCGGCGGCGCGGCGCGACAGGGGACCGCGGCCGGCGGCGCGCTCGGCCTTGACGAGATCGCCCGTGTCGATGCCGACCGGGCAGGCCGTGCGGCACAGCCCGTCGGTGGCGCAGGTGTCCAGGCCCCGGTGCTGCCACACCGAGGCCATGGCCCGGCCCTCGGCGCCGCCGGCGCGCATCCAGCGGAGCGCGGTGATGCGCTGCCGCGGTGACAGGGTCGCGTCCCGGCTCGGGCAGACCGGCTCGCAGAAGCCGCACTCGATGCAGGCGTCGACCAGCGGGTCGGCCGGCGGCAGGGTCTTGAGGTGAGCCAGGTGGGCGCGCGGATCGTCCGACAGCACGACCCCGGGGTTGAGCAGGCCCTCCGGGTCCAGCAGGCGCTTGAGGCGCTGCATGAGCCCCAGCGCCTCGGGGCCCCACTGGGCTTGCACGAAGGGGGCCATGTTGCGTCCCGTGCCGTGCTCGGCCTTGAGGTGCCCGCCCCGGGCGAGGACCAGCGCCACGAGGTCCTGCATGAAGGCGTCGTAGCGGGCGATCTCCTCGGGCCGCGACAGATCCGGGGTCAGCGTGAAGTGCAGGTTGCCGTCGCGCGCGTGCCCGAAGACCACCGCGTCGTCGTAGCCGTGGGTCCGAAAGCACGCGCGCAGCGCTCGCACGCCCTCGGCGAGCCGATCGCGAGGGAAGGTGACGTCCTCGATGAGGACCGCCGTGCCCTTGGCGCGCACGGCGCCCACCGAGGGGAACAGGCCCTTGCGTATGCTCCACCAGGCCGCCTGACGCGCCGGGTCGCGCGACAGCTCGGCCGGCGCGGCCAGCTTCAGCCCGGCCAGGACCCGCCGGATCGCCTCGGACCGGGCCTGCAGCGCGTCTTCCTCGGCCTCCTGCACCTCGATCAGCAGGGCGGCCGGCTCACCCGGCGGCACCGGGTCGGGCAGGCGATCGGCGACCCGCCGCAGGGCGACGGCGTCGAGCAGCTCGATGGCGGCCGCGCCGGCCTCGGAGAGCGCGGGCACGGCGGCCGCGGCGGCCTCGACGTCCGGGAAGAGCAGCCACGCGGTGGCCCGATGTCGGGGCAGCGGAAGGGTGCGGAAGGTCGCGCGTGCGATGAAGGCCAGCGTGCCCTCGGAGCCCACGACGACCCGCTGCAGGATGCCCGCGGGGGTGTCGGCGTCGAGCAGCGCGTTGAGGCCATAGCCGACCGTGTTCTTCGTCTCGAAGGACGCCCGCACGCGGCGCGCGAGGGCCTCGTCCCCGCGCAGGTCGGCCGCCAACGCCAAGAGCCCCTGGGCGACCTCCGGGCGCTCGCGCCACAGGCGCTCGTCGGCGTCCGGGGCCGCCGTGTCGACGTAGGTGCCGTCGGCCAGCACGAGCTCGAGCCCGGTCACGGTGTGGTAGCTGTTCTGGGCGACGCCGCAGCACATCCCCGAGGCGTTGTTGGCCACGATGCCGCCGATCTCCGCCGCCTGGAGGCTCGCCGGATCGGGGCCGATGCGCCGGCCGTGGGGCGCCAGGGCCGCGTTGACCCAGGCCCCCACGGCGCCGGGCTCGGCGCTGACCCGGTCCGCGCCCGGGTGGACCTCGATGCGTCTGAGGTGGCGACTGACGACGACGAGGATGCCGTCGGTGACGGCCTGACCGGACAGGCTGGTCCCGCCCGCGCGGAAGCACAGGGGCGCCTGATGTTGCGATGCAACACGGAGGATGGCCTGGACGTCCGCCTCGTGCCGCGGGAAGACGACGACCCGCGGCACGAGGCGGTAGATGCTGGCGTCGCCGGCCCAGGTGAGGCGGTCGGCGAGCGCGCCGCGCACGACGGACGCGTGGGTGGCCCGCTCGAGGGCCCTGACGATGGGATCGGACATGGAGCCCCTGCAACCCACCGAGGGTGCCATAGCTTCCGGGGCGCAGGGGCTACGATCCGGTGAGCGCGGACGCGTTCGTGCTCCAGGCCGCGCTCCAGCCGCAGTCGAAGAGGATGCCGCCGGTGGTGAGCCGCCAGGGCGCGCCGAGCTGGGACGACCACTGGTCGGGAGGCGGCACGCTGGGCGCGCCGAGGAGCCAGCGCGAGACGAAGTGGAGCCGGCGGGTGCCGCGGCCCCAGAACCCGCGGTGGGGCGGAGCGAGGCGGGTCACGCCGCCATCGGGGCGGGGCACGTGACGCGGGGCCAGCGCCAGGCCATGGAAGAACGAGTGCGTGAAGAACGGGGTGATCGGCGCCTCGGCCTCGGCCAGGATGCACTCGGCGACGGGCGCCGCCTCGTCGCGCACGAGCGCCTCGAAGGTGGGGAGCAGGCGCCCGACGGCCGTGGCCAGCGGGCCCTGGAGCGACGCCTCGATGACCACGTGGTCCTCCGAGCGCGGCGCGATGCGGAGGCCCAGGCTGCCGAACGCGAGGCGCACGTCCCGAGCGTCGAAGAACGCCCCGTGCTCGACCGCGCGCCGCGTCAGCCCGTGCTCGGCGAAGCGCCGTTGGGCGCAGTCCAGCACGGCCTCGAACGGCACGCCTCGGAACCAGGCGGAGAGCTGCAGCGACGCGGACACCGCCGTCGGGCGCCGTGGCCCCGACACGCGGCCGGATCCCACGCGTGCGTCCGCGCGGCGGACGAGCGTCGGACGAGTGGCGGCGCCCTCGGACGCCGCGACGGCGCGAGCCTGCATGTTGCTGTCTGTTCTCACGGGCCTCTCCGCACGTTGCACGGTGACGCCGTCGGCTTCCCCTGCCGCCGCCCTGTCAAGCAAGCTCCGGGCCAAGCGCGCCAGATCGCGACAACCTTGCGTAACCATTGAGTCCGAGACCGGCTGGGCCTCCTCACGGCCCCACGCCGCTGTCGCGATCCGCGCAGCAGGTCGTCGCGTTCGGCGCAGGTGGTAACCAGCTGGCCACTTCCGGCCGTGGCCCGCGGACGCCACCTTGGTAGTATCCAGGCCACGGGTGCGTGCCCGATGGGGAGGTCAGCGCGATGGTGGTCGCCGGGTGCCGAGCGCTCGTCTGTGACGACGAGCCACGAGTCCGCCGCTCGATCCGCAAGGTGCTCGAGCACGGGGGGATCACCACCCTGGAGGCCGACAGCGGCGACGCGGCGCTGGCGCTCATCAAGCTCAGCCCGCCCGACGTCCTGCTGGTCGACCTGCACATGCCCGGGATGGACGGGCTCAGCCTCATGCGCGCCGTCCGGCAGCAGGGCTACGAGATGCCGGTCATCGTGGTGACCGGCTACGGGACGCCCCGAGAGGGCCTCGAGTCGGCGCAGCTGGGCGCCGTGGACATCATCCGCAAGCCGTTCGAGGAGACGGAGCTGCTGGCGGCGGTGCGGCGGGGCATCGAGTCGGCCCGCGGCGTGCCGGTGCCCGACTTCGGCGTCGCGGCCGACGAGGGCCAGGGCTATCACGGGCTCGTGGGCGCTTCGCCGGCGATGCAGGCCCTGTTCGACCAGCTGCGGGTGCTCGAGGAGATCGACCCGCCGAGCATCCTCATCACGGGCGAGTCGGGCACGGGCAAGGAGCTGGTGGCGCGCGCCATCCACGAGCGTGGCCGGCGCCAGTCGGGGCCGTTCGTGGCGGTCGACTGCGCGGCCATCCCGACGAACCTCCTCGAGTCGACCCTGTTCGGACACGAGCGCGGGGCCTTCACCGACGCCCGCACCACCCACCGCGGCCTGTTCGAGGCGGCGCGGGGCGGCGTCCTGTTCCTCGACGAGATCGGCGAGCTCCCCTTCGCGGCGCAGGCGCAGCTGCTGCGGTCCCTCGAGTCGCGCCGCTTCCGGCGGGTCGGCGGGACCGAGGACCTCGAGCTGGACGCGGTGGTCGTCGCCGCCACCAACCGGGAGCTCGAGGCCGAGGTGGCCTCTGGCCGTTTCCGAGAGGACCTCTACCACCGCCTTGCCATCATCCCTCTCGAGCTGCCGCCGCTGCGCGTGCGCACCGGTGACGTCCCGCTGCTCGTCCACCACTACGTGGACGAGCTCTGCCGCAAGTTCGGCCGTGGGCCCAAGCGGGTCGCCCCCGACGCGCTCGACGCCCTGGTCCGGGCGCCGTGGACCGGGAACGTGCGGCAGCTGCGCAACGTGCTCGAGCACGCGGTCCTGTTCTCCACGGGCGAGGTCATCGGCAAGGCGAACCTGCCCGCCGCCATCCGCTTCCAGCCGCCCGAGGGGGCGACCGCGGCCAACGTCCAGCTCCCTCCGGGCGGCGTGGCGCTCGAGGCGGTCGAGCGGAGCCTCATCGTGCAGGCCCTGCAGCGCACGGGCGGCAACCAGTCCGAGGCGGCGCAGCTGCTCAGCGTGAGCCGCCACGTGCTTCGGACTCGCATGAACCGCTACGGGCTCCGCTGACGCAACGCTTCGCAAGAGCTGCTGACCTCGGCGCATTAGGCCGCCCCGGCGCGGCGCGACGGACGCGAGTGGCCCACCCACCGGCGACGCTCCGCGGGCCAGGTCGCCGGACCGATCGCGCCTGAGGCACGTCCCGGCCAGCGCAAAAAACGTAGCGATTCCGAAGCGATGTGCGATTCGTCGAGAAACCGCGCAACGAAACGGCCCGATCGCCCGACTTGTATTTACGTCCCGGGCGGCGGTGCCCGAGGACGCGCTCGCGCTGCGCAGGGTCGCCCGTACGTCTCCACGCGCAGCGCGTGCTCCGCCAAGGCGCGCCGACGCCCCCAGCGGAGCCCCCCCTGCAACGGGCCAGCGGCCCCCCCATCTCGAGAGAGACCCATGGACGTCGCCATCGTCACGCTCCGCCTCGCGGCCACCCCGCCCGGGCTCCCCCAGTTCGACCCCGCCCCCCTTTGCGAGGCGCTGCGCGGCCGCGTCGCCGCACGCATCGACCACCACCTGCACGACGTGTCGGGCGAGCCCGCGCTGACCTTCGTCGTGCAGCTCGAGCCCGGCGAGGCCGCGTCGGAGCCGCCGCGCCGCGAGCGCGTCGACTGGGACAAGCAGCTGCCCGAGGACTGTGTCCCGCTCTTCGCGGCCCTGCGCGACTGGCGCAACGACCAGGCCCGCTCCGAAGGCGTCAACCGCTTCATGGTCCTGTCCAACCGCGAGCTCGCGGACATCGCCATCCTGCGGCCGCGCTCCCCGGAGGACCTGTCGACGGTGCGTGGGATCGGGCCGGCCAAGCTCGAGCGCTATGGCGAGTCCTTGCTCGCGCTCGTCGCCGCCTGCGCGAGCGAGGTGTCGGCGTGACGTCCCGTCCGCCAGGGCCCTGGCCGCCGACGCCTCGCCATCGCGCCAGCGTCACCCCGACGGACGACCGGCCGGGTCCCTGGCGTCGGGGCTGGCGTGCGTGGGCGAGCCTGCTGGCGCGGCGGGCAGGGCAGCTCGCGCACACGCTGCTGGGGCCACGGGCGGTCCGCCGCTCCGGCGCGGCTGCGCCCGGGTCAAGCCACGTCGAGTCCGAACCAGGGCATCCCGACCGGCGGCAGGTCCAGGGTCCGGAAGAGGTACTCCGAGGCGCCGACGCCCACCTTGAGCGTGGCGCGATCGACGGGGCGCCCCAGCCACCGGGCGAGACCGACCGAGTAGCGGAAGCCGATGGCCAGCGCCTGAGCCACGGTCCCATAGGTGAAGCCGACCTGGTGACCGACCCGCGAGACGCCGTAGGCGTTGTAGTACCGATGCGCCAGATAGCGCGCGATGAAGGCGTCGAACCGGGGATCGCGGGGATCGAGGTCCTCGCGCCACCTCGGGTCGGGCGCCAGCGCCCGCGGCAACGCCGTCGGGTCCGCGTCGGCCACTGGCAGGTCGAACACGAAGCGGCGATAGCGCCCGAAGAAGCGGGCCAGCGCCGCCTCGTGGTGCATGGCGACGCAGGTGTCCAGGTAGGCCTCGAAGGGCTCGACGGGGCCGGCGGTGTCCACCTCGAAGGCCTCGATCGGCTCGCCCTTGGCGACCCGCGCCAGGGCGTAGGAGATGTCGGCGAGCTTGTCGATGGCCGCTCGGTCGGCGCGCGAGAGGTGCGCCAGGATGCGCTCGCGGAGCACGATCAGCTGCGCGTGGGTGAGCGGGCGGTCGCCCACGGCGATGGCCGCCGGCGCCAGCGGACGCGTGGCCCGCAGATCCAGGTGGTCCCCGGTGGGAGCGGCGCGACTCACGAGGGCGTAGGGAGCGTCGGACTCGTCGATCTGGGCAAGCACCTCGGGACAGATGGCGTCGAAGTGCAGCTCGATCCCGTCGTCGGTCGCGATGCCGTAGGCCGGGTAGCGCTGACAGAGCCCCGGCAGCACCTCGGGGCCGCGCTCGACGTGGACGCCGCACCGGCCATCGTCCGTCAGGAGCTGACAGGCGTCGTCGGGCCCGTCCCGTCGCAGCTCGATCGAGTCGGCCACCCCGCCGTCCATCAAGATGCGCGCGCCCCGCATCAGGCCGTCACGGCGCGCCGGGGGCAGGTCGCGCAGCAGCGCGATGACCTCGTCGACCTCCCAGTTGATGCGCCACCCCTTGCAGCAGCACCCCTTCTCGTTGCACCGGAAGCGGGTCATCGCCTCCGGGACGATGTATCGGCTCATCGCTCGTCACCTCCGCCGCGTCCGGGCGGCACGGCCGGGCGGCGCCATCGGCGCGCCGAGCCCACTCAGCGGGGATACAGCGGAAGCGCCGCAGGGACAAGTCACCCCGGCGCTCGGCACAGGGCGGTCGCAAAGTCGCCAATGGGCTCGCCACGCCTCCCATTCAGCGCGGCGAGCCGCGCGACGCCGGAGCACGAGCGAGCTCGTGCAGTCCGGTCGTCGGACTCCGAGGTGGATTCGTGGCGGCGAGTCTTGACGGACTGCCCCAGCTCGCTGGGGCTCGTGGGTCGCGCAGCTCGCTGCGCGCAACGCTCGACCGACTTTGCGATGACCCTGGCGCTCGGCAGCGCCACGGCCAGCACCACCGCTCACGGCCACCGCCACGGCTCACGGCCACCGCCACGGCTCACGACCCGCCGCCACAGCTCACGGCTCACGGCCACCGCCACGGCTCACGGCCACAGCCACAGCCACGGCTCACGGCCACCGCCACGGCTCACGGCCACAGCCACGGCTCACGGCCACAGCCACGGCTCACGGCCACCGCCACGGCTCACGGCCACAGCCACGGCTCACGGCCACCGCCACGGCTCACGGCCACAGCCACAGCCACGGCTCACGGCCACCGCCACGGCTCACGGCCACCGCCACGGCTCACGGCCACCGCCACCGCCACGGCTCACGGCTCACGGCTCACGGCCACCGCCACGGCTCACGGCCACCGCCACGGCTCACGGCCGCCGCCACGACTCCACGGCCGCCGCCACGACTCCACGGACGCCGCCACGGCCACGGCTCACGGCCACCGCCCCTGCCCCCGGCCGGCTGGTGCGTCTCCAGCGAGTGGCCACGTGCCGCGGGTCCAGCTTGGCGGCCGACGTGCCGCGAGGCTATACCCTGTCCCACCTGGCGACAGCGGTCGTCGGGCGGCGGCGCGTCCTGCTGCGAGCGCGCCACCGCGGCCTCGGTCCGGAGCGCTCGTGCCGCGCGTCAGCCCCGCGAATACCCTGCACCATCGCGTCCCCTCCCCGCCCCTGCTGGCCCAGGCTGGGTCGCCGAGGCTGCGCGCCTGCGCCCCCACCTTCGGCCCCACGCGCCTCCGCGCGGCCGAGGGCGAGGGATGACGGCGCGCGGCGACGGTCGCACCGAGGGCGACGCGACCTCGCCCCCCCGCGCCCGGACGTGGTCCGACGAGGCCGAGGCGCTGGTGCGTCCGCGCGCCGTGTGGAGGCGTCTGGGCGAGCAGCCTCCCGCGCCCTCGGGTTGGACGATGGCGCGCCGGCCCCTGCTCTTGCTCCTCGTCCTCGCGGGGTTCGTCTCGTTCACGTCGGCCGGCCGGCTCACGGCCGTTCACTTCGTGGGCACGTTCGTCTTCTGGTCCTTCGTCCCGCTGACGCAGATCCTGGCGATCGCCGCCGTTCGTGCCCTCTGGGCGCCCCGCTGGCGGCTGTCTCAGGCCGTGGACGTCCTGATGGTCGGCCAGGGGCCGTGGCTGGTGCTCCTGCTCACCGTCTCGGCCGTGTGCCTGTTCGCGCCCGACGTGTACGCGGCCTTCGTGTGGCTCGTGACGACTCGCGTGTTGCCGGTCGCCCTCGTCGCGGTGGTCATGTGGTCGCTGTGGCTGACGTGGGCGGCCTGTCGGCACGGGTTCCAGCTGTCCGCGGGGCGCGCCACGGCGGCCGCTGGGCTGTACTACGCCGTCTACGGTGGCGTGATCGTCGGCTACTACCTGGCGACGGGGCAGCTCCAGGCGGTCCTCACGGTGCCTCGATGAGCGCCGCCTGGTCGCGGGCCGCGTGGCTCCTGGTCGCCGTCGGGCTCGTCGGAGGCACCGCGCTCGACGAGCTGGCGACCGAGCCGCCCGAGCGCCGGGGTCCCTGGACCGTGCTCGAGGCCGATCTCCACGTCCACACCCGCTTCAGCGATGGCCTCCTGTCTCCGCTGGGCGTCGTCGCCCAGGCGCGTCGACGCGATCTCGACGTCATCGCGGTCACCGAGCACAACCAGGTCCTGCCGGCCTTGCTGGCGCGCTGGTTCGCCGAGCTCTGGGGAGGGCCCATCGTCCTCGTCGGGCAAGAGGTCACGACGCGTGACTGGCACGTGCATGCCTTGGGCGTCGAGCAACGCATCGCCTGGGATCAGCCGCTGGACGCGCTCGTCGACGACATCCACGCCAAGGGCGGCCTCGCCATCGGCGCCCACCCCTTCGGACGCTTCAAGGACTCGCTGAGGACGGTGCGCGGTTCGCTGGACGGCGTCGAGCTCATGCACCCCATCGCCTTCGCCGGCGCCGGCGGGCCGCGCTGGTCGGACATGCTGGACTTCTACCGCGAGGCCGTGGCCGACGGCTTCGCGCTGACGCCGGTCGGCACCTCGGACTACCACCTGGCCAGCATCCTCGGCATCCTGCGCACCCTGATCTTCGTCGACGAGGTCAGCGCCGGCGGTGTCTTGCGCGCGCTGGCCGAAGGGCGAACGGTCGTCCACACGCTCGACGGCGTCCCGTACGGTGACCCGGCGCTGATCGCGCTGCTCGAGCAGGAGCCGTATCCGCTGGCCGAGCAGGACTATGGCTACGTGGGCTCGGGGCCGGCCGACCGGTGGCTCCGCACCCTGGGGTGGGTGGGCCTGGTGGGCCTCGTCCTCACCCGACGCTTCACCCCGCTCTGGCGCCGCCGAGGCGCCCGCCCTGCCCCCCTCTCCGACTCGCTGGACTCCCGATGAGCCGACACCCTCGCGTCGTCAACGAGGCCGACCTGGACTGGGTCGACACCAGCCACGCCCCCCACTTCGGAGGCCGCCGCAAGCAGCTCGCGGCCGCCGCTGGCGGCGCCGCGCTCGGCTGCAGCCTCATCGAGCTCCCCGCCGGCCGCCGCGCGTGGCCCTTCCACTTCCACTTCGCCAACGAAGAGGCCATCTACGTCCTCGAGGGCGCTGGCCTGCTGCGCCTCGGCGCGACGGAGGTGCCGCTGCGCGCCGGGGACTACGTGGCCCTGCCCGCCGGCCCCGAGCACGCGCACCAGACCGTCAACACGACGGACGCCCCGCTACGCTACCTGGTCCTGTCGACCATGGTCGCCCCGGACGTCCTCGGCTACCCCGACTCGGCCAAGGTCGGCGTCATGGCGGGCGCCGCCCCCGGCGGACCCAAGGACCAGCGGCTGCTGCAAGCCTTCTTCCGGCACGAAGACGCGGTGGACTACTGGGAGGGTGAAGATCCCGAGTCCCGCTGACGCGACGGCGCCGCCGCCGCCGCGAGCCTGCGGTCACTCGCCGCGCGCGGCCGTGCCCAGCGCTGCCTCGCCATCCGCCCTCCGGCGGAGGCGGCGGGTCAGGTCCTAACCTGCATTTCTCACCAGCTCCTACTGCGCCCGGGGCTAGCACCGCACCTCCGCGGCGTTCTCGCTCCGGCCGGCTCGACGTACCATCAAGTACGCCTTCACCGTCCTCCGCTCCGAGCACCGCGGATCTGCGGCACTATCCCTCGGGCTCGCTACGGATCTGGTGAGAAATGCAGGCTAAGGAACGCGACGTAACCGCATCCCAGAGAACCCCTCGTCGTCACGACACCGGGCACCCACCCCACGTCACGCCGTCCCAGCGAACTCCGCGTCGGCGTTCCACGAGGACGCCTCGGGCCTCAGGGGTCGCGGTGCACCGTCTCGGGCGAGAAGGCCGGCAGGCAGATGGCGACGTACTCGGCGCCCTCCGGTCCCGGCGTGCCGTAGCGCACCCACTCGCCCGGCCGGGTCCAGACCGCCTGACCGGCGCCGACCTCGAGGACCCCCGAGTCGTGCTCGACCTGCAGCGTGCCGCGCAACACCACCGTGATCTCGTCGAACTCGGGCCGCTGGCCGGGTTCGCGCCAGCCCGAGGGGCTCCGCATGTGGGCGACGCTGACGTTCGCCGTGCCGGTCGTGACGCGACCGACGTACTCGTCGATGAGCTTGGGTTTGTTCCCCGCCGCCTCGATGCGGGTGGGGCTGGCGATCAGCTGGGGCATGGCGGGCCTCGTCGCGCGGGCCGGAGGGGATACGGCGACGGCCGAGCTCGCGAACCTCGCCGTCGGCGAGCCATCGTAGCCGATGGCGACCGCCCTGCGATACGACGTCGATGCGCCGCCTCGCCGCTGCGCCCCCCTCAGCCGCCCGTCCGGATGAGACCCGCCAGCGGGTCCGCCGGCCGGGGGGCCGATGCGCCGCCTCGTTCCCCTCAGCCGCCCGTCCGGATGAGACCCGCCAGCGGGTCCGCCGGTCGGGGCGCCGATGCGCCGCCTCGTTCCCCTCGGCCGCCCGTCCGGATGAGACCCGCCAGCGGGTCCGCCGGTCGGGGCGCCGATGCGCCGCCTCGTTCCCCTCAGCCGCCCGTCCGGATGAGACCCGCCAGCGGGTCCGACGGCCGGGGGGCCGAGGTCCCGCCCGGCCGCTTGGCCTGGACCTCGGCGATCTTGGTGTACTCCTCCTCCCAGGCCCGCAGCGTCTGTCGGACCAGCGTCACGTTCCTCGTGTTCGCCGCGCTGCTCGCGCTCCGCCCTATCCCGGTCATCTGCTGCTCGACCTCGCCCAGGCGGTCGCACATGAGCGACAGCAGGCTCAGGTTGCGCGTGGCGCGGTCCTGGCCCGCGAAGTGCTCGCGGTAAAGGGCCATCATCTCGTTGGCCGCGCCGCCGAGCAGCCCGACCCGGGTGTCCAGCGACACGGCGCCGTGCGCCTCGACCAGCGCCTCGAGCTCGGCGCGATAGCGCGTGATCTGGTCGCGGATCACCGCGCGGTTCGCCTCGACGCGGCTCGGGTCCGCGAGGCCCCCGAAGGCCGGATCCTCCAGCTCGGCGAGCGTCTCCTCGAGCGTCCCCACGATGCGTTCGAGCAGCTCGGGTCGGCACGTCGGCCTCGGTCGGCCCTCGAACTGCTCGCGATAGACGGTGAACTGCCGGTTGGCCACCGCGGCCAGCTGGTCCGCGCGCGCCTCGAGCGCCTGGTCGCGCCGCGCCTCGGCGATGGCCTTCAGCTCGCCCTCGCAGAGATCGCGCTGCCCCTTGGCCGCCGAGTGCCGGCCGCTCATGTCCATCGTCCGCTCGACCGCGGCGAGCTCGGCCAGGCGCCCCTCGATCGCGCGGAGATCGTCCGTGATGGCCCGCAGCAGCCCCAGATCGCGGGTCCTGCGGTCCTGGCCGGCGAAGTGGCGCCGGTAGCGCCCGGTCGTCAGCTGGAACCGCACGGCCAGCTCGCGCCCCTCGAGCTCCGCCTCGCTGGCCGCCTGGGCCTCGACGATCGCGTCCTTCTCGCTCGCATACAGCTTGAGCCGCTCGAGGGCCGTCGCCTCGAGCTTGCGCGCCTCCTCGCCCTTGAGCTTCTTGACCCGGCGCACGATGTCGGCCGCCTTCTCGATGAGCTTGACCAGGGGCTCGACCGGCCGGCTGTGGCGCGGCAGGCCCGCGTATTGCCGCTGGTAGTGGCCGTGGAGGGAGGCGAGACGCTTGTTGAGGCTGTCGACGGTGTGCTTGGCCACGGGTTCCTCCTCGTCGGGGGCGACCGGCGCGGAGCCTACTGCACGGCGGGCGGAACCGCCTAAGGAGAGTTCCGCCCGCCGCGACGACCGGCGCCACGCCCGGCTCCGAGCCTACTGGAGGAGGACGGTCGCGCTCGCCGCGTGGATCGTGCCCCAGGCGTCCTGCAGCTCGACGAAGACCGTCTTGTCGCCGGGGCCGGGCTCGAGCTCCCACGAGACCATCGGCTGGAAGTCCAGCCAGTCGGTCCAGGTCGCGCCGTCGTTCGACACGCGCATCCGGGTCGCCCCGACGACCACGCTCGCGGCGTCGAGCGCCGCCCCGTGGGCGCCGGCGAACGGCTCGGCGCCGCGCACGCCGTCCTCGAACCACACGTAGCGGACCCCGGGGCCGTAGTCGGCCAGCGTCGCCTCGCTCGCGGCCCAGCTCGCGCCGGTCACCACCGGCGCCCCCACGCTCCCGTGCTCCCAGCTGGCCACCACGGCGCCGCTCGCGTCCCGGAGCTCGACCCGCAGATAGCGCTCGTCGCCGTACTGCGGCCAGGTCCCGATGGCCCACTCGCGCGCGGTGATGGGCGGCGCCGCGTCGAGCGCCTCCTCGGACAGCCCGGCCTCGAGGAGGTCGACGAGCTGCCCGCGCCGGACCCACTCGGGCCCGCCCACGAAGCGCCAGCCGCCCAGGAACCCGCCGCCGAGCGCGGCGATGTCGGAGGCGGCGCCGTCCAGCACGGTCCACGCCGCGTGCGTCCCTTCCTCGGCGCCCCCGTTGGCGAGCAGGTTCCCGGGCTCCTGCAGGCGCAGCTGCACCAGCGTCGACGTGACCACCGGCGACCCGTTGCCGATCCTCACCTCCGGCGCCGCCCATGCGGCGCAGAAGCTGACCCCGTCCCCGGTGGTGCCGTCCGGACAGGCGCACGCGAACGCCCCCTCGGCCGGCACGCAGCTCGCCCCCGCCGCGCACGGGTCCAGGTCACAGGGGGCGACCGCGACGCACCCCGACTCGCCCAGGGCGAAGCCGTCCGCGCACTCACAGGCGAACGCCCCCACGGTGTTCACGCACGCGCCGCCGACACCGCAGTCGACCTGCCCCGCCGCGCACTCGTCCACGTCCACGCAGCCGGCGCCCAGGTCCTCGAACCCCTGCGGGCACCGGCACGTGAAGCCGCCCTGCACGTTCACGCACAGCGCGTCGCCCTCGCAGTCGTCCGTCCCGGCGGCGCACTCGTCGACGTCGACGCACGAGAACCCGTCGCCCTCGAAGCCCTTGGCGCACTGGCACTCCCAGACCCCCGCGCGCTCGAGGCACCGCGCGCCGTCGCCGCACAGCCAGGTCCCCTCCGGGTCCACGCAGTGGTTCACGGGACCGGGCACGGTCGGCGCCTCGCGCCCCACGCCTTCGCCCTCGGCTTGCCGCCTGCGCTCGTTCCAGGCCGGCGGGACGACGGCGCCCGGCGCCATGGGCGACAGCGCAGGGGGGCGCCCCGACGGCGTCGCGGGACCGGCCACGGCCGGCGCGACGATGGGCGCGCTGCCCGGCTCGCCCGGCGCGCCAGCGGCCCCGTCACACCCCGCGCTCACCCCGAGCATCGCGAGCGCCAGCAACCCGTTCACGGTGCGTCCGTCGCTCACCCGCCGCTCCGCCGCCCACCCCAGCGCTCCGTTCATCGCCCGAACCTCCATCCGACTGCCTCGAGCGGTCGCCCCGTCGCGACCGCACCCTGCCCTACAGCACGTCCCGTGCCAGCGCCGCCCCCTCTCCGGCACCTCCCACATTCCGCACACTTGCGTCTTCGGCGCGCTGGCCTCCGGGCGCGACCGCATCAATTCGTTACAGCGCGTGCGGCTCGAATCGAGACGACCGAGCGCGCGCCCGGGACGCGGTCACCTCGCGGCCGCCATGGCGTCCTTGTGACCACCGTCGCCGTGCGGTACGAAGGGGCGCCTGAAGGCACAGGGGAGGTGCGCGGATGCGTAGGTTGATGGCAAAGATTGTGGTCGGGAGCCTCGCGCTCACCAGCCCCGCGGCCGCCGAGGAGGCTCCGGCCGCCCCGACGGCGGCGGCCAGCGCGGCCGCTCCGAGCGGCGTACGGCTCGAGGTGACGGGGCACGTCGACGGCCGGCTCGAGCAAGTCGGCGGTTACGAGATCGATCGGCTCGGCACCGAGTACGACCCGGGGCTGGGCGCGAGCACCCTGGTCCGGCTAGGGGTCCGCTTCGATACCCGGCGCACGCTGGCGCCCATCGCGCTCGGGGCCGAGCTCGAGGCCGACGCCATCACCGGCTGGCTCACCGACGCGCCCGGCGTCGACGGCCAGGACATGCCGCGCGCCATGCGAGACCACGCCGAGCTGCGCAAGGCCTACGGCCGCCTGTCGCTGGGGCACTGGGTCCACCTCATGGGCGGCGCCATGACCTCCCAGTGGGGCATGGGGCTGCTCGCGAACGACGGCGCCACCTTCTGGGAGCCGGGCTCGGCCCGCTTCGCGTCGCCCCAGAGCGGCGACCGCGTGCTGCGCGGCACGGCCATCGTGCTGCCGTGGCACCAGCAGGGCCTCGGGGCGCTCTTCGCGGTCGACCGCGTCATCGACGACAACATCACCTTCGACGGCGACGAGGCCACCCAGATGGTCGCCGCCGCCTTCTACGGCATGGACCTGTCGCGCCCTGACCGCAAGAAGGACACCTTCGGCGGCGTCTACGTCGTGCGCCGACAGCAGGAGGCCCGCGACGGCGATCGCATCGAGGTCACGGTCGTCGACGCCACCGGCCAGCACACGCTGAAGCTGTCCGAGACGGCCAAGCTCAAGCTCGAGGCCGAGGCCGCGCTGGTCGTCGGCGAGACGACCCTCAGCGCCTCGGCGGACTTCCCGACCAAGGACGTCCTGCAGCTCGGCTGGGCCGCCCGCGGCACCCTGGACATGGGCCGCTGGGGCGCCGTGCTCGATCTGCTGTACGCCTCCGGCGACCGCAACTTCGATGACCGCGAGCAGCGCGCCTTCAAGGCCAACCGCAACTACGAGCTGGGCTTTCTGCTCTACCGCCACGTGCTCGCGGCGCACACCGGCCGCGCCCGCGTGACCGCCCACGACCTCGAGCTGGTCGGCGTGCCCCCCGAGGACGTCGAGCGCGTCGCGACCCGCGGCGGCGCCTCCAACACCTTCGCGGCCTTCCCCCGGGTGTGGTGGCGCGCGACGCCGCACCTCGAGCTGTACGGCGGTCCGCTCGTGGCCTTCAGCGCCGTCGAGGTGGCCGACCCGTTCACGACGCGCCTGGCCGGCGGCTCGCCCCGCAACGCCCTCGACGGCTCGCCCGGCGCCTACCTGGGCACCGAGATCGACGTCGGCGCTCGTTACTTCCGCGACGTGGGCGACGTCCAGCTGCACTTCGGCCTCGAAGGCGGCGCCTTCCTGCCCGGCAGCGCCTTCGAGGACGCGTCCGGCGAGACCCTCGGCGCCGTCCTGGGCGCCCGCGCCATGTTGGAGGTGCGCCTGTGAGATCGATCCTGCGAACCACCACGGCCCTGCTCGCCCTCTCCCTGTCCGCCGGCTGCCTGCCCGCCGAGCCCCTCGGCCTCGCCGACGCGCCGCCGGCCAAGACCACCGTCGCCTTCGACTGGTACCACCGGCCGCTGCCCAACATCCCGCTGCCCAACGACCTCGCGACGCGCTACGACGCCACGTCGGCCACCGGCCTACGCATCAACGCCTCGCAGCTCGCCCCGACGCACCTCGAGCGGCACCTGCGCCACCTGGTCGACCAGCTCGACGGCTGGGGCGTCATGCAGCCCATCACCATCCCGTTCACGGGGCCGCTCGACATCCAGTCGATCGTCGACGGCCACCGGGACGCCGACTACGACCTGTCCAACGACGTCGTCTACCTCATCAACGTCGACCGGGACTCCCCCGAGCTGGGCCGCGTCCACCACCTGGACGTGGGCAACGGCAACTACCCGGTGGTCCTCGAGAAGCTCGACTACTGGCACAACGACCCGCGTGACTGGACGTTGTCGCTCATGTTCGAGGAGGCCGACGAGGATCTCAACGGCAACGGCGTCCTCGACCTCGGCGGCGACGCCAACGGCGACGGGGTCATCGACGACGACGAGTGGCCCGAGGACACCGACGCCGACGGCGTGCTCGACGTCCCCAACTACCTCCCCGGCGCCTCCCCGGCCCGCGACGACCTCGCCGGCCGCGCCGACGCGCTCATGTACTTCTACGAGCGCCAGACCAACACCCTCATCCTCCGCCCCATGATGCCGCTGCGCGAGCGCACGACCTACGCGGTCGTCGTCACGCGCCGGCTCAAGGACGAGGCCGGCGAGCCCGTCGGCTCGCCCTTCCCCGCCATCAACCACGAGTCGCAGACCCACGCCCTCGACGCGCTGCCCGAGGTGCTCCCCGAGGGGCTGAAGCTCTCCGACGTCGCCTTCGCCTTCAGCTTCACGACCCAGTCGATCGAGGCCCACTGGAAGGCGGTCCGCGACGGCCTGTACGGCCACGGCGTCCAGGCCGCCATGGGCGAGCAGCACCCGGCCGAGTTCGCCGGCCTCGAGATCCTGCGCGATCCCGACAGCGACACCTTCGCGGGCGTGAAGAACCCCTACGTGCTGCCGACCGAGCAGCTGCTGCCCATCATGGCCGCCCTCGGCGGCGAGCTGCTCGGGATGGACCCGTCGTCCTTCACCTATCGCACGATGGAGGACGCGATGCGGTTCATCGACTACCAGGCCATCGCCCGGTTCTCGTCGCCGCAGCTGTTCCCGCGCTTCGACGACGGCGGCCAGCGCCTGCCCGAGAACGACCAGTCCTGGCCGCCGGACCTCGACCGGGTCGCCGCGCCGGTCTTCGGCGAGGACGTCTACGTGACCTTCTACATCCCGCGCAAGGAGGCCTCCCCCCGCGGCCAGGGCCAGCATGCGCCGGTCATGATCATGGGCCACGGCTACACGTCCAACCGCATCGAGGCGCTGTCGCAGGCCGGCTTCATGGCCAAGCACGGCCTCGCCACCGTGGCCATCGACTGCCCCTCGCACGGCATCGGCCTCGACGCCGAGGAGGCGGAGCTGGCCCGCAGCCTGCTCGGCTCACTCGGCCTGGGCACCTTCCTCGACGCCGTGCTCAAGGACCGCGCGGTCGACCTCAACCGCAACGGCGGCAAGGACTCCGGCGCGGACTTCTGGACCAGCTACCTGTTCCACACCCGCGACGTCGTCCGCCAGTGCACGGTCGACTACATGCAGCTCGTCCGCATCCTGCGGACCTTCGACGGCAAGCGCCGCTGGGCCTTCGACGTCAACGGCGACGGCGAGCCGGACCTCGCGGGCGACTTCGACGGCGACGGCAAGGTCGACATCGGCGCCGAGTCCATCATCGCCATGAGCGGCGGGTCCCTCGGCGGCATCATGAGCCAGATGGTCGGCGCCCTCGAGCCCGAGGTGTCCGCCATCGTCCCCATCTCGGGCGGCGGCGGCCTCATCGACGTCGGCAACCGCTCGCTGCAGGGCGGCGTCCGCGAGGCCGTCCAGCTGCGCCTGATGGCCCCGATCTACACGGGGACGCTCGCCGAGGACGGCACACTGACGCTGCGCACCGTCATCCCCGACCTCAACAAGACCGCGACCCGCACCATCGCGACCGTGGCCGACGTCCGCAAGGGCGACACGGTGCTCGCCGAGAACCTCATCAACGGCGAGCGCGGCTGCGGCTTCGTCGACCGCAACGGGAACGTCCGCGTGGCCGTGGCCAGCGATCTGGGCGACGCGACGCGCCTGAGCGTCTTCCGGGGCCCGGTCCTCGCCGGCAAGCCGGACTGCGAGCTGCAACAGGACGCCATGCCCTTCGCGCTCGTCGAGCGGTTCGGCCATCTGGTGCAGTTCCAGGGCCGCTCCTACGGCGTCGGCGAGCCGCTGGTCTCGCTGGCCGAGGGCATGGCGCTGCACCGCGCGACGCCCGAGTTCCGCCGGCTGCTCAGCCTGGCCCAGTTCGTCGTCGACCCGGCCGACCCCGGCGTCGTCGCGCCGCACCTGCTCGACGAGCCGCTGACCTACGAGGCGACCGGCACGACCACCGGCGCCCACACGCTGGTGGTCACGACGATGGGCGACATGAACGTCCCGGCGTCGTCGGGCCTGACCCACTCGCGCACCGCCGGCCTCGTCGGCTTCCTCGAGGACGACCCGCGCTACGGCAAGCCGGCCAACCAGGTGCTCATCGACACCTACGCCGCCGAGGCCGTCCACGTCCTCGGCCGCTACACCGACGCCAACGGCACGCCGGTCCACATCGACCTCGAGGACTTCTCCGAGGGCGACGACTACTGGACCCCCGTCGGAATCCCCCGCCTCGACCCGCCGCTGCGCCTTTACGGCGAGGACAAGCTGTGTGAACGCGGCGAGGCCCACTGCGGCATCTCCGGCTCGATCTGGCCCTTCCCGCGGCCCGACGGACAGCACGGCTTCGACCCGCCGGGCTCGTTCGTCGACCGCGCCATCGCGCGGTGCCAGGACGCCTGCAAGGGCCCGGACGCGCCGATCCCGTGCGGCCAGTGCAAGGACGAGCGCGTCTTCGACATCGGCATGTTCATGTTCAACATGCTCGGCAAGTACGGCGCCACGGGCGGCAAGGTGCTCGACACCTCGCTGTGCCACGCCTTCGACGACTGCCCCGACCGCCCCGAGACGCCGCCGACGCGCGACGACGCCGATCTCCCCTGACCCGCTCGCCTCGCGTGCCGCGGACCTCGCCCCAGCCCGGGGTGAGGCTCCGCGGCGCGCGATCGCGGGCCAGGACCCGCCGCGCCCATTCTGACTCGTCGCGAGACACGGCCCACGCGGAGGTGGCCGCGTAGTGTTCCGAAATGGAGCACGCCAAAGCCGCCGCTCCCGAGGACCGTGGTCGCCTTGCCACGAACTCCAAGGCCGCTGGACCGCGCACCTTCCCTGCGACTAGCGTGGCCCCCTCGAAGCTCAGCTGGACCCGAGGGAACCATGTACATCGAAGACTCTGGGAGCGGGCCGGCGGTGGTCCTGGTCCACGGCCTGCCCAGCCCGCCCGAGGAGCTGGAGCCGCTCGCGCGCGCGCTGGCCACCGACCACCGCGTGCTGCTCGTCCACCTGCCCGGCTACGGTCGCGCGCCCAGGCCGGCCCTGCCCTACGACTTCGAGGCGGTCGACCGGATGCTGGCCGCCGCGCTGGCCGAGCGCGGCCTCGACGACGTCGCCTTCGTCGGCTACTCGGGCGGCTGCTACCGAGGGCTGGTCGCCGCGACCCGCGGCCGCTTGAAGCTCCGCGCCTTCGTCGGCCTCGCCCCCATCGCGCACCTCGACGCCGGCGAGCCCGAGGCGTTCCGCGGCTTCGCCCAGGCCATCGCCGCCGACGTCGAGCTCGGTGAGCTGATGGTCGAGCGCATGCTGCCGCCCGGCTGGGCCGCCGCGCACCCCGAGCACGCGCAGGCCGTCGCGGCCTGGACCCGGTGCGTGCCGGCCGACGTCCTCGCCTCCGAGCTCGAGGCCGCGGCCGACCTGCCCGACGTGCGGCCGCAGCTGCCCGAGCTCGACGTCCCGGTCTACCTCCGGGTCGGCGAGCTGGACCAGGCGACGCCGCCCCGCAAGGCCCTCGAGATGGCCGGCCTGCTCCCGGACGCCACGCTCGACGTCGTCCCCGGCGTCGGCCACGCGCTCTTGCTGCAGGATGCCAACGCGACCGTCGCGGCGGTGCGCCGCTTCCTCGCGCGCTGATCGCCCGCTGATCGCCCGCTGATCGCCCGCTGATCGCCCGCTGATCGACCGCTCGCCAGGGGCGGCGCGGAGGTCAGCGCGCGCGGATGCGCAGCAGCCCGCCGTCCAGCCCCCCGGCGCGGAACCACCGATAGCCGTAGGGCCCCAGCGTGACGCGGTGGCGTCCGTCGTCGTCGGCCTCGGCGTCCTCGCAGCCGGTGAGATCGATGAGGACGGCGCCCGGGCCGCAGGCCGGCTCCAGGACAATCGGCTGGGGGCGGTCGACGAAGTTGTGCAGCGCGACCACGAAGCTGCCCTTCCATGCGTACTCGAGCCCCAGGACGTGCGGGCTGCCGGCGTCGAGGACGGTGAAGTCGCCCCAGCCCACCTCGGGGCAGTCCTTTCGGACGCGGATCATGCGCTCCATCCAGCTGAGCAGCGAGCCGGGGTCGCGCGCCTGCTGCACCATGTTGACGCGCTCGAAGCCGTAGTCGCCCCCCGAGACGACGGGCAGCACGGGCTCGTCCGAGACCGTGAAGCCGCCGTGGCGTGCGCTCGACCACTGCATCGGCGTGCGCGTCGCCTGGCGCTCCGGCAGGGACGGGTCCTCGCCCATCCCGATCTCGTCGCCGTAGTTGAGGACCGGCGTCCCGGGCAGCGCGAACAGCAGGCTGTAGGCCATCTCGAGCCGCCGGCGATCCCCGCCCAGCATCGGGGCGAGGCGCCTGCGGAGGCCCCGGCCGTACAGCTGCATCTCGGGCTCGGGGCCGAACGCCTCGAACACCTGCTGCCGCTCCTCGTCGGTCAGCCGCGCCAGATCCAGCTCGTCGTGGTTGCGCAGGAAGTGGGCCCACTGCGCAGGACCCGGCGGCGGTCGGGTGTCCTCGAGGGCCTTGGCGAGCTTGGCCACCTCGCCGGTCGCCAGCGCGTGGAACAGGTACTGGTTGACCAGGAAGTTGAACATCAGGTGCAGGCGGTCGCCGCGCTCGCCCATGAAGTCGGCGATGCGCTCGGGCGCGACGTTCGCCTCGGCGAGCAGGATGGCGTCGCCGACGCGCCACTGCAGGAACTCGCGCATCTGGTGGAGCAGCTCGACGTCCGGCGGGCCCGGCGGCGCGTCGGGGCGGACGCGCTCGATGAGGAAGGGCACGGCGTCGACGCGGAAGCCCGACACCCCCAGCTCGAGCCAGCAGCCCATGATGCGTCGGATCTCCTCGCGGACCGCGGGGTGCTCGATGTCGAGATCCGGCTGGAACGCGTAGAAGCGGTGGAAGTACCAGAAGCCGCCCTCTTCGTCCCAGGTCCACGTCTCGTCCTGCACGCCGGGGAAGACCATGCCCTGACGCCGGTCCTTCGGCTCCTCGTCGGTCAGCACGTACCAATCGCGATAGCGAGAGCGCGGATCCCGCCGCGCCGCCTGGAACCACGGGTGCTCGTCGGACGTGTGGTTGACGACCAGATCCACCAGCAGCCGGAAGCCATGGACGCGCGCCTGGTGCGCGAACTCGACGAAGTCGCCCAGGCTGCCGTGGCGCGCATCGACGGCGTAGTGGTCCGTGACGTCGTAGCCGTTGTCGCGGTTCGGGGTGCGGTAGAACGGCAGCAGCCACAGGCAGGTGACCCCCAGGTTCGCCAGGTAGTCGAGCCGCCCCATCAGGCCCTCGAAGTCGCCGACGCCGTCGCCGTCGCCGTCCATGAAGGTGCTGACGTCAAGGCAGTAGACGATGGCGTTGCGGTACCACAGGTCGGGGATGTTCACGGGCCCTCCACGTGCCCGTGCAGGCTAACGACCCCGCGGCCCGCTGTCCCCGCCCCGGTCCTTCACGGGACCGGCTCGCCCAGCCCCGCGTCGTTCGCCAGCGCCAGCTCGCCGGCGCGCAGCACCCACAGCGGTCGCGTCGGCGCCTCGCCCCGCAGCGCGCCCAGGACCCGGGGCAGATCGGGCTGCACGCGGGCGACCACGAACCGGCGCTGGCCCTCGGACAGCGCCGGCAGCGGCCCGTCCTCGGGGCCGCGCAGCAGGCCGGCGCGGCGGTTCATGTCGATGCCGCGCTGGATGGCCATGAAGCGCGCGTCGTCCCCTTGCAGCCAGACCGGGACGCCACCATAGAAGGTCAGCGACGCCGTCGTGGTGTTGAAGGCGACGACCCGGTCGCCGGGACCGGCCGCGCGTGCGATCGCTCGGCCCAGGGTGGCCGGCGCGGGGCCGAAGTCGGGCCCCAACCAGAAGGACAGCTTGGCCGGGTGGGCCAGCAGGGCGGTCACGACCGCCAGCGTCGCCAGCGCGGGCGCCAGCCGGTGCGTCATCAGCCGCTCCGGCACGGCGGCGACGGCCAGCAGCGCCAGCGCCGGCGTGACGGGCAGCAGGTAGTGCGCGAGGCGCGTCTCGCTGGCGAGCACCGGCGCCAGGGCGCACAGGGCCCACAGCAGGGCGAACCCGACCAGGGTCGGCTCGGTGCGGCGCCAGGCGTGCAGGCCGAGGCCGGCGAGGGCGCCCGCGAGCAGCAGGCGCTCCTCGGTGAGCAGCGCCAGGGCCTCGGCCCAGTCGAGCCCCGGCACGAGGGCGCCGCTGGCGCGCGAGGCGACGTGATAGCCGAACCAGGTCTGCCAGGGCTCGGCCCCGTGGCGCACCGTGACCGCCAGGTACCAGGGCCCCGCGACGGCGAGCCCGGCGACGGCGGCCAGCCCCAGCGCACGCCAGGACACCGCGCGCCGCAGCGCCACCCAGGCCAGCGGGGCGGCGAGCAGCGGCGCCGCGGCCGGCCCCTTGGCGAGCAGCGCCAGCCCGGCCAGCGCGCCGGCCAGCGCCCAGCGCCGGTTCACGGCGGCCGCGGCCGCGCACAGGCTGGTGGCCAGCAGCGGAAGGTCGGTCATGGGCCGCCGCGCCATCAGCACGAACAGGAACGACCCGCCGAGCAGGCCCGCGGCCAGCAGCGCCCGGCGGTCCGAGCACCCGAGCCCCCGCGCGAGGACGACCAGGCCGGCCAGCGCCATCGCCGCGAACAGCGCCAGCGGGAGCCGCATGGCCGCCTCGCCCCAGCCGAAGGCCGCCCCCGAGGCGGCGAGCGACCAGAGGAGCAGGGGCGGCTTCTCGAACAGGACCGCGCCGCTCCAGCGGTTGTCGACGAGATCGCCGCTGCCCACCATCTCGCGCGCCATCTGCGTGTACAGCGCGTCGTCCGAGTCGAAGTGGCTGCCGCCCCCGAGGCCCACCGCGAAGAACGCGAGCGCTACGAGCGCGGCCATCGCCGGGGCCCTCCACGGCCTCCACCGGTCGCCGGGTCGTGTCGTCAAGTCCTGCCCAATCGGAGGGTCCCCAGGTCGCCACGGCCTGCGCCGAGGCGAGCGCAGCTTGACCCAGCGGCCGCCCGCCGACAAGCCAGCGTCCGGGCGCGCCCAGGGCTATCGAGTTCCAGCTACGGGCGTGTCGGCCAGCCCGAGCTTGCTCGGGCTCGAGGGCCCGCGCAGCTAGCTGCGCGGGGAGACATGGGACTGTAGCCTCCCGGGCGCAGCGAGCTGCGCCATGCCGGAGCACGAGCGAGCTCGTGCAGTCCGGTGGCCCGAACTACAACGCGATCACCCTCGCGAGCGCCCGCGACGAGTCCCGCCGCCTCGACGCTTCGACGAAGAGAGCCCCTGACGACGCTCGTCGCCACGACTGTTCGATGAGAAAGTCCCTGACGATGCTCGTCGCCACGATTCTTCGACGAAGAAAGTCCCTGACGACGCTCGTCGCGACGATTCTTCGATGAAGAAAGTCCCTGACGACGCTCGTCGCCACGATTCTTCGACGAAGAAAGTCCCTGACGACGCTCGTCGCGACGATTCTTCGACGAAGAGAGCCCCCGACGGCGCCCGCCACCGAGATTCTTCGATGAACGGAGCCCCTGACGGCGCTCGCCGGCCCGATCGTCGCCGTCCTGAAGGCTTGGCGCCCCCGCTGACCTCGGCTATGACCTACCGGCCGTCGCGCCTCACGCTCGGCCTCGCCGCCCTGGAGCTGCCTTGATCCCTCGCGGTGCCGTCCACGCCATCTCCTTCGACTACGGCCACGTCCTGGGCGGCCTCGACCTCGACGAGCTCGCCGCGCGGCTGCGCCCCCACGCTGCCGGCGATCGCGCCCCCGACGTCGCCGCCGTCCGCGCGGCCATGCCGGCCGCCTATCGCGAGCACGACCGCGTCGTCGCCCTCGGCCACGGGCACGAGGCGGGCTGGCGCGCCCTGATGGGGGTCCTGGTCGCGGCGGCGTTCGGCGCCCCCGAGGACCGGACGCGGGACGCCGACGTGGTCGAGGCGCTGTGGCGGGCGCAGCCGGACCGCAACCTCTGGCGCTGGGTGCCCCCCGAGGCGCGCGCCCTGCTCGACGACCTCGCCGCGGCCGGGGTGCCCATGGTCATCACCTCCAACAGCGAGGGCCGCGTCCGCGAGCTGCTCGAGGAGGTCGACCTGGCCCGCTATTTCGGCGCCATCCTCGACTCGGGCGTCCTCGGCTACGCCAAGCCCGACGCCCGCATCTTCAACGACGCGGCCCGCTCGCTGGGCGTCGCCGCCGACCGCATGGTCCACGTCGGCGACTCCGAGTCGGCCGACGTCGCCGGCGCCCTCGGCATCGGCGCCTTCGCCATCCGCTTCGACGGCTTCGTCCCCGGCGCGGCCGAGCGACCCACCCGGGCCCACGCCCAGGCCCGCAGCTTCGCCGAGCTGCGCGCCGCCCTCGCCCACGCCATCGACGCGACCCGCCGCTGGTGCTGAGCCGGCCCGGGCGGCGCCGGCCTCAGGCCTTGTTGCGCGCCGGCTTGCGCGACCGCTCGGCGACCCCGATGGCCACCCGGGCCCAGGCCACCAGCGCCTCGGCGTCCTCGAGCACGTCGCTCGGGACCTCCCAGTAGGACATCCGCACGGGCCGGCCGTCCTTCTTGCCCGAGTAGACGAACGGCCCGGTCCCGCGCGCCTCGAAGGCGCCGCTGGAGGCCTCGTCGGCCTTCAAGTACAGCACGTCGCCGGCCACCAGCGCGAACATCAGGTCCGCGCGGTACACGCCGTATCCGCCGAACATGGCGCGGGCGCGCACGGCCCCGAGGGGCTCGAGCTGGTCGACGATCCAGGTGACGAACTCGCTCGTGGCCTTCACGTTGGCCTCCCGTCCCTTGGCTCGGAGCCCCCCAGCGCGATCGCCTGGAGGGCGCGAGCGGCACCGTACCCGTGGCAAGAGGCCGGCGGAAGGGCTGAACGTCGCGGGCTCAGCCTGCCTGGGCCGCCGGCTTGCGGGCGCGCGCCTCGGCCCGGCGGTCGAGCCGGCCGTGGACCCAGCCGCGGAAGCGCTCCCAGCGCTGCGCCACGAAGGGCGAGTCGGGCGCCATCACCACGACGCCCAGCGGCACCATCCAGAACCCGAGCACGGGGAGGAAGCCCAGGGCACCGCCCGCGATGAGGGCGAGACCTAGCGGCAAGCGAGCCCAGCGGGGCACGCGACGGGACAGATCCTGGCAGCTCGGCAGACGCATCGGGTCCTCTCGTGGTTGGCTTCGAGAGGGTCACAACACGCCCGCCGGCGATCCCTTCCCGGCCGCGGCCGCCGGCCGGGAGGGGGGCTGGAGCCGAGGCCCGGGACCGTGGCCGGGGCCGGGGCCGGGGCCGGGCCGGGGCCGGGGCCGGGACCGTGGCCGGGGCCGGGACCGTGGCCGTGGGCTGAGGCCGGGGCCGTGGACCGTGGCCGCGACCCGTGGCCGGGGCCGTGGCCGGGGCCGAGGCCGGCTCAGCGCAGCTCGGACGGCGCGGTCGGTTCGAGCGGGATCTGGTCCACCACGTCCAGGGTGCCGAGCAGGATGGCGCTGTCGCCCGAGCGCTTGAGCTGGCCGCGCTTTCCGTGGGGCATCGGCGGCGGCAGCGGCCGCGCCTTGACGGCCGAGGCCTCCGCTCGGGCGCGCACGCGCAGCCACTCGGGCGCCTTCGGGGGCGGCGGGGCCGCGGGGCGGCGGCCGGGGGTGCTGATCGGGCGGAGCGAGTCGTTGGCCTCTTGCATCGTCTGTCTCCTCGATGTCGTGGGACGCCCCCGTTGGTCCAGCCAGACGAAGGACCGGCGACGTTCGGCGGTAGCGGTGCTCGAGGGTCACTGCAAACCGCGGGCCACACGTCCCGCCAAGCGGCAGACGGCGTAGCGGCATGGCGCTCGTCACACAATGCGACACCTGTCACGCCCGCGCTGAGACACGCCCGCATCGTCTCGTGACACCGAGGATCCCGGCTGCCCCTTTGTTCCCCAGGCCCGGGCCGGGCCCGGCGCAAGGGGGCGGCCCCTTCGACGTAGCTCCGGTTTCGAGTAGCCTGTGCCGCGTCTCCCTCCCCTTCACCGTCCCCCCGCGTCGAGCACGCGCGCGTCCGCATCCCGTCCGACGTCCGCTGGCCGCCGTGGCCCATCGCATCCGCATCTGGAGGTTCCATGCAGCCGGCACAGACCCCTCGCGACGCGCTCCGCGCGTTCACCCAGGCCATCGACAGCAGCGACGAGCAGCAGGCGCGCGCGATCTGCACCGAGAAGGGCTGGTCCACCGAAGGCGACACCGCGCGACGCCTGTTCGACCAGGCGGTCCGAAAGAAGCTGCGCCTCGAGGACGGCGAGGCGCCCGAGCAGCGCGACGGCCGCGCCGCCCTGCACGCCTCGGTCTTCGCCGAAGGTTACGAGGGCTCGGTCGGCAAGCTCTGGCTCCTCATGCGCTACTTCGACGAGGGCTGGCACATCGAGGGGCCGACCAAGTCCGAGGCGCACAAGGCCGGCTTCCTCGACGGGACCCTGCCGGCCGTCGCGCGCTTCGAGGACCTGCCCGAGAGCCCGGAGGGACGCGCCTGGGGCAGCCGCATGGTCGAGGCCCTGCGAGGCGACGACATGCAGGCCTGGCAGGCCGCCACGGCGGCCACCCCAGAGGCGCTCAACGCCATCGAGGAGCTCAAGATCCTCGCCAGCGACGCCGACGTGCAGATCGATCTGCTCGGGACGGCCTGGCTCGAGCCGGTGCAGCGGATCGCCGTCGGCTTCTCGTTCATGACCCCGAACGACGCCTACGGCCAGCGCCTGTGGCTCATCATGGACCGCCAGGCGGACGGCGACCTCGTCATCCGCTCCTGGACGCCCTCGCCGACCCTCACCAGCATGCTCGAATAGACCCGCCGGCCCTCCTGCATCGCCCCCGACGTGCCGAGGCGGCGCCCACCCGCGCCGACTCGGCCGGTCCGCATCCCGGGTCGCCCTCGCCCCACTTCGGCCTCATCCAGGCCCGTCCAGAGCCTGCCGAACGCCCCGCTGGCGGGCATCCCACCGCGCGGCCTGAACGCGCGCCTTCGGAATCCCAACTCTTTCCAGGGGGTTGCGACCGCGTCCGGCATACCGGCCGGCCGACTTCCGAGCGGCGCGACCGCTCGTCGGGGAATGGGATGCTGCAGGCTCGCTCGATCGTAGCGGCCACCGTAGGCGCGGTGGCTGCCCTCTCCACGCTGTCCGGGTGCGTGACGCCCTCCTCCGTGAGCGCCTCGAAGACCGGGGATCTGTCCGCCGGGCTCGGGCTGCGCGAGCGCCCCGACGCGGCGCAGGTCGCGGCCTGCGGCGACGGCGCCCCCACCCTCGCCGGGGCCCCGGCCCTGGTCCGCCAGCCCTATGTGCAGCGGACCACCGGCACGTCGGCCGTCGTCATGTGGACCACCACCGACGACACGCCCGTGCGCGTCTCCGTGACCACGCCCGCAGGCGAGGCGGTCGCCTCCGTCGCCGCGGTCGGCGAGCCGGCCAAGCACTTCTCGGGCCAGCGCGTGGCCGAGATCGAGGGCCTGGAGCCGGGGGCGACCTACTGCTACCAGCTCGAGGCCGGCAAGGCCGCCCTGACGGAGCGGGCCGGCTTCCGCACCGCCCCCCCGCCCGGGTCCGGCGAGCCCGTGCGCTTCGTCGCGTTCGGCGACTCGGGCGACGGCGGCGACGAGCAGTGGCTGGTCCGCAACCAGCTCGACACCGTGCCCTTCGACCTGATGCTCGTCACCGGCGACGTGGCCTACAGCTCCGGCACGCCCAAGCAGCTCGAGCGCGGCTTCTTCGAGGTCTACCAGGACCTCATCCGCTTCATCCCGACGTTCCCGGTGGCCGGCAACCACGACTACGAGACCGACGAGGGCGCGCCGCTGCGCGAGGCCTTCGCCCTGCCCGAAAACGGCGGGCAGGGCGGCGAGGAGCGCTGGTACAGCTTCGACTGGGGCGACGTCCACTTCGTCGGCCTCGACACCGAGGTCATGAGCGAGGCCCAGGCGGCCTGGCTCGAGGCCGACCTCGCCGCCAACGACCTCCCCTGGGTCGTCGTCTTCGCCCATCGCCCGCCGCTGTCGTCGGGCCGCCACGGCTCCAACGAACAGTTCCAGCGGCTGTTCTCGCCCATCCTGCGCGCCCACCAGGTCCCGCTGGTGCTCGCCGGCCACGACCACCACTACGAGCGGACGCACGCCGTCGACGGGCTGACCACCATCGTCACGGGCGGCGGCGGCCACGGCGTCCGCAGCGTCGGCGCGTCGTCCTTCACGGCCTTCGCCGAGTCGGTGCTGCACTTCGTGCACGTCGAGATCGAGGGGGACCGCCTCACCCTGCGCGCCATCGACGCCACCGGCCGCGTGTTCGACACGATGACCCTCACCCGCTGAGGCGCGCGCTCGGAGGGGCGCACGGGGGCGCCTCCTTGTCAGTCGGTGACGCGGGTCGGTAGTCTGTCGCCGCCTGCCGACCGAAAGGACCTTGATGGGCGCCCCTCCAGCCCCTGGTGAGCCCCTCGTCCGCATCGACGGGGTCACCAAGCGTTACGGTGATCTCGTCGCCGTCGACGACGTCAGCCTGGCCATCGAGCCCGGCGAGATCTTCGCCCTGCTCGGCCCCAACGGCGCCGGCAAGACGACCCTCATCGGCTGCGTGACCGGGCTGACGGTGGGGTTTTCGGGCCGCATCACGGTCGCCGGCTACGACGTCGTGCGCGACTACCGCGTCACCCGTCGCCTGGTCGGCCTCGTGCCGCAAGAGCTCAACTACGACGCCTTCTTCACCGTCCGCGACCTCATCCGCTACCAGGGCGGCTACTACGGCGAGCCCCCCAGCGAGCGGCGCGTCGACGAGCTGCTCGACGCCTTCGATCTCAGCGGCAAGGCCGACGCCAACTCCCGCTGGCTCTCGGGCGGCATGAAGCGCCGCCTGCTCATCGTCAAGGCGCTCGTGCACGACCCGGCCCTGCTCTTCCTCGACGAGCCGACCGCCGGCGTCGACGTCGTCCTGCGCGAAGAGCTGTGGGCCTACGTGCGGCGCCTGCGCGAGCTGGGCACCACCATCGTCCTGACGACCCACTACATCGAGGAGGCCGAGATGCTCGCCGACCGGGTCGGCATCATCGACGGCGGCCGCCTGCTGCGGGTCGACCGGCGCGAAGCGCTCATGGCCGAGTACGCCAGCCGGACCGTGGACGTGCGCCTGACGCGCCCCCCGCCGCCCGAGCTGTTCGCCCGCCTGCCCGATCTGCAGCTCGAGCCGCTCGCCGGCGAGGGCGTCCGCCTGGTCTACCGCGACGCCGAGGCCGACCGCGCCGCGGACGCCGCCCCCAGCCCGGTGCAGCGCCTCCTCGACGCCCTGCGCGGCCTGGACCTGGACGTCGCCTCCGTCGACGCCCACCGCTCCTCCCTCGAGGCCGTCTTCCGCCGCCTCGTCTTCACCGAGGACCGCCAGGCCCCTCCCTCCCGCGGCGTCACCGGCGGAGGCCCTCCGTGAGCGCCGCCACCCCGCCCGACCTCCACGGCCCGGCCGACGCCGCCCGCGCCCGCGTCGCCGCCCTGCTCGAGCGCGCCCGCGAGCCCCGCCTCGGCGGCGTCTGGACCCTGTTCGGCAAGGAGGTCCGCCGCTTCTGGAACACCGCCGCCCAGACCATCGGCAGCCCGGTCGTCACCACCCTGCTCTACTTCGTGGTCTTCGGCTACTCGCTCGGCGACCGGCTCCGCGCCATCGACGGCGTGCCCTACATCAGCTTCATCGTCCCGGGGCTGGTGATGCTGGGCGTCATCAACAACGCCTTCATCAACTCGGCCTTCTCGCTCTTTCTGACCAAGATCCAGGGCACCATCGTCGACGTGCTGGTCTCGCCGCTCACCCCGGGCCAGATCCTCTTCGCCTACGTCGGCGCCTCGGTCCTGCGAGCCCTGCTGGTCGGCGTCATCATCTGGATCGTCGCGGCCCTGATGGGCGCCCAGACCCTGGCCCACCTGGGCGTGACCGTCGCCTTCATGCTGCTCACCGCCACGATGTTCGCGACCCTGGGGGTCGTCATCGCCATCCACGCCCGCGACTTCAACCACATCAACCTGCTGCCCAGCTTCCTCATCACCCCGCTCACCTTCCTCGGCGGCGTCTTCTACTCCATCGACATGCTCCCGGCGCCCTGGGACACCCTCTCGCACTTCAACCCCATCCTCTACATGGTCAGCGGACTGCGCCACGGCATGGTCGGCCACTCGGACGTCCCGGTCTGGAGCGGCGCCCTCATCCTCGTCGCCTCCAACGCGGCCCTGTGGGGCTACGCCTGGCTCCTGCTCCGCTCGGGCCGCAAGCTGCGCGAGTAGGCGCGTCGCCGCCGCCCCCGAACCGTGTTACATCCGCGTCTCCGGCCCCATCGCGCGCCCCGGCGCGCCCCGCCCCAGGAGACCCGCGCCATGCCCACCGCCGCCGAGCTCCACGCCATGACCCGCAAGGAGCTGATGCAGGTCCTGCGCGCCGGCCACCCGGTGGACCCCGCCGCGCTCGACGACACCGAGTACCGCGGCACCAGCCTGGGGCTCGGCCGCCTCCTCGAGCGCCTGACCTGGAAGAAGTTCCGCAAGACCTTCCACCGCGACCCACGGACCGGGCACCTGCGCGGCTGGAACGTCCGCCTGGTCCAGGACGGCCTCGACGCGCCCGACACGCCCCGGACCCGGCGCGACGTCCCCGTCACCTTCGGCCACTACCGCGTCGTCCCGCCCGAAGGCCACCGCCTGCCCTTCCCGACACCCGGCCTGCTCATCCACTACGGCCTCGGCGGCAACGCGCGGCTCGACCCCCTCAACCGGGGCCGCGACCCGCTGGTCGCCGTCACCCCGGGCGATCCCACCCTCCTGCTCGGCTGGACCTACCTCGACTGGGGCTTCACCGTCGGCACCCCGTCCTTCTTCACGCTCGAGCACGCCGGCCCGCTCACCCGCGTGGTCGCGCCGCCCCGGCCGGCCTGACGCTCAGGACCAGCCCAGCCGCACCAGCGTCCGCGGATAGGGGCGCAGGTAGGTCTGCGCGGCCAGCCAGGTCAGCCCGAGCCGCCCGATGTAGTGCCGCAGCAGCGTCAGCGGCGCGTCGCGCGGCGCCTGACCCGCGCGGTAGGCCTCGATGGCCTCCCGGACGTCGCCCCGCACCGCCCGGTCGGCGCCGTCGCGCAGGTGCCCCAGCATGTGCAGCAGGACGTTGACGTGCCGGCCCCGCGAGGGCGGCCCGGCCAGCGCGGCCAGGAACCCCTCGACGTAGGCCTCGGCCACCCGTCCGGCGTCGGACGCGCTCGCCTCGGCCACCAGCCGGCCCAGCCCGCGCAGCGCCCGCTCGTCGTAGGCGAGCAGCAGCAGCTTCTCCTGCGCGTGGAAGCGCGCCAGCGCCGACCGGTCCGGCCCCGCGTCGAGCAGCGCCCGGCCGCGCGCCACCGCGAAGATCCTGGTCAGGAACGCGTCGCGCAGCCCGGGGTCGTTCAGGCGCCCCTCCTCCTCGACCGGCAGCAGGGGCAGGCGCGCCCGCAGCGCGGCGGTGAACGCCCCGACCCCGGTGCGCGACGGCTGTCCCGTCCGCGGGTCGTAGACCTTGACCCGCTCGAGCCCGCAGGTCGGCGAGTCCTTCTTGACCACGAAACCACAGAGCCCGCCGCACAGCCCCGCCGCGGCCAGCCCGTCGACCTCGCGCCCGGCCCACGCCCGCATGCGCTCGGTGTGGTCCACCCCCGAGCGCGCGGTGACGAGGCGCGCGCCCTCCCCGCTGCGGACCAGCCGCAGCGCCTCACGGGGCGCGCCCAGGCCCAGCGCCCACTCGGGGCACATCGGCACCAGGGTCGCGATCGACGCGAGCTCCTCGACGACGAACGCGTTCTGCTTGTGGCCGCCGTCGAAGCGCACCGGCCGCCCGGTCAGGCAGGCCGACACGCCGATCCGCACGCGCGGCCCCGCCCGGCCCGCTTCCGCCGGCCCCGCGCCCGCCGCCGCGCCCAGCTCGGGGTCCCGGTCGCTCACGCCGCGGCCTCGGTGTGGCCGCGCGTCGTGCGCCACCGCCTCCGCCCCCCTGGGCCGCTCTCCCGGCGCGCCCATGGTTGCCTGGAGCCCTGCGTCCGCACTTCGCCCCCTTTCGACGATTAAAAGCCACAATAGGAACGCACGACGTTGAGTCCAATCAACCGTTCTGCGAGGCTCGCGCCATGGCTCGGCTCACTCCCGCTCCCCCCGACCGCGTCCGCGCCGTCAACGAGGCCCCGCCACGCCCCGACGGCGCCTTCGTCCTGTACTGGATGATCGCGGCCCGCCGCACCCGCTCCTCCTTCGCCCTGCAGCACGCCGCCGCGCGCGCCGCCGAGTGGGGCCGGCCGCTGGTGGTGCTCGAGCCGCTGCGCGTCGCCTACCCCTGGGCCTCCGACCGCCTGCACCGCTTCGTCCTCGACGGGATGGCCGACCAGGCGGCGGCCTTCGAGGCGGCCGGGGTCGCCTATCACCCCTACCTCGAGCCGCGGCCCGGCGACGGCCAGGGCCTGCTGCAGACAATGGCCCGGGACGCCTGCTGCGTCGTCACCGACGACTTCCCGGCCTTCTTCCTGCCCCGCATGGTGGCCGCCGCCGGCCGCCAGCTGACCACCCGCCTCGAGGCCGTCGACGGCAACGGCCTCCTGCCGCTGACCGCCACCGACCGCGCCTGGGGCACCGCCTTCGCCTTCCGCCGCTTCGTGCAGCGCGAGATCCGACGCGTCCTGGCCGACCCGCCCCTGCCCGACCCGCTGGCCGGCCTCGCCCTGCCCCGGGCGCCGAAGCTCCCGCCGGCGGTGACGCGCCGCTGGCCGGCCGCTCCCGCCGCGCTGCTCGCGGGCCGCGACGGGCTCGCCGCCTTCCCCATCGATCACCAGGTCGGTCCGGCGCCCTTCCGCGGCGGCCAGGAGGCGGCCCGCGCGGCGCTCGACCGCTTCCTCGACCGACGCCTCGGCCAATACCTGGCCCACCGCGACGACCCGGACCACGAGGCCACCAGCGGCCTGAGCCCCTACCTGCACTTCGGGCACCTGTCCGCCCACGAGGTCTTCGACGCCCTGATGGCCCGCGAGCGCTGGTCGCCGGCTCGCCTGGGGTCCCGCGCCACCGGGGCGCGCGAGGGCTTCTGGGGGGTCGGCCCCGACGCCGAGGCCTTCTTGGACCAGCTGGTGACCTGGCGCGAGCTGGGCCTCAACTTCTGCGCCCACCGCGACGACGCCGACCGCTGGGAGGGGCTGCCCGACTGGGCGCGCGCCACCCTCGAAGCCCACGCCCGCGACCGGCGCCCGGCCCTTTACACGTTCGAGCGCCTCGAGCGCGCCGAGACCGACGACCCGGTGTGGAACGCCGCCCAGCGGCAGCTGGTGACCGAGGGCCGCCTGCACAACCGCCTGCGCATGGTCTGGGGCAAGCGCGTCCTCGCGTGGACCCGCCACCCGCAGCAGGCCTTCGAGTGGCTGGTCGCCCTGAACGACCGGTGGGCCGTCGACGGACGCGACCCCAACTCCTACAGTGGCATCGGCTGGTGCTTCGGGCGCTACGACCGGCCCTGGGGGCCCGAGCGCCCGATCTACGGGAAGGTGCGGTACATGACGTCCGACAGCGCGCGCCGCAAGCACGCCATGAGCGCCTACCTCGCGCGCTTCGGCCCCGCGAGCGAGCGCTCGTGATCCCCGCCTCCGCGCGCGCCGAGCTGCGCGACGCCCTGCTGCGGGGCGACCGCGACCGCGCCCTCGAGCTGCTGCGGGCCCAGCTCGCCCAGGCCGTCTCGGCCGCCGAGGTCCTGACGGGGCTGCTCGCGCCCGCGGTCGCCGAGGTCGGGGACCTGTGGCACGCCGGCCGGGTGTCGGTGGCCGACGAGCACCTGGCGACCCACACGGCGTGGGCATGCGTCGAGAGCCTGCGCGGGTCGCTCCCGCGTGTCCCGCCGCACGGGCTCGGCGCCGTCGTCGCCTGCCCCGAGGGGGATCACCACGGGCTCGGGGCGCGGGTGATGGCCGAGCTGCTGCACCTCGACGGCTGGCAGGTCGCCTTCCTGGGCGCCAACACGCCGGCCGAGGCCCTGGTCGACTACGCCGCGCGCGTTGGCGCGGCGCTGGTGGTCATCGGCGTGACAGTCACCGACGCGCGCGAGGGTGCCACCCGCGCCGCCGAGGGCCTGCGGGCGCTGCCCTCGCCGCCGCTGGTCATCGTCGGCGGGCCGGCCGTCCGGCCGCCCGACCGCGAGCTGGGCGCCGACCTGGCCGTCTCGGACGCGCCCACGGCCCTGCAGGCGGCGCGTCGCCTGGTCGGGGTCGCGCCCGAGGACACGCTGGCCCGGTACCTCGAGGCCCTGGGCGACCGCCTGCGGCACCTGCGCCGCGCGGCGGGCCTCAGCCAGCAGGCGCTGGCCGAGCGCGCCGGCCTGGATCGCACCTACGTGAGCGCCATCGAGCGCGGCCGCCAGAACGTGACCCTGGCCGCGGTGCTCCGCCTGGCCGAGGCGCTGGGCGTGGCGCCCACGTCGCTGCTGGGCGAGCCCTGACGCCTGGGAGCTCCTAGGGGTCTCGACGCAGGAGGAGGTCCATCACCTCGCGCCGCAGCGCGGGATCGTCGCGCAGGGCGCCGCGGTGCGCCGTGGTCGTCATGACCGCGCCCGCCTTGCCCACGCCCCGCATCTTCATGCACGAGTGCTCGGCCTCGACGATGACGCAGACCCCCAGCGGGGACAGGTGCTGGTCGAGGGCGTCGGCGATCTGCGCGGTCAGCCGCTCCTGGACCTGCGGCCGGCGGGCGAAGGTCTCGACCGTGCGCGCCAGCTTCGACAGCCCGACGACGCGGCCGTCCGCGGGCAGGTAGGCCACGTGGGCGACCCCGCTGAAGGGCAGCAGGTGGTGCTCGCAGAGGCTGTCGAAGGGGATGTCGCGCAGGGTGACGGTCTCGCCGAAGCCCTCGTCGAACACCTTGGAGAGGTGCACCCCCGGATCCTCTCGCAGCCCCCCGCACAGCTCGGCGAAGGCGCGGGCCACGCGGTCCGGGGTCTCGACGAGCCCCTCGCGGTCGGGGTCCTCTCCGATGGCGATCAGGATCTCGCGCACGGCGCGGGCGAGGCGGCCCTCGTCGATCGCGGCCGGGGCGCCTCGATCCTCCGCCTCGGAGGCCGGCTCGCTGGCGCGGCCGCTCGCGCGGGTGAAGGGCTTGATGCGGGCGAGATCGATGTCCGAGACCATGCTTGGCGTCCTCCCGTAGGCGACGGGAACTGGCGCCGCGGCCCAAGGCCGCGCGCGACCGCCCGCCGGGTGCGACCCGGCCGGCGCGTGAAGGGTGCAATGATGGGGCCCGACGCCCGCGAGGCAAGCCCGCCCCGGCTCCAGCGGCGAACTGACGCATGAAACACACACTTCGCCCTAATGACGAAGATCATAATCGACATGCCCGGAAATCCCGTGGATCGCCTTCCAAGCGACGCCAGCGATGCTACGGTGGTCGGGTCGCCCGCGCGTGGCAGAGGGGAGCCGCGCCCATGGGACGACCCGTCGCGATGGGGATGCACGTGGCGCCCTTCAATCCGTCGTCGAGGAGAGCCTTCGAGGCGATCGCTCACAGGCTCGTCGGCCCGCTGCGCCAGGCGGTCCGAGGCGATCTGGGGCCGCCGCTGTTGGCCGCGCTGGACGAGCGCGACCTCGCGGCGCTGGGGCGGGAGCTGGACCGGGTCGCGAAGACGGGCGGCTGGGTCGGCTTCGAGCGCGAGCTGCGCCGCCAGGCCGACCGCTGGCGCGTCGCGGGCGTCGAGCTGGACGGAGCCCTCGGGGCGGTGCGCGTGGTGCGCGCGATCGTAGAGCCGGAGCTGGTCCGCGGCCTCGCCGGGGCGCCGGCCGAGCTGCTCGGAGGCCTCGAGCTGCTCCGCGAGCTGGAGGCGCGCGCGCAGCGCGTCCTGACGGCCGCCTTCATCAGCGGCGCAGCGCGGCCGTCGCCGAGCCGCGGCGCCGATCTCTTCAGCGAGCTGTGCGACACGGCCATCGCGCTCATCCAGGTGGTCGGCCCGGGCGACCGCTTCGAGTACGTCAACCGGGCCTGGCGCGAGCACCTGGGCTACGACGACGAGGCGCTGGCGCACCTACGGATGACCGACGTGGTCGACGAGGGCAGCCGCGAGGCGCTGGAGCGCGCCCTCGAGCGCGTGCGGCGAGGCCAGCAGGCGGGCTCGCTGGAGCTGGTGTTGCGGGGCGCCGATGGCGGCCGGGTAGAGGTCGAGGGCGCGGTGTCGCGCCACGGGCCCGGGCTCCACTGGCGGGGCATCTTCCACGACGTGACGGTCCGCAACCGCGCCCTGCGCGAGCTCGCGCGGGCCGAGGCCGAGGCCCGGCAGAGCGCCCAGTTCCTCGACTCCATCGTCGAGAACATCCCGAACATGGTCTTCGTGAAGGACGCCGACGCGCTGCGCTTCGTGCGCATCAACCGAGCCGCCGCGCGCCTCATGGGGTATCCGGCCGCCGACATGCTGGGCAAGACGGACCTCGACTTCTTCCCGCGCGAGCAGGCCGAGTTCTTCCGCTCCAAGGACCGCGAGGTGCTGGCGGCCGGCGTGCTGGTGGACATCCCCGAGGAGCCCATCTTCACGGGGGACGGGGAGCTGCGGCTGCTGCACACCAAGAAGCTGCCGCTGGTCGACGAGGACGGCCGTCCCCGGTTCCTGCTCGGCATCTCGGAGGACATCACCGAGTGGAAGCGCACGCGCGAGGAGCTCGAGCGGGCCCGCGAGGCGGCCGAGGCGGCCAACGAGGCCAAGAGCCAGTTCCTGGCCAACATGAGCCACGAGATCCGCACGCCGATGAACGGGATCATCGGCATGACCGAGCTGGCGCTAGACACCGAGCTGACCGCCGAGCAGCGCGACTACCTGCAGATGGCGCACGCGTCGGCCGAAGCGTTGATGGACATCATCGACGACATCCTGGACTTCTCGAAGATCGAGGCGGGCCGCTTCGAACTCGAGCCCGCGCCCTTCCGGCTGCGCGATCTCCTCGCCGACACCCTCAAGCCGCTCGCCCTGCGCGCGCACCGCAAGGGGCTCGAGCTGGGCTTCTACGTGGCCCCCGAGGTGCCGGACGCGGTCGTCGCCGATGCGGGGCGCCTGCGGCAGGTGCTCATCAACCTGGTGGGCAACGCCGTGAAGTTCACGTCCGAGGGCGAGGTGATCGTCCGGGTGGCCGGCGCCGACCGGCGGCCCGGGCGCGTGCGCGTCGCCTTCGAGGTCGTCGACACGGGCATCGGCATCGCGCCCGAAGACCAGGCCCGGCTCTTCGCGCCCTTCACGCAGGCGGACGCCTCGATCCGACGCCGGTACGGCGGCACCGGGCTGGGGCTGGTCATCTCGGCGCGCCTGGTCGGGCTGATGGGCGGCACCATCGGCGTAGACAGCGCCCCCGGCCGGGGCAGCCGCTTCCACTTCGCCATCGACCTGGGCGTCGACGACGGCTCGCCGCCCGATCGCGGGCTCGGCGGGCGCGACCTCGAGCGGGCGAGCGCCATCGTGGTCGACGACCGCCCGTCGAGCCGCGACATCACGGCGGCCATCCTGCGCGACGCGGGCCTCGAGGTCACCACCACCGAGACGGCCCGACAGGCCCTGCAGGAGATGGACACGGCCGCGCGGCGGGGCGCGCCCTTCGCCCTGGCCGTCTTCGACGCCGACATGCCCGACGTGGACGGCTTCGCCCTCGCCGAGCGCGTGCAGGGCGCCCCCGATCTGGCGGCCAGCGTCATCCTGCTGCTGCCGCCCGAGGGCACGCGGGACGTCGAGCGGGCGCGCGCGCTCGGGGCGCTGTCGGTGCTCAAGCCGGTGCGGCCGTCGGATCTGGTGACGGCCGCGGGCGAGGGCCTCGGCGCGATCCCCCGCGCCGGCGCACGCGGGGGCCCGGCGCCGCACGGGGTCGCCGCCGAGGTGGCCGAGCGCCGCCTGAGGGTCCTGCTGGCCGAGGACAACCTGGTCAGCCGGCGGCTGGCGGTCCGCCTGCTGCAGCGCGTCGGCCACGAGGTGGTGACGGTCGGCAACGGCCGCGAGGCCGTGGAGGCCATCGAGACCCAGGGGCCGTTCGACCTCGTGCTGATGGACGTGCAGATGCCCGAGATGAGCGGGCTCGAGGCGACGAGCCGCATCCGCGCGCGCGAGCGGCAGGTCGGCGGGCACGTGCCCATCATCGCCCTGACGGCGCACGCGCTGATCGAGGACCGCGACCGCTGCATGGCGGCCGGGATGGACGCCTACGTGTCCAAGCCGATCCGCCCCGATCAGCTCTTCGCCACCGTCGCCCAGGTCACCGCCGGGACGCGCTGAGCCGCGGCGCGCGGTGGGTCCCCAGGCCCCGCTGGTTTCGCCGCCGTGCGCCGTTGTCGTCCCACGCCCTTGTGCGAGCGCGACGGACCGGGTTAGGAACGGTCTACTGGGAACGGCGGATCGTCAGGGGGCGGGGATGCGTGTTGCGATGGGGCGTGGCCTTGCGGGGCTGTTCATCGTGCTCGGGGTCGCGTGCGGCGGCGACGAGCAGACGGGCCAGAGCGGGGACGACGTAGCGGCCGACGTCGGCGGGGTCGACGGCGCGGGCGACGGGGGCACGGGCGACGTGACCAAGCCGGGCGACGTCGGTCAGCAGGACGCGGCCGAGGACCCGGGCGGGTCGGACCCGGACACCGCCGACGCCGGTGACGACGTCGACGTCGCCGCGCCGGAGCCCGGCGAGTTCGGCGCGCCCTGCAGCGCGAACGAGGACTGCTTCTCGGGCTTCTGCGTCGAGGGCCCGTCCGGGTACGTCTGCACCAAGTCGTGCATCGCCGACTGCCCGTCGGGGTACGAGTGCAAGGGCGTGACGACGTCCGGCACCGACGTGGGCTTCGTGTGCCTGCCGCGCATCAAGCGCCTGTGCACGCCCTGCACCGAGGACATCCAGTGCGCCGGCGGCGTGTGCCTGACGCTCGACGGCGAGGGGCGCTGCGCCTACGCGTGCACGGCCGACGAGGACTGCCCCGACGGGTTCGGGTGCCTCGAGGACGCCGACGGCGCGGCGGGGCACTGTCAGCCGCTGACCGGCAGCTGCACGTGCAACGCCGAGGTGGACGGTGGCAAGCGCACGTGCATCGCCAGCAACGACTTCGGCACCTGCTACGGCGTCGAGTCCTGCGACCCGGCGGTCGGCTGGTCCTCGTGCACCGCGGCGACGCCGTCGGCCGAGGTGTGCGACGGTCTCGACAACGACTGCAACGGCCTGCTCGACGACGGCCTCGACGAGGGCGTCGCCTGCACCAACGAGGTCGAGGGGGTCGGCGCCTGCCAGGGCGTCCAGCTGTGTCTGGGCGCGCAGGGCTGGCTGTGCCAGGGCCCGACGCCCGAGGTCGAGACCTGCGACTTCAAGGACAACGACTGCGATGGCGTGGTCGACGAGGACTTCAAGGACGTCGACGGCAAGTGGACCCTCGAGGCGCACTGCGGGACGTGCGGCAACGCCTGCGCCGACAAGATCATCAACGGCACCGGCAAGTGCGGCGGGTCGCCGGACGCGCCGCAGTGCGTGGTCGACAAGTGCGACCCGGGCTTCGTGAAGATCGGCGACTTCCAGTGCACGCCGCCGCCGGCGGTCCCCTGCCAGCCGTGCGCGACCGACGACGACTGCTTCGGCGGCAGCTGCGTCCCCATCGAGGGCAAGAGCGTGTGCGTGATGCCGTGCGGCGAGGCCGACGGCGCTTGCCCGACCGGGTACGCCTGCGGCGACGTGGGCGACGGCGTCGAGCGCTGCCTGCCGGCCAACGGGAGCTGCTCGTGCGGGGCGCAGACGGCCGGCCAGCAGCGCGCGTGCACGCAGGCCAACGAGTACGGCACCTGCTACGGCGTCGAGACCTGCGACCCGGCGACCGGCTGGACGGGCTGCGACGCGGCGACCCCGGCGGCCGAGCTCTGCGACGGCGTCGACAACGACTGCAACAACGTCGTGGACGACGGGCTGCCGACCGGCGCGGCCTGCGCCAACGAGGTCGAGGGCGTCGGCAGCTGCGCGGGCAAGCAGGTGTGCCAGGGCGCCCTGGGGTGGGCGTGCCAGGGCCCCATGCCCGAGGTCGAGACGTGCGACTTCAAGGACAACGACTGCGACGGGCTGACCGACGAGGACTTCAAGGACGCCAGCGGCGCCTGGACCCTGGACGCGCACTGCGGCACCTGCGGCAACGACTGCGCGACCCGCATCGCCAACGGCGTGGGCACCTGCGGCGGCACGCCCGAGACGCCCATCTGCGTCGTGGCCTCGTGTGACGAGGACTTCGTCAAGATCAACGACTTCCAGTGCTCGCTGCCGCCCGACGTGTCGTGCACGCCCTGCACCGGCGACGCCGGCTGCTTCGGCGGCAACTGCGTCCCGCTCGACGGCCAGAACGTCTGCGTGAGCCCCTGCGGCAAGACCAACAAGAGCTGCTCGCCGGGGTACGCCTGCGAGGCGATCGACACCTCGGACGGGCTGGTCGAGCGGTGCGTCCCGGTCACCAACTCGTGCGTGTGCAACGCGGTCACCGACGGGCAGACGCGCACGTGCAAGAACCAGAACGGGTTCGGCCTGTGCTTCGGCGAGGAGGTGTGCGACGCCGCGCAGGGCTGGACGGGCTGCAACGCCCAGGTGCCCGCGGCGGAGCAGTGCAACGGCGTCGACGACAACTGCAACGGCGCGGTGGACGACGGCATCCAGCCGCCGGCCGAGCCGTGCGCCGCGACCAACGCCTTCGGGACCTGCACGGGCAAGTGGTTCTGCAGCGACCCGGGCGACGGCGTGCAGTGGTGGTGCAGCGCGGTCGAGCCGGCCGAAGACGTCTGCGACTACGTCGACAACGACTGCGACGGGGTGAAGGACCAGGGCTTCGTGGACCCCGTCAGCGGCGCCTACGTGGACGACGAGAACTGCGGGGCGTGCGGCGTCAGCTGCGCGGGCGCCATCGCCAACGCCACCGCGCACTGCGTGCTGAACGCCGGAAAGGCGCGCTGCGAGGTGGCCTCCTGCGACGTCGGCTACTACGAGAGCGGCCCGCTGACGTGCCAGCCGGTGGCCGACAACCTGTGCACGCCCTGCCAGGTCGACGCCAACTGCCAGACGCCGGGCGACAAGTGCCTGGACCTCGACGGCGGCAAGTACTGCGGCCGCGACTGCGCCGAGGGCAACCTGTACGACGGCGTCTCGGGCAGCTGCCCCGAGGGCTTCGCGTGCGTGGACCTCGGCGACGGGGTGGCGCAGTGCCAGCCGTCGACCGGCTCGTGCACCTGCCTCGCCGACGACGAGGGCCAGACGCGGACCTGCGTGCGCACCAACGCGTTCGGGACCTGCTTCGGCACCGAGACCTGCGGCGAGGCGGGCTGGGCCAGCTGCACCGCCACCGACCCGGCGGCCGAGATCTGCAACGGCCTCGACGACGACTGCAACGCCAGCAAGGACGACGTGGCGGGGCGCGGCGACCCGTGCCTCATCGTCAACGGCTTCGGCGCCTGCAGCGGCACGCGCGACTGCGTCTCGGGCGAGGCGGACCTGGCGTGCGTCGGGCCGACGCCGGCGGCCGAGGCCTGCAACAACAAGGACGACGACTGCGACGGCGAGATCGACGAGGACTTCGCCGATCTGTTCCAGCCGTGCTCGGCCGGCGAGGGCCAGTGCCGGCGCTTCGGCTTCCAGCAGTGCGCGGCCGACGGGTCCGGCACGGAGTGCACGGCCGTGGCGGCGGCGCCGAGCGCCGAAGTCTGCGACGGGCTCGACAACGACTGTGACGGCGAGACCGACGAGGGCTTCGCCGGGCTCGGGTCCGTGTGCAACGAGGGCGTGGGCGCGTGCCGCGTCACCGGGACCGTCGTGTGCGCCGAGGGCGGCGCCGGCGTGACCTGCTCGGCGCAGGCGCTCGAGCCGGGGGTCGAGATCTGCAACGGCCTCGACGACGACTGCAACGGGCAGACCGACGAGGGCTTCACGGGCAAGGGCACCGTCTGCAACGTGGGCACGGGCGCGTGCGCCAACACGGGTGTCGTGGTCTGCCAGGTCGACGGGTCGGGCACCGAGTGCTCGGCCAGCCCCGGCACGCCGGGCGACGCCGAGCTGTGCGACGCGCTCGACAACGACTGCGACGGGCAGACCGACGAGGGCTTCGCCGACAAGGGGACCGTCTGCACCGTGGGCGTCGGCGCCTGCCGGGCGACGGGGACGCGGGTGTGCAGCGCCGACGGCAGCGGCACCGAGTGCTCGGCGACGGCCGGCGAGCCGTCGGCCGAGACGTGCAACGGCCTGGACGACGACTGCGACGGGCAGACCGACGAGGGCTTCGCGGGCAAGGGCACGGTCTGCAGCGTCGGCGTAGGCGGCTGCCTGGCGACCGGGGTGCTCGAGTGCAGCGCCGACGGCGCGGGGCTGGCCTGCTCGGCGACCGCGGGCGCGCCCTCGGCCGAGCTGTGCAACGGCCTCGACGACGACTGCGACGGCGCGGCCGACGAGGACTTCGGCGACAAGGGCAAGCTCTGCACGGTCGGGGTCGGCGCCTGCCAGGCCACCGGCGTGCAGGTCTGCGCCGCCGACGGGTCGGGCACGGTGTGCTCGGCGACCGCGGGGGCGCCGTCGGAGGAGCTGTGCGACGGCCTCGACAACGACTGCGACGGCGAGACCGACGAGGGCTTCTCGGACAAGGGCACCGTCTGCACGGTCGGCACCGGCGCGTGCGCCAACACGGGCGTGCTGTCGTGCGCGGCCGACGGCTCGGGCACGGTGTGCTCGGCGGTCCCCGGGACGCCCGGGGCGACGGAGACGTGCGACGGGCTCGACGACGACTGCGACGGGCAGACCGACGAAGGCTTCGTGGGCAAGGGCACGGTCTGCAGCGTCGGCGTGGGCGTGTGCCGGACCAGCGGGACGCGCGTGTGCAGCGCCGACGGGTCGCAGGTCGAGTGCTCGGCCGTGGCCGGCGACCCGGTCGACGAGAGCTGCAACGATCTGGACGACGACTGCGACGGCGCGACCGACGAGCCGTTCTCGGACAAGGGGACCGTCTGCAACGTGGGCGTCGGCGCCTGCCGGGCGACCGGGGTGCGCGTGTGCAGCGCCGACGGGGCCGGGACCGAGTGCAACGCGGTCGCCGGGGCGCCCTCGGGCGAGATCTGCGACGGGCTCGACAACGACTGCGACGGCGTCACCGACGAGGGCTTCGCCGGCAAGGGCACCGTGTGCAGCATCGGCCAGGGCGTCTGCCAGGCGAGCGGCGTCATGGCCTGCACCGCGGACGGCAGCGGCGTGCAGTGCAGCGCGACGCCGGGCGAGCCCAGCGTCGAGATCTGCGACGGCCTCGACAACGACTGCGACGGCCTGACGGACGAGGACTTCGGGGACAAGGGGACCGCCTGCTCGGCGGGCGTGGGCGCGTGCCTGGCGACCGGCACGCGGGTGTGCAGCGCCGACGGGCTGAGCACGACGTGCTCGGCCATCGCGGGTGAGCCGACGGCCGAGAGCTGTGACGGGCTCGACAACGACTGCGACGGCGTCATCGACGACGGCTTCCCGAACAAGGGGTCCGTGTGCACGGTCGGCCTGGGCGTGTGCCAAGCGTCGGGCACGTTCGTGTGCCGCGCGGACGGCGCCGGGACCGAGTGCAGCGCCTCGGCCGGCGCGGCCGGCGCCGAGTCGTGCAATGGTCTGGACGACGACTGCGACGGCCAGGTGGACGAGGACTTCGCCGACAAGGGCGCGGTGTGCACGGCCGGCCAGGGCGTGTGCCAGAACACGGGCACTCGGGTGTGTCGCCCCGACGGCGCGGGCACGCAGTGCTCCGTCAGCGCGGGCGAGCCCGGGGTCGAGGTGTGCGACGCGCTCGACAACGACTGCGACGGGCAGACCGACGAGGGCAGCTGGGGCGACAAGGGCACGGTCTGCATCGTCGGCGACGGCGTGTGCCAGCGCGCCGGCGTGCGGGTGTGCAACGCGGCGGATCCGGCGGGGCCGACGGTGTGCTCGGTGTCGGCGGGGCCGTCGAGCGCCGAGGTGTGCGACGGGCTCGACAACGACTGCGACGGGCAGACCGACGAGGGCAGCTGGAGCGACAAGGGCACGGTCTGCACGGTCGGGACCGGCGTGTGTCAGAACCAGGGCGTGAAGGTGTGCAACGGGTCCGACCCGGCGGGGGCCACCGTCTGCTCGGTGACGGCGGGGACGGCGGGCACCGAGACCTGCAACGGCCTCGACGACGACTGCGACGGGCAGACCGACGAGAACTGGCCGGCCAAGGGGACGGTGTGCACCGTCGGGGTCGGCGTGTGCGAGCGCTCGGGCGTCAACGTCTGTAGCGGCGACGGGGCGGGGCTGACCTGCAACGCGAGCGCCGGCGCCAGCTCGGCCGAGGTCTGCGACAGCCTGGACAACGACTGCGACGGGTCGACCGACGAGGGCTTCCTCAACGGCGCGACCGGCAAGTACGACACGGCCCAGGCGTGCGGGAACTGCTTCACGAACTGCACGACCATCTTCGCCAAGCCCAACGCGTTCGGCGAGTGCCAGGCGACGGGCACGCCCACCTGCGTGATGAGCTGCGAGGCCGGCTACTTCGACATGAACGCCGTGCCGGACGACGGCTGCGAGCTGTTCCTGGACCCGCTGGCCATCTACGTGTCGGTGACGGACCCCAACGCGGACGACGACGCGGGCTGCGGCCGCGGCCCGGTGGGGACCGGCGCGATGAACCGGCCCTGCCGCACCATCGGGCAGGGGCTGGCCGAGGCGGTCGGCGCCGGGCGGACGCGGGTGCTGGTGGCCGACGGCCTGTACGAGGAGACGGTCACGCTCGTCGGCGGGATCGACGTCCTCGGCGGCTACCGGTCCGACACCTGGGAGCGCCACCTCAGCACGACCCTGTCCACGATCCGCGGGACGGGCGCGGCGGGCATCCACCGGCAGACCGTGGTCGCCATCGGGATCACCCAGGCGACCGTGTTCGAGGGCTTCGTGGTCGAGGGCCAGGACAACGCGGTGGCCGGCGGCAACAGCTACGGCGTGTACGTGTCGGGGTCCAACGGGAACCTGACCATCCGCAACAACGTCATCTACGCGGGCAACGGCGGCCGCGGGTCGGATCAGACCGCGGCGAGCAACGGTGTGGCGGGCGTCGACGGCGAGGGCCGCAACAGCGCCGGCGTGAGCACGTCGGACTACGACGGCTTCGTGGCCAGCGGCAGCGGCGCCTGCCACAGCAGCAACGAGCGCCAGTACGCCAACGGCGGCGTCCGCAGCTGCGGTGGCGACAACGTCAGCGGCGGCGACGGCGGCGGCAACCGGTGCCGCCCGTCGGCGGGCAACGAGTACAGCGGCATCGACGGGGCGAACGGGCAGGCGGGCGCGGGCGCCGCGGGTGGCACGTCGGGCTCGGGCGGCGACGCGGGCGACGACGGCAACGCCGGCAGCCAGTACTGCACGCTGCCCGCGAACTCGATGACCGGCGTGCCGGGCAACAACGGGTCCGGTGGCTCCCACGGCGCGGCGGGCGCCGGGTGCACGTCGAACCTGGGCGCGGTGGTCGGCGGCCACTGGACGGGCAGCGGCGGCGGCAACGGCGTGGCCGGCGGCAACGGCGGCGGCGGCGGCGGCGGCGGCGGCGGCGGCGGCGGCTACTGCAACGGCTGCAGCGGCAGCAAGGACCGCCTCGGCGGCCACGGCGGCGGCGGCGGGTCCGGCGCCTGCGGCGGCGGCGCGGGCGAGGGCGGCACGGCCGGCGGCGGCAGCTTCGGCGTGTTCGTGACGGGCGGCACGGCGCCCGTGGTCACCGACAACATCGTGTTCCGCGGCAACGGCGGCCCCGGTGGCGCGGGCGGCAACGGCGGCGCCGGCGGCGCGGGCGGCCGCGGCGGCGACGGCGGCAAGTGCCCCGGCAACTGCTGGTGCTACGGCGACGGCGGCAAGGGCGGCGAGGGCGGCAACGGCGGGCACGGCGGCGGCGGCGGCGGCGGCTGCGGCGGCGCCAGCTACGGCGTCTACACCTTCGGGGTGGGCTCGCCGACCTACTGCTCGGGAGGCAGCAACAGCATCTCGGGCGGCGCGGGCGGCGCGGGCGGGGCCGGTGGCCTGAGCATCGGCAACCCGGGCACCGCCGGGGCGGCCGGCCCGCTGGGCGGCTGCAGCTTCAACTGACGGCCTGACGGGACCGACCACGCCGAGAGGGGGGCCAGGCGCCCCCCTCTCGCGTTTCGAAAGTCCTGGACGATCACCGCCGAGCGGGGCCCGCAACCGAGCCGCCACCCGAGGCGGGCGCGTCCGTCGTGGCCGCCCGCCCTCCCCTGTCGCCGTCAGACCAGGTTGGGCAGCGGCCCCGTGCTGTCGCCGAACGCGGCCGCGTCCACGCCGACCGCGTGCAGCATCGACAGGAACAGGTTCGCGATGGGCGGGGCGCCGCCGTAGACGACGTGACGGCCTGGGGTCACCGCGCCGCCGCCGCCGCCGGCCAGCAGCACCGGCAGGTTGGTGTGGCGGTGGGCGTTGCCGTCCTCGATCTCGCTCGAGAAGAAGACCAGGCTGTTGTCCAGCAGCGTCGTCCCGTCGGCCTCGACCACGGCGTCCATCTTCGCCAGCAGCTGCGCGAAGACGGTGACCTCCCACGTGTCGATGATGCGCAGCTTGTCGAAGTTCTCGGGCTGGTTCTGGTGGTGCGACAGCTCGTGGTGCGCGCCGCTGACCCCCAGGAAGTCGTAGCTGCGGCCGCTGCCGGCGTTGCCCAGCATGAAGCTGACGACGCGCGTCTGGTCGCACTGCAGCGCCAGCACCATGAGATCGGTCATCAACGCGACCCTGGCCTGCACGTCCCCCTCGTCCTCGGGGCGCGGGCCCGGGTCGCAGGTCAGCCCGCCGACCTCGCCGGCCTCGAGGCGTAGCTCGAGGGCGCGCACGCTGTCGAGGTACTCCTGCACCTTGAGCTTGTCCAATGGCGCCAGCTTGCTCTGCAGCGTCTTGGCGTCCTTGGTCACCCAGTCCAGGATGCTCAGCCGGTAGCGTCGGCGCCGGTCGAGCTGCTCGGCCGAGGCGAGCGGGTCGTAGCCGGCGAAGAGGCGATCGAAGACCAGCTGCGGGTTGACCAGCTTGGGCAGCGGCGTCGCCGGCCCGGCCCACGAGATGTTGCGCGCGTAGGCGCAGCTGTAGCCGCTGTCGCAGCCGCCGACGTTGCCGCCGCCGTCGACCCCGAGCTGCAGCGACGGGAAGTTCGTCGCGCCGCCGATGGCGTTGGCCGCCACCTGATCGACCGAGACGCCGTTCTTGATGTCCTTGCCCTCGGTCTTGAAGACGTGGGTGCAGGTCAGAAACGACCCGGTCCCGGCGGCGTGGTCGCCGGCGCCGTCCGGCTTGGCCGGCAGGTTGGCGAGGCCCGTCAGCACCAGCACCTTGTCCTGCATGGCACCCAGCGGCTTCAAGATGGGCGGCAGGTCGTACCCGGCGCCCGTCTGGGTCGGCGTCCAGTCGGCCATGTGGATGCCGTTGGGCACGTAATAGAACAGCAGCCGCCGCGGGGGCCCGTCGTCCGGTCCCGCCGCCCGCGCGGCCCGGCCGTGCAGCGACTCGAGCCAGGGCAGGGCCAGCGCCGCGGCGGCGCCCCCGAGGAAGGTCCGGCGTGAAAGCTTGCTGGGTCGCGTCATCGGTGTGCTCCTGCTGGTCGCCGCGCGCTCACTCGCCACTGTCCTGCGTGTCACCGGGCAGCTGGCCGCGTCGCATGCGGAACGGCTCGCTCTGCACCAGCAACACCACCAGATCGGAGAAGCGCCGCCCCGACACCTCGAAGCCCTGCGTCAACGCCTTCAGGTACGGCTTGTCCCCATCGAGCGGCCCGCGCCCGAGGGCGTAGGTCAGCGTCTTCTCGACGATGCACATCGACACGGCCGGGCTGTCGGCCAGCAGCGCCAGCAGCCCGTCGGCGTCGGCGAAGTCACCGAGGCCCGGCAGCGTCCCCGTCGCGTCCACCGGCAGCCCGCTGTCGGTGTAGGTCTCGCGCCAGACACCCAGCCCGTCGAAGTGCTCGAGCCCGAGGCCGATGGGGTCCATCAGCACGTGACACGACGCGCACAGCGGGTCGGCGCGGTGGATCTCCATGATCTCGCGCAGCGTCTTGGACGCCAGAGCCTCGGGCGTGATGTTCTCGACGCCGGGCGGCGGCGGGTCGGGCTCGCTGCAGAGCAGCTGCCCCAGCACCCACTTGCCACGCTTCACCGGCGAGGTCCGCGTCGGATAGGACAGGGCCGTCAGCAGCGCGCCCTGGCGCAGCAGGCCCCCGCGCCCGAAGGCCGACACGTCCGTGGGCACGAAGGCGCCCGGCGGCGCCGAGAACGGGGCGATGCCATAGTGCTCGGCGAGCGTCGCGTCGATGTGGCTCTCGGTCGCGGTCAGCAGCTCGCGCATGTCGCGGTCGCCGCGCAGAAAGCCGTTCACGAACAGCCAGGCCTCGGCGCGCATCGCCTCGCGCAGCGCCTCGCTCCAGGCCGGATACACCCACGGATCCGGCGCCGCGTCGTCGATGGCGCGCAGGTACAGCCACTGCCCGGCGAAGTTGTCGACCAACGCGGTGGCGCGCGGATCCTTGAGCATGCGCCGGACCTGGGCCTCGAGCTCGGCCGGATCCTGCAGCCGCCCCGCTTTGGCCGCCTCGAAGAGCGCGTCGTCGGGCATGGACGACCACAGGAAGTAGCTCAGGCGCGAGGCCAGCTCCCAATCGGTCAGCGGCCGCGGCGTGGCGCCCGTGGGGTCGGGGTCGACCTCGACCCGGAAGACGAAGTGCGGCGAGGTCAGGATGGCCTGCAAGGCCAGGCGAACGCCGGCCTCGAAGCCCTCGCCCTCCTCCTGCGCGACCGCCAGGAAGGCCGCCACCGCGTCCACCTCGGCCTCGGTGAGCGGCCGCCGCCAGGCGCGCTGGCCGAAGGCGGCGACGATCTGCCGAGCGCAGGCGACCTCTCCGATCGCGGCCGGGTCGCACACCATGATGCGCTCGCGCGCCGCGTTGACCGGCTTGACGGTCAGCACCTCGAGCGGGCCGTAGACCTCGAACCAGTCGACCAGCAGGTTGCGGTCGGCCGACGAGACCGGGTCGTAGAAGTCGTTGGTGAACGCCACGGCGACCTGCCGCAGGCCGGCCTTGGCCTCGAAGGTCACCTCGACCACCTCGGGCGCGGCCGCCGTCGCCGTCACGTCGACCTCGGCGAAGGTCAGTCCGTCGACGGACAGCGCCACGTGGACCGGATCCGGCCCCGCTTGCTGACCCCACAGGCGCACACGCATCCGGTAGGTGCCGTCCGCCGGCAGCTTCAGCGCCTCGGAGGCCTCTCCGTTGCTCCACAGGTTCCAGGCGCCGCCCGAGGGTCCGCCGACGGTGTGCTGGGCGTCCTCGGCCTCGACCAGGAAGGTCACCGGCTCGGTCACCGGCTGGAACATCGCCTCGTCGATCAGCTTCTCGGCCGCGTTCTCGTACAGCTCGAAGAGCAGCGGCGACATCGCCAGCACGTCCGCGATGTTGTCGAAGCCGTAGCCGTGGTCGTCCGACGGGAAGTCGCGCCCGGGCCGCTGCGCCGTGCCCAGCAGATCGCGCACGGTGTTGTCGTACTCGACCCGGTTGAGCCGGTGCAGCGTGACCCGCCCCGGATCTCCGCCGACCGGCAGCGCCGGCACGTCGGCGGCCGCGTCGGCGACCCCGTCCTCGACGAGGACCGCGTCCGCCTCCGGCGTCGTCGCGTCCGCGCCCTCGTCCGGAGCGTCGGCGTCCTCGGCGCCGCGATCCGGGTCGTCCACGGCGCCGCCGCACGCGCCGAACCCGGGCATCGCCAGTACGACTCCGGCCGCCATCGCCCAAACGCCCCATGCGCGCCTCATCGGCGTCCCTCCCAGCCCGTCGTGCGTCGGAGCTGGCAAGATAGCCCGCCCGCCCCCCGCGGGCCAGAGGGTGTATTCAAACCGGGCCTGACGCGGGCTAACATGGCCGCACGCCTGGCGAACCGACGGCTCGCCCTCACTCCGCAGCCCTGGAGGCCTCCGATGCGCGCGTGGTTCCCGTTGGCTCTCACGTTGGTCCTCACCGCCGGCTGCGCCTCGACGCAGCAGCACCTCGACGCGGGCCGCCTGTTCGACGCCTGCGAGGGTGCCCTGGGCGAGCCCGAGCGCGAGCGCCCCGTCGCGGCCTGGCTGCGCGACGCCATCGCGCCCACGGTCTGGATGGACGTGCTCTCGCCGGACGAGCTGACGCTGCTGTTCGGCCCCGAGGTCGCCACACGCTTCGGCGATCGCCATGCCCTGCTGCGCGTGCGGCTGACCTACCCGCAGCGCCCGGCCGCGGCGGTGTCGGCCGATCCCCCGTGGCGCGTCGACAGCCTGCGCCTCGACAAGCACTCGTGGTCGGTCCAGAGCGCGTCGGGGCGCTTCGCCGACCTGCCGCCGGAATACGCCGAGGCCCACGACCTCGAACGTGGCCCCCGCGCGGCCGCCGCGCCCGCCGCGGGCAAGGCGCGCTTCAACCTGCTCGGCGGCATCGCCGACGCCCTGGTCGGCGGGCTGACGCTGGGCGGCGTCGACCTCGAGCTGCGCAAGCGCGGCGCCTCCACCCAGCAGCTCGAGGACCTCGCGCACATCGTCAAGACCATGGCGAGCGCGGGCGACACCGCCAAGCCGGGCGACCCGCCCAAGGGAGGCCTCATCGCGCTGCTCGAGCGCCGCGCGTGCGAGGGCGAGGCGCCAGTGACCTGCGACAGCTTCGTCCTGCTGTCGCGGAAGGAGGCCGCCGCCGCGGCCGCCAGCGCCGTCGAGGTCCGCCTGTCCTTCGCCGTCGACGGGCCGACGCTGGACCACCGCTGCCTCGTGAGCGAGACCGTGCGCGTTCCGCTCGCGCCCGGCGCCGATCTGGACGCGCAGCTCGCCGACACCTTCGCCCGGGGGCCGCATCCGCTGGCCGCGACGACGCCCTGAGCGCGCCGAGCCGACGCGTTCTCGTCGCGCCGTGCGGCGCAGGATGACGATCCGCGCCGGGTCATCCCAGAGTCCCTCGAGCGTTGCGCGCAGCGAGCTGCGCGACCCAGGAGCCCCAGCGAGCTGGGGCAGTCCGTCGAGACTCGCCGCCAGGAATCCACCTCGGAGTCCGACGACCGGACTGCACGAGCTCGCTCGTGCTCCGGCGTAGCGCGGCTCGCCGCGCTGAATGCGAGGCGTGGCGAACCCACTGGCGACTTTGCGACCGCCCTGACGATCCGCGCCGGGGCCGTGGACACGGACCGACGTTCCGACTAATGTGGCCGACGTGCGCGCTGGCCGGCCGGACCGGAAGGGGACAGCTATGTCTTCAGAGCTCTCCGAGCAATCGACCCAGCAGACGACCGCGGCCAGCCAGGGGGAGAAGCGTCAGGACGGACCTTCGGGATCGTCGTCCGGCGCGTCCTCGCCGCGATCGCCGGTGACCCGAGGCCTCAAGCAGCTGTCGTTCAAGGCGGCGACCGAGGCGCTCTCGCCGAACCGGCCCGTCAGCCCTGCGCTGCGGCAGCTGTCGTACAAGGAGGCCAGCGAGGCCCTGTCCCCGAGCAGCGCGTCGGCGCAGCGGGTCGCCGAGGCCGGGCTCAAGGGCGCCTCGACGCCGCTCGACGCGGGGATCGCGTCCAAGGTGTCGTCGACCACCGGGGTCGACCTCGGCGGCGCGCGCAAGCACACCGGACCCGAGGCTCAGGCCGCGTGCGAGTCGCTGGGGGCCGAGGGCTTCACGGTCGGCAACCAGGTCGCCTTCGCCAGCCCCAACCCGTCGGCGCACACCGAGGCGCACGAGTACGCGCACGTCGCGCAGCAGGCGGGCACGCCGTCGCCGGCCGCCCAGGGCAAGGACGCCCCCGCCGCGGCGCCCTCGGGCGATCTCGAGGCCGAGGCCGACGCCGTCGCGGACGCGGCGCTGTCGGGAGGCACCGCGCCGGTGTCCGTCGGTGCCGCGCCGCAGGTCGCGCGCAAGACGAACACGGGCCCGGACGCGACGACCACCGGCGACGGCCCCAAGACCAACGCCCCGGTCGACCCCAAGGCGGCCGAGGAGATCGCCGCCTTCAAGGAGTCGCACGGCGCCGAGATGGCGGCCATCGTCAAGCTGCTCAAGGGCCACACCTCCGACGGCGACTGCCTCGAGGTGCTCGCCATCCTGTCCCACTGGGACATGAACACCATCACGACGGCCTGGTGCGCGCTCAAGCCCGAGTGGCTCGCGGACTTCGTCGACAACATCGGCAGCAAGCACTTCAAGCGCCACCCGCGCGAGGTCGTCGCCACCTTCCGCGCGATGAGCCCCACCGCGGCCTGGAAGCTGCTCTTCAAGCTGACGGACACGGGCTTCTTGAACGGCGTCAGCGCCGAGGAAGCCCACATGAGCTTCCTGCTGCTCAAGAGCCTGCCGCCCCACTACGTCCAGGCGTTCCGCGAGCGCGGCGGCGACCACTGGAAGGAGTACTGCAAGAGCCTGCCGTCCAGCGCGGTGACGGAGCTGCAGGCCGCCCTCGATCCGGCCAAGGAGAAGGACCTCCGGCAGCGCGAGGACAAGCGCCGCGCCGCCGCCAAGGGCGAGACGGAGGCGCTCAAGGACGGCGAGACGGCCTCGGCCATCGAGCGCATCAAGAAGAACCTGAAGTCGGGCATCTTCAACCCGGTGACCGACGCCGAGGCGCGTCAGGTGCTGGGCGAGCTGTCCAAGCTCAGCGGCGCGTCGCTGTCGGCGGCGGTCCGCGAGCTGGAGAAGGGCGGCTACATCGACAAGTGGCTCGACAACCTGCCCAAGGCCGACAAGTTCGCCAAGGCCAACGTCGGGACGCTGATCGGGATCCTGCGCTACCGCCCGCCGCAGGCGGCCCTGGTCTACGCCGAGGGGCTGCTCGAGACCGGCCTGTTCGACTGGGCGGTGACCGAGGTCGAGGCCCAGATGGCCTACTACCTCATCCGGTCGCAGCCGCCGTCGGTGCAGGCCAAGTTCCGCGAGAAGGACAACGGCGCCTGGCTCGAGCGCATGGAGCGCAACCTCAAGCGCGAGACGGTCACCGACACCTCGCAGATGGCGACGGTCGACGAGTCGGGCGAGCTGACGAAGGCGGGCTTCGGCACCTTCGGCAGCCAGGCCGAGCTGGACGCCGCCAAGAAGCAGGGCGACGTCTTCGAGACCGAGGGCAAGGAGGGCGAGGCGCTGCAGAAGGCGCAGGACGCCAAGGCCCTGTTCGAGGCGGTCGAGCGCGCGCTGGCGTCCAACGAGGCGACCGCCGCGGCCGACGCGTACGGCAAGCTGGCGGCGGCCGAGATGACGTTGCGCCAGGCCATCGTGCGGCGGCTCGACGCGCTGGGGCTCGTCGACAAGATGCTGGACGACCTGGGCTTCTCGTTCATCTGGCACGACACCCGCCGGCGCACCACCATCAGCATCCTGGCGGCCCGCGACCCGATGCGCTCGGTGGCCCACGTGCAGACGCTGCTCGAGAGCGGGCTGCTCAACGTGTGCACCAGTGAGGAGGCCTACCTCGCCTTCAACCTGATGAAGGCGATGCCCGCCAACTACCGCGAGAAGTTCCAGGCGCTCAATCCGGACTGGTGGGACCGGATGATGGGCGAGATGAACGACAGCCAGCTGAACTCGGACGACCTGAACATGTATCAGGGCGGCGAGGACGGAAAGGACCGCGAGAGCCTGCTGACCCAGCTGGCCGACGAGGCGCTGTGGAACGCGCAGGGCGAAAAGGACGCCCAGCAGCTGGCCAACGTCATCCGCATGGCCATCGCGGCCGGCCACCGCCGGCTGGCCAACGAGCTGGCCATCCAGTTCGGGGCCTTCGACAAGCACCCCGAGGTGGCCGAGGCGTTCGGCTTCGTCCGCGACATGAAGGACTTCACCGGCGACGGGCTGAAGACCAACCAGTGGTACCAGGAGGGGGCGTTCCAGACCATCGGCGAGGTCGGCACGGCCGTCGTCCAGGGCGTCGACGCGTTCGCGCAGATCGACGACATCGACATCAGCATCAAGGAGCGCAAGGCCGAGCTGAAGGGCGTCGAGCTCGACGAGGTGCAGGACGCGCTGGGCGGGTCCATCTCGGGGATGAAGTTCCGCCGGACCGACGGCGAAGAAGACGACGTCAACGCCATCGATCTCAAGATCCAGTACATCGACGGCATCGCCTACGTCGACGTGGACGCGGCGGATCTGCAGCTCGAGTCCATCCGCTACGCCTACGGGGACTACAAGGTCGAGACGGGCGCGGTGACCCTCAAGGGCCTGCGCATGAAGGTCCAGTGGGACGTCGCGATGGAGGGCGCCAAGCCCACCGATCGCAACCGGGTCATCTTCGAGCTGGACGAGCTCGAGGTCGCCGATCTCCTGGTCATCATGCCCGACGCGATGACGACCATGGGCCGCTTCGCGGTCAAGGGCGTGCGGCTGGACGTGCAGGAGGTGCCCGTCCCCAAGGACCAGCTGGCCCAGGGCAAGGGCGCCGACGTCGCGCTGTCGCAGCTGAAGTTCGTGCCGCAGATCGTCGGCAACGCCGCGGGCGGGATGGCGGGCGGCAAGAGCCCGGCCGACGAGGCGAAGGAGACCCCGATGATGGGGCTCTCCATCGCCGACGTGACGGTCGAGGGGCTGACGACGTCCAGCGGACAGCGGGCCGACCGCATCAACGTCCAGGACATCGACATCAAGGTGTCGTCGCTGCCGTCCAAGCACGCGCACGACCGCCTGGCGCAGATCGACGCGGCCGTCGGGCGGGCCCAGGGACGCATCGCCGAGCTGAAGGCGATGGCGCAGCGGACCGAGGTCGACGAGCACGAGCTGACGCGGCTCACCCAGAAGGTCGAGGCGCTCGGGGCCGACAAGGCCAAGCTGCAGAGCGAGCTGCCGGCGCTCGAGGCGCAGGAGCAGCGCTACCTCGAGCTGTATCACCGGCAGCGCAACGGAGAGGATCTCGGCGCCGAGACCGAGGAGTTCCTGACCCTGCAGAAGACGCTGCAGGGCGGCGCGACCATCGACGTGGGCAGCTTCACGGTCGAGGGCCTGGGGTCGCAGGTCGGCGAGCGGCAGGGGACCATCACGGCGACGGGCATCAGCGGCAGCGGGCAGACGGCCGGCGTGCCGGGGCTCGCGGTGGCCAACCAGATGGTGACGGCGAGCGAGGCGTCGAAGGCGACCGAGCTGGTCGATCCCGAGCAGCAGGTGACCGAGGGCGCGGGCGCGCTGACCCTGGGCGTCGACCGCGTGCACGCCAAGGATCTCGAGTTCGCGGGCACGCTGCCGGACTACCGCGGGATGGCGACCCGGCGGGCCGAGCTGCGCGGCCAGGCGGGCAAGGGGCTGGGCCCCAAGGAGGAGGCCGAGCTGAAGGCGCTCGAGGACTGGTGGAGCGGCACCGCCAAGGGGGCGAACGTCGGGGCCACGGTCGAGGAGCTGCTGCAGGTCGAGGCGAAGGCCGGGTCCGGGGACCCGACGGCCGTGCGGCGGATGAAGGAGCTGCGCGACATCCTGCGCGCGGCGCCGACCACCATCGGCGAGATCGACCTCCGCGGCGTCGAGATGACCGTGGCGGGCGGCGGCCAGATGGTCGGCGACGACGTGGCCGCGTCGGGCAGCCTGACCGTCAAGGCGGCCGAGATGTCGGTCACCGACGTGAAGTCGGGGGACTACAGCGTCGGGTCGGTCACGGGCACGGACCTCGAGATGGGGGCGTCCATCGACGCCCTGAGCATGGTGACCAGCGGGACGGTGCAGGGCGGCGACGCCAAGGGGCACGTCAAGGCCGGCACGCTGCGGGTGCGCGACGTGAACAACGCGGCCGACGGGACGCACGTCGACGCCATCGACGTCGAGGGCTTGTCGCTCAGCGCGGACACGTCGGGCGACGGGAACGTCGCGATGGAGGTCGGCAAGTTCCAGGTCCAGGGCGTCTACCGGCCCAGCGAGGTGTCGCTGCTCGATCGCAAGATCGCGGACCTCGAGGGCAAGGGCGAGCTGACGGCGGCCGAGCAGGACGAGCTGGGGCGGCTGAAGGCGCGCAAGCAGACGTTCGACGGCCTGCGCACGCAGCTGGTCGGGCTCGAGGGCGAGGTGAAGACCGCGAGCGACGCGCTGGCGGCCGAGAAGGACGCCGAGCGAAAGAAGGAGCTGGAGGCCACGCTGGCGGACGCGCAGCGGCGCTTCGACGAGGTGAAGGCGCAGGTCGAGGCGATGGACCAGGAGGTCCGGGTCGACGACCTGAAGGTCGAGAAGTTCAAGGTCGAGGCGTCGGGCATCGGCAACCCGCTGGTCGACGGCTACGACATCGCCGGGCGCACCATCGGGGTCAAGCTGAGCGTGGGCGCGTTCTCGGTCGGGCCGATGCGCTACGTCTCGCCGAGCATGACGGCCGAGGCCGAGCACGCCGGGATGCAGGGGGCTGAGGTCTCGGTGACGGTCGAGGTCGTCAAGGACGACAAGGGCGAATACAAGCTGGCCCCCAAGAGCATGCTGGAGCTGTTCGAGATCGCGCAGATGAGCGCGAAGGGGCTCAGCGTCACCATGCCGGTCGGCAGCGAGCTGGTGAACGTGCAGATCCCCGAGGCGAGCATGAAGGGGCTCGCGCTGCGGGGCATCTCGCTGACCGAGTTCGACCCGATGAAGATCGCCGGCAGCGCCAAGGTGGACGAGGCGCAGGTGAAGCTGCAGGCGGGCATCGGGGACTACTTCCGGGCGCAGGGCGAGCTGAGCCTGCACGACTTCCAGGCCGAGGCGCTGAGCGACGGCAAGGTGTCGGTGAACCTGGGCGGGCTGACGCTCGAGAAGCTGGGGTACGAGGCCAGCGGGAACGTGCCCAAGGGGTCGCTCGTCGAGTCGCTGAAGGGCTCGGGGGGCCAGATCACCAAGATCGGCGAGCTGAAGGGGGCGGTCGAGCTGGACCGCAACACCGGCGACGCAACGTTCGAGGCGTCGCTCGGGACGTTCGCGCTGCAGGGGATCCACTACGCGGGCGGCGGGCACCTGCTCAACGTCGGGTCGGGCTCGATGACCGGGACGCGGCTCAAGGGCCGCACGAACATCAACACGGGCGCGCTGACGGTGGATTTGCTGTCGATCGACAAGATCGAGGGCAAGGCCCTGAAGTACCGGAGCGCCGACGGGGCCATCGACGTCGGCCTGACGCGCGGGTACTTCGAGGAGATCCGGGTCAAGGACTTCGTCCTGGGCGCCAACACCTTCGACTTCCACCTGGGCAAGGCGGGGGTCGAGGGGCTGCAGGCCAACATCCGGCAGCAGATCGAGGGCCAGGGCGAGGCCATCATCAAGGCCAACGCCACGGCCAGCATCTCGGGGCTGGACATCAAGCGCGCCAACAACGGGGTGACCACGGTCGACCTCGCGGGCGCGTCGATGAAGCAGCTCGACGTCGACGCGACGGTGGGCGACAAGCGCGTGGGGGTCAGCGCGGCCGGCAGCCTGAGCGGCGTCAAGGCCGAGTACGACGAGACCAACGGGGACGTGTCGGCCCACATCGGCAACGCCAACCTGGCGCACCTGGGGGTGTCGGGCCAGGCGGGCGGCACCGGCTTCGACGTGAACGCCAGCGGCAACGCGTCGGACATCGGGTTCAGCCAGAAGGGCGGCGTCACCAAGGCCCACATGGGCGACGGCGACCTGAGCGTGAACGGGTCGGTGACCCAGGACGGACACACCAACAAGTTCGCCCTGACGGCCACAGACGCCAGCGCCGACTTCGAGATGAGCGAGTCGGGCTTCGCGGTCAGCGCGTCGCTGGGCGCGCTGGGGCTGAACAACGTCGACTTCGCGTCCGGCAGCAACGCCGCCAGCATCGGCAGCGCGCAGATGAAGGGCTTCCGCGCGCGGGTCGTCGGCACCTTCGGCAAGGACGCCAAGGGCGAAAAGACGGTCACCGGCGCCCGCATCCAGTCCATTGCCGTGCCCACCATCGACGTGAACAACACGGCGCTGACGTTCGGCGACGCGCACATCAAGATGCCGCACGGCCACCTGTACGGGTTCAACGTCACGGATCTCGACCTGGCGGTGAACGACAAGGGGGACTGGGTCACCCGCGGCGGGTCGGTGGGCCTGCAGGAGTTCGCCATCGACAAGATGTCGGCCTCGGTCGGCAAGGAGCTGAGCGCGAGCGCGTCGGTCAAGGCCAAGGGGCTGAAGGTCGACTTCCTGCAGAGCGGCGCGACGAAGTTCCGGCTCGAGGAGCTGACGGCGCAGGCGGCGGCCGGTCACGTGGCCGGGTTCGGAGGCAGCCTCGAGCGGCTGAGCGTCAAGGGGCTCGAGTACTCCGACGCCGACGGCGACCACCACGTCTCGGTCGAGGAGGGTGGGTTCACCGTCAAGGCCGGTGGGGAGACCAACAAGATCACGGTGCCCGGCTCGGAGGGCACGCCCGCGACCGCACCGGGCCAGTGGGACTACCTGTGGTCGATGCCGTTCCTCGACAAGATCTCGGGGCACCTGCTGATTCAGCTGCCCATCCACACGAGCTACGCGCAGATCAAGCCCGTCGTGAAGAACGGCCACGTGCAGATCGGCGACACCGTGGCCGGCATCCACCTGCCGCACGAGGAGATCTTCGGCTTCTTCTGCCCCAAGGCGGTGACGATGAAGATCCTGACCATCGCGGTCGGCGAGCTGGTGGACTTCATCGAGCCCGAGTTCACCAAGGTCCGTGGCTACGTCGAGGACGCGATGAACGGCGCGTCCGAGGGCTCGCCCGCCAAGCCGGCCACGCCCCCGATGGAGATCGATCTGGACAAGATGTCGGGCGACCTGGTCAGCGCCATGGGCTCGGCGGCCGTGGGCATCGACATCCTGGCGCCCGACGGCAAGGGCGTGCTCGGGACCGCCGGGGACTTCCTGTACGACACGGCGGTCGACTGGAACCCCTTCAACTCGAAGAAGGCCAAGGAGCAGTACAAGGAGGCCCGCGCCGAGGAGGACTTCGCGCGCCGCAAGACCCTGCTGCTCGAGTGGGCGCGCAAGATCAAGCTGGGCGCCGGCTTGAACGCCGCTGGGGGCCTTTCGGCGATGCGGCGGCCGGTCTCGGGCGGCGACTTCATGCCGTTCCTGTCGGCGGGCGCCACGGCCGACTTCACGATGCCCGACCGCACCATCGGACAGGCGCTGACGCTGTCGGCCCACTTCGGCGTGGACAACCTGAGGGTGTCGACCGAGACCATGACCCTGCAGGCCAAGCAGATCACGCTGGACGCCAAGGGCATGGGCGGCGTGGGCGGTGACGCGTCCATGCAGGCCGGCGGCCAGCTGAGCGGCGACTTCAAGGGCATCGACCTGCGCATGAAGAAGGACGACGCCCCCGCCGACCCGCCCAAGAAGGGCTAAGCGATGAACGAGTCAGCGCTGACGGACGCTCTGGCCGCCTGTGACGCGCTGGCCGCGCCCATCGACGACCCCGTGCTGCGCGAGCGCTACCAGGCCGCGCGGGGCGGGGTGCTCCTGCGCGTCGCGCCCGAGGTCGGGCTCCGTGAGCTGGCCGCGGCGCCGGCGCGGGCGCGCTTCGTGGCCTTCGACTACCGACTCGAAGCAGGGCCGCCGCCCGAAGGGAGCGGGATGCGCGACGCCGTGCGCGCGCTGCTCGCCGAGGCGCCGACGCCGCGGCCGCCCCGGCTGGTGGGGTTGGCGCTGTGGGCCGGGCTGTCCTTCGACGAGGCCGGCCTGCCCAACCTGGACGGCCCGGAGCGGGCGCTGGCGCTGGGTCACGCGATGGGGGGCGGCGTCCCGGCGGGATGGGGCGAGGCGCTGTCGTGGATCGACGCCTGGACCGGGGGGCTGGACGCCGACCGGGCGCGGCTGACGCTGCTGACCGGGCGCCCCGAGGCGCCGACCGACGCCGCGTCGGCGCTGGCGCTGTCGATCGGCACGCCCGAGGTGCGGCTGCGGGCCCTGTTCGAGCTGGCCGTGCGCTCGGCGGACGGCGCAGACCTGGCCGCAGCGTGGGCCGACGCGGCGCGGGCGGCGCGGGCGGAGATCGCCCAGGATCCGATCCCGGACACGTCGGCGGCCTTGCTCGCTGGCGTCCTGGCCGCGGACGAGCGGACGGAGCCGCGTGACGAGGCGGAGGCGGCGCTGGAGCAATGCCTGCGCCACACCCAGCGCGACGAGCACCCCGAGGCGCGCCTCGCCCGCTGGCGGGTGGCGGCGCTGGCGGCGGCTCGGCTGGGGGGGCGGCGCTGGTCGGGCGCGCTCGAGCAGGTGGCGCAGGACGCCGTCTTGCGCAAGGCGCCTGGGCAGCGCGCGCAGCTCATCGCCGAGCTCGGCGGCGGCCTGCGGTGGGTGCGCGGCGACGACGACGCGCGATCGGCGGCGCTCAACGCGCTGGTGGACCTGGGGCAGAAGGCGCAGCGGCCGGTGGTCGAGGCCCTGGTGCTGGCCGAGGTGGCGCGCGCGTCGGCGACCCTGCCGGGACGCAGCGCCCTGCCCTGGTTCGGCGAGGTCGGCAAGCGCCTGGGGGCGGCGTCGGACGATCCGTGGGCCCCGGCGCTGGCGCCGAAGGTGGCGCGCCTGCTGGCCGAGGTCGACGTCACGGCCGCGGCCGGCCCGGGCGAGCGCCTCGCGAGCCCGCTGCCGCGTGCGCTCTGGGCGCTGGTGCTGCTCGAGCGGCGCGCCAGCGCCTGAGCGTTCTCAGGGCAGCTCGGCCAGGAAGGCGGCCATCAGGCGCGTGACCTCGTCGGGACACTCGAGGGCCGCCAGATGGCCGCAGCCCTCGAGGATGTGGAGCCGCGCCGTGGGCAGCTGGGCCGCCAGCGCCTGAGAGCGCTCGACAGGCAGCGCGCGGTCCTCGCGGCCGGCGATGACCAGGGCGGGGACGCGCAGGCCGGAGAGGCGGTCGCGCAGCGGCTCGCGGCCGTCGATGGCGCCGAGGCCGAGCCGGATCGACGGGAGCGTCGGCGCGGCGAAGCGCTCGCCCCACTCGGCGACCAGGGCCGGACGGTCGCGGAGGCTCGTCTCGCCGAACATCAGGCGGTTGATGGCCGGGACGAGCCGACGGGTGCCGACCACGCCGGCCAGGGTGGCCAGGGCCTGGTGCTTCAGCCTCACCCGGGGGGTCTCGCGGCCCGCGTCGGTGTCGACGAGGATGAGGCCCCGCACCCGCTCGGGGACGGCCAGCGCCGCCCGAAGCGCCACCATGCCGCCCATCGACAGCCCCACCCAGACCGCCTGGTCGACGCCGGCGTGATCGAGGACCGCGACGCTGTCGTCGACCAGATCCCACAGCGTGTAGGGCCTCACGGGCGGCACCGACGCGCCGTGGCCGCGATAGTCCAGCGCGATGAGGCGGTAGCGATCGGCCAGGGCGCTCGACTGCGCCCGCCACATCTCGCTCGAGCACAGGAAGCTGTGACCCAGCAGCACGGCCGGGCCCTGTCCCTTGTCGACGTAGTGGATGCGCGCCCCGGGGCGCTCGACGATCGGCATTGGCTCTCGGCTCCTGTCCCGGTGGCGGCCCGGGCCGGTCCGCCCGTGGGCTCCCAAGATAGCCGGCGCTGGCGCGACGCGGTACAGCCAACCTTGTCCGACGAAGCCAGCGGACTTCAGGTTGCGGTCGGATCCCCACCCGAGGAGCCTCGTGACGCGTCCAACGCCGCCCTCCCCTCGCACCCCGCACGCGGGCGGCCTCGCCGCCCTGGTACGGCTCGATCCCGATCATCCGGGCTTCCGCGACCCCGTCTACCGGGCCCGCCGCGACGTCATCGCGCGCCTCGCCCTCGCCCACGAGACCGGCGCGCCGGTGCCGGACGCGCCCTACTCCGACGAGGAGCACGCCGTGTGGGGGCTCATCCAGCGCGAGCTGGCCCCGCTCCACGACGCCCGCGTCGCGCGGCCCCTGCTCGGCCTGCGCGACCATCTGCACCTGCCCGCCGAGCGCATCCCGCAGCTGCGCGAGATCAACGCGCAGCTCTCCGCGCTGACCGGCTTCGCCATGGAGCCGGTCGCCGGCCTCGTCAGCGCCCGCGCCTTCCTGACCCACCTCGGCCAGGGCGTGTTCCTCTCCACGCAGTACATCCGCCACGCCTCGCAGCCGCTGTATACGCCCGAGCCCGACGTGGTCCACGAGCTGGTGGGCCACGCCTTCACGTTGGCCGACCCGCGCATCGCCGCGCTCAACCGCGCCTTCGGACGCGCGGCCGCGGAGGGCACCGACGCCGAGGTGGCCCGCCTGGAGCGCGTGTACTGGTACACGCTCGAGTTCGGGGTCGTGGCCGACGGGAGCGCCCTGCGCGCCTTCGGGGCCGGGCTGCTCAGCTCGTTCGGCGAGCTGGGGCGCTTCGAGCGGTCCAGCGAGCTGCGGGACTGGGACCTCGACCGCATGGCGGATACCGCCTACGACCCGACCGGGTATCAGCCCGAGCTCTTCGTCGCGCCGAGCTACGAGCGCCTGCTGGGCGACCTCGAGGCCTGGTTGACCGCGGGCCGCTGGCGACGCGCCTCGGTCGCAGAGGCCGCGCCCGGATCCTGAGGCGACCCTGGCCCGGCTCACTCGGCGTGCCCGTCCGCGTCCTCATCGGGGGTCGACGCCCCCTCGCCGCGTAGCTTGCCGCGACGCTGCAGCCACCAGGCTACGGTTCCGCACAGGCCGGCCCACGCCAGGCCGCCGGCCCAACCGGCGAGCACGTCGCTGGGGTAGTGCACGCCCAGGTACACGCGCGAGAGCCCGATGAGGCCGGTGAACCCGCAGGCGACCCCCAGCAGGTAGAGCTTGACCGGGGCCGGCCCCGTCAGGCGGGCCAGGAGCGCGCCCAGGGTGAGGTAGACCGCCGCCGAGACCATCGAGTGGCCGCTCGGGAAGCTGGCGGTCATCACCTCGGCCCCGTGGGCCACGAGGTCCGGCCGGGGTCGGTCGAAGACCTCCTTGAGGGTGAGGCTGAGGAGGGCCGCCCCGAAGGTGGCGGCGAGGACCAGCCAGAGCGCGCTCCAGCGCCGCCGGATCACCAGGAACCCAGCGACGGCGAGCGTCACGAGCGCCACGACCGCGGTCCCGCCAAGGGCGGTGACGTCGCGGACGGCCTCCTCGAACCACTCGGGGCCGATGGGATCGGCGGGGTCGCCCGGCACGCGCATCGCCAGGATGATGCGCTCGTCCAGGGTCTGGAGCTCGCCCTCGCCGACCTCGTCGGCGAGCTCGACGAACACCCACACGGACGCCACGATCAGCAGGAGCCCGAAGAGCCAACGCAGGTCGCGTCCGCGAGCGAGGGCGGCGAGGCTGGACAGGCGGGCGGCCCAGCGCGGGGGCAACGTGTGGGTCACGGTCGGCTCTGGGGCGAGGCAGCCGGGTTGGACGTGCTGGTGCAGTAAGCACCCGCGCCGTCGTGGTCACTTCGAAGGTGGGCCACGGCCTGGAGGGCGTTTGCGCGGCAGCCGCCGCCGGGACTATCCTGGGGGCCTCCCCGTGAGAGCACCGATGAACGAGCAGCGCCAAGACCCCCGCATCCTGTGCCGGGCCCGGTTCGCATGCGACGCGCCGGGCGAGGCGGTGATCGATCGAGAGGTCGTCGACCTCAGCCTCGGGGGGCTGTGTCTCAGGCTGACGCGACCGCCGCCGCGCGGCACGCGGCTGCAGCTGGCGCTGCGGCTGCCCGAGCTGGACGGGCCGGCGCTGTCGCTCTGGGGCGAGGTCGTCTGGGTCAGCGTCGAGCGGCCGCCGCGAGTGGGGCTGCGCTTCGTCGATCTGTCGGCCGAGGCGCGCGCCGTGCTGACGCGCTACATCGAGCTGTATCGGCTGGGCGTCCTCCGCTACGCGCCGGCCTGAGGCGCCTCGCGGCGGGTCACGGCAGCGTCTCGGTCGCCACGCTCGCGCGGCCGTGCCGCCACGAGGGCGCGCGTCGGGCCGCCTCGTGGGAGGCCTGCAAGCTCGCCAGGTGCCGCGCCATGCGCGCCTCGACCCACTTGCGCTCGGCCTCCCGCAGCCGCTCCAGCTCGGGCTGCGCCCGCAGCGCGCGCAGGTGTCGGCGCGTGGCCATGAGCCGCTCGGGCGCCAGCAGCCCCGTGACGTCGTCCAGGCCCGCCGCGAACGCGCCCACGACGACCCGCGCGGCCTCGTAGCGCGCGCCCAGGGCCATGAACCCCTCCCAGGCGGCCCCCAGCGCCTGCCTGGCCGGCCCCTGCCGCCCCGCGCGCGCCAGCGCCTCCCCAGCGACCCGCGTCGCGTGGAGCGCCTCTCGCGGCACGCCCTGCTGATCGGCCTGGCCCGCCAGCGCCTCGGCGGCGCTCGCCACATGGGCCGGCGCCCGCCCGATGAGCAGCCCCAGCTCCAGCAGGCGCCGCTCGCACTCGCAGATCTCCTCGACGGCGCCCAGCGGCCGCGCCAGGGCCAGGCACCGCGCCAGCTCGGTCGCGGCCTGCCCCAGCTCGCCCTGCCGCGCGTGCAGCTCGCCCAGATTGCCGCGCACGCGCGCCTCGCCCTTGGGGAAGCCGCCGTCCGCCGCCAGCGCCAGCGCGCTGCGGAACAGGCGCCGCGCCTCGTCGTCCTCCCCCCGCGCCGCGGCCACGTAGCCCAGGTTGTTGAGCAGGATGACCCGCTCGACCCGGTCGCCCATGCGCTCGGCGATCTCGAGCGCCGCCGCCCAGTGCGCGCAGGCCTCGTCCCAGGCCTCGGCGCCATAGGCCACCAGCGCCAGCCCGTTCTCGCACTTGCCGATGCCAGTCAGCCAGCCCGCCCGGCGCGCGTGGCCGAGCGCGTCCTCGAACACCCCGCGCGCCGCGTCGAGGTCGCCGCGGCGATACAGCGCGTTGCCCAGCGCTCCGAGCGCCGTGGCCGCGCCGTGTTGGCTCCCGGCGATGGCGTAGAGCGCCGCGGCCTGCCGCGCGTCCGCCTCGGCCTGCTCGACCTGCCCGCGGTAGGCGCCGAGGGTCGCGCGCAGCTTGTAGGCGCGCGCCAGGGGCTCCAGCTCGGGCCCGAGATCGGCGGCGTCGTTGGCGTCTGCGCGGTCGATGATGTCCTGCATGATGACCTCGGCCTCGGGGTAGCGTCCGGTGAGCATGCGCGCCTGCGCGAGGGCGCAGGCGATGTCGATCTCGAGGCGGGGGTCGCCGTCCGCGCCCGCCCTGGCGCGCGCCAGCGCCGCGACCAGCAGGGCCTCGCCCTCCGCCGCTCGGCCCGCCTCCCAGGTGAGCTCGCCGAGCAGCCGCGCGGCCGTCAGCGACGCCGACCGCGGCGCCCGCGCGTCGCAGGCCACGCGCCCCAGCCACTCGCGCGCCTCGCCCAGGTCCCCCAGGCGACGCGCGAGCTCCCCGAGCAGCAGCGCCCCGTCCCAGGCGAGCGCGCCGTGGTCGCCCGCCGCGAGCGACGACGCCAGCGGCGCCGCAAGCTGACGCGCGCCCGCCAGATCCCCCGAGGCGAGCCGCGCGCGGGCGGTCGTCAGGCGCAGGCGCGCGCCCTCGTGCGTCTGTCCGGACGCCTCGAGCAGCCGCGCCTTGAGTCCCGGCTCGCTGGGCAGGCCCGCGGCGGCCCGTGCCCCCAGCACCGCCAAGGCCCGGCGGCACCAGCGCCGCGCGCGCGTGTCGGGGACCTCGGCGGCGAGCTCCGCCGCGAGCGCGGGGCGGGTCAGGGACAACCGCGCTCCCGTCGCGCCCTCGGGCTCGTCGAACCTGGCCAGGAGCCCCAGGGCGACCAGATCCTGCAGCGGCGCCTGCCGCCTCCGCTCGGCGCGCGGCGCGCCGACGATCTGCGCGACCAGCCGCGCGTCGGCCCCGTGTCCGAGCACCGCGAGCGCCTGCAACCAGCTGCGGGCCGCGCCGGTCAGCTGCGCCACCGTCGCGCGCGCGATGTCGTCCAACGCCGCCTCGCTCGGCGGCTCGAGGGGAGCGCCCACCGGGTCCGCCAACGTCCAGCGACCGCCGCGACTCACGATGCGCCCCGCCGCCGCCCAGGCGCGGACGAGCCGCTCGATCGCGCCGGGCCGAGCGCCGCCAAGGCCGTGCGCCCGCTCGGCGATGCGCGCGCCCTCGTCCACCTCGCCCAGCAACGAGCGCACGAGCGCACCGGCGGACTCGAGGTCGAGCGGCCGCAGCGGCAACGGGCGCTCGAACAGCTCCGACACCCAGGGGCTCGTCCGGCGGGCCGTCGCGACGACCACCACCGGACCGCCCATCGCCGCGCGCACCAGCGCGCGCACCACGCCCTCGGCCCCAGCGGTGACGCGGTCCACGTCGTCGAGCAGCAGCGCCACCGGGCGCACCTTCGCCGCGGCGCGGAGCCGGGCCGCGACCCGCTCGGCCTCGGCGATCCGCCGATCGAGCAGCGGCGTGTCCCCGGCAACGACGTCGGGCGGGTCGTCGGCCGTCCCGGGCGCCACCGCGGGCCGATTCGCGCGGCCCAGCCACTCGAGCAGCGAGGCCGCGTCGCGTCCGTCGCAGGCGACGCGCAGCGCGTCCATGCCGCGCAGCTGCAGGTGCACCCGCAGCTCCTCGAGCAGGCGGGACTTGCCGCTCTCGGGCGGCCCGAGCACCAGGCGGGCTCGCCCCGCGCCGACGCACTCGGTCAGCTCGTCGAGCGCGGCGTCGCCGCCGACGAAGCGCGCCACCTCGACGGGGCCGGCGGTGGCCAGCCCCGGACCGGCGCCGGCGTGGGAGCGCTGGGCGGCGAGTGACGGGCGCGCGCTGCGGTGGCGAGGCCGACCGCCGCTGGACGGGCGGGGCGTCGAGGAGGAGCGGCGGCGGCGACCGCGGCGGGCGGTCCAGGCGGCGAGCGCGTGGGCCGCCTCGCGGGCGCTGCCGAAGCGGTTCGCCGGCTCCTTGTCGAGCAGGCGCAGGATCACCTCGGCGACCGGGCCGGGCAGGTCCGGCACGCGATCGCGGGGATCGGGGGCGGCCTCGCGCAGGTGCGCCCGCAGGATGGAGGCCGTGTCCGGGGCGGTGAAGGGCGGCTCGCCCGTCAGGCATTCGAAGAGGACGACGCCCATCGCATACAGATCGGAGCGCTCGTCCGACCGCCCCGAGGCGATGGTCTCGGGGGCGAGATAGAACGACGTGCCGGCGCAGACGCGGTCGCCGGCCTCGATGCGACCGGCGATGCCGAAGTCGACCAGCTTGGGCTGCGGCGCCTCGTCACGGCCGTCGGCGCGGGGCGCCATCAGGATGTTGCTGGGCTTGAGATCGCGATGGACCAGGCCGCGGGCGTGCACGAAGGCCAGGGTCTCGAGCACCTCGGTCACGGCGCGGACGGCGCTCAGGGTCGACGCCTTGAGGGCGAACTCGCCGAGCTCGACGCCGCAGACCAGCTCCATGGTCAGCCAGGGGCGCCCGTCGCTCGACAGGCCGAAGTCGTGGACCCGGACCACGCCCGGGTGCCGGAGCGAGGCCGCGTAGCGGAACTCGTCACCCAGCACGCCGGCGGCGACGCGCGGGCTGAGCACCTTCGCGGCGACGGTCTCGCCGCGGACGTGGTCGAAGGCGCAGTAGACCTCGGACATGCCGCCGCGCCCAAGGCGGCCACGGATCTCGTAGCGCGGGCCAAGGTCGGGACGCGTCATGGCGCCCCCGGCGCGGGGAGCGGCAGCTGGGCCCAGGTCGCGCCCAGCATCAAGGCCGCGGCGCCCGTCGACAGCGGCGTCTGGGCCCAGGCGGCCAGCGACGCGTGCCCCAGGGACGCCGCGGAGTCGACGGCCGCGGCGCCCGTCAGCGCCGAGGCCACGGCGTCGAAGCCCGGCGCCCCCTCGAGGGCGAGGACCTCGAAGGTCAGCGCGGCCTGCGCGTGCGCTGCGCCCTGTAGCGCGAGCGTCGGCGGGAGCAGCTCGGCGCGGGTCAACAGCGCCGGGGTCCCCGGGCACCCCTCGGAGGCGCCCAGGCGGACGATGGCGGCGGTGCCGTCGGCCATCAGGGACAGGTCCGCGGTGGTCCCGTCGGGGTGCACGAGCTGCGTGCCCGTGCTGTACGAGCGGACGACGACGGGCTGGAGCACGTAGGTGGGCTCGTAGGCGAGCAGCGACAGCCGGAACGGGCTCGGCTCGAGGCCCGTGCCGCCCGCCGCCATCGGCGCGACCTCGGCCGCGACGCCGCAGTCGGCGAGCAGGGCGCGGTCGAGGATGACCAGGGTCGGAGCCGAGGTGAGGGGGCCGGCGAAGGTCCTCGCCATCAGGCTCTCGATCGGCGCCAGGTCGGCGAGATCGGCGGGCGCGCCCTCGACCGGGGCCGTGGCCGTCCACGACGAGGGCTGGGTCGGGCTGGTGGCCGCGATGGCCAGGGCGTAGGGGCGCAGCATGAGCCAGGGCAGGTACAGCACGAACGGAGACGGCTCGAGGCCGGTCCCGCCCGAGCCGGCGCCGAGGCTGGCCAGCAGCTCGAGGGAGGGGAGATCGAAGCGGGCGAAGGCGCGCGGCGGGTGGGCGACGCGGGCTGGGGGACCGGCGGGCGTGGCGACCTGCTCGACGACGAAGTCGACGCCGACCTCGAACAGGGCGCCGCCCGGGGCTGGGCGCGTGACGAAGAGCGCGCGGCCCTGGGCGTCCGTGACGGCGCGGAGATCGTGTCGGACGGCGCCGCGGACGTGGCCGAGGACCTCGACGCCGGCGACCGGCGCCATCGCCTCGTCGACGACCTCGACCACGACGACGGCGCGGCGGCCATCGGGGCCCTCGACCAGCGAGCCGACCGGGTTGACGAAGCGCTGGGGCGGCGTCGGCACGGCGCCGGTCGCGACTCGCACGAGCCCCTCGAGCAGCGTGGCGACCCCCGCGCCGGTCACGGTGTGGAACCCATGGCCCTCGGTGGGGACCGCGGCCACCTGCAGCAGCCCGCGGACCTCCTCGGGATCGGCGCCGGCCGCGAGGAGGCGCGCGGCCAGCCCGGCGGTCAGAGCGGCCGACGCCGACGTGCCGCTGATGAGCTCGGGGCCGTCGACGCCCAGGGCCAGCACGCCGTCCGGGAAGCCGTCGAAGTTCAGGTCCCGGCCCAGGTCGCCGCCCGGCGCCAGGACGTCGAGGCCGGCCCCGAAGGCGGAGTACGGCGCGCGCTCGACCTTGTGGGGCGCCGCCATCTCGTTGGACACCGGGTGCGGGCGCGTCAGCTCGGCGGCGCCGGCGGCGATGACCGGGCCGAAGGCGGCGGGGTACGCCAGCTCGCCCGCGCCGTGGTTGCCCGCGGCGGCGACCAGGACCACGCCGGCGGCCTCGGCCTCGGCGATCGCCTGGGCCAACGCGCGCGTGGGGACGAAGCCCTCCCCGAAGGCCAGGCTCATGCTGATGACGTCGGCGCCGGCCGCGGTCGCGAAGGCGATGCCCTGGGTCAGGGCGGCCTCGGTGCCGCGGCGATCGTGACCCAGCACCTTGATCGGCAGGATGGTCACGCCGGGGGCCGCGCCGACCGTCAGGCCGGGCGCGAGCTCGCCGGCCGCGACGAGCGAGGCCATCAGGGTGCCGTGGCCGTTGTCGTCGTCGGGGAAGGCGTCGCCGTCGACGAAGTCCCAGCCTGGCAGGACGTCGAGGGCCTCGAGGCCGGGGGCGACGCAGGCCGTGCCCGAGGCGTCGAGGGCGAGCCCAGTGTCCAGGACGGCCACGACCATGGGGGCCGCGTCCTGGGAGACCAGGGCCGAGGCCCCCAGCCTGAGGACGTCACGGTCCCAGGTCCGGGGCGCCTTGGCCGAAGCGGCAGGCTTGGCCGCGGCGGGCTTCCCAGGCTTGGACGCGGCTGGCGTAGCCGGTTTGGCCGTGGCGGGCGTAGCCGGCTTGCCGCCGGGCTTGGCCAGCGCCGTGGGGGCGACCGTGAGGAGGAGCGAGAGCCCCAGGCAGGTGGTGGCGAGTCGCCCGCGGGGTCGTCGCGGGGCCATCGTCTTCGCGCGCATGCTCGCCTCCTCGGGTCGGTAGGACTCCGAGGGGTTGTGTAGCAAGGAGCGATCCGACCCTCGCGCCCGCCTGCGGGCCGCTCCGGCGGCTCGGGCCGCGACGACCCAGCCGGAGATCGTATCGCATCGTTACACGCGCCGTATCGATACGAGGCGCTTGCGACGCCCGGACAGCCCCACCGGGCGCGACCTGCCGTCCTGCGTCGTCGCGGGGCTTGGCCAAGTCGAGGCGCGTGCTTCATCGTCGCCCTCATGGAGACCACCCGATACGAAGGCGGCTGTCACTGCGGCGCCGTCCGCTTCGCGGTCACGGTCGAGCGGCCCGAAGCGCTCGACTGCAACTGCTCGATCTGCCTCAAGAAGGGCTTCGTACACCTGATCGTGCCGCCGACGCGGTTCGAACTGCTGCGCGGCGCCGAGGCCCTGAGCGAGTACCGCTTCGGCACGGGCGTGGCGCGCCACACCTTCTGCCGCACCTGCGGCGTGCATCCGTTCTACACGCCGCGCTCCCACCCGGACCACGTCGACGTGAACGTGCGCTGCCTCGACGGCGACGCGTTCGACACCTTCACGGTGCGCCCGTTCGACGGGAGGCACTGGGAGGACAAGGTCGACGCGATCCGCTGACGCCCGGCGCGCCCCCGCCCCTCAGCCGGCGTCCAGCCCGCGGTAGCGCCGCCGCCAGTAGACCAGCGGCTCGCCGTCGCGCTCGGCCTCGGCATGGATGACGCGGCCCACGACGACCAGGTGGTCGCCGACCTCGGTGCTGTCGTGCAGGTCACAGACCACGTGCGCCAGGGCGCCCTGCACGATGGGGACCTCGTAGTCCGTCCACTGCCCCTCGATCTCGACGAAGCCCTCCGTCGGCTCTCGTCCCGGGCTGGCGAAGTAGTTGCTGGCGGCCTCCTGCTCGCGCCCGAGGATGCTGACGCCGAACCGGCGCGACTGGCCGATCATCTCGCCCATGCGGTTGGTCGTGGCCAGGCACACCAGGATGAGCGGCGGGTCGAGTGACACGGACGTGAAGCTCGAGACGGTCAGCCCATAGAGCAGCCCGCCCGCCCGCGTCGTCACCACCGTGACCCCCGAGGCCCAGGACGCCAGCGCGTCCTTGAAATCGGTCGCCAGGTCCGCCGAAGGGTCCATCACCGCCATCTCCCCAGTCCTCCGGGGCTGCGCCGGCCCCACCGTGGTCCGCCCGAACGATAGCCCAGCCGCCCGCCGAAGGCGATCCCCCTGCCCTCACCCGACGCCGGTTCGGCTCGGGACGGCTGCTGGGCTGTGCTCCGAACGAATACGAAGACTTTCGAGGCACGGGAACGCCGGGCCGGTGCCTCCCGTAGACTCGCGGATACACATCCGGCCGCCTCCGACGTTCGGCGGTCGACGCGATCCCCCAGGAGGTCCAATGTCTTCGACTCCCCTTCGCTCGATGTTTGCGGTGGCCCTGGCTTGCGCCGCAGCAACGCTCGGCGGCTGCGGCGACGACCCGGCCGAGGAGGGCCCCTGCACCCTCGGAAGCAATGCGGGTTGCCGCTCCGGTCGCGTCTGCGAGGCCGTGGCCGACGGCGAGCCGACCTGCTTCGCCCCGGTCGAGCTCCGCGGACGGGTCTTCGACCTGACGACCGAGGACGGGCTCGCCGGGGCCACGGTCGTCGCGCTGGACGCCAACGGCGGCGCCCGCACGGCCGTCGTGATGACCGCCGCCGACGGCACCTTCGCCCTGCCCATCGCGGCGACCCGGAACGCCTCGGGCGTCCCGGTCGCCGAGTCCGTCACCCTGCGCGTCGCTGCCGCGGGGTATGAGCCCTTCGCGACCGCCCCACGCACGGCGCTCCCGGTCCCGCTCGAGGGCGCGACCGTGTCGGCGGGCGACCCCACCTGGGTCGTCGCCAGCGTCGCCACCGAGGTCGGGCTGATCCCGCTCCCCGAGGACGTCAGCGGCTACGGGAGCGTGGCCGGCACGGTCGACGTCTCCGCCCCCGCTGGCGTCCTGGTCATCGCCGAGCAGGCGGGCGTGGCCGTCTCGACCGCCATCACGGATCTGAACGGCGCCTTCCTGCTGTTCAACGTCCCCCCTGGCGAGACCGTGCTCACGGCCTATCGGGCCGGTCTCGTAGTCGCACCCGAGGTGGTCACGGCGACCTCTGGGCGCCTCGACGGCGTGGTCCTCGAGGCCAGCGCCGAGGGGCTCGGACGGGTCTCAGGGACCCTCAGCATCGTCAACGCGCCAGGGGGTAGCGTCACCTCGGTCATCCTGGCGGTCGCCTCGACCTACGACGACGACACCCGCCGCGGCGAGGCGCCCGCTGGCCTGCGCGTCGGCGGGGTCTCGGGCGCCTGGGCCATCGAGGGCGTCCCGCCCGGCGACTACGTGGTCCTCGCGGCCTTCGAGAACGACGGGCTGGTCCGAGACCCCGACGAGACCATCGGGGGGACGGCCACGCAGCAGGTCACCGTGGGCCCCGGGCAGGACGTCACGGTACCCGGCTTCAAGGTCACCGAGGCCTTGGCGGTGGTCTCTCCGGGTGCGGAGGCGCTGGAGGTCGTCGCGACGACTACGCCTACGTTGAGCTGGGCCGACGACTCGTCCGAGGACGGCTACGAGCTGCGCGTCCATGACGCGACGGGCGAGTTGGTGTTCGAAGACCTGGAGGTGCCACGCGTGACGGGCTCGAGCTCGGTCAGCTACGACCTGCCCGAGAGCGCGGCGCTGTCTCCGGGCCTCATCTATCAGTTCCAGGTCGCCAGCTTCGCGCAAAAGGCGGGAGAGCCTCGCACCTACCTGAGCACCACCGAGGATCTCCTGGGGGTGTTCCAGATCGAGCTGCCCTGAGGGCGTCCTGGGTGGGAGCTCAGCGGTCGTCCGACGGCCGCTGGGTCCCGCCCAGCCAGCCTCTGCGACGGAAGAAGAGCAGCATGACGACGGCGAGCAGCGCCATCACCCCCATCACGATCGGGTAGCCGTAGGGAGAGCGCAGCTCGGGCATGCTCCACGGCGACAGCGCCGGGTCGAAGTTCATGCCGTAGACACCGGCGATGAAGGTCAGCGGGATGAAGATGGTGGCGATGACGGTCAGGATCTTCATCACCTCGTTCATGCGGTTGGACACGCTCGACAGGTAGATGTCCATCAGGCCGGAGGCGAGCTCGCGGTAGGTCTCGACCAGATCCATGATCTGGATGGTGTGGTCGTAGCAGTCGCGCAGGTACAGGCGCGTGTCCTCGCCGATGACCGCGATGGGCTCGCGCAGCAAGGCGCTGACCGCCTCGCGCAGCGGCCAGATGGCGCGCCGGAGCGTCAAGAGATCGCGGCGTGCCTGGTGCAGGCGCTGCACGGAGGCCTCGGTGGGCGCCGAGATCATCTCGTCCTCGATGCCCTCGAGGCGCTCGCCGTAGTCGTCGAGGACGGGGAAGTAGCCGTCGACGAGCGCGTCCAGGATGGCGTAGGCCAGGTAGTCCGAGCCGGTCTGCCGCAGTCGCCCCGAGCTGCGGCGCAGCCGGTCGCGCACGTGCCCGAGCGTGTCCTCGGGGCGCTCCTGGAACGTCACGACCAGCCCCGGCTTGACGAACACGCTCAGCTGCTCGGTCTCGAGCGCCTCGCCCGCGTGGGGCATCCGCGCGACGACGAACACGTCCTCGCCGTAGGCCTCGCACTTGGGCCGCTGGTGGACGTTCACCGCGTCCTCGAGCGCGAGCTTGTGCACGCCCGCCAGCTCGCCGACCGCGCGCACCACCTCGGCGTCGCCCAGCCCCACGACGTTGATCCACAGCACGGCGTGGCGCCCCATCCAGCCCGCCAACTCCTCGGGGCCGCTGACGTCCGCCTCCTCGAACCCCTCCGGGCCGTAGCCGATGACGTCCAGCCTCGGCCGCCCCAAGGCCGGATCGTGCCGAATGGTCCCCGGCGGCGCCCCGGGCCGCGAGCGCGTCTTCTTCTTGCGCGGCCGAGGCAGCTGCTCGACCAGCCGGCTCCCCCGCCGCTTGGGCTCTTCCTTGGTCTTCGCCATCCCTCGCCTCCGCTCGTCGCGGGCCAGCCTACCTCGACGCGTCTGAACCAGCCCGAATCCCGCCTCCCAGCGCCTCCGTGTTGCGTAATTCCACACTTCTTCGCCACACGATGGCGACACATGTGCACCATCGCCACACCCAGCACGCCCCACGCTCGGCCCAGTAGCTTGTGATCTCCGCCACTTAGACACTCTGGCACGCGCCCTGCTTGGCTGCGGCGTCGCGTGTGTGCTCAACGGGAGCCGTCCGCCGCGTCTCTCTCCCAGCCGACCGGGCGAGCTCCCGACCTCACCCCCCACAGAGGATTCACCTGTGAAGCTTCGTTCTGTCCTCCACCGTGGCCTCGCGATCGCGCTCACGGCGTCGGTGGGCCTCGTGACCGCCCATTGTGGCGACGACCCGGCGACGACCCCCGTCGAGGATGCCTCCCCCGACGCCGACACGACGGAGCCCGATACGACGGAGCCCGACACGACGGAGCCCGACACGACGGAGCCCGACACGACGGAGCCCGACGCCACGGAGCCCGACGCCACGGAGCCCGACGCCACGGAGCCCGACGCCACGGAGCCCGACGCCACGGAGCCCGACGCGATCGAAGACACAGGCGACCTCGACGTCGACCCCGACGTCCAGGAGCCGGACGCCACCGAGGACGTGGACCCCGGCGACGCCGACGACGCTGGCGAGACCGACACCGGCCCCACCGAGCCCCCGGTCGAGTCGATGCTCGAGCCGCTGCCCGGCCATTGGAGCCTCGACTTCTCGTCGCCGGGCATGCTCGGTGACTCCGGCGCGCGCGTCTATGCCCTGACCCGTACCTCGGACGGGCACGTGTACGCCGGCGGCGAGTTCAACGTGGCCGGCTCGGCGCTGGCCAAGAACATCGCGGTCTGGGACGGCGCCGACTGGGCCGCGGTCGGCATCGACGAGCTGTCGATCGTCGTCGAGGCCCTCGCGGTCGACGCGAACGACACCGTGTACGCCGCGGGCTCCGCCGCGGGTGGCGGCTGGATCGGCATCGGCGGCAGCAACGACGTCATGGCCTGGGACGGCGAGACCTGGTCGTTCGTCGGCTGGGTCCAGGGCGAGTTCACCTCGGTCCGCGCGCTCGCCACCCTGCCGGACGGCACGCTCATCGCCGGCGGTCAGTTCGACGGCATCGAAGACACGATGAGCGCGAACCTGCTGACCTGGGACGGCGCCACCTGGAGCGCCCTGGGCGACGCGGCGCCGGACGGCCCGGTCAACACCATCCTGGTCACCGGCGACGACAGCTTCTGCGTCGGCGGCGACTTCATGGCCATCGGCGAGCTGGCGGCCCCGTACGCGGCCTGCTGGGACGGCGCCGCCTGGCAGGCGCTGGGCGACACCCTGCCGGGCACGGTCAGCGCGCTGCTGGACCTGGGCAACGGCGATCTGCTGGCCGGCGGGACGCTGACCTTCACGCTCGACGAAAACGGCGGCTACGCGTCCGGCCTGGCCCACTGGGACGGCGCGACCTGGACCCCGTGGCAGGGCGGCGTCGACGGTGGCTTCGTCAACGAGGTGCGCGTCCTCGCCATGGGGCCGAACGACGAGATCTACGTCGGCGGCACCTTCCAGGGCGTCGGCCCCGAGATGGAGCCGGCCACCAACCTGGCGGTCCTGGGATCCGAGGGCTGGGAGGAGGTCGGCGGCGGCCTCACCAACAGCGTGGGCGTCGTCCTGGGCTCGGTCGTGGGGCCCAACGCGATGCTGGTCAACCCGGACGGCACCCTCATCGTGGGCGGCCTGTTCTCCGAGGCCGGTGACACCTACGCGCTCAACATCGCGCGGCTGAACGACGAGGGCGTCTTCGAGGCCCTGGTCAACGAGGAGCGCGCCTACCTGGGCATCGACGGCGTGGTGAACAGCGTGGCCAAGGATCCGACCACCGGCAACATCGTCGTGGGCGGCTACTTCGGAAACGCGGGCAGCACCAAGGCCGTGAGCGTGGCCCAGCTGGACAAGGGCGCCTGGGTGGCGCTGGGTGACGGCCTCAACGGCTACATCTACGAGGTGGCGGTCGGCCTCGACGGCACCATCTACGCCGGCGGCGACGTGAGCGGCAGCGGGACCTCGGTCGAGCCGGCCTTCCTGGGCCAGTGGGACGGCACCGAGTGGAAGAAGGTCGGCGACGGCGTGAACGGGCCGGTCAAGTCGATGTTCGTGGCGCCGAACGGTGACCTGTACGTGGGCGGCGGGTTCTCCGGCGCCGGCGGGCTGGTCGCGGGCGGCGTGGGCAAGTGGGACGGGACCGACTGGACCGTCTACGCTGGCGGCCTCGACGGCATGGTCACGGCGGTCACGCGCAGCTGGGACGGCACCCTGTACGCGGGCGGCATCTTCAGCGAGACCGCGGCCGGTGAGCCGGCCAAGGGCCTGGCGATGTGGGACGGCGAGGCCTGGGTCGAGGTCGGCGGCGGCCTGCTGGGCTACGACAACCCCAACGACGAGGACCCGGCCCCCGCCGGCTACGCGTCGGCCCTGGCCTTCTATCAGGGCAACCTGCTCGTGGTCGGCAGCTTCGTGAAGGCCGGCGACGTCACCGTCAACGGCGTCGCGATGTGGGACGGCGAGCAGTGGCACGACTTCGCCGGCGGCTTTCCCAACTCGTGGGGCAGCGCGCACCTGCTGTCGACCGTCGCGACCCAGGGCAACGGCTTCTTCGTCGGCGGCGTGTTCGACTGGGTCGACGAGACGCCCTTCGGCTACGTCGCCTGGTGGGACGGCGAGGCCTGGCAGCCGCTGGACGCGGGCCTGAGCGATCTGCCCGAGCAGTTCCTCGTCGACGGCCCCAACCTGTGGGTCGGCGGCGGCTTCACCGGCGCGAGCGGCATGCCCTCCTACGGGCTCGCGCGCTGGATCTACGACCAGCCGACGCCCGAGGTCCCCTGACCTGACCGTCCCCCCAGGAGGTCCGCCCTCCGCGAGCCCCCGTCCGCGCGTGCCTCCTACCCCAGGAGTGGGCGCGCGGACGGGGGCTCGTCCCTTTCGAAGGGGCTGAGGGCCCTGGCCGAGGCCGGAACCGGGGCCGAGGCCGGAGCCGAGGCCGGAACCGTGGCCGGAACCGTGGCCGTGGCCGTGGCCGGAGCCGTGGCCGTGGCCGGAGCCGTGGCCGTGGCCGTGGCCGTGGCCGGAGCCGTGGCCGTGGCCGTGGCCGGAGCCGTGGCCGTGGCCGTGGCCGGAGCCGTGGCCGTGGCCGTGGCCGGAGCCGAGGGCGGAACCGGGGCCGTGGCCGGAGCCGTGGCCGTGGCCGGGCGGCATGTCGTGCCTCGACGCTTCGGACTTCTTCGTAAGGCCAGCGCGTCTGCATCGGGGCTCCAGGCGAGGCGACCGTAGAGCCATCGCGCCTGCGTCGAGGCTACAGGCGAGGCGACGGTCGAGCCAGCGCACCTGCATCGAGGCTACAGGCGAGGCGACGGTAGAGCCATCGCGGCTGCGTCGAGGTCACGGGTGAGGCTCCGGTAGGTCCATCGCGGCTGCATCGGGGCTACAGGAGAGGCTCCCATGGGGCCGTAGCCTGAAGGGCCGAAGCCCCTGGGTGGGCCGCCTACGCTGGATCACGCCTCGGAGTCGCAAAGGGAAGGCCCCGGCCGCCGCCCGCCGAAGCGGAGGTGACCGGGGCCTTCGTGTCCAGGCCGGCCGCGCGCTGGGCGCGGCGCGGGTCCCTAGATGACCCCGGCAGAAGTAGCAATCCGATGTTGACGGAGCCATCCGCGAGGATCATGCTGCGGAGATCTCGTTTCGGGGAGGTCATCCGGCATG